>NZ_JASGFS010000130.1:0-2540 GCF_047605465.1 Bradyrhizobium sp. | reverse complement strand
CACGCCGGTCGCGCGATAGCCCAGCCGCACCGGATCGGGGCCGAGGTCGTCGGCCGCACGGATCGCCATGCGCAAGACCATGCCGCGCGGGCTGAGCGTCCAGCCCGCCACCCAGTCGATGAACCGCATCAGCGCCGGCCCCAGCGCCGGCGCGTCGCGTTTGGCGAGAACGGCCTTGAGATTGGCGCCGGCCGCCGTTTGGCGCAGCGCCCAGACGACGCCGACGGTCTCGCGGGTTCCCAGCGGCACATCCACGAGATCGCCGGGTTTCAACGAGAGGCCGGTCGGCACGCGGTATGAATAGGCCGTATCCACCGCAACGGGCGCGACGACGTCGACGACCATCGGTCCCGATCCCGACCTGGTCGACTCGACAGCGGAATCAGGCCTCGCGCTCATTTGGACTGATTAACACCCACGCCAGTGAACTGACATGGAAATAAAATCTCTTGTAACAAGAAATGGCCGCCATCAGCGGAACCGATTGAAACTGTCCAAGCTTTGTGTTTCCGTGAGCTCCGGGGTCGTGAAATTGTCGGGGCTGACTGATGAATCCGCTTGTCCTTGCTTTCGGTGCATTTGTTGTTAGCGTTGGCGTCGCGAATGCAGACGATGTCATAAGATTAAAGGCTATCGATTTAGCTGCACAAACGCATAAATGGGATGGAAAGACGGTCGAAACAGAACTTTTGTGTTTCTACGCTGATTTGAATGAATTTCGCTGCGTGGGATCTAGTGTAAGAATCGATTTCACTAAGCTAACACCTGACGATGCACGAAAGAAAATTGAAAGAGATTGCGATACGATGAGCAAGGCGATGCGACCTGCTTGCATCAAACGCATACGATTCATCTATTCGGGATTTACATCTGAGGAAACGTCTGAAGGCAAGAAACTTACCCTCATCCAAACAAAAGATGACGCTGGCGAAATCGTAGCCAAGTGACATCGATAGATAGGTTTTAGCGCGCTTAAAAAACGCCCGCAACGCGAAGCGCGTGTTGTGGGCCCGGTTACTCCACGCATTCGGGGTAGACTAAGGCCTTGAAAGGCACTCGTCATCGGGGACGAGGGCCTTTCAGGAGCGGAGATCCGTCTCGATCAGCAAGCGACGCGGATGCGGCGGTAGCCACGGAAGCGGCCCCAATCGTCATAGACGGCGGTGCGCTGCACGCAGGTGTTGTAGTAGCGCGGCTGGGCGTTGGCGGCGCCGGCGGCGAGCGCGCCCAGAGCCAGACCGCCGATAACGCCGCCCGCGATCGCGCCGGCGCTCGGGCCGTCGCTGTAGCACGTCCAGCCGTTGCACCAGGCGGCGGCGGGGGTGGCGGTGGCGGTGACGGCGCCGCCGAGCGTGAGGGCGGCGATGGAAGCGGTGACGATCTTGCGGGTGCGGGTCATGGCTCTCTCCTGAAGTGACGCCGTCGTGTTCGGCGTTGGGATGAAGCTAACCGGGCAGGCGTCCGGCCGATGTGTCCGAACGCACGACTCGCAAATAGGGCCTCGAGTTCCCATGGAAAGGCCGCAATCGTCCGGGCCGCGCGGCGGGCCGAAGGATGTCGACAACGCTTGGCCCGCCCTCGCGCTTTGAGACGCCGCTACACGGCTCCTCAGCGGGAGGGCTGCTCGATTCTCTGCAAAATCAGGGACTCATGGCGAGGAGGCGGCCAAGCCGCCGTCCCGAACCATCGCCACAACAGCGAAACTTTGAAGCCGGGTCAGTCGCTCAGGCGAGCGCCGACAGCTTCCCGAGCTTGTCCGCGACGAGATAGTAGAAAGCGACCCGCGACTTGTCGTGATCGCCCTTCATCGTCTCGCAGACCGACTTGATGGCCGCGTCGAGTTCGGCGTCGCCGGACAGGCCGAGCTTCTTCTTGCACCAGCTCTCGCGCACGGTCTTCAGCTCGTCGGCGTCCGAGCAGGACACGAGCGAGGAATCGCGGTTGCGCAGCGCGATGCCGAGATGCTTGACGATTGCCGCGACGACCTTGTCGTCGGCGTTCGGGGCGTATTTCTTGACGGCGGCGGCATGATCCATGTTGCGCTCCTCGAATCGGCCGGAGAGCCAGAGATTACACGCAATCGCCGCGTCAGGAAGCCGCAAGCTTGGGCAGACCTCAGGCGAACTGCCCGTGGCAATGCTTGTACTTCTTGCCCGAGCCGCACGGGCAGGGCTCGTTGCGCGAGACCTTGCCCCAGCTCGCAGGATCGTTGGGGTCGCGCGCAGCCGCGGGAGCGCCCGCCGGCGCCATCAGCGCCTGCGGCGCGAAATCGCCGGAGGCGATGCGCGAATTAATCTCGGCCAGCGCCATTTCGTCCTCGCCGGTCGTGGCGTCGATGTGGTGGCCCTCCATCGGCGGCAGTTCGCCGGGCGCCGGTTCGAAGGCGACTTCCACCCGCATCGTCTGGCCGGTGGTGATCTCGTCCCAGCGCTCCATCATGCTGCGGAACAGGTCCAGCGCCTCGGATTTGTATTCGTTCAGCGGATCGCGCTGCGCATAGCCGCGCCAGCCGATCACCTGCCGCAGATGGTCGAGCACGA
>NZ_JASGFS010000129.1:0-2892 GCF_047605465.1 Bradyrhizobium sp. | reverse complement strand
CCACCGCCGGCCCCGAGCCGGGGCGCGCGCGGCGGTCAGCCCGTCCATGCCCACAAGCCCCCGCAGGGCGGTGGCTCGCCGATGGCGCGGCAGTCGGAAATTCCGGGCGTTGCCGCGGTGATCGCGGTGGCTTCGGGCAAGGGCGGCGTCGGCAAGTCGACCACCGCGCTCAACCTGGCGCTGGGCCTGCGCGACCTCGGCCTCAAGGTCGGGCTGCTCGATGCCGACATCTACGGCCCCTCGGTGCCACGGCTGACCGGCCTGCACGACAAGCCGGAGCTGAACGGCGAGCGCAAGATGATTCCGCTCAAGCGCTTCGGCCTTGCGATCATGTCGATCGGCTTCCTGGTCGAGGAAGAGACCGCGATGATCTGGCGCGGCCCGATGGTGATGTCGGCGGTGACGCAGATGCTGCGCGACGTCGAATGGGGCCAGCTCGATGTCCTCGTCGTCGACATGCCGCCGGGGACGGGCGATGCCCAGCTCACCCTCGCGCAGAACGTGCCGCTGAAGGGCGCGGTGATCGTCTCGACCCCGCAGGACCTGTCCCTGATCGACGCGCGGCGCGGCCTTGCCATGTTCAAGAAGGTCAATGTGCCGGTCCTCGGCATCGTCGAGAACATGAGCTATTTCCAGTGCCCGCATTGCGGCACGCGGTCCGACATCTTCGGCCATGGCGGGGCGCGGCACGAGGCCGAGAAGCTCGACGTGCCGTTCCTGGGCGAGATTCCCCTGCACATGTCGATTCGCGCCACCTCGGATGCCGGCAATCCCGTGGTCGACAGCGAGCCGGATGGCCCTCATGCGGCGATCTATCGCGCCATTGCGGGACAGGTCCGGGACCAGCTCAAGGGCGTCATTGCCGCGGCCTGAGCCGGGTTCGAGCCCTTCCGTTGGGGACATGCGACTTTCGTACAGTCCCGTCATGCCAATGTCGCGTTCCGAAACGGGGGCTTCCGTGTTAAAGGCCCACGGCAGTCAAGCCCCTTCGGTTCGACGCGGGCCAAACGCGTCGCCGGAACGAGCGGCGGCAAAAGAGAAGTTTAGGGGAAACGCCCCAGCAAGGAGAGACCTGAAGATGAAGCGTCGTGATTTCCTGAAAGTGTCGGCAGCCGGCGCCGCGGCGACCGCGGTGGCCTCCCCGGCGATTGCGCAGTCCTCGCCCGAGATCAAGTGGCGCATGACTTCGAGCTTCCCGAAGTCGCTGGACACGATCTACGGCGGCGGCGAGCAGGTGGCGAAGTACGTCGCCGAAATGACCGACAACAAATTCCAGATCCAGGTGTTCGCCGCCGGTGAAATCGTTCCCGGCCTCCAGGCGCTCGATGCGACCTCGAACGGCACCGTCGAGATGTGCCACACCGTCTCGTACTATTATGTCGGCAAGGACCCGACCTGGGCGATCTACGCCTCGGTGCCGTTCGGCCTCAACGCGCGCATGCAGAACTCCTGGTGGTACCAGGGCGGCGGCGAGCAGCTCGGCAACGAGTTCTTCAAGAAGTCGAACGTGATCGGTCACCCCTGCGGCAACACCGGCACCCAGATGGGCGGCTGGTTCCGCAAGGAGATCAAGACCGTTGCCGACCTCTCCGGCCTCAAGATGCGCATCGGCGGCATCGCCGGCCAGGTGCTCCAGAAGGTCGGCGTGGTGCCGCAGCAGCTCGCCGGCGGCGACATCTATCCGGCGCTGGAAAAGGGCACCATCGACGCGGCCGAGTGGGTCGGCCCCTACGATGACGAGAAGCTCGGCTTCGCCAAGGTCGCCAAGTACTACTACTATCCGGGTTTCTGGGAGGGTGGTCCGACCGTCCACGCCTTTACCAACCTGGACAAGTGGAACTCGCTGCCGAAGAACTACCAGGCGATCCTCACCAACGCGATGGCCAACGCCAACAGCTGGATGGCCGCCCGCTACGACATGCAGAACCCGAAGGCGCTGAAGAGCCTCGTCGCCGGCGGTACGCAGCTCCGTCCCTTCACCAACGAAGTGCTCGAGGCCTGCCTCAAGGCGACCAACGAGTTGTGGGCGGAGATCTCGGCCAAGAACGCCGACTTCAAGAAGTCGATCGACGCCATGCAGGCCTACCGCTCCGACGAATATCTGTGGTGGCAGGTCGCAGAATACACCTTCGACAGCTTCATGATCCGCTCGCGCACCCGCGGCTGATCGGAGCCCTGGTCTTCGGACCGGAAGGCCCGGCCTCGTAAGAGGCCGGGCTTTTTCTTTGGCCGGCAGGCGTCGTGGCCGCTGCGGCGCCGGTGCGGTTTCGTCAAAATCCGTAGAACAACCCCATGCACAGTAGAGGCGCAGGGCAGGCGCGTTGCCCTGTGGCGGCGGCCAACGGCCTGAGATGCCGAACCGATTCAGTGCGACGGCGCATGACTGCGGCGGCCGGCGCGACGGTTCGACCGATGCGATCGCCCCGGAATGACATTGGCCTGGGAGAGTCCGCTTCCCCATCGTCATTGCGAGCGCAGCGAAGCAATCCAGAGGCCCGCCGCGGAAAGATGCTGGATTGCTTCGCTGGGTTCGCAATGACGAGAGGATGGAGCGCGGCCGGGACGCTCGGCCGTTTGACATGCCGGGCAAAACAGGGGCAAAAGTCGATTATCGAATAATCCGAAATCGTGACGCGGGAAGCCGCGCTCCCCATATCGAAGCCTGCCTTTCTCACGCGATCTCTGCGGCAGGCTGCTTTATGCGCGTTCGACAGCTCATGATGCGCTCGCGCATCAGCGGGTGGTTTCTCCACGACGGGCAAGGACACAAGGCCCGGTCCGCGCGGAAAACTTTGTCCGCGGGCTCAGGTTCGCGAGGCTTCGCGGGTTTCGAGAATGCAGCTGCGCCAGTCGCTGGTCCTGCATTCGGCCGGCCAGCCTCCGCCGAGCGCC
>NZ_JASGFS010000128.1:0-3494 GCF_047605465.1 Bradyrhizobium sp. | reverse complement strand
CGTTCCTGCCGCTGAAGCTCAACACCGCCGGCGTCATTCCGCCGATCTTCGCCTCCTCGCTGCTGCTGCTGCCGACGACGATCGCGAATTTCTCGCAGAATGCCGCGCCATCAGGCATCTTCGGCACGGTCGCGCAGCTGCTCGGCCACGGCCGGCCGCTCTACATGATGCTCTACGTGGCCCTGATCGTCTTCTTCGCCTTCTTCTACACGGCGATCGTGTTCAATCCGGTCGACACCGCCGACAATCTCAAGAAGCACGGCGGCTTCATTCCCGGCATCCGTCCGGGCGAGCGCACCGCGCAATATATCGACCAGGTGCTGATGCGCATCACGGTGATCGGCGCGGCCTATCTGGCGGTCATCTGCCTGATACCCGAATTGCTAATATCGCAGGCGGGCATGCCGTTCTATTTCGGAGGCACGTCGCTGCTGATCGTGGTCAGCGTGACCATGGACACGGTGGCCCAGATCCACGGCCACCTGCAGGCGCATCAATACGAAGGGCTTGTGCGCAAAGCCAAGCTGCGCGGGAGGAAGAAATGAGGCTGATACTTCTGGGACCGCCCGGCGCGGGCAAGGGCACGCAGGCGGCGCGTCTGGTCGAGAAGTTCGGCATTCCCCAGCTCTCCACCGGCGACATGCTGCGCGCGGCGGTCAAGGCCGGCACCCCGGTCGGCCTCAAGGCCAAGGCGGTGATGGAGGCGGGCGGCCTCGTCTCGGACGAGATCGTGATCGGCATCATCAAGGACCGCATCAAGGAAGCCGACGCCGCCAAGGGCTTCATCCTCGATGGTTTTCCGCGCACGGTCGCGCAGGCCGAGGCGCTGACCGCGCTGCTGGACGCCGAGAAGATGCAGCTCGACGCGGTCGTCGAACTCAAGGTCGACGAAAAGGCGTTGCTCGCCCGCATCGAGAACCGCGCTCGCGAGACGGTCGCGGCCGGTGGCGTGGTCCGCGCCGACGACAACCCGGAAAGCTTCAAGATCCGCCTCGACGCCTACCGCGAGCAGACGGCGCCGGTGTCGGCCTATTACGCGAAGATCGGCGAGTTGAAGACAGTTGACGGCATGGCGCCGATCGACGCTGTCACGAAGGCGCTGGACGGGGTGTTGGCGGGGTAGGGGAGAGACTCAATGGCTGTCATCAAGTCGTTTCGAGTCGTTGAGCCCAAAGGCAAACGCCATCCCACGGAAGTGGACGCCAATATTCGAGTCTTCGGAGCGCCGGATCGCGCTCCGATTGTCCAGATTGACACCTTCGGTTCTGACGACCGGAAGATGCACGGGAAGCAGAGCCAGACAATTCAATTGGATGAAAAAGCCGCGCGGCAATTATTCAAAATCTTGCGGGATTCTTTTGGTTTCGAATAAGCGCTAGAGGCGCTTTTTTTGTTGACCCCGCCCGCCATCCCCCTTACACACCGCGCATCCGAAGCGATCGCTGCCCGATGGCCCCTTCCTGGGGACGCCGGGCTTTTGCGCTTCGGACATAACCTCCCGCATGGGCCGGCCTCCACCGGACGCGGGGACAACAACCGGGGCGCTTGCGGAAACGCTGGCCGCCCACCACATGGAGAGTTGAAATGGCTCGTATTGCGGGCGTCAATATTCCGACGAACAAGCGCGTGATCATCGCGCTCCAGTATATCCACGGCATCGGCGCCCAGAAGGCCAAGGAGATCTGCGAGAAGGTCTCGATCCCGGCCGAACGCCGCGTTTCGCAGCTGACCGACGCCGAAGTGCTCCAGATCCGCGAGGCCATCGACCGCGATTACATCGTGGAAGGCGACCTGCGCCGCGAAGTCGCGATGAACATCAAGCGCCTGATGGACCTGGGCTGCTATCGCGGCCTGCGCCATCGCCGCCAGCTGCCCGTCCGCGGCCAGCGCACGCACACCAACGCCCGCACCCGCAAGGGCAAGGCGAAGCCGATCGCCGGCAAGAAGAAGTAATTCCGCGCCCGTCATCGCAAGCGCAGCGAAGCGATCCGGAGCCACGCCAGTCTTGCTGGATGGCTTCGTCGGTTCACTCCTTGCAATGGCGGTTCCGGCTTAATCCCGCGCAAGCGGGGACCACCTGATCGGCTCAGCCGATCGCATCCCGAGCGCCTGGGATCACGGGCGCGCCAGAAGGACCCTTAGACATGGCCAAGGACACCACCCGCGTTCGCCGCCGCGAACGCAAGAATATCGTTTCGGGCGTCGCCCACGTGAATTCCTCGTTCAACAACACGATGATCACGATCACCGACGCGCAGGGCAACACGATCTCCTGGTCGTCGGCCGGCACGATGGGCTTCAAGGGCTCGCGCAAGTCGACGCCCTACGCCGCGCAGATGGCCGCCGAGGACGCCGCCCGCAAGGCCGCCGAACACGGAATGCGCACGCTGGAAGTCGAAGTTTCCGGCCCGGGTTCGGGTCGCGAATCCGCGCTGCGCGCGCTGCAGGCGGCGGGCTTCACCGTCACCTCGATCCGCGACGTGACGCCGATCCCGCACAACGGCTGCCGCCCGCGCAAGCGTCGCCGCGTCTGATTTTATCGAGCTTCGCGCGCAGGGCCGACGGGTCCTGCGCGCGAAAATTGCGACTTGCAGCGCCCAAGCCATGGTCGACGGACCGATATGCCGGCGCTCAACAGCACAGGAAGACCATGACCATTCAGAAGAACTGGCAAGAGCTCATCAAGCCGAACAAGCTCGAGATCGCTCTCGGCGACGATTCCAAGCGCATGGCGACCATCGTCGCCGAGCCTCTGGAGCGCGGCTTTGGCCTCACGCTCGGCAATGCGCTGCGGCGCATCCTGCTCTCGTCGCTGCAGGGCGCGGCGATCACGTCCGTGCACATCGACGGCGTGCTGCATGAATTCTCGTCCATTCCGGGCGTGCGCGAGGACGTGACCGACATCGTCCTCAACATCAAGGACATCGCCATCAAGATGCAGGGCGATGGACCAAAGCGCATGACGCTGAAGAAGCAGGGCCCCGGGCAGGTGACGGCGGGCGATATCGCCACCCCCGGCGATATTCAGGTGCTCAACCCGAACCTCGTGATCTGCACGCTCGATGACGGCGCCGAAATCCGCATGGAATTCACCGTCGCGACCGGCAAGGGTTACGTGCCGGCCGAGCGCAACCGCGCCGAGGACGCGCCGATCGGCCTCATCCCGGTCGACTCGCTCTATTCGCCGGTCAAGAAGGTCAGCTATCGCATCGAGAACACCCGCGAGGGCCAGGTTCTCGACTATGACAAGCTGACGATGACGGTGGAGACCAACGGCGCGATCTCGCCCGAGGATTCGGTGGCCTACGCCGCGCGCATCCTGCAGGACCAGCTCAATGTCTTCGTGAATTTCGAGGAGCCGCGCCGCGAAGAGGCGGCAAGCTCGATCCCCGAGCTCGCCTTCAACCCGGCGCTGCTCAAGAAGGTGGACGAGCTCGAATTGTCGGTGCGTTCGGCGAACTGCCTGAAGAACGACAACATCGTCTACATCGGCG
>NZ_JASGFS010000127.1:0-3563 GCF_047605465.1 Bradyrhizobium sp. | reverse complement strand
AATAGCGCCAGCCGTCGATCACCTGCTCGGGCGAGCCGCGGCTGATGCCGAGCTGAAGCCGTCCGCCGGCGATGAGGTCGGCGGCGCCCGCGTCCTCCGTCATGTAGAGCGGGTTCTCGTAGCGCATGTCGATCACGGCCGTGCCGATCTCGATCCTGCTCGTTCTCGCGCCGACGGCCGCGAGCAGGGGAAAGGGCGAGGCGAGCTGGCGCGCGAAGTGGTGGACGCGGAAATAGGCGCCGTCCGCGCCCAGCTCCTCGGCCGCGACGGCGAGCTCGATGGATTGCAACAGCGTGTCCCCGGCCGAGCGGGTCTGCGATTGCGGCGAGGGCGTCCAGTGTCCGAAGGACAGAAATCCGATTTTCTTCATGGGCGCAATCTATGGCCGGCGTGGCCTCTTTGCCATTCCCGTCCGGGGGAAATCTGATGACGTGGCCGGGCGCGCCCTCCGTCACGGGGACATGCGGGCCGCCGAACGCGATTGCGGCGTGAAAAGTCAAAATATTGGCTCACGATGTCAAGAAACCGGGTGCCGAGTGACTTAAATCGGGCTGTCGCCCTCGGAGGCGTGCCCCCGTTCTCCCCCAAACCGTCCGAAGAAATCGATGTCCAGCTGTGACGACGACGCGTCCGTTCGCGTGAAGATCATGCGAGGCTACGGAAAATTGCTCGGAATTCCCCACATCGCCCACGGCGCCCGCGTGGTTGCGCTCGAGCGGGTCGGGGACTGCGAGATCAGCATGTTCGAAGCGTTGGGCGCCGGACCCGCCGGGGCGCCGCTGTTCTGGATGGAGCTGTTCGACCTTCGCGTCGATTCCTCGCTCGACAGTTGCGGCTGCCATAACCTCGGCGATGCGGCCGATGCCTTCGAGGGATTTGCCGCACGGGCAAGGCGCCTGGCGGAGCCATCGCTGTGCGCTGCCTTCGCGACGGAAGGCTGACTTTGCCGCGCCGGCCGCAAGCTTCCCAAGGCCAGAACGCAATTCCGCTGACGCGCGGCCACCTTCGCAGGTACGACGCGGCGCGGATGGCGTTCCTGTTCACGATGATGCACGGCGAGAAGATGGTCGATTGCGAGATCAGCAGCACCGCGCTCGACGACCTCGACGGCGTGAAAGGCACGTGGCCTCACCAGCGGGAGGCCCAGTTCGTCCGCCTCCGCGAAGTGGTCGAGCGCGTTGCGTCATGCGTGTTCAAGAGCACGCCGGCTGCCGGGCGGATCCGCATCTTTTCCAAACACGTGCGAAACCTGTGACGATCGGTGGACCGCCGCGACGCGGGTGAGCTTGGATGCCTCAGGCGTAGGCCACCCAGCCGCGGAAGGTGAATCCGGTATAGAACAGCGTCGCACCGGAGAAGCCGGCTTCATGCAGGATCGCCTCGTCCTCCGTCGGCGCCAGAATGCTCAATTGGTTGTCGATCGCGGTCCGGGCCGCGGCCGCCTTGTCGGGCGCGACGCCGGCCGAGGTGAGAAACGCGGAATATCGCGACAACCAGAGCGGCCGTTCGTCGGTGCCGCCGGGGATGCTGAAATGGGCCACCACGAAAGGTGCGTTCGGCCTGAGCCGGCGGCGGACTTCGGAGGCGATGCGCAGCCGTTCCTCGGTGCTCACGAAGTGCAGGGTCAGCAGGCAGGTGGCGCCGTCGAAAGGCCCCTCCGGCGCATCGTCGATATAGCCCTGATGGAGATGCGCGCGGGCGGCGAACGGACCCAGCGTCTGCCTGGCGAGTGCCAGCATCGGCGCGGAGGGGTCGACGCCATCGAAGGTCCAGTCCGGATGCGCCTCCGCGAAGGCTTTCAGCTCGAGGCCGCCGCCGGCGCCGAGCGCGAGAATCCGTGCGGTCGAAGGCGCGCGCTCGCCGAGGAGGATCGCCGCCATCGACAGCATCGCGTTGTATCCGGGAACGAAGCGCGGCGGTCCCTCGGTGTATTTCGCAACTGCCTGCGGATCGAAGAAGGCGGTTTGAATGTTGGTCACGATGCTGCCTTGCTGAATGGAATGGGTCACGCGTGGTGCGCGCTCATGTCGGCGCCCTTCCTGGAGCCGAGGCGCTTGCGAAGATCGTCGGCCAGCATCGCCAGCGTCACGTCCCCCAGGCGCGACAGCAGCAGCGTCTCGGCATCGTGAAACGCCCCGTCGAGCGCGGCGTTGACGGCCTGCTCGACGAGACAGCCCGGCGCTTCGGTGCGGTTGCCCATGGCCAGCAGCGCGGGGCTGCCGAGCGCGGTGTAGACGTCGCGCAGCGTGACCTTCGAGAGGTCGCAGGCCAGCGTCCAGCCGCCGCCATGTCCCTTCTCCGACCGGACGTAACCGAGGTCGCGCAGGCCGGCCATGATCCGCCGGATCACCACCGGATTGGTGTCCATCGCCTTCGCCAGGGTTTCCGACGTGAAGGGGCCGGGCTGCTGCGCCATGTGCAGGAGCACGTGGAGCACGCCCGATAGTTTGCTGTCGCGTCTCATGTAACTATTTATGTTACGTGATTGGGCGAGGTCAAGCCCTCGTTGCGTCGTGATCGTGAATTCGTCTCCGGTCTCAATGACTCAGGCGAAAGCACAGCGCATCGGGCCGGCGATGACCGGCTACTGTGCATGGGGTTGTTTTCGGGATTTTGGTCTTGGAGGCGCGGCAGCGGTGAACCGGACCGGATGTCATCCGGTCCGGTGCCGCTACTTCATCACGCGCAGGCCCTTGGTCGTGAAGCGCTGCGTCTTGCCGCCGGGGCGCAGGGGACGCTTGGTGCCGGCGGCCTTGCCAGTGCCGGGCGGCTGGTGCGCCGGCACGAGCTGGTCGGGACGCGAGCCGATCAGGTCGCGGCGGCCCATCTCGATCAGGGCCTCACGCAGCACCGGCCAGTTGTCGGGATCGTGGTAGCGCAGGAACGCCTTGTGCAGGCGGCGCTGGCGCAGGCCCTTGATCGCCTCGACCTTGTCGCTGCCGCCGCGCCGCACACCGCGCAGCGGATTGACGCCGGTGTGGTACATCGCGGTCGCCGTCGCCATCGGCGAGGGCAGGAAGGTCTGCACCTGGTCGGCGCGGTAGCGGTTCTTCTTGAGCCAGAGCGCGAGGTTCATCATGTCCTCGTCGGTCGTGCCCGGATGCGCGGCGATGAAATAGGGGATCAGATAGTACTTCTTGCCGGCCCGCTCGGCGGCGTCGTCGAACATCCGCTTGAACTTGTTGTAGGCGCCGATGCCCGGCTTCATCATCTTGTCGAGCGGCCCGCGCTCGGTGTGCTCCGGCGCGATCTTCAGGTAACCGCCGACGTGATGGGTGACGAGCTCCTTGATGTATTCCGGGCTCTCCACCGCGAGGTCGTAGCGCACGCCCGAGGCCACCATCACCTTCTTGATGCCCTTGGTCTCGCGCACCTTGCGATAGAGCCGGATCAGGTCGTCATGCGAGGTGTTGAGGTTCGGACAGATCTCCGGGTAGACGCAGGACGGCCGCCGGCACGCGGCCTCGACCTTCGGGTCCTTGCAAGCCATCCGGTACATGTTGGCGGTGGGGCCGCCGATGTCGGAGATCACGCCGGTGAAGCCCGGCGTCTTGTCGCGGATC
>NZ_JASGFS010000126.1:0-3791 GCF_047605465.1 Bradyrhizobium sp. | reverse complement strand
GGTCAGCTTGTCGTAGTCGAGGATCTGGCCCTCGCGGGTGTTCTCGACCTTGTAGGAGACCTTGCGGACCGGCGAATACAGGCTGTCGACCGGGATCAGGCCGATCGGCGCATCCTCGGGACGGTTGCGCTCGGCGGGCACGTAGCCCTTGCCGGTCGAGACCGTGAACTCCATGCGGATCTCGGCGCCCTCGTCGAGCGTGCAGATCTGCAGGTCGGGGTTGAGAACGGTGACGTCGCCCACGGTCTGGATGTCGCCGGCGGTGACGACGCCCGGGCCCTGCTTCTTCACGACCATGCGCTTGGGGCCTTCGCCCTGCATCTTGATCGAGATGTCCTTGATGTTGAGCACGATGTCGGTGACGTCCTCACGGACGCCCGCGATCGAGGAGAACTCGTGCAGCACGCCGTCGATGTGCACCGACTGCACCGCCGCGCCCTGGAGCGAGGAGAGCAGAATGCGGCGCAGCGCGTTGCCGAGGGTCTGGCCGAAGCCGCGCTCGAGCGGCTCGGCGACGATGGTCGCGAAACGGGCCGGATCGCTGCCGGGCGTGACCTGGAGCTTGTTCGGCCGAATCAGTTCTTGCCAATTTTTCTGGATCGTCACTGTTTCACCCATACAGGCCAGTCTATTTGAAAGCTCAAAATACTGGCGTTGGAGAAAGGCCGCGGATCATTCCCGCGGCTTCGCAAAAAGTCATTGCGGGCGCCAATGCACCCGCAACGTCACATC
Organism: Bradyrhizobium sp.; assembly: GCF_047605465.1. Classification (GTDB taxonomy): domain Bacteria; phylum Pseudomonadota; class Alphaproteobacteria; order Rhizobiales; family Xanthobacteraceae; genus Bradyrhizobium. Next base: position 3,059 of record NZ_JASGFS010000126.1, on the reverse strand, counting down.
AAACGCGCCGACGCTTGCGGGGACGGCAACCGTTGTGCGGGATCGTGGTCACGTCACGGATCGAGGTGACGGTGAAGCCCGCGGCCTGGAGCGCGCGGAGCGCCGATTCGCGGCCCGAACCGGGACCGGCGACTTCGACTTCCAGCGTGCGCATGCCGTGCTCCTGCGCCTTCTTCGACACGTCCTCGGCGGCAACCTGCGCGGCATAGGGGGTCGACTTGCGCGAACCCTTGAAGCCCATCGTACCCGCGGACGACCAGGCGATCGTGTTGCCCTGCGCGTCGGTGATGGTGATGGTCGTGTTGTTGAACGAGGAGTTCACATGCGCAACGCCGGAGGCGATGTTCTTGCGCTCACGACGGCGAACGCGGGTGGCTTCCTTACCCATTGAGTACCTTTCCTGGAGATCTCAAACGCCGCCGTAATGCCAGCGGCTACACCTGTGGAACGAAAGGCGCGCGGCGAACGGGCCATTCCCGATTCGCCGCACGCCGCGATTGGATTCGAAAACTTACTTCTTCTTGCCGGCGATGGCCTTGGCCGGCCCCTTGCGCGTGCGCGCATTGGTGTGGGTGCGCTGGCCGCGCACCGGCAGACCGCGACGATGACGCAGGCCACGATAGCAGCCGAGGTCCATCAGACGCTTGATGTTGATGCCGACTTCACGACGCAGGTCGCCCTCGACGAGGTAGTCGCGGTCGATCACTTCGCGGATCTGGAGCACTTCGGCATCGCTGAGTTGATTGACGCGACGATCCTCGGGGATCTTCACCTTCTCGATGATGTCACCGGCGATCTTCGGGCCGATGCCATGGATGTACTGGAGCGCGATCAGCACGCGCTTGTTGGTGGGAATGTTCACGCCGGCAATACGGGCCACGGCCTTCTCTCCTGTTGCCGATCCCTCGTCAGGAATCGGTCTTTAAGTGCTTGCTTTCTCGGGCAGGTGTTCACAAACGCGAACACGACGCCCTCCCCCGGTCTTCCTGGGGCCCGGCATCGTCTGAAACTATCCGACTTGGATGCGGGGCTTATTAAGGGATTCAGGGGGCTTCAGTCAACCGCCCCTAGCGCTTGGCTCGCTTTTTCGTGACCTTTTTTGCGGCCTTTTTGGCACCCTTTTTGACAGCCTTCTTGGCGGTCTTTTTGGCCGCCTTCTTCGCGGTTTTCTTAACCGTTTTCTTGGTCGTCTTCTTGGCGCCCTTCACGGCCTTCTTGGCCGCCTTTTTGGCGGATTTGGTGGCCTTTTGGGCCTTTTTGGCTGATTTCGCCGGCTTTCCGGCTGCCTTCCCGGCCGCCTTGGCTTTCTTGGCTCCCTTCTTGGCGGGTGCCGCCTTGGCCGCGCTCCTGGCGTGGGTCTTGGGCTCGACAGCCCCGAGCGCCAGCAGGAGGCGATGGATGGCGCGCGTCACCTCGTCGATCGCCATCATCCCGTCGACGGTCGAGAGCTTCCGCCGCTCGGAGTAGTAGTGAATCAGCGGCTCCGTCTGGCTGCGGTAGCTGGCCAGCCGCTTGGTGAGGACCTCTGGGGTATCGTCGACCCGGACCTCCTCGCCCCTCTCGCGCATCTGGGCCACGCGGGTCTCGACCCGGCTCAGCAACGCGCTCTCGTTGACGCGGAGTTCGATCACGGCGTCGAGCTTGAGGTGCTTGTGCCTGAGCAGTTCGTCCAGGGCCTCGGCCTGCGGCACGGTGCGGGGGAAGCCGTCCAGGATGAACCCGTTCCTGGCGTCCGGCTGATCGATGCGGTCGGAGATGATTCCAACCACGACCTCGTCCGGCACCAGACCGCCGCTGGCCATGATCTCCTTGGCCTTCAATCCGACCGGCGTGCCGGCCGCGACGGCCGCGCGCAGCATCTCGCCTGTCGAAAGCTGCACGATGCCATAACGCTGCACCAGCAGCTGCGCCTGGGTCCCCTTGCCCGACCCCGGCGGCCCCAGAAGTATCATTCTCATTGGCGTACGCCCCCCGGAACGGTGAGCGATACGTCGCGCACCTGTGTTTGAAGATCTAGAACAGTGCAAACCACAATCGGCCCCGCACCGCTACCCATATCATAGGGGAGCGAATGCCCAGACGCCAAGAAGGCCTTTGAAACCAGCGATTGTGTGCGGTGAGAGCCGCTCTGCCGGCCGCTCGAACGGGCGGCCCTGCACCTTGCGGAGGGCTTGCGCCGACACGCTCTCGCGCGAATCGGCGATGCGAGCCGGGCGTTCGAGAGGACGCCGCGCCCTTAGCGGCGACGTCCCCGCAGCTTCGACTTGCGGATCAGTCCCTCGTACTGATGGGCCAGCAGATAGCCCTGCACCTGCGCCACAGTGTCCATGGTGACGCTGACGACGATCAGCAGCGACGTGCCGCCGAAATAGAACGGCACCGAGGCATAGGAGATCAGGATCTCGGGGATCAAGCAGACGATCGCGAGATAGATCGCACCGAGCACGGTGATGCGCGACAACACGTAGTCGATGTATTCCGCCGTGCGCTCGCCAGGGCGAATGCCCGGAATGAAACCGCCATGCTTCTTCAGGTTGTCCGCGGTCTCGGTCGGGTTGAACACGATCGCCGTGTAGAAGAACGCGAAGAACACGATCAGCGCGAGATAGAGGATCAGGAACAGCGGACGGCCGTGGCCGAGCTGGGTGGTGATCCACTGGAACCACTCCGGTCCCTTGCCCGCGTTGAAGTTCGCGACCGTAGTCGGCAACAGCAGCAGCGAGGATGCGAAGATCGGCGGGATCACGCCCGAGGTGTTGAGCTTCAGCGGCAGGTGCGAGGACTGGCCCTCGAACATCTTGTTGCCGACCTGGCGCTTCGGATACTGGATCAGGAGCCGGCGCTGCGCGCGCTCCATGAACACGATGAAGGCGATCACGGCGACGGCCATCACGATCACGACCAGGATCAGGCCGGTCGACATCGCGCCCTGGCGGCCGAGTTCGAGCATGTTGGCGAGTGCCGACGGCAACTCGGCGACGATGCCGGACAGAATGATCAGCGAGATGCCGTTGCCGATGCCGCGCGAGGTGATCTGCTCGCCCAGCCACATCAGGAAC
>NZ_JASGFS010000125.1:0-4038 GCF_047605465.1 Bradyrhizobium sp. | reverse complement strand
CTTCCGCTCGGCCGTGAGGGCCACCATGACGGCGGTGACGCCGGGAATGGCGCGCACCGCGGCCTCCGCTTCGGCGCGGATGGATTCCCAGGCCCGCGCCTCGGCGGCATCGACGTTGATCGAGAAGAACACCTTGCCGTCGGAGGCGCTGATCGCGCTCAGCACGTTGGCATTGGTGAGCGCGACCCCGCGCGGTGACTTGATCCGGGCGAGGCTGTCGAGAACCTGTTGCTGCGTCACGCTCAAAGCGCATCTCCTGAACAGAGCATGATCCGGAAAGTAGCGGTTTTCCGATCAGACCATGCTCAAGGCTTTAGGATGCCCCATTAGAGCGGAAATGCCCAAAAGGCTACTGCCGGCCGATATCGTCTGCCATCTCGGCGGGCGATGCCCCCTGCTCCCTGGCTGCCTCGTAGTTGAGCTCGATCATCACGCCGTTGGGGTCACGAACAAAGATCTGCCACAGATCGCCGCCGGGCACCTGGCGGGACTCGAATTTCATCCCCTTGGAGGCCAGCCGCTGCTTCATGCCGTCGAAACCGCGGCTGATGAAGGCGACGTGGTGGACGACGCCGGAATCGGGCTTCTGCGGCTCGGCGGTCGGAGAGATGTCGACGAGATGCACCACCGGCTTGCCCTCGCTGTACATCCAGGCCCCCGGGAAGGCGAAATTCGGCCGGGCACCCTTTTCGAGACCCAGCACGTCCTCGTAGAAGCGGACCGTCTCGGCAAGATTCCGGGTCCGGATGTTGAAATGATCGAGAACGCCGACGCTCACGCCCGTACCCATGCTTCCGCTCCCTTTTTTGAAGTCCTTGTCCCGTCATCCTAGCACAGGAGGCCGCCGAACGAACCCGTTGCCCTCCGGCAGCAAGGGTTTATGGTGCGCCTCCGATCTGCCTTCCCGCCGGAACTCCCGGAGCGCCGTTCCGGCGCCGCCGCCCGGCAAGACCCGTAAAACCCCCTACGGACAAGGTACCGCACATGGCTAAAGTCGCTTTCCTCGGTCTCGGCGTGATGGGCTTCCCCATGGCCGGACACCTCGTGAAAAAAGGGGGCCATGAGGTCACCGTGTATAATCGCACCGCAGCCAAGGCGAAGGAGTGGGCGGACAAGTTCGGCGGCAAGACCGCCGCGACCCCGAAGGCCGCCGCCGAAGGCCAGGATTTCGTGATGTGCTGCGTCGGCAACGACAACGATCTGCGCTCGGTCACGATCGGCGCCGACGGCGCATTCGCCGGCATGAAGAAGGGCGCGACCTTCGTCGACCACACCACCGCCTCGGCCGAAGTCGCGCGCGAGCTCGATGCGGCCGCCACCAAGGCCGGCTTCAAGTTCGTCGACGCTCCGGTGTCCGGCGGTCAGGCCGGCGCCGAGAACGGCGCGCTGACGGTGATGTGCGGCGGCGCGCAGGACGCCTATGCCGGCGCCGAGCCGGTCATCGCCGCCTATGCGCGGATGTGCAAGCTGCTGGGACCCGCGGGCTCCGGCCAGCTCACCAAGATGGTCAACCAGATCTGCATCGCGGGCCTCGTCCAGGGCCTGTCGGAAGGCATCCACTTCGCCAAGAAGTCCGGCCTCGACGTCGCCTCCGTGATCGAGGTGATCTCCAAGGGCGCGGCGCAGTCCTGGCAGATGGAGAACCGCTACAAGACCATGAACGACAACAAGTACGATTTCGGCTTCGCCGTCGAATGGATGCGCAAGGACCTCTCGATCTGCATCGCGGAGGCCCGCCGCAACGGTGCCAACCTGCCGGTGACCGCGCTGGTCGACCAGTTCTACGCCGAGGTCGAGAAGATGGGCGGCAAGCGCTGGGACACGTCGAGCCTGCTCGCACGCCTGCAACGCTGACGTCCGACCGTCCGAAATCGCCTTGCTGATCGCGCTCGCCGCAGTCTTCGTTCTCGCCTACGCGGCGATCGCGCTCGAGCATCCGATCGCGGTCAACAAGAGCGCCTCCGCTCTGATCGGCGCGGGGCTGCTCTGGACGATCTATGCGCTCGCGACCGGCGACCACACGCAGGTCGGCCGGCAGCTCGATGCGTCCGTCGCCTCCACCGCGCAGATCGTGTTCTTCCTGATCGGCGCGATGACCATCGTCGAGGTGATCGACGCGCATGACGGCTTCGAGGTCATCACCGCGCGCATCAGCACGACCAGCCAGGTCAAGCTGATGTGGCTGGTCGGCTTCGTCGCGTTCTTCCTCAGCGCGATCCTGGACAATCTGACGACCACCATCGTGATGGTCTCGCTGATCCAGCGGCTGATCGCCCGGCGCGAGGACCGCCTGCTGTTCGCCTCGCTCATCGTCATTGCCGCGAATGCCGGCGGCGCGTGGACCGTGATCGGCGACGTCACCACGACGATGCTGTGGATCGGCGGCCAGATCACCCCTCTGAACATCATGGGCAAGGTGTTCCTGCCCTCGCTGGTCAACCTGCTGGTGCCGCTGGCCTTCATCAGCTTTGCGCTCAAGGGCAAGACCATCGCGGCACCGTCCAGGGACCACGGATTGCTGGCCGTCGACCGGTTCGAGCGAAACCTGATGTTCTGGCTCGGGCTCGGCATCCTGATCGCCGTGCCCGCCTTCAAGACGATCACCCACCTGCCCCCGTTCATGGGCATCCTGCTCGGGCTCGGCATAGTCTGGCTGGTCGGCGAAATCGTCCACCGCGACAAGGACGAGCACATCCGCCGCCCGCTGTCGCTGGCGCATGCCTTGACGCGCATCGACATGGGCTCGATCGTGTTCTTCGTCGGCATTCTCCTCGCCGTCGCCGTCCTCGAACATGCCGGCCTGCTCGCGATGCTGGCCCGATGGCTGGACGCGACGCTCGGCCGCCAGGACATCATCGTCGTCGTGCTCGGTCTGCTCAGCGCCGTCATCGACAACGTGCCGCTGGTGGCCGCCACCATAGGCATGTACGACCTCGCGCACTATCCGCCCGACAGCTTCCTCTGGGAGTTCATCGCCTACTGCGCCGGCACCGGCGGGTCGATCCTCATCATCGGCTCGGCCGCCGGCGTCGCCGCCATGGGGCTCGAACGGATCGAATTCCTCTGGTACGCGCGCCGCATCGCGGTCCCCGCGCTCGCGGGATATCTGGCCGGCGCCGTGGTCTATGTCGCGCAGCATGCATGGCTGCATTGAGCCGCGCCTGCGCGATCCGGATTAACGCCGCGTTAACGCAAATCTTTAGCTCCTTAAGGCACCTCTTAAGGATTTGTTGCCAGAGATAGAGAATGCAGAAGGCCCGTCTCGCGCGGGCAGGAATTGTTGTTGTTCGATGAGTAACCCCGCTGAAAAGCCCGAGGTTGTGCAGCTTCCGGCCGAACCGGTGAGCGCTCCGCCGGCGAGCACTCGCCGGGCTGCGGCGCAGCGGGTGCGCGAGGCCCGCGACAAGTTAACGTCGACCACCGGAACGCGGCCTGCCTTCGACGCGGAACTGCTCCGCCAATACGCCCAGACACGGCTCTCGGCTTCCTATGTCGTGATGCTGCTCGTGGTCGCGACCGGCGTGTTGTTCGGCTTCTGGATGCAGCCGATCCCGGCCGCGGCCTGGACCTGTGGCATGATCTGCATTCATGCCGCGATGATCCGCAGCTGCCGCCGCTTCCTCGCCGAGCCGACCTCGCCCGCCGCAACGCGCTCATGGCGCACGCGCTTCGTCGTGCTCGACCTGCTCTATGGCCTGTGCTGGATGGCGATCCTGATCCATCCCGTGCTCGACATGGTCACGGAATCGCTGATGATGTTCCTGATGCTGCTGGTGATCGCGGTGTCGAGCATGCTGGCCGCCAATCTGCCGATCGCGGCACTCGCCGCGACCGCGCCGGTCGCGGTCGCGATGGCACTGAGCTTTGCGATGAGCGGCTCGCTGGACAACATCATTCTGGCGGCCCTCGCGCTCGCGGCCGAAGGCTATTTCGTGCTGCTGGCTCATCGCCTGCACTCCTCGACCTTTGCGACGCTGGAGGCCCGCGCCGAGAAGGATGCGCTGATCGGCGAACTCGAACAGGCCAAGGCGATCTCCG
>NZ_JASGFS010000124.1:0-4346 GCF_047605465.1 Bradyrhizobium sp. | reverse complement strand
GATGAAGCGCTCGATGGAAGCGCTGATCCACCACTTCAAGCTCTACACCGAAGGCGTTCACGTGCCGGCCGGCGAGGTCTATGCCGCGGTCGAGGCGCCGAAGGGCGAGTTCGGCGTCTATCTCGTCGCCGACGGCACCAACAAGCCCTACAAGTGCAAGATCCGCGCGCCGGGCTTCGCCCATCTGCAGGCGATGGACCACATCTGCAGGGGCCACCTGCTCGCCGACGTCTCGGCGATCCTGGGTTCGCTCGACATCGTGTTCGGAGAGGTCGATCGGTGATGGCGCAGGCGCCAATCCAGTTTGACCGCGCCTCGGGGGCCCTTGAAGGGGCCAACCTGTGGGAGCGGACGGCTGCCTTGGCGCTGGTGACGGGCTCGAAGATCTCGTCGCATTTCTCGCACATGGGCTACATCGCCTGCGCCAATCTGCTGCGCAAGACGCTGCCCGCGCGCAACATCGCGATCAAGCTCAACCCCGACGCCGTGTTCGAATTCCCTTATGGCGACGGCTATTGGAGCAAGCTGCTCAACCGCTCCTACAATTACGAAGACGAACTCGAGCTGCTGTTCGCGGGCTCGGTCGACGTCGACTACACGCTGATCGATTGCGGCGCCAATTACGGCTATTGGTCGGTGCTGGTCTCCAGCAAGCCGTTCGGCTCGCACAAGGCGATCGCGATCGAGCCGTCCGCGCAGAACTATTCGAAGCTCGCCAACAATGCGCGCGTCAACGGCGACCGCTTCGAGACCATGAAGTGCGCCATCGGCGCCACCCGCGGCACGGCGCGGCTGTCCGGGACCAAGCACGAGGCCTTCAGCATCGCCGGCGATCCGTCGGCGGGCGGCGAGGAAGTGCCGGTCGTCGCGCTCGACAACCTCATCGATGACGGCAAGGTGGCGCCCACCGGCAAGTACCTGATCAAGCTCGACGTCGAGGGCGTCGAGATCGAGGCGATCAAGGGCGGCGCCCGGCTGCTCGAAGCCGACAGCGTGATCATGTGCGAGGAGCACGGCAGCGATCGCTCGCACGCGGTGTCGCGCTACATCCTTGAGCACACCCCGCTGAAGCTGATCGTCTACGATCCCAGCACCAGGCGCATGGAAACGGTGACCGAATTGTCGATCCTCGACCGGATCAAGGTCTCCACCCACGTCGGCTACAACGTTTTCGGCACGGCAAGCGCATTCTGGCAGAAGAGGATCGATGCCTTGAATGCGAAGACCGCGCGCCGCATCCAGTGAGAGATTGAAGAGATGTCCGTCCGCCGACTAGCCCCCAAGGAAGTCCAGCCCGCGAGCTTCGCGTTCACGGAGGAGAACCTCGCGTTTGCGAAGCAGCAGATCGCGAAGTATCCGGCCGGACGCCAGGCTTCCGCCGTCATCGCAATTCTCTGGCGGGCGCAGGAGCAGAACGAGGGCTGGGTGTCGGAAGCCGCGATCCGCGTCATCGCCGACCTGCTCGACATGCCCTATATCCGTGTGCTCGAAGTCGTGACGTTCTACACGATGTTCCAGCTCGCGCCCGTCGGCAAGAAGGCCCATGTCCAGGTTTGCGGCACCACGCCGTGCCGCCTGCGCGGTGCCGAGGACCTGATCCACGTCTGCGAGAGCCGTATTCATCACGATCCCTTCCACCTCTCCAAGGACGGCAATTTCAGCTGGGAAGAGGTGGAGTGCCTGGGCGCCTGCGTGAACGCGCCGATGGTGCTGATCGGCAAGGACACCTACGAGGATCTGACCAAGGAAACCTTGGGCAAGGTGCTGGACGGCTTCGCCTCCGGCAATCCGCCCAAGCCCGGTCCGCAGAACGGCCGCCAGTTCTCGGCGCCGATCACCGGACCGACCACGCTGAAGGAGACGACCTGATGCGTGATTTGATGATGCCGGCGATGGAGAGGAGCGGGGCGGTGAAGAAATGGGGCTTCGTCGCCATGCATGCCGCGATCGCGGCCGTCTTCATGTTCCTGCTGCAGCGCTTCACGATGAACGCGTCGCAGGAATCCAGTCTGCTGTGGGCGCTGACCTTTGCCGTCTGCGCCGCCGGGCTTGCCTACAAGCAAGCCAATCGTTGATCGGAAAGCACTGACATGCTCGAGGACAAGGACCGCATCTTCAAGAACCTCTACGGCCTCCACGACTGGGGGCTCGAGGGCGCGCGGCGCCGTGGCGCGTGGGATGGCACCAAGGCCATCATCGACAAGGGCCGCGACTGGATCATCAACGAGATGAAGGCCTCGGGCCTGCGCGGGCGCGGTGGCGCCGGCTTCCCGACCGGTCTGAAATGGTCCTTCATGCCGAAGGAATCGACCGACGGACGGCCGAGCTATCTCGTCGTCAACGCCGACGAGTCCGAACCCGGCACCTGCAAGGATCGCGAGATCATGCGGCACGATCCGCATCTCCTGATCGAGGGCTGCCTGATCGCGAGCTGTGCGATGAACGCGCACACCTGCTACATCTACGTCCGCGGCGAGTTCATCCGCGAACGCGAGCACCTGCAGGCCGCGATCGACCAGGCCTACGACGCCAAGCTGGTCGGCAAGGACAACGTCAACGGCTGGCCGTTCGACATCTACGTCGCGCACGGCGCGGGCGCCTATATCTGCGGTGAGGAGACCGCGCTGCTCGAAAGCCTCGAAGGCAAGAAGGGCCAGCCGCGGCTGAAGCCGCCGTTCCCGGCGAATGTCGGCCTGTTCGGCTGTCCGACCACCGTGAACAACGTCGAGTCGATCGCGGTCGCGCCGGACATCCTGCGGCGCGGCGCGGCATGGTTCGCCGGCATCGGCCGTCCGAACAATGTCGGCACCAAGCTGTTCTGCATCTCCGGCCATGTCGAGCGGCCCTGCAACGTCGAAGAGGCGATGGGCATTCCGTTCCGCGAGCTCATCGACAAGCACTGCGGCGGCATCCGCGGCGGCTGGGACAATCTGAAGGCCGTGATTCCCGGCGGTTCGTCGGTGCGCATGGTGCCGGCCGAGCAGATCATCGACACGCCGATGGACTTCGACAGCCTGAGCAAGTTGCGCTCGGGCCTCGGCACCGCGGCCGTGATCGTGATGGACAAGTCGACCGACCTGATCCGCGCGATCGCCCGCATCTCCTATTTCTACAAGCACGAGAGCTGCGGCCAGTGCACGCCGTGCCGCGAGGGCACCGGCTGGATGTGGCGCGTGCTCACCCGCATGGCCGAGGGTCGCGCCCACAAGCGCGAGATCGACATGCTGCTCGAAGTCACCAAGCAGGTCGAAGGCCACACCATCTGCGCGCTCGGCGACGCAGCCGCCTGGCCGATCCAGGGCCTGATCGCGCATTTCCGTCATGAGATCGAAGCGCGCATCGACCAGTATTCGCACAAGGCCGACATCGACGATGCCGGAGTCCGCGATCCCGTGAACATGGTCGCGGCGGAGTAGGAAGAATGACCAAGCTCATCATCGACGGCAAAGAGATCGATGTCCCGGCGGAGTACACGCTGCTCCAGGCCTGCGAGGCCGCGGGCGCCGAGATTCCGCGCTTCTGCTACCACGAGCGGCTGTCGATCGCCGGCAATTGCCGGATGTGCCTCGTCGAAGTGAAGGGCGGCCCGAAGCCGGTCGCAAGCTGCGCCTGGGGCGTGCGCGATTGCCGTCCGGGTCCGAAGGGTGAGCCGCCGGAGATCTCCACGCGTTCGCCGATGGTGAAGAAGGCGCGCGAAGGCGTGATGGAGTTCCTGCTCATCAACCATCCGCTCGACTGCCCGATCTGCGACCAGGGCGGCGAATGCGACCTGCAGGACCAGGCGATGGGCTACGGTGTCGACACCAGCCGCTTTGCCGAGAACAAGCGCGCCGTCGAGGACAAATATCTCGGCGCGCTGGTCAAGACCTCGATGACCCGCTGCATCCAGTGCACGCGCTGTGTCCGCTTCTCGGCGGAAGTCGCCGGCGCCCCGGAAATGGGTGCGACCGGTCGCGGCGAGGACATGGAGATCACCACCTATCTCGAGCACGCGCTGACGTCCGAATTGCAGGGCAATCTCGTCGACATCTGCCCGGTCGGCGCGCTGACCTCGAAGCCCTATGCCTTTGCGGCCCGCCCGTGGGAGCTCGGCAAGACCCAGTCGATCGACGTCATGGACGGCATCGGCTCGGCGATCCGCGTCGATACCCGCGGACGCGAGGTGATGCGCGTGCTGCCGCGCATCAACGAGGCCGTGAACGAGGAGTGGATCTCCGACAAGACCCGTCACATCGTCGACGGCCTGCGCACCCAGCGCCTGGACCGGCCCTATATCCGCGAGGCCGGCAAGCTGCGCGCGGCAAGCTGGCCCGAGGCCTTTGCCGCGATCGCCGCGAAGGCGGCGC
>NZ_JASGFS010000123.1:0-4353 GCF_047605465.1 Bradyrhizobium sp. | reverse complement strand
TGGCGGCCGACGTGATGGTGATGCCGCGCTCCTGCTCCTGCTCCATCCAGTCCATCGTCGCGGCGCCTTCGTGCACCTCGCCGATCTTATGGCTCTTGCCGGAATAGTAGAGGATGCGCTCCGTCGTGGTCGTCTTGCCGGCGTCGATATGCGCCATGATACCGAAATTCCGGTAGTCTTCGATCGGATGGCTGCGGGGCATCTTGGTGTCCTTGGAATTCTGTTCGCTTTACCAGCGGTAATGCGAGAAGGCGCGGTTGGCTTCCGCCATGCGGTGCGTGTCTTCGCGCTTCTTCACCGCGTTGCCGCGGTTGTTCGAGGCGTCGAGCAGCTCCGCCGAGAGGCGTTCCACCATCGTCTTGTCGTTGCGGCCGCGGGCGGCCGTGATGATCCAGCGGATCGCAAGCGCCTGACGGCGCTCGGGACGAACCTCGACCGGAACCTGGTAGGTCGCGCCGCCGACGCGCCGCGAGCGCACTTCGATCGCCGGCGCGACATTGTCGAGCGCGGACTTGAAGACGCCGAGCGGATCGGCCTTCGCCTTCGCTTCGATCTGGTCGAAGGCGCCGTAGATGATCTGTTCGGCGGCGGATTTCTTGCCGTCGTACATAATCGAATTCATGAACTTCGCGAGAACCACGTCGCCGTACTTGGCGTCCGGGATGACTTCGCGCTTCTCTGCCCTGTGGCGACGGGACATTTCGGTCTCCTCGAAACTTATTTCGGACGCTTGGCGCCGTACTTCGAACGGCGCTGCTTGCGGTCCTTGACGCCCTGCGTGTCGAGCACGCCGCGCAGAATGTGGTAGCGCACGCCCGGAAGGTCCTTCACGCGGCCGCCGCGGATCATGACCACGGAATGCTCTTGAAGGTTGTGGCCCTCGCCGGGGATGTAGCCGATCACCTCGAAGCCGTTGGTCAGACGCACCTTGGCGACCTTGCGCAGCGCCGAGTTCGGCTTCTTCGGGGTCGTGGTGTAGACGCGCGTGCACACGCCGCGCTTCTGGGGGCACGCGCCGAGATGGCGGGCCTTTTCGCGGTAGGTCTTCTGTTGCCGCGGCTTGCGGATCAACTGGCTGATCGTCGGCATTCTTCGCCCTTCTGAAGCGAAAAGTTGAAACTGGATCGCCTGCGCAGACATATGCATGCGCAAACGAATCAACGCCTTCAGCCGAATGGCTTCAGGCGCTGCGGTTGCAGAGGACCACCGCGCTGACGCGGCGATCTTGCCTTCCTGAACGACTTCCGGCCCGTAAAGAGCCTTTAGCCGAATGACTTCTAGTCACAGGTGAGGCCGACAGCGTTTAGGTCCCGCAGCGTTTTCCGCGAGTCGCGGCAAACAACATGGGCCTACGGCCTGTCGAGTTCGGGCCGCTTATATGCGCCCCCCCGAATCCAGTCAACCCGGAAAACGTCGAAAACACGCTGAAATGACTCAGGTTTTTCGCTGTGCCGCATTGCCTGAAAAAGAGGCCGCCCCGTAGGGCGGCCTCGTTAGGAAAAGCTTAATCTTTTCCGCGCGTTGAAACGGACGCCTCAGCGGCTCTCCGTCTCCGCCGTAGCGATCTGCGGCGCGCCGGAGGACGTTTCCGCGCGCTGCGCGAGGATCAGATCGTCGCGCCCGGTGGCCACCTGGCGAATCCGGCTCATCGCTGCGCCCGTGCCCGCCGGAATCAGGCGGCCGACGATCACGTTCTCCTTCAGGCCTTCGAGCGTGTCGACCTTGCCGTTGACGGCGGCTTCGGTCAGGACGCGCGTCGTCTCCTGGAACGAGGCGGCGGAGATGAACGACTTGGTCTGCAGCGAGGCCTTGGTGATGCCCAGCAGCACCGGCGTGCCGGTCGCCACCTTGCCGCCTTCGCCCAGCGCCTTTTCGTTGGCGGCGTCGAATTCGGTGATGTCGACCTGCTCGTTGGCCAGGAAGTCGGTGTCGCCGGGATCGACGATATCGACCTTCTGCAGCATCTGGCGGACGATGACCTCGATGTGCTTGTCGTTGATGTTCACGCCCTGGAGCCGGTAGACCTCCTGAATTTCATTGACGAGGTAGGCGGCCAGCTCCTCCACGCCCTTGATCGCCAGAATGTCGTGCGGCGCCGGATTGCCGTCGACGATGTAATCGCCCTTCTCGACGATGTCGCCGTCCTGAAGGTGGATATGCTTGCCCTTCGGGATGAGATACTCGACGGAATCGCCGCCCTCTTCGTGCGGGACGATGGCGATGCGGGTCTTGTTCTTGTAGTCGCGCCCGAACTGCACCGTGCCGGAGATTTCCGCGATGATCGCGTGATCCTTCGGACGGCGCGCCTCGAACAATTCCGCGACGCGCGGCAGACCGCCGGTGATGTCGCGGGTCTTGGCCGAATCCATCGAGATACGCGCCACCGCGTCGCCCGCCTGCACCGTGCCGCCCGGCTCGACCGCGATGATCGAATCGACCGGCAGCATGTAACGCGCCTCGCCGCCGCGGGCGAGCTTGCCGATCTTGCCGTCCTTGCCCTTGATGACGATCGCGGGCTTGAGCGAAGCCGAACGCTGGTTCAGGCGCCAGTCCATGACCATGCGCTTGGTGATGCCCGTCGATTCGTCGGCGCTCTCGCTCATGGACTGACCTTCCAGCAAGTCCTCGAAGCCGATGACGCCGTCGATTTCCGACAGGATCGGACGGGTGTAGGGGTCCCACTCGGCCAGGCGCTGGCCGCGCTTGACCTTGTCGCCCTCGTCCACCTTCAGGCGCGAGCCGTATTGCACGCGGTGCACCGCGCGGTCGGCGCCGTCCGGGCCGACGATGACGATGGCGACGTTGCGCGCCATAACCATCAGATCGCCGTCCGAATTGCGCGCGAGGTGGCGGTTGCGGATCTTCACCACGCCGTCGAAATTCGACTCGATGAAGCTCTGGTCCGCGATCTGCGCCGCGCCGCCGATGTGGAACGTGCGCATGGTGAGCTGCGTGCCCGGCTCGCCGATCGACTGGGCCGCGATCACGCCGACCGCTTCGCCCATGTTGACCGGCGTTCCGCGCGCGAGGTCGCGACCGTAGCACTTGCCGCAGACGCCGTTCTTGGCCTCGCAGGTCAGCACCGAGCGGATCTTCACCTCCTGGATGCCGGCGGCGTTGATCCTGGCGATGTGCCATTCCTCGATCAGCTCGCCCGCGGCGACAATCACCTTGTCATCGGCATCCTTCATGTCCTCCGCCGCGGTGCGGCCGAGAATGCGGGAGCCGAGCGAGGCGACGACCTGGCCCGCGTCGATGATGGCGCGCATGCGGATGCCGCCGGTCGAGCCGCAGTCATAGGACGTGATGATCGAATCCTGCGCGACGTCGACCAGACGGCGGGTCAGGTAACCCGAGTTCGCCGTCTTGAGCGCCGTATCGGCAAGACCCTTGCGCGCGCCGTGCGTCGAGTTGAAGTACTCGAGAACGGTGAGGCCTTCCTTGAAGTTCGAGATGATCGGGCTCTCGATGATCTCGCCCGACGGCTTGGCCATCAGGCCGCGCATGGCGGCGAGCTGGCGCATCTGCGTGGGCGAGCCACGCGCGCCGGAGTGCGACATCATGTAGATCGAGTTGATCGGCTTGTCGCGACCGTGCTCGTCCTTGCGAACGGTCGAAATGCCGACCATCATCTCTTCGGCGAGCTTGTCCGAGCACTTCGACCAGGCGTCGACCACCTTGTTGTACTTCTCGCCCTGCGTGATCAGGCCGTCGTTGTACTGCTGCTCGTATTCCTTGGCGGCGGCGCGCGTCGACTCGACGATCGATTCCTTCGTCGGCGGCACGACCATGTCGTCCTTGCCGAAGGAAATGCCCGCCTTGAAAGCCTCGCGGAAGCCCAGCGCCATGATGCGATCGCAGAAGATGACCGTCTCCTTCTGCCCGCAATTGCGGTAGACGGTGTCGATCATCGCCGAGATTTCTTTCTTCGTCATCAGCTTGTTGGCGACGTCGAAGGGGATCTTCGGATGCCTGGGCAGCAGCTGGCCGAGCAGCAGGCGGCCGGGAGTCGTGTCGAAGATTTTCGACACGCGGTTGCCCTTCTCGTCATAGGTCCAGGCGCGGCCCTTGATCTTGGCGTGCAGCGTCACCGCCTTGGCGGCGAGCGCATGCTCGATCTCGCCCATGTCGGCATAGACGCCGCCGATCGGCTCGCCGTTCGCTCCCTTGCGGAACTGGCCGGGCTCGCCGTCGCGGTCGAGCGACAGATAGTAGAGGCCGAGCACGATATCCTGCGAAGGCACGATGATCGGCTGCCCGTTGGCCGGGTGCAGGATGTTGTTGGTCGACATCATCAGAACGCGCGCTTCCAGCTGCGCTTCGAGCGACAGCGGAACGTGCACGGCCATCTGG
>NZ_JASGFS010000122.1:0-4433 GCF_047605465.1 Bradyrhizobium sp. | reverse complement strand
TGCGAACAGCGGCCCGAGCCCGCGCCGCCGCGCGTTGCCCGCAACGAGCCCATGATGCCGCGCCCGCCGCGCCAGAGCGAGCCGGTCAAGGTGCCGCCGGTGCGCGCCGAACGCGCCGCTGCCCCGCCGCCGCCTCCACCCGTTCCGCAGGCACCGCCCGTACCGCCGCCGGCTCCCGCAGCACCGTCGAACGCCGAGCAGAACCTCGCCGAGATGGCGCAACGGCTGGAAGCAGCGCTGCGTCGGCCGGCCGGCGAAGCGGTCGCGCCTCCGGTTGCGCCCGAACCTCCCGCCGCGCCCCCGCGCGCCGCACGCAGCGAGCCACCGGCACCCCCGGTCCCGCCCGCGCGACCGGCCGCGGAGAAGACCAGCTTTGAGAACCTCGAAGACGAGATGGCCTCGCTGCTCGGCCGTCCGAAGCCGTCTTCGTGAGGCTGCCGTCCCTTCCGCGTAGAGTTGTTTTTCTTTCTGTCCTGATCGGCGCGGCTTCGCTCGCGATGCCGGCGCATGCCCAGGACATCAGCATCAATCTCGGCGGTCAGGCCGGAGGCGGCGTCACCGAACGCGCGATCCAGCTCATTGCGCTGCTCACGGTGCTGTCGATCGCACCGTCGATCCTGATCATGATGACGTCATTCACGCGCATCGTGGTCGTGCTGTCGCTGCTGCGCACCGCGATGGGTACGGCGACGGCGCCGCCCAACTCGGTGATCATCGCGCTCGCGATGTTCCTCACCTTCTTCGTGATGGGACCGGTGCTGCAGAAATCCTACGACGACGGCATCCGCCCGCTCGTCGCCAACCAGATCAGCGTCGAGGACGCGCTGCAACGCGCCTCCGTGCCGCTGCGCGGCTTCATGCAGAAGAACGTGCGCGAGAAGGACCTGAAGCTGTTCCTCGACCTCTCGGGCGAGCCGCCGCCCGCGACCCCCGACGAGCTCGCGCTGCGCATCCTAGTCCCCGCCTTCATGATCTCCGAGCTGAAGCGCGCCTTCGAGATCGGTTTTCTGCTGTTCCTCCCCTTCCTGATCATCGACCTCGTCGTCGCCTCCGTGCTGATGTCGATGGGCATGATGATGCTGCCGCCCGCGACGATCTCGCTGCCGTTCAAGCTGATCTTCTTCGTGCTGGTCGACGGCTGGTCGCTGGTGGCCGGAAGCCTGGTGCAGAGCTACGGCGGATGACCGAGCGCGCTCCGCCGTAGTCGAGTCATTGCGAGCGAAGCAATCCCGACTGCCGCAGCGGCTTCGCTCGCGATGAGGGACGATAGAGGGCCGCAGGCGTCCCCTACCCCTTCACGTCGTATTGCCTGCTGAGGTGATCGCCGATCTGCACCAGCATCGCGACGCTTTCGGGGAAGCCCGGCTTGTCCCGCGTCACCTGGTCGGCGTCGGCGCGGAACTCCCAGCTTTCGCCGTCGCGAACGATCGAGATGACCAGGCCGTCGGGACCATCGGCGTGGACCTTCAATTCGGCCCGGGCCATGGCGATGAGTTCGGCTTCGGTCTTGGCAGGCTTGCTCATGTCAAACGCTCTCCCGGCATGAAAGTGCCTCAGGTTGCCGCCTTGTATGGCGGCTGTCGAGAGGCCTGAGGTAGCAGGGTTCCTAGCGTGTCATCTTGATCTGCCGCACGACGGGGATCGTGGGCAGCGAACCGGTGTGCTCGGTCTCGTCCTTTGCCTGCGGCGAGGCGGGCCCGCGGGCGGTGGCGTCCGGGAAGCGCTGTTTCATTTCGCGCAGGAAGCCGTCGAGCGTATCGACACTGGCGGCGAGCTTGGCGATCTCGGCAAACTCCGCGCTGGAGGACGCGGCCGGCTTGCTCGCGATGTCGAAGGCGAGCCGGTCGGCGCTCTCGCTCATCAAGGGTGCGTATTTCTCGCGAAAGCGGGACAGGCCGATCGAATCGTCGGCGAGCGCATAGCCGACGGCGGCACGGATGATGTCGCTCTTCTCCACCGCGTTGAGCGGCTTGAAGTCGCGATAGCGCTCGCCGTAATAGAGCTCGATCTGTTCGGCGGACTCGCGCCAGCGGCGCGCCGCCCAGAAGATGTCGGAGCGCAGCCGGAGCACCTCGCGGCCGCCGACATTGGAGACGATGTCGAGCGCGAGATCGTGACGGCCGACGTCGCTCTGCGCGCGGGCTTCCAGGAGCAGGCGCTGCGTCCGCAGCTCGCCGGAGAGGTCGCTGATGCGGCTCGCGCGCAGCGCCGTGATGGCCATGTCGGGCTTGCGGTTGGCGAGATAGATCATGGCAAGGCGCGCGGCGACCTGCGCCCGCGCGGCGCCTTCGAGGCGATGATCGACCTGGTACTGCAGCAGCTCGGCGGCCTGGTCGAGCAGATCGATCGAGGCGAGACGGTCCGCAAGGCGGCGGATCAGTTCGTCACCGCGCCGGCCGATCGGTGTCAGCTCGCGAAATTCGTAGAACATCCCGAGCGCCTCGATCGGCGGCAGGTCGTCGCCCTTGGGGCCCAGGAAGATCTGCGTGAACAGGTCGGAGGCGAGGTCCTGCGCCTGACGCGAGGCCTCCGCGTTGGGCTGGAGCTTGGTCGCGGTGCGCGCCGCGGAGAGCGCGTCGCGGTAGCGGCCGATCTCGGAATACATCTGCGCCAGCATCTGGAGCGTCTTGACCTCGATCGAGTCGCCGCGCCAGGTCATCGACAACGTCTCGAGCTCGCGCAGCGCATCTTCCTTGGTGATCTCGCCGCGCTTCTGCCGCAGCGCGACTTCGAGCTGCTTGGCTTCCGCCGCAGCCTGACGATCGTCCGAAGCAGCCGCGAACTTGTAGTCGTCGAGCGCATCCTTGTCGTGGCCGAGCGCTTCGGCGAGCCGGCCACGCAGCACGGCAAAACCGGGCGAGGCTTCGGGCGAGACGCCGACGACCTCGATCTCGCTGCGGCGCTTGGAAGCACCGGCGTAATCCTTGACCTCGAGCGAGGCGCGCATCGCATCCATGGTGATGATGCGCTGGATGTCGAGCGGCAGCGAGGCGATGGCGAACTCGACGTTCTTGAACTTCTCGCGCGCGTCCGCCCATTTGCCCTGGCGCGCATAGGCGAGCGCCTTCCAGAGCTGGGAGTCGTGGCTGTTGCCGATCACGGGATTGGCGAGATCCTTCAGCCCCTGCCCCGGCCGGCCGATCAGGATGCTCGCGATCGCATGCATGATCAGCGCACCGCTCTCCTCCTTGTTGAGGGGATCGCTGAGCATCACGTCGGTCACCGCCTTGGCCTCGTGATACATCGCGCGCGACATGTAGAATTGCGCGAGGTCGAGACGCGGCAGCGAACGCTGCGCCGGCTCGACGGCCGAGATCGCCGTGATCAGGTCGGCCTGGCGCATCATGAAGTTTTCCGACTGGCCCTTGCGCCAGCCTTCGGGGCTGAAGACCGGCCGCACCGCGGTCGGCGCCCGCTCCGCCGAAATGTCGACCGGCGACAGCGTCAGACCGCCCTTCTTGCCGAGGATGACCTTGTCGGACCCGACCTCGACGCCGACCTCGTCGGAATTCGGCCGGATGGCGATGCCGTGCGCGGATTCCAGCAGCGAGAGATCGACGAGGTCCTGCCGCTTGATGAAGCCGCGGACCGGCCGCTGCGCGGTGACGACGTAGAGCGTGTCGCCGGCATCGGGATCGGTGAGCTTGTGCAGCAGGCCCGGATTGGCGAAGGGAATGGCGATATTGGCGAGCGCGGGATCGGTGATGTTGCGCGAGATCATCAGCGGCAGCGGCGTCGCCTGGATCTTGTCGGCGAGCGTCAGGAGCCAGTTCGTTTCCTTGCCGACCTCCTCGCTGGTCAGCGAATAGACCAACGGACGGGTGAGCCGGATGCGCACCGCCTGCCCCTTGTCGAGAGGAACGCGGCTGACCTCGCCGATCATCGCGCCGCCCTTGGTGCGGATCGCCTCGACGTCGATCGACTTCGGCGAGTCGAACACCAGCCACACCGTGTCGCCGCGGCGGAACGCCGCCGCGGGTGTCGCGACCTGAAGCGGAAATGTCACGCGCAAGCCATCGCTGTCGCGGCGGGCATCGACGCCAGCGGCCGCTGTTTGCGGCGCAGCCTGGGCCGGCGCTTCCTTGGCCGGCTCCGGGGCTGCGGCCTTGACCGCTTCCTTGACCGGCTCCTGCACGGCTTCCTTCGGCGCCTCGGCGACGGCCGGTGCAACCGGCGTGACGGCTTCCGTTGCGGGCACCACGGGCTTGGGCGCTTCGGCAACGTGCGGCGTTTCGGGAGCGGCTGCAACCGGCGCGGGCTTCGGCGCTTCGACGGGCGCGGCCGCGGCGGCTTCCGGCTTGGTGTCGGCCTTCACCTCGATCCTGGCCTCGCGCGCGATCGTCTCGGACGTCGGCGGCACGATCTGCCGATGCGCGTCCTTCTCGGCGGCCGGCTTCTCGGGCGCCGGCGCAGGCCCGCGGGCCGCCGGCGCG
>NZ_JASGFS010000121.1:0-5585 GCF_047605465.1 Bradyrhizobium sp. | reverse complement strand
CCGCGACAGCCGCGTCGTCGAGCGTAAGAAGTACGGCAAGGCCAAGGCCCGCCGGTCCTTCCAGTTCTCGAAGCGTTAATCGCTTCGATCGCATTCGCCGCGAAAGCGGCTTCAATGAGATGCAAAAGGGCGCTGAATTCAGCGCCCTTTTTGTTGTTCGTTTGTACGCAAATTGATGGAGTGTTTCGCGAAAACTTGGCCTCGGATGAAAACCTGAATGGAACGCGCGGGACATAGCGTCGCAATTGGAAGGGCGCGCAAGTCGGCTGGGCTGACCGCGTCGCTGCTCTGTTTAAGAGGGGGCCGACATGATGTCGCTCGATAGTAGTACGCTCTATTTGGTCGCGACGATGATTGCCGCATTGCTCGGCGCCATGATGGTTTTTTTCGGCAGGCAGGAGAACAGTCCCGCACTGAAATGGTGGGGCACGGCCTATCTTCTCGGAGCCGCTTCCGTCGCACTGTGGACGGCTGCCGGTGAGAAGCTCGGACCTCAGCTGACCCTGGCGCTGAATGCGGTCGGCTTCGTCGCCTGCGGCATGGTGTGGAATGCGGCGCGCGTTTTTCATGGCCGCAAGCCGAACTGGCCTGGTCTTGTGATCGGCGCGCTCGCCTGGATCGCGGCCACCGTGCTGATCGATCCCGCGGCGTCGATGCTGCGCATGATCATCGGCGCCGGCATCGTCTCGCTCTACGCTGCGCTGACCGCGAGCGAGCTCTGGGTCGAGCGGCGCAAGAGCCTGAAACGGCGCTGGCCGGCCTTCGTCGTGCCGGTGATGCACGGCTGCGTGCTGATGTTGCCGATCCTGCTCGGAAGCTTCCTCCGCCCCAACGATACCGGCTTTTCCGCCAGCATCTGGGTCACCGTTTTCGCCGTCGAACTCGTGCTCTACGCCGTCGGCACCGTGTTCGTGATCTTCATGCTGGTGTCGGAGCGCACGGTGACGGCGCACAGGACCGCCGCTTCCACCGATCCCCTGACCGGCATGCTCAACCGCCGCGGCTTCTCGGAGGCCTGCGCGCGCGTGATCGAGCGCGAGGCCAAGGCCGGGCGCCCCGTCACCGTGATGATCTTCGACATCGACCACTTCAAGTCGATCAACGACCGCTTCGGCCATCCCGCCGGCGACGAGATGCTGAAGCTGTTCTCGACCGTCGTGGTGAGCAACCTGCGCATCTCCGATCTGTCGGGCCGCATCGGCGGTGAGGAATTCGCGGCGCTGCTGCCGTGCGCGCTGGAAGAGGGCGTCCTTGTCGCCGAGCGCGTGCGCGAAGCGTTCGAGACCTCCGGCGTCGTGGTCGACGAGGGTCCCGTCGACACCACCGTCAGCATCGGCGTCGCCGGTGGTCCCGCCGGCACCGAGCTCGAGGTCCTGCTGGCCTCCGCCGACACCGCGCTCTACCAGGCCAAGCGCGGCGGACGTAATCGCGTCGAGGCGGCCGAGGAGTTGCCGCTGTCGCTGGAGAACTGGCGCCGCCAGAGCGCGGCGCGCGTCGGTGTGCCGCGGGCGCAGTCCGCTCCGGCGTGAACGCCGGAGGCCTGCGGTAATCCTCTGTTTACCGTTCGATCCCTACCATCCCGGTCATGGAATCGATCCGTCGACAGAATCCGCAGGCTGCCCTGATGTCGCTCGAAGCTGCGGCGGCTTCGGCGCGCGGCGGATTTGCATGCCTGTTTTCCACTGCGGACGAATACGAGAGCGCCCTCATCACCGAGCGCCGCGCGCAGGGACGCTATACGCCGAGCCGCAGCTACTGGCCGCTCGCGCTGTTTCTCGGTTGCGCGCTGATCGTCGCGGGCACGGTGCTGCTGTTCGGCTGAGAGAGCTGCGTGGGCCGCTGGACCAGGGCGCCGTTTCGGCGCCTTTTTCTTTTGCGCGGGCTGCGGTAGACACGCCCATCGAGCAAGAAGGGCGGAAACGATGATCACCGAAATCGCGCAAATCGACGTCAAGCCGGGCAGCGAGAAGGATTTTGAGGCGGCCGTCGCCAAGGCCAAGGCCGCTTTCGGCCGTTCCAAGGGCTTCCACGGCTTCGAGCTGCACAAGTCGATCGAGAAGCCGCAACGCTACCGGCTGATGGTGAAGTGGGCGACGCTGGAAAATCACACCGTTGATTTCCGCGGCTCGGAGAACTTCACGGAGTGGCGTGGTCTGGTCGGCCAGTATTTCGCCGCGCCCCCGGAGGTCGAGCACACCGAGACCGTGCTGACGACCTGAGCCGCCTCAGGCCGGTTTGGGCCGGGGCGGCGCGTCCGCCTCGTACGTCTTGAAATGGTCGATCATGACCTTGGCGATCGCCACGAGCGGCAGCGCCAGGGCCAGGCCCCATATGCCGAACACGACGCCGAGCAGGATCTGGAACGCGAACAGCGTCGCCGGAGGAATGTCCAGCGCCTGCCGCTGCAGGATCGGCGTCAGCACATAGCTCTCCATCGCATGCACGCCGAGGAACAGGAGACAGGCCGAGAGTGCCGCGATCCAGCCCGAAGCGAGGCTCGCCAGCACCACGATGACGCCGGCGATGATGGCGCCGACGGTCGGGATGAAGGCGAGCAGGCCGGCCTGAATTCCCAGGATGAACGAGCCGGGAATGCCGATGACGGCAAGCCCGACCCACGTCACCAGGCCGACCGCCAGCATGACGATGATCTGGGCGATTAGCCAGCGCTCCAGCGTTTCGCTGATGCGGTCGATAATCAGCGTGGCGCGCGTGCGGTATCGGGCCGGCGTGAGGAACAGCAGCCCGTCGTGGTACGTTCCGGGCTGGGCAGCGAAGGCCAGACCCAGGAACAGCACGATGAAGATGTTGCCGACGGCGCTGATCGTGCCGAGCAGCAGCTTGAAGGTCTGGCTCACGATCGCGCCGCCGCTTGAGGCCAGCGCGCCGGCGCCCGGCAATTGGCCGTGCGCGGCCGGATTGGCGGCCGGCGCCGGTGCGTCGGCGGAGGCTTGCGCGGCATTGCCGAGGTCGAAGAAGCTGGTGTCGATGCCATGGCCTTCGAGGAACGACCTGACATTGCCTATCTGCGACTTGATGGTCTTGCTCAGCAGCGATGCCTGTTCCGCAATGGTGGCGCCGCCGAGATAGGCCACGCCCGTAAGCAGCAATGCGAGCACGATGCAGACGATGGCGAGCCGAAGGGCATGCGGAAGGTGCAGCCGGCGGCCGAGCGCATTGGTCAGCGCGTTCAGCCCGACGCCGAGCAGCATCCCGGTGAAGATCAGGAGCAGAGTGGCCGCGAAATACCAGGTGAAGGCTAGCAGCCCGGTGAACAGCACCACGCCGATGCCGCCGACCGAGATCGCCCAGGCCAGGTCGCTGCGGGACCGGGGTCGTTCGTCTCCGGGAATTGTCACATCGGGTCCTTTCGCGGGCGGCTTGGGGCACTCTTTCGCTAAATATCGCCGGGGATCAAGCCGGAGCCGCGCGCCGGTTTGACGCGTCCCCGTGCCCAAGGCCGCGTCCGGCGCGTGTGCGGCAGCCGATCCGGAGCCCGGACACGTCTGCGGATCGAGGCCGAATTCGCCTCCGCCCAGGCATTTGCGCGAAAATAGCATTGCCGTCCCGCGATCCATTCGGTTGAATTTGTTCCCTCCGATGGGCATGTTTGGAGAATCTTCTTCGGCGGGGAGGTCGGAACGGGAGATGAGAAAGCCGGTCGTCGGCGTGATCGGGAACGCCCATCGCGTCGAGAATCGATTTCAGGTCCAGATGGTCGGCGAGCGAAACCTGCGCGCCGTGGCCGAGGTCTCCGGTGGCTTGCCGGTGATGTTCGCGGGCGCGCCCGACGTCACCGATATCGCCGCGCTGCTCGATACCGTCGACGGCATCGTCCTCACCGGCGCCCGCGCCAACGTCCATCCGACCCGCTTCAACGTCGACCCCTGCGAGAAGCACGAGCCCTATGACATCCATCGCGATGAGGTGGCGCTCGCGCTTTCGGTGGCCTGTGTCTCCCGCGGCATCCCGCTGTTCGGCATCTGCCGAGGCCTGCAGGAGATGAACGTCGCCTTCGGCGGCTCGCTGCATCCGGAGATCCGCGAAATACCGGGCCGGATGAACCACCGCATGCCCCGGCTGGAAAATGGCGAGATCCATCCCGATCCCACCGTCGTCTTCGCGGACCGGCATGACGTTGCCCTCACTCCGGGCGGAGCGTTCGCGAAGATCCTCGGCTGCGAGAAGATCCGGGTCAACTCGCTGCACGGCCAAGGCATCCTGGATCCCGGCAAGCGCGTGCTGATCGAAGGCGTCGCCGAGGACGGCACCATCGAGGCCATTCGGATCGCCGAAGCGCCGACCTTCGCGCTCGGAGTGCAATGGCACGCCGAATACGATCCGCAGCGCAATCCGATCAACCGGAAGCTGTTCGAGGCTTTTGGCGAAGCCCTCACGGCCCGTCAGCGCGCGACGGCATAAGCTGTCCACGCGAGCCTCATCACACCGTCATTGCGCGCAGCGAAGCAATCCCGAGCCTTTCCGCGGTGGGATTCCCGATCGCCTTGCTGCGCTTGCAATGACGGAACGGTCCGCATGCGTTACGCTCCGTCCGGATTTTGAAACCGGAATTGCATCCCGATGATACGTAACGTCGCCTTTGCTGCCCTCGTCCTGCTCGCGTCCCCCGCATTCGCCCAGACCGCTCCATTGCAGGAGGGCCCGATCACCTGCGCGTTCCCGGTGACGCCGGACGACACCACGAAAAGCCTGCTGCAGCGCTACGGCAAGGAGGCCGTGGTGCAGGACCTGCCGGGTGCGGAAGGCGAGCGGTACAAGGGTGTCGTGCTCTTCCCGAAGGCGGCGGACCGCCGCATCGAGGTCGCCTTCACCGACGACAAGGCCAGGCGCACCTCTGGCTTGACGCTGCGCGACAGCGCGAAGACCAGCCGATGGAGCGTCGGCGGCATCACCATCGGATCGAGCCTTGCGGACGTGCAGAAGGCCAATGGCAAGCCATTCCTCGTCAGCGGTTTCGAATGGGACTATGGCGGCTTCGTCACCGACTGGAAGGGCGGCGCGCTCAGCCGCCCGCTCGAAGGGGACTGCACCGTCACGATCCGCTTCGGCAAGAATGCCGGTGCCCCGAAGTCGCTTTCCGGTGACGGTGTGAAGGCGTCTTCGGACAATGCGGCGCTCGTGAAGTGGGCGCCGGTGGTGACGGAGATCGGGGTGAATTTCCCGGACAAATGAGGCGGCGGAACGCCGGCGCGGATCGGACGCGTGCGTCATCCGCCATCGGTCCTCCCAAGCGAAAAGGCGCTCCTCGCGGAGCGCCTTTTGCTTGTCGGATACGCTTTCGAGCCGATCAGCCCGAATAGTACATGTCGAATTCGACCGGATGCGGGGTCATTTCGAAGCGTGCGACTTCGGTCATCTTCAGCTCGATATAGGCATCGATGAAGTCGTCGTCGAACACGCCGCCGGCCTTCAGGAAGGCGCGGTCCTTGTCGAGGTTCTCGAGCGCCTCGCGGAGCGAGCCGCACACGGTCGGGATCTGCTTGAGCTCTTCCTTCGGCAAATCGTAGAGGTCCTTGTCCATCGCCGGACCCGGATCGATCTTGTTCTTGATGCCGTCGAGGCCG
>NZ_JASGFS010000120.1:0-5774 GCF_047605465.1 Bradyrhizobium sp. | reverse complement strand
GCAAGAACTGGCTCGGCATGCTGGGCATGCACGGCACCTACGAAGCCAACATGGCGATGCATGATTGCGACGTCATGCTGTGCGTCGGCGCACGCTTCGACGACCGCATCACCGGTCGCGTCGATGCGTTCTCGCCCGGCTCGAAGAAGATCCACATCGACATCGATCCTTCCTCGATCAACAAGAACATCCGCGTCGACGTCCCGATCATCGGCGACTGCGGCAATATCCTCGGCGATATCCTCCAGGTGTTCAAGGCGGAGGCGAAGAAGCCCGACATCAAGGCGTGGTGGCAGCAGATCACGCAGTGGCGCGCCCGCAACTCGCTCTATTACCGGAAGAGCAACGACGTCATCCTGCCGCAGCACGCGATCCAGAGCCTGTTCGAGGCGACGCGCGGCAAAGATACCTACATCACGACCGAAGTCGGCCAGCACCAGATGTGGGCGGCGCAGTTCTACGGCTTCGAGGAGCCGCACCGCTGGATGACGTCGGGTGGTCTCGGCACCATGGGCTACGGCCTGCCGGCCGCGGTCGGCGTGCAGGTGGCGCATCCGGACAGCCTCGTCATCGACATCGCGGGCGACGCCTCGGTGCAGATGACGATGCAGGAAATGTCGACGGCGGTTCAATACGAGCTGCCGATCAAGATCTTCATCCTGAACAACCAGTACATGGGCATGGTCCGGCAGTGGCAGCAACTGCTCCACGGTAATCGCCTGTCGCATTCCTATTCGGAGGCGCTGCCGGATTTCGTCAAGCTCGCGGAAGCCTATGGCGGCGTCGGCCTGCAGGTGCACAAGCCTTCAGATCTCGACGGCGCCATCCAGGAGATGATCTCGATCAAGCGCCCGGTGCTGTTCGACTGCCGCGTCGCGGCGCTGGAAAACTGCTTCCCGATGATCCCGTCCGGCAAGGCACACAACGAGATGCTGCTGCCGGAGCAGGCCAACGACGAGGCCACCGCGAAGGCGTTCGCCGGCGGCAAGGCTCTGGTGTGAGCGCGATGGTCACAAACTCCACTGTCATCGCCCGGCTCGACCGGGCGATCCAGTACGCCGCGGCCCCTCGATTGATCTCGGGGGCCACGGAATACTGGATCCCCGCCTTCGCGGGGATGACGGCTGCCAGAGGTGAGTGATGGAAGGACTTCGATGTTTGACCTGACCGAACTCGAGCGCGCACATGCGATCGTCGGGCAGGCGGTGCCGGCAACACCGGCGCGCGGCTGGCCTTTGCTCGCGGCACGGCTCGGCACGCGTGTCGTGGTCAAGCACGAGAACCACACGCCGATCGGCGCCTTCAAGGTGCGCGGCGGGCTCGTCTATCTCGACCGGCTGAAGCGTGAGCGGCCGGACACGCCCGGCATCATCTCGGCGACGCGCGGAAATCACGGCCAGAGCCTGGCTTTTGCCGCGAGCCGCCACGGCGTGCCCGCCGTGATCTACGTGCCGCGGGGCAACTCGGTCGAGAAGAACCGCGCGATGAAGGCCTTCGGTGCCGAGCTCGTCGAGCACGGTGAGGACTTCCAGGCTGCACGCGAGGAAGCCGAGCGTCGCGCGCAGTTCGCAGGACTGCATATGGTGCCGTCGTTCCATCCCGACCTTGTGCTCGGCGTGGCGACTTATGCGCTCGAGCTGTTCAGGACGGCGCCCGATCTCGACATCCTCTATGTGCCGATCGGTCAGGGCTCCGGCATCTGCGGCTGCATCATGGCGCGTGACTTGCTGGGTCTGAAGACCGAGATCGTCGGGGTGCAGTCGACCGAAGCGCCGTCCTACGCGCTGTCGTTCGCAGCCGGCAGGATCGTGACGACTGAGACCAGCAACACGCTCGCCGACGGCATGGCCACACGCATCCCGGACGCCGATGCGTTCGCTTTGATCCGCAAAGGGGCCTCGCGCATCGTCGAGGTCACCGACGACGAGATCGCTGCCGCGATCCGCGCCTACTGGACTGATACGCACAATCTTGCCGAAGGCGCCGGTGCTGCCTCGCTCGCCGCAGCGCTTCAGGAAAAGACAAAGATCGCAGGAAAGCACGTCGGCCTCGTGCTGTCCGGCGGCAATATCGATTTCGATCTGTTCCGCCGTTGGGTCGGAACGGACGCGCCGGCGATGGCGTGACGGAGAGACAAGAGGGGACGATCATGAACCAGCCCGCATCCGCCTATTTCATCGAGGACCGCCACGATCCGAACGAGACGCACACGCTTTCCGTGCTCGTGCAGAACGAGCCGGGCGTGCTCGCGCGCGTCATCGGCCTGTTCTCGGGGCGCGGCTACAACATCGAGAGCCTGACGGTCTCGGAGACCGAGAGCCAGAAACATCTCTCGCGCATCACCATCGTCACCACGGGAACCCCGATGGTGATCGAGCAGATCAAGCATCAGCTCGACCGCATGATCCCGGTCTATCGCGTCGTCGACATGACCCAGACGAAGCGTTCGATCGAGCGCGAGCTGGCGATGGTGAAGGTGCGCGGCGAGGGCGACCACCGCGTCGAAGCCCTGCGGCTGGCGGATGCGTTCCGCGCCCGCGTGATCGACGCCACGACCGAGAGCTTTGTGTTCGAGATCACAGGCAATACGGACAAGATCAATCAATTTATCGACCTGATGCGCCCGCTCGGCCTCGTCGAGGTGTCGCGCACGGGAGTTGCCGCGATCGGTCGCGGGCCTGAAGGGATGTGAACCATGCTGGCGCGCGACTGGTACTACAATGAACGGAACCGAATGGGCATCGAGCCCGCGGTGGCGTCGATCTACGACAGCCACGACGATGCCGATCTGCGTGCGCGCGCCGCATTGAAAGTGCTGGGGGTCCAGCGCGGCTGGCGGATTGCCGACATCGGCTGCGGCAACGGCGTGCTCGCGACCGAAGCTGCACTCATGGGCGCCGAGGTCGACGCTATCGACATCTCGCCGGCGATGCTGGCGCTCGCCGAAATCTACGCCCGGGACCGCAAGGCGCCCGTGCGCACGCAATCGGCCGGTCTGCTCAGCTTCTCCTACCGACCGGAATCCTACGACCTGATCGTCAGCGAGTTCACGCTGCACCACCTGCCGGATTTCTGGAAAGCGGTGGCGATGTCGCGGATCTATCGCGCGCTGAAGCCGGGTGCGAGCTTCTACCTGCGCGACATCGTCTACGCCGCGATGCCCGACGCGATCGAGCGCGACGTCGAGCAATGGGCGGACTTCCAGATCAAGAACCATGATTTCTCACGCGATAGCGTGGTGACGCATATGCGGGACGAGTATTCCACCTTCGGCTGGGTCATGGAGCGGATGCTGACCGATGTCGGCTTCACGCTCGTCTCGGCCGATTACCATGCGCCCATGCATGGCACCTATCTAGTGCGCAAACCCAATCCCTCCACCTGACGGCCAGACGACAGCAAGCAGAGCGGCACGACAGAGCAGAACCAAGACCAACAATGAAGCCGGCCGATATCCTCATCGCCCTCCTGGTGGCGGTCATCTGGGGGCTTGCCTTCGTGGCGAGCCGGATCGCGCTCGACGAGTTTTCGCCGGAGCTGATGACGGCGATGCGCTTCATCATCGCCGCGGTGCCGTGTCTCTTCGTTCGCAAGCCCGAGATCGCCTGGTCGCTCTTGATCGCGATCAGCTTCACGCTGTTCCTCGGCCAGTTCCTGGCCCAGGCCTATGGCATCGCCCACGGCGTGCCGGTGGGTCTCACCAGCGTCGTGGTGCAGAGCCAGGCCCTGTTCACCATCGGCCTTGCCGCGATCGCGTTCGGCGAGCGGCCATCGCCGATGCAGACGCTGGGCATCGTGATCGCGGCAGCCGGCCTCCTGATGATCTGCGGCACCGTCGGCTATGATTTCACTGTCGGCGCCTTTGCCGTGCTGATGGTCTCGCCGGTCTGCTTCGCCGTCGGCAACATCCTGCTGCGGGGCGCGCGCGGCGTACCGATGTTCGACCTGTTCGCCTGGTTGTGTCTCACCGCGGCGGTGCCTCTGTTCGTGCTCGCACTGGTGGTCAACGGACCGGCGCCGACCTGGCACGCGCTGTCCCATATGTCGCTCACCGGCTTTGTCTGCCTGCTGGTGATCGGAGCCATTTCGACCAGCATCGCCTATTGGCTCTGGGGCCGGCTGTTGCGGGACTACGCGGCGGCGCAAGTGGTGCCGTTCGCGCTGCTGGTCCCGTTCGTCGGTTCGGCCGCCTCCAGCATCGTATTCGGCGAAAAATTCGGTCCGCTGCGGCTGGCGGGCATGCTGACGGTGGTCGGCGGCATCGCCGTGATGGTGCTGGCACGGCGCCGGCAGCCATTGCCGAAGACGGCGTGAGGCGCAGATGTCCCAGTCGCTCCTCTATGCCTTCGTCATCTTTGCCCTCGTGATGTTCTTCACGCCGGGACCGAACAACATCATGCTGCTGTCGTCGGGGCTGACCTACGGATTCCGCCGCACCATCCCGCACATCGCGGGCATCACGATCGGCTTCGCCTTCATGGTCGCTGCGGTCGGCCTCGGGCTTGGCGCGGTTTTCCTGGCCTATCCGATCCTCCAGACCATCCTGAAATATGCCGGCGCGGCCTACCTGATTTACCTGTCGGCGGTGATTGCCTTCTCCGGTCCGGCGAAGCCGGGCGACGAGGATGGGCGAGGTCCGATGACCTTCTGGGGCGCGGCGATGTTCCAGTGGATCAACGCCAAGGGCTGGGTCATCGTCATCGGCACCATCACTGCCTATGCGGCGATTGCCCGGTTTCCGTTCAATATCGCGATCCAGACCCTGGTCAGCCTGCTCGTCGGCACGGTTTCAACCGTGGTCTGGGCCTTTTTCGGCACTGCGCTGCGGCCGGTGCTGACCTCGGAGCGGCTGGTCCGCGTCTTCAATATCGTCATGGCGATCCTGCTCCTGGCATCGCTCTACCCTGTCTTCATGGATGCATGATGCCGCAGTTTTCCATGCAGAAACGGGTTTCCCAGGGGGCTGAAAATGCTCTAGACAGCCCCCGAAATCCGCAAATTTCACCGTCCGAGACCTGACCAACGGCCGATTCTGGCCCCTAACGAGGAAACGACTATGCGTGTTTATTACGATCGCGACGCCGACCTGAACCTGATCAAGGGCAAGAAGGTCGCCATCGTCGGCTACGGCAGCCAGGGTCACGCCCATGCGCTGAACCTGAAGGATTCCGGCGTCAAGGAAGTGGCGATTGCGCTGCGCAAGGGCTCGGCCTCGGCCAAGAAGGCGGAGAACGCGGGCTTCAAGGTGATGGAAGTCGCCGAAGCCGCCAAATGGGCCGACCTCGTCATGATGCTGACCCCCGACGAGCTCCAGGGCGACATCTATCGCGAGCACCTGCACGACAACATGAAGAAGGGCGCAGCTCTCGTCTTCGCCCACGGCCTCAACGTCCACTTCAACCTGCTCGATCCCCGCGCCGACCTCGACGTGCTGATGATCGCCCCGAAGGGCCCCGGCCACACCGTGCGCTCCGAGTATCAGCGCGGCGGCGGCGTGCCCTGCCTGATCGCGATCGCCAAGGACGTCTCGGGCAATGCCCATGACCTCGGCCTGTCCTACGCTTCCGCTGTCGGCGGTGGCCGCGCCGGCATCATCGAGACCACCTTCAAGGAAGAGTGCGAGACCGACCTGTTCGGCGAGCAGGTGGTGCTCTGCGGCGGCCTGGTCGAGCTGATCAAGGGCGGTTACGAGACCCTCGTCGAGGCCGGCTACGCTCCTGAGATGGCCTATTTCGAGTGCCTGCACGAAGTGAAGCTGATCGTCGACCTGATCT
>NZ_JASGFS010000119.1:0-6332 GCF_047605465.1 Bradyrhizobium sp. | reverse complement strand
TGGTTTGCACCCTGTTCCTGCTCGTCATCTGCGTGACCGGTCTTCCACTCGTGTTCAAGGACGAGATCGGCGACCTCCTCTATGACGGCCTGCCGTATTCGGAGGTGCCGCCGAATACGGCAAACGCCAGCCTGGACACGCTTGCGGCCAGCGCCCGCAAGCTGTTCCCGGGCGAGGCGATCCTGTCGATCTTCGTCGACGACGACGAACCGAAGGCGATCGTCTTCATGGCCCCGTCGCTGGAAGCCTACGCGGCGAATCGCAAGATCGGCCATGCGATACGGCTGGATTCGCGAACGGCCGAGCCGCTGAAGCAGTACAAGCCCGCCAATCAGGCGGATGTCACCTTCATGGGCACGATGTTGCGCCTCCACAAGGACCTGTTCGCGGATCTGCCCGGTGAACTCTTCATGGGCGGCATGGCCGTCCTGTTCGTGGTCGCCCTGGTGTCGGGCGGTGTCGTGTATGGCCCGTTCATGCGCAAGCTGGAGTTCGGCGCAATCCGCACCGATCGCGCCCGCGCCAAATGGCTCGACTATCACAACATGGTCGGCGTGATCGTGCTGGCCTGGATGCTGGTCGTGGGCGTGACGGGCATCATCAACGAGCTGACCACGCCGATCTTCGCGATGTGGCAGCAGAGCGAAGTGCAGGCGATGCTCAATCGCCACAAAGGCAAGCAGACGCCGCCCGAGTCCGGGTTGTCCTCGCCCCAGGCGGCCTTCGACGTCGCTGCGAAAGCCGTGCGAAGCATGACCCCGATGTCCGTGATCTATCCGGGTTCGCCGATCGGAACGCCGACCCATTACATCGTGTGGATGCGGGGCGACGAAAGCCTGACGTCGCGGCTCAGGAACGCGGTGCTTGTCGATGCGGCAACGGGCCGTCTCGAAGGCCAGGTCAAGATGCCCTGGTATCTGCTCGCCCTGCAGGTGTCGCGGCCGCTCCATTTCGGCGACTATGGTGGACTGCCGCTCAAGATTCTGTGGGCTCTGCTGGACATCGCGACCATCATCGTCCTCTCCACCGGCATCTATCTCTGGCTGAAACGGGCGCGGCAGCCCCGGCCTGATCTCGCGCGAGGCCTCACGCCGCTATCTGCCGTTGGCGAAGCGGCCGAATGATGCGCGCGCAGACGGTCTGGCGGATTTGGGCAGCACCCCTGATGTTTGGCGTGCTCATCATCTTCGGACTGTTGTCTGCGCTTCTCGGCGGCGGTGGCGTCTGGTGGGGCCTGTGCTGGGCCGCTCTCGCGGCGCCCTTGATCGCCATGGTCCGGTTCGCGTTGAAGGCACGCGCCTCCAGGCGTCGGCACACGATGGTTTCCTGAATGCGCTTTCGGCGCTGCCTCTGGTCCGAAGCGCGTTCTAGCCGGCTGCATCCCGGCGCAACGTCGATGCGCGGATCCGCAGCGATGGAATGACGGCCGCGTGCTCGACCGGCACCTTGCCCTGCAGCAACGCGATCAACACCTCCACGCCGTCCCGCCCGGCGCGATCGCCGTGAAGGTCCAGCGCGGTGATCGGAGTCTCATGGCCGCGCGCCAGTTCGCTGTCGGAAAGCGCCGCGACGCGGAGCTCGGAGGGAACGGCGATGCCGAGGGAACGCGCGGCGTCGATGATGCCGGTCGCGAAGCGGCTGGTCGCTGCGACGATCGCATCGGGACGCGGCTTCGTCCGCAGGGCCGCAACGGCCTGTTCCCTCGCGCCCTCCGCTCCGGATGTCTCGCTGACATGCTCGATTACTGCTGCGATGCCGTGGCTCTGCGCCCAGGCCTTGAACGCCTCTTCGGACTCCACCAGCCAGCTATTGCGGTCCTTGCCCGACAGGAACAACAGGCGGCGCGCGCCGGTTGATTCCAGGTGATCGAGCAGCGCTCGCATGCCCGAGACGTCGTCGCGCGCGACAAGTCCGGATGTGCGATTGCTCCCGTGCTCGGGGTCGATGGTGACGACGGGTATCTTTCGCTTCAGCAACTCGGTGAGAACCGGATCCTGCTTCGTCGGGCTGACCACGATGCAGCCGTCGATCGGAAAGGCACGCCGCGCCGTGGCGAGAGGGGACGGCATGTGTAGCAGGCCGTAGCCATGACTGATGGCCGCGGTGGCGGCGCCGCCCGCGACGCGGATGTGAAACTCCGTGCCGTTCATCGAGCCCGAAATCGCATCGCTCGGCCGGAACACGATGCCGAGGACGCCGGTGTCGCCGGTGCGCAGGCTGCGTGCGGCCGGATCGGGCCGGTAGCCGACCCGCTCGACGGCTTCCAGCACCAGCTTCTTCGTCTCCTCGGAGGCGCGTCCCTTCTCGTTGAGGACGTGGGAGACGGTCGTGATCGAGACGCCCGCGGCCTCGGCGACGTCCCGGATGCTGACCCGTCGTGCTGACCGCATGTCGTTCATATGGGCTCCTTGACAGTAGAAAAACGTTTTGGCAATAGAGCCAAAACGTTTTGGCAATTTGGGGAGGAGCCTATGTCAGATTTCGTTGCGGTGTCCGGTGCGCGCGCGAGCGAGCCGTCGGTGGCGCGGATTGCGATGGCCAGCCTGATCGGGACGGCGATCGAATGGTACGATTTCTTCCTGTTCGGAATCTGCGCCGCGCTGGTGTTTCCGAAGGTCTTCTTCCCCGCGTCGGATCCGACGACCGGCCTCTTGGCCTCCTTCGCGACGTTCGGTGTCGCGTTCCTGGCGAGGCCGCTCGGTGCGATCTTCTTCGGACATTTCGGCGACACGGTCGGCCGCAAGGCTGCGCTGGTGACGACGCTGCTCCTGATGGGCATCTCGACATTCCTGATCGGCCTCGTGCCGAATTACGCGAGTGCCGGCCTTTGGGGCCCGATCATGCTGGTCGTCCTGCGCGTCTGCCAGGGCATCGCCATCGGCGGCGAGTGGGGTGGCGCGGCGCTCATGGCGATCGAGCATTCGCCGCAAGGCAAGCGCGGCCTCTACGGCGCCTTCAGCCAGATCGGCAATCCGATCGGCTTCTTCCTCTCGAACGCGGTGCTGCAGGTCGTGATTCTCCTCACCTCGGAAGCGGCGTTCACCGAATGGGGCTGGCGCATCGGCTTCCTGATGAGCGGCGTCCTCGTCGTGTTCGGGCTCTATGTCCGGGTCAGCGTTTCCGAATCGAAGATCTTCGAGGACGCCCAGCGAAAGGTGCAGAAGGATCGCACCGCGCAAAAGGTCCCCCTGCTGCAGCTCTTCAAGCACCACTGGCGCGTGCTGTTTCTCACGGTCCTGTTGCAGGCGGCTTTCTCGTTCGGCTCCTACGGCCTGATCTCCTACTACGGCGCCTATACCCGCACCTCGCTCGGCCTGCCCTCGAGCTGGGTCCTGGTGTCGGGCATGATCGGCGCTGTCGCCAGCATTCCCGCCTATTTCTTCTTCGCGCGCCTGTCGGACCGCATCGGCCGCAAGAAAGTCTACCTGATCGGCGTGACCGGTTGGCTCGTGATCGCCTTTCCGTTCTACTGGCTCATCAACACCGGCACCTATGCCGGCATGATCGCCGCGAGCGTCCTCGGATGGTGCGTCGGACACGCCGGCACCTATGCGGTGCAGTCGAGCTATCTGGCCGAGGTGTTTCCGACCCAGATCCGCTACACCGCGGTGTCGGTCAGCTATCAGCTGGCGTCGGTGCTGTTCAGCGGTCCCGCGAGCTTCATCGCGGTCGGATTGTTCGCTTCGACCGGAACCATCTATTCGGTGTCGGCGATGGTGGCGGTCGGTGCGATCCTGGGCCTGCTGAGCCTCCTCAGCCTCCGCGAAACCTACGACCGCAGCCTGACGTCCTGATCGCTGCACGGTGGAGATCCGAGCCATGAAGGAATCCAGGCAAAACGTCAGCCGTGATGCGGCGGTCGGCAACGGCGGCGCCGTCGCAGCCGCTCGCCGCGTCAGTTCCGAAGCGGCAGTGCGGATGCTGGAGATGGGAGGCAACGCCGTCGACGCGGCGGTCGCTGCCGCCCTGGTCGCGGGCGTGGTCGAGCCGATGGAGACCACGCTGGCCGGTTCGGGCTTCATGCTCATCCACGATCCATCGACCGGCCGCGCTCACGCGGTCGAATTCGCGCCTCGCGCGCCCGGCGCGGCCAGTGCCGGCATGTTCACGATCGACGAGAGCAGGACGATCGACCGCGGCCTCGGCGTGTCCGTCGTCGTGGGCGATGAGAATGTCGAAGGCATTCGATCGGCCGGCATCCCCGCGACCCTGGCGGGACTCGCGAAGGCGGTCGAGCGATTTGGCCGTCTTTCGCTGAAGGACGTCGCAAAGCCCGCGATCGAAGCCGCGCATGACGGCTTTGGCGCCGACGCCTATTACGCCCTCGAGGCCTTGGCGAACCTGTCCGCGTTGCGTGCCAATCGCACCGCGGCATCGACCTATCTCGTCGACAACGATCCGCCGGTGGTCCCTCATCTCGGGGAGACCTCGCTCGGCACCGCGCCCGTCATTCGTCAGCAGGCGCTCGGCCGCACACTCGAGATGTTCGCCGCGAGCGGCGCGCATGCCTTGCGCGAGGGCGAGGTCGGCGACATGCTCGGCAGCACCTTCGCCGAATTCGGCGCCGTCCTCACCCGCGAGGATCTGCGCTCGGACAACGTCGCGGTCGTCGAGGCGCGCCCCACCCGATTTCGCGGCTATGACGTCTGGGGCGCGACGGCGCCGAGCGGCGCACTGACGCAAGCGGAGATGCTGAACCTCTGGTCCGCGCTCTATCCGGAGCGAGCGCCGTCCGAAGACAACGTGGAGCGGATCCGGCATTTCGAAGCGGTCAGCCGCCACGCTTTTGCGGATCGGTATCACTGGCTTGGCGATCCCGATTACGTGCCCGTCCCGGAAGCGGGCCTGCTCTCCGCCGGATACGCGAAGGCCATCGCCGAGAAGATCCGGTCGGGTGTCGCGCCGCGAGGCCCGGCCAGTCTCACGCCCTGGGATTATTTCGCGGGCTACGCCGCCAACGATCCCTGGGCGTTCGAGCCCGACGCGCAGAGGAAGCGAGTCTGGAATCCGCAGGGTTCGACCGAGCCGACGTCCGGAACGACGCATATCTCGGTCATCGATCGCGACGGAATGGCGGTCGCGCTGACGCATACGGCCGCGGGCCATTTTGTGGCAAGGTCGTTTGTCCCCGCACCGGGCTGCTGCTCGATTGCGCGATGGGCTGGTTCAACGCCAGGCCGGATGCCGCCAACAGCATCGCGGGCCGCAAGCGTCCGCTGGCCAACATGGGGCCCATGCTGGTCACGCGCGACGGGCAGGCCGTCGCGGCCATCGGCGCTCCCGGCGGCCGCCGCATCATAAGCTGCGTCGTGCAGCTGATCATCAATCTCTGCGAACGGGGCATGTCCGCCGAGAGCGCCATCAGCGCGCCGAGGCTCGATGCCAGCGGCCACGCGCTTCTCGCCTCCGAGGAATTGGCCGGCGTCCTCGACGGCGCGGCGAATGATCGCGTGACGTGGTCGCCGGTCGCGACCCAGCATGCGCCCTTCGGCTACGAGCTGGCGCGGCCGGTGCTCGTCACGCGCGACGGGACCGGCGAACTGCGTGCCGTCACCGATCCTCGCGTCAGGGGAAGCGCGTTCGCGTTATGAGACTTCGCGCGGGTCGTCGGGATGCCGCCGGCCTCACCGCCAGCCGAGCGCGGGCGCGACGTGCGTGAGGATCGCTTCGATCGCGTGCGCGCAATAGGCGACGCCGAGCTGGTTCGGAACGGTCAGCAGCAGTGTGTCGGCCTCGGTGATCGCCTCGTCTTGGCGGAGCTGTTCGATCAGCGCATCGGGCTCGGCGGCATAGGAGCGGCCGAAGATTGCGCGGGTCCGCGGGTCGATGAAGCCGATCTGGTCTTCGCCTTCGCCGCCCCTGCCGAAATAGGCGCGGTCGCGATCGTCCATCAGCGCGAAGATGCTGCGGCTCACGGAGACGCGCGGCGTGCGGGTGTGCCCGGCTTCCTTCCAGGCGGCGCGATAGGCGCGGATCTGGGCGGCCTGCTGCACGTGGAAGGGCTCGCCGGTCTCGTCGTTCTTCAGCGTCGAGCTCTGCAGATTCATGCCGTGCTTCGCTGCCCACACCGCCGTCGCATTCGAGCCGGCGCCCCACCAGATGCGCTCGCGCAAGCCTTCGGAATGCGGCTCCACGCGTAGCAGGCCGGGCGGGTTCGGAAACATCGGCTGCGGATTGGGCTCGGCAAATCCCTCGCCGCGCAGGAGGTCGAGGAAGACTTCGGCGTGGCGGCGGCCCATGTCGGCATCGCTCTGACCCTCGGCCGGCCGATAGCCGAAATAGCGCCAGCCGTCGATCACCTGCTCGGGCGAGCCGCGGCTGATGCCGAGCTG
>NZ_JASGFS010000118.1:0-6650 GCF_047605465.1 Bradyrhizobium sp. | reverse complement strand
TGCGCGGCATCTGCATCAGCGACAGGATGCCTTCCTGCATGCGCGCGCCGCCCGAGGCGGCGAAGACGATGAAGGGCGAACTCTTCTCGACCGCGAGCTCGAGCCCGCGCACGATCGCCTCGCCGGCCGCCATGCCGAGCGAGCCGCCCATGAAGTCGAAATCCTGCACGGCGACGACGACGGCGGAGCCTTCGAGCTTGCCGTAGCCGACCTTGATCGCGTCGTTCAGGTTGGTACGCGCACGCGCATCCTTGATGCGGTCGACGTACTTCTTCTCGTCACGGAACTTGAGCGGGTCCGGCGTCACGTCGGGCAATGCGACGTCGAACCAGGTCTCGTTGTCGAAGATCGACTTCAAGCGCGCCACCGCGCTCATGCGCATGTGATAGTTCGAACCCGGAATGACGAACTGGTTGGCCTCGACGTCCTTGTAGAACACGAGCTGTCCGGAATCCGGGCACTTGATCCACAGATTCTCCGGCGTCTCCCGCCGCAGCATGTTGCGGATCTTCGGCCGGACCACATTGGTAAGCCAGTTCATGGTTTGCTCCGATGTGCGAATCCCCTGGGGATCGCCTGAAGGAATATATGGCGGCCGGGCCGTCGACCGGCAAGCCGCCGTGTCGCCTGCCCGAGCAGCGGAATTATGGCCTATCCAACCGCCTGTTTCGCAGCCCTGACGCCCTTGGCCAGGGCCGCCGTCAACTCAGCCACGGCATTAACGGTTTTGGCGGTCGCCCGCCCTTCCGCATCGAGGCTGTTCTTGAGCGCATCGACCAACGCGGTGCCGACCACCGAACCATCGGCCTTTTCGGCAATGGCGCGCGCCGTCTCCGGCGTGCGGATGCCGAAGCCGACGCAGATCGGCAGCCTGGTGTGCCGCTTGATGCGCGCAACGGCGTCACCGACGGCGTTCGCGTCCGCTGCCGCCGCGCCGGTGATGCCGGCGATCGAGACGTAATAGACGAACCCCGACGTGTTCGCGAGCACCGCAGGCAGGCGCTTGTCGTCGGTGGTCGGGGTTGCGAGGCGAATGAAGTTGAGCCCCGCCTTCAGGGCGGGAATGCACAGTTCGTCGTCTTCCTCCGGCGGCAGATCCACGATGATGAGGCCGTCGACACCGGCCGTCTTGGCATCGGCCAGGAACTTGTCGACGCCGTAAATGTAGATCGGATTGTAGTAACCCATCAGCACCAGCGGCGTGACCTCGTCGTCCTTGCGGAAGTCGCGCACGAGATCGAGCGTCTTCTTCAGCGTCATGCCGACCTTGAGCGCGCGCAGCCCGGCGGCCTGGATCGAGGGGCCGTCCGCCATCGGATCGGTGAAGGGAATGCCGAGCTCGATGACGTCGGAGCCGGATTTCGAGAGCGCCTTGACGACCTCGAGCGACGTCGCCGGATCGGGATCGCCGGCCATCACATAGGTGACGAAGGCCGCGCGGCCCTGCTTCTTCAGCTCGGCGAAACGGGTGTCGATACGCGTGGTCACTTGGTCTTGCCCTTCAGGATGTCGCCGACCTGCGGGACGTCCTTGTCGCCGCGGCCGGAGAGATTGACGACCATCAGGTGATCCCTGGGCCGCTTCGGCGCGAGCTCCATCACCTTGGCGATGGCGTGAGCGGGCTCGAGCGCGGGGATGATGCCTTCGAGCCGCGACAGCAGCTGGAATGCCGCGAGCGCCTCGTCGTCGGTCGCGGAGAGATAATTGACGCGACCGATCTCGTGCAGCCAGGAATGCTCGGGGCCGATGCCGGGATAGTCGAGACCGGCCGAGATCGAATGCGCATCCTGGATCTGGCCATCGGCGTCCATCAGCAGATAGGTGCGATTGCCGTGCAGCACGCCGGGACGGCCGCCCGCGATCGAGGCCGCATGCAATTGCGTCAAGCCGTGGCCCGCGGCCTCGACGCCGAAGATCTCGACCGATGAATCATCCAGGAACGGATGGAACAGGCCCATCGCATTCGAGCCGCCACCGATGCAGGCGACCAGCGAATCCGGCAGGCGGCCTTCGACTTCCTGCATCTGCGCCCTGGTCTCGTTGCCGATGATCGACTGGAAGTCGCGCACCAGCGTCGGATAGGGATGCGGGCCCGCCACCGTGCCGATGCAGTAGAAGGTGTCGTGCACGTTGGTCACCCAATCGCGCAGCGCCTCGTTCATGGCGTCCTTCAGCGTGCGCGTGCCCGACTGCACCGGGAAAACCTTCGCGCCAAGCATCTCCATGCGGATGACGTTCGGCTGCTGCCGTTCGACGTCGACAGCCCCCATGTAGACGACGCAGTCGAGGCCGAAGCGCGCACACAGCGTCGCGGTGGCGACACCATGCTGGCCGGCGCCGGTCTCGGCGATGATGCGCTTCTTGCCCATCCGCCGCGCCAGCATGATCTGGCCGAGCACGTTGTTGACCTTGTGCGAACCGGTGTGGTTCAGCTCCTCGCGCTTCAGGTAGATTTTCGCGCCGCCGAGATGCTCGGTGAGACGCTCGGCGAAATAGAGCGGCGAGGGCCGGCCGACATAGTCCTTGAGATAGCCGTTCATCTCGGCCTGGAAGGCGGGATCGGCCTTGGCCGCGGTGTAGGCCTTCTCCAGATCGAGGATCAGCGGCATCAGGGTTTCGGCGACGAACCGTCCGCCGAAAATACCGAAATGGCCGCGCTCGTCGGGACCGCTGCGATAGGAATTGGGTTTGGCGATGTTCATCGGACGCTCAACTCTTGACTGGCGCGCGCGGCGCGAATGAAGACCTTGATCAGCTCCGGATCCTTCACGCCGGGGGCGCTCTCGATACCGGAGGACACGTCGACACCGCCGGCGCGGGTGACGCGAAGGGCCTCGGCGACGTTGTCGGCATGGAGCCCGCCCGAAACCATGTAGGGCAATTTCAGATCGAGATTTTCGAGCAGGTGCCAATCGAAGGGTGCGCCGAGGCCGCCGGGGCGGGTCGCGTCCTTTGGCGCACGTGCATCGAACAGGATGCGGTCGGCGATCGCGGCGTAGCCGGGCAGCACGGCGAGATCGGCGGCGGTGGCGACCGGCACCGCCTTCATCACCGGTCGGCCGAACCGCTGCTTGATGTCACGCAGCCGCGCCACGCTTTCCTTGCCGTGAAGCTGGAAGATGTCCGGCGACAGCGCGTCCATGATGTTGTCGAGCGTGGCGTCGTCGGCATCGACGGTGAGCGCGACCTTCAGCGCGCGCCGCTTCACCTGGCGGCCGAGGTCGCGACCGAGCTCCAGGGTGAGATGCCGCGGCGACGGCGGAAAGAACACGAACCCCACCATGTCGGCCCCCGCCTCGAGCGCCGTTTCGAGCGTCTCGCGCGTGGACAGGCCGCATATTTTGACGAGCAGGGACATGGTCTCAAAGCAGGTGAAGGCCGCACGCCGGCGGCCGGAAAACCGGATTTTGGGTTGCGGCCGCTTCTACAACGTCGCGCGCTGCTTGTCTCGCCCGACGGGCCCGTAAAGGCCCACCCCGGCGGGGACGGACAGACTGCGGGACTCGGGCTTGGCTGCGGCCGTTTGGGCCCGCAGACCGGCCAGCTCGCCCCGAACGGCCCGCGCATCCGCCTCGAGACGGCGCGCCGCGCGCCGCCAGTGCCGCTGGCCGAACCAGACGGCACAACCGCCGGCGAGGACACCGAGCGCGGCCACCAGGATCAGCACCAGGAACAGCGGCAGCGTGATCGACCACGTCGGATCGTTCGTCATGAAGGGATCGAAGGAGACCGTGACGAAGTGGCGGTTGGCGACCGCGAAGGTCACCAGGATCAGGCCCAGCGGAATCACGATCAGCGCGGTCAGGAACTTTCGCATCTCGCTGCCTGCCTTGAATCAAGCTTCCGGCCGCATCGGAGCGGCGGCTGCAAATCCTGACGTCGGCCTCAGTCGGCTGCGCCGGGATCCGGATGATCGCGGTTCAAACGCTCGCGCATTTCCTTGCCGGTCTTGAAGAACGGAACGCTCTTCTGATCGACGGGCACGTGAGCGCCGGTGCGCGGATTACGGCCGGCGCGTGCGGGGCGATGCTTCACCGAGAAGGCGCCGAAACCGCGCAGCTCGACGCGATCGCCGCGCGCGAGCGCAGCCACGATCTCTTCGAGGATCGCATTCACAATGTTCTCGACATCCCGCTGGTACAGATGCGGGTTGTGCTCGGCGATACGCTGAACAAGTTCGGATTTGATCATCGAGAGATAGGACCCGGGAACGTGCGGACAACCATTTCCGTGAAAATGCCTTGATCTGTCA
Organism: Bradyrhizobium sp.; assembly: GCF_047605465.1. Taxonomy (GTDB): domain Bacteria; phylum Pseudomonadota; class Alphaproteobacteria; order Rhizobiales; family Xanthobacteraceae; genus Bradyrhizobium. The sequence continues at coordinate 2,398 of NZ_JASGFS010000118.1, read as the reverse complement.
AGACGCTAAATCAAGATAGAGCGCCGTGAAAATGCGTGACAAATGCCGAAAAAGGGGGCTGTCACGATACCCGTCAAACGGGAAAGACCCTGCAGACTCGCCCAATCCAGCCGATTCCGGTCAGTTCGATGCCGCCGGTTGCCACAGCGCCAGCATTCCATCCATTCCGATCCGATCGACCGCCTGCGCGACCCCGCTTTGCCCGATCTGATGCGCAATCGAGCCGAAACCAAGCGCTTCCAGGGTAATCACAGCGGCGGTCTTGAGGAACGGCAGGTCGCCGAAGCGGGGCTGGAGCTTGTAGTCGCGCACGGGAAGCCCCTTCTTGACGCCCTTCTGCTCCTCCAGCCAGGTCACGGCCGTCTTCTCGTCCCCGAGCTGGTCGATCAGCTTGAGATCGATCGCCTGGCGGCCTGTGAAGACACGGCCATCGGCGACTTTTTCGAGCTGCGTGTCATCCATGCCACGCCTTTCCCTGACCAAACCCTTGAACCAGGCGTAGGAGTCCTTCACCAGCGCGTCGAGCGCGGCGCGGGCTTCCGGGCTGGTCGGCTCGAAGCCGTTGGGCGCGGCCTTCAGGGGCGAGGATTTCACTTCCTCGACCTTGACGCCGATGGTCTTCAGGAGCTCGGCGACGTTCGGAAACTGGAACAGCACGCCGATCGAACCGACCAGCGAGCTCTGCTGGGCGATGATGTGATCGCTCGCGATCGCGGTGATGTAGCCGCCTGACGCGGCAAGACCTTCGACCACGACGACAAGCGGCTTCTTCGCCTTCAGCCGTGTCAACGAGTCGTAGAGCTGTTCGGAGCCGGCGGTGGTGCCGCCCGGCGAGTTGATGTGGACGATGACGGCGGCGGCCTGCGACTTCTCCAGCCGCTCCAGCGCCTGCGTGCGGTCGGAATCACTGCGGATCAGGCCCTCGATCTGGACCCGCGCGATCGAGCCGGCGGACGCGAAGGTGCCGCGCACGCCGGGCGTCACGATCAGCGCGAAGCCGGCGATCGCCACGACCGCGATCAGAGCGGCCACGACCCGCCAGAACGTCAGCTTGCGGCGAATCCTGCGGCGGTCGACGATGATGTCCGAATCGAGCGACATCGACATATCTCCAAGTAAGGCCGGGCGCGTTATGCCGTCACAGCATGACTATCGCCTTATCTGGATACATCAATTGCGGCGCAATTTGAAGAAATGAAGGCCTGTCCGGGCACGAGCAGAGCGCCCTGATCTCCGTCCCCCGCTACGCTCTCCGGGACGACGACGGGAAGGCCGCAACAAAAAAGCCCCGGCTCGCGCCGGGGCTTCGATGTCTCGCGAAACAGGCGTTTCGCTTACTTGCTGTCGCGGTTCTTGAGCGCGGTGCCGAGGATGTCGCCGAGCGTCGCACCCGAATCGGAGGAGCCATACTGCGCGATGGCTTCCTTCTCTTCGGCGACTTCGAGCGCCTTGATCGACACCTGGACCTTGCGGGCCTTCTTGTCGAACTGGATCACGCGGGCATCGACCTTCTCGCCGACGGCGAAGCGTTCGGCGCGCTGGTCGTTGCGGTCACGCGCGAGTTCCGAGCGCTTGATGAAGGTGGTGAAGTCGGTACCGGCGATCTTCACCTCGATGCCGCTTTCCTTCACTTCGAGCACTTCGCAGGTCACGACCGCGCCCTTCTTGACATCGCCCGGCTCGGCGAAGGGGTCGCCTTCGAGCTGCTTGATGCCGAGCGAGATACGCTCCTTCTCGACGTCCACATCGAGCACCACGGCCTTCACCATGTCGCCCTTCTTGTAGTTGTCGATCACCTGCTCGCCCGGAAGCTTCCAGTCGAGGTCGGAGAGATGGACCATGCCGTCGACGTCGCCCTCGAGGCCCAGGAACAGACCGAACTCGGTCTTGTTCTTGACTTCGCCCTCGACCACCGAACCGGTCGGGTGACCTTCGACGAAGACCTCCCAGGGGTTGCGCATGGTCTGCTTGAGGCCGAGCGAGATGCGGCGCTTGACGGAATCGACTTCCAGCACCTGCACTTCGACTTCCTGCGAGGTCGAAACGATCTTGCCGGGGTGCATGTTCTTCTTGGTCCACGACATTTCGGAGACGTGGATCAGGCCTTCGATGCCCGGCTCGAGCTCGACGAACGCGCCGTAGTCGGTGATGTTGGTGACGCGGCCGGTGAAGCGCGCACCCAGCGGGTACTTGGCTTCGATGCCCTGCCACGGATCGTCCAGCAGCTGCTTCATGCCCAGCGAGATACGGTGCGTCTCGTGGTTGATCTTGATGATCTTGACCTTCACGGTCTGACCGATCGAAAGCACCTCGGTCGGATGGTTGACGCGGCGCCACGCGATGTCGGTGACGTGCAGCAGGCCGTCGATGCCGCCGAGATCAACGAACGCACCGTAAT
>NZ_JASGFS010000117.1:0-6694 GCF_047605465.1 Bradyrhizobium sp. | reverse complement strand
GGCGGGCTTCGCGGCGCCGACGCCGTCGGTGATCTGGCCGAGCAGCGCGCCGACCGCGACGGTCGCGCCATCGGCGGCGATGATCTCGCTCAGCGTGCCCGCGGAGGGCGCCGGGACCTCGATGGTGACCTTGTCGGTCTCGAGCTCCACCAAGGGCTCGTCGACGGCGACGGGATCGCCGGCCTTCTTGAACCAGCGGCCGATGGTGGCCTCGGTGACGGATTCGCCGAGCGTCGGCACACGAATTTCAGTCATGGTCTTTTCCTTAAGGAGATCGCCAATGCGGTCGTGAATTCATACGTCATTGCCCGCGAAGGCGGGCAATCCAGTACACCGTGACCTTCGTGATCAGAACGAACGCCGCGGAGTACCGGATGCCCCGCCCAGTGCGCGAGTACGCACCAGGCGGGGCATCACAGCATCTCGAAAACTTCTCAGCTCAGTGCTTCGTCCAGGAACGCCTTCAACTGCGCCTGATGCTTGGACATCAGGCCCGTGGCAGTCGCGGCGGAAGCGGCGCGGCCGACATAACGCGGACGCCGGCTCGCACCGTTCACCTGGTTCAGCACCCATTCCAGATAGGGCTCGATGAAGTGCCACGCACCCATGTTGCGCGGCTCTTCCTGACACCACACCACTTCGGCCTTCTTGAAGCGCGACAGCTCGGCCACCAGCGCCTTCAGCGGCACCGGATAGAGCTGCTCGACGCGCATCAGGTAGATGTCATCGATGCCGCGCTTCTCGCGCTCCTCGTAGAGGTCGTAATAGACCTTGCCCGAGCACAGCACGATGCGGCGGATCTTCTCGTCCGGGACGAGCTTGACCGCCTCGTTCGGCAGCATCTGGGCGTCATCATAGAGGATGCGGTGGAAGGTCGTTCCCTTCGCGAGCTCCTCGAGCCGCGACACCGCGCGCTTGTGGCGCAGCAGCGACTTCGGCGTCATCAGGATCAGGGGCTTGCGGATCTCGCGATGCAGCTGCCGGCGCAGAACGTGGAAGTAGTTCGCCGGCGTGGTCGGGTAGACCACCTGCATGTTGTCTTCGGCGCACATCTGCAGATAACGCTCCAGACGCGCCGAGGAGTGCTCCGGTCCCTGGCCCTCATAGCCGTGCGGCAGCAGGCAGACGAGGCCGGACATGCGCAGCCACTTGCGCTCGCCGGACGAGATGAACTGGTCGAACACGACCTGCGCGCCGTTGGCGAAGTCGCCGAACTGGGCTTCCCACAGCGTCAGCGTGTTCGGCTCCGCGAGCGAATAGCCGTATTCGAAGCCGAGCACGGCTTCTTCCGACAGCAGCGAGTTGATGACCTCGTAATGGCCCTGCTCGCTGCCGAGATGGTTGAACGGCGTGTAGCGGCTCTCGTCCTCCTGGTCGATCAGGACCGAATGGCGCTGCGAGAACGTGCCGCGCTCCGAATCCTGTCCGGACAGGCGGACGTGATGGTTTTCCTGCAGCAGCGTGCAGAACGCCAGCGCCTCGCCGGTGGCCCAGTCGATCCCGACGCCGTTGTCGATCGCCTTCGAACGGTTCTCGAGGAAGCGCTGGATGGTGCGGTGGACGCGGAAGCCGTCCGGCACCTTGGTGATCTTGCGGCCGATGTCCTTGAGGATCGGAAGATCGACGCCGGTGACACCGCGGCGCGCGTCCTCCTCCTGGTCGGCGATCTTGAAGCCCGCCCACTTGCCGTCGAGCCAGTCGGCCTTGTTCGGCTTGTAGGAGGTGCCGGCCTCGAACTCGGCGTCGAGACGCGCGCGCCAGTCGGCCTTGGCCTTGTCGACCTCGCCCTCGGTCATCACGCCTTCGCTGATGAGGCGGCGGGCGTAGAGCTCGAGCGTGGACGGATGGGCAGCGATCTTCTTGTACATCACCGGCTGGGTGAAAGCCGGCTCGTCGCCCTCGTTATGGCCATGCCTGCGGTAGCAGAACATGTCGATGACGACGGGCTTGTGGAATTTCTGGCGGAATTCGGTCGCGACCTTGGCCGCGAACACGACGGCTTCCGGATCGTCGCCGTTCACATGGAAGATCGGCGCATCGATCATCTTCGCCACATCCGACGGATAGGGCGAGGAGCGCGAGTAGCGCGGATAGGTGGTGAAGCCGATCTGGTTGTTGACGATGAAGTGCACGGAGCCGCCGGTGCGGTAGCCCTTCAGGTCGGACAGGCCGAAGCACTCCGCGACCACGCCCTGGCCGGCGAACGCGGCGTCGCCGTGCATCAGCAGCGGCATCACCGAGATGCGCATGTCCGGCGGATCGCCGTGCTGGTCCTGCTTGGCGCGGACCTTGCCGAGCACCACGGGATCGACGATCTCGAGATGCGAGGGGTTGGCGGTCAGCGACAGATGGATGCGGTTGCCGTCGAACTCGCGGTCCGAGGACGCGCCGAGGTGGTACTTGACGTCGCCGGAGCCTTCGACCGCGTCGGGATTGGCCGAACCGCCCTTGAATTCGTGGAACAGCGCGCGGTGGGCCTTGCCCATCACCTGCGTCAGCACGTTGAGGCGGCCGCGATGCGGCATGCCCAGCACGATCTCCTTCACGCCGAGATTGCCGCCGCGCTTGATGATCTGTTCGAGCGCGGGGATCAGCGATTCGCCGCCGTCCAGACCGAAGCGCTTGGTGCCGGTGAACTTGGTGTCGCAGAACTTCTCGAAGCCCTCGGCCTCGACCAGCTTCATCAGGATCGCGCGACGGCCTTCGCGGGTGAAGGAAATCTCCTTGTCCGGTCCCTCGATGCGCTCCTGGATCCACGCCTTCTGCGCGGCATTGCTGATATGCATGAATTCGACGCCGAGCGTCTGGCAGTAGGTACGCTCGCAGATCGCGGTGATCTCGCGCAGCGTGCCGTATTCGAGGCCGAGCACGTGATCGAGGAAGATCTTGCGGTCGAAATCGGCTTCCGTGAAGCCGTAGGTGCGCGGATCGAGCTCTTCGCGATTGCGCGGGGCTTCGATTCCGAGCGGGTCGAGCTTGGCGTGGAAGTGACCGCGCATGCGATAGGAGCGGATCAGCATCAGCGCACGGACGGAGTCGCGCGTCGCCTGCAGCACATCGGCGGAGGTGATGTCGCCGCCCTTGGCCTGCGCCTTGGCGGCGATCTTGGCACCGACCGCCTTCTCGACCTCGGCCCAGTTACCGTCGAGCGCGGAGGTCAGGTCATCCTGCGGCGTCAGCGGCCAGTTGGCGCGCTCCCAGGAGGGGCCCTCGGCGTTCCGGCGGACGTCGTCGGGCTGGTCCTTCAGGCTCTTGAAGAACTCCTGCCACTCGGCGTCGACCGAGGACGGGTCCTTCTCGTAGCGGGCGTAGATTTCGTCGATGTAGGTGGCGTTGGTGCCCTGCAAAAATGATGAGAGGGCAAAGGCTGCGTTCGCGTCCTGGCGAGACATACTTGAGTTCCTGGCGATTTCGGTTCGCGCATAACAAACGGCGCTGGCGCCAAGCCCCCGGCAGTGGCTCGGCGCGACAGGCACCATTTACCCCATTTGCTGCGAAACTTCGCCCGGAAAAGCACGAAGGAGTGAATTAGCCCTTCAACTTTTCGGCAAGCGTATGGCCGAGCCGCGCGGGCGACGGGGAGACGGTGATTCCCGCGGATTTCATCGCATCGGTCTTGGAACCGGCGTCACCCTTGCCGCCCGAGATGATCGCACCGGCATGGCCCATGCGGCGGCCGGGAGGGGCGGTCACGCCGGCGATGAAACCGACCATCGGCTTCTTGCGCCCGCGCTTGGCCTCGTCCTTCAGGAACTGGGCGGCGTCCTCCTCGGCGGAACCGCCGATCTCGCCGATCATGATGATCGATTCGGTCTTGGGATCGCCGAGCAGCATCTCCAGCACGTCGATGAACTCGGTGCCCTTGACGGGGTCGCCGCCGATGCCGACCGCCGTGGTCTGGCCGAGACCTTCCTGCGAGGTCTGGAACACGGCTTCATAGGTCAGCGTGCCCGACCGGGAGACGATGCCGACGCTGCCGGTCCGGAAGATGTTGGCCGGCATGATGCCGATCTTGCACTCGCCGGCGGTCATGACGCCCGGGCAGTTCGGCCCGATCAGGCGCGACTTGGAGCCGGCCAGCGACCGCTTCACCCGCACCATGTCGATGACCGGAATGCCCTCGGTGATGCAGACGATCAGCGGGATCTCGGCGTCGATGGCTTCGCAGATCGCATCCGCCGCGCCCGGCGGCGGCACGTAAATCACCGACGCGTCCGCGCCGGTCTTCTCCCGTGCCTCGCGCACCGTGTCGAACACCGGCAGGCCCAGATGGGTCGAGCCGCCTTTGCCCGGCGAGGTGCCGCCGACCATCTTGGTGCCATAGGCAATCGCGGCCTCCGAGTGGAAGGTGCCGTTCTTGCCGGTGAAGCCCTGGCAGATGACCTTGGTGTTCTTGTCGATCAGGATGGACATGAGGTCTGCTTTCGCGAACTAGCTAGTGAGAGTTCAGTGGATGCGGCGGTAGACGCCGGTGAGCACGTCGGCCCAGCCTTCTGCGTCCGGCGAGAACTGGATCTTCAACGAATAGGAGTTGTCGTCGATGATCTCGTAGACGTGGCGCGCATTGCCGCGGAGCGAGCCGCGCACCAGCGTCAGGGTCTTGCCGACCCACCCGCCGGAAGCGGGCGAGGGCGGCGTGTAGCCGAGCGAATCGTACCAGAACAGTTTGTAGGTCCGGTCGTCGCGGTCGTAGGTGAAGATGCCGTGGGTGGCGAAGGCCTGCTTGCCGCCGCGCAGCTGGACGCTGTCCTGGATCAGGTAGAAGCCGTTGAGATCCATACGCGCGACGGTACGCGAGGTCGCCGGGCCGCCTTCGGTCCAGCGCGACGCGTAGACCATCTCCTCGCCATTCCATTCACCGGCGAACGCCGACAGGCGTGCGTGCTCCGGCAGCGGAGATGATGCGGCGAGATGGTCCTGGGTCATGGCCTCAGCCTCCCTTGACGGCCTTCACGATCTTCTGCGCGGCGTCGTCGAGATTGTCGGCCGGCACCACGTTCAGGCCGGATTCACGGATGATCTTCTTGCCCAGCTCGACATTGGTGCCTTCGAGGCGAACCACCAGCGGCACGCTGAGGCCGACCTCGCGCACGGCGGCGGTGACGCCCTCGGCGATCACGTCGCACTTCATGATACCACCGAAAATGTTGACGAGGATGCCCTTCACGTTGGGATCCGCGGTGATGATCTTGAACGCGGCCGCGACCTTCTCCTTGCTGGCGCTGCCGCCGACGTCGAGGAAGTTCGCCGGCGCCATGCCGTAGAGCTTGATGATGTCCATCGTCGCCATGGCGAGACCGGCGCCGTTGACCATGCAGCCGATATTGCCGTCGAGCGTGACGTAGTTGAGGTCGTATTTCGACGCCTCGATCTCCTTGGCGTCCTCCTCGGTCTCGTCGCGCAGCGCGACCACGTCGGGGTGACGGAACAGGGAGTTGTCGTCGAACGACACCTTGGCGTCGAGCACGCGGAGCTGGCCCTGCTTGGTCACGACCAGCGGGTTGATCTCCAGCATCGACATGTCCTTGGCGACGAAGGCCGCATAGAGCTGCGCGGTCAGCTTCTCGGCCTGCTTGGCGAGATCGCCGGAGAGCTTCAGCGCGTTCGCGACCGTGCGGCCGTGATGGCCCATCACGCCGGTGGCGGGATCGACCGAGAAGGTCACGATCTTCTCGGGCGTGTTGTGCGCGACGTCCTCGATGTTGACGCCGCCCTCGGTCGACACCACGAACGAGACGCGCGACGTCTCGCGGTCGACCAGGATCGAGAGATAGAATTCCTTGTCGATGTCGGAGCCGTCCTCGATGTAGAGGCGGTTGACCTGCTTGCCGGCCGGGCCGGTCTGCACCGTCACCAGCGTCGCGCCCAGCATCTGCTTGGCGAACTCGGAGACTTCGGCGGCCGACTTGGCGATGCGGACACCGCCCTTGTCGCCGGCGGAAGCTTCCTTGAACTTGCCCTTGCCGCGGCCGCCGGCGTGGATCTGGCTCTTCACCACCCAGATCGGGCCCGGGAGGGCCTTGGCGGCAGCCTCGGCGTCGGCCGGCTTCAGGACGGGCACGCCCTTGGAGATCGGTACGCCGAACTCGCCCAGCAGAGCTTTGGCCTGATATTCATGGATATTCATATGGTCGCTCCCTGAACCCGCGGGCGGGGACCGCGAGGGCCCACCTCAATCCACCATCTGGCATACCATATACCAGATCGACTGCAACCGGGATTCTCTGACATCGAGATCTCAGGACTTGCGAGATCACTGGACTTGCCCGGACCCCGCCCGGTCAGGCGGGGGCCGGAAATGAAACCGCCGAAGACCGGGTTTTCGATCTTCGGCGGGGATTGTCGCGCTTAGCGGCCGAGAAGATCGGGGGCGATCTTCTTGCAGGCGTCCACCAGTCCCTGCACCGCGCCGACCGATTTGTCGAAGGCCTCGCGGTCCTTGCCGGCCAGCTCGATCTCGACGACGCGCTCGACGCCCTTGGAGCCGATCACGACGGGCACGCCGACATACATGTCCTTCACGCCGTATTCGCCGTTGAGGTAGGCGGCGCTGGGCAGCACGCGCTTCTTGTCACGCAGATAGCTCTCGGCCATCGCGATCGCGGACGCGGCCGGCGCATAGGAGGCCGAACCGGTCTTGAGCAGGTTGACGATCTCGGCGCCGCCGTTGCGGGTGCGGTCGACGATCTCGTCG
>NZ_JASGFS010000116.1:0-6743 GCF_047605465.1 Bradyrhizobium sp. | reverse complement strand
TGCACAAGGAAGGCGCGGCGCTGCGCTCCTTCATCAACAACTTCGCCATCGCGGTGTCGCTCGGCCTGCAATACGGCGTGCCGCTCGACGAATATGTCGACGCCTTCACCTTCACCCGCTTCGAGCCGGCGGGCCCCGTGCAGGGCAACGACAGCATCAAGTACGCGACCTCGATCCTCGACTACGTCTTCCGCGAGCTGGCGGTGAGCTACATGTCGCGCTTCGATCTCGCCCATGTCGATCCGACCGAGTCGAACTTCGACGCGCTCGGCAAGGGCGTCGAGGAAGGCAAGGAGCCCGACGAGACCCAGCACGCGACCAAGCTGGTCTCGCGCGGCCTCACCCGCTCCCGCACCGACAACCTCGTCGTGATGCGCGGCGGCAGCGCCGCGGTCGCCCAGGGGAATGACAGCGCTCCGTCAGGCGGCAGCAAGGTCACCGCTCTGGCCGGACACGGCGCGAGCGCCCGGGTCGGTGACGTCCTTGAAGGCGCGGTCGCGCTGAAGCAGGAAGTGACCCACGACCTGTCTCCGACGGAGAAGCTCGAAGCCCTGCAGTGGAGCAAGGCCGGCAGCGCCGCGACGGTCGCAGCCCCCAGCAAGGCCGAGCGCCGCGCCGAAGCCAAGGCCAAAGGCTATGAGGGCGAGATGTGCAGCGAGTGCGGCAACTTCACGCTGGTGCGGAACGGCACGTGCATGAAGTGCGATACGTGCGGCAGCACGACGGGGTGTTCGTGAGAGCGTAGTTCACTAACCAGGATCGCTATGCCGGGCATACCCCGGGCATTCACGAAGGGCGGCCGAGAGGCCGCCCTTTTTGATTCAATGAAGTGAATAGAGATTGACCAATATAACAACCTACCTTTCATCTTCACATCCAACGAGCTTCCAGTCCTTCCCTGATCAAGACAAGATGGCAATGGCGAGAACTTCGATCCAAAGATCGCCCCAAATCTCCATTAAATTATTGATCTTAAATACTTTTACGACAGGAGTGTCGCATCACCGCGCGTCCAGACAACTCCATCTTGTCTTGATCAGGGAAGGACTGGGAGTTCGTCGGGTGCAATGCATCATAGATATGCAGTTACTTATAGGTCATTTTTCAAAATAATATTCAGCTATTACATGATGTTACAAGAACAACATCGTGTCATTTATTGACATTCAGCTCACGCGCGGCGTAGAGTGGCGCCAAATTGAACAGGAGGATCCTCAAGTGACCGGATTCGACGAACTAGATGCGATGAAGAAAATCGCCGATGCGTTGGAGCCATTGGACGATGCTGCTCGAGCCAGGGCACTTCATTGGGCTCTAAGTCGGTTTTGCGGAACCCAGGCCACCATCGAGCCATGGACGGCTCGCTCAATCGAACTCACAGCCGATTCGGCTAATGCGAGCGAGTACAACAGCTTCGCTGAGTTATTCGATGCGGCGAATCCAACGACCGAAAAGGACAAAGCTCTGATCGCAGCCTACTGGATACAGATCTGTGAAGGCGCGCCTGCCTTTCCCGCTCAGACCCTAAATGCTCTGCTGAAAGATCTCGGCCACGGCGTTGGCAATATCACAGAGGCATTAACTGCGCTGAAGAGCGAACGCCCCGCGCTCGTCCTTCAACTGAAAAAGGGCGGCACTTCTCGGCAGGCGCGGAAAACCTACAAACTTACGGGCGAAGGGGCCAAGCGTGTGGCCGCCATAACAAAGCTCTCATTCCAATCCGACGAACCGAGTTAGGCATGAGTGTGGTCTTGTCGCGTTAGCTTCACTAGCGCGTAATCGTTTCGACTACTTCAATGAGGATCGCAATGACGAATGCAGTGAAGATCAAGTTGCGGGTTGGCGTTAGAGAGATCGAAGTTGAAGGCCCCCGCGCTGACGTTGATGCCCTTCTTGAACGATGGTGGGATGAGAATGGCTCATCAACCAAAGTAGATTCCACAGACGTGGAAATTGAGGCCCCTAAGAAGAAGCAATTGCGGTCAATCCAGAGAAAGACGGAAAGCAATACAGAGAACGCATTCGACGCGAACGCATTGGCCAATCAGATCAAAGAACGACAAGATTTTGATCGCCTAACAAAGAAGGTCATCCATGCAAAGGGAGACCGATACAACAAGGTCGCACTCGTACTCTGGGCCGCCGGCGAGCCGCTGACTTCGGGACAAATTCATCGCGTCTTAGACGCGCTCGACATTCGCATCAGCCTCCCGAATGTTTCCAATACATTGAAGGCGAACATGAGCAAATTTCTTACGTCAGTGCAACGACGTGCTGGTGGCCCGCCCGCGAGCTACCGTCTGAGCGGCCAAGCCAAAGTCGACTTCGAGAAACGGCTCGCACAGAATGAGCAATGATCTAGTCGTATTTGGCGAAGGATTGGCCAGCCTGGATTTGAACGAGGTCGACTTGGCTGTCGCTTTGCTTTGGTTTCTCGATCAATCGTCGGGAGCGACCGACGTGACAGCCACGCAATTGGCAAACGTGATGCACGACCTCTCACTTCGAGGAACCGTAAACTCTTCGCGGCTGGACAAACGTCTAGTTGCGAATGCCGACGTGGTTCGCGGGAGGAAATCGGGCTCGTTCAAAATTAAGCTGTCGAGAAGGTCCGCACTCGACCAGAAGTATCAAGCGTTACTGAAGCGACCAACACCTAAGGTCGAGAGCCATGTATTGGCTAGCGACGATTTTCTAGCTACCCGACGCTATCTCGAAACACTCGTCTTTCAAATAAACGGCTCATATCAGTTCGGCTTCTTCGACGGATGCATGGTGCTTTGTCGGCGGCTAATGGAAACGTTGCTGATTGAAGCATTCGAACAGAACGGCCATTCAGCGGCCATCAAGCACCAAGGCAATTACCTTCAACTTGGCGAAATCATAGGTATCGCTAGGAGCGGCCAATACATCAAGCTCGGACGGGGTAGCGCCGACATTCTTGAAGAAGTCAAGTCTGCAGGAGACACGGCTGCTCATAACAGGACGTACATAACAAAGCCCCAAGATGTTGACGACCTCAAGCTGAAGCTTCGTCGCGCAATCTCAGAACTAATGCATCTTGCAAAGATTGAGCCCTCGACGCCCGTCGGAAACAGCTCGTAGGTTCCTGCTTCTACGCTCATCAACACCCCGCCACCGAAATTGCCTATGCGGCCGAGCCCTTCCCTCCTAAACTCCAACCACCGCCGGCATATGTTCCGACGGGACCGGTAGAAGCGGAGTCAACTTATGCCCAAACCGGAAAGCTTCCCGATCGAAAACATCTTCGTTCCCACGAAGCAGAAGAAGACAATCAAGCCCGAGAGCGTCGCGGAGATCGCGGAAAGCATTCTGGACATCGGGCAACAGGCTCCCATTTCCGTTCGGCTCGACGGAGACCGCCTCGTTCTGGTCGAGGGACTGCATCGGTTAGAGGCCTGCAAGGCGCTCGGCGAGACGACCATTCTCGGTGTCCTTGTTACGGCCGAGCTTGTTCAACCCAAGCCGCCGCTCGCCGAACGACCCGAAGTCGAGGCCGAGCGCCTCAAGATGGCGCGATTGAAGCAGTTGCGCCTGGAGAAGGAAGCGGCCGAGGCATCGACGTCTTCCTTGAATCGCGTCAGCGCAACGGAAGCGCCGCGCACCCGTCCGGCGAAAGGCGTCCGCGACATTCCGAAGGCATCATTGGGCCGGGCTGCGAAATCGACACCGAAGACATTGTCGGACTGGATCACCCAGCAAAAGAGCAGCGGCGGCCGTTACTGATCGCCGGCTCCGGAATTACGGCGCCAGTTCTTACGTGGTGCCGCAGGGTGGGCAAAGGCGCATTTGCGCCGGGCCCACCACCTGTCTCGATCGTGAAAAATGCGTGGGCGCGCTTTCGCTTTGCACGCCTTACGAATTCTCGGTCTCCGCTACCACCAATACGGCCAGCGCCATCCCTCGTAGCGCACATAGGACGGCACCAGCGGCGGGCCGTAGGGATCGACGCGATCGTCTTCGGGGCGATAGCGATAACGCGGAACGACGTTGTAATCCCACGGCGTCGGCCGAAGCACGGGCGCCGTGACGACGAGCCTTTCCTGCGCGGGAGCGGCATGAGGTTTCCGCGTCCGGGCCTCGGCCCCCGATGTCCCAAGCAGCGCCAGGGCCGTTCCGAGCGCACACGCGACAGTCATGATCTTCATGCGTTGGTCTCCTTCCCGGCAAGACTGCTCAAGGACGCCAGGCAAGGCAAGCTAATTCGCGCCCGCCCTGCTCGCATGACTGCTCTCCGTTCCCGACTTCGATGCGACTGCTTTTCCCCGCGGCCGCGCCGCGAGCTGGTCGCGGAGCGCGAGCACGGACGCCGAGGCCTCGCCGCGCCGCCAGACCAGCGGCGTCGTGATGTCGCCCTGCGCCTTCGGAACCCGGTGCTTGCTGACATCGGCATGCGGCACGATCGCGAGCACCGACTCCGGAACGAACGCGATGCCCGTGCCGGCGGCCACGCATGCGATGATGGCATGGTAGGATGACAGATCGAGCACGCGGCGCGTGACGAGGCTGTCGGCGCCGAGCCAGCGCTGCAGCATGCGACGGTAGGCGCAGCCGTCCGGGAATGCGATCAGCGAAAGTCCGTCGGCATCGCTCGGCCGCTTGATCGGGCGGCTCGCCGCGCTCGCGATCAGCGCGAGGCGCTCGGCGAACACAGGCATGTGATCGAAGGCGCGATCGCCCGGGGCTTCGCCGATGAAGGCGGCGTCGAGCTTGCGCTCGGCGATCTTGCCGAGCAGAGCGTCGTTGGTGCCGGTGGCGAGCTCGATCCGCACGTCGGGATGGCGGCGATGGAACTCCGACAGCACCGCCGGCAGGCGGCTCGCCGCCGTGCTCTCCAGCGATCCCAGCCGGAACACGCCGCGCGGCGTCGTGCCGGTCACCACGTCCCGCGCCTCTTTCGACAGCCGGATCAGCCGCTCCGCATAGCCGAGCAGAAGTTCGCCCGCGGGCGCCAGGCGCAGGCGCTGCTTGTCGCGGTGGAACAGCTTCACGCCCATGGAGTCCTCGAGCTGCTTGATGCGCGTCGTCACCGCCGACGGCACCCGGTGCAGCTTGGCCGCGGCGCGGGTGATGCCGCCTTCATCGACCACGCTCTTGAAGACCTGCAGGTCGGCGAAATCCATGTCGGTCGCTCCGTTCTATTTTCGAGAATAACTTATGCATATCTTTTCAGTATTGTAGAATATCGCGCCGGGTTTATCTACCGGGCATGCACAGTCATCTCAAGACAACCGATCTCGGCGCGCCCGATTCCGGGACACCCGGCCTCAAGACCTCGGCGCTGACCGCGGCCTCGGTCGGGCTCCTGGCGCTCGCGAGCGCGATGGGGATCGGCCGTTTCTCGCTCACCCCCATCCTGCCGCTGATGCAGCAGGATGCCGGCCTGTCGCTTGCGACCGCCGGGTGGCTCGCGACCAGCAACTATCTCGGCTACCTCGTCGGCGCGCTGCTCTGCATCGCGCTCGCGCCGCGCCCCGCGGCCTCGATCCGCTGGGGCCTCGCCGGGGTCGGCGTCACCACGCTCGCGATGGGCCTGACGGACTGGGCGCCACTCTGGCTCGGCCTGCGATTTGCGGGCGGCGCCGCCAGCGCCTTCGTGCTCGTCGGCACCTCGGCCTGGGCGATGCCGATCCTGCGCCATCACGGCAAGGACGATTGGTCCGGCCACGTCTTCTCCGGCGTCGGCATCGGCATCGCGTTCGCCGGCGCCTTCGGCCTCGTCGCGGCGTTCGACGCCTGGAGTTCGCGCGCCACGTGGATCGTGCTCGGCGCGGTCGCCTGCGCGCTCGCGCTGCTGCTGTGGCGGCCCGTCGGCGCCGGCATGCCGTCCGTGGCCCAACCGGACCAGCCCGCGCCCGGCCGCGCGCTGCCGTGGCCGGCGATCGTCGCCGCGATCTGCTACGGCGCGTTCGGTTTCGGCTACATCATTCCGGCCACGTTCCTGCCCGCGCTCGCCAAGGGCTATATCGACGATCCCGCGCTGTTCGGCATGGTGTGGCCGGTGTTCGGCGCGGCGGCGGCGCTGTCGACCTTCGCCAGCGGATGGCTCGGCCGCGGCCTTGCGCCCTGGCAGCTCTGGACGCGCGCGAAGTGGGTGCTGGCGATCGGCGTGCTCGTGCCCGCGCTCTGGATCAACGTGCCGACCCTTCTGCTCTCGGCCTTGTGCGTCGGCGGCACCTTCATGCTGATCACGATGGCCGGCATCAGGGAGGCGCTTCGCCTCGGCGGCACGCCGGCGCCGCTCGCCGTCGGCGTGATGACGGCCGCGTTCGGCGCGGGCCAGATCGTCGGACCGCTCCTGGTGAGCGTGCTGCAGCGCTCGGGCCACGCCTTTGCCATCGCCAGCCTCATCGCGGTGCTGTGCCTGGTGATCAGCAATTGCGTGCTGCTGTACGCCAGCCGCCGCGCGGCACCATCGGCCTGAACACCATCGGCCTGAACCTGCCGTGCGCTGCCGCGGCGCGTGGCAGCGGGACCGGGCACCCTGCCATCATGCCCCTGTTTTGCCCGACGGGTCAAACCCGGTTTCGGTTCGGCCGAATTCGGGATCCCCACGCGGTCTCTACTGTGCATGGGGTTGTTTTCGCGATTTTTGTCCGGCGCCCCTCCCGCCGCCGGTTTCGGCTATTTGCCGAGCGCGTCGGTGAGCTCAGGAACCGCCTGGTAAAGGTCGGCGACGAGGCCGTAATCGGCGACCTGGAAGATCGGCGCGTCCTCGTCCT
>NZ_JASGFS010000115.1:0-7941 GCF_047605465.1 Bradyrhizobium sp. | reverse complement strand
GCGAACGCTCGACTTCGATGGTGAAGTCGACGTGGCCGGGGGTGTCGATGATGTTGAAGCGGCGGGTCTTGCCGTCACGGCCCTTCCAGAAGGTCGTGGTGGCAGCCGACGTGATCGTGATGCCGCGTTCCTGCTCCTGCTCCATCCAGTCCATGGTCGCGGCGCCGTCGTGGACTTCGCCGATCTTGTAGGACTTGCCGGTGTAGTAGAGGATGCGCTCGGTCGTCGTGGTCTTGCCGGCGTCGATATGCGCCATGATACCGAAGTTACGGTAGTCTTCGATGGCATGTTGGCGGGGCATGGGGTGTTCCTTGCGAGTCCGTTTGTTTCGCCGTTACCAGCGATAGTGCGAGAAGGCGCGGTTGGCTTCCGCCATACGATGCACGTCTTCACGCTTCTTGACAGCGTTCCCCCGGTTGTTCGATGCGTCCAAGAGCTCCGCCGAGAGCCGCTCGGTCATCGTCTTCTCGTTGCGATCGCGCGCGGCGGCGATCAGCCAGCGAATGCCAAGCGCCTGCCGGCGGGTCGAACGAACTTCGACCGGAACCTGGTAGGTGGCGCCGCCGACGCGGCGGGAGCGCACTTCGATCGTCGGCATGACGTTCTCGAGCGCCTGCTCGAACACGCCGAGCGGGTTCTGCTTGGTCTTCGATTCGATGATGCCGAAAGCACCGTAGACGATGCCTTCCGCGACCGACTTCTTGCCGGCGTACATCACCGAGTTCATGAACTTCGTGACGATGATGTTCCCGAACTTCGGATCGGGAAGAACTTCGCGCTTTTCCGCTGAGTGGCGACGAGACATTGAGCTGGTTCCCGCTTACTTCGGACGCTTGGCGCCGTACTTCGAACGACGCTGCTTACGGTTCTTGACGCCCTGGGTATCCAGCACGCCGCGGAGGATGTGGTAGCGCACGCCGGGCAAGTCCTTGACGCGACCGCCGCGGATCATGACCACCGAGTGCTCCTGGAGGTTATGGCCTTCACCCGGGATGTAGCCGATCACCTCGAAACCGTTCGTCAGGCGCACCTTGGCAACCTTACGAAGCGCCGAGTTCGGCTTCTTCGGGGTCGTGGTGTAGACGCGCGTGCAAACGCCGCGCTTCTGCGGCGACTGCTGCAGCGCCGGCACCTTCTTGCGCGACTTCTGCACTTCACGCGGTTGTGCGATCAGCTGGTTGATCGTCGGCATCCTGGCCTTACCCTTTGTTATCGCGTTCCCTTGCGGGTCCGCCGTCTTGCCGCAGCCCGTTGCCGGGACCGCAAATTCGTTTCGGACAACCTGCCCGAAGAGGCCGCATCACGCGGAACAATCCGCGCAAAGCGAAATTGCGCCAACCGCTCCATCAACGAGCGGAAAGCGCTTCGACGCCACAGAGGACCGCAGTCATTGGGCCGTCAGCGTATCGCCGCAGCCCGCTCACCGAGGTCATGCACCCGAGTTCGATCTCAAGAGGACGTGCTCAAGAGAACTAAAATCGTCCTGGCATTGCCTAGCTATAATCGACAGCGTTTGAGCGGCATTCGTCGAGGTTGGTGCCCGCTTTTGCGATCCCCGAGAGGATCAAACGGGTGGCCCGTTCCGACGTTGGCGATGCTCACCGCCTGTCGTTAAGTGAGGCGCTTTCTATAAGTGAGAATCGATCAAGTCAAGGCGAAACAACAGTCCAAAACGCCTGTGGCGCCTGTAGAAATCGCTCGTTTGCCGCCCTCACCGCGCTTCCCCGATATGGTGACGAGCCGCGCGTTCCGCCATCGCAAAAGCATATTATACCCGGATAAAATATACTTTTATAACCAGCGCTAAGGCTTTTTTTCCTGTTGATGCGTCAAACTGACGCCTTCGGCAGAGATATTCGTCATGCGCTACACCGACATCGCCATTATCGGCGGGGGATTGGCCGGCTCGATCGCGGCCGCGATGCTCGGCCGCGCCGGCGTCTCAACCGTGCTGATCGATCCGCACGAGACCTATCCGGCCGATTTTCGAGTCGAAAAACTCAGCGGCCGCCAGCAGGTCGAGCGATTCCTCAAAACCGGAATCGGAGAATCGGTGCTGCGCCGCACGACATTCTCCGCCGAGAACTGGATCGCGCGCTTCGGCCGCCTGCTCGACAAGTCGCCGAGCCAGCAGTTCAATATCCTCTACGACGGCTTGGTGAGCGCGATTCGCGACGAGATTCCCGATCACGTCGAGCGCATCTGGGCCAAGGCCGTCACGGTGACGACGAGCGCCGAGCGGCAAAGGATCACACTCTCCAACGACGAGACGATCTCGGCCCGCCTGGTCGTGCTCGCCAACGGCCTCAATATCGGCCTGCGCCACCAGCTCGGCATCACGCGCAGGATCATCAGCACCTGCCATTCGATCTCGATCGGATTCGATCTCGTGCCGACGGAGCGGTCGACGTTCGGCTTCCCGGCGCTGACCTACTTCTCGGAGCGGCCGAGCGACCGCATCCCCTACATCACGCTGTTTCCGATCGGCACGCGGATGCGCGCCAATCTGTTCGTGTATCGCAGTTTCGACGATCCCTGGCTGCGCGAGCTGCGCCGCGCGCCGGCCGAGACCCTGGACGCCGCGCTGCCGCGGCTCAAGCGCATCACCGGCGCCTTCGGCATCCCCGGCGAGATCAAGATCCGCCCGGTCGATCTCTATGTGAACGAGGCCGGAGGCCGGCCCGGCATCGTGCTGGTGGGTGACGCCTTTTCGACCTCCTGTCCCGTCGCCGGCACCGGCTGCGACAAGGTGTTCACCGACGTCGAGCGGCTCTGCAACGTCTACATCCCGCAATGGCTCACCTCCGACGGGATGGACGCGGACAAGATCGCCGCCTTCTACGGCGATCCGGTCAAGCGCTCCTGCGATGAATGGTCGGCGGCCAAAGCCTTCACGTTCCGCTCGGTCTCAACCAGCACGAGCCCCTACTGGACCGCGCAGCGCTGGGCACGCTTCATGGCATGGTCGGCGCAGGGCCTGTTGCGGCCCCTCGGCGGAGCGATGCATCTGGAGCCGAACTTCCTCGGTCACTCCTCCTCGTCGTCCTCGTCATCCTCGAGGTCGTCCTCATCCTCGTCGTCATCATCGCTGTCGTCGTCGGCATGAGCCGACGCGCCGTGGGGCTGGTGCATCTGGTCGTCCCACAGCTTGCGATAGGTGCCGTTTTTGGCGAGCAATTCGGCATGCGAGCCGCGTTCGATCGCCCTGCCCCCTGAAATCACGATGATCTCGTCCATCTCCACCACGGAGGTCAGGCGATGGGTCGACCAGATCATGGTGCGTCCCTTGGCGACCTTCAGCAGCGTGCGGTTGATCGCAGCCTCCGTGGTCTGGTCGAGCGCCGAGGTGGCCTCGTCGAGCAGCAACACGGACGGGTTGCGGATGATCGCGCGCGCGATCGCGATGCGCTGGCGCTGGCCGCCCGACAAGGTATCGCCGCGCTCTCCGACCGGCGTCTCGTACTTCTGCGGCAGGCTCATGATGTAGCGATGGATCTCGGCTTTCCTGGCCGCCTCCTCTACCTCCTCGTCGGTCGCGCCTTCCTTGCCGAGCCGGATATTCTCGCGGATCGACATGTTGAACAGCATGTTCTCCTGGAACACGACCGCCATGCTCCGGCGCAGCGAATCCAGCGTCACCTTGCGGACATCGACGCCATCGATGGTGACGCGTCCCTCGTCCGGCACGTAGAGCCGCAGGATCAGGTTGAGCAGCGTGCTCTTGCCGGAGCCGCTGGGGCCGACGATCGCGATGCTCTTGCCGACGTTGAGCTTGAGGCTGAGATTGTCCAGCACCGGCGTCTGGCTGCCTTCGTACTGGAAGGTGACGTGGTCGAAGGTGATGTCGTTGGTGATGCGCGGCAGGTCGGGCGCGCCGGGGCGGTCGGCACCGCGGGTCGGCTCGTCGAGGAGTTCCTGGATGTGGCGAATCGCGGCCGCGGAGGAGATCGACACCGGGATGAAGTGCATCAGATGGGCGATGTTGTAGGAGACCTCCCAGAACGCGCTCTCGAAGGTGACGAAGGTGCCGATGGTGATCTGCCCCTTGGTCGCCAGATACGCACCGATCGCGAGCACCACGAGGTGCAGCAGCAGCACCGAGATGGTGACCGTCCGTTCCACCATGGTCGACAGGAACGCGGCGGCGGCGATCCTGCTGCGCGTGTCGTCGTTGCGGAACGAGAAGAAGCCGAACATCTTGCGCTGCAGGCTGAACGCCTTGATCACCGCCTGCGCCGCGACGTTCTCCTGCACCATGCCGAGCAGCGCGGACTCGTTGAGCTTCTGCTCGTAGTTCGCCTGCACCGCCTTCGGCGTGAGGATGCGCGGACCGATCAGCGTGATCGGAAACACCAGCAGCGCAACCACCGCGAGCTGCCAGTTCAGGAACACCATCAGGATGATACCCGCGATCAACTCCAGGAACGGCAGCGCGGCGCTGTTGGCGAAGGTCTTGACCGAGCCTTCGAAGGCCGAGAGGTCGACGGAGAAGCGCGACAGGATCTCGCCGCGCTTGGTGCGGCCGAAATAGGCCGCCGGCAGGTCCTGGACGTGCTCGAACAGCCGCTTGCGGACGTCCGAGATGACGCTCGCCGCAAGCCGCGCATCCCAGCGCTCGTACCAGACCGCGACGATGGAGGTGAAGATGCCGGCGACCGCGAGCACGCCGAGGATCTTGTACAGCGCCTGGAAGTCCTCCTCGCCGAGCGCATCGTCGATCAGGTACTTCAGGCTGAGCGGCATGATGACGTTGAACAGCGTCTCGACGACGACGCCGAACGTCACGAATGACAGCATCCTCTTGTAGTTGGTGACGAACGGCTTGACGAAGCCCCAGATGGTCGCGAGGGCGCCTGCCGCCTCGCGCGCGGTAAAAACGACGAGATCCTCATCCTCGTCGTCGTCATCCGCTTCCAGCTCGTCGTCGTCCTCGTCGTCCCCGTCCTCTTCGAGGTCCGGCTTGGCGCTGGGGGCGAGCTTGTCGTCGAGCTCTGCCGCCTCTTCCGCAGCAAGCTTCTGTTCGTCGGGAGAGAGAGGCCTGGACGCCATGAAACCAACCGATGCTGACGGCCGGCATGACCGCAGAGAGCAGGGAAACAGCGGAAACCGCTATTGCACCGATTCTATGCGATCATGATGAATTCGGCAAAGCAATTGGCGAATTCACCCGGTCCTGCGGCTAGTCGTCGTCGTCCTCGTCCTCGACCTTGTCGAAGAACGAATAGCGCAGACTGTCGGCGTCGGCGTACCACTGGCCCGGGCCCTTGTTAGCGGCGAGAGTCACCTCCCACAGCGTGTCGGCGCAGTCCTTGCGGTGCATCGAGAGATCGAATCCGTTGCCGAAGAACAGCTCGGACCATTCCCACCAGGTGCCGAGCTTCTTGACCCCGCGCAGCAGATCGTAGCGGTCGACCACCGCGGAGGCCATGTCCGAGGTGACAGAACCGAACACCAGTCCGGTCTTGACGACGCGGTTCATCTCCCGGATCGCGCGGACCACCTGCTTCGGGGAAATATGGCAGAGGCTCGTCTCGAACACGAAGTCGAACGAGTCGTCCTTGAACGGCATGTCCAGAATCGAGCCGAGCTTGTTGTACTTCTTCAGCGCCTTCGGTGTCTTGGCGTGAATGGCACGGTTGTTCTCGATGCCCCAGGCATCGATGCCGCGTTCGCGCAGCGCGCCGACCAGCTCTCCGCTGGCGGAGCCCGCCACCAGCAGCTTGGTGCCCTTCGTCTTGCCCCAGACGATGCCCATCAGCTTCGTCAGATAGTCGGGATCGGTGAAGTGGTGCCATGCCTCGCTGTAGGGGCCGAGGCCGCGGTAATTCTCGAAATAGTCGCGATCGATCTTGTTGGAGAGCGGCTTGGCGTCCTGCGCGCGTTCGCGGCGCAGGCGCATCATCTCGGTCAGGATGATGTCGGTCGCGGCATCAGAGGAATCGAGCAGTCCGTTCAGCGTGGAGTCGAACAGGTAGTCCCCGACCAGCACGATACCGGGATGATCCTTCGGCTCCGGCCGGTGATTGGTCACGACGTCGCGCACCGGCAGACCGCCAGGCAGCGCGTTCACCGACGACAGCCAGCGATGGATCCTGCCTTCCATGAAATGCGCGCGCGCATCGCCGAGCGACGCCGGCAGCGACTTGAGCGCGGCGTCGATCAGTTCGCGGTCCGACAGGTTGGCGAAAGCCAGCGCGTCCGAGCCGGGAATAAGCCAGTTCAGCACGCCGTGCTTGCCGACGTCGTGGCGTGCGCCCTCGTTGTAGACGCAGCAGCCGCCGAAGGCTTCCGACATGAACCAGGCGCCCGGAATCTTGTCGCCCCAGAACGGGCTGTCGAACAGGATCGAGACGCGCAGATAGTGCGCCGGACGGTCGAAATAGGAGACGTGCTTGACCATCGACTTGCGGAGCTGCTCGCCCTCCCAGCCGACGGTGGCGAGCCAGGAATGCGGCAGGCAGACCATCACGAGATCGAAGTCGCGCGTCTCCGGTCCCTTGCCGTTCATCATCTTGAGCTGGTAGCGCCCGGTCGGCGCCTTGCCGACTGTGAGCACGCGGTGATTGAGCTGGATGTCGGCGTTGACCTCCGACTGCAGGCAATCGATGAGCTGCTCGTTGCCGTTCTGGATGGAATAGAGGCCGATATAGCCGTCGACATCCATCAGGTAGTTCTTCAGCGCGTTGAGGCCGTTGGTGTTGTGGCTTTCGGTGGCGATATCGGAGCGCGCCATCACCTTGAAGAAACGCTTGGCGGTCTCGTCCTCGACCTCTTCGTCGAGGACCTGCTCGGCGGTCTTGTAGGCCCAGGGGTTCTCGTTGTCGTGCGCGCCGACGCCCTCGTAATACTCGATCGGCGAGAGCATCTTCGCGCAGCGCTCGCGGAACGCTTCGATCGCCGCCGCGGTCTTCGCGCCGTATTTGCGGCGCATGCCCGGCACGTCGTTGAGCAATTCCCCGCCGAACTGGACCTGCTCGGCATCCATCGGAATGGTCTGCAGTCCGAAATGCTGGATCAGTTCCCGCAGCGGATCCGGACCGGTCATGGAGTAGTCGTAGATCTCGGCAACGCCGGCCTCGTACATCGCCGGCGCGGCGTCGAACTTGCGCGTGACGATCTTGCCGCCGAGCCGGTCGGAGGCCTCGAAGATGGTGACGCGGCAGAGATCGCCGAGCTTACGCTTCAGGTACCAGGCGCTCATCAGCCCGCCGGGGCCGCCGCCTACGATTGCGAGATCAA
Organism: Bradyrhizobium sp.; assembly: GCF_047605465.1. Classification (GTDB taxonomy): domain Bacteria; phylum Pseudomonadota; class Alphaproteobacteria; order Rhizobiales; family Xanthobacteraceae; genus Bradyrhizobium. The sequence continues at coordinate 702 of NZ_JASGFS010000115.1, read as the reverse complement.
GCATGTGAGTTCCGTGGTCTCCGGCCCTGCCCCCGCCACGGGACCACCGGTCTAAGTTCCCTTAGCAGAAGCGCTTTTCAGGCTGAAGGAAAGATGAACAAAGGTTGGACCTGCACCGCAGCAGGCAAAGAAAGCAGCAAAAAGGCCGGCTTGCGCCGGCCTTTTCATTGTCCTCGGTATTTCTACGGATGAGGCATCATTCCGCGGGCGGAAGCGCCATCGGCTCCGCTTCGGGCGCGGGCGACACGACGGCCGCCTGCTTCTCGCGCTCGTCGAGGATCAGCTTGTCGCGCTTCATGGCGACTTCGCGGATCTTGGCCATGGAGGCGCCGGTGCCCGCCGGGATCAGCCGGCCGACGATGACGTTCTCCTTGAGGCCTTCGAGCGGGTCGACCTTGCCGTTGACCGCCGCTTCCGTGAGGACGCGGGTGGTCTCCTGGAACGAGGCCGCCGAGAAGAAGGAGCGGGTCTGGAGGCTCGCCTTGGTGATGCCGAGCAGAACCGGCGTACCCGTGGCGGGCTTCTTGCCCTCTTCCTTCGCCTTCTCGTTGAGCGCGTCGAACTCGATCTTGTCGACCTGCTCGCCGGAGATCATGTCCGTGTCGCCCTGGTCGGTGACTTCCACCTTCTGGAGCATCTGACGGACAATCACCTCGATGTGCTTGTCGTTGATGAGCACGCCCTGGAGCCGGTAGACCTCCT
>NZ_JASGFS010000114.1:0-7989 GCF_047605465.1 Bradyrhizobium sp. | reverse complement strand
CGCCTTCGCCGGCGGCCAGCGCCTCACCCGCGCCCGCAGCCTCGCCCTCGCCCGCGGCCAGCGCCTCACCCAGTCCGGCGTCACCGCCACCCGCCGCTGCCGTCACGCCGGCGCCGGTGCAGACCGCCGATCCCTTCGGCCAGGAGACCACGCTCGAGGCCAAGAAGGTCCTGATGGTCAAGGGCTCGGCCAATTGGGACTCGGCTTTCGACACGCTGGTCGACGCCTTCAAGGCGCTGAACACGCTGCTGGACAAGCAGGGCATCAAGCACGCCGGCAACCCCATGATCGTCTACACCTCGACCGACGATACCGGCTTCACCTTCCTCGCCGAGATCCCGGTCGATCAGGATCCGCAGAAGCTGCCCAAGGACATGAGCATCGGCAAATCGCCCGAAGGCAAGGCCCTGAAATTCGTCCATCGCGGCTCCTACGACAACATGGACAACACCTATGAGGCGATCACCAATCACCTCGACGACAAGAGGCTGGAAGCCAAGGACACGTTCATCGAGGAATATCTCACCGATCCCCTGAAGACGGCTGAGGACAAGCTCGTGATCAATGTTTTCGTACCGCTGAAGTGAGACCGATGAAAAAAACCGCCCTGCTTGCCTCCGTATTCGCCACTGCACTGATGGCGTCGCCCGCCATCGCTGACGATTTCCCGGCCGCCATTTCGGTGAGCGGGGAAGCGACCGTGTCCGTCGCGCCCGACCTTGCCCAGATCGATGCCGGCGTCGCCAGCGATGCGAAAACCGCGAAGGAGGCGTCCGACGCCAACAACGCCGCGATGGGCAAGGTGCTGCTGGCGCTGAAGGGAGCCGGCGTCGCCGAGAAGGATTACCAGACCTCGCGCCTGTCGCTGCAGCCGCAATACGGCCAGAACAAATCCACCGGCGCGTCGCCCGTGGTCGGCTTCCGCGCCAGCAACCGCGTCACCGTGAAGATCCGCGACGTGACCAAGGTGGCCGGCATCATCGACACGCTGGTCGGCGCCGGCGCCAACGACATCGGCAACATCTCCTTCGAGGTCACGCAAGCCTCGAAGCTGCTCGACGACGCCCGCGAGCAGGCGGTCGTCGATGCCCGCCGCAAGGCCGAAATCTATGCGAAGGCCACCGGCGTCACCCTCGGCGCGCCGCTGAGCGTCGCGGAAGGCGGCGGCCCCGTGCCGCTGTTCAAGGCCAGGATGGCCGCGCCGATGGCGGCAGCGCCTGCTGCCGTCGCCCCGGGCGAGGAAACGCTGTCGGTGACGGTGAATGTGAGCTGGGCGATCAAGCCGGCGCAGTAGCACGCGGAAGGTACACTGCTCGCCACGACGATCATGTCGTCCCGGCGAAGGCCGGGACCCATGACCACAGGGGGCGGTTTGGCGAAGACGCTCGGTTCGGCGCCGCGACCATCGGCACAGGACGGATCACGCGGAATGGGGTCCCGGCCTTCGTCGGGACGATAGTGGGGTCAGAGCTCCACCACCTGCCCCGGCTTCATCGCGACGAACCGCTCCTGCGGAATCTTCGCTGCGTCGAGCGCTTCGACCAGCGCCTTGGCCGGCGCATCGATCGCTTCGTCGGTGAGCTGGAACGTGCCGTGATGGTGCCCGAGCGCCTGTTGCGCGCCGCAATCCGATAGCGCCTTCACCGCATCCTCCGGGTTCATGTGCTGGTCGCGCATGAACCAGCGCGGCTCGTAGGCGCCGATGGGGAGGATCGCCAGACGCAACGGCCCATGCTTCTCGGCGACGCGGCGAAAATGTCCACCATCGCCGTAACCGGAATCGCAGACGACATAGATCTTCCCGGCCGGCGTCTCCAGCACGAAGCTCGCCCACAATGCCTTGTTTCGGTCGAACATCCCACGTGCCGACCAGTGCCGGGTCGGCACCAGGTGCACGGCGATGCCGCCGCCGAGCTCAACACGATCATGCCAGTCGAACGCTTCGGCCTTGATCGCGGAATCGGCATCGCGCATCGCAAGGTCATTGCCGAGCGGCGTGACCACGCGCGGCGCGAAATTCCTCGCCAGCCGCGACAGCGTCGCGACGTCGAGATGATCGTAGTGGCCGTGCGAGACCAGCACGACGTCGATCTTCGGCAGCTTGTCGAAGGCGATGCCGGGATCGTTGTGCCGCTTCGGTCCGGCGAAGCTGACGGGCGAGACCCGCATCGACCAGACGGGGTCGACGAGAATGTTGAGGCCGCCGGTTTGGATCAGCCAGCTGGCGTGGCCGACGAAGGAGAGCCGGACCTTGTCGCCGTCGACGCGGGCCGGCGGGGTATCGGCGTGCGAATTCGCCACCCAGTCGGGCCAGGTCGAGCGCTTCCGTCCGCCCCCGAACTGCCAGCGGAACACCTCGCCGAGCGCTTTCGGCGGCGCGCCGTTGGGATCGAAGAAGTGCAGGCCGTCGAAATGGTCGGAGACGGGGCCGTCATAGTTTTTCATACGGGCGATCCAGATGGATGGAACCCCGACCAGCACGGCCGCTCCGGCAAGAAATCCAAACAGGCGGCGGCGGGTGATCGGCACGGGCGGGCTTCAGGCAGGGTGGGGTAAGTCATCACCGGTCATATGGGCGGGACCACGAAAAATGAAACCCATCGCCGAAAACATCATGTTTTCAATATCTTGCCTTGGCAAAGCCGGTTCGCACCCCTAACTTTCCTTGACTTTTGGCCGTGAGCGGCGTTTAACCCCGCCACTTTCTCGGAAAGGCTTTCTTTTCGACCCGCCGACTGGCCCTGGAGGCCAGAGGTCAACGCCCGACAGCGCGATGCGCCCTCGGGCGCAAAGGTGTTTGGAGGATTGCTTCCGAGTGAGGAGCGGTCATCCCCCGCGAAGGCGGGGCATGACGGCGAAGACCAACGAAGCGTTCTTCCCGTCGGAAGGACAGCAACAGGACAACGGCATTGTTCGACAATCTGTCGGAAAGGCTTGGCGGCATCCTCGATCGTCTGACGGGGCGCGGTGCGCTGACCGAAAAGGACGTCGACGCCGCGATGCGCGAGGTGCGCCGCGCGCTGCTGGAGGCCGACGTTGCGCTCGAAGTGGTGCGCAGCTTCACCGAACGCGTCCGCGAGCAGGCGATCGGCGCCACCGTCGTCAAGTCGGTCACGCCCGGCCAGATGGTGGTCAAGATCGTCCACGACGAGCTCGTCAACACGCTCGGCGCGGAAGGCCAGACCATCGACGTCAATTCGGTGCCGCCGGTGCCGATCATGATGGTCGGCCTGCAGGGTTCCGGCAAAACCACCACCACCGCGAAGCTCGCCCGCCGCATGGTCCAGCGCGACAAGCGCAAGGTGCTGATGGCTTCACTCGACGTCTATCGTCCGGCGGCGATGGAGCAGCTCGCGGTGCTCGGCCGCGACCTCGACATTCCGACGCTGCCGATCGTCGCGGGGCAACAGCCGCCGCAGATCGCCAAGCGCGCGCTCGAAGCCGGCAAGCTCGGCGGCTACGACATCGTGCTGCTCGATACCGCCGGCCGCACCACGCTCGACGAAGAGATGATGGCGGAGGCGGCCGCGATCAAAGCCGCCGCCAATCCGCACGAAGTGCTGCTGGTCGCCGACAGCCTCACCGGCCAGGACGCCGTGAACCTCGCGCGCTCGTTCGATCAGCGCGTCGGCCTCACCGGCATCGTGCTGACCCGTGTCGACGGCGACGGCCGCGGCGGTGCCGCGCTGTCGATGCGCGCGGTCACCGGCAAACCGATCAAGCTGCTCGGCACCGGCGAAAAGACCGACGCGCTGGAAGACTTCCATCCCGACCGTATCGCCGGCCGCATCCTCGGCATGGGCGACGTGGTGTCGCTGGTCGAACGGGCTGCCGCCAACATCGACGCCGAGAAGGCCGCGCGCACTGCAGAGCGCATGCGCAAGGGGCAGTTCGACCTCAACGACATGCGCGAGCAGCTGCTGCAGATGGCCAATATGGGCGGCATCAGCGGCCTGATGGGCATGATGCCCGGCATCTCCAAGATGAAGAACCAGATCGCCGCCGCCGGCATCGACGACAGGATCCTGAAGCGGCAGGTCGCGATCATCGATTCCATGACGCGCGACGAGCGCCGGCATCCCGACCTGCTGAAGGCGAGCCGCAAGAAGCGCATCGCCGCCGGCTCCGGCCAGAGCGTCGAGCACGTCAACAAGCTGCTCAAGATGCACCGGAACATGGCCGACGTGATGAAGGCCATGGGCTCCGGCAAGCGCGGCCCGCTCGCGGGCATCGCGCAGGCGATGGGCTTCGGCGGCGGCATGAAGATGCCATCGCCCGAGGAGATGAAGGCGCTGCAGGAGAAGATGCAGAGCGGCGGCGGACAGGGCCTGCCCAATCTGCCGAAGGACCTGCCCGCGGGCCTGCGCCAGGGCCTGCCGAATGTGCCGGGCCTGACCGGGCTCAGCGGCAAGCCGATGCTGCCGGGCCTCGGCGGCTTTCCAGGCAAGAAGAAATGAGGAATTCGTCGCGCGGGATCGCAAGCGTCTCGCGCAACGCGGAATACCAATCAACCGAACAAGCAGTACTTTGAAGGAGAACTAGATGTCCGTCGTTATCCGCCTCGCCCGCGCCGGCACCAAGAAGCGCCCCGTCTATCACGTCGTCGTCGCCGACTCGCGCTTCCCGCGCGATGGCCGCTTCATCGAGCGTCTCGGCTATTTCAACCCGCTGCTGCCGAAGGACAACGAGGCCCGCCTCAAGCTCGACATGGAGAAGGTGAAGGCGTGGGTCGCCAAGGGCGCGCAGCCGTCCGACCGCGTGTCGCGTTTCCTCGATGCCGCCGGCGTCAAGAAGCGTGAAGCGCGCAACAACCCGCAGAAGGCCGTGCCGCGCAAGGAGCGCAAGGCGCAGGCCGAAGCCGCCGCGAAGGGCTAGTTCGCCTTGATGGCCGGGCCTTCATGCTTCGCGGCGCACGGCATACGCCGTGCTCCCCGGCATGAGGGTCCATCCCCTCATCCCGAGGTGCCGCGAAGCGGCATCTCGAAGGACGAGGCCAGCTGATGTCTCAACTCGTTTGCGTCGCGCGGATCGGCGCCGCGCATGGCGTGCGCGGTGCGGTGAAATTGTGGACCTTCACCGAGGATCCCTTTGCCGTGCGGCATTACGGGCCGCTCGTCAGCAAGGACGGCAAGCGCCAGTTCGAGGTCGCGCAGGCGCGCGAGGCCAAGGATCATCTGGTCGCGACGTTCAAGGGCGTCACGACCCGCGATGAAGCCGAGCGGCTCAACGGCATCGAGCTCTACGTCGCCCGCGACAAGCTGCCGGCGACCGACGAGGACGAATATTACCACACCGACCTGATCGGGCTCGCCGCCGTCACCACGGCCGGCGATGCGATCGGCCGCGTGCTCGCGATCCACAATTTCGGCGCCGGCGACATCATCGAAATCGCCCCGCCGAAGGGGACGACGCTGCTGCTGCCGTTCTCGAACGCCGTGGTGCCGGAAGTCGACCTCGCCGGGGGCCGCGTCGTGATCGCGCTGCCGGAGGAGATCGATGGCGAGGACCGAGACGCCTCTCCGGATCATCCCGGCGAGCGTGGGGACCCATAACCACAGGCCGTGGTTTTTGGCTAAGCTGGCGGCTCCAGTCATCGCAAATTCGATTGCGGTGGCGATGGGGCGCCGATCAGCGCGCGGCTTTGCTGCGCCTGTCCGGGACGACGACAATTGAGATCAACCGAGATCGGATGACAAACCCCTCACCCTGGCGCGCGACGGTGCTGACGCTGTTTCCGGAGATGTTTCCGGGACCGCTCGGCGTGAGCCTGGCCGGGCGGGCGCTGGCCTCCGGGCTCTGGCAACTGGATGCGCGGGACATCCGGGCCTCTGCGACCGATCGCCACCGCAGCGTCGACGACACCCCGGCCGGGGGTGGCCCCGGCATGGTGCTGCGGGCGGACGTTCTGGCGGCGGCCATCGACGCCGCCGACATCGGCACGGACCGGCCGCGCCTCCTGATGAGCCCCCGCGGTCGGCCATTGACCCAGGCCCGCGTCGTCGAACTGACCCGGGGCCCCGGCCCGCTGATTGTCTGCGGCCGGTTCGAGGGGGTCGACCAGCGGGTGATCGACGGGCGCGGCCTGGAGGAGGTCTCGATCGGCGATTATGTGCTGTCCGGGGGCGAAATCGCCGCTTTGGCCCTGATCGACGCCTGTGTGCGCCTGTTGCCGGGCGTCATGGGCAAGGAAGCCTCGGGAACCGAGGAAAGCTTTTCCGATGGCCTCCTCGAATACCCCCAATACACCCGACCCCAGCTGTTCGAGGGGGTTCCGATCCCGGAGACCCTGACCTCCGGCGATCACGCCAAGGTCGCAGCCTGGCGGCGGGCCGAATCCGAGGCGCTGACGGCAGCCCGGCGGCCCGATTTGTGGGCTCGGATGCCGGCCAAGGCCTCGAATCGGGCCGGTCGGCAAAAAACGCCAAAAAACAAGACAGACGGGTGACAAACGCTCCGGCTTGCCTTATAGGAGCGCCCACATCCGCAATGGCTGGATAAACGAATTTCGCGCAGCCCCCGTTTCCAAGGCTGGGCGCGCCGATGGAGATTTACCCATGAACCTGATCAAGCAGCTCGAGCAAGAGCAATTCGACAAGCTCTCGGCCGGCAAGGACATCCCGGATTTCGGGCCCGGCGACACCGTCATCGTCAACGTGAAGGTGGTCGAAGGCGAGCGCACCCGCGTGCAGGCCTATGAGGGCGTGTGCATCGGCCGTTCGGGCGGTGGCCTCAACGAGAGCTTCACCGTGCGCAAGATCTCCTATGGCGAGGGCGTCGAGCGCGTGTTCCCGCTGCTCTCCCCGATGATCGACTCGATCAAGGTAGTGCGCCGCGGCAAGGTGCGTCGCGCCAAGCTCTATTATCTCCGCAACCTTCGCGGCAAGTCGGCCCGCATCGTCGAGAAGCAGGACCGCGCGACGGCCGTCGGCGAGTAAGCTCCGCCACCAGGCAAGTTTCGAAAAGCGCGGGGCCGAACGCCCCGCGCTTTTTTGTTGCGCGCCGAGCCGTCATGGCAGGCGCAGCGAAGCAATCCGGACTGCGACAGCAGAAACAGTCTGGATTGCTTCGCAGCTCCGCTCCTCGCAACGACGATCGCGGAAACTCTCGCGCTTTCGCCTCTGCATGCTATATAGCTTCTAGAATGTTTCCAGATCTGACCAGCCTCTCACCCGTCAAGCGCATCGTCATCGACGATCGCTCGCGGCTGCCCGGCCGGTTCTTCGGACGCTTCGCGACCTCGGCAACGTCAGAGCTTAGTCGCGCAGCCTAAAAGCTGCGCTGACGATCTGTTGCCCCCGCGCGCCAGCCGCGCATATCGCTTCACATATTCTCCCGGAGCTGACGCTCATGTCCAAGCCGACCACCCTGTACGACAAGATCTGGAACGACCATCTGGTGCACGAAGCCGATGACGGCACCTGCCTGCTCTATATCGACCGCCATCTGGTGCACGAGGTGACCTCGCCGCAGGCGTTCGAAGGCCTGCGCACGACGGGGCGCAAGGTGCATGCACCCGAGAAGACGCTCGCGGTCGTCGACCACAACGTGCCGACCACCGACCGCACCAAGCCGAACCCCGATCCGGAAAGCATCGAGCAGATCAAGGCGCTCGCCGAGAACGCCAAGGAATTCGGCATCGAATATTATGACGAGTTCGACAAGCGTCAGGGCATCGTCCACGTCATCGGACCGGAGCAGGGCTTCACGCTGCCCGGCACCACCATCGTCTGCGGTGACAGCCACACCTCGACGCATGGCGCGTTCGGCGCGCTCGCGCACGGCATCGGCACCTCCGAGGTCGAGCATGTGCTGGCGACGCAGACGCTGATCCAGAAGAAGGCCAAGAACATGCGCGTCACCGTCGACGGCAAATTGCCGGACGGCGTGACGGGCAAGGACATCATCCTGGCCATCATCGGCGAGATCGGCACCGCAGGCGGCACCGGCTACGTGCTGGAATACGCCGGCGACGCGATCCGCTCGCTGTCG
>NZ_JASGFS010000113.1:0-9029 GCF_047605465.1 Bradyrhizobium sp. | reverse complement strand
CCTCGGCCGGCGCGCCCGCGGGTGCGGCGCCGTCGTCCGCTCCCGCTGCCGCGCCCATGGCAAGCGTCGACGTGGCTGCGATAGTCGACAAGGCCGCCGCCGCCCACAAGGGCGAGAAGCTGGAATGGCGCACCTCGATCGTCGACCTCATGAAGGCGCTCGACGTCGATTCCAGCCTGGCTGCGCGCAAGGACCTCGCCAAGGAGCTCGGCTACACCGGAGACACGAACGACTCCGCCAGCATGAACGTCTGGCTGCACAAGCAGGTGATGTCCAAGCTCGCCGCCAATGGCGGCAAGCTGCCGCCCGAGATCAAGCACTAACCGACCGCTCGGTCGCTGCAAGGGCCCGCGATCTCGCGGGCCCTTTTTGCGTCAGGCGACCAGATCGGCGTTTTCCGGATGCTTGTCGAGATAGTCGACGACGAAGCCGCAACCCGCGATCACCTTCCTGCCGTCGCGCCGGATCAATTCCAGCGCGCCCTTCACCAGTTCGGATGCGATGCCCTGGCCGCGCAGCGCGCGCGGCGTCTCGGTGTGGGTGATGATCACGGCCGAAGCCGTCAGCCGGTAATTCGCGAAGGCGATCTCCTGGCCGACATCCAGCTCGAAGCGGCTCCTGTCCTTGTTGTCGCGTACCGATGCCGCCATGGAAAATCCTTCCGAACTGTCAGTCCCCTGATCTAGGCGCCAGAACCCGCCCTTGCCAAGACGCGACCGAGGAAGGTTGCCGCAGGGGAGATATCCGCAAATGCGTGTCCCGTTCGGCCTCGCTGCATCGGCTGCTGCGTTCGTCTCGATCTCGTCGTCCGAGCCTGCGGCCCGCGATGACGATCAAGTCTTCAGCAGATCCTGATAGTCCGGGTGCTTCTCGATATAGGCCTTCACGAACGGGCACTGCGCGACGACTTTCAGGCCGGCGGCACGGACCTGATCGAGCGCGCCCTTGACCAGCTTCGAGCCGATGCCCTTGCCGCCGAGTTCGGGGGGCACCTCGGTGTGCACGAAGGTGATCACGTCGCCATCGAGCGTGTAGTAGGTCGCTGCGAGGTAGCCCTCCGCCTCGAGCTGATAGCGGTGATGCGCCTCGTCGTTGGTCACGTCGCTCATGGTGTCTCCCGTCAGGTCTTCAGCGAGTCCGTCAGCATCTTTCGCACCGACCAGGCCTCGCCATCGGAGGAGCCCCTGATGTCGTCGATCTTCCAGATATCGGCCTCGCGCACGAACTCGTAATGCACGATCTGGTCGGCCGGTTTGCGGTCGTTGCGGTGGCCGGTGATGGTGACCGCGACGGAGGCCTTGTCGGCCTCCATCTTCTCGGCGTCAACCTTGAACGATTTGACGTCCGGCTCCTGCGAATTGGTCACGGGATCGAAGTCGACCGGCCCGACATCGCCCTTGGGCGTATGCGCATCGGCCTTGGCCCACAATGCGATCAGCGATTTCGACAGGTACTTGGCCTTGGCCGTCTTGTTCTCGATCACGAAGGAGCCGCCACCGTCGCCCTTGCCCTTGGCCGCGCGGGTGTAGATTGCGGTCAGGATCGCCACGGGGTCGGTGGGCGCGGGAGCTTGGGCGAGGGCCGGGTTGATGCCGGCGACGAGAAGCGCGGTGGCGATGAGGCTGCGGCGGGTGAGCATGGAGTATCCCTGAGATGATGGCGCGCGACGACCGACCGGGGCGGCCGGCGTCGGCGCGTATCTCTGTAGAGCGATCTCGGGGCCGTTCGGTTCAATCGGCCGCTTTGGCCAGCCTGGTGTCCTCGGGCTGCGGCTGCGGACGCAGGCAACCCTGGCAGATGACGAGCGCGCGGCTGACCCTGGCATCCTGCTCCGCGTCAATGCCGTCCTGAGCTTGCCACCACTCTTTCGAATAGGGCTGGAGCGCGGCCTGCGACGTGTTGCGCTCGGCCTTGGAAGCGGCGCGCATCGCGCGCGATGGTTCGGAGGCGGAAGGCTGCTGGTTCGGATCCTCACCGGCTCCATCCCAGGCATAGACGGCCGGTTTGAAGGCGGGATCGGGTGCGAGCCGCGCCTGAGGCGCCATGGCACATCCGGCAAGCGCCATCGACAGCAGGAGAACGGCGGGCGCTTTGACCATGGTGCAGCACTCTGTACGCGGGAACGGGCCGAGGTTGCCCCCATCTTGCTTAAAATTCCTTGAATGGGGGCATCGAGGCCGCCCCGACCGGCGGCCTTGCGAGGCCGCCGACGAAGGCGATAAATGGACTGCAATGAGCAGGCGGCGCGTGCGCCGTCCGCCGTCGAAGAGGAAGCCCGATGCAGTCCCTGCGCATGTCCCGCCGCGTCATGAATCTCGCTCACATGCTGACGCAGAATGCGCGGCGGCATGCATCGCGTCCCGGCTTCGTCTGGGGTGACAGATCCTGGACCTGGCGCGAGATGGACGCGCAGGTCTCGGCGCTGGCGGCGGCGCTCGCCGCGCGCGGCATCGCCAAGGGCGACCGCATCCTCGTCCATTCCAAGAACGGCGACGAGATGTTCTTCTCGATGTTCGCCGCATTCCGGCTCGGCGCAGTCTGGGTTCCCACCAATTTCCGCCTGATGCCGGACGAGGTGACCTATCTCGCGCAGACATCCGGTGCGAAGGCGTTCCTGTGTCACGTCGATTTCCCCGAGCACGCCGCGGCGGTGAATGGCGGGGCGCTGGAATTCACCTGGAGCGTCGACGGCAAGGCCACATTCGGCGAACGTTCGGTGGCGGATGCCATCGCCTCGCACATGGGGACCGTGGTCGAGAACGTCGCGGTCGAGCACGACGATCCCTGCTGGTTCTTCTTCACCTCGGGAACGACCGGCCGCTCCAAGGCGGCGGTGTTGACCCACGGACAGATGGGCTTTGTCGTCACCAATCATCTTGCCGATCTCACGCCCGGCGTCGCGGAAGCGGATGCTTCGCTGGTGGTGGCGCCGCTCTCGCATGGCGCCGGCGTGCATCAACTGGTGCAGACCGCGCGCGGCGTGCGCACCGTGCTGCTGCCGACCGAGAAATTCGACATCAACGAGGCGTTCCGCCTGATCGAGGCGCACCGCGTCAGCAATCTCTTCACGGTGCCGACGATTCTCAAGATGATGGTCGAGCATCCGGCCGCCGACAAATACGATCATTCCTCGCTGCGTCACGTCATCTATGCCGGCGCGCCGATGTATCGCGAGGACCAGAAGGCCGCGCTCAAGAAGCTCGGCAAGGTGATCGTGCAGTATTTCGGGTTGGGCGAGGTCACCGGCAACATCACGGTGCTGCCGGCGGCGCTGCACGATCCAGAGGACGGCCCCCATGCCAGGATCGGCACTTGCGGCTTCGAGCGCACTGGCATGCAGGTCTCGATCCAGGACGACGAGGGACGCGAACTCGCGGCCAACCAGAGCGGCGAGATCTGCGTGATCGGCCCCGCCGTGCTCGCCGGCTATTACGACAACCCCGAAGCCAACGCGAAGGCGTTTCGCAATGGCTGGTTCCGCACCGGCGATCTCGGACACATGGACGATGAGGGGTTCGTCTACATCACCGGGCGCGCCTCCGACATGTACATTTCCGGCGGCTCGAACATCTATCCGCGCGAGATCGAGGAGAAGATCTTGACCCATCCCGCGGTCGGCGAGGTCGCGGTGCTGGGCGTGCCCGATGCGACCTGGGGCGAGGTCGGGGTCGCCGTCTGCGTCGCGCGCGAGGGCGAGAAGCCGGTGACCGAGGCGGAGATGGCGGCATTCCTCTCGCCGAAGGTGCCGCGCTACAAGATGCCGAAGCGCTTCTTCTTCTGGGACGCGCTGCCGAAGTCCGGCTACGGCAAGATTCCCAAGCGCATGGTGCGCGATGAGCTCGAGGCGCGCGGCTTGCTCGATCTCGACAAGACGCAGGCGGGTTGAACCAGGCACATGCGCAGCATCAAGCAACCGGGAGCGCAGGTCGTCGAACGCATCCAATGGGTGGAGGCGCGGGGGCGTGGCTTCTCGTTCGTGCTGGAAGCCGGCCTGCCGCTGCTCGAAGCCGCACGGCGCGGCTTCGCGGCCGAGGGCTTTGCCGGCGGTGTGCTCAATTTCGGCGACGGTGCGCTCGGGCCGTTCGGTTATGTCATGCCGGCGCTGTCGAAGACCGGTGAGAACGCCGCGTTCTACAGCGACACCTATCGGCCGAAAGGCATCACGCGCACGAAGCTCGGCAGCATGACGCTCGGCATGCGCGACGGTGCGCCGTTCTTTCATTGCCACGGGCTGTGGATCGAAGCCGACGGCATCACCAGCGGCGGCCACATGCTGCCGGACGAGACGGTCGTCGCCGAGCCGTTCGAAGTCGAGGCCTTCGGTCTGGACGGCGCAATGTTCACCGCCGAGCCTGATCCGGAGACGAATTTCAAGCTGTTCGGTCCGGTGGCCGCGCCGGGCTGCGGCGCCCGTACGACCGGACGCGCCTTCGCGCTGCGGCTGCGGCCCAACCAGGACTTTGCCGGATGCCTCGAGGATTTCTGCCGCATGCAGGGCGTTGCACGCGCCAGGCTGCGCGGCGGTGTCGGCTCGACCATCGGCGCGCGCTTCACCCATGGAGGCGTGATCGAGCCGTTCGCCACCGAACTGGCGATCACGGCGGGCACGATCGCGCCCGGTCCCTCCGGGACCGCGGAAGCCGCGCTCGACGTCGCGCTGGTCGACTACACCGGCGGCATCGCGGATGGGCGCCTGATCCGCGGCGATAACCCCGTGCTGATGACCATGGAGCTGGTGCTGGAGGTCCTGGACTAGGTCGCGCCGACGGCATCGTACCGCTTCCATGGAATGGTCGTTCCTGATACGTTCCATTTTCCACGATTTGAGGCTGCCGGGGACGCGATGGCACGGAAGGGCAATCGAACGATCAACCTGCCTGCGCCGTATCTCAGGAGGGTCTGGCTCGAGCCGTCGCAAGTCAGCGATCGCGAGGCCTATCCGTTTTGCCTGCCCATCTTCCCCGATGATTTCGAGCTCGGCTTCGATGCCGCCATCACCATCATCGTCGGCGAGAATGGCGCCGGGAAGTCGACGATCCTCGAGGGGATCGCGGCGCTTGCCGGCTACGACGAGGCTGGTGGAGGAAAGGGCTACATGCCCGTCGACCACTCCGAGGCAAGGGAGAAGATGGGCGGCGAACTTTCCAGGACCTTGCGCGCGAGCTGGCTGCCGAAGATCAGCAATGGCTGGTTTTTCCACGCCGAGAGTTTCTTCTCGGTGGCGCGATATCTCGACAAGGCCGCGCGTGACGCCGGCCAGACCGGGCCGGATTTCCTGTCGCATTCCCACGGCGAGGGGTTTCTGCGCTTCTTCGAAGAACGCTGCCAGCGCCAGGGCATCTTCATCTTCGACGAGCCGGAATCGGCGCTGTCGCCCGCGCGCCAGGTCGAATTCCTGAAGCTGCTGCGCCGCATGGACGAGTCCCGGATCTGCCAGGTCATCATGGCAACCCATTCGCCGCTGCTGATGGCGTATCCCGGCGCGCAGTTGCTGCGACTCGGGAAAGGCGGCCTGGAGCCGACCAGCGTGGAGCAGACCGATCATTACCGGGTGATGCGTGAGTTCTGCGACGATCCGCGTGGTTTCGTCGAGGCGGCGCTGACCGAGTAGGCGCGGGCCGCGACCGACACGCGCTCGCTCCGTCGTCATTGCGAGCGCGGCGCAACTCGATCACCGCCGCAAGGTTCTGGATTGCGTCGCTGCGCTCGCAATGACGGGGTGGGGACAAGCTGACCCGTTCTCGCGGCTTGTTCGGCCCGAGTTTTTCGGAAGTCGTCCGGCCCTCGGAGTGCCGAGGGCGCAGGGAAGGCCGGGTGCCGGCTGGCACCCGTGGTCCGCTGTGCGCAAATGCGCTGGAAACAAATGCACAGCAGCATACAGGGCAGCCTGACATTCCGGCCTTCCCTGCGCAGTGGTCTTACGGCTTATGTCGCGCTCTCCCCGGGGAGCGATGCACTATTGCCCCCGTCGCCCCGCGGTTCGCTGATGCGCGAGCCCGGTCGGGCCGCACACATCACCGCAAGACTTGGCGCGCAGGCTCCGGGCGCCAGGACCACGCGATTTTGCCGTACGCAGGCTGCGCCGGTCGTGTGCGCGTCGTGTTCGCTCACGGAGTGACCCGCCCTGCAAACCGTTGTCGCGCCGACGCCGCCTGCGTCCACCACGTCCCATCCCGCGTTCGTGACGATCGCGATCCGCCCCTCGGCCGGGTTGGGATGGCGCTTTGTACGATAATCCGAAATACTGATAAAGCGAATTATTTGCGGTCGGGATCGTTGACCCGTCCCTGGGTGTTTCGGCCGCCGGACGGCGCAAGCGGTTGTGGTGCGTTCGGCCCGGAGATCGCCTCGTCGATCCGGGCTAGGGCGATCGCGATCCTGCAAACGCCTTCAGCTTCAGGAAGAAATCCTTCAGGATCGCATTGCGGTCCACATGGGTCACGTAGCGGATCGCGTGGCGCCTGCGGTCGATGCTCCAGGTCATCTGGTTGGTCAGGACCGGCGCCGGAACGATCACGCTCGGCGCCCAATCGGGATTGAGCAGCCAGCCGACGGGCGCCATGTCCCAGATCTCCTTGGCCCAGCCGAGATGATCGGACGAGTACTCCTTGAAGCGCATGGCCAGGAACGCGCCGATGCTGCCGTTCGGTTCGACGTAGCGCTCGATCTCCGGCACTGTCGAGTGCAGGCGCGAGGTGACGCCCATGCACGGCACGAGCACGAGCGGCACGCCGCTGTCCAGCAGCGCCTGCGCGCCGCCGACGTCCTGCTTGAGATTGAACTCGACCGTGTGCGGCCATTCGAGCGCATGGCCGCCGAGCCATACGACGACGATGCGGTCGATGATGTCGGGTGCCCTGAGCAGCGCCGAGGCGACGTTGCTGATGGCACCGATGGCGACGACATGAAGCGGATCGTCAGGAGAGCCCGCGCGTGCCCGGGCCACGAGATCGTCGACGGCGGGCGCGTCGCGGGCCTGCTTTTCGGGACCGACATAGTCGGCGACGCCACGATGGACCAGCCCATCGGGCGCGAGGTTCAGCCGTTCCAGCAGGCGGAGGATCTCCTGATAGCTCAGTTCCATGCCGTGGCCGGGACTGTCCGCGCGCGCGTTGAAGAACGGCGCGGCGTAGATCGCCTCGACGTCGAAGCGCTCCTTCGACAGCAGCATCTGCACCAGAGCGAACTGGTCGTCGATCTCGTTGTAGGTGTCGGTGTCGAGCACGACGCGAAGCCGGCCGGCCGGCGGCGCGAGGAGCTTCAGGCGGGCTGCATCCGTGAGTGCCATGATCGTCTCCTGACGTCGCGTGTCGATGCCGATCAGGCCCTGGCCGGGATTGGACAGACCGCGTCCACGATCTCGCTGATGTGCGCGAACATGTGGTCCGGCGCAAGCGCCTGCAACGCCGCCGGCGCGGCATAACCCCAATTCACCGCGCCGCAGGCGATGCCGACGGCCCGTGCCGCCTCGATGTCGCGGACCTCGTCGCCGATCGCGATGACCCGCGCCGGCGCGATTCCGGCCCGCCGGATGACGCGGCGGAATTTGGCGGGCTTGCCGAACACCGAGGCTGAACAATCGAAATGCGAGAACAGCCGAGCGGTGTCGCCCAGCTTCTCGCGGGCATTGGCTTCGCTGTCGGACGACACCAGCGCGAGCTGCACGCCGTTTTCGGCGAGCGTGTTCAGCATCGTCTCGACGCCGGGAAACAACGAAATCTCCGCCGCCGCATCCGCCTTCAGACGCCGCGCATGCCGCATGATCGCCGGCAGCTTCCACAGGGGCACGTCGAGAAAGCCGAGAATCTCGCGCGTCGAGGCCAGCCGCAGACTTTCGACGTCCTCTTCCCTGACACGACGAAAGTCGAAGTGGTCGGCGACCTCGTTGATGGTGCGCAGGAACCACGGAAAGCTGTCGGCCAGCGTGCCGTCGAGATCGAAGATGGCGAGGGAGTAGGGCATGGAGGGGCGAAAGTGCCGTCCGGGACCGGGCATCGGGCGCGCTGGAAACGCGATGATGGAACGATCACTCGATCATAGAGGCTTATCGCAACTTGCGCACGTGAACATTGACGTCGAGATCGATCGCGCTGACGCAGGTCTGCGTGGTTCGGTGCGAGCCGCCCTCGTGCCAGCGGCCATCACGCATCCCGGCATCCCTCACACTGGCCAGCCTCAGGCACCGCCATTGCGGCAGCGGCCCGCTGCTCTCACCGGCGAACTGCCAGGCCAGCACAGCCTCCTCGCCGTGTCTGTTCGTACCGATGATGTGCGGGCAGAGCTCGCGATAGCGACCCTCATATGTGCAGGTCACCTGCCGTTCGGCGAGAATGGCTTGACGAAAGAGCCTGTAGGTTCGGCTGGGCATCGCGGCTCCTCGCTGCTCCGTGCTCGGAGAGCCCCCCGGCGAGGACGGTGGAGATATCTACTCCGCCGCCTCGCTCGTGCTCCGTCGCTTCGGCTTGCGCGCCTTCTTCAACACCGGCTCCAGGAACTTGCCCGTGTAGCTCCGCGGCGCCTTGGCGATGTCTTCCGGAGGTCCCCAGGCGACGATCTCGCCGCCGCCGTCACCGCCTTCGGGACCGAGGTCGATGACCCAGTCCGCGGTCTTGATGACTTCGAGATTGTGCTCGATGACGACGACCGTGTTGCCCTGCGCGACCAGCTCGTGCAGCACCTCCAAGAGCTTCTTGACGTCGTGGAAGTGCAGGCCGGTGGTCGGCTCGTCCAGGATGTAGAGCGTGCGGCCGGTGGCGCGCTTGGACAGCTCCTTGGCGAGCTTCACGCGCTGGGCCTCGCCGCCCGAGAGCGTGGTGGCCTGCTGGCCGACATGGATGTAGTCGAGACCGACGCGGCGCAGCGTCTCGAAGGTGTCGCGCACGCGCGGCACCGCCTTGAAGAACTCGGCGGCTTCCTCGACGGTCATGTCGAGCACGTCGGCGATGCTCTTGCCCTTGAACAGCACCTCCAGCGTCTCGCGGTTGTAGCGCTTGCCCTTGCAGACGTCGCAGGTGACGTAGACGTCGGGC
>NZ_JASGFS010000112.1:0-9089 GCF_047605465.1 Bradyrhizobium sp. | reverse complement strand
GAGGCGGAAGCCCTTCTCGGGCTCGAACCGCTTCACCGCCTGCATCAGGCCGACATTGCCTTCCGAGACGACCTCGGAGATCGGCAGGCCGTAGCCGCGATAGCCCATGGCGATCTTGGCGACGAGCCGGAGATGGCTGGTGACGAGTTGGTGCGCCGCGTCGCGATCGTCATGCTCACGCCAACGCTTGGCGAGCATGTATTCCTGCTGGGGCTCCAGCATCGGAAACTTGCGGATCTCGGCGAGGTAGCGAGAAAGGCCGGATTCTCCATTGAGGACCGGCAAAGCAGCGGTACGGGCCATGGTGCGCCCTCCAAAGGTTCAGGCCCCCGATAGCGGCGGGCCAGGCAGACGACCGCTTGGTTAAAGCCGATCGTAGCTGCGATGTTCCGCGTTGGTGATTTCAACGCAGGCGCAATATACCCCATGGGGGGTCGAAAAGGGAAGGATTGCTGACGTCACGTCCCCGTGTGGCAGCCATAACTTTTTGTAAGGTAAGGCTTTTCTGAACCGGACTGCGTCATTGCGCCGCTTTCATTGCGCTCTCCAGGAGAAGCAAATCCTCCGGCAAAGCCGACTCCCAGTGAAGAAGTTCTCCCGTCCTCGGGTGCTCCAATACCAGGAGATAAGCATGCAGCGCCTGCCGCGCCAGCGCCGCCAGGGCAGCCTGGGATTCGGAGCCGAGATGGGTCGCCTTGGTCTTGAAGTGCGGGCCATAGATCGCATCGCCCATCAGGGGATGGCCGATATGGGCGAGGTGAACGCGGATCTGGTGGGTGCGCCCGGTCTCGAGCTCGCAGGCCAGCAGCGCCGCGATCGGCTTGCCGTCGCGCCCGGCGAAGCTCTCCAGGATTTCCCAATGCGTCACCGCTTCGCGGCCGCCCTGGCGCACGGCCATTTTTTCCCGCGCATGCGGGTGGCGGTCGATCGGCGCATCCACCGTGCCGCGCTGGCGGTTCGGCACGCCCCAGGCAAAGGCCATGTAGCCGCGCCGCATCGGCCCGGTGCGGCCGTGGTCGGCGAATTGGGCGGTGAGCGAGGCATGCGCCAGGTCGTTCTTGGCGACCACCATCAGCCCGGTCGTGTCCTTGTCCAGCCGGTGCACGATGCCGGGCCGGCGTACCCCGCCGATGCCGGAGAGCGAGGTGCCGCAATGGGCGATCAGCGCGTTCACCAGCGTGCCGGTCTCGTGGCCGGCGGCCGGGTGCACCACCAGCCCCTTCGGCTTGTTGATGACGATGATGTCGTCGTCCTCGAACACGATGTCGAGGGCGATGTCCTCGCCCTTGGGCTCCGGGGGAGCCGCTTCCGGCACGTCGATTGTGATCGTATCGCCGGAGACGACGTGATAAGCGGGATCGCGGACCGCGGCGGCCTTGAGGCTGACCGCGCCCGCCAGGATCAGGGCTTTCAGCCTCGATCGCGACAGGTCCGGCAGGCGCGCCGCCAGCACGCGGTCGAGCCGGGCCGAGCCCTCGTCGCCCTCGACCACGACCTCCAACCTTTGCGCAGAGCCTGAGTTTTCCATGACGACGTCTGATACCGCTGTTCCCGAACCGACCCCCGAGCAGGCCGCGCTGTTCGCGCGGGTGCGGCGGATGATGCTGATCGCGGGGTTGACCTCGGCGCTGGCGATCTGCGCCGTGCTGATCGCGGTGGGCTACCGCCTTTTCAAGTCGGAGGGAAGGGCGGCCGAACAGGTGGCCGACGTCACCGCCACCCTGCCGAAGGGCGCCAGGATCGTCTCGACCGGCGTTGCTGGCGACCGCCTCGTGCTCACCCTCGACATCGGCGGCGTCACCGAGATCCGCACCTTCGACGTCCACACGCTCAAACCGGCCGGAAAGCTGAAATTCGCCAACGAGCCGTAGGGCCGGCCCGGAACCCGCCGCGGCCGTCGTCCCGGCGTAAGCCGGGACCCATACCCACCGGCCGCCGTGGTTACGGGGATTGGCGATCGGCAGTCACGCCACAACCGCCCCTTTGGTATCACGCCTCCTGCCTTTTGCCGGGACGACGACGGACAGTGAGCTGCCGAAACCCTCAATCGCAGCTTGCCGCCGGCAGAATTCGCGGCTATGTCGTGTCCCTCACGCTCCCTTCGTCTAGCGGTTAGGACGCGGCCCTCTCAAGGCTGAAACAGGGGTTCGATTCCCCTAGGGAGCGCCATTTCTCTTGAAGCCCATCTTCCCCTGATCTCGATTTGTTTTGTTTGTCGGATCGGCCTGTTGGCACCTCCGATTCACACCGGCGCGGGTGGGGTTCTTTCGCAAGTTTCTATTAGAGCGCTCTCCGCGGAAATAGTCAGATCGGCCTGGCGACCGATCGCTCTCACGCGGCCTCGCAAGATGCGATCTTCCTGATCTGCGGCGCGAGCACGTCTTCGGTCGTTTCCAGATCGAAGCGGGTCTGGATGGTCATCCAGAACGCAGCGCGGGTCTTGAAGAACTTGCCGAGCCGGAGTGCGGTGTCGGCTATGTCGGGCTTTTCCTCGCGCGCAATGCGCTCGATCCGGGTGCGCGGCACATTTAACGCGGCCGCGACCGGGTGGGCGTCAGCTTGAGCGGAACGAGAAATCCCTCACGCAGGACTTCGCGGCGATGAATCGGCGGAAGCTTCCGTGCCACCTCTGAATTCCTTCCGTGTTGTCCGCACTCGGCCGGGGCTAGCGGCGACCTTCGCGAGGTCCGCCGGAAAGCCCTTCGGGATCGTGCGGTTCTGAAGGATCGCCGCGGCGAACTTGCTCTTCAAGTTGTTGACCATGGCTGTACGTCTCTCGTCGAAATACGTGTTTCAAGAGCGCGTATCTTTCCGAGATACCAAGAACGTCGCGCGTCGTTCGGGGCCGCACAAGCCATCCTGGGTTGGCAGGCGAAACACCCGGAAACTTTGGTGTCAAGCGGAGCCCTCAAAAACATTCCGCTTTACCGAAATTCGGATTTATCGTATCTGTTTCGCATCCCAGCCCACCAAAGGGGCGGTCGTACGTCGTCACGAACGCGGGCTGGAAGTTGCGGTGGACGCGAGCGGCGTCAAGGCGGGCTTGTGCGTGCAGGGCGAGATGAACCTCGTGAGCACCGTGCGACCCGCGATCGGCGAACGGCGCCTGTGCTCGCGTACGGCGAAAACGTGTGGTCCTGGCCGTCGTTGCTACGGTCAAGCCTCGGCGAAGGCGGCACGCGCGTCAACCGGCGCGGTGCCGTGCATTTCGCGGGGTGACGGAGGCAAAAGGAACTCGTCTCCGGGGAGAGCGCGCATAAGCCGTCAGACCATCGCGCAGGGAAGGCCTGGTCTCGGCAGCCCTGTGTCTCCCCCGTGCACTGCGTGTGCATCCGTTCAGCATGGGGGCTTTGTGGGTGCC
Source organism: Bradyrhizobium sp. (assembly GCF_047605465.1). GTDB lineage: Bacteria > Pseudomonadota > Alphaproteobacteria > Rhizobiales > Xanthobacteraceae > Bradyrhizobium. The sequence goes on along the minus strand of NZ_JASGFS010000112.1, from coordinate 5,728 downwards.
GGCCGGCGCCCGGTCTTCCCTGCGCCCTTTCCTTGCGAAAGGGTGTGACGCCAAGCACAACTCGGGCACATCATGCCGCGGGGACATGCGCGCATGCTCGCGAACCGGCCGCGTCAGTCGGCCGCACTGTCAGGCCTCAAGGTTCCAGCTTTGCCCGGGGCCTGGCGAAACACAATCTCAACCGAAACTGCGTAGGCCTGTCACCGTCTCATCCAGCGGGTCTCTTGCATGAAATTGGCTTGGCGTGTCGCTCTCCTGCTCGTTCTCCAGCTCTTCCCGGGATTTTCGGTTCACGCGCAGGAGGGGCAGGTCGTCAAGCTGTCGCCAAGCATCGAATATCAGCGCATCGCGCGCTGGGATACCGAGCGGCTGAACAAGATCCTGCAGGTCGATACGCCCGCCTTCTCCGGCCTCACGGCGACCTATACGCCGGCGCGCAACGCCGTCCGGCTTTACCGCGTGACCTATTCGTCCGTGGTGCCGGAGCGCGGCAACAAGCCGACGGTCGCCTCCGGACTGCTCGCCATCCCCGAAGGCGACGGCACCTCGTTTCCGATGGTGTCGTACCAGCACGGCACCGTCTACGGAAAGCAGGAGGTCCCTTCGTTCCCGGAGCAGTCGCCCGAAACGCAGCTGATGATCGCGCAGTTCGCGGCGCAGGGGTACGTGGTCATCGGCGCGGACTATTTCGGGCTGGGAACGTCGTCCGAGCCGGAAGGCTACATGGTGAAGGCAAGCCACCAGCAGGCGACCTACGACATGCTGATGGCGAGCCGCGCCGTGCTCGATCACCTCAAGCTCAGCACGACCAAATTGTTTCTCGGCGGCTGGTCGCAGGGCGGCTTCGTGACCATGGCGATGCTCGAGAAGCTCGAGAATTCCGGCGTCAAGGTCGACGCCGCCGCGACCGCGAGCGCGCCGGTCGACGTCTCCGTCATCCTGAACGGCTTTCTCAATTTTCCCCGCAAGAACGATGCGAGCTGGGTGACGTCGCTCTTCATCCTGTCGGCATTCTCGTTCGAGAATTATTACGGCATTCCCGGGCTGGCACGTTCGCTGATCGCGGACGACTATTACGACGTCGCGCGCAAGGCGTACCGGCGCGAACCGTACAATGCCGCCGACGTGCCGTCCGACCTGCACAAGCTGATCCGCGCCGACTATTTCGATCCGCAGTTCTTCGCATCTTCGGCCTACGGGCAGCTCGCCGCGGAGACGACGGCGTATCGCTGGATCATCAAGAGCCCGGTCCGCAACTATTATGGCGAGAGCGACGAGGTGATCAGCGTCGGGCTCGGCCAGTTGGCAATGACCCATCAGCGCGCGATCGGCAACGGCAATCCGGCGGTCGAAGCCATCTCGACCGGCAGCACGAACCATCGCGGCACCTTCGCGAGCGCGGTGCCGAAGTGGAAGTCGTGGTTTGACGGGCTCTGAACACGAAGGCGAATCCGCATGATGCACCGGCATCGGCGGAGCTGGTCGTTCCCGCGAAAATCTGCCTTGATGTGACCGGAGCCGCGCCCGTGCGGCCGGTCTCCGCCTCCGATGCGCTGCCGGGCCTTTGGAGGCTTGGCGTCTGCTTTCGGGAGTTCTGATATGAGCGGCTTGGTGATCTCTGGCGGCCGGGTGGTGGATCCCGCGAGCGGGATGGATGCGATCGGCGACGTCGCGGTGGTGGACGGGCGGATCGCCGCGGTCGGCTCCTCGCTCGGCGGCGCCGAGCGGGTGATCGACGCGACCGGGCTCGTGGTCGCGCCCGGCTTCATCGACCTGCACGCGCACGGCCAGTCGATCCCTGCCGACCGCATGCAGGCGTTCGACGGCGTGACGACGACGCTCGATCTCGAGGCCGGTGTGCTGCCGGTCGCCTCCTGGTATCGGCGCCAGGCCGAAAAGGGACGCGTGCTGAACTATGGCGCCGCCGCCAACTGGGCCTTCGCGCGCATCGGCGCGATGACGGGCTCGAATGCGGAAAGCTCGCTGGAGGCGTTCGGCAACGCCATGCGCGATCGCCGCTGGATCGAGAACGTGGCGAGCGATGCCGAGGTCGCCGGCATTCTCGAACGTCTCGCGCGCGGCCTCAATGAGGGCGGCATCGGCATCGGCATCCTCAATGCCTACGCGCCGGGCGCCGGCGTGCAGGAGCTGACCGCGGTGTGCCAGCTCGCAGCAGCTCAGGACGTGCCGACCTTCACCCATGTCGCGTTCATGTCGCGCATCGATCCCGAGAGCTCGGCGGAAGCCTATATCCGCCTCATCGGCTATGCCGGCGCCACCGGCGCGCACATGCACATCTGCCATTTCAATTCGTCCAGCAAGACTGACGTCGAACGCTGCCGCGTGCTGATCGAGAAGGCGCAGGCGCAGGGCCTGCCCATTACGGTCGAAGCCTATCCCTACGGCAGCGGCTCGACCGTGCTGGCGGCGGCCTTCTTCAGCGACCCCAAGTTCGTCGAGCGCAACGGCACCGGCTACGATTCGGTGCAACGCGTGACCGACGGCCATCGCTTCCGCGATCGCGAGGAGCTTTTGAATGCGCAGGCCGCGGAGCCGTCGTCGCTGGTGCTCTGGCACATCCTCGACACCGAGAACAATGCGCATCACCGCGATCTCCTCGACATGTCGGTGCTCTATCCCGGCGGCGCGATCGCCTCCGACGCGATGCCGTGGACGCTGACGGACGGCTCGACCTACACCGGCGATGCCTGGCCGCTGCCGGACGACGCCACCTCGCATCCGCGCTCGGCGGGCTGCTTCACCCGCTTCATCCGCGAATGGGTGCGCGAGCGCAAGACCGTGTCGCTGCTGGAAGGCGTGCGCAAATGCACCCTGATCCCGGCGGAGATCCTGTCGCAGAGCACGCCCGCGATGCGCGCCAAGGGCCGGCTCGCCAAGGACGCCGACGCCGACATCGTCGTGTTCGACTACGAGCGCCTGACCGACTGCGCGACATTCAAGGCGATGAATCGCCCGTCGGAAGGTGTGCGACATCTCCTCGTCAGTGGCCAGCCGCTGATCACCGACGGCATTCTGGACGTAGCCGCGCGGCCCGGCCGTCCCGTGCGCCGGCCCGTCGTCGAGGACTGATCGCGTGCCGGTCCCCATTCTCCTCGTGACGGGCTTCCTGGGGGCGGGCAAGACCACGGTCGTGAACCATCTGCTCGCGCATGCGGAGGGACGGCGCATCGCCGCCGTGGTCAACGATTTCGGCGCGATCAACATCGACGCGGAACTGATCGCGGGCGCGAGCGACGGCGTGGTGAGCCTCGCCAACGGCTGCATCTGCTGTTCGCTCGAAGGCGATCTGTTGCGCACGCTCGCGACGCTGCTGCGGCGTGATCCGCAGCCGGATCACATCGTCATCGAAACCAGCGGTGTCGCCGATCCCGCCGACATCGTCCGCAATCTCATGGACCCCGTGATCCTGCGCGAGACGCCGCTGGAGACGGTGCTCTGCGTGCTCGATGCATCGGTGCCGGCCGCGCTGGACGAGGCCCTGGTGCGCTCGCAGCTGCGCGTCGCCGACATCGTGGCGCTGAGCAAGCTGGATCTGGCCGATGAGGGCGCGGGTGCAAGGATGCGCGCGGCGATCCGGGCGCAGCACGTCCCCGCCGTGGTGATCGACGCCAGGAACGGCGAGATTCCGTCCGAATTGCTGTTTCCCGCAGCCGTCGACCGCGCGCCGGCACCGCGCGAGCCGGGACCGCGACGGCCAGCAGAGGAGCGCTTCGAGACGCTGAGCTGGACCGCAGACCAGCCGCTCTCGCTGGCGCGCCTGCAGCAGGCGATCAACCGCCTGGCGCCGAAGCTGGCGCGCGCCAAGGGCCTGTTCGAGACGGTCGAGCAGCCCGGACGCCAGATGGTCTTCCAGTTCGCCGCCGGCCGCGCGACGCTGGCGCCGGGTGACGCGCCGGCGGCGGGAGTGCCGCGGGCGCGCATCGTCTTCATCGCCGAGCTCGGCGTTCTCCCGCAGGCCGAGCTGGACGAGATCATGGGCGCGTGCGTTGCAGCGTCCAGTTGACCGAATGCAGCCAGGCATTGCAAAAATGAACAATACGCGTCTTCCAAAAGACAAAAACCCGCAAGAGGCTCTCGCTGCCCTGATCATGGAGTGAAATGAAATGCGTCGATCATTCGGAGTTGGTCTGCTCGCCGTTGCTCTGGCCTGGCCGCTCGATGCCACGATCCTGATGTCATCCGCGAGCGCCGAGCCGGCGGCTGCAGTCACCGACTTCAGCGCGCAGCGGCACGGCAATCGCCCCGGCGGTCGTCCGCCCGGAGCCCACAGGCCGCCGCACCGTCCGCCTGGCGCGCACCGTCCGCCGGGTGCGCATCGTCCTCCGGGCGCGCATCGCCCGCCGGTCCATCGGCCGCGTCCCTGGGTCCGGCCACCCCGCTACACCTGGGGCCCCGGTGGCGCGATTGCCGCAGGCGCGGCGATCGGCTTCATCGCGGCTGCGAGCGCGGCTGCGTGGGCCGGACAGCCGCCGGCGCCGGGCCTGTGCTGGTACTACACCGACTTCACGCAAAGGCAGGGCTTCTGGGACAGGTGTCCCTGAGGCCTGACGTGTCCCGCGCCGCGGCCTCGCGTAAACCATGCGAGGCCGCGGCCGACGGGCCTGCTCGCCGCGGGCGGCATCGACGCGAGGGCGGTGCAGCATTCCGGGGGTGACGCGGCCCGCTGCCGCATCGTCATTCCCGGTCCTGACGGCACTGTGCCGCGCCGTCTCCTGTCCTGTTCCCGATTGACATCGCCGCCTGTGGTGCCAGACTTTGCACAATAATACAGGGTGGAGACGTCTGCGATGGCCAGCCTTTCGGCCTCGAACCATGTCGCCCGTGTCTTGTCCGTCGCCAACCACGTGGCCGACGTCGACGCTTCTTCGCGCATCGCCAATTCGTGGCGCCGCTGCCTGATCAGCCACAAGCTCGATCCCGCCCGCCAGGGCCCGCCGCAAACGCTCTCCGAGGCCGAGGTGCGGCACGTCGCCGAGCCGATGGAGGAGATGATCCGGCTCGCGACGCCCGAGCTCGACGACCTCGCCCGCGTGCTTCGCGACGCCGGCTATTGCGTCAACCTCGCCGACACCAGCGCGACCATGCTGTTCAGCCGCCTGCCGGGCGAGGCGGACGCGAAGATGTTCATGGACTGGAAGATCTACACCGGTTCGAACTTCGCCGAGGCGTTCGAGGGCACCAACGGCCTCGGCACCGCGCTCGCGGAGGAAAAGCCGATCCTGGTGCATCGCGACGAGCATTTCCGCGCGCAATGGCACATGTTCTCCTGCGCCGTCGCGCCGCTGTTCGATCAGGCCGGGCGTCTCGCGGGCGCCGTCAACATCACCTCCTGCCGCGACGATCTCGAGCGCGCGGCGCATCAGCTCGCGCTCGCGGTGACGATGGAGGCGACGCGGCGGATGGAAGGCGCGATCTTCCGCGGCCATTTCCGCAACGCCTGGATCGCGACCGTGCCGGGTGACGGCGGCAGCGGCCTGCTCGCCTATGACGACGACCGCCGCATCGTCGGCGCCTGCCGCTCGGCGCGCGCGCTGCTGGGCCTGACGGACGGCCTGATCGCATCCGGCATCGATCTGTCGCGCTACATCAAGCTCGACCATCCGGCCGGGCGCGGGCCCGACGACATCGTGGAGCTGCGCCACGCCGACGGCAGCCTGCTGGGCCACGGCCGTGTCGCGCCGCCGCAGCGCGCAAGAGCCTCCATGCG
>NZ_JASGFS010000111.1:0-9108 GCF_047605465.1 Bradyrhizobium sp. | reverse complement strand
CCGAGAGCCATTTGTGTTGCGGTTCGGCGGGGACCTACAACATTCTCCAGCCCGACCTTGCGGGCAGGTTGCGCGATCGCAAGGTCGCCAATATCGCGAGCGTCAAGCCGGACATGATTGCCGCGGGCAATATCGGTTGCATGGTGCAGATTGCCAGCGGCACGTCAGTTCCGGTCGTGCACACGATTGAGCTTCTCGATTGGGCTACGGGCGGTTCGCGGCCGGCATTGAATGCGTCGAGCGCCGCTGCGTCTGGGTGAAGGCTGAAGATGCCTGATCGACCATTGTCTGGCGGCAACAGGAGGACCACGATGGCGAAAGCGAAGAAGAAGAAAAGCAAGAAGGCCAAAAAGGCCAAGAAGGTCGTAGCGGCAAAGAAGAAGACCGCGAAGAAGGCGGCCAAGAAGAAGGCTGCCAAGAAGACGAAGAAGGCAGCCAAGAAGTCGGCGAAGAAATCCGCGAAGAAGTCTGCGAAGGTATCGGCCAAGAAGGCCGCTCCGAAGAAAGCCGCCAAGGCGCCAGCCAAGAAGGCCGCGAAGAAAGCGGCACCCAGGAAGGCTGCTCCGGCTCCGAAGCCCGCGCCGGTCGAGGCCCCGGCTGCCGAGCCCGCATCGGAGACCAGCTGGGCGATGCCGTCCGGTGAATCGGCGCCGTCCGAAGGACAAGGCTAGGTCCTTCCCTTATCCATCCAAACAACTTGCAAGACGGGAGGCCGCAGTGGTGACGCTGCGGCCTTTTTGCATCGCGGCGAATTCTCCGAGACGCGCCGCGGCTTGCGCCAGCCTGATTCGTTGCATGTCGACCACGATGCTTGCGAACTTCCGTAATCGCACGGCATTCGGGCGTGCAGTCGGGCGCAGAAGATGTGTTCGGAGAGCAACACACGTGAACAACCTTTCGTGAAATCGTCAGAACGCCTAAAAAGTCAGCAAATGCCCGTCCTTTTTGCTTCTCGCTAGAAGCCCCTCGCTTCAGATTGGCCCCGTTACGAATTTCTGCAGTTAGGTCGAGTGCCCCGGGGGGCTTTCCGGGATCCGACTGGGTTTGGAACTGGTGATGGGGATCGAAATGAAAAAAGTGGCTTTGTTGGCAACGGCGCTGGCAATGGTGACGGGTTCGGCTTTCGCGGCAGACATGCCGGTTAAGGCATTGAAGGCTCCGCCGCCGCCCGCCTTTGACCCCTGGGATATCGCTTTCGGCGGCGCGATCATGAGCGATTACATCTTCCGCGGCGTGACCCAGTCGAACCACAAGCCGTCGGTGGCCGCCTATTTCGAGCCCCGCTACAACGTCAACAAGGACCTCCAGCTCTACGTCGGCGTTTCGGCCGAGAGCATCTCGTTCGCCAACCGCGCCGCGGCTGAGGTCGACATCTACGGCGGTATCCGCCCGACCTTCGGTGCGTTCGCCTTCGATATCGGTGTCTGGGGTTATCTCTATCCGGGTGGCAGCTGCTACTACGGCGGCACCGGCTTCGACTTCGCCGGCAACTTCCAGGGCGCGGATTGCGCGACGAACGCTCTGGTCAACGGCAACGTCATGAAGAAGGACGTCAGCTTCTTCGAAGTCTACGGCAAGATGACTTACACCATCAACGACAACTGGGCGATTGGTGTGAACGAGTACTACTCGCCGAACTTCCTGAACACCGGCGCCTGGGGCAACTACTCCTCGATCACCGCCAAGTATACCGCGCCCAGCACCATCTTCGGTTCGAGCGGCGTCGGCATGTACGTGTCGGGTGAGTTCGGCCGTCAGTGGCTGGGCACGAGCGACTCGTTCTACGGCACCGGCCCGGCGGCGGCTGGCCCCGGCTATGTCGGAGCCTTCTTCCCGAACGGCATCAAGTACGCCGACTACAACACCTGGAACATCGGCATCGGCTTCACCTACAAGGTCTTCACGCTGGACCTGCGCTACTCCGACACCGACCTGTCCAAGGCGAACTGCAACGCCTTCACCAGCGACTACACCGCGACCTTCAGCAACAGCTACAGCAGCGCCAACCCGTCTGGCGTCGGCTCCAACTGGTGCGGCGCGGCGGGTATCGCCAAGCTGTCCTTCGACCTGACGGCGATGACCAACCTGAAGTAAGTTTCGCCTCGAAACGACTTCGGAAAGACTTTCGGCGAGGGCGGCAGAGCGATCTGCCGCCCTTTTGCTTGGGTGGCGCTGCGGTGCGTTCGACCCGGGCGTAGTGCGCCCGGATTCAGCTTGCCGTCGCGGCGCTCACCTCTCCGGCCGGAGAGGTGAGCCGCGCCCTGGTCGAGGGCCGCGACCCGGCCCGGCTTCAGCGCACGCCGTTCGGCTCCGCCTGGACGGGCTTTTCGCCGTCGCCGAGGACGTGGGCCTCGCCGTTCCTGACCATCGCCACCTTGCGGGTGTGGAAGGCGTCGAGCGTCGAGCGGTGGCCGATCGAGACGATGGTGGACTGCGGCAGCTTCTCCGCCAGCAGGCGGTAGAGCCGGGCCTCGGAAGGTTCATCGAGCGAAGCGGTGGCCTCGTCCAGGAACAGATAATCGGGCGCATGCAGCAGCGCCCGGGCGAGCCCGAGGCGTTGCTGCTCGCCGAGCGACAGCATCCGATTCCAATGCCCCTCCTCGTCGATCCGCGCCGCGAGGTCCGGCAACCCGACCGCGGTCACGGCCTCCTTGATCTTGTCCGGTGACACCGCGCCGTGCTCGGCGGGATAGATCACGGCGTCGCCGAGCGCGCCGACGGGAAAATAGGGACGCTGCGGCAGCATCATCAGCCTGGACCGCTCGGGGATGGCGATCCGGCCGGTGCCGAACGGCCAGATGCCCGCGATGGCGCGGAACAGGGTCGACTTGCCGGAGCCCGACGGTCCGGTCACCAGCACCCGCTCCGACGGTTGGATCGCGAAGGCATCGGCCGTGACCAGCGGCCGGCCGTTCGGCAGCTTCACCAGCAATTGCTGGAGCGCGACGGCTGTGCTGCCGCCTGCCCGCGCGACGTCGATGGTCGGCTCATGCGCCGCGATGTTGGCGGCCGAACTGACCGACATCTCGAAACCGTCGAGACGGGCCACCACCGCGCGCCACTCGGCGAGCGAACGGTAGGCCGTCACGAAGAACGACAGTGCCCGCTGCACGCTGCCGAAGGCCGAGCCCGTCTGCATCATGTCGCCGAGCTGGATCTTCTGGGCGAAATAGGCCGGAGCCACCAGCACGTAGGGAAAGATCACGGCAGCCTGCTGATAGCTCGCCGTGAACGCGGTGAGTCGCTTGGTCCGGCTCATGATCGCGTACCAGTTGCCGACCACGAAATTGAACCGGTGCAGGAGGCGTCCGCGCTCGGCGCTCTCGCCTTTCAGGAGCGCGATCTGCTCGGAGTTCTCGCGGACCCGCACCAGGTTGAAGCGGAAATCCGCCTCATAGCGCTGCTGCTCGAAATTGAGGTTCACCAGCGGCGCACCGATCCAGTGCGTCAAGCCGGTGCCGAGCACCGCGTAGAACAACGCGCCCCACACCAGGTAGCCGGGGATCGCGAAATCCACGCCGGAAATGTGCAGGGGGGCGGCATTGGACAGGCCCCACAGGATGATCACGAAGGAGAACAGCGTCACGATCGACGAGAGCAGGCCGATGCCGATGCTCAGCGTCTGCTCGACGAAGGTCTTGACGTCCTCGGTGATGCGCTGGTCGGGGTTGTCGGCCGCGTCGCCCTTGAGCTGCATGCGGTAGTGCGTGGCGCCGTTGAGCCATTCGCCGAGATAGTGCCGCGTCAGCCATTGTCGCCAGCGGATCTGGAGCCATTGGTTGAGATAGAGCTGGTAGACCGCGAGCGCGACGAAGGCCGAGGCGAGGCCGACGAAGATCCATATCTCCCTGATGAAGGTCTCGAGGTCGCGGCTCTGGAGCGCGCTGTAGAACCGGTTCTGCCACTGGTTGACCAGCACGTCGATCGCGACCAGCGCCAGCTCGATCGTGATCACGGCGGCGAGCAGACCGCGGCCGGCCCATTTGTCCTCCGATCGGAAATAGGGGATCGCGATTCGCCAAACGGTCGCGAGCGTGGCGCTGATGTTCTTCACAGAGCTGGATCTCCTGCGGGGTGTGCGCAAATGCCGGAAGCCAGTTGGCCGGGGCAATGGCGAAAATAAGCGCGCTTAGACTAAAGTCGCAAATCCTGCAATTTGCGTTGGCTTGTCCGGGCCGGCGACCCTAGCATGAGCTTCAACGGCGCGGGGTGGGGGCCTCCGGGACTTCGCGAGCTTGTGAGCGGATGGGAACCGCTGCACTCGCAAGTCATTCGCTTCAAGCTCACAGGCACTCTCCGCAACTGCGCCAGGCAGGCCTCGTCGTCCACGCGGGCCGGTCTGCCACATATGCGCGTGGGGGAGGAAGACCATGTGGAATCAAATCTATGATCCGCTGCATAGCCCTGTGCTGTCCACCATCGCTGCGGCTGTACCCGTCGTCACACTTCTGGTCCTGATCGCGAGCGGACGCGTCCAGGCCCACATCGCCGCCGTCATCGCCGTGATCGTGACCAACCTGATCACGATCTTTGTCTTCACGATGCCGGCGAACATGTCGATACGCGCCTCGATCCTCGGCATCGTGACCGGCTTCTTCCCGATCGGCTGGATCGTTCTCAACGTCATCTTCCTCTACCAGGTGACGGTGACCACCGGGCGCTTCGAACTGCTCAAGCGCGCGGTCGGCGGCGTCACCGAGGACCGGCGCCTGCAGCTCCTGCTGATCGCGTTCTCGTTCGGCGCCTTCTTCGAGGGCGCCTCGGGCTTCGGCACGCCGGTCGCGATCACGGGCGCCGTGCTGATCGGGCTCGGCTTCTCGCCGCTCGCGGCCTCTGGTCTGTCGCTGATCGCCAACACCGCGCCGGTCGCCTATGGCGCGCTCGGCACGCCGATCCAGGGCCTCGCCTCGGTCACGGGTCTCGATCCCTACATCCTCGGCGCAATGGTCGGACGGCAGCTGCCGTTCTTCTCGCTGATCGTGCCGTTCTGGGTGGTGTGGGCGTTCGCGGGATGGAAGGGCATGAAGGACGTCTGGCCGGCGATCCTCGTCACCGGCGTGTCGTTCGCGGTCCCGCAATTCGTGATCTCGAACTACGTCAATCCCTGGATCGTGGACATCGGCGCGTCGCTGATCTCGATGGGGGCGCTGATCCTGTTCCTCAAGGTCTGGCAGCCCAGGCAGCTCTGGCTGTCACCGGCGCTTCGCGGCCGCGATGAATCCGCAGCCACGATGGCCGCGGCAAAGCCGCTCGACAAGACGCCGCTGACCTCGAGCGAGCTCTTCAGCGCGCTGCTGCCGTGGATTATCGTCTGCATCGTGATGCTGATCTGGGGCAACGGCGCCTTCAAGAATTGGGCGAACGCGATCTTCACCTGGAACTACGCCGTTCCCGAGCTGCATCAGCTGATCAACAAGGTGCCGCCGGTCGCGGCCAAGCCGACGCCGGAAGGCGCGGTGTTCGCCTTCACTTACCTGTCCTTCACCGGCACGGGCATGCTGATCGCGGCGATCATCTCCGGCTTCCTGATGGGAGTCGGTCCGGGCAAGCTGATCAGCGAATACGGCCGGACCATCCGGCTCTGTGCGATTTCGCTGATCACGATCTCGGCCATGCTCGCGATCGGTACGCTCACGCGCCTGTCCGGCGTCGATGCCACGCTCGGCCTCGCCTTCGCCGCCACCGGCGTGCTCTATCCCTTCTTCGGCACGCTGCTCGGCTGGCTGGGCGTGGCGCTGACGGGATCGGACACCGCCTCCAACGTGTTGTTCGGCAATCTGCAGAAGATCACATCCGAGCAGCTCGGCTTGTCGCCGATCCTGATGGGCGCGGCGAACTCGTCCGGCGGCGTGATGGGCAAGATGATCGACGCGCAATCGATCGTGGTCGCCTCCACCGCCACCAATTGGTACGGCCACGAGGGGACCATCCTGCGTTTCGTGTTCTGGCACTCGATCGTGCTGGCTTGCCTCGTCGGTGTGCTCGTGACGTTGCAGGCCTATGTCTATCCGTTCACGGCGCTGGTCCTGAAATAGCCGGAACGGCCGGTTTCGATGTTGATCCCTGCGGGGCCATGCGCCCCCGCGGGGATTTTTTTCGGCGGTCCAAGAGCTTCACATTGCCGCTGCGGTCCTGTCGCGCGCGTTCGAGCGATGTCAAAGCCGGTTGGCGTCAAGAAAACGCATCAAAAGAAAGAATCCGGAGCCCCGTTCCGATTTCATCGGAGCGGAAATCGCTCTAGAAGGTGCGGCAAATCAGGTCGGTCGAGAGGTTACATGGTTTCGTTCAAGCCAATGGTCTATGCAGCGGTCGCGGTGCTCGCGGCGTCCGGCCTCGCGCGTGCGGAGGAGGGCTTTCCCTTCGGCACCGAGATGACGCTCGAGGCGTTGCCGCAGCCGGGTTCGAAGCGGATTCCGAACATCGAGATCGGCGACAATGGCGAGGTCGTGCTGGAGCTCTGGTGCAAGGGCGGCAAGGGCCAGTTCTCGGTCGCCGGCAACACCGTCATCTTCGTGCCGGGCCAGATCCAGGATCGATCCTGCCCGCCGGCCAAGGCTCAGGCCGACGACGAGCTCGTTGCCGCGCTCGGCAGCGTCGAGACCTGGAAGCGCCAGGGCGAGGTGCTCGTCCTGGTCGGTCCGAAGCCGCTGCGCTTTCGTGTGAACGGGAACTAGCCGGCGTCGTCATGCCCTGCCACCGGGGCCCGCCTTCGGCAAGCCCGATGACAGGCTCAGCGGGGCATCCAGTACGCCGGGTCCTGTCGATTCAACACGTCCATCTGGGAGCACCGGATCGCTCGCGTCCGCGGGCGATGACCAGGCGTCGGTGTGGATGTCACTTCCAAACCGACTTGTCGGCGTCCCAGTGCTGGCCCTTCAATTCCTTGGCGAGCGCGTCGACCGAGCCGTTGTCGTCGGGCTGCTCGCCTTCCTCGTCCGTCGCCGCGTCATCCGACAAAGCAAGCTTCGCGGCGCTGCTCTCATCCGCGGTCGTGGTCGAGGGGCTGCCGATCCAGAGCAGCAGGCGGTCGATCGTGCCCGGCTTGTCGGGTGAGACGAGACCCGCGACCTCGATCGTGTCGGTCAGTTCGAGCGCCGGGAAATCCTCGTTCGGCCGCTTGAAGACCAGCTTGAGCTTGCCGGTCGCCGGGTTGAAGCTCTGCGAGACCGGCTTCGCCGCGAGCGTCCTGCCGAGCACGCCTGCGATGGTGGTGGCGAGCTTGTCGCGGTTGATCTTGTCGCCCTCGCGCCAGTCGGCGGCGGGGAAGCGGATGGTGCGATCCATCTCCATCATGCCCGCGGTCCAGCCCGCCGCGGTGACGCCGGGCATCGCCTTGAATTTCGCGAGCAGCGCGCCGGCGCGCTCGGGATCGACCGACATGTTGATGGTCTGCTCGCCGGCCCGCAGCGCGTCGCATCCGACCGACAGGCTCGCCAGCGTCACCTCGACGTCCTGGCCCTTCAGGCTCTTCAGGAAGTCGGTCGCCGCGTCGAGCTTGACCTTGACGGCGATCGCCTCCGGCGAGACCTCGGTGAAATCCTTGGGCTGCGGCGTAATGCCGTCGTCGGAGGTCTGGTTGTCCAGAAACTCCTTCTCGCTGAGATCGGAATTGTCGGGCGAGGCCACCTCCGTCACGGACGGACCGATGCCGATCTGGCCGCGGAATTCGAAGGTGTCGCCGGTCGGCTTGCGCGTCAGCTTGACGGTGACCGGGGCCTTGGCGCCGAGGCTCTGCGTCGTGCCCGTCAGCGTCTGGCCCGCGACCTGCAGGTTGACGACGAAGCGGTCCTTGCGATCGGAGTTCTTGGCGAGGGGATAGCAGACGTCGAGCACGGCCGCCGTGACCGTCTTGCCGCTCCGCGTCTCCTTGAGGATCACGTCGGCATTGCCGTCCATCAGGCCGTCGATCGAGGTGAAGTAACGCGTCTCGACGCCGCCGGGGGCGGTGGTCTTCGGCGACAGCTTCATCTGCGCGGAGGCGGAACCCGCGACAAGCAGGGCCGCAATGAAGGCTGTTGGGCAGACCAGAGACGCGCGCATCGACGAAATCCTCGGGCTATCGAATCGGCGCGTCACCGTAGTGGGTTTTGGCCGCCGGTTGAACTGGAGAGCACGGCTCCATGATCTGCAAAAAAAGAAGGCCGCCCGGAGGCGGCCTTCTCGGGATCGTCACAGGACGGGGACCGGCTCAGAAGCCGCCCATGCCGCCGCCGGCGGGCATCGCGGGCGGAGCTTCCTTCTTCGGCAGTTCGGCAACCATGGCCTCGGTGGTCACCAGCAGGCCCGCCACGGAGGAGGCGTCCTGCAGCGCGGTGCGCACCACCTTGGCCGGATCGATGATGCCCTTCTCGACCATGTCGACATAGGCCTCGTTCTGGGCGTCGAAGCCGAAGGTCTCGGTCTTGTTCTCCAGGATCTTGCCGACGACGACCGAGCCTTCGAGGCCGGCGTTCTCGGAGATCTGGCGGACCGGAGCTTCCAGCGCCTTCAGCACGATGTTGATGCCGGCCTGCACGTCGGGATTGTCGTTCGACAGACGGCCGACCGCCTTCTTGGCGCGCAGCAGCGCGACGCCGCCGCCGGGGACGATGCCTTCCTGCACCGCGGCGCGGGTGGCGTTGAGCGCGTCCTCGACGCGGTCCTTCTTCTCCTTGACCTCGATCTCGGTCGCACCGCCGACGCGGATCACGGCGACGCCGCCGGCCAGCTTGGCGAGGCGCTCCTGCAGCTTCTCGCGGTCGTAGTCCGAGGTGGTCTCCTCGATCTGCGCCTTGATCTGGCCGACACGCGCCTCGATGTCGGGCTTCTTGCCGGCACCGTTGACGATCGTGGTGTTTTCCTTGTCGATCACGACCTTCTTGGCGCGGCCGAGCATCTTCACCGTGACGTTCTCGAGCTTGATGCCGAGCTCTTCGGAGATGAGCTGGCCGCCGGTGAGGATCGCGAGGTCCTCCAGCATGGCCTTGCGGCGATCGCCGAAGCCCGGCGCCTTGACGGCCGCGACCTTGAGGCCGCCGCGGAGGCGGTTGACCACCAGGGTGGCGAGCGCCTCACCCTCGACGTCCTCGGCGATGATGACGAGCGGCTTGCCCGACTGCACCACGGCTT
>NZ_JASGFS010000110.1:0-9180 GCF_047605465.1 Bradyrhizobium sp. | reverse complement strand
TTCGCGGCCGGCGCCGCCGACGGCTGGGGCGAGTTGCCCGCTTGCGGCGTGGCGCCCGGCGTTGCGGAGGCCGTCGGCTGCGGCGTGCCCTTCTGCAGCTCGGCCTGTGCCTGCTGCTGGGCGCGCTGCTTCTCCATCTGCGGCACGTTGTAGAAGTACTGCCAGGCGATCAGCACGAGGCCGGACAGAATGACGGCGAGGATGGTATTGCGATTGTCGGTCATCTCAGATGTCTCGTCATCAATCCGGTTTGCGGCGGGACGGGGAAACGGGGTCCGGCTTCAGGCCGCGCCCCTTCGTCGCCTGCCGCATGGGCCTCGTGAATGCCGTACGGAGGTCGTCAAGCATGGTCGCGAAGTCGCGCGCAAGCGCTTCCCTTCGGCCGACCAGCACATAATCATGATGGGGGGACATCGACACCGGATCGAGCCGCTTCACCAGTTCGCGAAGCCTGCGCCGGATGCGATTGCGCTCCGTGGCGGTGCCGTTCTTCTTGGTAACGGTGAAGCCGATCCGGATCGGGCCGAGATCATCGCGGCGACGGCTCTGCAGGACGAACGCGGGACTATTCACCCGCGCGCCATTGGCAACGGCGACGAAGTCCGCCCGCTGCCTCAGCCGATCCATGATGAAATCCCAAAAGGGTCAGGCTTAGGCGCTCAGACGCTTGCGGCCGCGGGCGCGGCGGGCGGCGAGAACCTTGCGGCCGCCGGCGGTCGCGAGGCGAGCACGGAAGCCGTGGCGGCGCTTGCGCACCAGTTTGCTGGGTTGATAAGTCCGCTTCACGGGTTTTTCTCCGCTGACCGGGCAATTTGCCTGTAGAATTGAAGGTAAAGTCCGGAAGATGCGGCCCAAAACGGGCCCTTTCCGGCCCCTAGAGAGCCGCTCCCGGCCGAACCGGGTCATCGCGGACAATTCGGCGCGGCTTATAAGGGACCATCCTGTTTTCGTCAACGCCGCAAGATGGCCCGGATCGCGTGAATATCACTGTTTCGGCGGGGTTTTTATCGGTTGAGGTGGCGACTCGCCGAGACCGGGCTTACATCCCACATCGGCAGATTAGCGATCCGTAATTTGACCGCCAAAGGGGCGGGTCGCATCCTCCGTTAACAGAGGGCAGCGAGGGCGAATTTCGTGGTACCGACAGACCTCCAGCCGACTCAGGACCTGGGAAACCAGGACCTGAGAGAGCGCCTGGATCAGCCCGCGACACGGTCGCGCGGGCCGCGCGGGCTTGGTCTGTCCGGAAAGCTGCTGCTGCTCACCGTTCCCCTGGTGATGATCGCCGCCAGCCTGCTCTATGTGCCCGCGATCGCCAACTTCTGGGTGAACAGGCTGAACGACCGCGTCGCGGCGGCGAACACCGCGGCCCTCGTGCTCGATGCGGCGCCGCTGGGCATGGTTCCCGATTCGCTGTCGCGGCAGATCCTGAAAAGCATCAATGCGCGCGCGGTCGCCATCAAGATGGGCCAGCAGCGCCGGCTGCTCGCCAGCGCCGATCTGCCGGCCGCCATCGAACATGACATCGATTTGCGCGACATGACGGCATGGGAGGCCATCACCGGCTCGTTCCGGATGATGCTTGAGACCGGCAACCAGGCCATCCGAATCGTCGGCCCCGGCGTCGGCAATGCCCAGTTCATCGAGATCGTGACCGATGAGCAGCCGCTGCGGCAATCGATGTACCGCTTTTCCCGCAATGTCGTGGTGGTCGCGCTGATCATCGCGGTCCTGACCGCGGGCCTCGTCTATCTCGCCCTGCATTATCTGTTCGTGCGGCCGATGCGGCGGCTGACCGCGAGCCTGGTCGGTTTCCACGAAAATCCAGAAAGCTCGGCGCGGATCATCGTGCCGAGCCAGCGCAGCGACGAGATCGGGGTGGCCGAGCGCGAGCTGTCCGACATGCAGCGCGACCTGATGTCGATGCTGCATCAGAAGAGCCGGCTCGCCGCGCTCGGCCTCGCCGTGTCCAAGATCAATCACGATCTGCGCAATCTGCTGGCCTCGGCCCAGCTTCTGTCGGATCAGCTCGCCAGCGTGCCCGATCCGCGGGTGCAGCGCTTCGCGCCCAAGCTCGTGCGATCGCTCGAGCGCGCCATCGCCTTCTGCCAGTCGACCCTGTCGTACGGCCGCGCCCAGGAAGCCGCGCCCGACCGCCGCATGATCATGATCGAGCCGGTGGTGCTGGAGGTGCGCGAGACCGCGGGCCTCGCCAGCGACGCCACGATCGCCTGGGTCGCCGCGATCGAGCGCGGGCTCGCGATCGATGCCGATCCCGACCAGTTGTTCCGCGTGCTGCTCAACCTCGTTCGCAACGCCGCCCAGGCGCTCGAAAGCCACGCCTCCGCCGATGATGGCGGGGTGCAGCAGATCCGGATCACGGGCAAGCGCGAGGGCGCGGTCGCCATCCTGGAGGTCTCCGACACCGGCCCCGGTGTTCCCGAAAGGACCCGGGAGCATTTGTTCGAAGCCTTCCAGACCTCCGGCCGGCCCGGCGGCAGCGGCCTTGGCCTTGCGATCGCCGCCGAGCTCGTCCGCGCCCATGGCGGCGACATCCATCTCGTCGAAGGCACCATCGGCGCCACCTTCCGGATCGTCATCCCCGACCGCCCGGTGGAACTGCTCTCGATCCGCAACGAGCGGGCGCGGGCCTGAGGTCGGCCAGAGGCCGACGGCCGCGGCCGCTTTCGTCGTTTCCTTTCGTCGTTTCCTTGGCGATCAGGCAAGAGCCGGGAATCGCGTGCGAATTTCCCAATTCCCGGCGCGATGCTCGGCATCGCCGCGGAATGACGACGGAAACCGTCATCTCCCTGCAAAATCTCCCCATCCCGGACCTTGCCAACCGCGGCAAGAGCGGTTAGTCAGAGCGCTCTTTCGCACCCCTCTCGGCCTTCCGGGAGATGCGTCGCGGGCCTTGCCCGCAATCGCTGTTTGCGAAACACGCGCCCGTAGCTCAGCTGGATAGAGCATCAGACTACGAATCTGAGGGTCGGACGTTCGAATCGTTCCGGGCGCGCCATTCGGCTTTCAATGTTTGACGATCATGTCGGCATTCCCTGATGCAGCAGTCGCTGTCGCGGGTAATGAACACGATTGATGCGTCACGCGCGTGGCGTCCGGCACGCGCCTCAGCACGTCCCGAATTTCGGCCTGTCTTCGGTCAGGATCAGTCTCAGCCGTAGCGGCTGAGCGCCAAGTCGGTGGCATCGATCTCGGGCTGGCGGCCGGAGACGAGATCGGCGATCACGCGCGCCGAGCCCGAGCTCATCGTCCAGCCGAGCGTGCCGTGGCCGGTGTTGAGAAACAGGCCCGCGATTCCGGTCGGACCGATCACCGGCGTGCCGTCCGGCGTCATCGGCCGGAGGCCCGACCAGAACGACGCCTTGCCGGCATCTCCGCCGGGGAACAGGTCCGTGACGGAATGCTCCAGCGTGCGGCGGCGCTCGATGCCGAGATCGTTGGTGTATCCGGAGATCTCCGCCATGCCGCCGACGCGGATGCGCGAGCCGAGACGCGTGATCGCGATCTTGTAGGTCTCGTCCATCACCGTCGATTCCGGCGCGCGCGAAGCATCCGTGATGTCGATCGTCAGCGAATAGCCCTTGACCGGATAGACCGGCAGGCTGATCCCGTGCGGCTTCAGGAGCAGGGGCGAGTAGCTGCCGAGCGCGACGACCACTGCGTCGGCCGCAAGCTTCTCGTTGGACGTGACGACGCCGCGGACCCGTCCGCCCTCGATGTCGAGCCCCTTGATCTGCGTCCGGTAGGCGAAGCGCACGCCGAGCTCTTCCGCCTTCTTCGCCAGCGCGTTGGTGAATTTGAAGCAGTCCCCGGTTTCGTCCTTGGGCGTCAGCAGGCCACCGGCGATCTTCTCGCGGACATGGGCGAGCGCGGGCTCGGCACGGACGCAGCCATCGCGGTCGAGCACTTCATAGGGAATGCCGTCCGCGGCCAGAGCCTTGACGTCCTTGCCCGAGGCGTCGAGCTGCGCCTGGGTGCGGAACAGCTGCAGCGTGCCCTGCATGCGCTCGTCATAGGCGATCCCGGTTTCGGTGCGCAGCGCGGCGAGCGACACGCGGCTGTAATCCGCAAGCCGCAGCATGCGGCTCTTGTTGATCGCGTAGCGCTTCGAGGTGCAGTTGGAGAGCATCCGGACCAGCCACGAGAGCATGGCGGGTTCGATCTTCGGCCGCAGGATCAGGGGCGGATGCTGCATGAACAGCCATTTCACGGCTTTCACGGGAATCCCCGGCGCGGCCCAGGGCGAGCAATAGCCGAACGACACTTCGCCGGCATTGGCGAAGCTGGTCTCGAGCGCCGGGCCCTCCTGGCGGTCGATCACGGTCACCTCGTGACCGGCCTTGGCGAGCTGATAGGCGGACGTGACGCCGACGATGCCGGCGCCGAGAACGATGACTTTCATGGCTTCCCCGTGACGGTGGAGTTCGCGGCTCCGCGATACCGGCGTTCGAACCGGTCGCCGAGGCCGGTCAGGATTTCATAGGAGATGGTCCCCGCGTCGCGCGCGAGGTCGTCGATGGTCTGATGGGGACCAAGGACCTCGACGAGGCTGCCGAGTTCGAGCCGGCCTTCGGGCAGCGACGAGATGTCGATGGTGATGCTGTCCATCGACACGCGGCCGACGATCGGCAGGCGCACGCCGTCGCAATAGACTGCGCCCCTGCTGCTCAGGCTGCGCAGCAGGCCATCGGCATAGCCGGCGGAAATCGTGGCGAGCCGCGTTTCATCCGTCGCGACATGCGTGCCGCCGTAACCGACTTTCGTTCCGGATGGCACCGTGCGGGTCTGCACGACGGCGACGTCGAGGCTGACGGTCGGCTCCATCGGGTTGGGCGCGTTCGCCGTCGGTGCGCCGCCATAGAGCGCGATGCCGGGCCGCACCAGCGCTCCGTGATAGGCTTCGCCGAGGAAGATGCCGCCGGAATTGGCGAAGCAGACCGCAAGGCCCGGGAATTCGCCGGCGATGCGGCGCATCTCCGAGAGCTGATCCTCGTTCTGCTCATCTTGCGCCTCGTCGGCGGAGGCGAGGTGGCTCATGATGAATTGAACGTCGATCGAGCGTGCGGTCTTCAGCAGGTCCGCGACGCGCGCGCGCTCCTCCAAGGGAATGCCGAGCCGCGACATGCCGGTGTCGAATTGCAGAATGGCTGGTAGCCGGCGACCGGTCGCGTTCGCGGCATCGATCCAGCGCTTCAGCTGTGCGAACGAGTTGATGACGGGGACGAGGCCGTCCTGCGCGGCATCGCGCTCGCTCCCCGGCTGCAGGCCGTTCAGCACGAAGATCTGCGCGTCGGATGGCAGCGCGGGTCGGAGGCGTCTTCCCTCGACGTACTGCGCGACGAAGAAGATGCGGCAACCTTCGGCGTAGAGCCGTGCGGCCACGCGTTCGGCGCCGAGACCATAGGCGTCGGCCTTGACCACGCCCGCCGCGCGAGCAGGCGACACCTCGGCGGATAGCTTTTGGTAGTTGCGGCCAAGGGCGTCGAGATCGACCGTGAGATGACCGGCAGCTCCCTCGGAAGCCATCCGCCGTCCCTCATGCTCCGGAATGCCGCAATCCATGGTTCACCTGCTTCGCCATGGAACCATATGAAAGAATGAACGAAATTACCGAGCATTCTGTGATTTATTGTTGCGTTATAGCCGCATGAATTGCATGATCAGCCATCATTTCGCATAATCGATCATGACCGCTCTGGACGCCATCGACCGCAATATTCTCAGGGTGCTTCGTCTCGATGCCCGCAAGAGCAATGCCGGCATCGCCGAGGAGGTGGGGCTGTCGCCGTCCGCCTGTCTCAGGCGCATCAGATTGATGGAGCAGGCGGGCGTGATCCGCGGCTACACCGTTCTGCTCGATACGGCCTCGTCGGACGCGATGGCCGTCATCATCAACATCTCGCTGGAGCGTCAGACCGAGGATTATCTTGATCGCTTCGAAGCCGCGGTGCGCGAGCATCCCGAGATCCGCGAGTGCTACCTGATGACGGGCGGCTCCGACTATCTGCTGCGGGTGGAAGTCGCGAGCTCGGTCGGGTTCGAACGAATCCACAAGGAGATCCTGTCCACCTTGCCCGGTGTCGCGCGGATCCATTCGAGTTTCTCGATCCGCGACGTCCTGGCTTCGCGCAAAGTCGGCAGGACGTAGCGCGGGGCCTGCGCGACGCAGGTTCGCCGAGACACCACAGCCGAGCGCTGGCAACGAGCCGCTCGCGTCAGCGGGTGTGGCCCGGCGGCGCGCAACTCCGCCTCGGTTTCGGTCAGCCGAATCGGATGCTCCGCCTTGAAGTTCTGCGGCATGCGGCGCAGCGCGGCTGCACCGGCCGGTGTGCCGACCACGAACTCATGGATGCCGATGGCGACCACCGTTGCCGGCCTGCTCGCATCGGCAGCGGCGTCGCGCGCAAGTTCGCGCATTTAATCGATCCACAGCCGCTCCAGATCGTGAGGCGCCTTGAAGCTGGAGAGACACTGCCCGTGCCGCGTCTCGACGCGTGAGCGCTTCCGGTTTGTCCCAGGAAAAATCTGCAATCGGCTCGTGCTCATGCAGATGTGCAACAGAATCTGCGCGGAGATCATCCGGCTGCGCTGCGCTTCGGGTCGAACAGTGGATTCGAAGTCACACGCGTTTTTCAATCGTGACGACTTAGAGCCTTTCCAGGCGTCATTCTGATGCAATCGGTGTTGCGGTTCGGCAGAACCCTTCCGCGGTTGCGAACAGCGCGGCCGACTGGAACTGGGGAAGTCGCGTGTCGAAAAATTCGAAGAAGAAAATTCCATTGCTCGGTGCTGCGAGCATCCTGTCTCTCACGCTGACTGATTTCACGATTGACACCGCTCTCGCGCAGACGGCTTTGCCCCCTGTCACCGTCGATGCACCGCAGGCCGCTCCCAAGCGCAGCACGAACGCCAGTCGAGGTGCGGCCACGCGCCGCAGCACGGCGCGCCGGACGACGCCTGCGGCGGCACCGGCCGCGGCCGCCGTCTATGCCGCGCCATCGACCAGCACGATGGGAGCGCCCACGCCCTACGCCGGCGGACAGGTCGCAACGGGCGCCCAGCTCGGCCTGCTCGGCAATCGCGGCGTCATGGACACGCCGTTCAGCCAGGTCAGCTACACGGACAAGCTGATCAAGGATCAGCAGGCGCGCACGGTCGTCGACGTTCTCTACAACAACCCGTCGATCCGAACGACGTGGGCAGACAACAGCTATACGTCCGCTCTCATGATCCGCGGCTTTCCGGTGAGCCCGTGGGACTTCAGCTTCAACGGCTTGTTCGGCGTGGTCCCGGGCCTGTCGTTCGCCTCGGACTCGGTTGCGCGCGTCGAAGTGCTGAACGGCCCGAGCGCATTCCTGAACGGCCTGCCGCCGCTCGGCAGCGTGGGTGGTACGATCAACATCGTTCCCAAGCGCGCCACCGACGATCCGATCACCCGTCTCACCGGTCTCTACACCTCGAACAGCACCTTCGGGACCCAGGTCGATGTCGGCCGCCGCTACGGCGACAACAAGGAATGGGGCGTTCGCTTCAACGGCAGCTACCGCAACGGAGACACGTCGACGAGAAACCAGTCGGCCGAACTCGGCAATGCGGCGGTTGCTCTCGACTATCGCGGCGAACGTTTCCGGACCTCGCTCGACCTCGGCTATCAGAACCAGGACACCCAATCGCCGCTGCGTCCGACCTATCTCGCAACGGGAATCGCCGTGCCGAAGGCGCCGAGCGCCAATGCGAACTGGTTCCAGCCGTGGACCTACGCGCACGTGCAGGACATCTACGGCGCCTGGCGCGGCGAATACGATCTCACCAACAACGTCACCGTCTATGCAGCTGTCGGCGGCCGCAGGAATCGCGACTATCTCCTGAGCGGCTTTGCGACCATCAACAATGCGAACGGCAACCTCGTCGAGGCCCCCTACAACTTCCCGGTCTTCCGCGACGATTTCTCGCAGGAGGTCGGCATCCGCGGTCGGTTCTCGACCGGCTTCATCGATCACCGGGTTTCGCTGGCCGGCACCCGGCTCGACGACTGGTCCGGAAGCCAGTTTCCGACCGTGGCGACGATCAATTCCAATCTCTACAATCCCAACTACATTTCCACGCCCGCCTACAGCCTGATCGACCCCAAGCTGAGCAGCGTGCTCCATGCATCGACCGGTGCAATCTCCGATACCATGTCGATCCTGGACGAGCGCGTGCAGCTGACCCTGGGCGGCCGCCAGCAGCAGATTCAGTCGGCCGGCTACAGCACGGCGACCGGCGCGCAGACGTCCTACTACAGCAAGGACGCCTTCACGCCGGCGGTGGGACTCGTGGTCAAGCCGCTTCAGAACGTCTCGCTCTACGCCAACTACATCGAAGGCCTGCAGCCCGGCCTGTCGGTCCCGGCGGGTTACACGAATTTCGGGCAGGTGCTGGCACCCTACATCTCCAAGCAGGTGGAGACCGGCGTCAAGGTCGATTGGGGACACGTCATCACGACGGCCGCGCTGTTCGAGATCACCCAGCCGAGCGCCCTGGTCAACACGGCGACGAACACCTACACGCAGGACGGACAGCAGCGAAACCGCGGCCTCGAGCTGAACGCGATGGGCGAGGTGACCGATTCCGTTCGCGTGCTCGGCGGCGTCACCTTGCTGCAAGGGCGCCTCGTTCGCACCGCGGGCGGCGTCAACGATGGACACACGGCGCCGGGCGTGCCCGACGTTCAGCTCAACATCGGCGGCGAGTGGGACACCCCGTTCCTGCGCGGTCTGACCCTTTCGGGGCGGGCCATCTACACCAGCGCGCAGTATTACGACAACGCCAACCTCCAGCAGATCCCGGATTGGGTCCGTTTCGACCTCGGGGCTCGCTACACGTTCGACCTGCGGGGCAAGCCGGTCACCATTCGCGCCAATGTCATCAATGTCGCGAACACCGGCTATTGGGCGGCCGCGACGCCGACTTTCGGCTTGGTGCTCGGAGCTCCGCGGACCTACATGCTTTCGACGACGTTCGACTTCTAGGGACCATCTGCTAGAAAGTCCCTTTCGTTGCTGGGAATGTCATGACGCGCGCAACTCTTCGCCGATGGATCTGGGTGCACAAATGGTCGAGCCTGGTTTGCACCCTGTTCCTGCTCGTCATCTGCGTGACCGGTCTTCCACTCGTGTT
>NZ_JASGFS010000109.1:0-9459 GCF_047605465.1 Bradyrhizobium sp. | reverse complement strand
CTGAACGCGCCGCAGTCCGGCATCCTCGGCATGCACAAGATCCAGGAGCGGCCGATGGTGATCGGCGGCAAGATCGAAGTGCGTCCGATGATGTACCTGGCGCTGTCCTACGATCACCGCGTCATCGACGGCAAGGAAGCCGTCACCTTCCTGGTTCGCGTCAAGGAGAGCCTGGAAGATCCGGCGCGGCTGGTGCTGGACCTCTGAGGGGAGGGGATTGTGGAAGAGCCGTCGCTTCTTCTTTCCCTCCTGCCGTTGCTGCTGACGACCCTCGTTTGCTTCTTCTTTGCGATTCCGATCAGT
The DNA here is from genome assembly GCF_047605465.1 of Bradyrhizobium sp. Classification (GTDB taxonomy): domain Bacteria; phylum Pseudomonadota; class Alphaproteobacteria; order Rhizobiales; family Xanthobacteraceae; genus Bradyrhizobium. Next base: position 9,156 of record NZ_JASGFS010000109.1, on the reverse strand, counting down.
CGCAGGAAGGGCAAGGGGGTCGGCTTTGCCGCCTGGTGCCTGATTCCGTTTCTCACGCCCTTCATTCTCCTCCGTTTGGCAAGCTTGACGGACAAGTCCGTGCTGGACCGATTGGCGGCTCTCGAGGGCAGGACTTCGTAAACGGGCGAACGCGTGGACTGATGTGATGGATAAAGTCGTTGTCATCACCGGCGGCAGCCGCGGCATCGGGCGGGCGACCGCGCTTGCCGCAGCGGCGCGCGGTTTCCGTGTCGTCGTCGGCTATGCCAGCAACAGGACGGCCGCGGACGAGGTGGTGGCCACGATCGAGGCCAGCAACGGCAAGGCCATCGCCGTGAAATGCGATGTCGCCGAGGAAGGCGACATCGTCGAGCTGTTCAAGGCGGCGGACAAGTTCGGCACCTTGGGCGCGCTCGTCAACAATGGCGGCATCGTCGGCAAGAGCGGCACGCGCCTCGATGAGATGTCCGCCGAACGCATCCAGCGCGTGATGGCGGTCAACGTCACCGGTTCCATCCTCTGCGCGCGCGAGGCGGTGAAGCGGATGTCGACCAAGCACGGCGGCAAGGGCGGCGTCATCGTCAATTTGTCGTCGGTCGCGGCCAAGCTCGGTGCGCCCAACACCTATGTCGACTATGCCGCCTCCAAGGGCGCGATCGACTCCTTCACCATCGGTCTCGGCCACGAGGTCGCGAGTGAAGGCATCCGCGTCGCCGGCATCCGCCCCGGCCTGATCGACACCGATATCCACGCCTCCGGCGGCGAGCCCGATCGCGCCCATCGTCTGGCCCACATGGTGCCGATGAAGCGCGTCGGCACCGCCGAGGAAATCGCCAACGCCATCGTCTGGCTGCTGTCGGACGATGCCTCCTATGTCACCTCGGCCATTCTCGACGTGTCCGGCGGCCGCTGACACGTCTCCTCACGCTTAACTCACGGGACTTCCTCTCATGGCTACTTACGATCTCGTCGTCATCGGCACCGGACCGGGCGGTTATGTCTGCGCGGTGCGCGCAAGCCAGCTCGGCATGAAAGTCGCGGTGGTCGAAAAGAACGCCACGCTCGGCGGCACCTGCCTCAACGTCGGCTGCATGCCGTCGAAGGCGCTGCTGCACGCCTCCGAAATGTTCGAGGAGGCCGCGCATTCCTTCGCCAAGATGGGCGTGTCCGTGTCGGCGCCGAAGCTCGAGCTTCCGGCGATGATGAACTTCAAGCAGCAGGGCATCGACGGCAACGTCAAGGGCGTCGAGTTCCTGATGAAGAAGAACAAGATCGACGTGCTCAAGGGCACCGGCAAGATCCTCGGCACCGGCAAGGTCGAGGTCTCCGCCGACGGCAAGTCGCAGGTGGTCGAGACCAAGAACATCGTGATCGCCACCGGCTCGGACATCGCGCGGCTGAAGGGCATCGAGATCGACGAGAAGCGCATCGTGTCGTCGACCGGCGCGCTGTCGCTGGACAAGGTCCCCGGCAAGCTCCTGATCGTCGGCGCCGGCGTGATCGGCCTCGAACTCGGCTCGGTCTGGCACCGTCTGGGCGCTGAAGTCGTCGTCGTCGAATTCCTCGACCGCATCCTGCCCGGCATGGACGGCGAGATCGCAAAGCAGTTCCAGCGTATCCTGGAAAAGCAGGGCTTCGCGTTCAAGCTCGGCGCCAAGGTCACGGGCGTCGACACTTCCGGCAAGACGCTGAAGGCGACGATCGAGCCCGCCGCGGGCGGCGCCGCCGAGACGCTGGAAGCCGACGTCGTCCTCGTCTGCATCGGCCGCGTGCCCTACACCGACGGGCTCGGCCTGAAGGAAGCCGGCGTCGCGCTGGACAATCGCGGGCGCGTCCAGATCGATCCGCATTTCGCCACCAGCCTCAAGGGCGTCTATGCCATCGGCGACGTCGTCGCGGGCCCGATGCTGGCGCACAAGGCCGAGGACGAAGGCGTTGCGGTCGCCGAGATCATCGCGGGCCAGGCCGGCCACGTGAACTACGACGTTATCCCAGGCGTCGTGTATACCACGCCGGAAGTGTCCGCCGTCGGCAAGACCGAGGAGGAACTGAAGCAGGCAGGTGTGGCCTACACGGTCGGGAAGTTTCCCTTTACCGCCAACGGCCGGTCCAAGGTCAACCAGACCACCGATGGCTTCGTGAAGATTCTCGCAGATGCGAAGACCGATCGCGTGCTCGGCGTGCACATTATCGGCCGCGAAGCCGGCGAGATGATTCACGAGGCGTGCGTCCTGATGGAATTCGGTGGCAGTGCGGAAGACCTCGCGCGCACCTGCCACGCCCATCCGACCCGCTCGGAGGCCATCAAGGAGGCCGCGCTTGCAGTCGGCAAGCGAGCCATCCATATGTAGGCGACGCCCCGAACCGAATCGGGCGGGACATCACATGCTGCGCCGCCTACTTCAACCGGTCTGGGTCCTGCTGGCGATCATCTTCCTGATCGAAGCCTGGCTGTGGGACCATCTCGAACCGATCGTCGCGCGGGTCGTCGCAGCCATCCCGCTCGCCCGCTTCAAGGAATGGCTGACGGAGCGCGTCGACGCGCTCTCGCCGGCCATGACGCTGATCGTGTTCGCCGTCCCCATCATCCCGCTGTTTCCGCTCAAGCTGGTCGGGCTCTGGCTGCTCGCGCACGAATACTGGACCAGCGCGGTCTTCACGATCCTGTTCGCGAAGATGCTCGGCGTCGGCGTCACCGCCTTCGTCTTCGACGTCACGCGCGACAAGCTGCTGGAGATGGGCTGGTTCGAGCAGCTCTACGAGCTGGTGCTGAAGGTTCGCGCCAAGGCCTCGGAGGTCGTCGATCCGATCAAGCGCCGCATCAGGGAGCTGATCACCGGCAACGGCGAAGGCTGGTCCTCGCGCACGCTCCGCCTGATCCAGCGCTTCCGCAAGAGCGTGCACCAGGCGCGCTGATCATCTGCCACAGGCTTGCTGCCATCCCCCGGCTCGACCGGGCGATGGCGCTATTCCGGGACGGTTATGCGTGGAGGCCGGGCGTAGCGGATGCCCGATCGAGCTGTGCTAACGGCGAGACGTGCGGCGATCGATTGACGCCGCCACGTCAAGAAACCGCCCTCAATGCAGATGCAGCAGATGCGGCCACCACACGCCGAGCGCGGTCATCGCGATGCCGGCGAGTGTCAGGATGCCGCTGACCCAGGCCAGCGCGATCATGCCGGTGATGATGGTGGCCGATGCCAGCACGATGCCGATCTGGAAGGCGGCGGACGCAAGCTCGAAGTGATGGTATTTCGCGGTCGCCTCGTCGCGCTCGTGCTCGGCATGCTTGGCCTTCTCGGCGAGCTGCTCGGTGCCCTCGCCGGTCTCGGGCTCGGAGCGGTAGCGCGCCGCGGTCTTCTGCCAGTCGTCGATCTGCTTCTGGACCGCAGCCTTGACGGCGTCGTCGCTCGACGCGCCCAGCGTGAGCTTGCCCTGCTCGGCCGCGGTCTGCACCACCGTGCGGCGAATGCTCTTGGCCTGGAAGAAGGCCCAGAGATTGGCGGCCTCGACGTTCTTGCTGATGGCCTCGGTCTGCGCGCCCTTGCCGAGCGTCTCCGAGATCGCCAGGAACAACGCCAGGATGGCGATCAGGAGGGCGATCTTCCTGTTCTCGCCGGACGCGTGTTCGGCGTGCTCGGCGTGCTCCATGCTTTCGTGTGCGCTCATGATTCCCCTCCTGCCTGTCGCCGGCTACGATTGACCGAACCGCGACAGCCGCGCAAGGGGCATGCGCGTTGTGACAGCCTCGTGTCAGCTTTCAGCGTTGGTTCAGCTTCGGTTCAGCGTCTTGGATGCGCGCTGGCATAGACTTCGAGCAGCCGCTCCGAATCGATGCCGGTGTAGATCTGCGTGGTCGAGAGCGAGGAGTGGCCGAGCAGCTCCTGGATCGCGCGCAGATCGCCGCCGCGCGACAGCAGGTGGGTGGCGAAGGAGTGCCGCAGCGCGTGCGGCGTGGCGCTGTCGGGCAGGCCGAGCGCGCCGCGCAGCCGCTCCATCGCGAGCTGGATGATGCGCGGGCTCAAGGGTCCGCCGCGCGCGCCGACGAAGATCGGCCCGTCGGCGGGCAGCGGGTGGGGGCACAGAGCGACGTATTCCTGCACCAGCGCCAGCACGTTCTGCAGCACCGGCACCATGCGGGTCTTGTTGCCCTTGCCGGTGACGACCAGCACGTCGCCTTCGCCGGGCCGCGGCACCTCGCGGCGCTTCAGGCCGAGCGCTTCGGAGATGCGCAGGCCCGAACCGTAGAGCAGCGCCATCACGGCGGCGTCGCGCACCAGGATCCAGGTCTCGCGCTCCTCGCCGGCGCGTTCGTCGGCATCGGCAAGACGCTTGGCGGATGCCATCGGCAATGGCTTCGGCAGGGTCTTGCCGACCTTCGGTGCGCGGATCGCCGAGAGCGCGCCGACCTTGCCCTTGCCCTCGCGCTCCAGGAAGCGGCCGAAGGAGCGCAGGCCCGCGAGCGCGCGCATCAGCGAGCGGCCGGCGATGTCGTCGGCGCGGCGCATCGCCATGAAGGCGCGGATGTCGGTGGCTTCCAGCGCGGCGAAGCGCGCCAGCGTGACGCGTTCGCCCCAATGCGCGCAGAGGAAGTCGAGGCATTGCCGAAGGTCGCGGCCATAGGCTTCCAGCGTCTTCGGCGACAGCCGCCGCTCGGCGCCAAGATGCGCCAGCCAGCGCGTCATCTCCTGCGCGATCGACGGATCGGCGCTGGCGAGCTCGATGGGTGGGGCGGCCGCTTTGCTCATGCGCTCTGGACGTGGTGATTCCGCACAGTATATCGCATCTCACTCGTTTATCGTTCGCTAAGGCCGGCGCTCGGCGCTAGCCTCCCCGCCCCGGGTTCCGATTCTCCCTCCAGCACAAGCCGTCGCCAAGACCATCCATGGATCGTTCGTCGCGCAGCAACTCCGCCCCCGCCAACGCGACCGGCATGGTCGACGTGCTGGTGCCTGTCGCGCTCGACCAGACCTATTCCTACAAGGTGCCGCGCGGGATGGACTTGAAGGCCGGCGATCTCGTCGGCGTGCCGCTCGGCCCGCGCGAGGTGCTCGCCGTGGTCTGGGGCGAAAACGCCAATCCCGATCCGCGCCTGCACAACCGCCTCAAGGAGGTCAGCGAGAAGCTCGACGTTCCACCCTTGAAGCCCGAGCTGCGATCGGTCGTGGACTGGGTCGCCAATTACACGCTGAGCCCGCGCGGCATGGTGCTGCGCATGTGCCTGCGGATGGGCGAGACGCTCGGCCCGGAGCGGGTGCGCCCCGGCGTGCGCCTCGTCGGCGATCCCCCGCGGCGGCTGACGCCGGCGCGCCAGCGCGTGATCGAGGTGCTGGCGGACCGGCTGCTGCACGGCAAGTCCGAAGCGGCCAAAGAGGCGGGCGTCTCGGCCGGCGTGATCGACGGGCTCGTCGACGAAGGCACGCTGACGGTCGAGCCGATGCCGCCGCCGCCCCCGCCGCCGGCTCCCGATCCGGAGTTCGGCCGGCCGGACTTTTCGCCGCTCCAGCGTGTCGGTGTGGATGCGATGCGCGCGCTCGCGGCCAACGGCACCTTCCACGTCGCGCTGCTCGACGGCGTCACCGGCTCCGGCAAGACCGAGGTGTATTTCGAGGCCGTGGCGGAGACCATCCGCCGTGGAAAACAATCGCTGATCCTGATGCCGGAGATCGCGCTGACCGGCCAGTTCCTCGACCGCTTCGCCCAGCGCTTCGGCGTGCGTCCGATCGAGTGGCACTCCGAACTCACGCCGCGCACCCGTGCGCGCAACTGGGCCGCGATCTCCGAAGGCAGCGCGCCGGTCGTGGTCGGCGCGCGTTCGGCGCTGTTTCTGCCCTACGCCGATCTCGGCCTCATCGTCGTCGATGAAGAGCACGACCAGGCCTACAAGCAGGACGAGGGCGTGCACTATCACGCGCGCGACATGGCGGTGGTGCGCGCGCATATCGCGAGAATTCCGGTGGTGCTGGCCTCCGCGACGCCGTCGGTCGAGTCCGAAGTCAACGCGCGCAAGAACCGCTATCAGCGCATCGCCCTGCCTTCGCGCTTCGGCGGCCAGCACATGCCGCACATCGAGGCGATCGACCTGCGCCGCGAGCCGCCCGCGCGCGGACGCTACATCTCGCCGCGGCTGGCGGGCGAGATCAGGAAGGCGATCGAGCGGCGTGAGCAGGCGCTGCTGTTCCTCAATCGCCGCGGCTACGCGCCGCTGACGCTGTGCCGCGGCTGCGGCCATCGCTTCGCCTGCACCATCTGCGATGCCTGGCTGGTCGATCATCGCTTCCGCCAGCGGCTGGTCTGCCATCATTGCGGCTTCTCGATGCCGCGCCCGCACATCTGTCCGAACTGCTCGGCGGAGGAATCGCTGGTCGCGGTCGGGCCCGGCGTCGAGCGCCTGCAGGAGGAGGCGGCGGCGCTGTTTCCGGAGGCGCGCACCATGGTACTGTCGAGCGACCTCATCACCTCGATCGAGACGATGCGCTCGGAACTCGCAGAGATCGCGGAGGGACGGGTCGACATCATCATCGGCACGCAGCTCGTCGCCAAGGGCCACAATTTCCCGCGGCTCAATCTGGTCGGCGTGGTCGACGCGGATCTCGGCCTCAGCAACGGCGATCCGCGCGCTTCGGAGCGCACCTGGCAATTGCTCAACCAGGTCATCGGCCGCGCCGGGCGCGAGCAGGGCCGCGGCGTCGGCTATCTGCAGACCCATCAGCCCGATCACCCCGTGATGAAGGCACTGATCGCCTGCGACCGCGAGGCCTTCTACGACAGCGAGATCGATCTGCGCGAGCGCACGCTGTATCCGCCGTTCGGGCGGCTTGCGAGCCTGATCATATCGGCGGGCGACCGCCCGAGCGCGGAAGGACTCGGGCGCAGGCTCGTTGCGCTCGCGCCGCGCGACGAGCGCGTGGTGGTGCTGGGGCCGGCGGAGGCCCCGCTCGCTGTCATCAAGGGCCGCTATCGCTTCCGCATCCTGGTGAAATCGGCGCGCGGCTTCGACCTGTCGGATTATCTGCGCAACTGGCTCGCGGTGTGCCCGAAGCCGAAGGGCAACCAGAAGCTCGAGGTCGACGTCGACCCGCAGAGCTTCCTGTAAGACCCCGGTCCAGCCGGACCACGGGCGCTTCTCCCTTCCCGTCATGGAAAGCAGCGCAGCGACGACGCAATCCAGAATGCCTCCGCTGAACGACTCCGGATTGCTTCGCTGTGTTCGCAATGACGCGTGGATAAACCGCAGCATCATCGGGGGCAGTTCGACCCTGCGCGAAGACCCGGAACTCGCGGCGCTCCATCCGCGCTGCGGATCACGCCATGACGCGCCCAAGAAAAAGCCCGCCGTCGCCCGGAGATCACGGGGAGACGACGGGCTTGTCTCAGGCGCTCATCAAACTGCTCACGTCCATGCGGACGACGATGGAAACTGCGCTTGTGAGGTGAGGCGCGGGTCGCGCCCTCAGGAGACGACTTCCGCGGTGACGCGGCCGACGCCGGCGCCGGTGAGGCCGATGGCACGGGCGGCGCCCGTGGAGAGGTCAAGGACACGGCCGCGCACGAACGGGCCACGGTCGTTGATGGTGACGATCACGCTGCGTCCGCCATGGGTGACGCGCAGCTTGGTGCCGAACGGCAGCGAACGGTGAGCCGCGGTCATGGCGTTCTGGTTGAAGCGCTGGCCCGACGCGGTCCTGCTGCCGGATTCGTTGCCGTAAAAGGAAGCCATGCCGGAAAAGCTGTGGCCCGTGCCCGACGTCGGCGTCATCGACGCGTTGGCGTTGCGCCATTCCGTATTGGAATCGTTCTGGGCGTGGCGGTGATGATGGTGGTGATACCGGTGATGCCGGGATTTGGCGGAAGCTTCGGTGGCAGTTCCACCGATGATGAGAGCTGCAGCGACGAAAGCGATCGCCGTGCGAGGCCGGGTCACAGTGCCCAGCGTCTTCAAAGACAGCATTTAGTGGTCCCTACGCTAGTATTGCCACATGTGTGGCTAATGGAGCCCCCATCAGTTTGTGAGCGGTTTCGCGTTTCCTTTCGCAATGAGGCGTGAATTGGGCAGTAAATCCCGTATGTGTCGTCATGAAATATCTTGTGACTGGCACCGATATTGCAGCCGATGTTCCGTGATCTTTATTTTTAATGATTTGTTAACTAAGTTAATACTTGCGAATACTGTAAATCGAAGTTGTTGTTCCGAAAATTTAGAATTGAGTAAGTATTCGGCCGGCGGCGCGACGGTCCGCGGATTCACGGCTCAGTGATCCGTGTTCATGGCCGGTATGCGCTGAGGGCAGGAACGAAATGGCGGGTTGCCGCCGCAGACTTCATCGCCATTCCGTGACGCGGCAGGCTGTCGTTCCGGCGCGCGCGGGCTGCGACGAACTGGCGACAGAAGGTCGTGCCTTTAATTTGGCGTCATGTTGCACGTGCGCGCCTGCTATGTTAGCAAAGCCGCGATTTTAACGAGCCCGGCACCTCCCGTGCCGGTCGGAAATCGAAGTCCCGCTTGAATTCCAAGGGCTTGGATCGCTAGGCGCCGCGTTGTGGCGACGGTTTTTCCCTTGCGAATTTGACAGCTAAAAGAGCGCGTCTGTGGCTGCAGAAGATACGTCCGTTTCAGGTGTGTCCGGTCGTTATGCAACGGCCTTGTTTGAACTGGCCCGCGACCAGAAAGTGGTCGACGAGGTCAAGGCAGATCTCGATAAGTTCGATGCCCTGCTAAACGAAAGCGCCGATCTGAGGCGCCTCGTCCGCAGCCCGGTGTTCGCCGCCGACGCCCAGTCCCGGGCGCTGTCGGCCGTGCTGGACAAAGCCGGTATCGCCGGCATCTCCGCCAATTTCCTGAAGGTCCTGACCGCCAATCGCCGCCTGTTCGCGGTGGCTGACGTCATCCGCGCCTACCGCGCCCTCGTCGCCAAGTTCAAGGGCGAGGCGACGGCCGACGTGACGGTGGCGGAGGCGCTCTCGGACAAGAATCTCGACGCCCTCAAGGTTGCCCTGAAGTCGGTGACCGGCAAGGACGTCGCGCTCAACGTGAAAGTCGATCCCTCGATCATCGGTGGCCTCGTCGTGAAGCTTGGCAGCCGCATGGTCGATAGTTCGCTTCGCACCAAACTCAATTCGATCAAGCACGCGATGAAAGAGGCAGGCTGATGGACA
>NZ_JASGFS010000108.1:0-9565 GCF_047605465.1 Bradyrhizobium sp. | reverse complement strand
GATGTCCCTGCGGACCCGGCCGACCCGGCTCGCCCTGCCGCCCGCGTGGACCCGGAGGTCCCTGCCGTCCTTGCCGGCTCTGTTCGTCTGCCACGCCACTGCTCCCTCTGCCGAAGCAAATTACTTAGCGGCGTTTCACGACAGCGGCAATTCTGCCCGCGCCGCTCGCCAGGCTTGATCAACATCAATCGGTGTCACGCGACGCCGTGGCACTGCGTGGTGCGAACGCGGCTTGATGGAGATCGCTCGATGAGTGCGGGATGGAAGGTGTTCTGGCTGTCGGCCATCGTCTTCGCCGCAGCCTATGGCCTTGCGCGGCTGCTGGTGCCGGACGTCGTGCCGGTCGGCTATGCCGAGGAGCCGCAGCAGTCGTGGGCGGTGCTGACGGCGTTCGTCCTACGCGCGATCGAGCTGACCGCCGGCTGGGTCGGCGTCATCGCGTTGCTGCTGCTGGCCGGCGCAGGACTGCGCGAGGCGCTTCGCCGCGCGCGGAACGATCGCCGTGTCACGCGCTAGTCATGATAGGCCGGCACGTCGATGCCCGATGCGGCGTAGATCCTGATCTTGTTGCGCAGCGTGCGCACCGACAGGCCGAGCACGCGCGCCGCGCGGGTGCGGTTGCCGTCGCAGCGGGCCAGCGTCTGAAGCACGAGCTCGCGCTCGACCTCTCCGACGGTGGCGCCAATCAGCAGCGGAACGATCTGGTCGGGGGCAAGGAAATGCGCGCCCTGCGGCACCGCGACATGAACAGTGGTCATCGACACACCTCCCGATCAACGCCCGCTTCCATGTTTGGAAGCGGATCGAGAACAAACGACCCCCAAGCCGTACATCTACGGTGGTCGCGTTTGGTTAATGGAAAGTTAACCGGGGGCCTGCGCACCAATTGACCTTGGGATTGCCGCGAAGCTGCCGCGATTGACGTCGGTTGCATATCGAAGCGGGCCTATTCGCGCGCCGCCGAGGCCCGCGATGCGGGCGATGACGGTGCGCGAGCGACGCAGGATGCGTTCACACCGTGCGGTAGCCGCCGTCCACCATCACGATCGTTCCCGTGACGTAGGCCGACAGGTCCGAGGCGAGGAAGATCGCCGGGCCGACGATGTCCTCGGGCTTGCCGGTGCGTGCCAGCGGCGTGTGATCGACGAAGGCCTGCACCAGCGCGGGATTGGTGGCGCGCACATTGGCGTTGATGTTGGTCTCGATGAAGCCCGGCCCGATCGCGTTGACGCGCACGCCTTCCTTGCCGAGCTCGACCGCGAGCGCCTTGGTGAAACCGAGCACGCCGTGCTTCGACGTGGTGTACGCCGCCGAGCTCGGCGTGCGCAGGTGCACGAAGGACTGGATCGAACCGATGTTGACGATGCGGCCCTTGGTTGCGCGCAAGGGGCCGAGGAAGGCCTGCGTCACGTTGAAGACGCCGTTGAGGTTGAGCGAGATGATGTCGTTCCAGTCCTTCGCCACCGTCTCCGTCTCCGCGGTGAAGGCATTGCGGCGCGTGATGCCGGCATTGTTGACGAGGATCGAGACCTGTCCGACCTTGTCGGCGATCTTCTTCGCAAGCGCGAAGCAGTCCTCGCGTTTCGTCACGTCCAGCGCGAAGCTCTCCGCCTTGCCGCCGGCCTTGCCGATCTCCTGCGCGGCCACGGCCACCGTGTCCGCGTTGACGTCGAGCAGCACCACTTGCGCGCCCTCGCGGGCGTAGCCGGCCGCGATCGCCCGGCCGATGCCGGAACCGGCTCCCGTGACGACGGCGATATGGTTTGCAAGCAATGCCATGACATTTTCCTCCCGCATTCGTTTCGAAGTTTCACGAAAGGCTAACTCGAAATTAAGGGGTCGGAAACGGCGGCCTTGGCATACTGATCTCTGTTGCTAAACGTTGCGCGCATGATGGAACGACTTGAATCCTGGAAGCTCGCGCTCGAGCGGCTGCGGTCGGGGCAATCCACCGACTGGACCGAGGCGGGCCGGATCGCGGCCGAGATCGCGCGGATGAGCCCTGACGCCACGCTGCGGCAGGCCGCCGAACAGGCGCTTCCGGTGCTTCGCCAGGCCGCGGAGAACGACGACGACGGGCTCGCACTGGCGGCCCAGCGCCGCATCGGCGTGATCCTGGAGGTCGTCCACGGCCTGACCGCGCCCCGGTTCGGCCGCCGCAACGCCATGCCGAAGAAGCTCTCCAGCGAGGATCGGGCCCGCAAGGTGCTCGGCCTGCCGCTCGCCGTGCAGCTCACCTGCGAGGACATCAACCAGGCCTACCGCCGCGCCGCCAAGGACAGGCATCCCGACCAGGGCGGCAGCGCGGAAGCCTTCATCGATCTCGCCGCCGCGCGTGACCTCCTGATCCATCCCGGCGCCCACAAGGACGCGTGAGAGCGGCAAGCGGGATCGCGCGCGGTCTCAGCTCTTGTTCACGCAGCTCGGATAGGGCGCGGCTTCGCCCGCGACGATCGGACAGAGATCGATCGGGCCGAGATCGCGCAGGCGGGCCTGCCATCTCTCGTCATTGACCGGCGGCGCGTCGCTCGCGGGGCCGCGTTCGGCCCATTGGATGGTGTAGTAGTCGGTCGCGCCCTTCACGGTGATCAGGAGCGCGGTCTCGCTGTGCGGCGTCGGTCCGCTCGCGATGCGGCCGCAGCCGATCACCGCGACGAAACCGTCGAAGCGGCCGAACGTCATGTCACCCAGCGACCTCGCCTGGAAACTGTCGGGACAGGCCGACCTGAAACCGCCGGCGATCACGCCAGCAAACTTCTCGGGCGACACGCCAGGACTGGAAGTGAGGCCCTTCTCGCCGGTCACGGTGATCATCTGGGTCCAGCGTTCGGACGTCTCGCCCCTCGGCACGGCTTCGCGGATGTAACGGCTGCCCTTGGTGGTCTCGAACACCGCGACGAAATTCGAAGGCATCGCGAAGCTGACCAGCTGGCCGAAGATCGGCGAGATCACGCGCAGCGTTGGCGGATACTCCGCCTGCGCCGCGGAGACGAGCGCGAGCGATGCGGCCAGCAAAATTGCCTTCGTCGTCAGCACGCGCATCGATCCGCCTCGAACCTGTGTCGATGTGAAATGCGAGCGGGCAAGGGCGTGGTGCCCTTGCCCGGCTCTTCAGTGTCGTCCGCCGATCGAAATCCTACCAGCTGCAGTGGCCGGCCTTCAACGCCGAGTCCTTCAGCGCGAGCGCGTCGAGGAAGGTCGGAACGGTCGCGCTGACGCGGTGATAGTCGGAAGGCCATGGCGTGGTCGCGATGCTCTCGTCCCAGATCTGGCAGAAGCCGCCGTCCTGCCAGCGGATCAAATGATAGCCGGCCTGGGCCGGGCTGTTGGCAATGAACGCGGCCGCGGCCAGACCGACGGCAGCGCACAGCACGGACATACGACGCATGATCAACTCCTCAAATGAAAGATGGGATGCGCCTCCCGGCAATGACGGGGAGGGTGGTGCGGCACGCATGGGGGATGCGCCCCGGACAAGATGTGAGTAGTTCCGCCGGCCGATCAGGTTCAATGCGCCCGAGAAGCAAATGCGCAAGCGGAAGCCGGAAACACGGCGCCGATCGCGACATGAAGAAGGCGGATCGCTCGCGCGACCCGCCCCTTGCATTCCGGATATGTCGTGCGGCCTAGAGCGTGCAACGGCGCTCCGCGCGCATCTTGATCTGCAGGTCGGAGGCGGCGGTGAAGGTCGGGAGCGGCTTGCTGACGACCTTGTAGGTCGAGGCGCCCCACTGGAACGGCTTGTACCTCAGGTCTTCGTTCCAGACCTGGCAGATGCCGGTGTTGTCCCAGCGGATCACGTAATAGCCGACTTTCGCCGAAGCCGGCACGGCGAACACGGACGAAGCGATGCCGGCGACGGCACAAAGGGCGAGAACGCGACGCATGAAAGAAATCTCCTGATTGCGGTATGGCCGGAAACTGGTGCGGCAAAAGTGCGCAGGTTGCAAGCGGGGCCGGAAGCTGTTCACGGATATGTCAGCCCGAGGTGGACGATCCCTTCGCCAGCGACGCCACCGCCTCGATCTCGATCAGCATCTTCGGATCCGGCAACGCCTGGACCACGCAGGTGGTGCGCGCGGGAAAGGGCGGCGGCCCGAACGCGCCGGCATAGAGCGCGTTCATCGCCGCGACGTCTGAGGCACGCGTCAGCAGCACGTTGACCTTGGCGAGATCGCGCGTGGTGGCGCCGGCTTCCTCCAGCACGCGCTTCACGTTGATGACGACATTGGCGAACTGCGCCTCGAAGCCGTCGGGCAGGGCGCCTTTGGCATCGAAGCCGGGAATGCCGGAGACGAACAGGAGGTCGCCGACGCGCGTCGCAAAGGACAGCGGCGGCGCCTTGACGTTCGGCGGGGGTGCGAAATGCTGGATCGGCATGGGATCACCTCGGATCGGACGACGGGTTCGTGCGCATGAGCCTAGCGGCCTGCGGGAGAGTTGCAATCGTCATCCGGGGAAGCGGCGCGGGGCTCGGACTTAAATCGCGAAAACAACCCCATGCACAGTAGCAATGTCTGGCGAAACCGGATTTCGGGAAAACGAAATGTCGATTGACCCGTCGGGCAAAACACCGGCAGGATGTCAGGATGGGACGCGCGAACGCGGGCGTGGAAGTGCGATCCTCGCTCGTCTCACCCGTGCGCCGGGAGAGGCTGGAATCGACCCGCCCCCGTCATTGCGAGCGCAGCGAAGCAATCCAGACTGTGTTTGCGGAAAGACCCTGGATCGCTTCGTGGCGCCTGTGATCGGGCCGCGCCTTGCGCGGACCCGTTGTCTCGCCATCACGGGAACGCAGGTCTTCCGGGAGGTCAAACCCATCGCGCCAGCCGACGCCACCCACCCCATCATTTTGCCGCCCCGATCCATCGGGTAGATTCAGCCGGTCTGATTCGATCCTGCCTTGAAAAATAGCCCCGGAGACGCCCCATGAAGATCGCATCCACCTTTCGCGCCGCGCTCGTCGCCATCGCCGCTCTGGCCGGCCTCTCGACCGCGGCGCAGGCCGACGGCGGCACCGTGGTGCTGACGATCTACAAGGCGGGCTGGATCATCGGCGGCTCGGGCGGCTCGGGCGTTCTGAACTTTCGCGGTCGCTCCTACTCGCTCTCCACCGGCGGGCTCGATTACGGCCTGGTCTTCGGCGGTTCCAAGACCGTGCTGCGCGGCCGCGTCTCCAACATCAACCGTCCCTCCGACGTTGCCGGCGTCTATGGCGCCGCCGGTGCCGGCCTCGCCGTCGGCCGTGGCGCCCGCGCCATCGTGCTGACCAACCAGAAGGGCGCCGTGCTGGAACTGACCGGCACCCAGGTCGGCCTGATGGCGAACGCGGATCTGAGCGGACTCGCGATCACGATGCGGTAGGACGCGACGCTGAGGGTGGGCAAGGGCATATTCGCGCCGTGCCCACACCTTGCCTCCGCGAGCACAGACCTCATCCTGAGGAGGCCGCGGAGCGGCCGTCTCGAAGGATGGCCGCAGCGACATTTGGGCCTTCATGGTTCGAGACGGCGCTTCGCGCCTCCTCACCATGAGGGTTTTCACACCGAGCGTGTTGAGAGCGAGGATACACGGCGCTAGTGCGCCTTGGTCTGCCTCGCTGTGATCTAAGCTTCTGTCACCATCGCATGAACCCGCTCGCAATGCGCGACGAGGTTCGCTTTCGCGTCGACGAGCGCCTTCAGCGGCGTCGGGATCGGAAAGTAGTGGATGTTCGCGATGAAGCCGTAGATGCCGGCATCGATGCTGGTCGGCGCCGTGCCGTGGACGAATCCCTCCGCGGGCACGATCTCGGCCAGCACCTGCAGATCCGACAGGCCGCGCGCATAGGCTTCGTCCGGCGCGTAGCGGCCGATGCCCTGGAAATGATAGCGCTGCGCGTTGTAGGCCTTCGCCTTCTCGAATCCTTCGGCATTGATCTGCGGATGCTGCGCGATGAAGCCGTCGCGGAACGCGGGATAATAGCGGTCGTCCTTCCAGCGCGAATACGACATCACCCAGTAGAGATCGTCCAGCATGCGCGTCACGAGGTGATTGGTGCGGCGCTGGGACAGTGAAAGCGCGGCATCGATGGTCAGGCGATATTTCGCGATCGTGCGCGCGATGATGGTCTCGCTGTCGCCGATGGTCTCGCCGTCGTCCACGATGTACGGCAATTGCCCGCGCGGCGCCGCGGAGGCATCGAACAGATGCTCGTGCACGAATGGCACGCCGGCGAGCTTCAGGAAGGCATAGACCTTGAGGCCATAGCCGTTGTTGTCGGCGACACCGAACAGTTCCGGGTAGGAATAGAGGGTCAGCATGATCGCTCCCTTGCCGGCGCGGCTGCTTCTGCGTGGAGTCGTATCGCCGCCGTGGCGCGCTTGCAACAGTCTGGTCCCTTTCTCGGCGACGTCCTTCGATCGGAGGACGCTCGACATCGCCCGTTCGACGTATGGGATTCGGAGTGAAGCTCCAGCGCCAGGGCCCGAGATGCGACGTTCGCCGATCCGCCGACAGAAGCCGATCTTGCCGTGTGCAGCGGCGATCCTGGCGGGAATGTCTCTCGCAGGCCCCGCGCGCGCGGCGGACCTCGCGTCCTTCACCAAGGCGCCCCCGCTTGCCGCGTCGTCGTGGACCGGATTCTACGCCGGACTGGGGCTTGGCTTGCGATCGACCCGGTCCGATCTCACCAGCACGTCTGCGGATCGGGATGGTCCCTTCGACCTCAGCGGCGCCGTCATCACCCAGCCTTTCGACGGCACGGGATTTCGCGTCAATCCCTATGCCGGCTACAACTGGCAGGTCGGTTCAGGCTGGGTCGTGGGCGTCGAGGGGGATGTCGGCTTCGGCGACCAGGCAACGACGCTCCACGGCTTCACCTACGGGCCGTTCTTCGGCTGGTCCACCTACCAGGCCGACAGTCTCTCGGTCAGAACGTCCTGGGATGCGAGCCTCCGCGGCCGCGCCGGCTTTCTGCTGACGCCGGCGACGCTGCTCTATGCCACCGCCGGCCTCGCCTGGCAGCATTACGACATCACCTCGACCTGCGTGTCGCTTTCCTGTAACGACGCGACGCCGGCGGTGGTGTCGAGCGCCACGACCAGAACCGGCTGGACGCTGGGAGCCGGACTCGAAACCGCGCTGACGGGCAACTGGCTGCTGCGCGCCGAATATCGCTATGCCGATTTCGGCAGCGCGCCGTTCGCGATCGCGCGCATGGCCAACCCAGCGCCCGTCACCGAAACCTTCGATGCGAAGCTTGCGACGCACACCGCGAGCGTCGGTCTCGCCTACAAGCTCGGCGAGCCCGTCTCGGCAAGCCGCTCGCATCCGATGGCGGCGCAGGCCGCGATGCTGCCGTCCTGGACCGGGGCCTATGTCGGCCTCGGCCTCGGCGCGCGTGCCACGCGAACGGACATGATCGCGAGGTCGGAATCGGTTGGCGACTTCGCGTTCGATCTCACCGAGCGCGCCAACACGCGGCCCTTCGACAACGTCGCATTCCGCGCCAGTCCCTATGCCGGCTATCTCTGGCAGGTCGCGCCGCAATGGACCGCGGGCGTCGAGGGCGATGTCGGCTTCGCCGATCGCACCACCATACGCGAGGGTTTCACCAGCATCTTCCTCGCCGACTCCCAGTCGCCGGGGGAGAGCCTGTCGGTCCGCAGCCGCTGGGACGCGTCCCTGCGTGCGCGGCTCGGCTATCTCGTGAATCCGCGGACCATGATCTACGCGACCGGCGGCCTCGCATGGCAGAATGTCGAGCTGACCTCGACCTGTACCAGCCGCCCCTGCACCGGCTTCTTCGCGCTGTCTCCGGGCGTGATCAGATCGTCAACCACGAAGACGGGATGGACGGTCGGCGGCGGCCTCGAGACCGCGCTGTGGGGCAATTGGCTGGCGCGCGCCGAATACCGCTATGCCGATTACGGCAAGACCAGCTTCACAACCGCGCGGTCGAGCACCAACCCGGACTTCAATCCGTCCGTCAACGTCTGGGACGTCGCCATGCGCGCGCACCTGGCGACGTTCGGGCTGGCGTACCGGTTTCAGTGAACTCCTGCTGTCGTCCCGGCGAAGGCCGAGACCCATACCGCGTGATCCATCGGTCACAGTTGGTAGAAGTACCGAACGAGGAATCTTCGCCAAACTCCTGCCTGGGGTTATCGGTCCCGGCTCTCGCCGGGACGACGGCGGAGTATGTGGCGCGCACTGATCCCCTACGAGCCGATCCATTTCGCAAGCTCGCGCCACGGCTCCAGCGTCCAGTGGCCCGACGCGGCACCCGACGGCGACGGCAGCACGAAGATCTCAGGCAGGGTTGCATCGCGCGTTTGCCGCCCCAGCAAAATCCCGCTCGACGGCCTGCCATAGAACAGGCTCGCCGCCTTCTTGCTCGTGAACGCGACAGTCTTCGGCCGATACTTCTCGATCTTTGCCCGGAAGCCGGGCACATCGATCGTCTCCGCCGCGATCTGGTGATCCATCCCCGCGCCCGACTTTGAGAGATCAGTGAAGCCGATCCCAAGCTCGATCAGCGATGCGAACTCGCCCGGCTGATAGCGCCGCGGCGTGATCCCGGCCTCATGGATCGCGCGCCAGAAGCGGTTGCCGGGATGGGCGTAGTAATGCCCGACCTCGGCCGAGCGCGTCGAGGCGGCGGTGCCGACGAAGACGAGGCGGAGATTGGGGCGGAGCTGGTCGGGGAGGCGGTGGGAGGCGGTCACGGGCAGATCAATCGGCAAGCCCGGATGTTGCTTCGCTCATCCGGGCTGAGTTTGCCGATCTCGTCGTGTGGCCAACCACGGGGACGACGTCTGCCGTCCCCGTCGATTCCAAGACGTCTCACAACGCCTTGTTGCTCTCCTTCACTTTCTCCGCATCCAGATAAACGCTGCTCCCCATTTCCTTGAACTTCGCGCTCATCTGCTTCATGCCGTCTTCGGCGGTGCCGCTCATCGACATGCCGATGCTGTTCGGGTCGTTCAGCGTCGCGGCGTAGTCGCGGACGTCCTGGGTGATCTTCATCGAGCAGAACTTCGGGCCGCACATCGAGCAGAAATGCGCGACCTTGTGGGCTTCCTTCGGCAGGGTCTCGTCGTGGAAGCTCTTGGCGGTGTCCGGATCGAGGCCGAGGTTGAACTGGTCGGTCCAGCGGAATTCGAAGCGGGCACGGGAGAGGGCGTCGTCGCGCAGTTGCGCGGCGGGATGGCCCTTGGCGAGATCGGAGGCGTGGGCCGCGATCTTGTAGGTGATGACGCCGGTCTTGACGTCGTTGCGGTCAGGCAGGCCGAGATGCTCCTTCGGCGTGACGTAGCAGAGCATGGCGCAGCCGAACCAGCCGATCATGGCGGCGCCGATGCCCGAGGTGATGTGGTCGTAGCCCGGCGCGATGTCGGTGGTCAGCGGTCCAAGCGTGTAGAACGGCGCCTCGCCGCACTCCTTGAGCTGCTTGTCCATGTTGATCTTGATCTTGTGCATCGGCACGTGGCCGGGGCCCTCGATCATGACCTGGCAGCCCTTGTCCCACGCGATCTTGGTGAGCTCGCCGAGCGTCTCCAGTTCGGCGAACTGGGCGCGGTCG
>NZ_JASGFS010000107.1:0-10148 GCF_047605465.1 Bradyrhizobium sp. | reverse complement strand
CAAGCAAAGCTCGGGCGAAACCAGCCGCGAGAATGCGAAACCGTGTCCTTGCATCGGCGCAGCGCGCGGCCCGCTGGGTCCCGGCTCTGCGCAGCAACGCTGACGCGTTGCAGCGCGTCCGGGACACGAGAGAGGAGATCGCCCACGTCGCTCCCCGCACTCCGGCATTGCGAGGAGCGAGGCGACAAAGCAATCCAGACTGTCGCCACGGCGAGAGTCTGGATTGCTTCGTTTCCGCCGTCGTTCTTCGAGCTGTGGCGGACAAGGCGCTTGCAATGATCATGGCGAGACAATTGTGCGCCAAGACCTGCACTGTCTCGCGCCCCGGACGCAGCGCAGCGCGCAGCGGTGCGCTGCAGAGCCGGGGCCCATGCATCAGCACCGCGCGCGGCCTGCTGGGTCCCGGCTCTGCGGAGCGTCACTCCGTGCCGCTCGCGTCCGGGACACGAGAAAGCCCTTGCTAGACCGGCTTGCCCGCATACGGCATCGACGCCGTGAGACCGCCGTCGACCGGGAAGGCCTGGCCGTTCACGTAGGAGGCGTCGTCGCTCGCCAGGAACAGGCCCATCGCCGCGAGCTCGTGCGGCTGGCCGGGACGCTTGAGCGGATTGAGCTGGCCGATCTTGTCGGCGGTGCCGCGTTCCTTGGCGCGATCGAAGATCGGCTTGGTCATGCCGGTCTCGATCAGGCCGGGGCAGACCGCATTGATGCGCACGCCGGTGCCGGAGAGCGAATAGGCGGTGGTCTGCACCAGGCTGATCACGCCGGCCTTGCTCGCGGCGTAGGGGTGCCCGCTGGCGCCGGCCTTGAGGCCCGCAACGGACGCGGTGAGGACGATCGCGCCCGACTGCTGCTTCACCATGTGCGGCATCGCGTACTTCACGGCGAGGAACGGCCCGATCAGGTTGACGCGCAGGATCTCCTGCCAGTGTTCCACGGTCTGATCGGCGAGCGCGACGAGGCCTCCGGACACGCCGGCATTGGCCCAGATCACGTCGAGGCGCCCATGGGTTTTCACCGCCTTGTCGATCACGGCGGCGACGTCCTTTTCGGAGCCGGCGTCCGCGACCATCGCTTCGGCGACGCCGCCCGCTTTCTTGATCTCCTCGACGGTCTCCTTCACCGCCTCGGTGCGATCGACCGCGATCAGCTTCGCGCCTTCCCTGGTGAACAGCAGCGCCGCAGCGCGGCCGATGCCGCTGCCCGCGCCGGTGATGATGACGGATTTGCCCTGCAGACGACCCATGCGCTTCTCCCTTTGGCTTGCGCGCGAGGCTTGCCGCGCGACGGAATTTCAAACAGAATTTCAAACGGCAAAGTGTCTTGAGACACGTTCGCTACTCACGTACAGCGACATCACACGGGATGGAAGAGTTTCGATGGCAGACGCAGACAAGCCGAATGTGGTCACGACACGGTGGTGGTGGGTCCGTCATGCGCCGGTGCGCAATGACGGCGGCAACATCTACGGTCAAAGCGATATCGCCTGCGACACCAGCGACGCCTACGTGTTCAACGCCGTTGCCAAGGTACTTCCGCGCAAGGCCGTCTGGTATTCGAGCAATCTGATGCGCACGCACCAGACCGCGGAAGCGATCTGGGCGGCTGGTTTCCCGAAGCCTACGTCGATGACATGGGAGGCCGATCTCGCCGAACAGAATCTCGGCCGCTGGCAGGGCATGAACCGTGCCCAGTTCATCGCGAGCCGCCCCGTGGGCTCGAGCTGGTTTGCCG
Source organism: Bradyrhizobium sp. (assembly GCF_047605465.1). Lineage (GTDB taxonomy): Bacteria > Pseudomonadota > Alphaproteobacteria > Rhizobiales > Xanthobacteraceae > Bradyrhizobium. The sequence goes on along the minus strand of NZ_JASGFS010000107.1, from coordinate 8,414 downwards.
ACATCAACGAGCCCGCGCCCGGCGGCGAAAGTTTCATGGATCTCTACAACCGCACGCGCCGCACGATCGAGCGGATCAACCTCGAGGCGGCCGGGCAGGACGTGATCGCGGTCGCCCATGGCGGCACGATCAAGGCGGCGCTCGGGCTCGCGCTCGATGGCCAGCCGGAGCGGGGGTTGTCGTTCGACATCGACAATTGCTCGGTGACGCGGCTCGATTATTTCCAAAGTCCCGAGCGCACGGTCTGGCGATTGCCGATGGTGAACCAGCAGCCGTGGATCGCCGACGACGCGCATGCGGCGATGCATCAGCCGGCGGGTCCCGAAGTCAAGAAGCTCGCCTGAGCATTGTCCGGCTGCGCGCACGCGGCATAAGCTTCAACCAACTCGAAACGCATACTGGGAGGAAACCATGACCTTGTTCGACATGAAGGGTAAAGTCGCCGTCATCACCGGCTCGACGCGCGGCATCGGGCTCGCGATCGCCGAGCGCATGGCCGAGCACGGCGCCAAGGTCGTGATCTCCTCGCGCAAGGCCGACGTCTGCGAGCAGGTCGCCAAGGGCATCAACGACAAGTTCGGCAAGGGCACGGCGGTCGCGATCGCCGCGAACATCTCCTCGAAGGAGAACCTGCAGAACCTCGTCGACGAGAGCAACCGCGCCTTCGGCAAGATCGACGTGCTGGTCTGCAACGCGGCGTCGAATCCGTATTACGGCCCGCTCGCCGGCATTTCCGACGACCAGTTCCGCAAGATTCTCGACAACAACATCGTCGCCAACAACTGGCTGATCTCGATGGTGGTGCCGCAGATGATCGAGCGCAAGGACGGCTCGGTCATCATCGTCTCCTCTATCGGCGGCCTGAAGGGCTCGACGATCCTCGGCGCCTACGCCATCTCCAAGGCCGCCGACATGCAGCTCGCGCGCAACCTCGCCTGCGAATACGGCAAGGACAACATCCGCGTGAACTGCATCGCGCCGGGCCTGATCAAGACCGATTTCGCCAAGGCGTTGTGGGACAATCCGGAGAATTTGAAGGCTTCGACCTCGCGCTCGCCGCTGCTCCGCATCGGCATCCCCGACGAGATCGCGGGCGCGGCCGTGTTCCTGGGATCGAAGGCCGGCGACTTCATGACCGGCCAGACCATGGTGATCGACGGCGGCGCGACGATCAGCTGAGGTCTCGCGTTTCGGACCCGACGCGGCGCGACGTCCCGCACGGCTGAGCCGGGACCAGCCCGCACAGAGGTGTCATCGCCCGCCCAGTGCGCAATCGCGCACGGGGCGGGCGTTCAGTATTCCGGAAGCTTTCGTTGCAGCGCTCGCGCGTGCCGCATTCGCCGCGGCGGACTGGATGCCCCGCCTTGGCGGGGCATGACAGTGAAGATGTCGATGCGGCATCGCGCGACAGCGAAGGTCGTCAGTCGATCGCCGCGTAGACGAGATCCCGCACCAGCGTGCGCGTGTAGTCGCGCTGTCCGGGGCCCTGCGACATGAACACCGCGAACAAATCCTCCTTCGGATCGATCCAGAAGAAGGTCCCCGCGATGCCGCTCCAGAAATACTGGCCGACGCTGCCGGGAAACGGCGCGATGCCCGGCGCGGTGCGCACCGCGAAGCCCAGACCGAAGCCGTGGCCGGGGGCGAGCAGGGTGCCGTTGGTCGGCACGCCCGGCCCGAGATGGTCGGAAGCCATCAGCTCCAGCGTCTTGCGGCCGATGATCCGGTTGCCGTCGAGCGAACCGCCGTTGCGCAGCATCAGGCAGAAGCGCGCATAGTCCATCGTGGTCGAGACCAGGCCGCCGCCGCCGGATTCCATCACCGGCTGCTCCAGCATGTTGAACAGCGCGACCTTGTCACCGGTCCAGGGATCGGCCGCGAAGGGCTCGGCGAGGCGGCCGGCATTGGCCTCCGGGGTCGAGAAGCCGGTCTCGGTCATCTGCAGCGGGGCGAGGACGCGCTCGGTGAGGTATGTGCCGAGCGATTTGCCGCTGGCGACCTCGATGATGCGGCCGAGGATGTCGGTCGAGCGGCTGTAGTTGAACTCGTCGCCGGGATGGCAGACGAGGGGGAAGCTCGCCACCAGCGCGGCGTGCTCGGCATTGGTGATCTTGCGGCTGCGCACCCGCGAGTCCTGATAGATCTTGTGCACGGGGCCGTCGCCCTGGTGCTCGTAGGTCAGGCCGGAGGTGTGGCGGAGCAGGTCCTGCACGGTCGTTGCGCGCCGCGCCGGAACCAGCTCGAGCTTGCCGCCGCTGACGACGCCGACCTTCTGATCGGCGAACTCCGGAATGAATTTCGCCACGGGATCGCCGAGCAGGATGTGGCCGTCCTCGACCAGCGCCATGATGGCGACGGACACGATCGGCTTGGTCATCGAGAAGATGCGGAAGAGCGAATCACGCGCCATCGGCGCCGTGCCCGCCGGGCTCTGCCTGCCGATCGCCTCGAACCACCCGACCTGGCCGCGGCGGCTCACGAGAATGGTGATGCCGGGAACGGTTCCCTTGTCGATCTCGCGCTTGAAAGCGTCCGACATCGCCTGCAGGCGGGGGCGGGACAGGCCCAGCGTTTCCGGCTTGGCCTCCGGCAAAGACGGCGTGTTCGGCGCGATCGTGGCGTGAGTGGCGGCTGTCGCGGTCATGGGCGCTCCCGGTTGCTTTTCGTTATCGGGAACGAACTGTGGCCCAGAAGCCGTGGGACAAACAAGCGAAGTCGACGCGCTTCACCCTTGCAATCCGGCCGTCCCCTGTGCTTGAAAGCGCCCCTGATCCCAAGGCGACGCAGGGTCACGTAGGAGTGTAGCTCAATTGGTAGAGCACCGGTCTCCAAAACCGGGGGTCGCAGGTTCGAGCCCTGCCACTCCTGCCAGGCATCCTGCCAGATAATTCACGACGATCAGGACCAGACGTGAAGCCGCACCGGGCAAGGCTCGAATGGCGGTTGATCCGGGGCGGATAACCCCTTGATCCGGATCGGCTCTGTCCGGGAACGGCCATGGGCCGGGGCAGGCGTCCACACCTTGACGTTTGGCCCCATCCGCAGTAGATACCGCCCACTCGCAGCCGGCCCGTTGAGACGCGGATTTCCGGCGCGGCTTTGAAATCCCCGAACAATCGAGCCCGGTTTCCGGCTCATCCTTCGAGACAGAGGGCTGGGCCACAGGCGGCTGTTCGGATCCCTGAAATCCTTTCGCGTCTGTTGACGGACGTTGGACATCAAACGATGGCAGTCAGCCCGTTCAAGTTCTTGCAGGAAGTGCGCTCGGAGACCGCCAAGGTCACCTGGCCGACCCGCCGCGAGACGACCATCACCACCATCATGGTGTTCGTCATGGTTGCCGTTGCGTCGGTCTTCTTCTTCGCCGCCGACCAGATCATCCGCTACCTCATCACCCTTCTTTTGGGCATCCACTGATGGCAACAGCCGCCACAATTCAATCGTCCGACAAGCGCTGGTACATCGTCCACGCTTATTCGAACTTCGAGAAGAAGGTCGCCGAGTCGATCCGCGAGCAGGCCAAGCAGCGCGGGCTCGAAGAGCTGTTCGAGCTGGTGCTGGTTCCGACCGAGAAGGTCACGGAAGTGCGCCGCGGCCGCAAGATCGACGCCGAGCGCAAGTTCTTCCCCGGCTACGTGCTGGTGAAGATGAAGCTGACCGACGAGGCGTTTCATCTGATCAAGAACACGCCGAAGGTCACGGGCTTCCTCGGCGCCGAAAACAAGCCGATGCCGATCTCTGAGGCAGAGGCGATGCGCATCCTGCACCAGGTGCAGGAAGGCGTGGAACGGCCCAAGGCGTCGGTGTCGTTCGAGATCGGCGAGAACGTGCGCGTGGCCGATGGCCCGTTCGCTTCGTTCTCGGGCGTCGTCGAGGAAATCGACGAGGCGCGCTCGCGCGTGAAGGTCGCGGTGTCGATCTTCGGCCGCGCCACGCCGGTCGAACTGGAATTCGGTCAGGTCGAGAAGGTCTGACCGGAGACGTGCCGGGCCTCCGGGCCTGGCGCGAAATAGGCCGTGGGAGGGAGAGGGCGGTCGCCAGCCGCCTCCGACCCAGACCACGAACCTGAAACCGCCGGCGGGTTGCCGGCACAACAGGAGTGATACATGGCAAAGAAAGTGACCGGATACCTGAAGCTTCAGGTCCCGGCCGGTGCGGCGAATCCCTCGCCCCCGATCGGTCCCGCGCTTGGTCAGCGCGGTCTCAACATCATGGAGTTCTGCAAGGCGTTCAACGCGCAGACCCAGAAGGAAGAGAAGAACACCCCGATCCCGGTGATCATCACCATCTATGCGGACCGTTCCTTCACCTTCGAGATGAAGACGCCGCCGATGTCCTACTTCCTCAAGCAGGCTGCCAAGATCCAGTCCGGCTCGAAGGCGCCGGGCCGCGACAAGGCCGGCAAGGTGACCAAGGCGCAGGTGCGCGAGATCGCCGAGAAGAAGATGAAGGATCTGAATTGCGACACCATCGAATCGGCCATGAAGATGGTCGAGGGCTCTGCCCGTTCGATGGGTCTGGAAGTGGCGGGGTAAGCGGTCATGGCAATCGGAAAGCGTTTGAACAAAGCCCGCGAAGGTGTTGACCGCGAAAAGCTCTACCCGCTCGCGGACGCCATCAAGATGGTCAAGGAACGCGCCAAGGCGAAGTTCGACGAGACCATCGAGGTCGCGATCAATCTCGGCGTCGATCCCCGTCACGCCGACCAGATGGTCCGTGGCGTCGTCACCCTGCCGAACGGCACCGGCCGTACGCTCCGCGTCGGCGTGTTCGCCCGTGGCGCCAAGGCCGATGAGGCCAAGGCTGCCGGTGCCGACGTCGTCGGTGCCGAAGACCTGGTCGAGAAGGTGCAGAACGGCTCGATCGATTTCGACCGCTGCATCGCCACCCCGGACATGATGCCGCTGGTCGGCCGCCTCGGTAAGGTGCTCGGCCCGCGCGGCCTGATGCCGAACCCGAAGATCGGCACCGTGACCATGGACGTCACCGGTGCGGTGAAGGGCGCCAAGGGTGGCTCGGTCGAGTTCCGCGTCGAGAAGGCCGGCATTCTGCAGGCCGGCGTCGGCAAGGCCTCGTTCTCCGAGGAGAAGCTGGTCGAGAACATCAAGGCCCTGGCTGACGCCGTCTCCAAGGCCAAGCCGGCGGGCTCCAAGGGTACCTACATCCAGCGCGTTGCGGTGTCCTCGACGATGGGCCCCGGCGTGAAGGTCGAGCCGGGCACCATCCTCGGCTAAGGTTTGGAATTTGCATGAGGCGAGGGGCGGAATTGGGCAACCGATTCCGCCCCTCGTCGCTTGCAGCGGCATTCACCGGAAACAAGAACAATGGCTGACAAGGTCCTGATCTACTCGCGCTTTCCGAAGACGATGATGACGCGCTTCGCCGAGCGGTTCGAACTGCTCGACACCGGCGGCAAGCCCGTAAGCGAGGTGTTTCCGTCGGAAGACCTCGGCGGCATCCGCGCACTGCTCACCGCCGGCGGAACGCCGCTCGGTGCGCAAGCGATGGACCTGTTTCCCAAGCTCGGCGCCATCGTCTGCTACGGTACCGGCTATGACGGCGTCGACCTGAAGGCGGCGGCCGCGCGCAACATCGCGGTCGGCCACAGTCCCGGCGCCAATGCGGCCTCGGTCGCCGACATTGCGATGACCCTGATGCTCGCCACGACCCGGCGGATCCTGGTCGCGGACCAATATGTCCGCAGCGGCGATTGGGCCGCCTCGAAGCAGTCGCCGATGATGCGGCCGCAGGCCGGCCTCCTCGGCCGCCGCATCGGCGTCTACGGCATGGGCGAGATCGGCCGCAAGATCGCGGCGCGCTGCGCGGCGTTCGAGGCGGAGGTCGGCTATTTCAGCCGCAGCAAATACGATTTGCCCTATCAATATGTGCCGACCCTGGAGGCGCTTGCCGACTGGTGCAGCGTGCTGATGATCGCTGTCCGGGCAGGGGCCGAGACCCAGCATGTGGTCAACGCCGACATCCTCAAGCGCCTCGGTGCGGACGGCTATGTCGTCAATATCTCCCGCGGCTCGGTCATCGATGAGAAGGCCCTTGTCGCGGCGCTCTCGGACAAGACCATCGCCGGCGCCGGCCTCGACGTCTTCGAGAAGGAGCCGCACACCCCCGATGCGCTGACCGCGCTGCCGAACGTCGTGTTCGCCCCCCATATCGGCGGACACACGCTGGAATCCCACGTCGCCATGCAGAACTGCGTGCTTGCAAACCTGACCGCGTTTTTCGAGGGCAGGCCGCTGCCGCATGGGGTCAAGGCGGCCTGAGCCGGTCCTGCCGACCCGCCTAAGCCATTCCGCGCAATCGGTTGGAACTGGTCTGAATTTTGCTCTTGGCAAGGTGATCCGAAGCGGTTAAAGAACCGCTTCCGGACGTGCCGGCCTTGGCTGGCGCGTCCGTGCACGCATTCCGAATATCCGACACGATAGGAGATCATTCCTTTTCAGGACGTCCGCGAGGATTTGCCGGAAAAGGGAAGAAAATCCGTCGGTTGGTGGAAAGCGAGCAGAGGTCGGACGGTTTACCGGCTGACCTTGTCCTGTCCAAGACTGCAGGCGCCCGCGGGAAGCTTCGGTTTCCCAACGGCTTAATCGCATGGCCTGCATAGACGGGTGAAGACCGGATTTCACGTCGCATCCAGCCTTCTGGCTGTTTGTCGAATGGGTCTGGTTCGGACCTCGACACCCCGTGGGCTCGCAAGGGTTCCGGGAGGGCAGGCTTTGAATCGTCGTCTTGCCCCGCGTGTCCGAAGGGTTTTGCCCCTGAGGTTCAGGTTTGGGTGGGACGATGGGTGCAACCCGGCGGTCCCGCTTTCGCGATGACCGCCAACCGGAGAGAGCTTGCTGTGGAACGAGCGGCAAAAAAAGAGGCGGTCGAACAGCTCAACGAGGTCTTCAAGACCACGAGCGTCGCGGTCGTTGCTCAATATTCCGGCCTCACCGTCGCCCAGATGCAGAAGCTGCGTCAGCAGATGAAGCAGGCGGGCGCGTCGGTGAAGGTCTCGAAGAACCGTCTCGCCAAAATTGCTCTTGAAGGCACTGACGTCGTTGCCATCGGCCCCATGCTCAAGGGGCCGACCGTGATCGCCACTTCGAACGATCCGGTAGCGGCGCCGAAGGTCGCCATCGACTTCGCCAAGGCGAACGAAAAGTTCGTCATCATTGGCGGTTCGATGGGTAAGACCGTCCTGAATGTCGACGGCGTGAAGGCTCTTGCCTCGCTGCCGTCGCTTGACGAACTGCGCGGCAAGATCGTCGGCCTCCTTGTGGCCCCGGCGACCAAGATCGCTCAGCTCGCCAACGCGCCCGCGGGCAAGCTCGCGCGCGTCATCCAGGCTCATGCCTCAAAGGGCGAAGCGGCCTGACGCCCTTCGCAAAACTCAAACCCGAACCAGACTTACACTCAAGGAAACTGAACAATGGCTGACTTGCAGAAGATCGTTGACGACCTCTCGAGCCTCACCGTGCTCGAAGCTGCCGAACTCGCGAAGCTCCTCGAAGAGAAGTGGGGCGTTTCGGCTGCCGCGGCTGTCGCCGTGGCCGGCCCGGCTGCTGGTGGCGCCGCCGCCGCTCCGGCTGAAGAGAAGACCGAGTTCACGGTCGTTCTCGCCTCCGCCGGCGAGAAGAAGATCGAGGTCATCAAGGAAGTCCGCGCCATCACCGGCCTGGGCCTGAAGGAAGCAAAGGACCTCGTCGAGGGCGCGCCGAAGCCGCTGAAGGAAGGCGTGAACAAGGAAGAAGCCGAGAAGATCAAGGCCCAGATCGAGAAGGCTGGCGCCAAGGTCGAGCTCAAGTAAGCACAGCTTGCTGGCGGGATCCCGGACGAGCATCAGCGCGCTCCGGGATCCTGGTCCATCCCTCAAACGGGTGGACTGGATGCAAAAGGCGTGCGACGGAACCCTCCGACGCGGGCCAGACACGAAAAAGTGTGGGGATTTGAGGCTTTACCCCTCGAATCTCCACTATTGTCGCCCCATATCGGGTCGGCAGCACGAAAGCGCGGTGGGCAGGGATTCCGGATTTCCCTGTAAGCCGTTGGGAGAGCAGGCTATTTCGGGCTTTTGCAGTCCGTGAAGACGATCGTTGTGACGGGCGGGCGCGCATTTGCGCCCCGCGCGTCGTTTTGCGTTTTGAAGGTCTGAAGAACAGATTCAGGACATTTTCGCCTGAAGCTGAGTCTCCGGCCCCCAAAGCGGGTTCGAAAATTCAACCCGGGGAGCGGTGGCAGCCGCGTTCCGGACGGCGCGCCCAGAGCGGGCGACGAAAATGAGAGGCCACGATGGCGCAGCAGACATTCACCGGTCGCAAACGCGTTCGCAAGTTCTTCGGACACATCAAGGAAGTCGCCGAGATGCCGAACCTCATCGAGGTTCAGAAGGCGTCCTATGACCAGTTCCTGATGGT
>NZ_JASGFS010000106.1:0-11858 GCF_047605465.1 Bradyrhizobium sp. | reverse complement strand
AGTTGTTCGCGGGCGCGGGCTTTCCGGCCGAGCTGATGACGGGCGCGTGGGACGCCTCGCAGGGGCGCCTCGCTGACATTCATCTCGCTGACATCATCGTGGCGCTGGTCGACGAGTTCGGCCGGATCGATGTGCGTCCGTGGGCGGACGGCGCGCATGTGCAGGCTGCGCGCGAACGCTTCGCGCAGTGGCTGTCCAATCCCGCCCTCGGTCAGCGCGTCGCCGATGCGTTCCTGGCCGAGCAGGGGGAGGCGGAGTTGCGGCTCCTCGGCCTCGCGCTCGATCGCCTGGAACTGATGGGGACGTTCGCGTAGCGGCTTCTAGAGCGCTTTTTCGTTCTGATTGAATCAGAACGGGCACTCTAAGATATTGAGTGTCGCATTTCCTCGCGGCGAACCGGTATCCACGTCGCCGGGAAATGCTCTATCTGTCGTATGCCTGGCGCGTTCCGGGTCGCCAGGCGCAAACCTTCGCCTCGCGATTCACCCAGCATGCGCCCTGTCTCGCCAGCGTGCCGAGCGGGGAGTGCGCGTGGCTGCCTCCCGCATCTCCGTTCCAATAGCCGTTCGCCGAACCCGCGTCGGTGTCGATCTGCACCATTGCAAAGTACCGGCGGGTGAGGATCGTGAAGCTGCCGCCGCCCTCGAGCCGGATGTCGCACACACCGTCGATATAGACGTGTCCGTTCACTTCCAGCAGGCACTCGCCGCCGGCGGCAAAGGCTTGGCCGGTCGCCATCAGCAGGGCGACGGCGGCGGCGCGGAAGGTGCTTGGCATCGTGGCCTCGATCGTCGGTCGTAAAACGCGTTGCGCCTCTCTCAACCTCCAAGGGATGGCCGAGAAAGGCGCAACGATCAAGCCGGTAAAAAGAACGCGTTACACGCTGTAGTACATCTCGAACTCGACCGGATGCGGCGTCATTTCGAAGCGCGCGACTTCCGTCATCTTCAGCTCGATATAGGCGTCGATGAAGTCGTCATCGAACACCTCGCCGGCCTTCAGGAAGCCGCGGTCCTTGTCGAGGGACTGCAATGCCTCGCGCAGCGAGCCGCACACCGTCGGGATCTTCTTGAGCTCCTTCGGCGGCAGGTCGTAAAGGTCCTTGTCCATCGCGGGACCCGGATCGATCTTGTTCTTGATGCCGTCGAGGCCGGCCATCAGCATCGCGGCGAAGCCGAGATAGGGATTGGCGAGCGGATCGGGGAACCGCACCTCGACACGCTTGGCCTTCGGCGAAGCGGTGTAGGGGATGCGGCAGGAGGCCGAGCGGTTGCGCGCGGAGTAGGCGAGCAGCACGGGGGCTTCATAGCCCGGGACCAGGCGCTTGTAGGAGTTGGTCGTCGGGTTGGTGAAGGCGTTGATCGCCTTGGCGTGCTTGATGATGCCGCCGATGTAGTGGAGACAGGTCTCCGAGAGGTCGGCGTATTTGTTGCCGGCGAACACCGGCTTGCCGTCCTTCCAGATCGACTGGTGCACGTGCATGCCCGAGCCGTTGTCGCCATAGACCGGCTTCGGCATGAAGGTGGCGGTCTTGCCGTAGATGTGCGCGACCTGGTGGATGCAGTACTTGTAGATCTGCATGTGGTCGGCCATCAGCGTCAGCGTGTCGAACTTCATGCCAAGCTCGTGCTGGGCGGAAGCGACTTCGTGGTGGTGCTTCTCGACCTTGACGCCCATCTTGGCCATGGCGCCGAGCATCTCCGAACGCATGTCCTGCACCGAGTCCTGCGGCGGGACGGGGAAGTAGCCGCCCTTGGTGCGGATGCGGTGACCGAGATTGCCACCCTCATATTCGGTGTCGGAGTTGGTCGGCAGCTCAGAGGAGTCGACGCGGAAACCGGTGTTGTAGGGACCGGAGGAGAAGCGCACGTCGTCGAACACGAAGAACTCGGCTTCGGGGCCGACGAACACGGTGTCGCCCACGCCCATCGACTTCACCATCGCCTCGGCCTTCTTGGCGATGCCGCGGGGATCGCGGTTGTAGGGCTCGCCGGTGGTCGGCTCGAGCACGTCGCAGGTGATGACCATGGTGGTCTCGGCGAAGAACGGATCGATCGTCGCGGTCACCGGGTCGGGCATCAGGCACATGTCGGACTCGTTGATCGCCTTCCAGCCGGCAATCGAGGAGCCGTCGAACATCGTGCCTTCAGCGAAAATGTCATCGTCGATCATGCTGACGTCGAAGGTGACGTGCTGCCACTTGCCGCGCGGATCGGTGAAGCGCAGGTCGACGTATTTGACGTCGTTGTCCTTGATCGATTTGAGGACGTCTTTGGCGGTCTTCATGCATACCCCTTTTGGCTCTGCGGGTCGGTTTCCAGATGAGCAAATTCATTCTCGCTTTTGGCGAGTTTGCGCGCGACCGCACAAACGAAATCAGGCCGCCGAAGCAGCCTTATTTCATGTCAAGTGTCGCAAAATGCGGGATAGCACCCGGCTCAGATAGCGTCCAGCCCGGATTCGCCGGTTCGGATGCGGATCGCCTCTTCGATGTTGGAGACGAAGATCTTGCCGTCGCCGATGCGGCCCGTCTGCGCGGCGCGCCGGATCGCATCGATCGCGCGCTCCACCAGGTCGTCGCCGATGACGATCTCGATCTTCACCTTGGGCAGGAAGTCGACGATGTATTCTGCGCCGCGGTAGAGTTCGGCATGACCCTTCTGCCGGCCGAAGCCCTTGGCCTCGGTCACGGTGATGCCTTGAAGGCCGACTTCCTGAAGCGCTTCCTTCACCTCGTCCAGCTTGAATGGCTTGATGATGGCTTCGATTTTCTTCACTGCGCGTCTCCCGGCCTTTTCGATCAAATAGCAACGTCTTCGTCAGGATGCGCTTTTCTCACGCACGAATTTGTCTTCGCTATGCCGGAATGCCTGACCAGCCCGGCGGCGGCCGGCCACACCCAGATAAATGCCAGTGAGCACGACGAACCGAAGCGGCTTCCTCGAAAGCAGGGTCTATGCCAAGTTGCAAATGCCCTGATTATTGGAGCGTTATCAGCCTTTTAACGAGCATCTCTGATAGGTGGAGCCGATCTGCACAAAATAGCGAAGACTGAGAAATAGGCAAACAGTTCAATATATGTGCAGATCGATGTTCCCCGCGTCGCATTGACACCGAAGATGCCTGCTGAAGAGGCGTTTGTACCAGAGAAGTGGCATGGAAGTTCTGATCAACGCTGAAATGCAGCGAGCCGACCAGCTCAGCATCGCGGCCGGCACGCCCGGCTTCAAGCTGATGCTGAGCGCCGGCCAGGCGGTCGCGGAAGCTGCGAACGCGCTGGTGGAGGAGGGCGCGATCCTGGTCGTGGCCGGGCCGGGCAACAATGGCGGCGACGGTTTTGTCGCGGCCGCCGAACTCGCCGCGCAGGGCCGCGAGGTCTCGGTGATCCTGATGTGCGAGCGCGATCAGCTCCAGGGCGATGCTGCTTCCGCTGCGCGGGGCTGGAAGCATCCGGTGCTCCCGTTCAATCCGCAGGCGATCGGACGCCCGGCGCTCATCATCGACGCGCTGTTCGGCGCGGGTCTCAGCCGCCCCGTCGATGGCGAGGCGCGCGAGATGATCGAAGCGATCAATGCCAACGGCGCGCCAGTGCTGTCCGTCGATCTGCCGAGCGGCATCAACGGCACCAGCGCGGCCGTGATGGGCGTCGCGGTGAATGCGACCGAGACCGTCACCTTCTTCCGCAAGAAGCCGGCGCATCTTCTCCTGCCGGGCCGCATCCATTGCGGCCATGTGCGCGTCGCCGATATCGGCATCGACGCGCAGGTGCTGGCGGAGATTGCGCCGCGGACTTTCGAGAACGATCCGGATTTCTGGGGCGCGGCGTTTCCGGTGCCGCGCATCGACGGCCACAAATATGCGCGTGGCCATGTGCTGGCGGTGTCCGGTGATGCGGCCGCGACGGGAGCCGCACGGCTTGCGGCGCGCGGCGCGCTGCGTGCCGGTGCGGGCCTCGTGACGCTGGCGAGCCCGCGCGATGCGCTCGCGATCAATGCGGCGGCGCTCACCGCGGTGATGGTTCGTCCCGTCGATACCGCGATCGAGTTCGCCGAGCTTCTCGGCGACAAGCGGTACAACACCTGCATGATCGGTCCCGGGGCGGGCGTCGGCGCGCGGACCTGCGATCTCGTCCACAGCGCCCTGTCTGCACAGCGCCATCTCGTGCTCGATGCCGATGCGCTGACGAGCTTTGCCGCAAATCCCGAGCGCCTGTTCGAATCGATCAAGTCGTCGCGCGATGCGGCCGTGGTGCTGACACCGCATGAGGGCGAGTTTCCGCGCCTGTTCTCCGACCTCAGCAACAAATCTCCCGGACGCTCGAAACTCGAGCGCGTGCGCGCCGCCGCCGAGCGCGCCGGCGCCGTGGTGTTGCTCAAGGGCCCGGATACCACCGTTGCCGCGCCCGACGGTCGCGCCACCATCGCCGCCAACGCGCCGCCCTGGCTCGCTACCGCAGGCGCCGGCGATGTCCTTGCCGGGATCATCGCAGGCCTGCTGGCGCAGGGCGTGCCGGCATTCGAGGCCGCCTCCATCGGTGTCTGGATGCATGGCGAGGCGGGGAGCGAAGCAGGGCCCGGCCTGATTGCGGAGGATCTCACCGAAACGCTGCCGGCCGTGCACCGGCGGATCTACGATGCGCTGGGAGTGCAGTACTAGTGCTCCGGCAACTCGCGCTCAGCGATATGGGCGCGGCGGCGCAGGTCCATCGGATCGCGTTTGACCAGGCGATGCCGTGGCTCGCCGGTTTGCATACGCCGGACGAGGATCGCTGGTTCTATCGCCAGCGGCTCTTCGCCACATGCCGCATATGGGGCTCCTTCGACGGCGACGCGCTGCGGGGACTTGTCGCTTTCCGCGACGGCTGGGTCGAGCAGCTCTATGTGCTTCCGGCGGCCCAGGGCCGCGGCGTCGGCACCGCACTCCTCGATGTCGCCAAACATGCGTGCGGGCGGCTGGAGCTCTGGACGTTCCAGCGCAATACGCGGGCGCGACGCTTCTACGAAGCGAGCGGCTTCACGCTGGTCGAGCAAACCGACGGGGCGCGGAACGAGGAACGCGAGCCGGACGCGCGGTATCTCTGGATGCGCACGGGCGGATAAGTCACTCCACCGCGTACCAGCGCACCAGCCGCTGGGCGGCCCAGTCGGCGACGACGGATTCGACCAGCCATCGTCCGGGAGAGGTCGCGGCGAACGCGATGCGCTGGGTCTGGCCGGGCTCGACCGCGAGCGTGTCGAGCCAGTATGGCTTCCAGCCGTCGTCGAGCCGATCGAGCAGCCGGAAATGGTGCCCATGCAGGTGGAAGATGGCCGTGAGCGGCGCGGGGTTCCTGAGGGCCAGCACCACGGTGCGGCCGGACCTCGCCCGGAACGCCGGGGCGGAGGCAGTGGAGAAGTTGGCGGTCGGCGTCCAGGCGCCCTCGGGCGCGCCGAGCGCGACATCGAACCGCAGGCTGCCTTTCAGGTCGAGCTGTTCGGGCAGGTCATTCGAGGGAAGGGGCTGAGGCGGCGCCAGCGGCGCACGCCGCTCCAGCGTGCCGGAGACCGTCAGGTTTCCGACGCGGCGTGCCTCCTTGCCGTCGTGCAGCAGGAAGGGGGCCGATGTGGCCGCCTCCACGAATGCGTCGGCGCGCGCGCCGGGGGCCAGCACCAGCGCGCCGTTTCGCGCCGGGAACGGCTCGGCCGGTTGTCCATCCAGGGCCATCACCTGGACGCCGTGGTTCTCCAGTTTGATCGCCAGAACAGTGCGTTGGGACCCGTTGATGAACCGCAATCGCAGTCGCTCGCCCGCGGCGGCCCTGAGCTCGAACGAAGTTTGCCCGTTGAGGGTATAGAGCGACGTGGTGTCCTTCGGGTCGCGGCCGGGAGGAAGCGCGGTTCCGTCCGGCCGCAGACGCCATTCCTCGATCAGCAGGACCTCGTCACGATCGACGGCGACCTGTTTGGTCTCCTCGGAGATGATCGGAAGGGGACGCGCGGGCAGCTTCAGGCCGTCCTCGAAGAGACGGAAGTCCGCCAGCAAGGTTCCCGCGTTTGGTATTGAAATAATTGATGTTTCGGCTGCATTCGAGGCGGTCGGCGCGCGTCCCCGGAGCGGATCGCCCGTGGCCCCGCCATCGAGGCCGTACCAGGCCGGCGCGAGCGGCGCGGGCAGGTCGTTGCGGAACACAACCTCGCAGCGGTCGCCGCGCCTGAGACGGACGGTGCCGGGACGGCTTACGGCCGCCAGCTCCCAGATTGGTGTAGCCGGTTGACCCGGCCTGAGAGCCAGGGTCGCGGTCCTTGCCTGGAGGGCGAGCTGGGCCGTGACGGCCGGTCCCGCACCGCCGACCACGAGCCCGGCCGCGGAGGCTCCGAGGCCGGCCAGAATCTCACGTCGGCTGGGGGCGAAAATCCGTGTCGTCATGGCCTCGATGCGGACCATGCCGCGCTGGATAAGTCCAGCCGCCATGCCTACTTGAGGAGGGCGTCGACACGGCCATTTTTTTGCTGCGAACAGTCGGGCGCATGCTATAAGCCCGGCCGCCCGCGGCATCGCGGCCGGTCTTGATGCAAATTCACGCGGGCGTGGCGGAACTGGTAGACGCGCTGGATTTAGGTTCCAGTGACGAAAGTTGTGGGGGTTCGAGTCCCTCCGCCCGCACCAAGCGCTTTCAGCGTTTGCACGGATTACCGATGGGCCTCACTCCTCGCGGGTAATTTGCCGCATGGAGTCGGGTCCGATGAACCACCGGCGCTGGGGCGTTTGCCTCGCGCAGGATCGATTAATGACAGCGTCCCGACGCATGCGCGCCTGGACCGAACGAGAAGAAGATTGGACGCCATGCAGGTCACAGAGACCCTCTCGGAAGGATTGAAGCACGAGTTCAAGATCAGCGTTCCGGCGTCTGATCTCGACGCCAAGGCTGGTGCCAAGCTCGTCGACCTCAAGGACAAGGTCCGCATCAACGGCTTCCGCCCCGGCAAGGTGCCGGTCGCCCATCTGAAGAAGGTCTATGGCCGTTCGGTGATGGCTGAGACCATCGACCAGACCATCCGCGACACCAATACGCAGCTCTTCTCCGAGCGCGGCTTCCGTCTCGCCACCGAGCCGAAGATCACCATGCCGACCGAGCAGGCCGAGGTCGAGGAGCTGCTCAACGGCAAGTCCGATCTGACCTACACGGTCGCGATCGAGGTGGTGCCGGCGATCGCGCTCGCCGACTTCAAGAGCTTCCAGGTTGAGAAGCCCGTCGCCGACGTCTCCGACACCGACGTCGACGAGGCGATCAAGCGCATTGCCGATTCCAACCGCGGCTATGCTGCGAAGGGCGAGGGCGCGAAGGCCGAGTCGGGCGATCGCGTCACCATCAACTTCAAGGGCAGCATCAACGGCGAAGCCTTCGAGGGCGGCGCCGGCGAGGGCATCCAGGTCGTGATCGGCTCCAACACGTTCATCCCGGGCTTCGAGGAGCAGCTCACCGGCATCGGCGCCAACGAGACGCGCACGCTGAAGGTCTCGTTCCCCAAGAACTACATGAACGACAAGCTCGCCGGGCAGCCGGCCGAATTCGAGACCACCGCGACGCTGATCGAGTCGCCGCAGGACGTCACGATCGACGACGAATTCGCCAAGACGCTCGGCCTCGAATCGCTGGACAAGCTGAAGGAAGCCGCGCGCGAGCGGCTGTCCGCCGAATATGCGACCGCGACGCGCCAGCGCGTCAAGCGTGCGCTGCTCGATCGGCTCGACGAGGCGCATCGATTCGACGCACCGCCCTCGCTCGTCGACGAGGAGTTCACTCTGATGTGGAACTCGGTCAAGGCCGAGATGGACTCCGCCGGCAAGACCTTTGCCGACGAGAACACCACTGAAGACGCCGCGAAGGACGAGTACCGCAAGATCGCCGACCGCCGCGTGCGGCTCGGTCTCGTGCTCTCCGAGATCGGCGAGAAGAACAAGATCACCGTGACCGACGACGAGGTGGGTCGCGCCGTGATCGAGCGCGCGCGCCAGATGCCCGGCCGCGAGAAGGAAGTCTGGGACTTTTATCGCAACAACGCCAACGCGCTGGCCCAGCTTCGTGCACCGATCTATGAGGACAAGGTCGTCGACTTCATCCTCGAGCTTGCCAACGTGACCGAAAAGAAGGTCTCGCGCGAGGATCTCTACAAGGACGACGAGGCGGAAAAGACCGCAGCCTGAAGGCTTTGAGAAAGCCTTCCATTAAGGAAGATCGGCAAACGGGCCCGGCTAGCCATCTGGCTGGCTGGGCCTCTTTGTGCGAATCAGCTTCAACTGCCTCGCGGATTAAGCCTTAATGCGCTCCGCACTTGTCAGGCGCGAATTGGGCTATATCTGTCGGTACACCCTGTACCCAAATCGTCTACCCACAAGTCCTGCATCATGGGACGTCCATCGGCCTTCCGGCAGATCCAGCCAAAACTGGCAGCCAAGACTGGCGATGTCCGCCTCCGAAAACCTAGGTGACTCATGCGCGATCCGGTTGAAACCTACATGAACCTCGTGCCCATGGTGGTCGAGCAGACCAACCGTGGCGAGCGCGCCTACGACATTTTCTCGCGCCTGCTGAAAGAGCGGATCATCTTCGTGACCGGTCCGGTCGAAGACGGCATGTCGACGCTGATCGTCGCGCAGTTGCTGTTCCTTGAAGCGGAAAATCCGAAGAAGGAAATCTCGATGTACATCAACTCGCCGGGTGGCGTGGTGACGTCGGGCCTCGCGATCTACGACACCATGCAGTTCATCCGCCCGCCGGTCTCAACGCTGTGCACGGGCCAGGCCGCGTCGATGGGTTCGCTGCTGCTCTGCGCCGGCGAGAAGGACATGCGCTTCTCGCTGCCGAACGCTCGCATCATGGTTCACCAGCCCTCGGGCGGCTTCCAGGGGCAGGCCACCGACATCATGCTGCACGCCCAGGAAATCCTGAACCTGAAGAAGCGGCTCAACGAGATCTACGTGAAGCACACAGGCCAGACCTACAAGACGATCGAGGATGCGCTTGAGCGCGACAAGTTCCTGACCGCGAACGACGCCAAGGAATTCGGTCTGGTCGACAGGGTCATCGACAAGCGCGCAGAGGAACCGGCGGTGGCGAAAGCCCCGTAGCATTACCGGGATTGCAACGGCGATCTCGGAGATTGTAGGGGATCGTCAGGGGCGTGTTCACGTTAAGGACGCGAGCGCGCGCCGCAAAACCTGGTTTTGCGCGGCGCGGCAAGCTGAAAGTTCCGCTTTCGTGCTTGTTTTTCGTGGCAATCACGCAACGCAGCCCTGATTTTGAACGTTTCTCCCGTGCCAAGACCAGAAATCACGGTATTGTCACGGGTAGCCTGCGCCCCCCGATTAGCGAATTCTTGATAGTCGGGTGACAGCATGGTTGGCTACGCTTGATCCGTTATGATCGCGGGAGAATCGAGTGACCGTGATTCGCACGGGATGCAGCGCGTAGGGTCTTTTTTGGTACGGAATTTGCTCTATTTGATCCTTAAGCCGGTCGATGTGCCGGGATGGGGCGATCGAGCGGACGGGATCGAACCGCGGACGGAGACATGAATGAGTAAGGTCGGCACGAGCGACTCCAAGAACACGCTATATTGCTCGTTCTGCGGCAAGAGCCAGCACGAAGTCCGCAAACTGATCGCGGGTCCCACGGTCTTCATCTGCGACGAGTGCGTCGAGCTCTGCATGGACATCATCCGCGAGGAGAACAAGTCCTCGCTGGTCAAGTCGCGCGACGGCATTCCGACGCCGAAGGAAATCTGCAAGGTGCTGGACGATTACGTGATCGGCCAGAGCCACGCGAAGAAGGTCCTGTCGGTCGCGGTGCACAACCACTACAAGCGCCTCAATCACCAGACCAAGCACAACGACGTCGAACTCGCGAAGTCGAACATCCTGCTGATCGGTCCGACCGGTTCGGGCAAGACGCTGCTCGCGCAGACGCTCGCCCGCATCCTGGACGTGCCCTTCACGATGGCCGACGCCACGACGCTGACCGAAGCCGGTTATGTCGGTGAGGACGTCGAGAACATCATCCTGAAGCTGCTCCAGGCCGCCGACTACAATGTCGAGCGCGCCCAGCGCGGCATCGTCTACATCGACGAAATCGACAAGATCAGCCGCAAGTCCGACAATCCCTCGATCACGCGCGACGTGTCGGGTGAGGGCGTGCAGCAGGCGCTGCTGAAGATCATGGAAGGCACGGTGGCCTCGGTCCCGCCGCAGGGCGGCCGCAAGCATCCCCAGCAGGAGTTCCTGCAGGTGGACACCACCAACATCCTCTTCATCTGCGGCGGCGCGTTCGCCGGCCTCGAGAAGATCATCTCGGCGCGCGGCCGGTCCACCTCGATCGGCTTCGCTGCCCAGGTGCTGGCGCCGGAAGACCGCCGCACCGGTGAGATCTTCCGTCACGTCGAGCCCGAGGATCTCCTCAAGTACGGCCTCATCCCCGAGTTCGTCGGCCGTCTGCCGGTCGTCGCGACGCTCGAGGACCTCGACGAGGCCTCGCTGAAGAAGATCCTCACGGAGCCGAAGAACGCACTGGTGAAACAGTACCAGCGGCTGTTCGAGATGGAGAACATCGAGCTGACCTTCGCCGACGAGGCGCTTGGCGCGGTCGCCCGCAAGGCGATCGAGCGCAAGACCGGCGCGCGTGGCCTGCGTTCGATCCTCGAGGCGATCCTGCTCGAGACCATGTTCGACCTGCCGGGCCTGGAAGGTGTGGAAGAAGTCGTGATTTCCCGCGAAGTCGTGGAAGGAACGGCTCGTCCGCTCTACATTTATGCCGATCGGTCCGATCGCGCCGTCGAGAACGCCAGCGCCTGATCTGCGGCGCTGGAAAGCTCCATATCGTCATCGCCGGTAGAGGCTGCGGAAGAATATTCCGCAGCCTGCGTTGCGTCGCTTGTCTGCGTGCGTAAGCGTCTGATGACGCGTGTTTTTCAATGACTTGACACCCCCCCGGTCGATAGCCACCTAATGTCGGCGGCGAGCTGGAATTCCCTTCAAGATTCGCCGCAGTTCCGTTCCGGCAGGCCCGGTCCAACTCGAAAAGGACCGACCGGTCTTGCGGATCACCTCGGCACCTTGTGGCGGTTGCGCATGAGCATGGCGGGCTGCGTGCAAGGGGGCAAAGCAAAAGGAAAAGGCCATGACTAATCCCAAACCCCGGCCAACCATCGTCCATGGTGAGACGCACGCCTATCCCGTGCTGCCGCTGCGCGACATCGTCGTCTTCCCGCACATGATCGTCCCGCTCTTCGTCGGCCGCGAGAAGTCGATCCGCGCGCTCGAAGAGGTGATGAAGAACGATGCGCTGATCATGCTCGCGACGCAGAAGAACGCGTCCGACGATGATCCGGCGCCCGACGCCATTTACGAGACCGGGACGCTCGCCAGCGTGCTCCAGCTCTTGAAGCTTCCCGACGGCACCGTGAAGGTGCTGGTCGAAGGGCTCGAGCGTGCGCGCGTGGAGAAATACACCGACCGCGCCGACTATTACGAAGCGACAGCCATCGCGCTCGCCGACACCGATGCGGAATCGGTCGAGGCCGAGGCGTTGTCGCGCTCGGTCGTGTCCGACTTCGAGAGCTACGTGAAGCTCAACAAGAAGATCTCGGCCGAGGTCGTCGGCGTCGTGCAGGCGATCACCGACTTCGCCAAGCTCGCCGATACGGTCGCTTCCCATCTCGCCGTGAAGATCGCCGATCGCCAGGGCATCCTGGAGACGCTGTCGGTCACGCAGCGCCTCGAGAAGGTGCTGGGTTTGATGGAGAGCGAGATCTCGGTGCTGCAGGTCGAAAAGCGCATCCGCTCGCGCGTCAAGCGCCAGATGGAGAAGACCCAGCGCGAGTACT
>NZ_JASGFS010000105.1:0-12431 GCF_047605465.1 Bradyrhizobium sp. | reverse complement strand
CTTGCCGACGCCGGTCGGACCCGAGAACAGGTAGCAGCCGATCGGCTTCTCCGGCTCACGCAGACCCGCACGGGCAAGCTTGATCGAGGCGGCAAGCGACTCGATCGCCCTGTCCTGGCCGAACACGGTGCGCTTCAGGGTCTGCTCGAGATGCTTGAGCACCTCGGCGTCGTCCTTCGACACGCTCTTCGGCGGAATCCGCGCCATCGAGGCGATCGTGGTCTCGATCTCCTTGATGCCGATGGTCTTCTTGCGCTTGTTCTCGGCCACGAGCATCTGCGCCGCGCCGGATTCATCGATCACGTCGATCGCCTTGTCCGGCAGCTTGCGGTCGTGGATGTAGCGCGAGGAGAGCTGCACAGCGGCTTCGATCGCCTCGTTGGTGTATTTGAGCCGGTGGTAGTCCTCGAAATAGGGCTTGAGGCCCTTGAGGATCGCGATCGCATCCTCGACCGTCGGCTCGTTGATGTCGATCTTCTGGAAGCGCCGGACCAACGCGCGGTCCTTCTCGAAGTGCTGGCGGTATTCCTTGTACGTGGTCGAGCCCATGCAGCGGATCGTGCCCGAAGCGAGCGCCGGCTTGAGCAGGTTCGAGGCATCCATTGCCCCGCCCGACGTCGCGCCCGCACCGATCACGGTGTGGATCTCGTCGATGAACAGGATGGCGTTGGGATGCGCCTCGAGCTCCTTCAGCACCTGCTTGAGGCGCTCTTCGAAGTCACCGCGATAGCGCGTGCCCGCGAGCAGCGTGCCCATGTCGAGCGAGAACACAGTCGCCGCCGCCAGAACCTCGGGAACCTCGCTGTCGACGATACGCTTGGCGAGGCCTTCCGCGATCGCGGTCTTGCCGACGCCTGCTTCACCGACGAACAGCGGGTTGTTCTTCTGCCGGCGGCACAGCACCTGGATCGCGCGGTTGATCTCGGAGTTGCGTCCGATCACCGGATCGATCTTGCCGTCGCGCGCCTTCTTGTTGAGGTTGACGCAATAGGTCTCGAGCGCCTCGCCCTTCTTCTTGGCGTCCTCGGTGCCCTTGGCTTCGGTCTCCTCGTCGACGCCGCGCACGGGCCGCGCCTCGGAGACGCCCGGCCGCTTGGCGATGCCGTGGCTGATGTAGTTGACCGCGTCGTAGCGCGTCATGTCCTGCTCCTGCAGGAAGTACGCGGCATGGCTCTCGCGCTCGGCGAAGATCGCGATCAGGACGTTGGCGCCGGTCACCTCTTCGCGACCGGAGGATTGCACATGGATCACGGCGCGCTGGATCACGCGCTGGAATCCGGCAGTCGGCTTGGCATCGTCGGCGCCATCCGTCACCAGATTCTCGAATTCGGTCTCAAGATAGTTGACGAGACTCGTGCGGAGCTTGTCGAGATCGACGCTGCACGCGCGCATCACGGCGGCTGCATCTGAATCGTCGATCAGGGAGAGCAGCAGATGCTCGAGCGTCGCGTATTGGTGATGACGCTCGTTTGCGATCGCCAGCGCACGATGCAGGGATTGTTCAAGGCTTTGGGAAAAAGTCGGCATTCGCGTCCTCTATGGCCCCCACCATCATGATCGCCATCGCCCGGTCAGGCAACAACAACCTTTGTCACATATAGTTATACAAGATCGCAGCGAAAGAGCGGTTCCGCGACTTGAGTGGCAAGCACCCACCCGCATCGTCAATGCAAGACCCGGACCGATTTGGGTGGGATCTACGCCGGCGCGATATGCGCGATATCGGCGGCCGCAACGGATACCGCGCGGAAGCACTGCGTGTGGTCACACGCGGTATCGAGAGGGACCGGCTACGAACGCGCTTTGAGGCGTTCTATTTCTTTTCCATCACACATTGCAGCGGATGCTGGTGCTTGCGGGCAAAATCCATCACCTGCGTCACCTTGGTCTCTGCAATCTCGTAGGTAAACACGCCACACTCCCCGATCCCGTGATGATGGACGTGCAGCATGATCTTGGTTGCGGCTTCGATGTCCTTGTTGAAGAACTTCTCCAGCACGTGAACGACGAACTCCATCGGCGTGTAATCGTCGTTAAGGATCAGCACGCGGTACAGGTTCGGCCGCTTGGTCTTGGGCTTGACCTTGGTGATGACGGACGTGTTCGGACCCGACGGGGTGCCCGAACGGTTCTCGTCATTGCTCATACGAGGAGCGTGAGCAGCGGCTGGCGCGGACAGGTCGAGTCTGGAAGTCAATTGCGGCATGGCACAGGTGTTCAAATTCCCCACGGAAGCGATTGGCGTTCGGCGCGCACCCCCGTGTTCCGGAGCCTCGCGCGGGCACGCCGCTTGCTGGATCGCCGCTTCCAACCGGTCCGGTCCAAGCCGGATCGTTTCGTAAGCAATATGGGCTTGCCCCCGGCCCGCCGCAAGCGTGCACAGGTTCGGCCGAAACGGCCGCGGCGCCCCCGATTCCCGGTCCGGGCGATCCTGGGCGAGGTTAATCAATCCGGACCGTTTTGACAAAACCTTCCGGTCGGCCCGTTTAGAACCTGTTGACCAAAAACCTGACGCCAGCATGACCGCGTCAGTTTGGCGCGGGGGATACCCGGGCTTTCTACGGTCCAATTTACCATACGTTCAACGGTGCGACGCGAAATCAGGCAAAACCACAGATATTGGGGTTCGTCATGTTTCGCCTGCCCGTTGTCAGCCGCCTGGGTCGACAGCTCGCCCGCTTCGCCGCCGCAGAACAAGGCAATATTGCGGTCATCTTCGCCATCGCGCTGGTCCCGGTCCTGAGCTTCGTCGGGGCCGCGGTGGACTACAGCCGGGCGGTCCAGGCCCGCTCCTCCATGCAGGCAGCCCTCGACTCCACGGCGCTGATGCTCTCCAAGGACCTGGCGGCCGGCACCATCTCGGCATCGCAGATCACCACCAAGTCGCAAGACTATTTCAACGCCCTGTTCACGGATACCAACGCCCTGCCGTCGGTCTCGGTCGCCGCCACCTATACGGCAAGCACCAGCATGGGCTCGACCATCCAGGTCAATGGAAGCGGCTCCTTCACGACGAGCTTCCTGAGGATCGCGGGCTTCCCGACGCTCGGCATCAGCACCTCCTCGACCAGCGCCTGGGGCCTGGTGCGTATGCGCGTCGCCATGGTGCTCGACAACACCGGCTCGATGGCCGACGATGGCAAGATGTCTGCGATGCAGACGGCTGCCAAGAACCTGATCGACCAGCTCAGCGCGCTCGTGAAGACCACCGGCGACGTCTATATCTCGATCGTCCCCTTCGCCAAGGACGTCAATGTCGGCGCCACCAACTACAGCCAGTACTGGATCGACTTCACCGATTGGAACGCGGCGAACGGCACGTGCAGCAAGACGAGCTACACGACCCAGTCGACCTGCGTGAATGCCGGCAAGACCTGGACCGCGGCCAACCACAACACCTGGACCGGTTGCGTGGTCGACCGTGACCAGGATTACGACACCAAGAACACCAGCCCGACGAGCGGCAATTCGTCGACGCTGTTCCCTGCCGAGCAATATTCGTACTGCAAGTCGACCAGCTCGTCGTACCTGCAGCCGATCACGCCGCTGAGCTACGACTGGACGACGCTGAAGGCGCAGGTCGACAAGATGAAGCCGACCGGAAACACCAACCAGGGCATCGGCCTCGCCTGGGGCTGGATGACGCTGTCGAGCGGCGATCCCATGAACGCGCCGGCCAAGGACACCAACTACATCTACAAGGACGCGATCGTGCTGCTGTCGGATGGTCTCAACACGCAGAACCGCTGGTACAGCAACGCTTCCCAGATCGACGCGCGGCAGAAGAAGCTCTGCGACAATGCCAAAGCGGCCAACATCACGATCTACACGGTGCAGGTGAACACCGGCGGCGATCCGACCTCGAGCGTGCTGCAATACTGCGCCAGCAGCACCGACAAGTTCTATCTGGTGACACAGGCCAGCCAGACGGTGTCGGTGTTCAAGGACATCGGAACCTCGCTGTCGAAGCTGCGCGTGGCGCGCTGAGACGGATCCGTCGCGACAAACGAAGAAGCCCGGCTGAATTCAGCCGGGCTTCTTGATTCCAGGACTTCAGAAAGACGTTAGTTGGCGGCCGGGGTGAACTTCGAGACGATGGTCTCAACCGGCTTGAACGCCTGCTTGGCAAGATCGTTGTAGAGGCCGGCGATCTTCTGCGATTCCGCAACGAAGGTCTCGTAGGACGAACGAGCGAAATCCGTCTGCGCTTCCAGCGCCTTGTCCAGCGACTTCACGCCGGAAAGCTTCTCAACAAAGGACTTGGTGTCTTCGAACGACTTCTTGGTGTAGTCGCCATAGGCACTGGCGATCGCCTGGAGGCCGTGCTGCACGGAGGTCGCGGAGGCAACGCACTGCTCGAACTGCTCTTTCCCGTAGTTCTGAAAGTCTTCAACCTTGAACATCTCGGAATCCTTTTTCCCTGGCTTTGGTCTGGAAGCGCGGCTCCCTGACTCTGCCCAGAAATAGTGCAACGCACAATAAAGTCAAGAATCTTGTGCGTCGCACAAAAATAGATCGAATTCGCAACGATTCCCGCGAGTTCCCGCAAGGGTTCCTTAAGCTTTTGGAAACCGCAGCCACCTACCCTGATTCCCTAGACGTGTTCAGCTTCTGCAGGCGGCCAAAAGCCGTTTGAGAACATCGCCTTAGCCAGAATAGCGGCTCAGACCGAACGTCCCGCGCACTGAACCAACAGCGCAGGGACCGGCTGGGCAGGTAATGATCCCGGGTCTGCAGGGCACAATTTTGCCTCACGAGCCGGTGATCAAGTCAGAAACGGGGACGGGGTTTCATGCTTCGTAAAAGCTTGTCTTCCTCGCGCTTGGCGCGGGTTGGGGTTTTGGGGCTTCTTACGGTCACCACCGTAGTCATCTTCACCACCGATGCTGCGGAGGCGCGCCGCCACCGCCGCCACTACACGCATAGCCGCGTGCAGCGCGACGTGTCCGACACCTCGAGCTCGAAATTCGCCTCCATTATCGTGGACGGCAATTCCGGCTCGGTGCTGCAGTCGACCAGCCCCGACGGATTGCGCCACCCGGCCTCGCTCACCAAGATCATGACGCTCTATTTGCTGTTCGAGCGCCTGGAGTCGGGCAAGATGAAGCTCGACACCGAGATGCCGGTGTCGCAGCACGCGGCCGATCAGGATCCGACCAAGCTGAACCTGCGTGCCGGCCAGACCATTCGCGTCGAGGATGCCATCAAGGGCCTCGTGACACGCTCGGCCAACGACGCAGCCGTGGTGATCGCGGAAGCGATCGCGGGCGACGAAGACGACTTCGCCGCGATGATGACGCGCAAGGCGCGCTCGCTCGGCATGTCCAAGACGGTCTATCGCAACGCCAACGGCCTTCCCAACGACGAGCAGGTCACGACCGCCCGCGACCAGGCCACGCTCGGCCGCGCCATCCAGGAGCGCTTCCCGCGCTACTACCGCTATTTCGCCACCGCCACCTTCAACTGGCGCGGCCAGTCGATCCGCAACCACAATCACCTGCTCGGCAGCGTGGAGGGCGTGGACGGCATCAAGACCGGCTACACCCGCGCATCCGGCTTCAATCTCGTGACCTCGATCCACCGCGGCAACCGCCACCTGATCGGCGTGGTGCTGGGCGGCCGCAGCGGCGGCTCGCGCGATGCCATCATGCGCAACCTGCTGGCGGCGAATCTCGACAAGGCAGCGACCAGCCACACCGTCGCCGCCGTCACCGAGCGCAACGGCGCTGACGCCGAGACCGACGTCGCCGATGCATCGGATACCCCGGCGCGCCCCGCTCCGCAGGTCCAGGCCGCGGCCGCTCCTGCGCCCGAAGCCGCCCCGCCGCGCCCCGTCGCGCGCCTGTCGGCCCTCGCTGCCGCCACCGCCGCGATGCCGCCGGCCCAGCCCAGGCCTGACAGCAAGGCGGCGGAAGCCAAGATCGAGCCAGCTCCGCTCACCAACGGCGTGATCTCGAGCCAGCCGCTCTCCATCATTCCCGGCTCGTCCGAGCCGATGAAGCCGGTCCGGGTCAAGACGGTCCAGGTCAAGGCCGGCGCCGTGAAGGTCGCCTCGGCCGCCCCGACGCAGGTCGCGCCGCAGATCACCAACACGATTGCCCCCCGCGCCGATATCGCGGAAACCTCCGGCGCGCTGGTCGCCAAGGCCGACACGATCAACCGGCAGGAGCCCGCCAAGGCCGAGCTTCCGCAGCAGCCGGCAGGCTTCGGCACCGGCAACGGCATTCTCGGCGTGCTGCCCGCAGCGACGGCCGCCGCACCCGCGCCGAAGCTCGCATCCGCCGATCCGGCACCGCAGGCGATCCAGATGAGCGCCACCATCAGGCCGGTCGTCACCCATAGCGGCTGGATCGTCCAGGTCGGCGCGCTCGAGAGCGAGAACGAGGCCCAGCAGCGCATCGACGCCGCCCGCACCTCGGCCCGCGGCCTGCTCAGCAAGGCCGACCCGTTCACCGAGCCGGTCCTCGCCAAGGACAATCGCAAGCTCTACCGCGCCCGCTTCGCCGGGCTCGAGCGGGACCAGGCCGAAGCGGTGTGCCGCACCCTCAAGCGCGCGGACATTTCCTGCATCACCGTCCGCAACTGACCTGCCCCAGCCTTCCCGAAAAATGCCCGCGCCCTGCGCGGGCATTTTTGTTTTTGGGACGCAGCGGCGCAAAGCCCGCTCCGCAACAACCTCTCGTCAAGAATTTACGGTTAAAACTTTGCCCAAGGGATCGACCACGCCATCAATGGCGGGCATCGGGGCGACGGCAAACAGAGCGAGCGGAGCTCACACGGTACGGGCGTTTGTGGCGTGGTGCCGGAGTTAGCCGTTATGCGTACGAAGCAGAGTATCCTTGGCCTCGTTTACACGGGCAGCGAGGTACGTCGAGCCCCCCTGGTCGGGATGCAGTTTCTTCATCAAGGACTTGTGAGCCCGGCTGATGTCGTCGCGCCCCGCGCCCGGCTGCAGGCCAAGGATCTGATAGGCCTCCTCCGCCGTCATTTTGCTACTCGGCGCCGCGCGGCGTTGCCCCCCTGCCGCGTCGCCCTGCGCGTTCTGACGCCAAGCGGGAAACCGGCGGTCCAGATAGCTTTCAAGTAGCGCCACGCTCTCGGCGTCGAAGGTCGGGACCATCGCCAGCAGGCCTGCGAGATCGAACTCGTCCAGACGTCGCCCGGCGTTCGGCCCGGCGACGATCTGGCCCGCGAGCTGGCCGGAATCGTGGTCGAGCTGCATGTCGAGGAATTGAGAACGGACGCGCGAGGCCTGTCCCGACGAGCGCGCTCCGCCGCCACGAAACAGTCCACCGATATTGCCGAAGCCGGCGTTCGCCAGCGGCGTCCATCCGAGCAGTCCCGCGCCGAAGATTCCGAGCGGGATCGCGACCGCCAGTTCACCCCTGAGGCCCGTGAAGGCCGCGACCGCCAGCGCGACCACGCCACCGCCGACCTTGATGGCGCGCGCGAGCACCGCCGGATTGGCGGAACGGAACATCTGGAGCAGCAGATAAAGCGTGACAACGGCGACAGCGCCGGCGATCAGGGTCGGCATGGCCGGAATATAGCCGTGCTGCCGGCAAAATGCATGACCCTGAGCAACTACTTCATCTGGCCGATCAGCTTTGCCGCACCGCTCGTGGTCCTGGACAATTTCAGCAGCGCCTCGCGGCCACCGGCGACATAGGCCGCAGCGGCGCGCAGCAGTTCGCGCAACTGCGCCGCCGCGCCGGGGTCGAAGCGGCACCAGGCGCCGCCGGTCAGGCGCGCGATCTCGCGAAAGGCCCGTTCGGCCGCGGCGTCATTGCCTTCCTGAAACAGGAAGACCGGCACCTTGAGCATGCCGAGTTCGCCGGCTTTGGCGCAGAGCTCGTCGACATTCTCTTCCATGGCATCGCCGACGAAGATCACGGCACGCACGCCCGAGGCCACGGCCTCGCGCCGCGCATCGCCCAGCACCTTGCCGATCTGCGTGTCGCCGCCGCGGCAGTCGATCTTGCTCATCAGCGACGCGAGCCTGGCGCTGTCGGAGATCCACCCCGTGGCGCGGCATTCGTTGTAGCCGCGATAATAGACCAGCCTGATGTCGAGGCTGCCGAGCGCGGCCGCCTCGCGGAACATGTCCGCCTGGAGCGCGCAGGCCATGTCCCAGGTCGGCTGCCGGCTCATCGTGGCGTCGAGCGCGAAGATCAGCCGTCCCTTCGCGCCGGGCGCGTGCGGCGACATGGCACGCGCCTTCGCGACGAAGGCGGCGATGTCCTCGGCGGTCGATGGCTTGGCCTGCGGCAACGTTTCACCGGCGCGCGCCGAGACGGCATCGGTGCCAGACGGTTTGACGGGTTCGCGCGACATCCCTGCTCGCATCCTGCGTGAGCGGCTAATGTGGATAGCGCGTGCTGCCCGGTCAATGCACAAGGCCTCCGCAGGCGATCGCCGGCGGAGGCCTTGGACTTCGATGACGATGACGGAAAGGTCAGCTCTTGGCAGGCGCCATCAGCGCGACCGGGCCGGGTTCGAGGATCTTGGGCGGCGACGACGTGGTGTCGACCGGCGCAACCTCGCTGTCGGTATCGCTCAGGAACTTGTCGAGCATGCCCTGGATCGAGCTCTTGGCATCGTCGGGACCGGTGTCGCGCATGTCGTTATGCTGGAATTCGGTCTTCACGACCTGGATGCCGGCCTTCTCACATTCCTCGTCGGTCGGAATCACGCCGGGATCGGTCTTGAACTGCGGATCCTTGGAGCGGAACGACAGGATCTTGAACTTGCCGGCAGTCACGAAAGGCACGCGCAGATTGTCGAGCGTGACGACCTTCTTCACTTCGTCCGGATACTGCTTGGCGAAATACATGGTGATGTCGCCGCCCATGGAGTGGCCGACCATCGTCACCCTCGCGTAGTCCGCGTTGGGCTGGACCTTCTTCATGTCCTGCATCGCCAGGTGAATGTTGGCGACACCGCGCAGGATCTGCGGCAGCCGGCCGACATAGAGCTCGCCGGGCTTGGTCACCATCGGAGGATCGGTCGGCAGGTCGTGCTGCGGGCTCACGACGAGATAGCCGCGCGCCGCGAAGATGTTGGCGAGGAAGCCGTACTCGGTGTTCTTGACCGTGTTGCCGTGATTGATGACCGCGACAGGCAGCGTGATCATGCCGGCGTTGGCCTGCATCTCCTTGTCGCGCCGGACAGCGATGTCGACGGGCACGGGACGATTGTCGCGCGAGGCATCGTAGAAAGTGATGGTCTCGTGCTTGATGGCCCACTTGCTCGCCGTGAAATAGGCGATGCCGCAGAGGGCACTGACAGAAACCAGAACGGCAATTCCACGCTTCATCTTGTCCTCAGCCTCCAGGCCCGTCCGGCCCGAAATCCCTGTTGAAACCGTGTATGTTCGAGGAGCTCTTCCGGCTCCCCTCCGCCTATTCCATAATATATGTCACAGGCACGTGACAGGAAGGCCAAATATTGTGACCTGGCAGCCCTTTCATTGTGCGACGCACACGTTTGGTGAGCATTCCGTTCTCAGCCGACTACCTCAGGCTGCAACTCAACATTCGACGCAACTCGTCCCGTCCGGGTTCGATGTTGCGGCAATGGCGATATTAAAACTGTTGTCCGGCGGATTCAGTTCCGGTGAAACACGGCTGCGAAAGCGCGGCTGAAAGTAGCCGCATACCGCAGCGTACGCACCGAGGCAGCATCACGCGCCGAGGATGTCGTGAACCTCGAGCGGCTTGTCGACCTGGCTGAACCATTCCGCGCGGTTGGCGGCGCGGCGGCGGCCGCGCTCGTCGAGCGGAAGCTTGAGCTGGCGGAGCAGGCTCGTCACCTCTTCCCGCGCAGTGAGATGGCCTAGATTGGGCCGCATCCCGAGCGTCGTCTCATCGATCTCGTCGAGCGCAGTGAGACCGCGCGGAAAGAACTCGCGGTAGACGACGCGTTCGGCGAAGCCGTCGACGTAACGGAAGCCGAGCCGCAGCGACAGATCCTTCAACCCGTCGGCGACGAGTTGCTTGTTGCGGGAGCCGAGCATGGACAGGCGGTTACGCACGACGATCCAGTCGGTCATCGAACCGTCGAGCTGGCGACGCTTGCGACGGGTGTCGCGCACCATCTCGGCATAGTGGCTCTCGCCCGTCACGGCGTAGTTGGTGGGATCGACGGTGCCGAGCACGTCGAAATCGAGGAAGCTGTCGTTGATCGGGGTCACCAGCGTGTCCGCCATCGAATGCGCGAGCCGCATCAGGTAGCTGTCGGTGCCGGGCGTATCGATGACGATGAAGTCGAAATTGCTCTCGACCGCCGAGACCGCCTCCATGAACTGCTGGAACTCGGAATTCTCGTTCTCGGCGATCTGCATGGTCTCGCCGAGCTTGATGCAGCGATGCACCGGCAGCTCGAGGCCGAGCTTGGTCCGGCGCGCCCACGCGGAACGATTGTTGATGTAGCGGGTGAAGCTCTGCTGACGACAATCGAGGTCGATCGTCGCGACGCGCTGGCCCGCCTTCAGAAGCGCAACCGCGATGTGCAGGGCGGTGGTCGATTTGCCGGAGCCGCCCTTTTCGTTGCCGAGCACGACCACATGCGCCGAGCCGGATTGGCCTTGGCTAGCCTGCACAAGCATAGCGATCCTCAACACCCCTGACGAATATCTTCGAGTTGACCGGCTCCGCGGTCAAGTGAAATGCGCGACGGGAAATGCAAATCGCTGTGCGCCGTTCTTCATCATGAATCGCGCAACCGCTTTGCGTTTGTACCGCCCACAAAGCCGCCACATCCTGCGCGGCCTCGCGCGGGATGCTGTGCCGCATCCGGATGCATGGCGTCCATGGTCGTGGCTTGTTAAGGTTAGCTTCCCGGAGCGCCGAGACACGCCCGGCCCATTTCCCAACCACGTTGAGTCCTGATGTCACGAAGCCCCTTGATCGCCCGCACGGTCCCCACCCTGCGGCGCGCCGTCGACAATCTTCGCAAGCGAAAAGCCACGGTCGCGCTGGTGCCGACCATGGGGGCGCTCCATGACGGGCATGTGTCGCTGGTGCGCCTCGCCAAGCGTCGCGCCAATCGCGTCGTGGTCTCGATCTTCGTGAACCCGACCCAGTTCGCGCCGACCGAGGATTTCGGTGCCTACCCGCGCACCTGGAAGGCCGACATCGCCAAGCTCGCGGCAGAGGGTGTCGACATCGTCTGGCACCCCGCCGTCCAGGCCATGTACCCGCAGGGCTTTGCGACCCGCATCGTGCCGGAGGGGCCGGCGCTGGCCGGTCTGGAAGACCGCTTCCGGCCGCACTTCTTCGGCGGCGTCGCCACGGTCGTCGGGAAGCTGTTCACGCAATGCCGGCCGGACATCGCGATCTTCGGCGAGAAGGACTTTCAGCAGTTGCGGGTGGTGACGCAGATGGCCGGGGATCTCGACCTCGGGATCAGGGTGATCGGCTCGCGCACCGTACGCGAGCGCGACGGGCTCGCGATGTCCTCGCGCAACATCTACCTCACGCCTGACGAACGGCGGATCGCGCCCACCCTCTACCGCGCCATGAAGGAAAGCGCCGGGCGGATCCGCGCCGGCGAGACGATCACCTCCGCCATGGCGCGCGGCACCGAGATGATCGAGGCTGCCGGCTTCGCGCTGGATTATTTCGAGGTGCGCCATGCCGAGTCGCTTGCGCCGGTGACCTCGCGCAAGGACGGACCGCTGCGGATGCTGGTCGCAGCCAAGCTCGGCA
The DNA here is from genome assembly GCF_047605465.1 of Bradyrhizobium sp. Classification (GTDB taxonomy): domain Bacteria; phylum Pseudomonadota; class Alphaproteobacteria; order Rhizobiales; family Xanthobacteraceae; genus Bradyrhizobium. The sequence continues at coordinate 723 of NZ_JASGFS010000105.1, read as the reverse complement.
CGACCCGACTGATCGACAATATCGCGGTCTGAGGCACGGAGCCTCGCCCTGCCTCAAGCCGATGTTTGAACGTGGTCTCCGCACAACCCCGGCCTTCTCCGGAAGGCTCAGAGCAATCCGAGATCCCGCAACTCGCGCCGCATCGGCTCCGGCATCGCCGCGATCGTCCCCGCCGCGGTCTTGCTGAGATCAGGCGGCACGGCGTCGTCGGTGAGATAGCGCCAGCCCTGGAACGGACGCATCGGCCGCGGCGAGACCGAGATGATCTTCGGCTGCATCACGATACGGCATCGGCCGATGCCGTCCTTGTCGCGGAACGGCTCGATCCCGATGATCTTTTCGCGCGCGGCGATCTCGCCCTTGATCACCCAGTAGAGCGAACCACCCCCCAGGATCTCGGCGTCGCGCTTGGGGACCATGCGAGTGATGTGGATGTGGTGTTGCGGCAGCCCCTTCTTCTTGGCGGTCCGCATCCGTTCGGCCGTCCACTCCTTCAATTCCTTGACGGAGTCACAGCCGACGGCGAGCTTGATCAGATGTAGCGGCATGCCCCAGCATTAACCGGCCGGCCGCGCATTTGGAATGCCGATCTAGTTGTTATCCGCAGTCGGTGGCGCCGGCGCGGGAGGCGGCGGTGCAAGCGGAACCGGTGCAGCGACCGGCGCACGCTTCGGCGCGGGCGGCTTCTTCGCAGCAGGCGCGGGAGCGGCCGCCTGCGCGGAG
>NZ_JASGFS010000104.1:0-12593 GCF_047605465.1 Bradyrhizobium sp. | reverse complement strand
CACCTTCGTCGACGTGCCGGGCTTCCTGCCGGGCACCGCGCAGGAATATGGCGGCCTGATCAAGCACGGCGCCAAGCTGCTGTTCGCCTATTCGCAGTGCACCGTGCCGCTCGTCACCATCATCACCCGCAAGGCCTATGGCGGCGCCTTCGACGTCATGGCGTCCAAGGAGATCGGCGCCGACATGAACTACGCCTGGCCGACCGCCCAGATCGCGGTGATGGGCGCCAAGGGCGCGGTGGAGATCATCTTCCGCTCCGACATCGGCGATCCCGACAAGATCGCCGCGCGCACCAAGGAATACGAGGACCGGTTCCTGTCGCCGTTCATCGCTGCCGAGCGCGGCTACATCGACGATGTCATCATGCCCCATTCGACGCGCAAGCGCATCGCGCGGGCGCTGGCGATGCTCAAGGACAAGAAGGTCGAAGCGCCGGCGAAGAAGCACGACAATTTGCCGTTGTGAGGGGCGAGCGTGGCGGCATCCGGGTCTTTGCTAAAATCCCGCATGCCGCTTCGCTGAAGCGGGTTATTGATTTCTTCTGAATTGGCATCCCCGATCCGATGACTGAAGACGATCCGACCGACGAGATCTCCGACATCGAGGATCGGATCGAAGCGCTGGCCGAAATCGCCGAGCGGTGCCGGAAGTTCATTCTGGCGTCGAAGATCGCCATTGGCGGCGGCGCCGCGCTGTTGTTGATCACGATCCTCGGCCTGTTGGGAACGGGCCAGACCGCCGCGCTGGGATCGATCGCGCTGGTGCTCGGCGGCATCGTCTCGCTCGGCTCGAACGTCAGCACGCTGCGGCAGACCGATGCCGCGATCAGCGCCGCCGAGGCGCGCCGCTCGGCTCTGATCGGCGGCATCCATCTCCGCGTGGTCGCCGACACGCCGATGAAGTTGGTGTGATCCGCCGCCCGGCGTTCACACGCGTCAGGCCGCGGCCCGCAGCGACAGCACCATCAGTTCCGCGCGGCATTCGGCTGCGAAGGCCTGGAGCCGTTCCACGGTGTCCTGGTCGAGGATGGTCTTCGCCAGGCGCTCGGCGCGGGCAACCTGCTCTTTGAGATAATCGATGCGGGCCATGTGTCACCTCTGACCGGAATAATTTGAAGCAAATTGCTTCGTTCCGGCAGTGGTGAGCACGTGGCTAACAGCGGGTTAATTGTGGGCGGCGGGTCACGCTTGTGGCGCGCAGCGCGGGCGAAACCATGACCCGATAAGGCTTCGGGCCTACCGGCAGGCGGGATAGCCGAAGCGGCTGACGATGTCGCGCCCCGAGATCGCATGAAAGGCGAAGGTGTCCATGAAATGGTTGTCGGTGACGTATTTGCGCAGGGCGTCGTTATAGGTGCTCAGCATTTGCTGCGTGTACGCGGGACTGACGATTCCCGTCTGCATGGAGCCGCCGGCGTGAAACAGCAACGTCGCGCCGGGCGTGACGCAGACGTTGCGGATCGACAGGAACATCGTGCAGGCGGATTGGCAGTGGCTGTCGATGCGAAAGCGCTCGCCGGAGGCGTTGTACTGCTGGATCACGTTCTGGAACCGCGCGAACGCGTAGGCATTGGGGGCGCCGTAACCCATGCGCAGGGACGATACGGAGCCGTCGGCGTATGCCGGTTGTCCCGCCAGCCCGCAGACCGCGAGAATAAATCCGGCCAAGCCCGGCGCGCGCGCCCATCGGTGCAATCTGTTCAAGGTACGCCCCTCGAGAAATCGGCAGGTCAAACGCGTTTCAAAAGCAGCGGCCGCGATCGATACAGTTCAAACGGTCCAGTCGCGGCGTCAATATACACGAATTTCTGCGCGCGGGTGGGGCGCATCAGCTTACGCCGCGGCGCGCTGCCGTGTCGCCTTGGATGCCGGCATCTCCAATTCCCTCCGGCATTCGGCAGCGAAAGCCTGAAGTTGCCGTGCGGTTTGCTGGTCGAGGATGGTCTTGGCCAGACGCTCGGCGCGGGCGACTTGGCTTTTCAGGTAGTCGATGCGGACCATGGGTCACCCTCCATTGAATATGTGAAGCAGGATTGCTGCATCTGCGTTGGGGTAGGGCCAGCGCCGGTTTGGTCATGGGCGGCCGGTTACGATCCGCGGGCCTTGTCGGCCGCAGCGAAATGCGCGATCTGGTCCGCGCGGGCTTTGGCGAATGCGGGGCGGCCTATCGCCCGCGCGACGTAGGCGCGGCAGGCCGGGCTGGCCGCCAGACCGTCATAGTCATCGACGATGCGCAGGACGTCCGACATCAGGATGTCGGCGACGGAGAAGGGGCCGGCCAGCCATTCGCGCGCCGCGAGCACCGGCTCGAGATGCTTGAGGCGAAGCTTGAGGAAATCGTCGACGAATTTCCACGCCGGCGTGTCGGTTGCATGGCCCATCAGCTTCGACATGGTCCAGGGCAGGCTGGCCATCTCCACCGAATTGAGCGCGGCGAACACCCACTCCGTCGTGTCACTCCGGCCGTGCGGATCTGACGGCATCAGCCTGGGGCTGAGTTCGCCCAGATGCAGCAGGATGGCGCCGCTCTCGAAGATCGAGAGGTCGCCGTCGGTCAGCCATGGCACCTGGCCGAACGGCTGGTGCGCGAAATGGGCGGCCTCGCGCGGGCCGAACGGCACGCTCGCGACGCGATAGGGCAATGCGGCCTCTTCCAGAGCCCAGCGCACGCGAAGATCGCGCACATAGCCGCGTGGCTTCGCGGGAACCCAGTCGAACGTGGTCAGCGTGAGGTTGGCCATCTGGTCTCTCCTTGTCGTCGTTCATTGCAAGGACGAACGGCGGGGAGCCGTTCCGACACCGGAGAAGGCTTTTTTGTCGCCGGCGCCGTAACGGGCTAGTCTCGCGCCGAACAACAGGAGGGAACCATCGATGCCCGCGGCCTTCTTCGTCGTCCGCGCCGTCGTTGCCGATGCCGCAAGGCGCGCGGCATTCGACACATGGTACGAGACCGAGCATCTGCCCGACGCGGTGAAGGCGTTCGGCGTGAGCAAGGCCTGGCGCTTCTGGAGCCTCGACGATCCTTCGCTGCACCAGGCCATGTATGAGTTCGATGACGAGGCCGCGCTCGCGGCGATGCTGAAGGGCGAGGCGCTGAAGCGTCTCGTCGCGGATTTCAATCGCGACTGGCCGGAGGTCAAGCGCTCGCGCGAAACGCTGGTGCTGGCGCAGGCGTTCGAGACATAGCGCGGCATGTCGCCTTTGCAATGAACGTGAACGCGCGATTCAGCCGCAGTTCATATCGGCTGCCCGACACTCCTCTTCGCATCACTTGCCCGCTAGTCCAGAGGAAATGTCATGGAGCGCCGGAACTTTCTGAAACTTGCATTCGGTGTCGCGGCTGGAGCGGCCGCGTTCACCACCGCCGCACAGGCCGCGCCGTTGTTGCCGCCGTCGGCCGGAGACGCCGCGCGCTTGCCGCAGGGCGCTCCGGACGCTCATCCCGCCGTCACCACCAGCGAGGAAGCTGCGCAGCTGAAGCCTGAGCAGGTGCGGTGGCATGGGCACGGCCATTGGCATCACCGTCATCACAGGCGCTGGCGGCGTCGCTGGCATCACCGTCACTGGCGGCGCTGGTAACTCTCGCTGCCCCCTCGACGACAAACGGGGGCCGCGCCTGGCGCGGTCCCCGTTTTGCTGATCCGGATCGACGGATTGCGGATCGGGCTTACCCGACAAAAAAATGGCCGCGCCGGCCAAAGCCGCGCGGCCATTTTGGAAGGGCGGAAGATCAGACCGGCCGGCAGCGGCCGGCGTACCAGCGGAACCCGTACGGGCAGACGCGCGGGGGCGGTGCGACGACGACGGGGCCCGGGGCAACCACGACCGGGCCGGGCGCCACGACGACCGGACCGCGCATCGGGCGGCAACCGCCGTAAGGACCGCGATACCAGCCAGGGCCGCAGCCGCCGGCGGCACTGGCCGCCTCGCTGAAACCGACGACTGCACTGGCAAGTATGACGGCTGCGAACAGATATTTCATTTGATCTTCCTTCTCGTCCTTGGGGGAAGGCGCTTGCGGCGCACAATGGAGCAAGACACAATTCGACACGTTCATTCGCGGGCGTATCGACACGGCGCGATCCAAACCTGCCAATCATGACCTGAATGCGGCATGAACGTTCTGCGCATGCGGCCTGAAACGACAGGATGACGCTAGCGGCCGAGAAAGTCCCGGACCAGCTGGTTATATTTCTCCGGCGCTTCGAGGAAGACGAGGTGGCCGGTGTCGGGGATCACCTCGGCGCGCGCGTTCGGCATCTTCGCGGCCAAGGCCTTCGCGAGGTCGGCGTTCTGCCCCATCCTCGCGCGCAGCGCTTCCGGAGCATTCGGCCGTCCCGGCGCGTTGTGATCGTCCGCACCCATGATGAACAGCGTCGGCACGGTGATGAGCGGGATCTCATGCGCCACCGGTTCGCGGTAGATCATCTGGCCGGAGCTGACGAAGGCGCGCAGCCAGCGCGGATAGTCGGGGCTGCCCTTGATGTTGAAACGGGCGTCGATGAACGGCGTGATCGCATCCGGCGGCAGCTTGATCGCGTAATTGGTCTGGAGCTGCTTGCGGTAGCCGTCGGCGGTGAGCTTGTCCTCGGTCTCGATGATTTTCTCGGTCGGTGTCGGCGGCACGTAGAGCCGATAGTCCTCGAGCCCGATCGGCGCGGTCAGCACGAGATGGGCGACCCGATCCGGATAGGCCCGCGCGATGCGTACCCCGAGCATGCCGCCGAGCGAATGGGCGATGACGTCGGCCTTGTCGATTCCGAGGTGATCGAGCAGCGCTATGGTGTTGCGCGCCAGCGTGTCGAAATGCAGCTCGCCGGCCGGCTTGGAGGATTTGCCGAAGCCGATCTGGTCCGGCACGACGACCCGGTAGCCGGCATCGCTCAGCATACGAATTACTGGAGCCCAATAGCTCGACGGAAAATTGCGTCCGTGCAGCAGCACGGCGGTACGGCCGTTCGGCTGTGCCGGCATCACGTCCATATAGGCCATGCTGAGCTGCTCGCCATCATTGACCAGCGGCAGCAGATGCACTGGGTAGGGATAGGCGAGACCTTCGAGCGCGATGCCATAGGGCTCGCGCGGCGCGGTCTCGGCGGCACAAGCGGGGGCAAGCGGCGCGGCGAGGAGGATGGCGGCGAATGCGGCGGGGAGGGTGCGGTTCATGCGAGTCTCGCGGCTGACAACGTCGTTCCCGGGCGATGCGAAGCATCGAACCATGGCGCGCGATCGCGCACCTGGAGCTTCCGGCCCCGGTCCTGCGGACAGACCCGAGGGTGACGATGGCGATAAACCCGTACATGGGCGGGTCAAGCCCGGCCGGGACGACAACGGTCATTCACACGCGATTGTGCGATCTCACGCGCCCGGCGTGATCAGTCCTTGCCGTTTCCGAACAGGGCCGCGAACTGTTTCTCGCCGGTGCGGGTGAAGTTCACCACGCGGCTGCCCGGCGTGGCGTCGCGCGCGGCCCATTTCAATTCGGCGAAACGCTGCATCAGGGCGGCACCGAGCGTGCCGGCGAGATGATGGCGCCGCTCGCTCCAGTCGAGGCAGGCCTTGCAGACGGGGCGGCGCGGATGGGTGAGCATGTCGGGGGAGATCTGCAGATGCTTGGCGAGGAAGCGCTCGCCCTCCGGCGTCAGCTCGATGTCCTGCTTCTTCTGCTTGACGAGCTGCCGTTCGCGCATGGTGTCGAGCATCTGCACGCCGAGATCGCCGGCGAGGTGGTCGTAGCAGATGCGCGCCCGCCGCAGCGCCGGATCCTTCGGTCCGGTGCGCACGCGCATGTGGCCGGTGCGCGCGGCAAGGCCTGCGAGGCCTTCGAGCACGCCGGCGACGTCGTCGTCGGTGAGGCGATAGTAGCGGTGGCGGCCCTGCTTCTCCGGCTCGACCAGCCCTCCGGCCTCCAGCTTCGCCAGATGCGAGCTTGCGGTCTGCGGCGTGATGCCGGCCTCCTGCGCAAGCTCGCTCGCGGTGAGCGCGCGGCCGTTCATCAGCGCGGTGAGCATGTTGGCACGGGCGGGATCGCCGACGAGCGATGCGACCATGGCGATGTCGGGGCCTGATTTCATGCTTCGATGGTAGCCGAAGCATTGCGGCCGGGCAAGCGCGTAGCGTGCGCTGACATCGTCGTTGCGAACGAACGGCGAGGCAGACCCGAACGAACGATCCTCATCCTGAGGAGCGTGCCCTTGCGTGCGTCCGAGGGGCGAGGCCATCGGTGGAATTCATCCTTCGAGACGCGCGTTCCGCGCTGTCGGGACGAAGGGCCGGCAGCGTCACGGCGCTCGCATGAAGCGATGTCAAACACAGGAGCCCATCATGTCCGTCACCGTCTTCATCCGCTACCAGCTCGACCCGTTCAAGCGCGTTCAGTTTGAGGAGTATTCAAAGCGCTGGCTTACCATCATCCCGAAATGCGGCGGCGACCTCATCGGCTATTTCATGCCGCATGAGGGCACGAACAACATCGCCTTCGCGCTCGTCTCATTCGAGAGCCTCGCGGCTTATGAGGCCTATCGCGCGCGGCTGCGGCAGGACGCCGAGGGCATGGCGAACTTCCATTTCGCAGAGGACAACAAGTTCATCCTCGCGGAAGAGCGCACGTTCCTGCGCAAGGTGGTATCGTAGGCCGCAAACAGCAGGAGACTTCCATGATCGCCGTCATCTTCGAGGTCTGGCCCAAGCCTGAGCATCGCCAGGACTATTTCGACCTCGCGGCCGATCTCAAGCCGATCCTGCAGACCATCGACGGGTTCATCTCGGTCGAGCGCTTCGAGAGCCTGACGGAGAAGGGCAAGGTCCTGTCGCTCTCGTTCTGGCGCGACGAGACGGCGGTGCAGGCCTGGCGCAACACGATGGAGCATCGCCGCACCCAGGCAAAGGGCAGGGCGCGGATCTTCGCCGACTATCATCTGCGCATTGCCAGCGTGGTTCGTGACTACGGCATGACCGACCGCGAGCAGGCGCCGAAGGACAGTCGCGCGGTGCACGACGCGCACTAGCGGGTCCGACGGCGCACACCTATGTCTGCGCGGCCAACCAGGGAGAGAAACATGCATGTGACAACTGCTGACAAGCGCGCAACGTTCAGGAAGATGCACGAGAGCGGCTGCTTCATCCTGCCCAATCCGGTCGATATCGGCAGCGCCAAGGCGTTGCAGCATCTCGGTTTCAAGGCAATCGCCTCGTCGAGCGCGGGCTTTGCCTGGACCATCGGCAAGGCCGACAACCGCGTCACGGTCGAGGACGTCTGTCAGCATCTGGCAGCACTCAGCTCGTCCGTCGACATTCCCGTGAATGCGGATTTCGAGGGCGGCTTCGCGGTCGAGCCGGATAAGGTCGCCGAAAATGTCGAACGCGGCGTGCGCACCGGCGTCGCCGGCCTCTCGATCGAGGATTCCACCGGCGACAAGGACAAGCCGATCTACGACCGCTCGCTTGCGGTCGAGCGCATCAAGGCTTCGCGCAAGGCCATCGGCGACAGCAACACGCTGCTGGTCGGCCGCTGCGAGGCGTTTCTCTGGGGCGTGAACGACCTCAAGCTCGTCATCGACCGGCTCACCGCTTATGCCGAGGCCGGCGCCGACTGCCTCTATGCACCGGGCATGAAGACGCGCGAGGACATCGCAGCGGTGGTGAAGGCGGTTCATCCCAAGCCGTTCAATCTCCTGATCGGCGGCTCCGGCCTGTCGTTGAAGGAGGCCGAGGATCTCGGCGTGCGCCGCATCAGCGTCGGCGGATCGCTCGCGCGCGCGGCGTGGGGCGGCTTCATGCGCGCGGCGAAGGAGATGGCGGAGAAGGGGACGTTCAACGAACTCGGCAGCGGCTATCCCGGCGGCGAGCTCAACAAGATGTTCGGCTAGACGAAACGACAAGCGGCGGGACCTTTCGATCCCGCCGCTGTCACATCGTGTTGCAAATCGTTACTGCGCGTCTTTACTTCGCGCCGTCAGACGGCGTCTGCGTGTCGGGCGCCGGCTTCGCAGCGGGCATGTCCGGGGCGGCCGGCTTGCTCGGCGCAGCACCCGTCGTCACGCCCGGCTCAGTGTTGTTGCGCGGCGTCACGTCGCGCATACCGGGAGGCGCTGCCGGATTGGCCGGCGCTGTCTGCTGAGCGGTCTGCGTCGTCGGCATGTTGCTCGCCTGATTTGTCGTGCTGGTATTGTTGAGTCCGTAGAACACGGCGCCCAGCACCAGGGCGATCGCTACGGCGAACAGCGCAACCTTGCCACTCGAGGCAGGGCCTTCGCCAAGTTCGGGATCAACCTGCAGGTCGGCATCCTGGCGCCTCGCGCGAAGATACTCGTCGTCGGTGAGGCCCGGACGATACGGATCGTTCGGAAAACGGTCGTCAGCCATCGATTTGTCTCCTCGGTTATTGCGACGGGACAACCCGTGGATGTGAGATTCTGTTCCGTGTGTCCTATGCTTTCGTCGCATGTTCCTCTCCGCGGGAATCGGGAACCTGCTTGTCGGGGAACCGTAAAGGCGTAGGTTCCGCCGCGGACAAAAGGGGACGAGACGATGTGGAGCCTGCCGCCGACCGATAGCGTGTTGCACTTCCTGTCGCTGGTCGCTGTCGCCGCGCAGGGCATGACGGCCGCGCTCGCCGCGGGAAGGCGCAGCATGGACTGGCTTGGCGTCTGCTTCCTCGGCAGCATCACCGCGCTCGGCGGCGGCACGCTGCGCGATCTCCTTCTCGGGCACTACCCGCTGGCCTGGGTGTCGAACCCGTCCTACCTCGTGCTGAGCGGCGGCGCGGCCTTCGTCACGATCCTGATCGCGCGTCTCGTGCATCGGTTGAAGGTGGCCTTCATCGTGCTCGATGCCATCGGCCTCGTCGTCTTCACCATGATCGGCTGCGACGTCGCCTGGCAGATGGATGCCTCGCTGCCGATCGTCATCGTGTCGGGCATGGTGACGGGCTGCGCCGGCGGCGTGTTGCGCGACGTGCTCTGCAACGACGTGCCGTTGCTGTTCCGGTCCGAACTCTATGCCACCGTTTCGGTGGTGACCGGCCTGTTCTACGCCACCGCCTTCGGCCTCAAGCTCAATGCGGAGCTCTGGACGATCCTGACCTTCGCGTTCGGCATCAGCCTCCGCCTGCTCGCGGTCCGCTATAAATGGGAGATGCCGAAATTCGTCTTCACGGGAGACGAGGAGAAGTAGTCGCCGTCCTTCGCGGCTTGACCCGCGATGACTTGGCAGACCACGTCGACTACGGCTCCTCCTTCCTGGCCCTGGCGACCTGTGCCGGTGTCACCAGCGGGCCCGCATTGCCCCAGGAATTGCGGATGTAGTTCGTCACCGCGGCGACCTGCTCGTTGGACAATTGCTGGGCATAGCCCGGCATCTCGCCGGTGTTGGGGGCGCGCGGCGTCGTCACCGTGTGGGCGCCGTCGAGGATGATGCGCAAGGTCGAGGATGGGTTGATCGATTGCAGCAGGGCGTTGGCGGGCAGCGGCGGATAGATGCGCGGGGCACCGGAGCCGTCCGCTTCATGGCAGGCGATGCAGAGCTTGGTGTAGACCGCCTTTCCGGCCTCCATTTCGGTCTCATCGGGCGGCGTCACGATCGTTTCGCGCCGCACCGAGGGCAGGCTGTTCAGATACACCGCCATCGCGCGTACGTCGGCATCGCTCATTTTCGAAGTCGAGTTGACGACCACTTCGGCCATCGGTCCGGTGGCATGGCTCCGGGCATTGCGGCCGCTCTGCAGATATTCGGCGATGTCCTCGACGCTCCATGATTTCAGCCCGGTGCGGGCCGCGCCGTCGAGTCGCGGCGCGAACCAGCCGCCGACCTCGTTGCCGGAGAGCGCGAGCGTCTCCTTGTCCGCGCCGAAATAGTTCTTCGGCGTATGGCAGGCGCCGCAATGGCCGAGGCCGGAAACCAGATAGCCGCCTCTGTTCCACTCGGCGCTCTTGCTCTGGTCCGGCTCGAACAGGCCGGGTTTGAAGAAGAGGAAATTCCAGGCCCGCATCAGGCCGCGATAGCCGAACGGCCATTGCAAGTCCGGCGGCCTGTTGCGGTTGGCGACGGGGCTGAGTGTCGCGAGATAGGCGCGGATCGCCAGCGTATCGTTCTTGGTCATCCGCGTGAAATAGGGGTAGGGGAAGGCCGGGTAATAGTTCGAGCCGTCCGGCGCGATGCCGTATCGTATGGCGCGGGTGAAGTCCGCATCGCTCCAGCGGCCGATGCCGGTCTCGCGGTCCGGCGTCAGGTTCGGCGAATAGATCGCGCCGAACGGCGTATCGATCCGCTTTCCGCCCGCGAACGGCTTTGCCGGATCGGCCGTGTGGCAACCGGCGCAGTCGCCGGCCTCGACCAGGGTCTTGCCGTAGGCGATCAACTCCGGCGAGGGTTCGCTGGCCATGGCGGCACTCGCAACCGCAGTGCACAAGAGCAGCCCCGCCAGAATCGTCCGCATCGAAAGTCTTCTCCTGCGACCAACCGCCGTCTGACCGGATTATAGGAGCGTCACGTCATTTCGCGATGGCGGGGGTATGGTGACATAAATTGAAAATGCCTGGCGCGTTTCCGGGCACGAAATTGCGTTTTTTTCCCGCCGGCGCGCCGGGACCAGATTTGTGGTGCGGAGCGTTAAATATCCGACATAGAGTGGCATCGGTGGTCGGCGCGCCCTAGGTAAAAACAACGGGCAGGCAACGGCTTAGGCAGCCAAACGCTCACAAAGGGCGAAAGAGGACAGAATGGGCATCAACCAGGGTCCGATCAGTCTCGATCAGAAATACACGCAGGAAAGCGGACACGTCTTCACCACGGGCATTCAGGCCCTCGTGCGCCTGCCCATGGCCCAGATCCGCCGCGACCGCGCCAACGGCCTCAACACCGCGGGCTTCATCTCGGGCTACCGCGGTTCGCCGCTCGGCGGCTACGACCAGCAGCTGTTCGCTGCCCGCAAGCACCTCGAACAGTACAACATCAAATTCCAGCCCGGCGTGAACGAGGACCTCGCGGCGACCGCGGTCTGGGGATCACAGCAGCTCAACCTCTCGCCCGGGGCCAAATACGACGGCGTCGTCGGCATCTGGTACGGCAAGGGCCCCGGCGTCGACCGTTGCGGCGACGTGTTCCGCCACGGCAATGCCGCGGGCTCCGCCAAGAATGGCGGCGTGCTGTGCCTTGCCGGCGACGACCACGGCGCCAAATCCTCGACCGTCCCGCATCAGTCGGACCATGCCTTCATCTCGGCGCTGATGCCGTATCTCTATCCCTCGAGCATCCACGAGATGATCGAGATGGGCCTGCTCGGCATCGCGATGTCGCGCTATTCGGGCTGCTGGGTCGGCATGAAGGTGATCACGGAGACGGTGGAAACCACCGCCGAGATCGACCTTTCCGACGAGATGAAGCCCTTCATCATCCCCACCGATTTCGAGCTGCCGCCCGGCGGCCTGAATCTGCGCTGGCCCGACGACCGCTTCGAGCAGGACCGCCGGCTGCAGGACTACAAGGGATTTGCCGCGATCGCCTTCGCGCGCGCCAACAAGGTCAACCGCATCACCATGGATTCGCCGAACGCCCGCTTCGGCATCATGGCGTCCGGCAAGAGCTACGAGGACGTACGGCAGGCGCTGCGCGAACTCGGGATCACCGAGCAGGTCGCGGCCAAGATCGGCCTTCGCCTCTACAAGATCGGAATGCCCTGGCCGCTGGAGCCGGAGGGCGTGCGCCAGTTCGCGGTCGGCCTCGAGGAGATATTCATCGTCGAGGAACGCCGCGAGATCGTCGAGAACCAGGTCAAGCAGGAGCTGTTCAACTGGCGTGACGACGTCCGCCCGCGCATCGTCGGCAAGATGGACGAGCACGACAAGCGCTTCCTGACCTTCTCGGCGGAGCTGAGCGTCGCCTCGCTTGCGACCTCGCTGACCGAGCGGCTTCTCCGGCTCAATCTCAATCCCGAGATCGCGGAGATGATCCGCGCCAAGGCCGACTGGTTCAACGGCCGGCAGGCCACGCAGATGCAGGCGACGGCGCCGGTGTCCCGCACCCCGTATTTCTGCTCCGGCTGTCCCCACAACACCTCGACCAAGGTCCCCGAAGGCAGCCGCGCGCTCGCCGGGATCGGCTGCCATTTCATGGCGCTGTGGATGGACCGTTCGACGGAGACCTTCACGCATATGGGCGGCGAGGGCGTGCCGTGGGTCGGCATCGCACCCTTCACCAACGAGAACCACATCTTCGCCAATCTCGGCGACGGCACCTATTTTCACTCGGGCCTTCTCGCCATCCGCCAGGCGGTCGCCTCCAAGACGAACATCACCTACAAGATCCTCTACAACGACGCCGTCGCCATGACGGGCGGCCAGCGCCATGACGGCGATCTGTCGCCGCAGCAGATCACCTTCCAGCTCCACGCCGAAGGCATCCGCGAGATTTACCTGGTCTCGGAGGCGCCCGAGGCGTATCCGGCCGACACCATCGCCCCCGGCGTGAAGAAATATCATCGCGACGAACTGCAGGACGTCATGAAGATGTGCCGGGAGTACAAGGGCACGTCCGCGATCGTCTTCGTGCAGACCTGCGCGGCCGAGAAGCGCCGCCGCCGCAAGCGCGGCCTGATG
>NZ_JASGFS010000103.1:0-13015 GCF_047605465.1 Bradyrhizobium sp. | reverse complement strand
GGAGGCAGTTTCGCGGCCGCAGGGAACAACTGGCATGGCGGCGGCGGCAATTGGCACGGTGGCGGCTGGCGTCGTCCGGGCGGCGGCTTCTGGCCCGGCGTCGCGGCCGGTGCAGCGATCGGCGCCCTTGGCTCGTCCTACGCGTATTACGGCGGCCCGTATTACGGTGATCCCTACTACTATGGCGACGACAGCTACTATGACGACAGTTCGGTCGCCGTCGTGCCCGACAGCGGCGGAGATTCATCGGCCTACTGCGCACAGCGCTACAAGTCGTACGATCCCGCGTCGGGCACTTATCTCGGCTACGATGGACAGCGGCATCCCTGCCCCTAGTCACATCATCGACATCTGAGCAGAATGGCGTCGCAGAAATGCGGCGCCATTTTCGTATGCGGACCTCATCAGCTGCGACGAATTGTACACATCATCGCGAAGGACGCGTGAATTCACCGCACCGTGCATATCTCCCCTGATCCAATCCCAAATTGACCCATCCCTCGATTCGCCTATATCACCGTTGGCTGTGGGACTTCGATCTACTGGGAAGGGTCATGCCGCGTATCCTCGTGGTAGATGACGATCCGATGGTCGGCGCGACCATCGAGGTCCTCCTCCAACGTCAGGGCTTCGACGTCATGCTGACCGACGGCGGCGAAGCTGGGCTCGCTGCGCTGGAAGCGCAGGCGTTCGACGTGATGCTTGTCGACATCTTCATGCCGCACATGCGCGGGTTTGAATCCATCCGGATCTTTCACGAGCGCGCGCCGTCGATCCCGCTGATCGCGATGTCGGGCTACGCCTTCGCCTCGTCCGCTTCGCCGTCTCCCGATTTCCTCCGCATGGCGCTCGAACTCGGCGCAACGCACTGCCTGCGCAAGCCGTTCACGCCCGAAGTGCTGCTGGCCACGATCCGCGAATGCCTCACCGGCGCCGCTTCGGCAGCACAGCCGAAGGACAAGAAAGAAGCCCCTTGATTCCCTCGCAGCGCGTCATTCTGGGTGCCGGACTTGCCATCCTCCTGATCATCACCGCGGCCTCGATCGGACTCGACGTCAAATCGCGGTCGGATGCCGCCTGGGTCAATCACACCGTCGAGGTCCTGAAAAAGATCTCCGATATCCGCCTGCTCGTTCACCGCGCCGAGAGCGCGGCGCGTGGATACGAGATCTACCACACGGCAGGTTTCATCGACGAATTCCAGGCCGCGAGCAGCCAGGTTGCTCCCGCGCTCGCCGCGATCAAGCTCGCCATGCGCGACAATGCCGACCAGGAGACGCTGCTCGAGAGCACCGCGCCGCTGATCATGCGCCGGATGGAGGTTGCCGCCGAGGCACTTCGGCTGCGGGCGAAGGGCGACACCGACGGCATCAACGCCCTGAAGGACCGCGCCGAGGGTCGCGGCCTGATGGAGACGCTTACGGCCAATCTCGATCGGCTGGCCGTGGGCGAAGCAAAGCTGCTCGCCGACCGCGAGGCGGATTCGCGCCGGACCGGCATCGTCCTGCTCGGCATCGACGTGATCGGAGCGCTGGTGATCCTGCTGCTCGTCACGATGCTGCTGCGCGAGAGCCAGCGCACCACGGTGCAGCTCCAGAGTTCGCTGCACGAGACGCAGGCCGCCAAGGAGGCACTCGAAGCCGCCGTCGCCGAACGTACCGAGCATCTGGTCACCGCGCATGACGAGCTTCGCCTGTCGGTCAACGTGCTCCAGAGCACGTTCCACAGCATGGCCGAAGCGGTGCTGGTCATCGACAGCGAGGGCAACGTCCTTCTGTCCAATCCGGCCGCCGAGCGCATGCTGCTGCACCGGACCGGCATGAACGTGACCAATCTGCGCGCGTTGTCGGATGTGTTCCAAGGCGACGGCGTCACGCCGGTCAAGCCCGACGAGATGCCGTCGGTGCGCGTGCTGCGCGGCGATGCGTTCGAAGAGCTGGAGATCGTCGTTCGCCCGCATAACGGCAACGCCGCGCGCCATCTCATGATCAGCGGCCGACCGATGCGGGACGGGCAAGGCAGCATTTCCGGCGCAGTGCTGGTCTATCACGATGCCACCACCTCGCGCGAGACCGAGCGGCAGTTGCACCAGTCGCAGAAGCTCGATGCGGTCGGCAAGCTGACCGGAGGCGTCGCGCACGACTTCAACAACATGCTGACGGTGATCTCCGGCAACACGGAAACGCTGGTCGCCAGCCTGAAGCAGCAGCCCGAGCTCCAGCGCGCCGCGCGACTGATCGACGATGCCGCCGAACGCTGCGCCGAGCTGATCCAGCACCTGCTGGCCTTCGCCCGCAAGCAGCCGCTTCAGCCGCGCAACGTCGAGATCAACGCCGCGATCTCGGACATCGCGAAGCTCCTGCGCCCGACCCTCGGCGAGCAGATCCAGATCGAGACGGTGCTCGAGCAGGGTCCGATGACCTCGCACATCGATCCGTCCCGACTCACCAACGCCGTGCTCAACATGGCGATCAATGCCCGCGACGCCATGCCCCACGGCGGCAAGCTGCTGCTCGAGACCCACCGCGTCGTGCTCGACGACGCCTATGCGCAGGCCAATGCGGAGGTCCGGCCGGGCCAATACGTGATGCTCGCGGTCAGCGACAGCGGCACCGGCATGCCGCCCGACGTCCAGCTCAAGGCGTTCGAGCCCTTCTTCACCACCAAGGAAGTCGGCAAGGGAAGCGGCCTCGGCCTCTCCATGGTCTACGGCTTCGTCAAGCAATCCGGCGGCCATATCAAGATCTATAGCGAGCCGGGCCACGGCACCACGATCAAGCTGTATCTGCCGCCGGGCGAAGGCATGATCGAGGTGGCCGCCGCCGCAACGCCGCAGGCCGAAGGTGGCGCCGAGACCATTCTGGTGGTCGAGGACGATACGCTGGTGCGCAATTTCGTCACCGCGCAGCTGCAGAGTCTCGGATACAAGACGATTGCCGCCGCCGACAGCAAGGCCGCGCTGCAGCTGATCGAAGCGGGCCAGCCCTTCGATCTCCTCTTCACCGACGTCGTCATCCCCGGCGGCATGAGCGGGCGCGAGCTCGCGGAGAAAGCAGCCAGGATCCGCGCGGGGCTGAAGGTGCTCTACACGTCCGGCTATACCGACAACGCGATCGTCCACCACGGCAAGCTCGACGACGGCGTGATGCTCCTGACCAAGCCCTATCGGCGCAACCAGCTCGCCGAGATGATCCGGCTCGCTCTGAACAACGGAACGAAGGCGAGCTAGCCGCCTGCTCCAGCCTCGCCGGTGACGATGGCCCAGCGTGAACCCCGCATGGCCGTCGACCGCCGAGGTTCAATTTCCCAGCGCAATGCCGTCCCGGCGCGGGTCGGCAGCGCCGATCAGTCCGCCGCCGTCCTTGTCCTGCCAGATGGCCTGAGCCGTTCCGATCGGGTTTTCCGCCCAGCGCGGCGCGTGTCCCAGCTGCGCCAGCCCGTCCATCACGGCGCGCGGAAGCGTGTGCTCCAATTCCATATCGGTGCCGCGCGCAAAGATGCGCGGGAAGTCGATCGCCTCCTGCAGGGTCATGCCGTAATCGAGCACGTTGGACAGCAGGAGCATCTGCCCCATCGGCTGGAAATGCCCGCCCGTGACACCGAACGACATCGCCGTCTCGTTGTCGCGCGTCAGCAGCGCGGGAATGATCGTATGCATGGGCCGTTTTCGTCCGCGGATGACGTTCGGATGATCCTTGGCGACAGAAAAGCCGCATCCCCTGTTGTGAAGAAGCACGCCGCTCCGGGCGGCAACGATCCCGCTTCCGAAATCGTCGAAGATGGAGTTGATCAGCGACACCGCGACGCGGTCTTCGTCCACGACGGAGATATAGGTCGTATCGCGATGCTCCGGCATCGGACAGGGAAGCGCCCACGCGTCGTTGCGCTTCGACATGTCGATCCGGCCGGCGATGGCCCGGATCCTGTCCCCGGCCAGCAACTCGTTCGTGACCTCTTCGGCCGAAGCCGGATCCGCGACGAACGCGTCCCGGTCGGCATAGGCGGCGCGGGCGACTTCAGCCAGGAGATGAAATCGCTGCACCGACATCGCCTCGTATTTGCCGCGCGGTTCGCCGTCGAGCAGCATCGCCATCTGCAGCGCGGTTACTCCCTGCCCGTTCGGTCGGCATTCCCACAATTCGTGGCCGCGATATCTGCAGGAGATCGGCTGTTCATAGGCCGGAGCCCAGGCGGCAAAATCATCCGGCGCGTGCACACCATCCAATTGCGCGAGGGTTCGCACGATGTCGTCGGCGATCCATCCCTCGTAGAAGCAATCCGCGCCCTCCTCCGCGATCGACCTCAATGTCCGCCCGAGCGCCTGCTGCACGTGCCGTTCGCCGGCGGCCGGCGACCGTCCCTGCGGAAGGAAGATCTCGCGGCACGCCGGATGCCGGCTCAGCTTGGTGATCTGCTGGCTCCAGTCCCGTGCCAGCCGCGGTGAAACCGCATAGCCGCCCTCGGCCAGCATGATCGCCGGCGCCAGCAGTCGCCGCCATTCCAGCCTGCCGTGGTCGCTCGCCAACCGGCTCCAGGTACGAACGGCGCCAGGCACGGTCACGGCCTCTGCAGCACCTGGATCGATCTGATCGATGCCTCGTTCCGCAAGCGCGGCCGCGGACGCGCCCCGTGGAGCCCAACCAGAGCCGTTGATGGCAAGCACGGCTTGTCCCGGCTTCTTCAGGAGAGCGAAGCAATCGCCGCCGATCCCGGTCTGGCTCGGCTCGACGACCGCGAGAACGGCCGCGGCGGCGATCGCGCCGTCGATCGCGTTGCCACCGTCCCTGAGCGCGTCCAGGGCGGCCAGGGACGCGAGCGGGTGCGAGGTCGCGACCATGCTCCGGAATCCGTGGACTTCGGAGCGGCCGGGACGCTGAAAGTCCCTCATCTGCGGATATCCGTCCCTCGGCAAGTTGCCACGCGCCGCGCGCCCATTTACGAGACCACGGTCGTCGCCTTGAGCTGGGGCTCCGCCGACGGCTCCTGGAAGATCTGCTCGAGCGGAATGCCCCGCGTCTCGCGCCCCAGCAGCGCCATCGACACCGCCTGAACCACCAGCAGCACGCCGATCGCCGTGACCACGCCCGAGATGCCGTAGGCATTGAACACGGAGACGATCAGGAAGGGCGTCACCAGCGTGGTCAGCCGCGCGATCCCGATGCAGATCGCGTTGCAGCGGACGCGAACCGCGGTCGGAAACAACTCGGGCAGATACACCGCCTGGATCGTCGCCAGGAGAAAGTAGACGAGGCTGAACAGCACGAAGCCGCAGATCACCGCACTGAATTGGCTCGTCGCCTGGCCAAACAGCACGGAGAGCGCCGCCGCCAGAACCGATCCGACGATGACCGCCGGCCGGCGCCCGATCCGGTCGATGATCGCAAACGCGATGAACGCACCCACCGGGCCGCCAAGCGACATCAGCGCCGACAGGCCGAGCGACTGGTTGATCGGCATGCCCTGCTTCAGGAGGAATGACGGGATCCAGTTCACGAGACCGTACAGCGCCGCGAACATCGCAACCTGCAGGATCGTGCCGAGAACGAGCGGACGGATCAGCTTCGCCTGCCATAGATTTTCGTGTTTGGCGGCCTGCGACGTCAGCGGAGCCTGAAGCGTGCCGCCCTCCTCGATGACCTTGCGTTCGATCGCGCCGACGATCTGGTCCGCCTCCTCGAAACGCTTCTGCGATTCCAGCCAGCGCGGAGACTCCGGCAGGGATTTGCGCAGCCACAGCAGGCCGAGAGCGCAGACGCCCGGCACCACGAACATCACGCGCCAGCCGAACACCGGAATCAGCGCCCAGCTCATCATGGTCGATGCGAGCAGGCCGAAGCTGGACATCATCGACAGAAGCGCCTGCCAGCGTCCCCTGCGGGCCGGCGGCGTGAATTCGGAGAGCGTGCTGTAACCGACGGTCAGCTCGGCACCGAGGCCGACGCCCGCGATGAAGCGGAAGATCGTGAGATAGAAGATATCGGGCGCGGCGGCGCAGGCCAGCGTGGCCACACCGAACACCGCGAGGTTGAACTGGAAGGTCAGCCTGCGGCCGTAGCGATCGGCGATGATCCCCGACCCGATCGTGCCGATGAGCATGCCCGCGAACGTCGCCGACACGAAGGTCGCATTCTGTGCGAGATCGGAGAAACCGATCGCCAGCAACTGGCCGAGGACGGCGCCCGCGACATAGATGTCGAAATTGTCGGTGAACAATCCGCCGGCCACGAGCCCGAACAGACGCCGGTGAAAATTGGTGGTCGGAAGCCGGTCCAGTCGCGCCGCCGCCGTGTGTCGGGATTCCTGCATCGTTTTCCCCCTAGCGCCTGGCGATACAATCGATTTCGACGAGTGCGTCGCGCACCAGGTCGGTGACGCCGACGCAGGTCCGGACCGGCCGCTCCCCTTCGACGAAGAACCGGCTGTAGACGGCGTTCAGACCCTCGTAGTCCCGCTTGAAGCTGGTCAGGAAGACGCGGACGCTCACCACGTTGCGCAGCGTCAATCCCAGCGAGGCCAGCACGCGCTCCATGTTCTGGAGCGTGCGCTCCGTCTGCGCTTCGATGCCGGCAGGGAGTGGCTCCTCCGGCACGTCGAGATTGCGGCCGAACTGTCCGGTCAGAAAAACGAAGCCGTCGGCTTCGACGGCATGGCTACTTGGCGACATCGATTTTGGGAAGCCATCCAGAATGTGCCGCTTGATGATCGTCATGAGAGCCTCCCGCCTCGTGTTCGCCTCGTTGAGGTCGGCACGCATCGCGCGACCCCGACCATTGCCGAGAAACTACGTCGCTGCTCTTGCGAATTGGGCGCTAATTTGATGTGCTTTACGCAAATATTTCTCAGGGGAGCACATATGACAGCGACGATCGATGCAGCCGATGCCCGCATTCTTCGCTTCTTGCAGAAGGACAATACGCGGCCTCACAGGGAGATCGCGGACAAGATCGGGCTCTCGGTCGCGGCCGTCGCGCGGCGCATCCAGCGGCTGCGCGAGGAGAAGATCATCGCGTCCGACGTGAGCGTCGTCGATCAGGATCGCGTCGGGCGGCCGCTGACGCTGATCGTGGAAGTCATCATCGAGAACGAGCGGCTCGATCTGCTCGACAAGATGCGCAAGCGGTTCGCCGACTGCCCACAGGTGCAGCAATGCTATTACATCACCGGCGAAGTCGACTTCATCCTGATCATGAATGTCCGCGACATGGAGGAATACACCAACCTGACGCGCGAATTGTTCTTCGAAGGCGGCAACGTCAAGAATTTCCGCACCTTCGTCTCCATGCGCCGCATCAAGACGGGATGCGAGGTGATCGTATCCGGCTGATCTCCGCCGCGCGTCGTGGCGCGCGCATGCTGCACATTTTTCTCGCAGCAGCGCCGAAAAACGCGCCAAACGCGCATGAGGGCTGAGCTAGAAGAAGCCGATGCGGCAGTTCGGATTGGAGGTCGATCCGTGCAAGCCGCTCTCAGCTTCCGACCCACGGTGACGGCCATGACGCTTCTGTTGAACAGGGATCCTCAATATCGCACGCCGCTAGAGGAGGCGGATCGGCGAAGTCTGGACGACGCGGCGGCCGGCGAAGCCCTGGATTTCCTCAGCAGGCGAGACGACTACGCGCCGACCCCGTTGCACGAATTGCGGACGCTTGCGCGGCGGCTCGGGCTCGGCGCCGTCTTCGTCAAGGACGAGAGCGCGCGGCTGGGACTCGGGAG
This sequence comes from Bradyrhizobium sp., assembly GCF_047605465.1. Classification (GTDB taxonomy): domain Bacteria; phylum Pseudomonadota; class Alphaproteobacteria; order Rhizobiales; family Xanthobacteraceae; genus Bradyrhizobium. The sequence goes on along the minus strand of NZ_JASGFS010000103.1, from coordinate 5,302 downwards.
CTTCAAGGCGCTCGGCGGATCCTACGCCGTCGAAAAGCTCGTGCTGGAAGAGGCCGGCAAGCACCTCAACCGCTCCTTCGGCGCGCGCGACCTGCACGATCCCGATGTGCAGCAGATCGCGCGAACGGTCACCGTGGCCTGCGCGACCGACGGCAATCACGGACGATCGGTCGCGCAAGGCGCGCGGCTCATGGGCGCGAACGCCGTGATCTTCGTGCATGCCGGTGTGAGCGAGGAGCGCGCGCGCGCCATTGCGCGCCTCGGCGCCCGTATCGTCCGCGTCGACGGAACCTACGACGACAGCGTCGCGGAGGCATCGCGCGTCGCCGCCGAGAATGGCTGGATCGTCGTGTCCGACACCTCATGGCCCGGCTACGAACGGATCCCGTCGCTGGTCATGCAGGGCTACACCGTCATGGTCGGCGAACTGATGGCGCAGATGCCGGCGCCTCCGACGCACGTGTTCATTCAGGCCGGCGTCGGCGGCATCGCGGCCGCCCTCGCCGCGCGCTTCGCCCTCCTGCTGCGCGAGCGGCGGCCGTTCGTGACGGTGGTCGAGCCGGCGCGGGCCGCCTGCGTCCTCGAGGCGGCGATGTCGGGCAAAGCCGTCAGGATCGACGCCGGCGCATCTACCGTCATGGCCATGCTGGAATGCTACGAGGCCTCGCTGGTCGCCTGGCGCATCCTGTCGAAGGTCGGCGATGCCTTCATGACCGTCGACGAGACCGACGCCGTCGACGCGATGAAGAGTCTTGCCGGCCCGGGCGGAGCGGACGCGCCGATCGTGTCGGGAGAGAGCGGCGCGGTCGGCCTCGCCGGACTGATGCGCGCGGTCCAGGACACGGACATGAGAGGCGCGCTCGGCCTCGGCCCGGACTCGCGGGTGCTTCTCGTCAGCACCGAGGGCGCGACCGACCCCGAGCAATATGCGAGGCTCACGGGCATGGCGCCCGACGAGGTGGCGCGGCCGGCCCCGATGCCCTTCGCGGCCAGCTAGCGCGTCGCCAGCGCGACGCCGGCGAGCGTGAAGATCAGCGCGGCGATCTCGCGCACGCCCAGCGGCTCGTGCAGCGTCACCGCCGAGGCCACGACCCCGATCACCGGCACCGCCATGGTGCCGATCGCGGCGACCGAGGCCGGCAGGCGCGCCAGCGCGGCGAACCAGCACACATAGGCGGCGCAGAACTGCATCGTCACCGAATAGAGCAGCAGCAGCCAGCCGAACGGCGTCACCAGTGCCGGATGCGCGGTCTCGAGCACGAAGCTCGCGATCGCGACCGGCAGGCAGCCGAGGCCGACCTGCCAGGCCGCCGCCGTGATCGGCGGCAGCTGGATCGGGTACTTCTTGGACAGCACCGTCCCGACCGCGAAGCCGAGCGCGCCGACCAGCGCCATGGCGATGCCCGGCAGCTTGGCCGCGCTTCCCGCCAAGCCGTCGCCGCTCATGATCGAGGCGAGCCCGGCAAAGGCCATCACCAGCGCGATCGTGCGCAGCAGCGTCGGCCGCTCGCCGAGCACCGGCCAGGCGATGATCGAGGCCCAGATCGGCATCGTGTAGGCGATCAGCGCCGTCTCGCTCGCCGGCAGCCACAGCAGCGCAAGCCCCATCAGCACCATCCAGCCGGTGACGTTGAGGACGCTGGCGATCAGGAGCCGCGGCCAGATGCCGGGCGCGACCCGGAGGCTGTCGCCGCGCAGCAGCGCGATCGTGGCCAGCAGTAGTGCCCCGAGCACGCCGGTCACCCCGCGCAGGGTCAAAGGCGGAAGTTCGGTGAGGAGGAATTTCGTCACCGGCCAGTTCAGTCCCCAGCCGATCGAGGTGATGGCGAGGAACATCAGGCCGGCCGGGGCGATGCGCGATCGCGCATCCCGGCGAGTCGAATCAAGCATGTGGGCAATCCGGCAGAATTCGCGGTGACCTTGGCGCGGATTCGCGCCCACCGCCACTACCTCGGCGGGCATGCCTGCCCCCACCCTCCGTAAGGCGACGTGAGTCCCGCCGGCGCAATCCCGTTCGCCAAAAAAATACCTGCCCTGTGAACAGCGGGATGAAGGGTTCGTCGCCACACAGGATGGAAATTTTTTCGGTTGGGAATCCCTGAGGACTCACCGATACTTGCCTCCACAACAGGCGCGGGCTTGCCCCCTGTTATCCCCGACAATCCACCATATTTAGTATTTGATTCAGGAACTCTTACTAGTTCTTGACGGGCGCGACGGAGAGTCCTAGCTTTCGGTCCGTTCGGCGCGAGTGAGTTTGCGTCCCGCCGGCACTCCCCCAAAGGGTCCGCAAGACACCACTCCGCCAGGCCAGACAAAGGCAGCGGGTCGAGGGCATGTGTGCCCTCCGGAAACGGGCTTTTCGGGCGCCAGAACGGGCCGGCAACAGGCTCGGATGGCATCGGTTGAAGTTGTGATGTTGTGGGGCGTTGAACGCATGCCGGGGCCATCCCGTTGGGGCGGATGGGTCCGGGCATGCCGGCGGATGATCGGTGCGCGCATCGAGCCATCGCGTCGGGAGAACATGGACCGGGGTTCCACCCGGCTGAACTGCGAAGCCTCGGGGTCGGCAACGGCCTTCGGGAACTCGCGAAGCGAAATATCGATCCGGGCGCCTGAACGGAGGCGGTCCGGTCAAAAATAGGACGGGGCAAGACGATGCGGATTGAGCGGCGCCACACCACGGCAGGACAGTCACCTTACGCGGGAATCGAATTCCGCCTGACCACCTCGGAGATCCGGAATCCCGACGGTTCGGTCGTGTTCAAACTCGACGGTGTCGAGGTCCCGACCGAATGGTCGCAGGTCGCCTCCGACGTGCTGGCCCAGAAGTATTTCCGCAAGGCCGGCGTCGCCGCGCGCCTGAAGAAGGTCGAGGAGGAATCCGTCCCCTCCTTCCTGTGGCGCTCCGTGCCCGACACCGAGGCGCTCGCCGCGCTGCCCGAGAAAGAGCGCTTTGTCAGCGAGCTCTCGGCCAAGCAGGTGTTCGACCGCCTCGCCGGCTGCTGGACCTATTGGGGCTGGAAGGGCAAGTACTTCTCCACCGACGAGGATGCCCAGGCCTTCTACGACGAGCTGCGCTACATGCTCGCCATGCAGATGGTCGCGCCGAACTCGCCGCAATGGTTCAACACCGGCCTGCACTGGGCCTACGGCATCGATGGTCCCGGCCAGGGCCACTATTACGTCGACCCCTTCACCGGCAAGCTGACCAAGTCCAAGTCGGCCTACGAGCACCCGCAGCCGCACGCCTGCTTCATCCAGGGCGTCGGTGACGACCTCGTCAACGAGGGCGGCATCATGGACCTCTGGGTCCGCGAGGCCCGCCTGTTCAAGTACGGCTCCGGCACCGGCTCCAACTTCTCGCGCCTGCGCGGCGAAGGCGAGAAGCTCTCCGGCGGCGGCCGCTCGTCCGGCCTGATGAGCTTCCTCAAGATCGGCGACCGCGCCGCCGGCGCGATCAAGTCGGGCGGCACCACGCGCCGCGCGGCCAAGATGGTCGTGGTCGACGTCGATCACCCCGACATCGAGACCTATATCGACTGGAAGGTGAAGGAGGAGCAGAAGGTCGCCGCCCTCGTCACCGGCTCCAAGATCAACCAGAAGCACCTCAAGCTGGTCCTGAAGGCCTGCGTGAACTGCGAGGGCTCGGGCGACGATTGCTTCGATCCCGAGAAGAACCCGGCGCTCCGCCGCGAGATCAAGCTCGCCCGCCGCAGCCTGGTGCCCGACAACTACATCAAGCGCGTCATCCAGTTCGCCAGGCAGGGCTACAAGGACATCCAGTTCGACATCTACGACACCGACTGGGATTCCGAGGCCTACCTCACCGTCTCCGGCCAGAACTCCAACAACTCGGTCTCGCTGAAGGACGACTTCCTGCGCGCGGTCGAGACCGACAGCGACTGGAATCTCGTCGGCCGCACGACCAAGAAGATCACCAAGACGCTGAAGGCCCGCGACCTCTGGGAGAAGATCGGCTACGCCGCCTGGGCGTCGGCCGACCCGGGCCTGCACTTCAACACCACCATGAACGACTGGCACACCTGCAAGTCGTCAGGCGACATCCGCGCGTCCAATCCGTGCTCGGAATACATGTTCCTGGACGACACGGCGTGCAACCTCGCCTCCGCCAACCTGCTGACGTTCTACGACACCGCGACCAAGCAGTTCGACGTCGCGGGTTACGAGCATCTGTGCCGGCTCTGGACCGTCGTGCTGGAAATCTCGGTCATGATGGCGCAGTTCCCCTCGCGCGCGATCGCCGAGCTCTCCTACGAGTTCCGCACCCTCGGCCTCGGCTACGCCAACATCGGCGGCCTGCTGATGACCATGGGCCTGTCCTATGACAGCAAGGAAGGCCGTGCGCTCTGCGGCGCGCTGACCGCCGTGATGACCGGCATCACCTACAAGACTTCGGCCGAGATCGCCGCCGAACTCGGCACCTTCCCCGGCTACAAGAAGAACGCCGCGCACATGCTGCGCGTGATCCGCAACCACCGCCGCGCCGCGCACGGCCAGGCCTCCGGCTACGAGGCGCTCTCGGTCAACCCGGTGCCGCTCGACCACGCCTCCTGCCCGCAGGCCGACATGATCGCGCATGCGATGGCGGCCTGGGACGCGGCGCTCGAGCTCGGCGAGCAGCACGGCTATCGCAACGCCCAGACCACGGTGGTCGCGCCGACCGGCACGATCGGCCTCGTCATGGATTGCGACACCACCGGCATCGAGCCCGACTTCGCGCTGGTGAAGTTCAAGAAGCTCGCCGGTGGCGGCTACTTCAAGATCATCAACCGCGCGGTCCCGGCGGCGCTGCGCGCGCTCGGCTACCGCGAGAGCGAGATCGCGGAGATCGAGGCCTACGCCGTCGGCCACGGCTCGCTCTCCAACGCGCCGGGCATCAACGCCTCGACGCTGAAGGCCAAGGGCTTCACCGACGAGGCCATCGCCAAGGTCGAGAAGGCGCTGCCGACCGCGTTCGACATCAAGTTCGCCTTCAACAAATGGACCTTCGGCGAGGACTTCATCCGCGACCAGCTCGGCATCGGCGCCGAAGCCATCGCGGCCCCCGGCTTCGACCTGCTCCAGGCCGTCGGCTTCACCAAGCGCGAGATCGAGGCGGCCAACGTCCACATCTGCGGCGCGATGACGGTGGAAGGTGCCCCGCACCTCAAGGCCGAGCACTATCCGGTGTTCGACTGCGCCAATCCCTGCGGCAAGATCGGCAAGCGCTATCTGTCGGTCGAGAGCCACATCCGCATGATGGCGGCGGCGCAGCCCTTCATCTCGGGCGCGATCTCCA
>NZ_JASGFS010000102.1:0-13344 GCF_047605465.1 Bradyrhizobium sp. | reverse complement strand
GCCGCGGACACCCGGAGCCTGCGGCTTCCGCGACATCACCGCCGACGTCAATGATCTCGGCGGCGCCGCCGCGCAGGCCAATCGCGCCGCGCGCCGCACCTATGCCAACGTGCCCTCGCCCTCGCCGGAATTCGATCGGCTGGAGCCGAGCCTGGAAAATCGCGCCGGCGAGCAGGACGCACCTTATTCCTATGACGAGTCGATCGAGGAGGCGGAGCGCTACGCGCCGCAGCCGCCATCGCCCCGTCCGCGCATCGCGCCCGACCGCGAAGCCAAGAAGCGGGCCCGCTCGGGCTCCATCTTCCCGTTCAAGAGCGCGATCGCCGTCGGCATCGTCCTGATCCTGGTCGGCGCCGGTATCCTGTGGGGCAAGCCGCTGATGCAGACCGTGAGCGGTCTGCTCAAATCGTCGCCCACCACCCAGGTGGTGGAAGCGCCGAAGGATACGTCGCAGCCGCAGAGCAAGCCCAAGATTCCCGATCGCGTCGGCCAGCCTTCGGCCAGCGACCAGCCGGTCGCGCCGGTGGCACAGAAGGTCGTGCTCTATGACGAGGATCCGTCCGATCCGAAGGGCAAGCAATATGTCGGCTCGGTGGTGTGGCGGCTCGAGCCGATCAAGGCGTCGGGCAACCAGAAAGCCGACGTCGCCGTGCGTGCCGACATCGAGATCCCGGACCGCAAGTTCAAGATGACGATGTCGTTCCGCCGCAATACCGACTCCTCTCTGCCGGCGAGCCATACCGCGGAGCTGACCTTCATCCTCCCGCCGGATTTCCCGGGCGGCAGCGTGTCCAACGTGCCGGGCATCCTGATGAAGTCGAACGAGCAGGCGCGCGGCACGCCGCTCGCGGGCCTCGCGGTCAAGGTCACCGACGGCTTCTTCCTGGTCGGCCTGTCCAACGTCGACGCCGACCGCGCCCGCAACGTCCAGCTCCTGAAGGAGCGTTCCTGGTTCGACGTGCCGCTGGTCTACGCCAACCAGCGCCGTGCCATCATCGCCATCGAGAAGGGCGCTCCGGGCGAGCGCGCATTCAACGATGCCTTCGCGCAGTGGGGCGACTAGGCGCTTCGCTCCGCCCGCCGGGCAGAGCTATCGCATCTGAATTGAAAGGCTGCCGAACCTGCGTGGTTCGCCCGGCGGTGCAAAGCATCGTCCGGAGACCCTCGCTGATGGCGAACTCGTCACCATTCTTTATATCTCGCCGCAAAGCGTGACCTCATCCCGAGGGACAGCCGCAGCCGGTCGCTCGAAGGATGGCCGCGAACGAGATTCTCGCCGCGTTTTCCTGATGCGCGATCGTCCCGCCCCAATGGGGAATGGTGAACCGACCTTTGCGACCGGAATCCGGTGCTATTGCGCCGCGGCTTCCCGCTTCCGCGTGGCCGCGGCGGCCGCTGCCTCGCGGTCCATCACGGCGCGGCAGCCCGGGCTGACCTGCGCCTTGTTCCGCACCATGCAGGCTCTGACCCGCGATATGTCGGGGATCTCGCTCGAACACAGCCGCATCGCGTCGCCCGTGCACATCTGCTGCGCTTCGGAAGAAAAGGCGAGGCCGGGCGATGTCTGGAATGCAAAGGCGGTGGTGGCGACGGCGAAGAGCGAAGCGATCGTCTGGTAGCGTGTCATGAACAATGCGTCCCCGAGTTCCGTGGGTTGAACCACTTGGTTTTGGGGCGCTGCACGCGGCTTGAGCTGCCGCATGTCACAGCCTTCACGCCGGGAACTCAATCCCGCATGTGGTCGCTCGATCTCGTGTGATTTTCGAATCGAAGGTGCTGCGCCGCCCGAGCCGAGTATGCGTCATTGTCGCGAGGCTGCAATGGCACGCACGAATGAATTCGCAAATGTTGCGCGCACGTCACGCAACATTTGCGAACGGCACTCACATGCCGTGGCTCTGGAACACCTTGCTACAGGACTTCGAGAGCTTCGCCCGGTTCGCCTGCAGGCAACTCTGCACCGCACCATCGTTGCCGAGATCCTTGCGGCAGAAGCGCGACGCATCCCGCGAGCAGGCTTGCTGCTCCTGCTGGGTGCCCATGTGCCCCTGCGCGAGCGCCGGCGTGCTGGAGAGGCCACCCAGGGTCGTGAGGGTGATGGCCGTGAACGTCATCGTTGCAAGGGAAAACAATTTGCGGGACATCGGATCTCACAGAGTAATTTCAACCCTGTCAAAACGCCTCGCGTTGCCGCTTGTTCCCCCCGGCGCTCCAACCCGCTATCCAAGGTTCCCGCCGCGCTGCTATAAAAAGCCGTTGAGTGGTGAGGAGTCCTCGATGAAACGCTATCTGGTGTTCGCGCTCGTTGGTCCGTTCGTGGGCGGGTTCCTGCTGCTGCTGACGACGACCTATCAGTCCGGCTACTGGACCCAGACCAGCCTCGGCGAGGTGGGCAAGCTGTTCGTGGTGTTCTTCAAGACGCTGCAATACAGCTATCTCTTCGGCTTCCTGCCCTCGCTGATGATCGGCGCGGTGGACGACATCCTGATCCACGTCAGGCGGATCGGCCCGGTGCTGCGGATGCTGCTGGTCGGCCTGTTCGCATTCATCCTGGCCTCGTTGACTTACGGCTCGCGCGGACCGGATTCCGGCCTTGTGCAATTCGTCCTCTACGGCCTGGTCGGCTTCGTGCCGGCAGTGGTGTCGTCCTGGATCGTGCATACATATGTCGAGGAGCCGAGCCCGGCGGCGGCACCGACCTGAGCGCGCGGCCTTTCGGCAAGCGGCAGCAACCTTCCGCCGTGCGAGTGCGTTTCCATCAGGCGATGACCATGTTTGACGATGATACCCTCGAAAGGCGCGGTCCCCGGACCGGGCGGACGTCGCGCGAGTCCTTTCCGGGCGGCAAGCCGCGCGGGCCGATCATCGACCAGGAAGGCCACGAGATTCGGCCGGAGACGCTGGAGCAGGGCTTTCGCGAGTTTCACTTCGCGTTCGGCAAGGACAACCCGTTCGCCGGCAACCCGTTCGGCAATCTCACGCGCGAGCAGCGGATCGCGCGGCTCGAGGCTCTGGCGAAACTGCTCGACGTCGCCTTCGTTCTGCCCGGAACGAACATCCGCTACGGCATCGACGGCCTGATCGGGCTGATCCCGGTCGTCGGCGACATCATCACCACGGCGATCTCGCTGTGGCTGGTGCGCGAGGCGAGGGCGCTGGGCGCGCCCTGGTACATCACGGCGCGGATGCTCGGCAACGTCGCGGTCGACGGCGTGGTCGGCATCGTTCCGTTCGCGGGCGACGCCTTCGACGTCATGTTCCGTGCCAACATGCGCAACGTGCGCCTCCTGCGCCGCTGGCTCGACAAGCAGCCGCGCATCTGACGTTGAGAGGCCGTGTCCTCGGCCTGCATGGTTCGAGACGCTCGCCTGAGGCGGGCCTGTCACCATGAGGGTTTGATATCCAAGGTCTGATATCTCGCCGCGGAACGACACCTCATCCTGAGGGACCGCCTGAGGCGGTCGTCTCGAAGGATGGCCGCAGGCGCGTTTCAGCCGCGCTCCTTCATATGCGGCTTCGCTGACGAAGGCAGAGGCCGCCCAAAACGCAAAAAGCGCGACAGCCCTTGGGCCATCGCGCTTTCAGCGCACATCGGAGGCTTGCGAAAAACTTACGCCGCGTCGGCGTCGGTCTCGGCGGCCGGAGCCGGCTTCGGGCGGCGGGGCAGCGGGAAAGCTTCGCTCTCGTAGAGGGAGCGGATGCCGTTCTGGTCGAAACGTGCTTCCTCGACCTGCAGGTAGGCGCCGTTCAAGGAATCCGTCGGCAACTGCTCCATCGCGAACTGCACGGCCTCGGCCGCAGTGCCGAACCGCCGGTAGGTGAAGCCTGCGCGCTTCTTCTTGCGGATGGCGGCGGGGAAGAGTTCGGCGGAGGTGTTGAAGTTGAACGGACGCATCGGACGCATGGTCAAAGACCTCGTGATCTTCTCTGGGGCTTTAAGCGCGTGGGGTTTGGGAGGGCAGAGGCCACAATCGAGCGGGCCCGCCGCACATGTCATTTTCGCCTCCTAATATAGGCCGTTTTGACAAAATTGCGACCCCTGCGAACGGAGATGATGAATCCGCGCATGGCAGCTCCGCAGCCGTGATAAGTGTAGTAATTTCAGGTGCTTATGGAGCCTAAAGCTTGCCCATGAGCAGCAGGACGATCAGCACCACGAGCACGACGCCGCCGATCCCCATGCCGGAATGGCCCATGCCGTAGCCATAGCCGCCGATCCGGCCGGACATGCCGCCGATCAGATAGATGATCACCAGGATGATCAGGATGGTCCCAAGGGTCATGGCATCCTCCCTGGCGGCGCCGCGAATGCGGTGATTGGTCGCACCGCCAGGAGAGAAAAGCGCATTCCCACCATCGGGTTCCGTGCCGGAACCCGATGGCTCCGCTTATTTCGGCTCGAGCTTCAGCGCCGCCGAGTTGATGCAGTAGCGCAGTCCGGTCGGACCGGGGCCGTCGGGGAAGACATGGCCGAGATGGCCGCTGCATTTGGAGCAGAGCACCTCGGTGCGGATCATGCCGTGGCTGACGTCGCGCTCCTCGTCGATATGGCTCTCGACCGAGGGCTGGGTGAAGCTCGGCCAGCCGCATCCGGAGTCGAACTTGGCGTCGGACTCGAACAGCACGTTGCCGCAGCCGGCGCAGACATAGGTGCCGGCGCGGTGGTCGTGCTCGTATTCGCCGGAGAAGGGGCGTTCGGTCGCCTTCTCGCGCAGCACCGCGTACTGCATCGGCGACAATTCGCGCCGCCACTGCTCTTCGCTCTTGATGACCTTGTCGTCCGTTGTTTTCGTCCTGGTGTCGGGCATGGATCTCCCGTTCTCTCGATGATCTCGCGATCAGTTGGTGGCCTTGCTGGCACTCACCAGCGTCGGCTTTTCAATGTAGTTATCCGCGAACAGTTTTTTCAGGTTCTCGACCTTCGGGATGTCGTTGTAGGCGATGTAGGGCTGGGTTGGATGCAGCGTCAGATAGTCCTGATGGTAGGCTTCCGCCGGGTAGAACGCCTCCAGCGCGCCGACCTTGGTCACGATCGGCTTGTTGAACACCTTGGCGCCGTTGAGCTGGGCGATGTAGGCATCGGCCACCTTCTTCTGCTCGTCGGAGGTGGTGAAGATCGCGGAGCGATATTGCGTGCCGACGTCCGGACCCTGGCGGTTGAGCTGGGTCGGGTCGTGCGCCACCGAGAAGTAGATCTGCAGGATCTTGCCGTAGGAGATCTTCTTCGGGTCGTACTTGATCTCGACCGACTCGGCATGCCCGGTCGTGCCGCTCGACACGGTGTGGTAGTCGGCGGTCGCCTTGCTGCCGCCGGCATAGCCGGAGACCGCGTTGACGACACCCGCGGTGTGCTGGAACACGCCCTGCACCCCCCAGAAGCAGCCGCCGGCCACGACGGCGGTCTGGATGCCGTTTGCGGGTGCGGCGTCCATCGCGGGCGCGGGGATCACGACCGCATCCTCGGCGGCGCGGGTCGGTGCGGCGAAGGCGAGTGTCAGCGCGGTGGTGGCGGCGAGCAGGGACAGGACTGCGGGGCGGCGCATGGCGGATCCTCTTTGGGAAGGTCTAGTCTAGGGTGGTTGAGGCCGGGCGAACAGCCTGCCCGGCGTTTTCGGTCACCACAGATACGGGCGCGGCCGCCGATTGTTACGGCGGGGCGGACACGAGTCTGTGACACGGGCAGGTCGCGACGGCCCGGCTTGGCGAGCCCTGGAACTCCGGGCTAGATGAACCCGCGCCATCGCCGATCGACTTAGAAATGTGGCTGGAGCTGATCTGACAACATGCTGCGCGTCGTTTCCCCGACCTTCGCCGTCCTCTTCGTCGCCTTCGCGGCCTTGGCCGCCTCCGCGCCGATCGCCGCGGCCGATCCGCAAGCCGCCGACGATCTGACCACCTGCCGCGACCGACAGGCGGAGGCCCAGGCCCGCGCCACGGCCTGCGACAACCTGCTCAACGCCAACCGCGTGACCGGCAAGGACAAGGCGATCGCGCTCGGGGTGCGCGGCAACACGCTGATCAACAAGCGCGACTACGATCACGCGATCGAGGCGCTCACGCCCGCCATCGAGGCCGACCCCGACAATGTCGGGATCATCAACCTGCGCGGGGTCGCCTATGAGCGAAAGGGCCAGGACGACCTCGCGATGGCCGACTACAATCTCGCCATCCAGAAGCGCGCCAATTATGGCGTCCCCTACAGCAATCGCGGCACCATTCAGCTCCGCCGGGGCGCCCTGCAGAGCGCGCTCGACGATTTCAGCCTGGCGGTCAAGTTCGCGCCGAAATTCCTGCTCGGCTGGACCAATCGCGCGCGTGTGCGCACGCTGACCAAGGATTTCGACGGCGCGCTGGCGGACTTCGCCGAGGCCGAGAAGATCGATCCCGCCGCGCCGCAGATCGCCGGCAACCGCTGCATCACCTACGGGCTGATGGGCAAGTACGACCAGGCCTTCGCCGATTGCGACGGCCTGATCCAGAAACAGCCGAAGAACACCTTCGCGATGAACAATCGCGGCGACGTCTACATGATGAAGGGCGATCTCGACGCCGCCCTGAAGGACTACAACGCGGTCATCCAGATCAACCCGAACAATGTGCGGGCGCATTCCGGCCGCGGCCAGATCTACGAGCACAAGCACGATCTCGCCCAGGCGCGCGCCGACTATCGCGCGGCGGCCTATTCGCTGACCACGTTCGACGATCTCGACGTCGCGCGCGCCCGCGCCAAGGCGCAGGAACGGCTCGCCGCGCTCACCCCGCAGGCGCCGGCCGCGGCGACGGGACGCCGCGTGGCGCTGGTGATCGGCAATGGCGCCTACCGCAACGTCCACGCGCTGCCCAATCCGCCGCGCGACTCCCGGATGATCGCGAGCGTGCTGAAGGATCTCGGATTTCAGACGGTGATGTCGGTCAGTGACCTCACCCGCGACAAGTTCTTCCAGACGCTGCGGGCCTTCGCCGAGGAAGCGGAAAAATCCGACTGGGCCGTGGTCTACTATGCCGGGCACGGCTTCGAGATCGGCGGCGTGAACTATCTCGTGCCGGTCGACGCGAAGCTCACGGTCGACAAGGACGCCGAGACCGAGGCGGTCGCGCTGGAGCAGGTGATCGCGGCCGTCGGCGCCGCGCGAAAAGTGCGCCTGGTGATGCTGGATGCGTGCCGCGACAATCCGTTTGCGCCGACCATGCAGCATACGCTGTCGCTCAAGCTGGTCGACAAGGGCTTTTCCAACATCGAGCCTGGTGCCGGATTCATGGTGGTCTATGCCGCCAAGCACGGCGAGACCGCGATGGACGGCGACGGCGGCGCCGACAGCCCGTTCGCCACGGCGCTCGCCCGCGAAGTGAAGGTGCCGCGCGTCGAGATCAGGAAGCTGTTTGACATCGTCCGCGACGACGTCTGGGCCGCCACCAGGCACGTGCAGCAGCCCTTCACATACGGCTCACCGCCGGGACGCGAGGACTTCTACTTCGTCGCGGGGAAGTAAGGCCGCGCGTGGGAAGCGATGGCCGAGGGACCTGCTCGGTGTTTTCCCGGCCTGGTGCACAATTGCCCACGGGCCGGGACGCCCCCTAGACCACGATGCTCAGCCGCTTCGCCGCACGCGTGATGCCGGTGTACAGCCACCTCGCGCGGCTGTCCTGGAACGCGAAGCTCTCGTCGAACAGCACGACGTCGTCCCATTGCGAGCCCTGCGACTTGTGCACGGTCAGCACGTAGCCGTAGTCGAACTCGTCATAGGGCTTGCGCTGCTCCCAGGCGATCTGCTCGATGCCGCCCTCGAAGCAGTCGGCGCGCACCGAGACCTTCGTGATCTTGTGGCCAAAATCCTCGTCCGGTGACAGGCGCATGCTGAGGATGCGCGATTTCGAGCGCGAGGTGTTGCGCGACTTCACGCGCCACAGGCCGCCGTTGAACAGGCCCTTCTTGCGGTTGTTGCGCAGGCACACCAGCTTGTCGCCGGCGACCGGAAACTGATCCTCGATGTTCTGGCGCTGGCGCACGCGCATGTTGTACGCGCGTCGCGTGTTGTTGCGGCCAACCAGAACCTGGTCGGCGCCCATGACGCGGTCGGGATCGAGCTCCTTGCGGGAGACCACCTCGCTCTCGCCGTAGCGGCCGATGTCGAGCTCGCGGCCTTCGCGCACGTCCATCGACATCCGCACGATCGGATCGTCCTGCGCCTGGCGGTGCACCTCGGTCAGCATCGCGTCGGGTGTGGTGTTGGTGAAGAAGCCGCCGCCCTGGATCGGCGGCAGCTGCGCTGGATCGCCGAGCACCAGCAGCGGACAGTCGAACGACATCAGGTCGCGGCCGAGTTCGGCGTCCACCATCGAGCATTCGTCGATCACGATCAGCTTGGCTTTCGAGGCCGGCGCGTCGTCCCACAGCTCGAAGCTCGGCTGCTCCTCGCCCGACTCGCGGGCGCGGTAGATCAGGGAGTGGATGGTGGAGGCGTCGTCGCAGCCCTTGTTGCGCATGACCAGCGCCGCCTTGCCGGTGAAGGCGGCGAATTTCACCTCGCCATCGACGCCGTCGGCGATGTGCCGCGCCAGCGTGGTCTTGCCTGTGCCGGCGAAGCCGAACAGGCGGAAGACCGGCGGCGTGCCGTTGCGTCCGGGTTTTGCTTTGAGCCAGTCGCCGACGGCTTTGAGCGCGGCATCCTGGTGCGGGGTGAATGTCGGCATGTCTGTCTTGAGGAAGGGCGCAATCGACCGATTCGCCGTTCCCCAAAACTAACCATTCGCACCGGCGGTTCAAGCGCGGGGCGGCCGCGTTCGAAGGCTGTTTCCTTCTGGACATCCCTCGAGACGCCGGCCTTCGGCGAGCCATCAGAATCAGGACGGCGGCCGCGACGTCCACGTTCTGGCGGCTTGTTGCAATTTACGGGGAGCGGAAACGCCGACGCCTTGATCCGGATCGATCGGGAGAGCCGCCGCGATGTCGCAACCCGGCAGGTTGCGATCCGGCGTGGGCGTTGACGAAATGCCCAATCCTTGACGCTGGCGCATCATTTCGATATTCGTTGAAATATGGAAAAGAAGGATGCGGTTACGGCGCTCTCCGCGCTCGCGCAGGACAATCGGCTCGATGTGTTCCGGCTTCTGGTTCAGGCGGGTCCCGAAGGCCTGCCGGCAGGTGCCGTCGCCGAGGCGCTCGACGTTGCACCCAACACGCTGACCTTTCATTTCGACCGGCTGCGGATGGCGGGTCTCGTGACCGTCCGCCGCGAAGGCCGCTCGATGATCTACGCCGCGCAGTTCACGACCATGAACGCCCTGCTCGGCTTCCTCACGGACAATTGCTGCGGCGGGCTCTCCTGCGCGCCCGCCGCAGCCAGAAAATCCGCGCGCAAGCGCATCAAGGTTCCGGCCTGAAGGGACACGCCATGAAGCGCCTCCATGTCCACGTCTCCGTCGAGGATATCTCCCGCTCGGTCGGGTTCTACTCCGCGCTGTTCGCGACGCAGCCGACGGTGGTCAAAGCCGACTATGCCAAGTGGATGCTGGAGGATCCGCGGGTCAACTTCGCGATCTCGACGCGCGGGCGCGAACCCGGCCTCGATCATCTCGGCATCCAGGTCGAGACTGCCGGCGAGCTTCACGAGGTCTATGCCCGCATGCGCGCGGCGGGCGGCGACGTCATCGAGCAGGGCGAGACGACCTGCTGCTACGCCCAATCCGAGAAATCCTGGATCGACGATCCCGCCGGCATCGCCTGGGAGACGTTCCACACGACCGGCGAAAGCACGGTGTATGGCGACGGCAGCGGCGAGAACCAGGCCCGCATCGCGCACGAGAAGACGTCCGCATGTTGCGCGCCTCGGGCGGCCACGAAACCCGCTGCCGCCTGCTGCGAGTGAACGCAACGCCGCGCCGGCGATCCGATGTCTTTTGCAATGACGGAGATGATTCTTCCGCATCGCGGAATTGCGACCGCGTAGACAGCGCCGCATCACGCATTAAGATGCGTGCAACAAGAATAATGCGGGAGAGGCGTCATGAAGTTCGGCATCTTCTATGAGCTGCAACTGCCGCGGCCCTGGGTGGCCGGCGACGAACTCAGGCTCTACCAGAACGCTCTCTCGCAGATGGAACTGGCGGACAAGCTCGGTTACGACCATGCCTGGGTCGTCGAGCATCACTTCCTCGAGGAATATTCGCACTCGCCTTCGCCGGAATCCTTCCTCGCCGCCGCGAGCCAGCGCACCAAGAACATCAGGCTCGGCCACGGCATCCTCCAACTCACCACCAACCATCCGGCCCGCGTGGCCGAGCGCGTCGCGGTGCTCGATCTCCTGTCCAACGGGCGCTGCGAGTTCGGCATGGGCGAGAGCGCATCCATCACCGAGCTCGAACCATTCGGGCGCGACATGGAGACCAAGAAGGAGGTGTTCGAGGAGGCCGTGAGCGCCATCTTCCCGATGTTCGGGGATGCCGGCAGCGAGCATCACGGCAAGTATTTCGACATTCCCCTGCGCAACGTCGTGCCCAAGCCGGTGCAGAAGCCGCACCCGCCATTATGGATGGCCTGCTCGCAGCTTCCGACCATCGAGCGCGCCGGCCGCCACGGCTTCGGCGCGCTCGGCTTTCAGTTCGTCAGCGCCGATGCCGCGCATGCCTGGGTACACGCCTACTACAATGCGATGACCAAGCGGCTGCACAAGCTCGCCGACTACGAGATCAATCCGAACATGGCGCTGGTGTCGTTCTTCATGTGCGCCAAGACCGATGAGGAGGCGCGCGCCCGCGCCGACGGCGCCACCTTCTTCCAGTTCGCGCTGCGCTTCTACGGCGCGTCGCAGAACCGGCAGCGCCCGGCGCCGGGCACGGTCAACATGTGGGATGAGTACAACAAGTGGAAGCGCGACAATCCGGAAGCGCAGGAGGCTGCCCTGCGCGGCGGCCTGATCGGCTCGCCCGACACCATCCGCAAGAAGCTGAAGCGCTTCCAGGGCTCGCATATCGACCAGGTCATCCTGCTCAACCAGGCCGGCAAGAACAGCCACGAACACATCTGTGAATCGCTCGAATTGTTCGGCCGCGAGGTGATGCCGGAGTTCCAGAACGATCCGGCGCAGGCCGCCTGGAAGCAGGGCGTGATGAGCGGCGAGATCAAGCTCGAGGAGATCGACACGCAGGCCTTCACCGACCGCTATGGCAAGCTCGCGGTCAACGTCGCCCCGGCAAAGGCCGCCGCGGGGTAGCGACCGCATTTGGCCCCGCGCGCCTCGTCCTTCGAGACGACCGCTTTGCGGTCTCCTCAGGATGAGGCTCAGAGGCATCGGTGCTTGTCGAAGCGAGGCCGCACACTCGATCCTCATCCTGAGGGCCCGCCAACGACGGGCGTCTCGAAGGATGGCCGCGGGGGGAGGCGCTCCCGCATGCGATTGCCATGCGGAGCGGGAGGTTGCTTCCGCCGCGCCGCCCTTGCTGGTATCCTCCGTCAAAAGACGTTTGCGGAGGAAACCGATGCGGCCCCACGCGATGGCTTCGACGCCAGTGGCTGGTGACGTCACGCCTGCGGTGCTGGCCATCGGCCGGCCCGATTTCCCGAACGTCCTCATCGACACGCTGCGCCGGCAGGCCGGGGTCGGCCATTGCATGGTGTTCGCGCTGAACCGCGCGGGCGCGGCAAGCTGCCTGCTCGATGCCGGCAACATCCCGACCGGCGCCGATCTCGGCGCGGCCTATGCCGGGCAGTTCCACGAATCCGATCCGAACCGCGATGCGCTGTTTGGAGCCGGGAGCAGCGCGCCGATCATGCTGCCCTCTTTCGCGCCGCGCATGTATGGCGCGCGCTATCGCAAGATCTTCTTCAACGACTCCGACATCGTCGACAAATGCGCCACGGCGATCTGGATTGGCGACACCTGCTTCTACGTCAATTTCTACCGCATCACCTCCCAGGGCCGTTTCGGCGAGGTCGAGCGTGCGCGGCTCGAGAGCATCGCCCCGGCGATCGGCGCCAGCGTCGCGCGTCATTTTCAGCAGGCCACGATCGGAACGCCGGAGCAGAACCTCGCCGCGCTGTTCGCGACGCGCGCGCCGCTTTCGACGCTGACGCCACGCGAGCAGGACGTCTGTCGCCGCATCCTGCTCGGTTTCAGCTCCGAAGCGATCTCGCAAACGCTGGGCATCAGCCTGCATTCCACCCTGACCTACCGCAAGCGCGCCTATGAGCGGCTCGGCATCTCCTCGCAGAACGAATTGTTCTCGATCGTGCTGCGCCTGCTCGCGGGGCCGCACGGCCTGAACTGAGGCGCGCTGGTCCGCGATGTCCGCTTGCGAGCGCAAAGCGGATGGGGCGTTCGCCTGCCGGGATCGTCGCCTTTCGACCAAAAGCGAATATCGAACCCGACGTCTCTCGTCGGGAATACGCAAAAACACATGCGAGCGGTGGTGTTCCTGCGCGGTCTCGATATTGAATACCGCGTGCCCGACGGCGGCATAGGGCGGATCAGTCGCAAGCCTTCTTCGGCTGCATCAGAAGAATGCCCGCAGCACTTCGGCGATCAGGGCAAAGGCGGCCAACACGCACGCAGCGCGAGCCCATCGCAACGCCTTCCGAGCGAGAATATTGGCCCCTTCGGCGTGCATCGCCTGAAGCCAAGGATCAATTTCATTATGCGAATTCACAACGACTTCCCTATACTAAAAGTTGTATAAAAAATACCAGGTGAGATCAACCGTCGGATGTTCGACATTCTTGCGCGACGAATTGCCGCGATCGGAGGCCTCATGCGGCAGCTGACCCGAGGCTCCTCGCTTCAGCTATCCCGACGAAGTCGAGATGTGGGGGCCGCATGAAATTGTTGGGTGAGTGGGGCGTCGATACCTCTGATGAGCGCGCCCTGGCCGATCTCGGGAATGTCCGCATGAAATTCGACAGCCGAAGGGCGCTTACCCAGACGGTCGTGCGGCGAACAAGGATCGAATCATAAAGCTTACCTATCGGATCGACGGGGCGGATATATGGACCGATCAGCCGTCTGCCCCTCGGTTCGAACGCGCCGCGTACGCGCGCTCCGATACGGGAGTGCTGACGTTCGCCTTTGACGGTACTCGGCATCGCTTCGTGCGGCCGAAGGGTGTCCGCCACAGCCTCGGCGCTTGTGCGCCGGTTCGTGCGTTGATCTCTCTTCCTTGGTTGTCGATGCATGTCATCGCCTTGGCGATGATGCTTCGGGCCAGAGCGGTTCAGCCGATCCAAAGGTTTTCAGAATGCGTATGAGAACGGCTGTTCGAGACGCTGGTCTTGCAGAGCCGTTCTCGATGCCGGGAGAATCCTCTGCGGTTTCTCGATCGGGCGTCGGGGGGGGGGGGGGCCCGGGCGGCCCC
>NZ_JASGFS010000101.1:0-14917 GCF_047605465.1 Bradyrhizobium sp. | reverse complement strand
CCGGCCGCAAGCAGCGACGAGGATGACGAGGGCGCGCCCGCTATCGCCGCGAAGCCGGCCGCGCCGACCGTGGTCGCAGCCGCAGCCAAGCCCGCCGATCCGGTGCCGACGCCGCGTGCCAAGCCGCAGATCGCGGCCGCGCTGCAGCTGGCCTCGGCCGATGCGCAGATCGTCGCACCGGTCAGGCCGAAGCCCGCGCCCGAGGCTGACAAGCCCGCGGCTTCCGCCAAGCCGGAGACCCCGGCTGACATCATCAATGCCCGCGGCTTCTGGGACGCGATCCCGGCGACGCCGCAGCAGGCAACGCCGGCGCAGGTCGCCGCGCTGAAGGCGCGCCAGGCGCTCGCCGCCGCGACCGATCAGCAGCCGGCCGCAAGCATCTCGTCGGCGGCCTATCAGGCGCTGGCCTACGCGCCGGCGGCGGCCTCCCCCGTCGACCGCGCCAACGTCGTCGCCGCCTCGGCACCGATCCCGCGCGCCGCCCGTCCCGCACCCGCGACCCGCAGCCTCGCGCAGGCAACCGAAATCAACACCGTGGTCGGCAAGAGCACCAACGGCCTCGTCGCCACCGCGACCCGGCTCTCCGCGGCGAAGGGCGAGAGCATCTGGCTCAAGATCGTGATGCTGTCGCCGAGCGCCAGCCGCGCGATGTCTGTCACGCTGATGGGCGAACTCGACATGGCCGCGATGCGCGCCTATTTCGTGAAGCCGCAGGCCGTGATCGCCATGAGCTTCACCGACGATCCGACGCAGGGCCTGTCCTGCGACAGCTTCTCGGGCGCCGCCGCAGCCAAGCTCGAGACGACCTCGTTCGTCATGCGGACAGCCTCGCTGCGCTGACACGACGGCCTAAGCCGGGCGTTTGCGTCTCCGATCCAGATGATACGTCAATGCCAGCGACAGGCAGACCGATAGCGGCTGCTTCGACAGCCTGCCCGACACCGGCAGCAACAAGGCCCTGGTCTGGCGGTACTCGAACTCACCGGGAAAGCGCTCGCGGAACGTATCGATCAGCGTCGTCTTGCAGTTGAACAGGATGGCGGCGTGCTCGGAGTCCTTGAGACGGCCGAGCCTGATCGTGCTGCCGCTGCCGGTCTCATCGGTCAGATAGGCGGGCTCGCCCCATTTGAGCGTTTCGGTGATCCGGCCGACCTCATCCTGCGCGGCGGCAGTCGCGAAGATCAGCTCGCGCACCCAAAGCAGCCGCTTGCCGATCGGCGCAGGAAAAGCGGCGAAGGCACGGCTCACCTCGCGCGGCAGCGGCGGCGCAGTCATCGCGGTCTCCCTCGATGGACCCATAACAGCGGTGTGGCCCTGGCGACTGCCAGGACCGATGCCGCGGAAGCCATCGATGATGCGCGGTCATCAATCCCGCGCGACGATATTGCAGCTGCCGTCCCACGCAATGACCACGGCCCTGCGGCCATGCGTCCCGGCTCCGGCCGGGACGACAACGAGGCCTCAGAGCATTCCCAGCGCCTGCATGTAGGTCTCGAGGATGGTCTCGGCCTCGGCGCGCTCGTTCGGATCCTGCTTGCGCAGGCGCACGATGGTGCGCAGCGCCTTCACGTCGTAGCCGTTGCCCTTGCTCTCAGCATAGACGTCACGGATGTCGTCGGAGATCGCCTTCTTCTCTTCCTCCAGCCGCTCAATGCGCTCGATGATGGACTTGAGCTGGTCCTTGGCAAATTTCGTCGCGGGCTCGTCGTCGCGAACGGCGGCGGAGGTGGCCATCTTGTACTCCCAATGGAACTGGCAAATCGAGGTGACGCCGGCATCCTCACCGCGCGTGCTGCTTGACCCTTAGGGTTGGCGGCCCTCGCGTTCAAGGCAGCATCGCGCTCGTCCACAGCGCGCCCACATCTTCCTGCGGCGTCCGGAAGAAAGCTGTTGAGTGATGCGACTCAGAGGCCTCGCGGCGGACCAGGGACGCGACGGTTCAGTGTCCCGGATGGACCTTCTTCATCGCCTCGAGCTGCTCCGGCGTGGCCTTGCCCTGGTACTTTTCCTTCCAGGCGTCGTAGGGCATGCCGTAGACGGCTTCCCGGCTCTCATCCTTGCTCAGGGCAGCCCCTTGCGCATCGGCGGCGTCCTTGAGCCAGTTCGACAGGCAGTTGCGGCAGAAGCCCGCCAGATTCATCAGATCGATGTTCTGGACGTCCGTGCGCGTCCGCAGGTGCTCGACCAGGCGCCGGAAAGCGGCGGCCTCGAGCTCTGTTCTGGTTTTGTCGTCGATTGCCATAGCTCAATCCCCTGGCTCCGTTCCCGATGGCCGGTCACCCTTACGGGATCAGGTGGGGTCGTGTCACAGAATTTGCCACATCGCGGCGCAAACGGACCCTGGTCCCCCCGGGGACGGTTCCCGCCTCTACGCGAAATCGTCAATGATCTGATATAGCTTCCGC
Organism: Bradyrhizobium sp.; assembly: GCF_047605465.1. Classification (GTDB taxonomy): domain Bacteria; phylum Pseudomonadota; class Alphaproteobacteria; order Rhizobiales; family Xanthobacteraceae; genus Bradyrhizobium. Next base: position 12,512 of record NZ_JASGFS010000101.1, on the reverse strand, counting down.
GACAATGATCGCCGAATCTCCCCGCTCACCCTTTCGCCTGCTCGCCCGGTTGGTCCCGGTGCTGGTGGTCGCGCTGCTGTGCCTCTGGAACAGCCCGGCCTCCGCCGATTTCCGGCTCTGCAACAACACCTCGAGCCGTGTCGGCATCGCGCTGGGCTACAAGGACGCCGACGGCTGGACCACCGAAGGCTGGTGGAACATCTCCTCCCGTTCCTGCGAGACGCTGCTGCGCGGCACGCTGGTCGCCCGCTACTATTACATCTACGCCATCGACTACGACCGCGGCGGCGAATGGTCCGGGCAGGCCTTCATGTGCTCGCGCGACAAGGAATTCACCATCCGCGGCACCGAGGACTGCCTGGCACGCGGCTACGACCGGACCGGCTTCTTCGAGGTCGACACCGGGGAGCAACGCGCCTGGACGGTGCAGCTCACCGACGCCAACGAGCAGCCATCGCAACAACGCGTACCTGGCTTGCCCGGTCCGGTCGGGCCTGGCGGGGTTCCCGGTTTGCCCAACGGCCCGCCCGGTGGTACGCCCCCCGCCGCGCCTGGCCTACCGCCGGCCGCCGCCCCACCACCTCCGTCTGGAAATAAGCCATGAGGCGTCTTCGCCGTATCAAGATTCTCGCGACGCTGGGGCCCGCCTCGTCAGACCTCGCGATGATCCGCCGCCTGTTCGAGGCCGGCGCCGATCTGTTCCGAATCAACATGAGCCACACCCCGCATGACAAGATGCGGGAGCTGGTGGCGACGATCCGCAACGTCGAAAGCAGCTACGGCCGTCCGATCGGCATCCTGGTCGATCTGCAGGGGCCGAAGCTCAGGCTGGGCTCGTTCGCGGAGGGCGCGGTGCAGCTGCAGAACGGCCAGACCTTCACGCTCGATTCCGACAAGACGCCGGGCGACGCCACGCGCGTCCAGCTGCCGCATCCGGAGATCCTGGCAGCGCTGCGGCCCGGCCACGCGCTGCTGCTCGACGACGGCAAGGTGCGGCTGATCGCCGAGGAGACCACGAAAGAGCACGCGGTGACGCGCGTCGTGGTCGGCGGCCGGATGTCCGACCGCAAGGGCGTCAGCCTGCCCGATACCGATCTGCCGGTCTCGGCGATGACGTCAAAGGACAAGGCCGATCTCGAGGCGGCGCTGACCACAGGCGTCGACTGGATCGCGCTGTCCTTCGTGCAGCGCGCCGACGACGTGATCGAGGCCAAGAAGATGATCCGCGGCCGCGCCGCGGTGATGGCGAAGATCGAGAAGCCGCAGGCGATCGACCGCCTCGCCGACATCATCGAGGCCTCCGATGCGCTGATGGTGGCGCGCGGCGATCTCGGCGTCGAGCTGCCGCTGGAGCGCGTGCCGAGCCTGCAGAAGCAGATGACGCGCATGGCGCGGCGCGCCGGCAAGCCGGTGGTGATCGCGACCCAGATGCTGGAATCGATGATCCAGTCGCCGGTGCCGACCCGCGCCGAGGTCTCCGACGTCGCCACCGCCGTCTATGAGGGCGCCGACGCCATCATGCTGTCGGCGGAATCGGCGGCCGGCAAATTCCCGGTCGAAGCGGTCTCGACGATGAATCGCATCGGCGAGGAAGTCGAACGCGATCCGACCTATCGCTCCGTCGTCGCGGCCCAGCGCCCGGCGCCCGAAGCGACCGCCGGCGATGCCATCGCCGACGCCGCGCGGCAGATAGCCGAGACGCTGGACCTGCCCGCCTTGATCTGCTGGACCAGTTCGGGCTCGACCGCCGTGCGCGTGGCACGCGAGCGGCCGAAGCCGCCGATCGTCGCCATCACCCCGAACATGACCGCCGGACGCCGGCTTGCCGTCGTCTGGGGCGTGCATTGCGTGGTGGCGGAGGATGCGCGCGACCAGGACGACATGGTCGGCCGCGCCGGCCAGATCGCGTTCCGCGACGGCTTCGTCCGGGCCGGCCAGCGCGTCATCATCGTCGCCGGCGTGCCGCTCGGCATCCCCGGCACCACCAACATGGTGCGCATCGCCTCGGTCGGTCCCGAGGGCGACGCGAACATGTGATTTTCGGCCGGCTCAGGCAAAACGGCGAAAACAACCCCATGCACAGTAGCCGGCGATGCCGGCCGGAATGCTGCGATTGCCAGAAAAGGCACGCCTCGACAACGAGCTGAGCGGAATCAGGCCCCGGCTTGTCGCAAGGCCATCGCGCGAGGCTTGAGGCTGCCTTCATGGTTCGCCCGGCGTGCCAGGCATCGTCCGCAGACGCCGCTGTGGCAGGCTCCGTCACGCATGAGGGTTTGATATCCGCGACACGGCCTTATCCCGGGCGTCTCGAAGGATGGCCGCAAGCGAGCCTCCCGCCACGGTCTTGAGAAGCGGCACCGTGGCCGCGCGCTCGTCGCGCCGTCAGGCTCCGACCAGCGCCTTCGTCGTCGGCAACAAGGTCTGCTGCACCACCAGGCCACGGGCGCGGGCGTCCATGACCCCGACGGCGCGCAGCGCCAGCAGCGTCACGGTCTGCACCGCATCGCGCATCCTGACGGGATCCTCGAGATTGTCGGGCGCGAGCGGTCCGACCAGGGCCTCGTGCAGCGCGCCGAGCAACGCGGTCGCGGCGAGCGCCGTGTCCTGTGCCGGCAGGTGACCGGCGCGCACGGCGGCGTCGATCCGGGCCGCGATCTCGCCCGCGATCTCGCGGCGGCTCGCAAGCCTGGAGGCGCTGACATCGACATCGACCGGCTCGGCCAGAATGCCCCAGGCCAGCCTGCGCTGCGACAGGGTATGGACGGCGACCGTCGTGACCGCGGCCGCCAGGGCCGAGGACGGCCCGGGCGCGGCATCGGCCGCCCGGCGGATCGCCGCCAGCTCGTCGCGCGAAACCTCCGCGATCAATTCCGAGATCAGTTCGGCCTTGGAGGGGAAATACCGGTAGACCGTCCCGGCCGCGACACTTGCCCGGATCGCGACCGGCGCGATCTGCACCGCCGCCATGCCGCCTTCGGCCGCCGCCTCGCGCGCCGCCGCGAGAATCGCGCTGCGTCGAGCCGCCAGGCGCTTAACCACTTGATGCGTCCGCCGATAGACCATGGCGCGCTTCCTGTCCCAAACGCCCGCCGCACGCCCTGCGGCCGAACGCTTCGTCACCCATTTTGCCGCAAATCGCCCCCAAGAACTGAACAACTATTCAGAGCGGATGACAAGCAGCAAATGTGCGGAGCATCACACCTGTAAAAGACGCAGCCATAAACACCTAAAAGTGCAGCGAATCAGTTCGCAAAAGGCTGACCAGACTTCTTACCGAGATCTTAAAGCGCCTCCGCAACTGTACCGCCGTACTCCTCGGTGCAGCATGCGCGATCTCGAAGCTCGAACCGCCTGGCAACTCTTCAATCTGAACTGGCTCCCCATCGCAGCCATGGGCAGCCTGCTCGCGCTCGGTCTTCACGCGACCGGCCTGAGGCTCGAGCCGGTCGCCTATGGCGTGACGCTCGCGATCGCCGCGCTGTTGGTCGCCATCGCCTATCGCCACCGGATCGCGAAGGGAGAGCTTGCAGATCCGAAGCTGCTGTTCTCGGTCGGCACGATCGGGCAGGTCATTCTCACCTGCGCCATCGTCGGACCGCTCAGCTATGTCGCGGGCAAGATGAACTGGCCGCTGCAGGACCACACGCTGCTTGCGATCGATCGTGCGCTCGGCCTCGATCCGGAACCGATCGCACGTTACGTCAACGACAATCCCTGGCTGGCGAAATGCCTCTCGCGCGGCTACGGACTGATCAAATGGCCGCTGCTCGGCATTCCCGTCGTGCTCGCATTGACGGCGCGCTACGTACGGCTGCAAGTGTTCATGCTCGCGATGAGCCTTGCGCTCGCTGTCACGCTCGCGATCTCGGCGATCGTGCCGGCGATCGGCACCTATTACGGCCTGCAAATCCCGGCCGCGCACTTCCCCGAGATCAACACATCGATCTATGCCGGGCAGTTGCGCGATATTCTGAACCTGCGCGACGGCAGCCTGAACGAGCTCCGCCTGTTCATGCTGTCAGGCATCGTCTCGTTTCCGAGCTTTCACGCGGCATCGGGTGTGCTCTACATGTGGGCGCTGTGGCCGGTGCGCGGCATCGGCGGCATCGCGGTTGCGCTCAACGTGCTGATGATCGCGGCGACGCCGGTGATCGGCGCGCACTACATCATCGACGTGGTCGGTGGCATCGCGGTCGCCGCGGTCTCGATCTGGGCGGCGAAGTCCTATCTCGCGTGGCTCGGCCACGCGCCGCCGGTGCCCGCGGAACCGACGCGATCGGCGGCCTGGCAGCCGAGCCTCGCGGAATAGAACACATCGAACGGAAGCGCGATCGGGCGTGTCGGCCTCACCTCCGCTCAGTGGCGGCCGTGAAATCCGCATCTCACGAGAACATCGCGGCAAGCTCGCCGGCAGCCATCCTTCCCCTCCCGCCTGCTGCGGGCCTGCAGGATGAGGTCGCGTTTCGTGGCGAGGTGCAAGGTCCTCATGATGGAAAGCCCAGGGCGGCCATCTCGAACCATGCAGTCCGACCACGGCTCTCTCAACATTTCATGAGAGGTGAAACTTCCGCACGCATCGCTTCAACCAGGATCATCTCCGATGATGCGATACGGCATCAGGGTCATTGCCGTCTTCCGCAACCGTCGTCCTGCGCAATGACGGTCTTGCGCAGCGACACTCTTGCGCAGTGACCGGCCCAAAGAAAAGAGCCCCGTCGAAGACGGGGCTCTTTCTATTCCTTGGTTCGTCCGGCCTTACTTGAGGCTGGTCGAGATCGAACCGAACTTGGTGTTCAGCGTGCTGCCGAGGTTGTTCACGACAGTGATGATCGCCAGCGCAATGCCGGCGGCGATCAGGCCGTATTCGATAGCGGTGGCGCCGGATTCATCCTTCGCGAAACGCGCAACGAGGTTCTTCATAGACTGCTCCAAAGAGTACACGTGGCTACAACTAGTCTGGTCTTTTCGGCTTCCCAGCGCCGCCCGACCATGGGGCTCAACGTAATTGCAAAGAATTGCGCCGCAGTTAATTCCACTGCGTAAACGTGATGCGATTTGCGTGTATTCGCCGATGGTAAACCGAAATCTAAAACAATCCGTTAAATTCAGGGGTATCTGAAACAGGCCCGTCTGCGGCGATTTACCCGAAGTTATGACCGGCATGTTCCAATGATGCAGGCTCGGGCAACCCGACAAGAACAAGCAGGACGACGAGGCGGCATGTCCCTTTCCTTCGCCAACAGCATCGCGATGCAGAGCCGCGCGCGTGCGCTGGTTCCATTGTGCGTCGGTGCCGGCGCGTATCTTTTCTTCCTCTATGTCGGCGACACTCTGCTGCAGGACTCCGACTCGTTCTGGCAGATCAAGATCGGGCAATGGATTCTCGATCATCATGCCCTCCCCTACACGGACTTCTATTCGTTCACGCGCCCCGGCGAGCCCTGGATCTCGACGTCGTGGCTGTCGCAGGTGTTGTTCGCCTTCGCCCATGCGCAATGGGACTGGGCGGGACCGGTGATCCTGACCGCGCTCGCGACCGCCCTTGCGGCGGGGATCCTCGTCGCGCTGCTCGACGCGCATCTCGAAATTCCGCGCGCGGTGCTGTTCGCGATGCTGGCGATTTTGCTGTCGCTGCATCACATCCTGGCGCGGCCCCACATCCTGGCGTTGCCCGTGATGGTCGCGTGGGTCGGCATGCTGATGGCGGCGGCCGATCGCAAGAGCACGCCGTCCTGGTATTGGCTGCCGCTGATGTCGCTGTGGTCGAACCTGCATGGCGGCTTCGTGCTGGGACTGGCGCTGATCGGCCCGATGTCGCTGGTGGCGATCTGGGGCCTGGAATCGCGCAGGCAGGTCCGGCTGCTGCTGAGCTGGTTCCTGTTCGGCGTCGCCGCGCTCGCCGCGAGCTGCGTCACGCCCTACGGCTGGCGCACATTGCAGGGCGCGACCAACATCCTCAATCTCGGCGAACTGCTCTCGGTCATCTCGGAATGGATGCCGGCGAATTTCTCCTCCTTCACCTCATTCGAAGGTGCGGTGCTCGGCCTGATCGCGATCGGCCTCTATCGTGGCCTCACGCTCTCGCCGCCGCGCATCCTGCTGATCCTGCTGCTGACCTGGATGGCCCTCACCCATGTCAGGAGCGTCGAGGCGTTCGCCTTCCTGGTGCCGCTGGTGCTGGCGAAGCCGCTCGGCGAGAAGTCCCCGCTGCCTCGCGCCGATGCGCAAGGCGTTGAGAGCAGCTGGCCCGCCCGCTACGTCACCGCGACGGGCGCGCTGATGATCGCGGTCGCGGCCTGGACCTCGACCTCGATCTACATGTCGCATCACCGCTTCACCTTCACGATGGCGCAGACGCCGGTTGCCGCCGTCGACCTGCTGCAGCAGCGCAAGGCACAGCGCATCTTCAACGCCTACCAGTTCGGCGGCTATCTGATCGCGCGCGACGTCCCGGTCTTCGTCGACGGCCGCGCCGAGCTCTACGGCGAGAAGTTCGTCATGGACTTCTTCAACGCGACGGAGGGCAGGAAGCCGGAGCTGCTTCCGCGCCTGCTCGACGAATACAAGATCGACGCGACGGTTCTCGTCGCCGATGCGCCGGGCCCGCAGATCCTCGACCACCTCAAGGGCTGGAAGCGGATCTACACGGACGGCGTCGCGGCGGTCCATGTGCGCGACACGACGGACGGCGCGGGCGACGCCTCGAAGTGAGGGCTTGGAGCAAACTCGACCCGGCCAAGCAGCCGTCTCGCCGCCTGCCGACGGCAGGCAGCGAACAACGGCAGTTTGCGGTGCTTCACCCCTGCGTCTAGCCCTCGGGCAGCGTGACGCCCGTCAGCTTTGCAAGCTTGTCGATGAGCGCGTCCTGAAAATCAGGGTTGGTCGCCTCGTCGGCCGGCTGCTGCTGCCGAAGATGATGCCAGTAGCCACCGCTGACCAATGCCTTGGGATCGTCGCTCACGGCCAGCCATGCCTGGGTCTGCCGACCGGTATCGATGTCGACCGGAGCGCCCGACCCACCCATTTTCGTTCGTACCCAGCCGGGATCGACGGCGTTGCTCAAGACCTGCGGCCAGCGCCGTGCCAGCGCGAGAGCCAGAGCCACCACTTGCAGCTTGCTCTCCGCATAGGCCTTTGCCGCATCCCAGGCCCTCGTCGTCCAATCGAGGTCGGACAGCGACCCCTCGCCGCCGCGGTGAAGACCGCTGCTGAGATACACCAGCCGGCGCGGACGCTCGACGAGCGCCGTCAGCAGGTACGGCGCCAGCGTGTTGATCGCCAGGGTGACGGCATGGCCTTCCGGCGTCGAGCCGCGGCTCGGCTGCGTGTAGATGCCCGCATTGTGGATGATCGCGTCCATGCGCCCGATCGCATTGACCTGGTCCGCGACGCGCTTCGTTTCCGCCGCGCTCTGCAGATCTCCGACCACGACCCGCGCGGAGCGTGAGGCGATTTCGCCGAGCGCTGCGGCCCGATCGGCCGAGCGCGCGTGCAGCACCACCCGGTGACCTTGATCGAGAAGCGATTCCGCGGCTGCCCGGCCGAGACCGTCCGTGCTGCCAGTGATGAAAATGATCGCCATGTCCGGCTCCTGAAGCTTCGAGTTACTTTACGACCACGTGGCGCCTGCGGCCGAACGAAATCCTGATTGGCAGCGCCCGCGGGGACACTACCAGATCGACGTCCTGCACGACGTTTCCATTCAACTTGACGCCGCAACCCGAAATCGCCCTTCGTGCCTCGCCCTTGGAGGCGGTGAGCCTCGCGCGAACCATCAGGTCGACAAGCGCAATTTCGCGGCCGTGTTCCACATGGCTCAGTTCCAGCGTCGGCAAGCCTTCTGCCGCCCCGTGCTGGCCGAACGCTTGCCTTGCCGTGGCTTCCGCGCGCCTCGCGGCGCCGGCGCCGTGCACGAGAGCCGTGGCTTCGTCGGCGAGGCGCTGCTTGAGCGCATTGAGCTCGGAGCCTGTTGCGCCGGCGAGTTGTTCGATCTCGGCCATCGGCAGGTCCGTGAACAGTTTCAGGAACCGGACGACGTCGGCGTCCTCCGTGTTGCGCCAGAATTGCCAGTAGTCGTATGGCGACAGGCGATCCGCGTTCAGCCACACGGCGCCGGCCGCGGTCTTGCCCATCTTGGCGCCCGACGCAGTCGTCAGAAGCGGAGCGGTCATGCCGAAGGCCTGCTTTCCGTCCATTCGCCGTATCAGCTCGACGCCGTTGATGATGTTTCCCCACTGGTCTGCTCCGCCCATCTGCAAGCGGCAATCGGCGCGGCGGGACAATTCTAGGAAATCGAGCGCCTGGAGGATCATGTAGTTGAACTCCAGGAAGGTCAGGTTCTCCTGCTTCTCCAGCCTCGATTTGACGCTGTCGAACGAGAGCATCCGGCTGATGGAGAAGTGCCGGCCGACATCCCTCAGCATGTCGATCCAGCCGACACGGTCCAGCCAGTCGGCATTGTTGACCAGGATGGCGTCCGCCGGACCGTCACCGAAGTGCAAGAGACGCTCGAAGACCTTTCGGATGCCGGCGATGTTCGCGGCGATCTGCTCGTCCGTCAGCATCGGCCGCGCGTCCGCGCGGAAGCTGGGATCGCCGATCCGGGTGGTGCCGCCGCCGATCAGAACGATCGGCTTGTGTCCCGCCTGCTGAAGCCGGCGAAGCGTCATGATCGGCATGAGGTGGCCGACATGGAGGCTGTCCGCCGTGGCATCGAAGCCGACATAGGCGGGAACGACGCCCGCACGGAAGGCGGTGTCCATGCCGGCAAGGCTGGTCGCTTGATTGACGTAGCCGCGTTCGATCAGCGTTCTCAGGACCTGAGAACGCGGCTCGAATTGATCGGTTGCGGCATCGGACATCGTCATCGGAATTCTCCAGGCATTTGCCGCCAGGAGGCCTCCGAAATGAACAAAGCCGCCTGACGGCGGCTTGTTTCAAGGCATGATCGAAACGCGCCGCTCCCTATGGAAACGTCGCATAATAGGTTGCAGCGGTGAGCGCGATCTTGATCATGCGAGGGGTCATAACGGACTTTTGCCGGTCATGCAACGCTCAAGTCCGGATGACGCATGGGCGCATCGGGCATCAATTCCCGGTCTGCAAGTCGCCGAAGCGCTCCCAGCTCCTGCCGTTGAAGCGCATGAACTGCATCTGGTCGACCGGCACGTGATCGGTCGCGCTGGTATTGATCTTGATGCCGGGCAGCAGCATCGGAAGTTCGAGGTCGCGGATCGAGAAGGCGTGCTTGAGGATGTTCTCGGTCGAGAGATCGTCGCCGCATGCCTTCAGCACCGCTTCCAGCGCCATCGCGCTGTTGTAGGCATTGACGTAGTTGGTGTCGTGCTGGTCGGCCTCAGGCACGTACTTCGTCATGAACTCGCGCCAGCCCTTGACGCCCGGATCGTCCTTCCAGGCGGGATCGTCGGGATCCTTCACATAGGCGGTCGAGAGAATGCCGGTGCCGGCTTCCAGTCCCGCAGGCTCCATCACGGCCGAGACCCACACCGCGACGTTGGACAGGAACGTCATCGGACGCCAGCCGATCTCAAAGGATTTCCGGATCGCCTGTGCCGCGAATTTCGGCGTCGCCGCGATCACGAAGACGTCGGCGCCGGACGCTTTCAGCTTCACGATCTGGGAGTCGATGGTCGGATCCTGCACCTCGTAGGTCGCACCGGTGACGACCGCATCATATTTCTCGCCGAGCACGTCCTTCAGGCCCGCGAGATAATCGCGGCCGTAGTCGTCGTTCTGCGAGATCACCGCGAATTTCGCGTTCGGGTTCTTCGCCAGCGCATAGCGCGCGTAGAGCCTCGCCTCGTAGCGGAACGGCGCCTGCACGCCCATGGTCGCCTGCGGATATTGCGCGATGTCGGCGAATTTCGAGGCGCCGGAGCCGATGAAGAGCTGCGGCACGCTCTTGGACTGCAGGTATTTCGCGATCGCCGTGTTGTGGGCGGTGCCGATCGACGAGAAGATCAGCGCGACCTCGTCGCTCTCCACCAGCCGGCGCGTCTGCTCGACCGATTTCGGCGGCGCATAGCTGTCGTCGAGCGAGATCAGATTGACCTTGCGCCCGTTGATGCCGCCCTTCTCGTTCAGCATCTTGAAATAGCCGACCTCGCCCTTGCCGAGCGCGCCGAAGGCGGAGACCGGCCCGCTATAGGGCATGGTCTGGCCGATCCTGATTTCGCTCGCGGTGACGCCGCGCATCTCGGCTGCGATCGACGTGACAGGCAACAGCAGGATCGAAACGGCGCCGAGCGCGCCGAATGCCGCCGCAAAGCGCATCGGTCTTTCCTCCCCCTCATGTTGGCGCGGTCGTGCCGTGCCCTTATTTGAAGGCAGCATGCCATGACATCGCGGCGGACTCCAACCATTATCGGGAGGCAGTCGCGGGCTTGGCGAGGCCAAACGCTGCGTCCGATTGTCCAACAGGAAGCCGCATTATGCCGGTTCGCACTCTCTTCATCGCGCTTCTCGTCACGGTTTCGATCACGGCTGCACGCGCGGCCCCGCCATGGCTGAGCCTGCCGCCGACGCCGACCTTGCCGAAGGCGACGCAGAGCGGCGTCGCGCCCGTCAACGGCGTCAGGATCTGGTACGCCGTGTTCGGCCACGGCCAGCCCGTCATCATGCTGCATGGCGGCCTTGCCAACGCCAATTACTGGGGCCATCAGGTCCGCGCGCTGCAACGACACTACCGGGTCATCGTGATGGAGAGCCGCGGGCACGGGCGCAGCAGCCGCAATCAGGAGCCGTTCGGCTACGACCTGATGGCCTCCGACGTGGTCGGGCTGCTCGACCATCTCAAGATCGGCAAGGCCGCGATCGTGGGCTGGAGCGACGGCGCGATCATCGGCCTCGACATCGCGATGAAGCACCCGGAGCGCGTGAGCAGGCTGTTCGCCTTTGCCGCGAACTCGGACCCGTCCGGTGTCGCCGACATAGCGTCGAGCGACGTCTTCAACGCCTACATCGCCAGGGCGGGCGAGGAGTACAAGCGCCTGTCGCCGACCCCGTCGGAGTACAAGAGCTTCGTCGCCGACATCACCAGGATGTGGGAGAGCCAGCCGAAATGGACGGCCTCGGATCTTGCGGCCATCAAGGTCCCGACCTGGATCGTGGACGGCGACCACGACGAGGCGATCAAGCGCGAGAACACCGAGTTCATGGCGGCGAGCATTCCGGGGGCCGGCCTGCTGATCCAGCCGGAGGTCAGCCACTTCTCCTTCCTGCAAGACCCGGAGCAATTTTCAGACGACGTGCTGCGTTTCCTCGCGCGCGGCGAGGAGAAGCCGGCAGCCGCAGCGAAGTGAAGGCAGCGAGGATGGGCAAGGCGTCGGCGCGCACCGCGTCGGCTGCGGCCGGCGGCAAACGGTGAGCACGGCGCAGGAGCGCCTCTGCCCTCTGGCGAAGCCGGTGCGTGCACGCGCGAGTGCATCAGTTGTCGTCATAGCGAGCGCAGCGAAGCAATCCACGATCACGCCGCGGACACGGTCTGGATTGCTTCGCCGAGCATGTCACCGGGCCGCGCTTCGCGCCGACCCATTCGCCCGCACGAATGAAGGCCCCCGCAATGTCCGCGCAGGCAACAAAAAACGCGGCGTTTCCGCCGCGTTCTTCAATTCATGTCTGGCTGCCGGCCTTACGACTGCGGCTGCGGCTCCAGGCCGGGATCCGGGTCGGGACGCGGGCGCGACTTGCCGGCCGGCGGCACGGCGGAGGCGCGCGGCGTGGTCGGCTCGAGCACGGACTCGCGGTTCGGCTTCTTGCCCTTGAGCAGATCGACGATCTCGTCGCCGGACAGCGTTTCGAATTCGAGCAGACCCTTGGCCAGGGCCTCGAGGTCGGCATGCTTCTCGGTGAGGATGCGGGTCGCTTCCTTGTAGCCTTCCTCGACCAGGCGCCTGATCTCGGAGTCGATCTTCTGGACCGTGGCCTCGGAAGCGTTCTGCGTCCGCGACACCGACATGCCCAGGAACACCTCGTCCTGGTTCTCGCCATAGGAGACGGTGCCGAGCTCTTCCGACAGGCCCCAGCGCGTCACCATCATCCGGGCAAGCCGGGTGGCCTGCTCGATGTCGGAGGCGGCGCCCGAGGTCACCTTCTCGCGGCCGAAGATCAGCTCTTCGGCGACGCGGCCGCCCATCATGATGGCGAGGCGCGAGGTCATCTGCTCCAGCGACATCGACAGCTTGTCCCGCTCGGGAAGCTGCATGACCATGCCCAGCGCGCGGCCGCGCGGGATGATCGTCGCCTTGTGGATCGGATCAGTCGCAGGCACGTTGAGGCCGACGATGGCGTGGCCGCCCTCGTGATAGGCCGTCAGCAGCTTCTCTTCCTCGGTCATGACGAGCGACTTGCGCTCGGCGCCCATCATCACCTTGTCCTTGGCTTCTTCGAACTCGGCCTGGGTCACCATCCGCTTGTTGCGGCGGGCGGCGGTCAGGGCGGCTTCGTTGACGAGGTTCATCAGGTCGGCGCCGGAGAAGCCCGGGGTGCCGCGC
>NZ_JASGFS010000100.1:0-15428 GCF_047605465.1 Bradyrhizobium sp. | reverse complement strand
CGGCGCGGCCAGAGCATCCGGCGCGCCGCGGGCCGTCCGCTCGACCACAGCCCGCTCGGCGGACCGGATCGCCCGGCCGAGCCGGGCGACGGCGCCATGGGCGTGGGAACGCCGTCCGAAAATCCCGCGCAACTGTCTCACTTTGCGACGCTTTTCCCGTTGTCCTTAAGCTTCGGAACGACTCTAGAACGAATCGCGGCCGAATCGCTGACTCCCCGTTGAGTCCTGTTACGTTCACGCAAGATGTCGCGGGACTCTGATTTCCATCGCACTAGATGGAGTTTTGTGCTGCCGCACAAGCGACGTTTTGATGACGCGTTCCTTAAAATTGGGGACGGCGCGGAGTCGAATCAGAATCGGGGCGGAGTCAAATGGATTCCCGGCTGCGACCTCCCGATCGCGAGAGCCGGGCCTTGCCCTTCGCGACAGCCGCATTCGCGGCCTCCTCAGGGTGGGGGTTCGGGGCTGCAATCCGATTTCGCGAAAACAACCCCATGCACAGTAGACACCGGCGGACGGCGGCCGGCGGGGTGACGGGGCGCAAGGTGTTGGAACGGTGCACCGAACTCTCCCCGCCGTCATTCCGGGGCGCGCCGCTTGGCACGCGCCCGGAATCCCATCAGGCCGCAGCGTTCGTCTCAGGATGGATTTGCGGGTTCGCGCTGCGCGCGCCCCAAAATGACGCGGAGGGGTCGTCCGCATGAAGCGCCGCGGAATGCAGGGACTGGCGGGCGGGGTCCCGGATTGCGCTTCGCTTCATCCGGGCTGCGCAGCTGAAGGCTTCGAGGCAAACGCTCCTCGCCGACGCCCGACGCGCGCTACTGCGTCTTCGCGACCCTGGGCGGCTGCGCCGTGGTGATGAAGCTGGTCGCTTCCAGCATCGCGGGGCCGAGCGGGGTCGGGATCTTGATCCAGAACGGCACCAGGATGCGCGTGCCGGCGACGGGCGCGAAGGCGATCTCGATGTTGCGCTGGGCGGAGAGATATTTGATCACGGGCCGGTCGGGAATGTAGCCGGCGACCGGCACGAAATAGAGCGCGCAGACCACGACCGGGCCGTGGTAGCCCTTCTCGGCCTTCACCGTTTCCATGCGCTTGAAATCGAGCTTGAGGTCGTAGCGCATGCGGCCGTCGAACACCGGCGCGCCGTTGTGGCAGGCCTCCGCCGACAAGGGATCGGCGGTGCCGGGCACGCGCAGCAGCGAGGCCGTCATCGGGTCCCACACGCCGCGGCGATGCGCGTCGGTGACGACGATGCGGTCGGGATCGACCGGCGGCTCCGGCACGATGCCGAACTCCTTCACATTGCCCTTGTCGAGGGTGATGTGGATCTCCTCGGTCTTCTTCGAGGTGGTGGTGGAGGCTTGGTAGCCGGTCGCGACCAGCGCGCCGTTGACGACCCGCCCCTGCGAGGCGCCGGTGCCGGAGCCGTTGGCGATCGATTTCAGGATGCCGGACGTGCCGCCCGAGGCGGCCGCCGAGAACACGTCGTCCTGGATGTCGATATTCCAGGCGCCCTTGCCGACGGGAATGCCCGCCAGCGTCGCCTCATATTGCGCTTCCAGCTTGCCCTGCGCCGCCGCGGGCGCGGCGACCCACGCCAGGATCAGCCCGCAAAAGGCCGCCAGCGCCAGCCGGCCGGCCGAGCGCGGACCGGCCAGGCGCGGCCTGATCGCAGAAAGGGGAAGCGTTGGCACGAAATCATCCAATGGAGCGCGAACGGTCGTTACTTAAGCCGAATCCGGCGGGAAACAATGTGTCCGGGGCCCGGAAGCCCCGGAACTCCACCGGACTTTTCAGGTGCGAATGCGCCCTTTATGTGATGGTAAGGCTTTTCAATCATTGCCGTTTTAGTGATCGGGGCGCGGCGGGATGAAGCACCGCTGCCGCGCCGAGGAGCTCGGCACGCAGCGCCGGGCGAGGGCCTTCGCCTGCCGGGAGCACGCACGAAGTCTCTCCCCGGGGAGACACCCTCTCGCCAACCCTCCCCCGCGGGCGGGCGAAGCGAGCGCGGCGCCGGAAGCGGCCCGAACAGGGCCCCAAAAACTTGACTGTCCGGCCCTTCCCCCCTATACGTCCGCCGCTCCCTGCAAGGACACAGAATTAGCCCCCGTGGCGCCCAAAATGGCGGCCGCACTCGTTGGGGGTTCGAACCAAGGATTTTTGCCATGTCTCGCCGCTGCGAACTGACGGCCAAGGGCCCCCTCGTCGGCCACAAGGTCAGCCACTCCAACATCAAGACCAAGCGCCGCTTCCTGCCGAACCTCGTCAACGTGACGTTCATCTCGGAAGCCTTGGAGCGCAACGTGCGCCTGCGCGTCTCCACCAACGCGGTGAAGAGCGTCGACCACAATGGCGGCCTCGACGCCTTCCTGCTCAAGGCCAACGCCGACGCCCTGTCGCCGCGCGCCCTCGAGCTGAAGCGCGCCATCCAGAAGAAGGTCGGCACCACCGCGCCGGTCAAGAAGGCCAGCTAAGAGATTTTCGAACAGGGCGGGGGCTAAGTTGCGTCGTGTGGCGTAGGCTTAGCCAGTAGCGTTCTTGCGTTTACGGCCGGATCGGAAGATCCGGCCGTTTTTGTTTGTGGCTCAGCGACTCTAGACGAACGAATGATCCATGAGAGATTGCAAGCGAACCAAGTTGGGGAAATAACTAGGAGTTGCATACGCTGCCATTTATCGAGAACCGAGCTTGGAGACGATGGCTATGCAGCATTCTTTCAAAACAAGACCAACTTCCGATTTCCAATCAATTCAAGGCTAAGTTCAATTGAACTGCGAACTTGAAATTGGCGCGTCAACATTCGCACGGCATGCGTCAATCAAGCCCTCCTTAGGGAATGCACGACAGCGGACAATCTCGATAAACCGACACGCTGTGCAATCGCCAGCCTAAGTGCAGCACCCGTTGGATACTTGATACCGGAGCAATCCAATTGCGCTTCTTCACAACGGACCTTGACCAAAGATACAGCGATCGCAAGGAAGTTTGCTTCCTAATAAATGACAATTGGGATGACTTTAAATTTCGGACGTCATTTCATTCAGTCGTTTACGATCAAAATGGCACGCGGCACGACATCGGCGGATTGCGGATACTCAGTCGAGGGCTCAGAAGTGGCCGAGCTAATCCACCAAATCACTTCGAAAGCCTCGACAATCGGTGGTGCTCTCTCGGCGCGGATAGAGACTACTATCTCAACCTATCGAAACTGGGCGAACCATTAGCCTCCACGTATCTGAAAGCTATTCGAGATTGCGTCTTCGACAGTACGATATTCGAAGCGTTCAGAGACGAAGAGGGAATGCAGACTTCGTTACTTAGAACGGTTTCTCGCCGAGACGTTCTAGACAGTTTTCCTAGAATTCTCAGGGGCGACTCGCAGCTCACCCCGTACGAGTTCGTTTTCAAGTTTTCGACGGGATATTCAGAGCTTCCTGAACAGTGCGAGTTTGCAGTCAGACCGGATTCACGGCCACCCACGAACGTACACGTGCTTATTGGCAGAAATGGTGTTGGAAAAACCAGACTGCTCGCCGGGATGGCAGATGCACTTACTGAAAATAAGCTCGGATCGATAGGAGTATCAGGCCAGTTCGAGTTCACCGACAAGAGCAACGAGTTTCTAAACTTAATCGTTGTCTCATACAGTGCGTTCGATCGATTTGACCCCATAACTGCTGATCGTAGGCGATCCGATAGTTCGATCCCATATCATTACATTGGAATCAAAAAGCATATTGAAGTCGCCAACAGAGTTGGCGTGATCGAAGAGCAAGTTGCCCTGAAAACAGCAGATGATTTCTACCAAGAATTTTCTGGAATCTTTGGAACACTAACTAACAAGGCGCCCCCTCGATTTAACGAGCAAAGATACCAACGCTGGATCAAGGCACTAAACGTCCTCCGATCGGACCCAGGCCTAGCAGATTTCATTGACGATCCGAGTGGGGGAAGACGATCTCTTGTTGAGATTTTTCCGGACCTCAGCTCTGGCCATAAAATCGTTCTGCTAACGATCGCTCGTCTCGTCGAAAACGTCAGTGATAGGTCTCTGGTGATCATCGACGAGCCAGAAACGCATTTACACCCCCCTCTGCTTGGATCGCTAATTAGAGCAATATCCGAACTACTGATTTCTCAGAACGGAGTTGCAATCATCGCAACGCATTCGCCCGTCGTTCTTCAGGAAGTACCTGCAAGATGTGTCTCTGTTATTTCTAGGACTGGCGAACGAATACGCATACGCAGACCGAAAACGGAAACGTTTGCAGAGAACGTTGGAATGCTCACGCGCAAGGTGTTTGGGCTCGAAGTCTCCCGAAGCGGCTTCTATCGACTATTGAAGGAGGCGGCGAAGGGCGGCGACTTCGATATCGTCATCAAAGAATTTGGCGACGAGATTGGCGGAGAAGGGCGAGCACTCGCGCGTGTCTTTACAAGCGAGGACGAAGAAGAATGAGGCCATTGTCACTGCCTACCCTCGATCATGGCGACCTATACTCCGCCTGTGTGAATCAGACTCGCGATGCCGACAGCCGCAATCGTCTTGTGGCCTTAAGCAGCCGCATAGTTCAGGCTGGATCTGACTACTGCGCCGCTGCACGCGCCGGGGCTCTGCATCGCTTGGAGCCGATGGCGATGACGACCAGCGAGCGCTCAGGGATGCGCGATCTTTACGACCGTCGCATGGCTGCTCGAACCGGCACTGGTCGATACGCCTACGAAGAAATTCACTCCTCATCGGACTACTGCCCATACTGTAGCTTTGGCGAAGTTTACGAGCTTGACCATTTTCTTCCAAAAGAGACATTTCACGAATTGAACGTCTTCCCTCAAAATCTCCTGCCCATATGCCACCCATGCAATCATTTGAAGCGACAAAAAAGGCCGGCAGGGCCAAATGAAAGCTTTCTTCATCCTTACTTCGATCGACTTCCGGAGAACATCCGGTGGCTATTTGCAGAGTTAGAGATTCGGGATGGTGGGCCGATACTCACCTACTTTGTCTCGCTAGACGAAGAAAAGTACGGCGGGCTATCCGGCAAGCTCATCTATCATTTTCGAGAGCTTGGACTTGAAAAGCGCTTCAGACGACAGGCGGCAGCCGTGCTGGTCGAACTTGAATCCGAAGTGACGCAACTGGCACTAGATCTAAGATCCAAGCAGGTTGCGGCTCACTTGCTCAATCGAGCGCAACAATTCGGCACCCGCAATCTCAATTCTCTCGAAACGGCCGCGTACTACGCCGCGGCAGCGTCTGAAGTCTATTGCAACGGCAATTTTTGTAACTAGGAACATCTGACAACGATCTGAGAGCAACTCGGGTATCCATACAAGAATATCGCCGTGACGGTGCTGGAGACAATCTCTCTAAGAGCATGTCCAACTCCCCGAATCTCTGCCGCCACCAGCGCAGAAAGGACGACAAGCATCCGCGGCAACCGACGCTCCACGACGCCCTTGTCCGCTACTCCCCAAAACGGCTATGCTATCTAAGATTGTTCAAGCCTAAGCCCGATATTTTCAGCGATACCCAAGAGACTGCGCCAACTGCCTCACCGAAAACAGGGTTGCTATTGTGCCCCTCGAGAGCGAACAGACCCGGCCGGCCGCCGTTCAGACCACGCATGTGGTGAAGGATCACCTGATCCGGTACAGCCGGACCGGACATCAGAACACGCGATGCGTCGTGTTCGTGCATGGCGTCACCGGGGACATCGTGACGACGTGGCGAAGCAATGGGGCCGACGCCGGCTTCGTCGAGCTCATCCTCCAAGACGACGAATTGCAGGACTACGACGTCTACGCCTTCGGATACCGGACCTCCTATCTCCGGGGGGCGCCGATCGACAACGCCGCGATCCAGCTTGCCGGCGCGCTGTCGCAGCTGCCGCACGCGTATGACAGCATCGTCTTCATCGCGCACAGCATGGGCGGCCTGGTGTGCATGAAGTACATCGTCGACGAGGTGCAGCGCGCGAACAGGCCTCCGCCCGTCAGCGGGTTGCTGCTCTATGGAACGCCGACCACCGGCAGCGACCTCATCAACATCGCCAAGCTGGTCGGCTTCGGGATCGGCTTGAAAGTCCCGCTGGTGCGCGGCGCCATCAACCTGTTCCTGAGAGGCCAGCGCCAGCTCGCCGACCTCGCGACCGGCAGCGAATTCCTCACGCGCCTCCACGATCAATGGGCGTTCCGGATCGTCAATGGCGGCCACGAAAGCGCCGGCCCGCAGCGCATGTGGCTCGCCGTCCGGGCCGTGACCGGCGAGGACGACATCGCCGTGAACGAAGCCTCGGGCAAGGGATTCTACGGCGCGATCGACTGGAAGCCGCTGTCCTACGGGCACATCCAGCTGGTCAAGCCGGCGGAGCCGAACGACGTCAGATATCTGGAGGCCAAGAGCTTCCTGCAGATCTCCCGCCGAACCGACCCGATCGTCCTGGACCATGTCTGGAAGGCGAGCCAGGAGATATGGGGCAATCGGTTCAGCCGCGTCAGCAAGGACCTCGAATTCTTCACCGAGATCAATCTGCGGCGGGATCCGCCGAGAGCAGGCCCACTGTCGGCCTACGGCACCTGCAGCACGATCTGCCAGTATCGTTTCCTGCTGGAAGAAGAGCATATCGATTTCGGCATCTCGTTCGCCGCCAACAGCCTGTGGCAGCGGCGACCGCCGCCGGTCTACATCCATCAGGTCGGCCTCGACCTGCTTCCGCAGGCCGAACAGAATGCGCTGCGGCTCTCCGTCAACTCCATCCTCAGGAATCAGGACGACGCCACGGTCTGGTCGACCTTCTTTCCGCGCCTCTCCATCACCATCGACGGCGTGCCGCTGGCGCCCGGCGATGTCGAATGGCCGACGAGCACGCGGCAAGCCGCGACCTGGCTGCTGCGGAGCTACCATCTGCCCCCGGCCCTGGTTGCGAAGGTCGGGACTGCCGTGACGATACGGATGGAATACGATTCGGTCGTGCCGGTATCGCTGCCGCATTTCATGTTCTCGGCGCCCTGGATCGTACACGGGGCGCAGGTCGAGGCCGTGGTCGAGGGCGATTTCGAGTATTTCGTGCCGAGCAACAGGCTCGTTCCGCCCGGACGGGTCGAGCAGCGCGACGAGCCGACCGCTGCCGGGCGAAAGGCGCATTTCTCCCATGACCGGATCATGCTGCCCGGCTCCGCGATGGAAGTCAGGTGGCGGCTGAAGAACACCTAAACAGCGTCGAGCAACAGGGAACGAGCGGCATCATGAATGGCTACGGGACCGTCGAGAAGATCTACCGCCCGCTGGGGATCGGCGTGATCAGGACCAGCAACGGAACGACCGTCATCTTCACCGCGGGCTCGGTGCAGGGCGGCGACGAGGGCTTTCAGGACCTGACCGAAGGCGACGAGGTGAACTACCGCCTGTTCGAGGACAGGATCGAGACGATCGGCATCGCCCGCGACGTCTGGAAGAAACACTACGGAGACAAATAGCAGGTACAGTCCGCGTGACCTGTGAGGCGACATGAACGGCTACGGCAACCTCGTCATCTGCTGCGACGGCACCGGCAACGAGATCTCCGAGAACATCTCCAACGTCCTGAAGCTCTATCGCTGCCTGCGCAAGACCGACAAGACGCATCCGCGGCAGATGGTGTTCTACGATCCCGGCGTCGGCACGGTGACGGAGCCGACCACGTGGCACCGCTGGAAAGCCAACATCAACCTCGTGCTGGGGCTCGCCACCGGCTACGGGCTCGATGACAACGTGCTCAACGCCTATTGCTTCCTGGTCGAGCACTACAAGCCGGGCGACAAGATCTATCTGTTCGGCTTCTCGCGCGGCGCCTACACGGTGCGGGTGCTGGCCGGGCTGATCCACAAGATCGGGCTGATCTCGCCGGAGCAGGCGAACCTCGCGGGCTCCGGCCTCGTCGCCTACAAGCAATATTCCGGGCTCGGGCGCGGCAACGACGTCAGCGACCTCACCGACAGCGGCTTCGACGAGGACGGCCCGCTGCCGAAGGACAAGTTCGACCTCGCCGCGCAGTTCGCGCGCATCACCTCGTCGCGCTGGCCGACGGTGCACTTCATCGGCGTGTGGGACACGGTGGCGAGCGTGATCGTGCCGCGCGCCGACCGGCTGTACTGGCCGAGCCTGGAGGAGCTGGCGTTCACGCTGCAGAACCCGAGCGTGCAGACCTTCCGCCAGGCGATCTCGATCGACGAGCGGCGCTGCATGTTTCGTCTGAAGCAATGGGACGATCCGCAGCAATTCTGGAGCAACCGCTTCGTGCCCGACGACAAGAAGCAGCCGCAGGACATCTCGCAGGTGTGGTTCGCCGGCGTGCATTGCGACGTCGGCGGCGGCTACAAGGAGAGCGAGAGCGGCGCCTCGAAATATCCGCTGCTGTGGATGATCGACGAGGCGACGAAGGCGGGGCTGAACTTCAACACGCGCACCGTGAACCAGCTCGCCTGGGGCATCCAGCGCAAGAACTCGCCGTTCCAGTACGTGCCGCCGAGCTTCTCCGGCACGGCGGGCGCTCCGGGCGGGCTGCACGATTCGATGACGCTGCCGTGGCGCGTGCTGGAGTTCCTGCCGAAGAGCGCGGCGTACAGGGAATGGCCGGCACGCAGGGTGGTGCTCGGCTTCTACATTCCCGATGGCGAGCCGCGCGTCATTCCCGAAGGCGCGCATCTGCACGAGAGCGTGCTGCGGCGGATGGAGGCGGATACGAACTACCGGCCGGTGAACTTGCCGTTGGCGTATCAGATCGTGCCGATGCCGGTGGCGCCGCCGCATGCGGAGGGCGTGGGAGCGACGTGAGGGCGCGGAGGCTTGGGCTCTGGCTTGGCCGTCTCGCCGCCGCGCGGCGAGCCACCCTCCCGCAGGGGGAGAGGGAAAGCGCCCCACCGGACTACCGCCGATTTGCGAAGCGGCGACCACTTTTCATTAAAATTCTCGGCCCGGCCTTAGCCTGATCGCATCATCTGCGCCGCCATCATCGCCGACGAGACTTCCGCAAGAACAGCGGAGTTGGAGGAGACGTGCCACAGCATCCGCGCCGATTCGCCCGCGTGAAGCCCGCGGGGCTGGTGTCCCGCCAGGCCAAGATCATCACCGACCCGCGCGCGCCGGTGATCCCCTGCACGCTGATCGACTATTCGCCGGGCGGCGCCTGCGTCGATCTCGGCGGTCAGGTGAAGGTGCCCGACCGGTTCGAGCTGCTGCACGTCAACACCCGCAAGCGCTGCCGCATCGCCTGGAAGCGGGGAACGCGGATCGGCGTGGTGTTCTGACGACCCGCGACGGGCGCGCCGTGCGGCTGCCCGTCGTGCTGCCCTTCCCCTGCAGGTCCCGGACTATCGCATCTGAGGACAAAACGTCGCGAGACGCTCGCCAGCGGCCATCCTTCGAGACGCCCGCTTGTGGCGGGCCCTCAGGATGAGGTCGCGTTTCGCGGCGAGATATCAGACCGTCATGGTGAGAAGCCCCCCGCGAGAATCATGCAGGCCGAACGCGTCGGGCAGCCTTTCAACTCATATGCGACAGCCCCGCCCGCAAGTGAGGGGGCACAGCGCGCCTGGGGCGCGACGTTTCACGACAACTGGCAGGGCGTCTTACGCTTTCCGCATCCGCGCCTTCGCGCCGGCGACGATCTGCATCGCGACGCCGCCGACCCAACCGAACAGAGCGAGCCAGCTCCAGGCGATGTGCGGCTCGAGCCGCAGCACGATGATCGCGACCGAGCCGAGCGCCGTGAGCGTGGCGAACAGCGTGCCGGCGGAGCTGAGGAATTCCGCGGCGTCGATGTGGCTGTGCGCGTCGTCGAAGGGAAGCTGCGGCGTGTCGATACCGAGATAGAAGCCGACGAAGCCGAGCAGCATCATCAGCAGCAGGAAGCCCTGCGTGGTCAGCGGCGAGATCGCCGTGCCGACATAGGCGCCGACGAACAGGCCGCACGCCGCCCCGGCCATCGCGAGGCCTACGCGCTCGAACACGTGAGCTGTCTTGCGAACACGAAACCGCATGCCCGGCCTCCGTGAGGCATTGAACGGCCGGAGGTTAGGCCAGATTTGCGGTCGGTGAAAGGTAAGGGGGGTTACGGATGCGTGAGGTCGCGCGGTGGTGAGCGGTACGATAGCCCGCGCCGCGCCCTTCTCATCGTCCCGGCCTGGTGCGCAATTGCGCATGGGGGCCGGGACCCATAACCACAGGGAGTTGTTTGGCGACGACGAGCCGTCAGGGTTGCGTCCGCTCTTGCCGTCATCATTGCAAGCCAACACGCCCGCGCGAAGCGCCGCCCGATGACAGGCTCAAGCGAACCGGAATCTTTCCAAAGCCGCAGCCCGGATTGCTTCGCTGCGCTCGCCATGACGACTTCGCGGCACGGCCGCGCACCACGCCCGCACCTGCCGCTTACCCGGACTTCAAGCCGCGCATGAAGTCCGACCTGTCCCGGCACGTGGGAGAGACGAAGAATTCAGCGCGCGCCGAACGTGGTCTTGCCGAACAGCTCCTTCTGCGTCGAGGGCTGCGAGCGCCAATATTGCGGCGGGGCCTCGACCTGGCCGCCGAGCTCGGCGGCGGCGTGCCAGCCCCAGCGCGGGTCGTAGAGCATGCCGCGGGCGAGCGCGACCATGTCGGCCTTGCCGCTGTCGACGATCTCGCCGGCCTGCTTCGCATCCGTGATCAGGCCGACGGCGATGGTGGGCAGGCCGGTCTCGCGCCTGATGGAGTCGGCGAACTGCACCTGGTAGCCGGGGCCGAGCGGGATCTTCTGCAGCGGCGAGACACCGCCGGAGGAAGCATCGATCCAGTCGACGCCGCGCGCCTTCAGCGCGGTCGCGAACGCAATGGTCTGCGCCAAATCCCAGCCGCCCTCGACCCAGTCGGTCGACGACACCCGCATGCCGATCGGCCTGTCGTGCGGGAACACCGCGCGCACCGCGTCGTACACTTCGAGCGGAAAGCGCATGCGGTTCTCCAGCGAGCCGCCATATGCGTCGGTGCGCTTGTTGGAGATCGGCGAGAGGAACTGGTGCAGGAGATAGCCGTGCGCGCCGTGCAGCTCGATCGCATCGATGCCGAGACGGGCGGCGCGCTTCGCGCTGTCGACGAAGGCCTCGCGGATGCGGGTGAGACCCGCGGCATCCAGCGCCAGCGGCGCGGCCTCGCCCTCCTTGTGCGGTACCGCGGACGGCCCCACCGTCTGCCAGCCGCCCTGCGATTCCGGAATGAGCTGGCCGCCATCCCATGGGCGCGCGCTCGACGCCTTGCGGCCGGCATGGGCGAGCTGCATCGCGATCGCCGTGGTCGAATGCTTGCGCACCGAGGTGAGGATCTGCTTCAGCGCCGCCTCGCAGGCATCGCTGTAGAGCCCGAGACAGCCCGGCGTGATGCGGCCGATCGCCTCGACATGGGTCGCCTCGATGCAGAACATCGACGCGCCCGACAGCGCCAGATTGTTGATGTGGGTGAAGTGCCAGTCGGTGGCGACGCCGTCATCGGCCGAATACTGGCACATCGGCGACACCACGACGCGGTTCTTCAGGGTCAGTCCACGCAACGTGATCGGTGAAAACAGGGCGCTCATGCGGGGGATCCGGGGATGAGAGGGCAATGCGGAGAGTTTAATGGCGCAAACGCGGATTGCCAGCCGCGCGGCGAACATGCCCGCCCACGGCGTCATGCATTGCGGCGAGGGTCATGGACGAGCCTGCGGTCGATGACAGCGGGTCCTATTCCACCAGCGTGAACTGCAGCAGCAGCGTGCGCTGGAGCAGCGAGAAATTGTCGTCGGAGACGAGCGTCAGCACGGTCTCGCCGCCCGCCGTCACGTGGGCGTCGATGCCCTCCATGTTGTCGACCTCGTGACCGAGATCGGCATTGAACAGCACGGGGCCGTCGACCACCGCGCCGGGCGCGATCGACTTGAGCGGGATCGAGCGGATGCGGATGTTGATGCCGCTGAGCCAGGAGAATTTGCGTTCGAGGATGAGCAGCTCGCCCGAAGGCAGCAGCACCGCGTCGCTGATCAGCTGCTGGTCGGTGCGACGGACGCTGAACTGGCCGGGCGTCGGACCTCCAATCAGGAATGCGACCAGATTGCCGTCGGCGTCGAACCCGCCTTCCGACAGCGCGATCAGCGTGCCCGCGAGCGGCTGGCCTTTCGGCACGAAGACCAGCGCCTCCAGTCCCTTGTTGTAGGGCAGCTTGCGCACGCCGGTGGGCACGGCGATCACCTCGCCCGGCGCGCGCGTGCCGCCCTTGGCGAAATCGAACCGCATGATCTGGTTGACGCGCTCAAGCCCGACATAGACGTGGTCGCCGTCGCGCGCGAGCGACTCGGTGTCGTACCAGAGGCGCTTTTCGGTGATCGGCCGTCCTTCGGCATTGAGGATCGGCGCCGCCTCGACGTCGTCGAGCCCCGCCATCTTGCCGCCGGAATAGCGGATGGCACCGGTGAACCAGGTGCCCTGGTCGGACAGCGCGAGGAAGCGTTCGCCCTTGTCGTCGAGGAAGCGGATGCCGGACAGGCCGCCGAAGCCGCGATGCGGCGAGGTCAGCACGAGGCCGCTGCGATATTCCAGCGAGCCGAAGCGCACGCGGGCGCGGTCACGCGGCTCGAAGGCGGGGATCGGCCGCGCGTTGACCTCGATCGCGACCGGCGCGGTGACGGCGTGCTCGACCTGCGGCGGCCGCGGCGGCGGCTCGCTCGCAGGCTGGGCCCGCGCAAGGCGGGATATCGCGAGAGTGGAGAATCCCGCCGCCGCGTGGCCGAGAAAACGGCGGCGGGATGGATGCGTGGTCACGAATGCAGTTTGCGGCGCGGACGGTTCGCCGTCGGCTGCGGCGCGGTGTGCGTCTCGCTGAACAGCTCGGCGAGCTTCTCGGTGATGGCGCCGCCGAGCTCTTCGGCGTCCACGATCGTCACAGCACGGCGATAATAGCGCGTGACGTCGTGGCCGATGCCGATCGCGATCAGCTCCACCGGCGAGCGCGTCTCGATCTCCTCGATGATGTGGCGCAGGTGCCGCTCGAGGTAGTTGCCGGGATTGACCGACAGCGTGGAATCGTCGACCGGCGCGCCGTCCGAGATCATCATCAGGATCTTGCGCTGCTCGGGCCGACCGAGCAGGCGCTTGTGCGCCCAGTCCAGCGCCTCGCCGTCGATGTTCTCCTTCAACAGCCCCTCGCGCATCATCAGGCCGAGATTCTTCCGCGCGCGGCGCCAGGGCGCATCGGCGGACTTGTAGATGATGTGGCGCAGATCGTTGAGGCGGCCGGGATTGGCCGGCTTGCCGGCGGCAAGCCAGGCTTCGCGCGACTGCCCGCCCTTCCAGGCGCGGGTGGTGAAGCCGAGAATCTCGACCTTGACGCCGCAACGCTCCAGCGTGCGCGCGAGGATGTCGGCGCAGGTCGCCGCGACCGTGATCGGACGTCCGCGCATCGAACCGGAATTGTCGAGCAGCAGCGTGACCACGGTGTCGCGGAACGTCGCTTCCTTCTCGTGCATGAAGGACAGCGGATGATAGGGATCGGTCACCACGCGCGACAGGCGAGCGGGATCGAGAATGCCTTCCTCGAGATCGAACTCCCAGGCGCGGTTCTGCTGCGCCATCAGGCGGCGCTGCAGGCGGTTGGCGAGGCGGGCGACGATGCCCTGCAGATGCGCGAGCTGCTTGTCGAGGTAGGAACGCAGACGCTCCAGCTCGTCATGATCGCAGAGATCCTCTGCGGCGATGACCTCGTCGAATTTCGGCGCGAAGGCGTGGTATTCGGGCCCGCGCGGCTCGTTCTGGCCGCGCGAATTCGGCCGCGTCGCCTCGCCCGGCGTCTCGTCGTCGCCGAGTTCGCCGTCGTCGAAGGTGTCGGATGTCGAGGCCTGCGCGCTTTCCATCGCGCTGTCGCTCATCTCTTCGCTCGAGGCCTGCGCCTGGTCTGCGCTCATCTCCTGCGCGGCGTCGGAATCGGGCGAGCCTTCGGCGCCGGACTGGTCGTTGTCGCCGTCGCGGTTCTCGTCCTGGTCGTCATTGTCCTCGGTGTCGGCGTTGCGGTCCTCGCCGAGCTCGAGCGCGGTCAGGAGATCGTGCACGGCATCGCCGAACTTGGTCTGGTCCTCGACCACGCCGTCGAGCCGGTCGAGCCGCTTGCCGATCTTGTCCTCGAGGATCGGCCGCCAGAGATCGACCATCTTCTTCGCGGCCGCCGGCGGCGCCATGCCGGTCAGGCGCTCGCGCACCAGCATCGCCAGCGCATCGGCCAGCGGCGCATCGGCACGATCGGTGATCTCGTCGAACTTGCCGCGATGGAAATGGTCGTCGAGCATCGCGGTGAGGTTCTTCGCAACGCCCGCCATGCGGCGCGCGCCGATTGCCTCGACGCGGGCCTGCTCCACCGCCTCGAACACGCCGCGCGCCTGCGGATTGCCGGGCATCAGCTTGCGATGCAGTTTCGGATCGTGACAGGCGATCTTGAGCGCGATGGAGTCGGCATGGCCGCGCACGATCGCGGCGTCGCGCTTGGTCATCTTGCGCGCCGGCTCGGGCAACCGTGCCTTGCCGGGCGCGAGACCCGGACGCTCGGCGGCGAAGCTGACGTCGAGCTCCGGCGTCTTGGCGATCGCCTTCAGGCAGGACGCCACCGAGCGCTTGAACGGCTCGGTCGGGGCTTCCTTGGTGTTGCGGAATTTGCTGTTGGAGGTGGTCATCTCACCGTATCCGTCGTCCCGGCGAAAGCCGGGACCCATAACCACCGGCCGTCGCTAGGTCAGGAAAAACTATCAGCGTCGTTCTATTGAGACATCACGCGGTGTGGGTCCCGGCTTACGCCGGGAAGACACACCGAGAGACATCAGCTCAGCGCCACGTTGACCGCCGATTCCGGCAGCTCGGCGTTGAAGCAGCGCTGGTAGAACTCGGCGACCAGGGGACGCTCGAGCTCGTCGCACTTGTTGAGGAAGGTGACGCGGAAGGCGAAGCCGATGTCGCCGAAGATGTCGGCGTTTTCCGCCCAGGTGATCACCGTGCGCGGGCTCATCACCGTCGACAAATCGCCATTGGCGAACGCGTTGCGGGTGAGATCGGCGAGGCGAACCATCTTGTTGACGATGTCGCGGCCTTCCTGGGTGCGATAGTGCTTGGCCTTGGCCAGCACGATCTCGACCTCCTCGTCATGGCTGAGATAGTTCAGCGTGGTGACGATCGACCAGCGGTCCATCTGGCCCTGGTTGATCTGCTGGGTGCCGTGGTAGAGGCCCGAGGTGTCGCCGAGGCCGACCGTGTTGGCGGTCGCGAACAGGCGGAACGCCGGATGCGGCTTGATCACCTTGTTCTGGTCCAGCAGCGTGAGGCGGCCCGAGACTTCCAGCACGCGCTGGATCACGAACATCACGTCCGGGCGGCCGGCGTCGTATTCGTCGAACACCAGCGCG
>NZ_JASGFS010000099.1:0-15572 GCF_047605465.1 Bradyrhizobium sp. | reverse complement strand
CACGTCCGGGCGGCCGGCGTCGTATTCGTCGAACACCAGCGCGACGTTGTTCTGGAGCGCCCACGGCAGGATGCCGTCACGGAACTCGGTGACCTGCTTGCCGTCGCGGACCACGATCGAATCCTTGCCGACGAGGTCGATACGGCTGATGTGGCTGTCGAGGTTGACGCGCACGCAGGGCCAGTTGAGGCGGGCGGCGACCTGCTCGATATGGGTGGATTTGCCGGTGCCGTGATAGCCGGTCACCATCACGCGGCGATTGCGCGCGAAGCCGGCGAGAATGGCGAGCGTGGTGGCGCGGTCGAAACGGTAATCGGCGTCGACTTCGGGCACATGAGGATCGACTTCGGAATAGGCCGGCACTTCGAGATCGCTGTCGATCCCGAACACCTGGCGCACCGACACCTTCATGTCGGGCAAACCGGAAACTTCCTCAACTTTGGACATGGCGGCGGTCGTCATCAATCCTCCGAGGTCCCGGGCGGTCCCGAAACCGGTTATTTGCACGTTGGCTGCGGCTGGGTGCGTCTGCGAACCTATCAGAGACAAGGGGCCGGCAGAAGCCCGCCCGCCAATCAAAGTTCCGTTGTCTTTTCATTTAGATAGGCAAGGAACGCAGTTTTTGGAGGGCTGCCTTGCGAATCGCGCTCGAATTTCGCTTCGGGCCGACCGCCTCCGGGCCTGCGGCACTTTTACCGCCTCCGGATACTTATGTAAGGTCTGAACCCGAAAGCCCCTGCCCACCACAGAGACGACGTGACGTCCTTTCTCGATCCCCTCATATCCTTCGTTTCGGCCCATGCGTGGCTGGCCTACCTGACCCTGTTCCTGGCAGCGCTTCTCGAAGCCGTTCCGGTGGTGGGATCGGTGATCCCGGGCTCGACCATCATCCTGGCTCTGAGCGCACTGGTTCCCGGCGGGGACCTGAAGCTTCCATTCGTGCTGCTGGCCGCTGGGATCGGCGCCGTCCTGGGTGACGGCTCGGCCTATTGGCTTGGGCACCGGCGCCAGCGCGAGATCCTCAACACCTGGCCGCTGACCAACTATCCGCGCGTCATCGAGGAGAGCGAGACCTTCTTCCACCGTTTCGGCACCTGGGCGGTGTTCTTCGCCCGTTTCGTGCCGCCGATCCGCGCCTTCGTCCCGATCACGGCCGGTGCGCTCGGCATGACGCCGGCAAGGTTCTACGCCGTCAACATCCCCGCGATCCTGCTGTGGGCGCCGGCGCATGTCCTGCCGGGCGTGCTGGCGGTATCGGCCTTTCACGAATATTTCGGGGTGCCGCACCACGGCCATCCGGGCAAGCACATCTGGATTCTGACGGTGATTGCCGTCGCGATCATCGGCGGTCTTGGCCTCTGGTACTATCGCCGCCGCCAGAACGTCGGCGCTGTCGCGGCGGCCAAGCCGCGGGCTTGATCCTCTCGCCAAGCACTCCGTCCTCATCCTGAGGAGCCCGCGAAACGCGGGCGTCTCGAAGGATGGCTGCGGGCGTCGACTGCTCGCCGCTGGAGACCGTCAGCGGCGATGAGCGAGAGATGCCGCGGCATGGGTCCTGGCTTGCGCCAGGACGACGGCGGAAAATGGCGCACTCCCGGTTCTTCTAACCCGCGCTCCCTGCCCTTCGTCCGGGCGCCGGTCCCACATACCTTGCCCGCGGCCTGATCAGCTTGCCGAACTGCAGCTGTTCACTCGCATGCGCGATCCAGCCGACGCTGCGGGCCATCGCGAACAGCGCGAGCTCGCTGCCCGCCGGCAGGCGCAACGCGTGCACGAGCACGGCGAGCGCATAGTCGATATTGACGAATTCGCCGGTCGCTTCCGCGATCCGCTCCGGCACTTCCCTGGTGAATTTGCGAGGCGCTCCGGCGCGGGCCAGCGCATTCAGCAGCGACTGCGCGCGTGGATCGCCGCGCTTATAGACGCCGTGTCCGAAGCCGGCAAAGCGCTCGCCGAGCGCGACCCGCTCGCGGACCATCGGCTCGACGTCACGGTCGACCAGCGTCCTGACCAGTTGCGAAGCCAGCACGCCGGCGCCGCCATGCTTGGGGCCTTTCAGCGCGGCAAGACCGGCGATGACGGAATCGTAGAGATTGAGGCCGGTCGACGCCGCGCAGCGCGCCGTGAAGGTCGATGCGTTCAGTTCGTGGTCGGCGAGCAGAACCAGCGCGCGGCGGATCAGGTCGGGCGCATGCTTGTTGTCGGGCGCCCAGGCCTTCGCGATGTCCTGATGCAGCGGCTCGGCCGACGGCTCGGCATTGAGCATGGTCGAAACCAGGAGACGAACGATGCGTGCACCGACCAGCGCGCGGCCGTCGGGCGCGCGGGTGAAGGCGCGGGGATCGGCGCTGGCCGCGAGCGCGAGCACCGCGATGGCGCGATCGATCGGCGCGGCCCGGCGCGCGGCCTGCGCGATCGCGCGCATCTCGTCGGAGAGCTCGGGCTGATTGTCCGGCGCGAACGGATCGACGCCGGAGACGTCCCACAGCAACGTCGCGGCGTGCTCCAGCGTGTCGTGTTCGGCGAGGTCGACGCAATTGACGCCGCGGTAGATCGCGCCGTCCTCGGTGATGGTCGAGATCTCCGTGTCCATCACCGGCAAGTCGGCATCGAAGCTGCGCAGGCCGCGCGGCTCCGGCGACGGCACCCGGCGCTCCTTCAGCGCGCGGACGTCCTCGGCGCGGTAACGGTTTCTGCGCGAGTCCGGCGTCGGCTCGGAGCGGATCAGGCCGCGGCTGACATAGGCGTAGAGCGTGGCCGGCGAGATCGCGAGTTCGGCGGCGGCCTCCCGGGCCGAGAGATAGAGCTCGCTGGAATTATTCATATTGATTTATGTAATCAAGATTGATCAATCTGTCGAGTGGCCCGATTTTCTCCTGGTGAACAGGAGATTTGGGCCATGAACATCCACCTCACCAAAAGCCAGATCGGGCTGGACGGCGTTCCCGCAGCCGAGACGGTGCTGAGCCATGTCGACGGCGAGCGCGGCGAACTGATCATCGCGGGCGAGCATGTCGGCCGGCTGGCCGCCCAATCGAGCTTCGAGGGCGTTACCGCGCGGCTCTGGAACGGCGCCAGCGGCAGCACGCTGAGCGAAGCCAATGTCCGGGCCAGCCTGGGCGCTGCGCGCGAGCTCGCCTTCGCCCGGCTGCAGGACCTTCTGCCGGCAACGCGCGGCATGGGCATCGTCGACGGCTTTCGCGCCGCTGTCGCCGGGCTGCGCGCGGAGAATGGCCTGGAGCACGAGGCCACCATCGTGGGCGCGTTCCCGGTGATCGCAGGCGCCCTGGTCCGGCGCGCGAGAGGTCTTGATCCGCTGTCACCGGACCCGAATGCGAGCCATGCCGCCGATACGCTCCGGATGCTGCGCGGCGCCGCACCGGAGCCGCGCGAGGTCGCCGCGCTCGATGCCTATTTCGTCACGGTCTGCGATCACGGCATGAACGCCTCGACCTTCACCACGCGCGTGGTGGCTTCGACGCAAGCGGACCTCTTCGCCGCCGTCACCGCCGGCTATTGCGCGCTGACCGGCCCCCTGCATGGCGGCGCACCGGAGCCGGTGCTGGAGATGCTCGATGCGATCGGCTCGCGCGAGCGGATCCAGCCATGGGTCGACGCGGCGCTTGCGCGCGGCGAACGGCTGATGGGTTTCGGCCATCGCGTCTACCGGGTGCGCGACCCGCGCGCCGACGTGCTCAAGGCCGCGATCGAACGGTTGTCCGCGGACGGCGCCGACCTGCCCTTCGCCGGCGAGGTCGAGGCCTATATCCGCGCCGCGCTGCGCAGGAAGAACCCGGAGCGGCCGCTGGAAACGAATGTCGAGTTCTTCACCGCGATCCTGCTCGACGCACTCGCGATTCCCCGCCAGGCCTTCACGCCGATCTTCGCGGTGGCGCGCGCCGCCGGGTGGACCGCGCATGCGCGCGAGCAGCAGCGGACCGGACGGCTGATCCGGCCGAGCTCGTCCTATGTGGGGGCGATGCCGAAGGGGTGAGGAATTAGCGTTGATACGCGGTTGTTGTGCCCCTCTCCCCTCGCGGGAGAGGGCATCTCCGCTCGCAGACACAAGCGCGCTGAGGTGAGGGGTATCTCTCCGCTCGCAGCCTCCCGCAATAGCGTTTGCTGCAACAACCCCTGATCCGGCGCTTCGCGCCACCTTCTCCGCAAGGGCAGAAGGGAAGAAAAGCGAGCGAGGGCTTACGCCTCCCGCACCACCGTCTTCAGGTAGTTGTACGCCTTGATGATCTCGATCAGGCGGTCTTCGGTCGAGCGGTCGCCGCCATTGGCGTCGGGGTGGTGCTGCTTCACCAGCGCCTTGTACTTGGTCTTGACGTCGGCGAGCGTCGAATCGGGGCCGAGGCCCATCACCTGGAGCGCCTTGCGCTCGGCATTCATCACCTTGCGCGTCTCGGCCTTGGGCTGGGCCTCCGGGCCCTTGCGCCAGCTTGCGCGGCCGTTGATCTCCGAGAACATGCTGAACGGATCGAAGGCGCCGTCGATCTCGGCTTCCGCGCCCTTCTTGACTCCGCCATTGGCGCCCATCTTCCAGGTCGGACGATGGCCGGTCAGCGCATCCTTCTGATAGCGCGCGACGGCATCGGCATTCATGCCGGAGAAGAAATTGTAGTTCTGGTTGTACTCGCGCACGTGGTCCAGGCAGAAGTGCCAGTACTCACGCTGGTTCTCGCGGCCCTTGGGCGCGCGGTGCGCGCCCTTGTTCTGGCATCCGGCCCATTCGCAGGCGACCACGGTGTCGCGCGGCTTCACCTCGGGCTGCTTGCCCCGCGGCTTGACGCGAATGGAGTCGAAGAACTTCGATGAATCGATTGGCATGGCAGACTTTGACTACGCAATGCGAAAACCTTCAAGTCTTGACATTGCAATTAGCTGAGACCCGGCTGCGATGACCTGAGCCCCCGGGCATTGACGGAGTGTGATCGCGCACATTAATGGCACTCATGGTTATGAAAGACACTATCAGCAACAAGTTGCAGGAAGCTTTCACGCCGGAAAGCCTGCAGGTCGTCGACGAGTCACATTTACATGAGGGCCATGCCGGCCATCGGCCGAGCGGCGAGACGCATTTTCGCGTTTATATCGTGTCTCCGGCCTTCAAAGGGAAGAGCCGGCTCGATCGCCACCGCATGATAAATTCGGCGCTCGCCGCGGAACTTTCAGGCAGCGTGCACGCGCTGGCGATCCACGCGCAGGCGCCGGGAGAAGGTTGAGGCGCGACCAGCCGGCCGCCGGCTGCGCTTCCTCCCCTCATCCTGGGGAGCGCGCCTTGCGGCGATTCTCGTCATGAGGGTCGGCGGACACGCACGACACTAGAACGACGTCCCCGCCCGCCGCGGCTTGGCTTCTTCCAGCTCCGCCTCGCGCGGCACCGGTGAAATACGGAGCGCGGTGATGCGGTTGCGCTCGCGGCGCAGCACGCGGAAGCGGAAGCCGTGGAAGGTGAAACTCTGGCCGCGGTCGGGGATCGAGCGCGCCTCATGAATGACGAGGCCGGCGACCGTGGTTGCCTCCCCGTCAGGCAGGTGCCAGTCCATGGCGCGGTTGAGATCGCGGATCGGCACCGAGCCGTCGACCACGACCGAGCCGTCCGGCTGGGCGCGAACGCCCGCGACCACCACGTCGTGCTCGTCGGAGATGTCACCGACAATCTCTTCCAGAATGTCTTCCAGCGTCACAAGACCTTCAACCTCGCCATACTCGTCGACGACGAGCGCGAAGTGGGTCTTGCGGCGGCGGAACGCCTTGAGCTGCTCGGACACCGTCCGCATCTCCGGCACGAACCAGGGCGGCAGCGCGATGGTCGAGACGTCGATGCGCGAGGTGTCGCCGTCCGCGGCCCGGATCGCGCGCAGCAGATCCTTGGCGTGGAGCACGCCGATGATGTTTTCCGGCTTTTCGCGCCAGAGCGGGATGCGGGTGTATTCGGTCGCCAGCACCTCGCGCACCAGTTCCTCCGGCGGCAGGTCGGCGTTGATCATCATCATCTCGGTGCGATGGATCATGACGTCCGAGACCTGGAGCTCGCGCAGATCGAGCAGGCCGCCGAGCATGTCGCGGTCCTGCTTCTCGAACTTGCCCTCGTGATGGAGCAGGTCGACGGCGCCGCGCAGGCGCTCGGTCGGCGACAGGATCGCCTGATGCTCGCCGGCAAGGCCGAACAGCCGCATCAGCAGCCGCACGATGACTTCCACCACCCTGAGCAGCGGCCCCAGCACGTACATGGTCAGCCGCATGGGACGGGCGACCGCGAGCGCGATCCGGTCGGGCGCGTTGATCGCGATGGTCTTCGGCAGCACCTCCGCGAAGATCACCACCAGCGCGGTCATGACGCCGGTCGCATAGAGCACGCCGACATCGCCGAACCAGGCCGTGAAGATGGCGGTCGCGAGCGCCGATGCGCCGATATTGGCGATGTTGTTGCCGAGCAGCAGCGCACCGATCAGGCGCTCGCGGATGTCGAGCAACTCGGAGACGACGTCGGCGTCGCGATTGCCCTGCTTGGAGAGCCGCAGCATGCTGGCGCGCGAGGCGCCGGTCAGCGCGGTCTCGCTCGCGGCGAAGAACGCCGAGACCAGCAGGCAGACGACGACGATGGAGAATCCGAGCCAGTCCATGCACCACTCAACAGCCGCTGAAAGCCCATTCCGACGGTATCGGAAGAAACCTTACATTCTCGTCTCGACGCGAACCCTTATCCGCTTCGCGTGACGCCCAGCCGCGCCTCATGCCTTCTGCGCGAGCTTCTCCTCGAGGAAATCGCGCACGGGGGCCGGCTCGACGTCCTTCGCGATCACGGCGCGTCCCACGGCCTCCAGCAGGATGAAGGTCAGCCTGCCGCGCTTGACCTTCTTGTCCTGCGCCATCAGGGCCATCAGCGCGTCGGCGTCGGCAAGACCTTCCTGGGCGAAACCCGCGATGTCCTGCAGGCGCGTCGGCAGGCCCGCTTCGACGAGGTGCCGCTCGACCCGCGCCGCATCGGCTTCGCCGATCATGCCGAGCTTCGCCGAGAACTGCGCCGCCAGCGTCATGCCGATGGCGACGCCCTCGCCGTGGAACAGGCGGTCGGAAAAGCCGGTCGCCGCTTCCAGGGCGTGACCGAAGGTGTGGCCGAGATTGAGCAGCGCGCGCTCGCCGGTTTCGCGCTCGTCGCGCGAGACGACGCCGGCCTTGGCGCGGCAAGAGGTCGCAATCGCGTGCTCGCGGGCCGAACCGCCCTTGAAGATGTCGGCGTGATTCTTCTCCAGCCAGGCGAAGAAGGCCTCGTCGCCCAGCACGCCGTATTTGGCGACCTCGGCATAGCCGGCGCGGAATTGCCGCGGCGACAGCGTGTCGAGCACGGCGGTGTCGGCGATCACCAGCACCGGCTGGTGGAACGCGCCGAGCAGGTTCTTGCCCTGCGGCGAATTGATGCCGGTCTTGCCGCCGACGGATGAATCGACCTGCGCCAGCAGCGAGGTCGGCACCTGCACGAAATCGACGCCGCGGCGCAGGATCGCCGCCGCGAAGCCGGCGAGATCGCCGACCACGCCGCCGCCGAGCGCGATGACGAGATCGTTACGCTCGATCTTCGCGGCGATCAGCGCTTCGCTGACCTTCTCGAGCCCGGCATAGGTCTTCGAGATCTCGCCTTCCTCGACCACGATGAGCGACGTCGGGATGCCGGCCGCGGCAAGCGAAGCCTCGGCCGGTTCGAGCCAGTGCTTGGCGACGGTGCGGTCCGTCACGATCGCCGTGCGCACGCCGGGACGCAGACGCGCGACGCGTTCGCCGAGCGAGGTCAGCACGCCGCGGCCGATGACGATGTCATAGGCGCGATCGCCGAGCGCGACGTCGACGTTCACGGGATCGGAATGTTTCAAAGGCGCAGTCATCGAACGGCACTCGCGACGTCGGCTGAAGGTGGGACGGCCTGTTCGCCGCAAAGATGCGCGCGCAGCGTCTCGATGGTCTCCTCGACGATCTTGTCGTGCGGCACGTCGCGCGAGGCGATGGTGAGGTCGGCATGGCCATAGACCGGCTCGCGCTCGGTGAGCAGCCGCGCCACGGTTCCTTCGGGATCGGCGGTCTGGAGCAGCGGGCGATCGGCACGCCGGCGCACGCGCCGCATGATGACGTCGTGCTCCGCCTTGAGCCAGATCGAGATCGCTTTCGCGGCGATGCGCCCGCGCGTCTCCTCGCGCATGAAGGCGCCGCCGCCGGTCGCCAGCACCAGGGGGCCGCCTTCGAGCAGCCGGGCGATCACCCGCGCCTCGCCGTCGCGGAAATGCGGCTCGCCATGGCGCTCGAAAATCTCCGGGATGGTCATGCCGGCGGCAGCCTCGATCTCGGTATCCGCGTCGACGAAGGGCAGCTTGAGCCGCGCCGCCATGCGGCGGCCGATGGTGGATTTGCCCACCCCCATCATGCCGACGAGCACGATCGAGCGCGCCCCGAGCGCCGACAGGATGTCGGTCTCAGGCGAAGCTGGTATCGGCAACGCGGCGTCGGACATGGATCTCGCTCAATCTGCCGCCAAAGGCGGCACGCTTCGGCCACCTATACGACCCCCTCGGGGCCCTCGCCAGAGGACTCTTGCCACGAAACGGCGAACATGTTGGATGATTCCATTGGTTAATTTGGACGCCCGAGACCTCTTCCGATGCCCAGCCTGTTCCGCTTCCTGACGGTCGTCGCCGTGCTCGCCGGCATCGTCTATGGCGTGGTGTTCGCGCTGGCGAATTTCGTCAGCCCGAAGTCGCGGGAAATGACGGTCACGATCCCCCCTGACAAATTTCTCAAGAAATAGCGGCTAGGCTGCGGGCATGCCGTCCAAGCCCTCAGACACCAAGCTCACCGGCCTGTTCCTCGACATGCTTGCCGCGGAACAGGGCGCCGGCGCCAACACGCTCGATGCCTACCGGCGCGACCTCACCGATTTCTCGGACTTCCTGACGAGCACCGGCCAGACATTCGTCGACGCCGAGACGCAGAGCCTGCGCGACTATCTCGCCGACCTCGACACGCGCGGCTTCAAATCGTCCAGCGTCGCCCGCAGGCTGTCGGCGATGCGGCATCTGTTCCGCTTTCTGCTCAACGAGCGCATCCGCGGCGATGACCCCGCGGCGATCCTGTCCGGCCCCAAGCGCGGCCGCGGCTTGCCGAAGGTGCTGTCGATATCCGACGTCGACCGCATGCTCCGGCGTGCCAAGGAATTGGGCGAAGCGGCGGACGCATCGCCCTCGAAGCGGCTGCGGAGCCTGCGGCTCTATTGCCTGCTCGAAGTGCTCTACGCCACGGGTCTGCGCGTCTCCGAGTTGGTGGCGCTGCCGCGCTCGGCGGCCAAGCGCGATGCCCGCATGATCGTGGTGCGCGGCAAAGGCAACAAGGAACGCCTGGTGCCGCTCAACGACGCCTCGCGGAAGGCAATGGCCGATTATCTCGCGGCCACCGAAGCCGCCAGATCGGACAAGAAGAACGGCCTCGCGGCCTCGAAATGGCTCTTCCCCTCGTTCGGCGAAAGCGGACATCTGACGCGCCAGCATTTCGCCCGCGACCTCAAGGAACTCGCGGTCGCCTCCGGCCTGCAGGCCCGGCTGGTTTCTCCGCACGTGCTGCGCCACGCCTTCGCCAGCCACCTGCTGCACAACGGCGCCGACTTGCGCATCGTGCAGACGCTGCTCGGCCACACCGACATCTCCACCACCCAGATCTACACCCATGTGGTCGAGGAGCGCCTGAAGAGCTTGGTGCGCGACCTGCACCCGCTGGCGGAGACCTGAGGCCTCTCCCGCAAGCGGGAGAGGTGCACCAACCGCCTTGACTTCGGCCACATCTCCGCAGAAAGAGCCGTGGCCTCACGCATGATTTGGCGAGCCGCCTTGGAGCGCACAAGCCAACTCATTGAAGAAGCTACACTTCTTTCCACGCTCTCAAATCCGTTTCGCCTCTTCGCCCCGTCCTCCCTATATTGAGTTGATGCCAGACCAGATGCGCAGCTATCTCGACTTCGAAAAGCCCGTCGCCGAGCTCGACTCCAAGGTCGACGAGCTGCGTACGCTCGCCGCCACCGGCACCGACATCTCCGACGAGATCGGGCGGATCGAGGACAAGGCGGCGCAGGCGCTGGCCGACCTCTATCTGAACCTGACGCCCTGGCAGAAGACGCTGGTCGCGCGCCATCCGCAGCGGCCGCATTTCAACGACTTCATCAAAGGGCTGATCACCGAATTCACCCCGCTCGCCGGCGACCGCAAGTTCGGCGAGGACGAGGCACTGGTCGCGGGCTTCGGCCGTTTCCGCGGCGAGGCGATCTGCGTGATGGGCCAGGAAAAGGGCGATTCCACCGAGAGCCGCATCAAGCATAATTTCGGCATGGCGCGCCCCGAAGGCTATCGCAAATGCGTGCGGCTGATGGAGATGGCCGAGCGGTTCGGCCTGCCGGTGCTGTCGCTGGCCGATTCCGCCGGCGCCTATCCCGGCATCGGCGCCGAGGAGCGCGGCCAGGCCGAGGCGATCGCGCGCTCGACCGACGCCTGCATGGCGCTGACCGTGCCGAACGTCGCCATCATCACCGGCGAGGGCATGTCCGGCGGCGCCATCGCCATCACCACCGCCAACAAGGTGCTGATGCTGGAGCACGCGATCTACAGCGTGATCTCGCCGGAGGCCGCCTCCTCCATCCTCTGGCGCGACGGCAGCAAGGCGCAGGAAGCCGCCAACAACATGAAGATCACC
Source organism: Bradyrhizobium sp. (assembly GCF_047605465.1). Lineage (GTDB taxonomy): Bacteria > Pseudomonadota > Alphaproteobacteria > Rhizobiales > Xanthobacteraceae > Bradyrhizobium. The sequence continues at coordinate 4,841 of NZ_JASGFS010000099.1, read as the reverse complement.
GCCCAGGACATGCTGCGGTTCGGGGTGATCGACAGCATCCTCAAGGAACCGGTCGGCGGTGCGCACCGCGACCCCGCCGCGATGATCGCCACCACGGGTGAGGCCATCGCCAAGGCCTTCGAGGAACTGCGCGGGCTGGATGGCGATGCGATCCGCAAGCAACGGCGGCAGAAATTCCTCGATATCGGCCGCAAACTCGGCTGATTCACTGCGGTTTCGGCGGCGGGGGTATCGCCACGGGCGCTGCCCGGAGGCGCGGGCCCCATCCCGCCCCCGACGGACGGGCGGGCCCAGGGCCCCGGTAACTCCGCATTAACCCTTTTTTTGCCCAAATCAGCGATCTCACTCCCTATTTGGCCGAAAGGCCCCAGTAAGGACCAAGTTTAGTCTTCGTTGACCATGCCGCTGGGCCAACGCGCTCGTGATCCCCGCTCGGGTTGCGACCACATGACCCAGAGGTTAGAATTTTAATCAATGGCTTCAGGGCATAAGCGCTGGGGCTTGGTCTCGAAAGCGCCCGTTACGACGGGTCCGGATCTCCGGTCGGGCCATGCTCCATGGAGTTGGGGTTTCGCGCGACTTGTCCGGCACGGTGTGGGGTCCATCTTGATTCATCGCTCGCTTGCTCGCGCGCTCTTGGTTTCGGTTGCGCTCACGGCCAGCGTCTTGCTCGCCGGCTGCGATACCGACCAGGTGTCGCTGGCGACCAACGCCAAGGCCAACCAGCCGGTCTCGCCGAAGCTCGTCGCCGCCATGGGCGAGAAGGACATGGACCTGCAGTCGCCGATCCTGGTCCGCCTGTTCAAGCAGGAAGCGGAGCTTGAGATCTGGAAGCAGACCCGCAACGGCCAGTTCGCGCTGCTCAAGACCTATCCGATCTGCCGCTGGTCCGGCGATCTCGGCCCGAAGGTACGCGAAGGCGACCGCCAGGCGCCCGAAGGATTCTACTCGATCAACCCGGGCCAGATGAATCCGCAGTCGGCCTATTATCTCTCCTTCAACACCGGCTTCCCGAACGCGTTCGACAAGGCGCTCGGCCGCACCGGCTCGCAATTGATGGTGCATGGCGATTGCTCCTCGCGCGGCTGCTACGCGATGACGGACGAGCAGATCGCCGAGATCTATTCGCTCGGCCGCGAGTCCTTCTTCGGCGGCCAGAAGGCGTTCCAGTTCCAGGCCTATCCGTTCCGGATGACGCCGGCGAACATGGCCAAGCACCGCAACAACCCGAACATGCCGTTCTGGAAGATGATCAAGGAAGGCTATGATCATTTCGAGGTGACGCGGCAGGAGCCGAAGGTTGATTTCTGCGAGAAGAAGTACGTCTTCGACGCGGCGAAGCCGGCGGATGCCAAGCGCGATCCCGTGTTCGACGCCTCCGCCAAGTGCCCGGCCTATGTGATCCCCGAGGACATCGCCAGCGCCGTGCGCGAGAAGCAGGCGAAGGACGAGGCCGAATACGCCAAGCTCGTCGCCAAGGGCACGCCGGTCGCGCGCATGAACACCGGCATCGACGGCGGCATGAACAAGATCTTCGCCGCCAAGATTCCGGAAGGCTCGACCGGCCTGTCGGAAGGCGCCGAGGGCTCGACGCTGCAGATGCTGGCGATGTCGAAGGCGCCGGGCACGATCCCCGGCACCGTCAATCCGCCGAAGCCGAACCTTGAGCCGGTCACCGCCGGCGCTCCGAGCCAGGAGCCGGTCGTCGCCGTCAGCGCGCCCGCCGCGACCACCCGCGTCGCTTCGGCCGCCCCGCCCGAGAAGTCCGGCGGCTTCTTCTCCAATCTCGGCCGCAAGATGGGCATGAGCGCCGCCGACACGACGGCGACCACCTCGGCGCCGCCTCAGGCCACCGCGTCGGTCGCCCCGGCCGCGGCCCCCGCAACGCCGCCCTCGACCGCCTCAAAGCTGAAGGCCGCGGTCACGAAGCTCATCCCCGGTCACGACAAGTCGAAGGACAAGCCGGTCGTGGCCGCCAAACCGGCCGAGCCGGCAAAGCCCGCCGAGACAAAGCTGGCCGCAACCCGCCCGGCACTGAAGCCGTCGGTGAACGACGGTGCGGGTGACAGCGCCCAGATGACGGGCGCAGCGCCTGTGGTGTCGTCGAACTCGTTCGACAGCCGGTTCGGCGCGGTGAAGTAGCGCGGCCGGCGCAGCCAGCCAAACGAAGACATTGTTCCGGCGACGCGGCGGGAGCCGCGCACAAGCCACAGGCGCGCACCACGCGCAAAGCCGTCATCGCCGAATTGAATCGGGCGATCCGGCATTCCAGACCGATGTAATTGAAGCAAGATGCCTTGTCATTGAAGCAAGATGCCTTGGCCTCTCGGGCTTCCCGATCAAGCCAGGCAAAGACAGGCGCTGAGGCGCGCGCTTCGCGCCTCACCCGTCGCTTCAGGCCTTACCCATACCGTCCGTGGCAGTGCTTGTACTTCTTGCCGCTGCCGCAGGGGCAGTCCTCGTTGCGGCCGACCTTGCCCCAGCTCGCGGGGTTCTTCGGATCGCGCGGCCCGGAGTCGGAGGCCTGCGGGGCAAGCGTGACGCTGGCGAGGGCCATTTCGTCTTCGCCGGTGTTCGGGTCGAACTTGTGCGCTTCCATCGGCGGCAGCACCGGCGCTTCCTGCTCCGGCGGGATGATCTCGACCCTCATCAGCTGCGCCGTGACGGCCTCGCGCAGATGCGCGCTCATCTCCTGGAAGAGGTTGAAGGCCTCGGTCTTGTACTCCTGCAGCGGATCGCGCTGGCCATAGCCGCGCAGGCCGATCACCTGGCGCAGATGGTCGAGCATGACCAGGTGCTCGCGCCAGAGATGGTCGAGCGTCTGCAGCAGGATGGTCTTCTCGACGTAGCGCATCACGTCCGGACCCCACTGCGCGACCTTGGCCGCCATGTGCTCGTCGGCACGGGTCTCGATGCGGTTGAGGAGCTCCTCGTCGGCGATGCCCTCTTCCTTGGCCCAGTCCTCGACCGGCAGGTCGAGGTCGAGCACGCGCTTCAATTCGTCCTTGAGGCCGGCGACGTCCCACTGCTCGGCATAGACATGCTCGGGCACGTGCTTGGCGACGAGGTCGTCGATGAAGGCGTGGCGCATGTCGGTGACGGTTTCAGCGACGCTCTCGTCCTTCATCAGCTCGACGCGCTGGTCGAAGATCACCTTGCGCTGGTCGTTCTGGACGTTGTCGAACTTGAGCAGGTTCTTGCGGATGTCGAAGTTGCGGGCCTCGACCTTCTGCTGCGCCTTCTCGAGCGCCTTGTTGATCCAGGGATGGATGATCGCCTCGCCCTCTTTCAGGCCGAGACGCTGCAGCATGCTGTCGAGACGATCCGAGCCGAAGATGCGCATCAGGTCGTCTTCCAGCGACAGGAAGAACTTCGAACGGCCGGGGTCGCCCTGGCGGCCGGAGCGGCCACGAAGCTGGTTGTCGATGCGGCGGGATTCGTGCCGCTCGGAGCCGATGATGTAGAGGCCGCCGGGCTTCTTGACGGTCTTGGCGGCCTTCGAGCCCTTCGCCGGCTCGATCTCGACGGTCTCCTCGGCCATCAGCACGATGTCACGGAAGTGCTCGATGTCGGCCTTGATCTGCTCGATCTTCTTGGCCTTCTCGGCCTCATCCTCGATGCCGGCGGTCTCCTGCTGGATACGCATCTCCAGCGAGCCGCCGAGCTTGATGTCGGTGCCGCGGCCGGCCATGTTGGTGGCGATCGTGATCGCGCCGGGGACGCCGGCTTCGGCGACGATATAGGCTTCCTGCTCGTGGAAGCGCGCGTTCAGCACCGCGAACAGCTTGGCCGGCTTGCCGGCGCGGGCAGCGGCATACAGCTTGTCGAGCGCATGCTCCTTGCCGAAATCGATCTGCTTGTAGCCGTTCTGCTTGAGAAATTCGGCGAGCACTTCCGACTTCTCGATCGACGCCGTGCCGACCAGCACCGGCTGCAATCGCGCGTTGGCGCGCTCGATCTCGGCGAGGATCGCGACGTATTTTTCCTTCTGCGTCCGGTAGACCTCGTCGTCCTCGTCGAGGCGCGAGATCGCCAGATTGGTCGGGATTTCCAGCACCTCGAGCTTGTAGATGTCGAACAGCTCGTCCGCTTCGGTCGCGGCCGTGCCGGTCATGCCGGCGAGCTTCTCGTACATGCGGAAGTAATTCTGGAACGTGATCGAGGCGAGCGTCTGGTTCTCGGGCTGGACCTGGACGTGCTCCTTGGCTTCGAGCGCCTGGTGCAGGCCTTCCGAATAGCGCCGGCCGGGCATCATGCGGCCCGTGAACTCGTCGATGATCACCACCTCGCCGTCGCGGACGATGTAGTCCTTGTCGCGGGTGAACAGGGTGTGGGCGCGCAGCGCCTGGTTGATGTGGTGCACGACGGAGACGTTCTCGACGTCGTAGAGCGACTCGCCCTTGAGCTGGCCGGCCTCGCGCAGCAGCGTCTCGATCTTCTCCATGCCGCCTTCGGTGAGCGTCACGGTGCGCTGCTTCTCGTCGACCTCGTAGTCGGCCTTGTCGAGCTTGGGCAGGAAGGAATCGATCGTGTTGTAGAAATCGGAACGGTCGTCGAGCGGGCCGGAGATGATCAGCGGCGTGCGCGCTTCGTCGATCAGGATGGAGTCGACCTCGTCGACGATCGCGAAGAAATGCGGCCGCTGGACCATGTCCTCCAGCCGGTACTTCATGTTGTCGCGCAGATAGTCGAAGCCGTATTCGTTGTTGGTGCCGTAGGTCACGTCGGCGGCGTAGGACTGCTTGCGCTGCGTATCGTCGAGGCCATGCACGATAATGCCGACCGTCAGGCCCAGGAACTTGAAGATCTGGCCCATCCACTCGCTGTCGCGCTTGGCGAGG
>NZ_JASGFS010000098.1:0-15984 GCF_047605465.1 Bradyrhizobium sp. | reverse complement strand
GCGCCGGCGCAGGATCGCGGTGTGCGCGGCGAGCGCGTCGCGCCGCTGGCTCCGGCGCTCGCCCCCGACACGCCCCAAACAGCACTGACATTCGCCCAAATCGCCACTACCTAATCATACAGAATGGCCTTTTCGTCTTCTCCCTTTGCTTCCGAGCGCGCTCCCGGCGCTGGCGTCACCGCGGTGCTCGGGCCGACCAATACCGGCAAGACCCATCTCGCCATCGAGCGGATGCTCGCGCATTCGTCCGGCTTGATCGGGCTGCCGCTGCGGCTGCTCGCGCGCGAGGTCTACAACAAGATCGCCGCGCGGGTCGGCAGCGAGGCCGTCGCGCTGATCACGGGCGAGGAGAAGATCAAGCCGAAGAACCCGCGCTACTGGGTCTCGACCGTCGAGGCGATGCCGCGCGATCTCGACGTGTCGTTCCTCGCCGTCGACGAGATCCAGATCGCCTCCGATCTCGAACGCGGCCACGTCTTCACCGACCGTATCCTCAACCGCCGCGGCCGCGACGAGACGCTGCTGCTGGGGGCCGCGACCATGCGCCCCATCATCGAGCGGCTGCTGCCCGGCGTGTCCATGATCACGCGGCCGCGGCTGTCGCAGCTCGAATTCGCCGGCGACCGCAAGATCACGCGCCAGCCGCGCCGCACCGCCATCGTCGCGTTCTCCGCCGACGAGGTCTACGCCATCGCCGAGCTGATCCGCCGCCAGCATGGCGGCGCCGCCGTGGTGCTGGGCTCGCTCTCGCCCCGCACCCGGAACGCGCAGGTGGAGATGTTCCAGAACGGCGACGTCGACTATCTCGTCGCCACCGACGCCGTCGGCATGGGCCTCAATCTCGACGTCGACCACGTCGCCTTCGCCTCCGACCGCAAGTTCGACGGCTACCAGTTCCGCCGCCTGACGCCGGCCGAGTTCGCCCAGATCGCCGGCCGCGCCGGCCGCGCCACGCGCAACGGTACGTTCGGGACGACGGGGCGCTGCGCGCCGTTCGAGCCCGAGCTCGTCAACGCGCTGCAGAACCACACCTTCGACAATGTGAAGATGCTGCAATGGCGCAACTCGAAGCTGGATTTCGCCTCGCTCGGCGCGCTCCAGGTCTCGCTCAACCTCGCCCCAGGCCATGAGGCGCTGACGCGCGCGCCGATCGCCGAGGACATGCGCGTGCTCGACCACGCCGCCCGCGACGCCGAGGTGCGCGATATCGCGCATGGCAAGGCGGCCGTGGAACGGCTGTGGGAGGCCTGCCAGGTCCCGGATTACCGGAAGCTGTCGCCGGCCGCCCATGCCGAGCTCGTGACCACGCTGTACGGCTTCCTGATGCAGAAGGGCCGCATTCCCGATGCCTGGTTCGCGGCCCAGGTCGACCAGGCCGACCGCATCGACGGCGACATCGACACGCTGTCGGCCCGGATCGCGCAGATCCGCACCTGGACCTTCGTCGCCAACCGGCCGGACTGGCTCGCCGACCCCGAACACTGGCAGGGGATCGCGCGGGAGGTCGAAAATAAATTGTCAGATGCGCTCCATGAACGCTTGACGGAGCGTTTCGTTGATCGTCGTACCAGTGTATTGATGCGCCGCCTGCGGGAGAACACGAGCTTGAATACGGAAATCGGCAAGACCGGCGAAGTCATCGTCGAAGGCCACGTCATCGGCCGCCTCGATGGATTCACCTTTGCACCGGATGCGGCGGAAGCCGGCTCCGATGCGAAAGCCTTGCAGGCCGCAGCACAGGCCGTGCTCGCGGGCGAAATCAACGCGCGTGCCGAAAAGCTGGGCAACGCCCCCGACGATCAGTTCGTGCTGACCTCGGAAGGCACGATCCGCTGGACCGGCGACGCGGTGGCGCGACTGACTGCCGCAGAGGAGGCGCTGCAGCCGCGCATCCGCATCATCTCCGACGAGCGGCTCACCGGAGCGCCGCGCGAGAAGGTGCAGGCCCGGCTCGACCTCTGGCTCAAGACGCACATCGAAAAGCTGCTCGGGCCGATGTTCGAGCTGTCCAAGGCCGAGGACGTCACCGGCATCGCCCGCGGCATCGCCTATCAGCTCGTCGAGGCGCTCGGCGTGCTGGAACGGCCGAAGATCGCCAACGAGCTGAAGGATCTCGACCAGCCCTCGCGCGCGACGCTGCGCAAATACGGCGTCCGCTTCGGCGCCTATCACATCTATTTCCCCGGCCTGCTCAAGCCCGCCGCGCGCGCCCTCGCGGCGCTGCTCTGGGCGCTGAAGCAGGACAATGTCGATCTCTCCTCGCTGTCGGGCGCACAGCATCTGGCGAGCTCGGGCCGCACCTCGTTCCCGGTCGACAAGGCGCTGCCGCGCGATGCCTATCGCGTGCTCGGCTACAAGCAGGCCGGTGAGCGCGCCGTGCGCGTCGACATCCTGGAGCGCCTCGCCGATCTGATCCGTCCGGCGCTGGCCTGGCGCGAGAACTCGCCGGGCGAGAAGCCCGCCGGCGCATTCGACGGCCGCGGTTTCATCGTGACGCAGGCGATGACCTCGCTCACCGGCTCGGCCGGCGAGGATTTCGCCTCGGTGCTGCGCGCGCTCGGCTATCGCATGGAGAAGCGCGCGCCGCTGCCGCCGAAGCCGGTCGCCCCCGCTGCTGAAGCATCGTCTGCCGAGACGCCTGCCGCCGAGGGAAGCGCCGAGACCGCGACCGAAGCGGCGGCCGAAGTCGTCGCGGACGCCGCCGCGGAGACGACTGCGTCCGAAACGCCCGCCGCTGAGGCCGTCACCGTCGAGGACGCGCTCGGCATGGAGCAACACGACGAGCCCGCGCCCGAGGAGCCGGCGCTGGAGGCCTCGCCCGAAGCCCCCGTCACGCCGGAAGATGCCCCCGGCATCGCGCCGCCGGCGCAGGACGAATCCGCGCCCGCCGAGGCCGCCGACGCTGCGCCCGCCGAGGCTGCTGCCGACGTCGCCCCCGCCGAGACCGCTGCGACGGAAGCCGCCGCATCCGCCGATGCCGCAGCACCTGTCGAAGCCGCGTCAGCGCCCGCTGTCGAGCCCGAACTGGTCGAGGTCTGGCGTCCCGGCGGACGTCACGAGGACCGCAAGCCCCGCCACGAGCGCCATCGCCACCAGCGTCACCACAACCAGCCGCGCCAGCAGGACGGTGCGCAGGCCGGTGCGGCGCCTGCCGAGGGCGAGGCGGCGCAGGCAGCCGACGGCGAGAAGCGCGGCGAGCGTCATCGTCATGGCGGCGGTCATCGCCGCGACGGCGCCAAGGATTTCCGCAAGCCGCGTGAAGGCGGCGAGGGCGGTGAGCGCCGCGACGACAGGAACCGCGGCTTCCACGGCAAGGACCGGGACAAGGATCGCGATCGCAATCGCGACAACAAGGGCAAGTTCGGCGGCGATCGCGACAAGGGTCGCGACAATCGCGGCCGTGATCGCGACAAGGGCCGCGACCGGCAGGGCGGTCCCTCGCTGCGTCCCTACGCCTCGAGCGCCAATCCGCGCGAGCGCGATCGTCCGATCGATCCGAATTCGCCCTTCGCAAAGCTCGCCGCGCTGAAGGAACAGCTCGCCGGCCGCAAGGAGTAAGCCCACGACCGAGCGCCAGCGCCTCGACAAATGGTTGTGGCACGCGCGGGTGGTGAAGGCGCGCACGTCGGCGGCCGAACTCGTCGAGTCCGGCCATGTCCGCGTCAACGGCGTACGCGAGACGTCGCCGGGCCATGCGATCAAGATCGGCGACGTGCTCACCATCGCGCTCGATCGCGCCGTGCGCGTGCTGAAAGTCACCGCCTTCAACGAGCGCCGCGGCGATGCTGCTTCGGCGCGCGTGCTCTACGAGGAGCTGAGCGAAGGCAATTCGAGTTCTCGGCGCAATTAATTGCGCATTGAATTCATTTCTTGGTCGATCAAAAACACAAAGCCGTCATGATCGGCCGTTCACGACCTTGCGGCGCCGGGCCATCCGCGCTACGCAAGCCGCGACTTTTGAAAGAGCTTTTCGGAGCGTTGGATGACTTACGTCGTCACTGAAAACTGCATCAAGTGCAAGTACACCGACTGCGTCGAGGTCTGCCCGGTCGACTGTTTCTACGAGGGCGACAACATGCTCGTCATCCACCCGGACGAGTGCATCGACTGTGGCGTGTGCGAGCCGGAATGCCCCGCCGACGCCATCAAGCCGGACACGGAACCGGGGCTGGAGAAGTGGCTGCAGGTCAACGCCGACTACGCCAAGAGCTGGCCGAACATCACCCAGAAGAAAGACTCACCCGCCGACGCGAAGGAATTCGACGGAATGGACGGCAAGTTCGAGAAATATTTTTCTCCGAATGCCGGCTCGGGAGACTAATTCCCGCCCAAACTTAACCCTAATACCTTCGTCAGCGCTGAAAACCAGGCCTCAAGACCCCTAAATCATTGATTTTTGCGGGAAATGTGCTATATTGGGCACATTAAGCCGAACCCCGTAGCCCCGTTTGGCCCCTCTGGGTTCCCGTGAAACCAAATGTCGAACAGGGGCGTGGCAGTTTCCGCGCGCAGGCTGTGTCACAGAAAACGCGTAAAAAGAGTACTTCAGCGAGGGCTTCCCATAAGGAGGCCAAAAAAGTCGCCGCGGCCAGCCGTAGCGCATCCAAGGGTCGGACCGCGACTAAGGCGCCGGCTGCAAAGTCCTCGAAGAACAAAAGAAGCGCAATGCCTAACAAGACTGCCAAGCCGGCCGCGAAAGCGACCGTTTCCAAGCCTGCTGTTGCCAAGGCTCCCGCTGCCAAGCCCGCTGCTCCGAAGGCGTCCGTTGCTGCTGCTCCTGCCAAGGCCCCTGTCGCCGCCAAGCCGGTCGTCAAGCCCGCTGCTCCGCCGAAGGTCGAGGAAAAGAAGGTCGTGACCCAGCGTCAGGGCTTCAAGGCCAACGAATTCGTCGTCTATCCCGCTCACGGCGTCGGCCAGATCCTGGCCATCGAGGAGCAGGAGATCGCCGGTGCGAAGCTCGAGCTGTTCGTCATCAACTTCATCAAGGACAAGATGACGTTGCGCGTTCCGACGGCGAAGGTCGCCAATGTCGGCATGCGCAAACTGTCCGAGCCCGCTCTGGTGAAGAAGGCGCTGGAGACGCTCAAGGGCCGCGCCCGCGTCAAGCGCACCATGTGGTCGCGCCGCGCGCAGGAATACGAAGCGAAGATCAATTCGGGCGATATCGTCGCGATCGCGGAAGTCGTGCGCGACCTCTACCGCTCCGAGTCTCAGCCCGAGCAGTCGTACAGCGAACGCCAGCTCTATGAAGCGGCGCTCGACCGCCTCTCCCGCGAGATCGCGGTGGTGCAGCACTCGACCGAGACCGAAGCGATCAAGGAGATCGAGGCCCAGCTCGCCAAGAGCCCGCGCCGCGCCAACGCCAAGGCTGAAGCCGCCGAGGGCGATGCCGATGCGGACACCGAGGGCGATGCCGACGATACCGATGGCGACGACACCACCGTCGCCGACGAGGCCGCGTAAGCAACCTCGCCTCGCGCATGAACTCGAAAAGCCCGGCCGTTCGGCCGGGCTTTTTGTTTGATGGACCCGTGCACCGAGCCGGCCGGCACCTGCCTGTTCATTCCGCAGCGTCACCTGGCGCGGGCAAGCTTCGTCGTGCTCCGGCCGAGGATGTCGAGGAAGGTCTGCTGCGCGGCGGTCAGCGGCTGATCCCTGCGGTAAGTCAGGCCGATCGCGCGCGTGTTGGCGGGAAGCTCGACCCGGAGCACTTTCAGTCCCTTCGGAATGGTCTTCAGTCTGCCGCGTGAATACGTCAGCAGGGCGATGACGTCGCTGTTCATCACCATCTGCTCGGCGAGCGTGAAGGTGACGATCTCGCAGGTCTGCGGCGGCGGCACCAGGCCCTGCGCGATCAGGAGCTCCTCGAAATAGCGGCGCGTCGGCGTGCCGTGCGGCGCGACGACCCAGTTCTCGTCGACAAGCTCCTTCAGCTTGCGCCGGCCTTTCGCCAGACGATGGTCCGCGCGCGCGACGATGGTGAAGAACTCGTCGTAGAGGCGCCGCTCCTCGAGAATGTCGTAAGGCGGCGGACTGCGCAGCGGGCCGATGACGAGGTCCAGTTCGCCCTGGCGCAATCCGTCGATCAGGGCGGCGTAGCTGCCGGTGACGGCCTGGAGCCGGACGTGGCGATGACGGCTCAGCATCTCGCCAAAGGCCTTCACGACGATGTCCTGCTCCGAGAACGGCAACAGGCCGACGGCGACGCGTCCGGTCACCATGCCGGAGAGCGCTTCGAGCTGCTCCGGAAGCGTCATCACGTCCATCAGCAGCCTGGTGTGCAGATCGGCGAGGATGACGGCGTCGCCGGTCGGCTTCATGCCGGAGCGCGTGCGCTCGAACGGCGGCCGGCCGGTCGCCGCGGCGATCTTGGCGAGCGCGCGGCTGATGTCCGGCTGTGATCGTTCGAGATATTCCGCGGCGGCCGATACGCTGCCCGTCGTCCGCACCGCGCTGACCGCGCTCAGCAGCTCCCAGGCCAGGTGATGTCCGAGATCGGCGATGCGCGCGCCGGCAGCCTTGAGCGCGGCCTGCGCCGCGCCGATGCTCGACATCATGTGGCGGCAGCGCGCGATGACGATCTCGCCCTGCGATGTCGGCTCCATCCCGGTCCAGCCGCGCGCGAACAGCCGCTGGCGCAGCCTGGCCTCGACCTCGGCGATCGCGCGCGAGAGGCTGCTCTGGCTGGCGTTGAGCTGCACGCTGGCGCGCGCGAGGCTCGCGCCGGTCGCGACGGCGCTGATGACGCGCACCTGTCTGATCGTGAGGATGGGTGTTCTTTTCATGGGCGTGACGGCCGGCCGGAACGGCGGCAAATTGGCATCATATTCACTTTTTGCAAGGTCTATTTCAAAAGCTGCATAATTGCGGCGCGCCCGCTCCTGCTAGCTAAAGACGATAATCACCGCGACGCCGACGCATCGGCGCCGCTCGGGAGGTCCCATGTCCGGCAAGTGGCTCGATGCCATCGTGCTTGCGCGACGCGCCTTGACCGAACGCATCGTCGAGTTGCAGATCGGGTGCGCGGATGGACGTCCGCTGCCGATGGCCGAATCCGGCAGCCATATCGAGCTGCATTTCGGCGCGGCGCATCGTTTCGTCCGGCACTACTCCGTCGTCGGTCCCCTCACGCTCCGCGATGATTCCGAGCCGTTCTGGCGCATCGCGGTGCAGCGGGAAGAGCGGGCGCGCGGCTCGGCGTTCATTCACGACAATTTTCGGCCCGGTACGCCGCTGACCGTCTCGCGCCCGATCAATGCCTTTCGGCTGTCGCGGCATCAGGCCAATGTGCTGCTGGTCGCCGGCGGCATCGGCGTCACGCCCATGGTCGCGATGGCGCGCTCGCTGCGGATGCGGAACGTGAACTTCTCGATGGTCTATGCGGGGCAGGAACGTTCCGCGATGGCCTATGCAGCCGAGCTCGAAGATCTCTGCGGCGATCGCCTGACGATCCACGAGAGTCGCCGCGACGGCATTCCCGACCTCGTCAGCGTGCTGTCCGCGCAGCCCGCCGAAACCGTGGTCTATGTCTGTGGCCCCGCAGCGATGATCGAGGCTCTGCGCGAGGCGGCGTCCGTGCTCGGCTGGCCTGGGACGCGCGTTCGCTTCGAAGTGTTCAACGCGGCCCACAGGCCCGACGACGAAGACTTCGAGGTGCGCCTGCCGACCGGCCGCAGCGTCAAGGTCGGGGCAGGGACCACCATCCTCGATGCGCTCGAGCTTGCCGGCGTCGATACGTTGTCGAGCTGTCGCCGCGGCGAGTGTGGTCTCTGCATCACCGACGTCGCGGGCTGCGACGGCGAACTGGATCACCGCGACCATTATTTCAGCGACGAAGAGCATCGCGCCGGCAGGCAGATCGCGATCTGCTGCTCTCGGATCACGGGCCACACGCTCGCGCTCAACGTCTAGCCGCGAAAGGAAAGGTTGAAAGCCGATGGATATGATCGACCTGTTCCGTCCCTCGGACGAAGCCGTCTTCGCCGCGATGGAGCCGAGGGAGCCCGGCGATTTCGCCAACCACGCCACGCCGCTGATCCGCAATTGCTGGTACGCTTGCGCGCGCGCCGGCGAGATCGGCCGCACGCCGCTGGCGCGCAAGCTGCTCGGCATCGACGTGGCGCTGTTCCGGACCGAGGCCGGCGCACCCGTCGCGATGCGCAATCGCTGTCCGCACCGATCCTTCCCGCTCGCCCGGGGCAGGCTGGTCGGCGACCGCCTGGTCTGCGGCTATCATGGCATGGAGTTCGGCCCCGACGGTGTCTGCGCGCACATGCCCGCGCTCACCCAGGCGCCGGCGACCGCCACCGTCCAGACCTATCCGATCGTGGATCGCGGGCCGCTCACCTGGATCTGGATGGGCGCGCCGGATCTCGCCGACGAGGCCCTGATCCCCGACACGTCGTGGCTCAGCGATCCTGCGTGGGGAACGGTGACCGGCAGCTTCCACATCAAGTCCGACTATGTGGCCATGCACGAGAACCTCATCGACCAGACGCATTTTCCGTTTCTGCATCCGGGTACGGTCGGCACGCCGGAATACGCGCGCTCGAAGCTCAGCGTCTCCACGGAGAACAACCAGGTCGTGATCCGGCGGGAGCTGAAGGATGCGCCGCCGCCCGGCGTCTACGGCAAGCCGGCGAACATCATGCACAAGCGGGTTGACCGTGCCTCCGAGGCGCGCTTTGTCTCGCCGGCGCTGCATACCGCCTTCGCCAGCGTGCGCGATGGTGCGCCCGATCCGGGGCAGCCATCGCTCTATCGTTACAACATCACTCATGTCTTCACGCCGGAGACCAACAATTCCATTCATTACTGGTGGTTCAACTCGCGCGACTATCGTCCCGGCGATGCCGAGATCAACAGGTTCATGTTCGAGGCGCATTCGCAGGCCTATCACGAGGATGTCGAAGCGCTCGAATGGATCAACGAGGTCGTGCGCACCGACGGCGAGGCCCAATTCGACCTGAGCTTCGCGCCGGACAAGCCCGGCCTGATGGCGCGTCGCATCATGTATCGCCTGGCGGCGAAGGAAACGCGTTGAGCGCAGCGGATCGACGCTGAGAGTTCTGTTGACCAAGAACAACACTGCAAGGGAGGAACGAGTGAGGAAGCAATTGAAGACCTGGGGCATTGCCGCGGTGGCGGCTCTGGGAGCGGTCGCGGCGGCGCATGCCGCCGATCCGATCAAGATCGGCGTCATCATCCCGATGACCGGCCCGTTCCAGTCGAACGGCAAGCAGATCGAGGCCGCCATCAAGACCTACACGAAGGAAAAGGGTGACACTGTCGCCGGCCGCAAGATCGAGTTCATCCTCCGGGATGATCGCGGTGCGCCGGAAAACGCCAACCGCTTTGCTCAGGAACTGCTCGCGCAGGACCGTGTCTCGATCCTCACCGGCTTCGGCAACACGCCTGCCGCGCTGTCGGCCGCCGCGTTCGCCGCCAAGGCCAAGGTTCCGCAGGTGATCATGGTCGCCGCGACGTCGTCGATCGTCGACAAGTCGCCCTATATCGTGCGGACCTCGCAATCGATTCCGCAGATCGCCAGCGTCATCGGCCAGTGGGCGCCGAAATCCGGTCCGAAGACCTTCGTCAGCATCGTGTCCGAATACGGCCCGGGGCTGGACGCCGAGGAATGGTTCGCGAAGACCGTCGAGGCTCACGGCGGCCGCGTGATCGAGAAGCTGAAGGTTCCTCTCGCCAATCCCGACTTCGCCCCGTTCCTGCAGCGCGCCGCCGATGCGAAGCCCGATGCGCTCTTCGTCTTCGTTCCGACCGGCGCCGGCGGCAACTTCATGAAGCAGTTCGTCGAACGCGGTCTCGACAAGGCCGGAATGAAGCTCGTCGCGATGTCCGATCTGACCGACGACGATCTCCTCAACAACATGGGCGACGCGGCGCTCGGTGCCATCACCGGCGGTCCCTACTCGGCGAGTCATGACTCTCCCGAGAACAAGGATTTCGTCGCCAAGTTCAAGGCGGCCAACCCGGACATGCGGCCGAACATCGTCGCGGTCAGCGCATGGGATGCCCTCGAGCTGATCTATCGCGCGATCGAAGCCACCAAGGGCGACACCAACGGTGATGCGCTCATCGCCGCGATGAAGGGCCAGAGCTGGAACAGCCCGCGCGGGCCGATCTCGATCGATCCTGCGACGCGCGACATCGTCCAGAACATCTACATGCGGAAGGTCGAACGCCACGACGGCGAACTCTACAACATGGAGTTCGAGACCTTCCCGAACGTCAAGGATCCGGCGCATTGAGCGCCGGACAACGTCCAACGACCGAGGCACCATGACCAACGCTCCCTCGCCGACGCCGATCCGGGCCGACACGGTCGGCAGCCTGCTGCGCCCGGATTCTCTCCACGCGGCGCGCCGCCGCTTCGAGCTCGGCGAGATCGATGCGGCCGCGCTGCACGCGGCTGAGGATCGCGCGATCGCCGACGTTATCGCCTACCAGGAAGAGCTCGGGCTTCCCGTCGTCACCGACGGGGAGTTCCGGCGCGAAAACTGGTGGATCGATTTCGTGCGCCGGCTCGCAGGCGTGGAGATCGTCGCGGGCGGCGGCGCGGCGTTCGCCACCAATGAAGCGCCGCGATACGTGCCGAAATCGGTTCGGGTCGTCGGGCGGGTGGATGCGGCGAGTCCGATCCTGCTCGACGATTTCCGCTTCGTGCAGACGCATGCGAAGTCCGTCGCCAAGATCGCGGTGCCGTCGCCGACCCGACTGCATTTCCACGGCGGCCGCAAGTCGGTCTCGAAAGAGGTCTATCCCGACATCGAGGCCTTCTTCGCCGATGTCGCGGCCGTCTACCGCCGCGAGATCGCCGCGCTGGAGGCTGCCGGCTGCCGCTACATCCAGATCGACGATCCCCTGCTCAGCTACTTCCTCGATCCCAATCTGCGGGCCGAGGTCGTCGCCGACGGCGACGATCCCGACGCGCGGCTGAAGCGCTACATCCGTCTCATCAACGACTGCATCTCGGAGCGATCTCCGGCGACGACGATCGGCATCCACATTTGCCGGGGTAATGCGCGCAGCACCTGGCTGGCGCAGGGAACGTATGAGGGGCTCGCCGACACCTGCTTCGCGCTGCTCAATGTCGACCGCTTCCTGCTCGAATATGACGACGAACGGAGCGGATCGTTCGCGCCGCTGCGGTTCATGCCGAAAGGCAAGCAGGTGGTGCTGGGGCTCGTGACGACCAAGCATGCGCAGCTCGAGGACAAGGACGACCTGAAGCGGCGCCTCGACGAGGCCGCCAGGCTGATCGATCCGTCGTCGCTCGCGCTCAGCCCGCAATGCGGCTTCGCCAGCGTCGTCGAAGGCAATCTGATCACGGAAGCCGACCAGCGCGCCAAGCTCGCCCTGGTGGTGCAGACCGCACGGGACTATTGGGGCGCATCGTAAGCATGCTGTAAGAACTTTAGGTCGGCCTGCCGCGAACAGGCCGGGACGACATGGGAGTGTGGCTTCTCCAGGCTTGGTAGGTCCCGGCTGCTCGTCCGAGACGACGCTGATGCAATCCTAGCCAAACGTCTTTGCCGAACTCGGATGGTCTGCCCGCTCCCGGAAAAGCTTTCGCCCGGCCTCACTTCACCGGGCGTTTCTCGAGCTTTCTCGCCAGCGTGCGCCGATGCATCCCCAGCCGTCGCGCGGCCTCCGAGATGTTGAAATCGGTCTCGATCAGCGTCTGGTGGATGCGCTCCCATTCCAGCGTCTTGATCGAGGTCGGCCGCGCATCGAGCGCGACTTCGGCGTTGCCGTCGGCCTTGTGGAAGGCTGCCTCGATGTCGTCGGTGTTGGACGGTTTCGCGAGATAGTGACAGGCGCCGAGCTTGATCGCCTCGACGGCGGTCGAGATGCTGGCGAAACCGGTGAGCACCACGATCAGCATTTCCGGATCGTGCGTGTGCAGCAGTTCGACGCAGGCCAGCCCCGAGGCGCCGCCGAGCTTGAGGTCGACCACGGCATGGCCGAACGAGCGCTCCTCCAGCACCTTGCGCACCTCCTCGATGGAGGCGGCGAGCACGACCTCGTAGCCGCGGCGCTCGAACGAGCGCTTCAGCGTGCGGGCAAAGCCGGCGTCGTCCTCGACGACGATGAGCGAACGGTCAGGCGTCAAAGTCGCCTCCAATCGCGAGCGTGGAGAGCGGCAGGGTGATGCGGACGGTGGCGCCGCGCTTCCTGTGGTTCTCGGCGGTGACACCGCCGCCGAGCTTGCGGACGACGTTCATCACCAGAAACAGGCCGAGTCCGCCTCCGGCGCGCCCCTTGCTCGACTGATAGGGCTTTCCGAGCTGCGCCAGCATCTCCGGCGCGAAGCCGGGGCCGCGGTCGCTGATCGAGAGGACGAGATTGCCGTCCTCGCGCTCGGCCAGAAGCTCGACCCAGTCGCGCGACACCTCATAGGCATTGTCGAGCACGTTGAAGATCACCTGCTTCAGCGCGACGTCGGAGACGATGGCGATGTCCTCGCCGAAGGTGTTGACGAAATAGAGCGTCCGCGCCGAGCGCGCGTTGCGCCATTCCTCGACCAGCGCGGTCAGGAACGCCGTCACCGTCGTCGGCGACGAGCCTTCGCCGCGCGCTTCTCCCGCCGAGACCAGGATGCCGGTCACGATGGTCTTGCATCGCTGCAGCGACGTTTCCATCTCGGCGAGGTCCTCGGCGAGTTCGCGGTCCGCGGCGAGATCCGGCATGCGGCGCCAGTCGCTCAGGATCACCGAGAGCGAGGCGAGCGGCGTTCCGAGCTCGTGCGCCGCGCCCGAGGCGAGCAGGCCCATGCGGACGATGTGATCCTGTTCGGCCGCGTGCTGGCGCAGCGCCGCAAGATGCGCGTCGCGCTCGCGCAGGTTCCTGTTGATGCGGGTCACGAACACCACCAGCAGCACGGCGTTGAGGATGAAGCCGAGCAGCATGCCGGTCACGTTGAGCGTATAGGTCTCGCTCAGCGGGTTCGGCGGCAGGTCGAGCGGCCGATAGGCGATCGTCAGCCAGATGAAGCTGGCGCAGGTCAGCGCGACCAGCGACCAGGTCGAGCGGGCGTCGAGCAGCACCGCGCCCAGCGTCACCTGGAGCAGGAACAGCGAGGTGAAGGGATTGGTGGCGCCGCCGCTGAGATAGAGCTGCGCGGTCAGCGCGGCGACATCGAGCATCAGCGCGACCAGGAGCTCGTTGTTGGTGATCGCGGCGCGGTGACGCACCCAGACGAGGCTGGAGACGTTGAGCAGGACGAGCGCGCCGATCACCGCACCCATGCGGGTCAGCGGCAAGGGGATGCCTAGCCCGAAATGCACGCCCCCGATGGTGACGATCTGGCCGATCACCGCGGTCCAGCGCAGCTGGATCAGCAGCGCCATGTTCTTGCGGTTGGTCTCGTCGTCCGTCGGCGCCGCACCGGCCAGTTCGCCGCGCACATCCGCCGGCGGCGACAGCGCGACGGCTGGCTCGCCTTGGCGAAGCGTCTTCACATCGTCAGGTCGGCTCGACGATCGTTCCAGCATCTGATCCCGTCCTGCGGACGGCGGCATCCGGGCCGCCAGCCGGTTCGTGGATGATGCGCCTGCGGCGGAACAGCCCGCCGCCGAATGTGACGAAAAGTTTACCGGCCAGCATGAAAGCCAGGGCAAACCACGTCAGCGCGTAGATCAGGTGGTTATTGGGAAAGCGCACCACGGTCAATCCGCCGATGGGGCCGCCGCCGGATTGTGATCCGGCGTCGGCATCGACGAAGAAGGGTGCGACGTCGCGCAGGTTGCGCGCTGCCGCGATCGCAGCGACGTCCCGCGAATACCAGCGGTTGTGCTGGGGAACGTTGTTCCTGAGGAAGGCGCCCTTCGGCTCCGTCATGCGCATCAGGCCGGTGATCTCGATCTCGCCGTCCGGATTGCCGGCCTGGCGCGTCGATGCGTCGCGCCGCTCGGACGGCACGAAACCGCGATTGACCAGGACCGTCTTGCCGTCGTCGCGCCGGAGCGGCGTCAGCACCCAATAGCCGGGGCCTTCCTCGGTGACGGCCTGAACCAGCGTCTCGCGGTCATGCTGGAAGCGTCCGGCGACGCTGACGTGCCTGTATTCGTCGTTCGCGGCGCTGACGGCGGGCCACGCCGCGGGCGCGGGGACGGGCTGCGCCGGGGCGTGGATGCGCTGCTCGACGCGGTCGATCAGCGCCAGCTTCCAGGCGCGGCGCTCGATCTGCCAGACGCCCAGCGCGATCAGAAGCGCGATGGCCGCGAGCGAGAGGACCGTGAGCCACACCGGCGGGGACCGCACGGCCGCGCCGTGCGTCCCGCCTGCCTGCTGCGTCACGGTCCCGGTCTCGCTCACTTCATCCCGCTCATCTCGTGGATCGGCATCATGTTGGTGTTGAGATGATGCATGACCCACAGCGAGCCCGACAGCGCGATCACGACCATGACGATGGTGAAGATCAGCGCCATCATGCTCCAGCCGTTCTCGGACTTGGTGTTCATGTGCAGGAAGTAGATCATGTGCACGACGATCTGCACGACCGCGAACGCCATGATGACGAGCGCGGTGATCTGCTTGCTCGGAAGCGTGCCGCTCATCACCAGCCAGAACGGAATCGCGGTGAGCACGACCGACAGCACGAAGCCGAGCATGTAGGTCGAGAACGTGCCGTGGGCGTGCCCGTCGTCGTGATGGTGGTCCGCGTGGGCGGCGTGGGTATCGGTGCTCATCGCAGAACTCCCAGGAGATAGACGAAGGTGAAGACGCCGATCCAGACCACGTCGAGGAAGTGCCAGAACATCGACAGGCACATCAGGCGGCGGCGGTTGGCCTCGATCAGTCCGAACCTCCAGACCTGCACCATCAGCGTCACCAGCCAGATCAGGCCGCAGGTGACGTGCAGGCCGTGGGTGCCGACCAGCGTGAAGAAGGCGGACAGGAAGGCGCTGCGCTGCGGCGTCGCGCCCTCGTGGATCATGTGGGCGAACTCGGTCAGCTCGATGCCGATGAAGGCGGCGCCGAACAGGCCGGTGATCGCCAGCCACATCTGGGTCTGGCCGATCTTGTTCTGCTGCATCGTCAGCATGGCGAAGCCGTAGGTGATCGACGACAGCAGAAGCATCGAGGTGTTCACCGCGACCAGGTCGAGGTCGAACAGGTCCTTCGGCGCGGGACCGGCGGCGTAATTGCCGCCGAGCACGCCGAAGGCGGCGAACAGCATCGCGAAGATGAGGCAGTCGCTCATCAGGTAGATCCAGAAGCCGAGCGAGGTGCTGTAGCCTTCCGGATGCGGGTGCTCGTCGGCGAGATAGAAGACCGGCTCGCCGG
This sequence comes from Bradyrhizobium sp., assembly GCF_047605465.1. Classification (GTDB taxonomy): domain Bacteria; phylum Pseudomonadota; class Alphaproteobacteria; order Rhizobiales; family Xanthobacteraceae; genus Bradyrhizobium. The sequence goes on along the minus strand of NZ_JASGFS010000098.1, from coordinate 675 downwards.
ATTGTGCGGGATTGACAGCGACAGTCATTTACTTGGCTCCGGCGAGCAGTTTGGTGCGCGCGTCCTCGGTCCGGATGACGTCGTCGGCCGGAATGTCGAAGTCGCGGTGATAGTTGAAGGTATGGCCGATCCCGACGACGAGCATCGCGATGAAGCTCACGGCGGCCAGCCACCAGATGTACCAGATCAGACCGAAGCCCATCGCGGTGGCGAGGCCGGCGAGGATGATGCCGGTGCCGGTGCTGCTCGGCATGTGGATCGGCTTGAACCCGGTGAGCGGACGCTGGTAGCCGCGCTTCTTCATGTCCCACCACGCGTCGTTGTCATGGACGACGGGCGTGAAGGCGAAGTTGTAGTCCGGCGGGGGCGAAGAGGTCGCCCATTCCAGCGTGCGGGCGTCCCAGGGATCGCCGGTGACGTCCTTGAGCTGCTCGCGCTTCAGGAACGAGACCGCGAACTGCATCAGCATGGAGAGGATGCCGAGGAAGACCAGGACCGCGCCGATCGCCGCGATGACGAACCAGATCTGCAGGGATGGATCGTCGAATACGCGCAGGCGGCGGGTCACGCCCATCAGGCCGAGCACGTAGAGCGGCATGAAGGCGAGGTAGAAGCCGGTGACCCAGAACCAGAACGACATCTTGCCCCAGAACGGATCGAGCTTGAAGCCGAACG
>NZ_JASGFS010000097.1:0-16059 GCF_047605465.1 Bradyrhizobium sp. | reverse complement strand
CGGCCGAACGCCTGAGAGCGGCGCCGGCCGCCTCGATGGCCAGGCGGCCGGCGACTTCGCTCATCGGCGCAAGCAGAGGGAGGTGTCCGTTCGCGTCGGTGACCGTCTCATAGGCGATCGCAGTGCAGCCGGAGGCGAGCAGGCCCCTGGCCTGCTCCGGATCGGGCGCGAGGTGGAGATAGGTGAACAGGATCTGGTTGTCGTGGAGCTGGCCCCATTCGTCCTTCTGAGGCTCCTTCACCTTCACGATCATGTCGGACCTGGCGAAGATGGCGCGGGCATTGTCCGCGATCGCGGCCCCCGCCCGGCGATAGAGCTCGTCGGAGGCGCCGATGCCGCTGCCGGCGCCGGTCTCGACCGTCACCTCATGACCGGCCGCGACATATTCGCGAACCGCGCCGGGCGTCAGCCCGACGCGATATTCCTGCACCTTGATCTCCCGGGGAACACCAACGCGCATCTCCCAGCTCCTTCGCCAAAGTCTCGAGTCGCCGACCATCGTAGCCATTGGCCCGGTTTGGTTTCGTGCGAATATCCTGTAGTTTCGGACGATTGACGCCGGTTTCCGGCGCGGATCCGTCCTGTCACGCTGGAAACGAAACCTTGGCCCTGGACCGGAAAGATCTCGCCATCCTCGCGGAACTCACCACCAATGCGCGCGCGAGCCATACCGAGCTCGCCGCCAAGATCGGTCTGTCCAGCACGGCACTGGCGCGGCGGCAGAAGACACTGGAAGACGACGGCTACATCCAGGCCTATCAGGCCGCACTCGATCTCGCCCGGTTCGGCCTCACCACGACGGTGCTGGTTCGTATCGCTCTGGAGAGCCAGAGCGACGAGGCGCTGAAGGCCTTCGAGGCGGAGGTGGTGAAATGCCCCTCGGTCGTGCGCTGTTTCCTGATGTCGGGGACCGACGACTACATCCTGATCGTGCTCGCCCGGGACATCCAGGATTTCGAACGCATCCACCGGACCGAACTGTCGCGCCTGCCGCGCGTTGCCCGGGTGCAATCGAGCTTTGCGCTCCGCGAGGTCGTCAACCGCGCGGTGCCGACCGTGGTATTCGGCGAGATGAAGCGCTAGCCCGCCTCGCCTCTGCCGATTTCGCAGAGCCGACCGCCGGGCCGGTTCTGTCATCGAACTGTCATCAAATGTGCCGAGACGTGTTGCAGGGCATATTCGGGACCACACATGGACTATTTCAAGCGCTTCAACTTCCTGTTCGCCGCACCCGTGTTCGACGCCGACGACCTCGAAGGCGTCCGCTTCAACCAGATCATCGAGGAGATCCAGCGCTCCGGCTTCGAGGTGGTCCGGGCCCGCAAGCTGGAGGATGCCGAGATCGCGGTGCAAACCGACGCCGCGATCGGCTGCATGGTGGTGGACTGGGGCAAGAAGGGCCTGGAAGGCAAGACGTCGGCGCTGATCAACCTGATGCGCCGCCGCGGTCTCGACTTCCCGATCATCCTCCTGATCCGGCGCAAGCGGTTCGAGGACCTGCCGGTCGAAGTGCTCGACTTCATCGACGGCTACGTCTTCCTCTCCGAGGAGACCCCGCCCTTCATCGCCAAGAACCTGATCAGCCGGCTCAAGCAATACGCCGAGACACTGAAGACGCCGTTCTTCGGTGCGCTCGTCGACTATGCCGAGGAAGGCAACCAGCTCTGGACCTGCCCAGGGCACAATGGCGGGTCGTTTTACAGCCGCAGCCCGATCGGCCGGGTCTTCGTCGAACATCTCGGTGAAGCCGTGTTCCGCGACGACCTCGACAATTCCGTGCTCGATCTCGGCGACCTCCTCACCCATGAAGGCCCGGCCCTGAGGGCGCAGAAGGAAGCCGCCGCGATATTCGGGGCGGAGAAGACCTATTTCGTCCTCAACGGCACCTCGACCTCGAACAAGGTCGCGCTCGGCGCGCTCGTCACCGACGGCGATCTCGTGCTGTTCGACCGCAACAACCACAAGGCCGCCCATCACGGCGCGCTGCTGATCAACGGCGGCATCCCGATCTACGTGCCGACCATCCGCAATTCCTGGGGCCTGATCGGCCCGATGCGCTGGGACGCGCTCGACGAAAAGGCGCTGCGGGAGGCGATCCGCAACCATCCCCTGGTCGAAGACCGCGAGGCCTGGCGCAAGGAGCGCCCATTCCGCGTCGCCGTGGTCGAGCAGTGCACCTATGACGGCACGATCCACAGCGCCGAGATGATCCTCAAGCGCATCGGCCATCTCTGCGACTACATCCTGTTCGACGAGGCCTGGGCCGGCTTCATGAAATTCCATCCGCTCTATGCCGGTCGCTTCGCCATGGGACTGGCGAACCTCCCGCCCGAGGCGCCCGGCATCATCGCGACGCAATCCACCCACAAGCAGCTCGCGAGCTTTTCGCAGGCCTCGCAGATCCACATCAAGGATCGCCACATCCGCGGCCAGAAGCGGCGCGTCGAGCACCGTCGCTTCAACGAAAGCTTCATGCAGCACGCCTCGACATCGCCGTTCTACCCCCTGTTCGCCTCGCTCGACGTCGGCGCGCAGATGATGAAGGGCCGCTCCGGCGAGGTCCTGTGGGACGACACGATCCGTCTCGGCATCGAGCTTCGCAAGAAGATCCGCGCGATGCGCCGGGAGTTCGAGGAGAAGGAGCAGAATCCGGATCGCCGCTGGTTCTTCGAGCCCTTCGTTCCCGATCGCGTCGCCATTCCCGACGTCAGCCGCCCCGGCGCGGCCCACAACGTGGCCTGGGAAACCCTGTCCACGGACGAACTCGCCACCAACCCCGCCCTGTGGCAACTCTCGCCCGACAGCACCTGGCACGGCTTTCCGAATCTCGCGGAAGGTTTTGCCATGACCGATCCGAACAAGCTGACGCTGCTCACGCCCGGCTTCGACCGGACCACGGGAGCCTATGCCGAGCACGGCATCCCGGCGCCGGTTGTCGCGCAATATCTGCGCGAGAACCGCATCGTTCCCGAGAAGAACGACCTCAACTCCCTGCTCTTCCTGCTCACGCCCGGCGTCGAGGCGAGCAAGGCGGGCACACTGATTTCCGGCCTCGTCGCGTTCAAGAAGCTGCACGACGACAACGCGCTGCTCGCCGATGCAATCCCGGAATTCTATCAGCGGCGGCAGGCGCGCTATGCCGGAGTGCGGCTGCGCGACCTCTGCGGCGAAATGCACCGCTTCTTCCGCGCCGCCGATGTCAGCGCGCTCCAGGCGCGCCAGTTCACCCCCGAGCACCTGCCGGAAATCGCGCTGGCGCCGCGCGACGCCGCACGATGCCTGATCCGCAACGATGTCGATTATCTCCCGATCGAGGCGATCGGCGGCCGCGTCGCGACCACGCCCTTCGTCGTCTATCCGCCGGGCATCGCCACGATCGTTCCCGGCGAGCGACTGACGGAACGGGCGAAGCCGATGATCGACTACCTCAAGATGTTCGAAACCTGCTTCAACACGTTCCCCGGCTTCGACGTCGAAATCCAGGGTGTCTACAAGGAGATCGATGCCAGCGGACGGATCGGGCTGTATACTTACGTCGTTGCCGAGTAGGTGCCGATGAGCGAAACAGCCGTGATGCGCGCAGACGACGAGCCGGTCCTGGTCCGGCCGTCACGCGAGAGCGATATCGAGGCGATGCTGGCGATCTACCGCCATCACGTCCGCACCGGCGTGCCGCGCGATGTCGAGGGAACCGGTGCGCCCGAGCCGGACGACCTGCGTGACCGCCGCAAGAACCTGAAGCAGACCCGCCTGCCGCATCTGGTGGCGACCTATCGCGGCGAGGTCGTGGGCTATGCCTACGCAGTGCTGTTCCGCAAGCGGCCGGCCTATCGCTATACGGCCAAGCATTCGATCTACGTCCATCACGAGCATCTCGGGCGGGGCGTCGGACGGCTGTTGCTCGGGGAATTGATCGACGCCTGCGCGGCGGCGGGTTTTCGGCAGATGATCGGCTATATCGATGCCGACAATGGTGCTTCGCTGACGCTCCACGAAAAGTTCGGCTTTTCCCGGATCGGCCTGCTGTGCGGGGTCGCCTATCGTCACGGCCGCTGGTCCGACACGGTGATGGTACAGCGCTCGCTCGGCGCAGGCACAACGGCGCCTCCACCCGTCACGGCCCCCGGCCGATAGACCCTACGACGGAAGATCAGCCGGCCTGACCTGAATACGGTCGGCATGCAGCGACCAATGGTGCAGAGCCTGCTGCTTGCAGAACTTCGCTTTCGCCCGTTCCTCGGCTTCGTTCTCGTCGGCCGCGTCGATCTCGATCGCGCTCTGGCAGACCTCGCTCTGCCGGCCATACTGGCCGAGCACGTCCTTCATGAACCTGACGACATAAACTGACATGGGACCTCCTGCTGCCCCGGCGGCACTCTAGTCCCATTTAGGCCGGCCAGGGACAGGAGATTTTGATGCGGATCAAGATCGCGCGGAGGCGGTGGACAACTCATTGCGGAACCTGCCGCCGGGGTCTAAGCCGGTGCGCCGGTCCTCACCGATAAGGGTTTCGCCTTGCACTTTGTCTCCGATACCGAAGTCACGAAGGTTCTGACCTTCCCGATCCTCATTGCTGCCCTGGAGGCCGCGCACCGCCGGCCGAAAATGGAGGTGCTGGACGCCTTCCTCGGCGGCGAGAAGGCGCAGTACGTCATTCGCAGCGCCGTGGATCACGGCCGGTACATGGCGAGCAAGATGTTCACCAGCTTTCCCGCCAACCTCGCGGAGGGCAAGATGCCGGCCGTGCAGGCCGTGTGCGTGCTGTTCGACGGCACGAACGGGCGGCCGCTGGCTGCGATGGACGGCACCGAGATCACCCATTGGCGCACCGCCGCCGACTCCGCGCTGGGCACGAAGCTTCTCGCAGGTCCCAATCCGGAGACCCTCCTTTGCGTCGGTGCGGGCGAGATGTCGGAATGGCTCATCCGGGGGCATCGCACCGTGCGAGCGTCGCTGCAACGCGTCCTGATCTGGAATCGGAGCCCCGACCGCGCGGCTGATCTCGTCAAGCGACTGGCCGCCGACGGCATCAAGGCAGAGACCATCACGGACCTCGACGCCGCGACGCGCGAGGCGGACGTCATCACGGCGTGTACCCGGTCGCATCAACCGCTGATCAAGGGCCGCAATCTGCGGCCGGGCACGCATCTCGACCTGGTCGGCGGCTACACGCCGCAGACGCGCGAGGCCGATGACGACGCGGCCAGGATGTCGCGCGTCTTCGTGGATCGCCGGGAATCCGCCTTCCATGGCGTCGGCGACATCCTGCAACCGATCGCAAGCGGCGCGATCAGCGAGACCGACGTCCTCGGCGATCTCTACGATCTCGTCGGTGGCCCCGTCGAAGGGCGGACTTCATCGTCCGACATCACCTTCTTCAAGAACGCCGGCGGCGGTCACCTCGACCTCATGACCTGTGAGGCCGTCTTCCAGCAGCTCGGGGCAAATCTGGGGTAGCGCTCGCTACCGCGGCATCACTCCGAACGCCTCCTTGAAGCGCTCGGCATAACGCGGCCAGACCTCGGGATTGATGATACGCGGCGGCCGCTTGCCGTCGAGCGTTTCCAGCACCTGCTCGGCGGCGATCCGGCCCATGTTCTCGCGCGCCTCCACCGTCACGCCCGCGGTGTGGGGGCTCGCCAGCACGTTGTCGAACTGGAGCAGCGGATGCTCCGGCGGCGGCGGCTCCTTGGACCAGACGTCGAGGCCCGCCCCCGCGATGCGCTTGTCGCGCAACGCGCCGAGCAGCGCATCCTCGTCGTGGATGAAGCCGCGCGCCGTGGTGATGAAATAGGCGTGCGGCTGCATCAGCGCGAACTCGCGCACGCTGATCATGTTGCGGCTGCCCTTGTTCAGCGGACAGGAGATCGAGACGAAGTCCGCGCGGCGCAGGAGTTCGTCCAGCTCGACCTTCTCACCGCCCCGCTCCGCCATCACCTCTGCCGTGAGGTAAGGATCGTAGGCGAGCACTTTCATGCCGAGCAGGCCCTTGCACAGCGCCGCGATACGGCGTCCGACATTGCCGAGACCGATGATGCCGACGGTCTTGTGCTCGACCTCGTTGCCGACGAGCTCGTTCCGGTTGACGTCGCGCTCGCGGCGCAGGCGGCGGTCGGACTGGATGATGCGCTTGGACAGCGTCAGCATCATCGCCAGCGCATGTTCGGCCACCGAATGGGCGTTGCCTCCGGACTGGTTGACGACCAGCACGCCGGCATCTGTGCAAGCCTCAACGTCGACGGGATCGAAGCCCGCGCCATTGCTGGAGACCAGCAGCAGGTTCGGCGTGCGCTTGAGGAAGGCGGCATCGACGTGGAAGTGCGGCGCGAGTTCATCGCGGGCCGCGCCGATCTGGTAGACGTGCGCCGCGCTCAGGATCGGCGCATAGAAATCTTCGGGGCTCTCGTTCTCGATCCGGTCGAGCCGGACGTCGGGCCTCGTCTTCAGGATGTCGATGTAAATCGGATTGGCCAGGTATTTGACGTAGAAGACGCGTTTGCTGTTGACGGACATCAGGACCCTTCCGGCTCGACCGGGAAGATCGGAAAAGTCAGCGCGGTACGCGCCTTCTCCATGCTCTCCTCCCGCTTTTTCGTTGTCGTTGCTTATGACATGGCGGCGCCGGCCACGTCAGTCCATCTGGTGCAGATCACGGTGCCGGCCGGGACATGTTGACAATCCCGCTCGCCGCGTCAAGTTCGGCGGGTCGCCGCGACGCCGAATGACCAAGAAGCATGCAGCGCGGCCGAAGGGAGAACGCAATGGCGGTTGCGGAACAGCATAGCTCGGCCCAGGTGGCACAGGCCTCCGATCACAGGAGCTGGCACGACATCGTCCTGCAGACCCTGAAGCGAAACGAGATCAGCCTCGTCCCTTACGTGCCCGACCGCGTGCTGACGCCGCTGATCAAGAACCTGCACGCCGACCCTTTCTTCACGACCTTCGCCACCGCCCGCGAGGAGGAGGCCGTCGGCATCGTTTCGGGCGCCTGGATGGGCGGACGACGCGGTGCGGTCCTGATGCAGACCTCGGGCTTTGCCACGCTCGCCAATGTGCTGGCCTCGCTCGCGGTGCCCTACCAGATTCCGCTGATCATGTTCGTTTCCGAGCGCGGCACGCTCGGAGAGTTCAACTACGGGCAGTCGCTGGTCTGCCGCACCATGCGGCCGGTGCTCGATTCACTGGCGCTGGAGCATCACACCATCACCAGGCTCGACGAGCTCGAATTCATCGCCGACCGTTCGATCAAGCAGGCCGTCACCACCCAGGCGCCGGTCGCGCTGATCCTCAATCCGCTGCTGACGGGCGGCAAGGTTTTCGACAAGTGAGGCCGTCGCACATGAACAAGGATCTGGACGCGCGCAACACCAAGGTGATGAACCGCTTCGACCTCACCTCGCGCCTGATCGCGAAGCTCGGGAACGAGGAAGCCGTCATCGGCGGCATCGGCAACACCAATTTCGACCTGTGGGCCGCCGGCCATCGCCCGCAGAACTTCTATATGCTCGGCAGCATGGGCCTCGCCTTCCCGATCGCGCTCGGCGTCGCGCTGGCGCAACCGGACCGCCGCGTCATCGCACTCGAAGGCGACGGTTCGCTGCTGATGCAGCTCGGTGCGCTCTCGACCATCGCGACCCTCAAGCCGAAAAACCTCACCATGATCGTGATGGACAACGGCATCTACCAGATCACGGGTGCGCAGCCGACGCCCGCGGCAAGCGTGGCCGATATCGTCGCCATCGCGACCGGTTCCGGCCTTGCGGCCAGCGCCTGGGCTGCCGATGAAGAAGACTTCGAGCGTCTGGTGGAAGGAGCGCTCACTGCTTCCGAGCCCAGCCTGATCGCCGTCCGGATCGACGACAAGCCGGGGGTCGGGACCACCCGCCGCGACCCCGTGCAGATCAGGGAGCGGTTCATGCACGGCCTGGGCGTGCGCGAGCCCCTTTAATTTTTCGTCATTAACTACACGGCCATCTGATCCCGGCACGGTCGCGGCCTGTCGTAAATCCATGCTAAGGCGACCGGATGAACTTTCTTCTCCGTTGTTCCGCCTGGCTTCTTGCCGCCGCCGTCACATTCGCAACCCTCGGGCCGGCGAACCTGCGGCCGCATTCCGACCTCAGCCAGGATGGCGAACACGCACTCGCCTTCGTCCTGGTCGGAATAGCCTTCGGCCTGGCCTACCGAAATCGTCGCTGGCTGGTCGCGGCCCTCTCTGTCGTGCTGATCGGCCTGCTCGAGCTGATGCAGTTCTGGGCGCCGGGACGGCATGCGCGGCTGGAAGACTTTCTGGTGGATGCGGCTACGGCTTGCGCCGGCCTCGCGCTCGCCGCGGTTGGCGATTGGGCCATCACGCGCTTCCGCTCCAAGCCCGTCATGGCAAGCGAAGGCCCCGCGGAGTGACGCTCCGCAGGGCCGTCCCTTCAACTCCTGAACGCCAATCGATCAATCGATGATCTTGACGACACGGCGCGTGCGCGGCTCGACGATCACGCGGCGATCGTTGACCACGGCATAGCGATACTCGGTGTAGTTCGGAACCGGGCGCAGCACCACGGTCGGGGGCAGAGGCTCGCCGACCACGACACGCTCGCGGACCACGACGGAATCATCGCGCGGAATCCCGCCGAGCACAGCATTCGGAATTTCGAGACCGGCGCCCACGGCCGCACCCACGGTGCCACCGACCATCGCGCCGATCGGCCCACCGATGTCACCGCCCGCACGCGCGCCGTCCGCGGCGCCCTGAGCGGTGGTCGACTGAGCAAAGGCGGCGCTGGACGCGAGCAGCGAAGCAGCGGCCAACGAAATCGCAAGACGGGTTTTCATGTCCACACTCTCCAGTGTTGTTGTGCGCCGTCAACCGCGAGCCCCGGCCGTAGTTCCGGTTCCCTCGCGGAGAAAGTCACGCCACTGTTACTGCAGAACACTTCACGCTGCGGCGATCACCGGACCCGTCATCAGTTCCAGCACGCGCTCACGCCTTGGGCGTATCGCCGGTCGCTCCTCGCGGTGCGCGTCTGCGCGAATTTCGCGGTTTTGGTGACGGTGCGGCGGTTGCCTTGACCCGAATCCGCATCGACCGGCCGTTCGACTCGTCGATCTCGAAAGCGTTCGTTTTCCGAACGAGGTCGCTCAGCTTGCGGAAGCCAAAGGTCCGCGGATCGAAATCGGACGCCAGGTTGGCAAGCTGGCGCCCGACCTCCCCGAGCGTGACCCAGCCGTCTTCGCTCTCCATCTGGGTGATGACCCTCTTGATGATCGGGGTTGCTGCGTCGAGCGGCTGCAGCGCCGTTGGTTTCGACGCGGCGTCCTGCGCGTTCACCGAGCCAGTGAGCAGGTTCTCCGTGTAGACGAATCTTCGGCAGGCCTGCCGGAAGCTTTCCGGCGTCTTGTGTTCACCGAACCCGAAGACGTCGATGCCCTGCTCCCGTATGCGGGCAGCGAGGCGGGTAAAGTCGCTGTCGGACGACACCAGGCAGAAGCCGTCGAACCGCCCGCTGTGCAGCAGGTCCATCGCGTCGATGACCAGCGTGATGTCCGAGGCGTTCTTTCCCGTCGTGTAGGCGAATTGCTGCTGCGGGATGATGGCATGCTTCGACAGGATGTCGGCCCAGCCCTTGGATCGCGCGCTGGAGAAGTCGCCGTAGATGCGGCGGACGCTGGCCTCACCGATCTTGGCGATTTCCTCGAACAATCCGTCGGCGATCTTCGCGGAGGCATTGTCGGCGTCGATCAAGACGGCGAGACGGGGCGAACGGAGTTCAGAAGGCATGGCTTCCCTCGAAAAACGACACGCGCTCGAACACGGCCATGCCGGGCAGCGCGCAGACAGCGATGGATGGATATACCGTTGCGGTGGCGTCCGCCGCCAGAGCTGATTTCTTTCGGCCGGCCGTGGCGGACCGCCAACGGAAGGCAGCCCAGCTTTGCGTCCGGCATCGCAAGCGCTGGACGTCGCCAACAGTTCCGCCGCGACGCTCCGCACCGTCCGGGCGATCTCCGGATATCCCCGAGATGATAGCCCTTATCGTCCTCGGCAAGCGTTTCGACGATCGATCGCGCGCGGGCAGCCAATGCACGCCGCAGCCGCACGCCTCGCGATCGGCCATCAAACCCGATCTGCGATCGAAATCGACCTCTCCCCGCTTTGGGGGAGAGGTGAAGTTCGGTTCAGAGTAACCCTGCCCCCCGCGCCCATTTGTACTTGGCGCCGAGCACCTCGACCGGAAGCTCGGTCGAATAGGCATAAGCCGGGATACCATTCTGGTAGAGATATTCGGCGGCCTCCTCGACCTCGACGTCGCCGGCGAGCGACGCCACGATCGGCTTCACGAAGCCCTTGGCCTCCATCTCCTTCTTCACCTCGACCATGTTGCGGGCGAACACCATCGGCGGAGTGACGATGGTGTGCCAGTAGCCGAGGATCAGCGCATGGATGCGATCGTCGGAGAGGCCGAGCTTCACCGTGTTGATATAGGTGATCGGCGGCTCGCCGCCGGTGATGTCGACGGGATTTCCCGCCGCGCCGAATGGCGGGATGAACTTGCGGAACGCCGCATCGAGATCGGGTGGCATCGACATCAACGACAGGCCGTTGTCGACGCAGGAGTCCGACAGGAGCACGCCCGAGCCGCCGGCGCCGGTGATGATCAGGATATTCTCGCCCTTCGGCGTCGGCAGGACCGGCACGCCGCGGGCGAATTCGAGCAACTGCCGCAACGAACGGGCACGGATCACGCCCGACTGCGCCAGAACGTCCTCGTAGATCTTGTCGTTGCCGGCGAGCGCGCCCGTGTGCGAGGACGCCGCCTTGGCGCCGGCCGAGGTGCGGCCGGCCTTCAGCACGATGACCGGCTTCTTCTTGGAGACGCGCTTGGCGGCTTCCGCGAAGGCGCGCCCGTCCTTGAGGTCTTCGCAGTGCTGCGCGATCAGGTTCGTGTTCGGATCCTGCTCGAAGAAGGCGAGCAGATCGTCTTCGTCGATGTCGGACTTGTTGCCGAGGCCAACGATCGCCGAGACGCCCATCTTGGCCGAACGAGAGAAGCCGATGATGGCCATGCCGATGCCGCCCGACTGCGACGACAGCGCCGCGTGTCCCTTCACGTCATAGGCCGTGCAGAAGGTCGCGCAGAGATTGGCCGGCGTATAATAGAACCCGTAGATGTTCGGCCCCATCAGGCGAATGTCGTACTTCTTGCCGACCTCCACGATCTCGGCCTGCAGCTCCGGCGCGCCGGCTTCGGCGAAGCCGGACGGGATCAGAACGGCGCCAGGGATTTTCTTCTCGCCGCACTCGGCGAGCGCTGCGGCCACGAACTTCGCCGGGATCGCGAACACCGCGACGTCGATCACGCCGGGCACGTCCTTGACGCTCTTGTAGGCCTTGTAGCCGAGGATTTCGGCGGCCTTCGGATGGATCGGATAGATGTCGCCCTTGTAGCCGCCGTTGATGAGGTTCTTCATCACGGAGTTGCCGATCTTGCCGTCTTCGGCGGAGGCGCCGACCACGGCAACCGCCTTCGGCTGCATGATGCGGTTCATCGCCGCAACGATTTCCTCGGTCGGGCGCGGCTTGGGCTTCGGCTTGTAGGCGAAGTCGACGACGATGCGCACGTCCGCAGCCGTGGCATCCTTCGCTGTCGCGAACACCGGGTTGAGGTCGAGCTCGACGATCTCGGGGAAGTCGGTGACGAGCTGCGAGACCTTGACGATCACATCGGCAAGCGCCGCGCGGTTCACCGGTTCACCACCGCGAACCCCTTTCAGGATCTCATGCGCCTGGATGCCGTCGAGCATCGACAAGGCATCCTCCCTGGTCGCGGGCGCCAAGCGGAAGGTGATGTCCTTCAACACCTCGACCAGCACACCGCCGAGGCCGAAGGCGACGAGCTTGCCGAAGGAGCCGTCGGTGATCGAGCCGACGATGACCTCGGTGCCGCCGGCCAGCATCTGCTGCACCTGGACCCCCTCGACCTTGGCATCGGCCTTGTACTTCCTGGCGTTGCCGAGAATGGTCTCGTAGGCTTTCTCGGCGTCCTCGGCCGTCTTGAGGCCGACGATCACGCCACCGGCCTCGGTCTTGTGGAGAATGTCCGGGGAGACGATCTTCATCACCACCGGGAAGCCCATGGCCGATGCCATCTTGCCGGCTTCGCCAGCCGACTTCGCCACGCCCTCCTTCGGTACCGGAATGCCGTAGGCGTCGCAGACCAGCTTGCCCTCCGGCGCGGTCAGGCTGGTGCGATTGTCGGACTTGACCTGGTCGAGCACCTTGCGGACGGCATCTTTGGAATTGGACATGTGGCTTCTCCCTTGAGCTCAGTTCTCGCTTTCTCGAAGCGCGTGCCGTGCGGCCGCCCGTGATGCTTGCCATTCGCAGCGCTTCGGCCCATGCCGGGAAGCAGAGTGGCGCATCGGCCGAATACTCCGCCGGCCTGGACCAAAATAGCTAGCGATGGCATTTGGTATGCCAGAAGCCAACTTGTCAAGCTGGGGCATCACTTAGAAGCCTGCAAAAAATAGCCAGCTTGACATTCTGGCATGTGGTATGCCAAAAACCTTCCCGTTAATATTCCTGTAAAAGACGACTCCCACTGGAGGAGATTCGTCGTGTCACTGCGGAAACCAACCAAGGCGTTGCCCAATATGACCGAGGCAGACATCGCAATCGTTCGTATTGCCCCGGAGAGCAGCTTCAAGAACAAGGCCTACGACGCCTTGAAGGAAGCCATCCTGAAGATGGACATCTATTCGACGCCCGAGCCGGTGATGCTGGACGAGCGCGCGCTGTCCGAACGCCTGGGTGTCAGCCGGACGCCGATCCGCGAAGCGATCGCGATGCTCGAGCAGGATGGCTTCGTGAAGACCGTGCCGCGCCGCGGCATCATGGTGGTGCGCAGGACCAAGACCGAGATCGTCGACATGATCCGCGCCTGGGCCGCGCTGGAGAGCATGGCCGCGCGCCTGATCACGACCACTGCGCGCAAGAAGGACATTTCGGCGCTGCGCGACTTCTTCAAGGATTTCGGCAAGGACCGCCTGCCCGAGGATCACGTCGAGGAGTATTCGCGCGCCAACATCGCCTTCCACCAGGCGCTGATCTCGCTGTCGGAATCCCCGGTGCTGGTCGATCTCACCAACGATCTCCTGCTTCATGTGCGCGGCTACCGGCAACTGACGATCGGACGCAAGGACCGCACCGCGACCTCCCTGCCCGAGCATCTCGGCATCATCGAAGCGCTGGAAGCGCGCGACACCGAACTCGCCGAGAAGCGCGCCCGCGACCACACCCTTGGCCTCGCCGCCTACGTCGAAGCGCACGGCCAGGAACTCTTTACCTAGCAAAACTCACCAGAAGGGCGAGGCATTCGCCCCGACGACCCGAAACGATACCTTGAGACCAGGGAGACAAGGCCCATGCTGAATACCGCGACCAAGTCCGAAGCACCGGGCACCGAGCAGGAACTGACGGATGGCTTCCACCTGGTCATCGACGCGCTCAAGCTGAACGGCATCAAGACGATCTACAACGTGCCGGGCATCCCGATTACGGATTTGGGCCGCATGGCGCAGGCCGCGGGCATTCGCGTGATCTCGTTCCGCCACGAGCAGAACGCCGGTTACGCCGCGGGCATCGCCGGCTACCTCACCAAGAAGCCCGGCGTCTGTCTCACCGTCTCCGCACCCGGCTTCCTCAACGGTCTCACCGCGCTCGCGCACGCCACCACCAACTGCTACCCGATGATCCTGGTCTCGGGCTCGTCCGAGCGCGAGATCGTCGACCTCCAGCAGGGCGACTACGAGGAGATGGATCAGCTCGCGATCGCAAAGCCGCTCTGCAAGGCGGCCTATCGCGTTCTGCACGCCCAGGACATCGGCATCGGCTTCGCCCGCGCCATCCGCGCCGCGGTCTCTGGCCGCCCCGGCGGCGTCTATCTCGACCTGCCGGCCAAGCTGTTCGGCCAGGTGATGAATGCGGAGGCCGGCCGGAAGTCGCTGGTTCAGGTGATCGACGCCGCGCCCGCGCAGATCCCCTCGCCCGCCTCGGTCAAGCGCGCGCTCGACGTGCTCAAGGGTGCAAAGCGCCCGCTCATCATTCTCGGCAAGGGCGCGGCCTACGCGCAGGCCGACGAGGAGATCAAGACCTTCGTCGAGAAGAGCGGCGTGCCGTTCCTCCCGATGAGCATGGCCAAGGGCCTCCTCGCCGATACGCATCCGCAATGCGCCGGCGCCGCCCGCTCGACGGTGCTGAAGGAATCCGACGTCGTGATGCTGATCGGCGCGCGGCTGAACTGGCTGCTCTCGCACGGCAAGGGCAAAAGCTGGGGCGAAGCGCCGAAGCAGTTCATCCAGGTCGACATCGAGCCGAAGGAGATGGACTCCAACGTCGAGATCGTCGCGCCCGTCGTCGGCGACATCGGCTCGGTGGTCTCGGCGTTCAACCAGGCGATGGGGTCGTCATGGACCGCGCCGCCGGCCGAATGGACCAGGGCCATCGCCTCCAAGCGCGAAGAGAACGTCGCCAAGATGGCGCCGAAGCTGATGAACAACAAGTCGCCGATGGACTATCACGGCGCGCTCGGCGTGCTCAAGAACGTCATCAAGGATCATCCCGAGGCGATCCTCGTGAACGAAGGCGCCAACACGCTCGACCTCGCCCGCGGCGTCATCGACATGTACCGGCCGCGCAAGCGTCTCGACGTCGGCACCTGGGGCGTGATGGGCATCGGCATGGGCCAGGCGATCGCCGCCGCGCTCGAGACCGGCAACCCCGTGCTGGCGGTGGAAGGCGACAGCGCCTTCGGCTTCTCCGGCATGGAGGTCGAGACCATCTGCCGCTACAACCTGCCGATCTGCATCGTCATCTTCAACAATGACGGCATCTATCGCGGCACCGACGTCAACAACGCCAACGCCGATCCGGCGACCACCGTGTTCGTCAAGGGCGCCCGCTACGACAAGATGATGGAAGCCTTCGGCGGCATCGGCGTGAATGCGACGTCGCCGGACGAGCTCAAGCGCGCCGTCAGCGAGGCGATGGCCTCGGGCAAGCCGACGCTCATCAACGCGGTGATCGATCCGGCCGCCGGCTCGGAAAGCGGCCGCATCGGCAACCTCAATCCGCAGAGCGTTCTGCAGAAGAAGAAATAGGCAACAGCCGGGGCATTCTCCGCGCAGGCGGGGAACGGTCATCGCCGGACCATCCGGCGAGCACTGAGGCCCGAACGACAGCGATGACTGAATGCCTGCCTTCGCGGGCGTGACGGAAACAGAGTGGTAACAGGAGCAACACAATGACCAAAGCGCTCACGGGCGTCCGCATTCTCGACTTCACCCACGTCCAGTCCGGACCGACCTGCACGCAGCTGCTGGCCTGGTTCGGCGCCGACGTGATCAAGGTGGAACGTCCGGGCGTGGGCGACATCACCCGCGGTCAGCTGCAGGACATCCCGAACGTGGACAGCCTGTATTTCACCATGCTCAACCACAACAAGCGCTCGATCACGCTCGACACCAAGAACCCCAAGGGCAAGGAAGTCCTCACCGAGCTGATCAAGAAGTGCGACGTGCTGGTCGAGAATTTCGGCCCCGGCGTGCTCGACCGCATGGGCTTTCCCTGGGAGAAGATCCAGCAGATCAACCCGAAGATGATCGTCGCCTCGATCAAGGGCTTCGGACCCGGGCCCTACGAGGACTGCAAGGTCTATGAGAACGTCGCCCAGTGCACCGGCGGCGCCGCCTCCACCACCGGCTTCCGCGACGGTGTGCCGCTCGTCACCGGCGCGCAGATCGGCGATTCCGGCACCGGCCTGCATCTGGCGCTCGGCATCGTCACCGCGCTCTATCACCGCACCCATTCCGGCAAGGGCCAGCGCGTCACCGCGGCGATGCAGGACGGCGTGCTCAACCTCTCGCGCGTCAAGCTGCGCGACCAGCAGCGCCTCGCCCACGGTCCGCTCAAGGAATACAGCCAGTTCGGCGAAGGCATTCCGTTCGGTGATGCCGTGCCGCGCGCCGGCAACGATTCCGGCGGCGGCCAGCCCGGCCGCATCCTGA
>NZ_JASGFS010000096.1:0-16539 GCF_047605465.1 Bradyrhizobium sp. | reverse complement strand
TCCGCCTGATGGGCTTCGGTCACCGCGTCTACAAGAACTATGATCCGCGCGCCAAGATCATGCAGAAGATGTGTCACGCCGTGCTCAAGGAGACCGGCCATGGCGACGATCCGATGCTGAAGGTGGCGCTCGAGCTCGAGAAGATCGCGCTGAGCGACCAGTACTTCATCGACCGCAAGCTCTACCCGAACGTCGACTTCTATTCGGGCATCACGCTGAAGGCGATGGGCTTCCCGGTCTCGATGTTCACCGTGCTGTTCGCGGTCGCCCGCACCGTCGGCTGGATCAGCCAGTGGAGCGAGATGATCGAGGATCCGCAGCAGAAGATCGGCCGTCCGCGCCAGCTCTACACCGGCGTGACCAAGCGCGATTACGTGGCGATCGACAAGCGCAAGTAAGCTCGGCCTCACGGCTTTCGAAACGGCGCCATCCCACGATGGCGCCGTTTTTGTTTGGCGCACGCAACCACGCGAGCCCAATGCCCCTCGTCTACTCCGGCACCTCATGAGCGGCATGTCGGAACAGCGCCAGCGAGTTTCCCACGGGCATTGCCTCGTAGGGCGGCCTCCAGCGCGGCAGCGCCGCGATCCGCCAGCGCCAGGCATCGATCGCCGGAAACGCCGTGCGAAGATCGAAGCCTGTTTCATCTGCCGGGTAATACAGATATCCCGCGAGCGAGAAATCGACGATCGTCGGCCGGTCACCCAGCACGAAACGACGATCGGCGAGATGCCGCTCGACGATCGAGAGAGCGCCCTGTGCCCGCCTCCGCACATAGGCCAGCACCTCCGCATGCGGCGGCTCCGCCGTCATGGAGTATAGGATCCGGTGCGCGGCAAAGCCTCCGGTGAACCGATGATTGTCGAACAGCAGCCAGCGCATGGCCTCGAAGCGTTCCTCCGCGTTCGACGGAGCGAACAGGCCATGGGTCTCGGCGAGCCATCCCAGGATCGCGCCTGACTGGCTCAGGCGTCGGCCGTCGACTTCGAGCACCGGGATCTCGCCCATCTCGTTCGTCGTCGCGCGCCAGATCGGATCACGGGTCTGGCCGCCGGCGAAGTCGACGCCGATGGGCTCCCAATCGATCGCCGCACAGTCGAGAAACTGGGCGACCTTGAACGAATTGCCGGACGCCCCCACGCAATGCAGCCGGTATCGCGGCATCGGTCAATCCCTCGCAACTCGTCTTTCGCGGTCGGGATGATCCTCGCCTGCCGCTGACACCGTCATGTCAGCAGCCTCCGACCTGCACTACTTCGCCGGCCGTCCCTTTCGCATCGTCGCGAGCACGATGTCGGCGGCGAGCACGCTCGGCGATTTGCTGCCGGTGGACATGATCGTATCGAGCTGCGCGAAGGCTTCGACCTGTTGCCGGCGCGCCGGCGTGTCCGTCAGCACCTCGGTGAGCGCGCGCGCGAGCTTCTCCGGCGTGCAATCCTCCTGGAGGAACTCGGGAATGACTTCCCTGCCGATCACGAGATTGGCAAGGATCACCGAGGACACACGGATCGCGCGGCGCAGGATGAAGGCCTCGACGCTGCCGACACGATAGGCCGTCACCATCGGAATGCCGGATAATGCCAGTTCGAGCGTTACCGTGCCGGATTTCGCCAGCGCGGCGTGCGCGATCCGGAAAGCGGCGCGCTTCTCGTTCTCGCCGATCACGATCTGCGGCTTGACCGGCCAGCTCGCGATGCCTTCACGCACGGTGGCTTCGAGATGCGGCATGGTCGGCAGCATCGGCGCGAATGCGCGCCCCTCCGCCTGAAGCCGTCCGAGCGTCGCGCCGAACACGTCGAGATGGTGCCGTATCTCGCTGCGCCGGCTGCCGGGCAGCACCAGCAACACAGGCGGCTCGGCATCGCGGCGAGCCTGTTCCTCGGCATTCGGACGCAATGACGACAATTGCTCGATCAGGGGGTGGCCGACATAGCTGCAGGGTGGCCCCTGCAGGTTGCGGTATTCTTCGGGCTCGAACGGCAGCAGGCCGAGCACATGATCGACATAGCCGAGCATGGCGCGGGCGCGGCCCGGCCGCCAGGCCCAGACCGAGGGTGACACGTAATCGACGATCGGGATCGCCGGATTGCGCGCACGCACGCGGCGCGCGACGCGATGGGTGAAATCGGGACTGTCGATGATGACGAGCGCGTCGGGCGCGGCCTGCGTCACGGCGTCGGCGGTCCGGCCGATCAGCCACAGGATCTTCGGCAATTGCTGCACGACCGCGGCGAAGCCGACGATCGAAAGCTCCTCGATCGGAAACAGCGAATTGAGCCCTTCCCGCGCCATGGTGCGGCCGCCCACGCCTTCGAACTGCACGCCATCGCCGAGCCTCTGACGCAGCACCTTCATCAGCGCCGAGCCGAGCCGGTCGCCGGACTCCTCCGTCGCGATCAGGAAGATCTTCCGCTCGGGGTCGCGCGACTGCATCACGCCGGCAGGCCGATGATGAAGAGATATTTGGCGTCGGCGAACGCGATCATCGCCTGCGGTTCGGCTGCGATGGTGTTGCCGGCGATGATGGCGATGCCGGCAAGGCCGGCGTTGGCGACGCCCTCGATGGTGCGCGGGCCGATCGTCGGCAGGTCGAAGCGCAGATCCTGGCCGCTCTTCGGCGCCTTCACCAGCACTCCGCGGCCCGTGGCGGCGCGGATGCGGCCCTCCTCCCGCAAGCGCGCGACGCGCGCCAGCAGCGCGTCGGTGCCCTCGATGTCCTCGACCGCGACCACATGGCCGTCGATCACGACCGCGGCCTGGCCGATGTCGAAGGGGCCGAGCGCTTGCAGCACCGCGCGTCCGCGCTCGATGTCGGTCTTGCCGTTTTCATTCGGCCAGGCGCGGGTGATGCAGCCTTCGGGCATCAGGAGATCGGGTGCGACGTCCTTGATGCCGACCATGCGAAAGCCGTCCTGCTCGAGGATGCGCCCGACCCCCGAGAGAAGATGATCGTCGCCGCCGCGAAAGGCCCGGATGACGTTGCCGAGCAGGCGCAGCGTCTTGAAGTCAAACCGAATCTCCGACAGCGACGGCCGCACCAACGTGCCGATGAAGATCAAATCGCGGCAGCCCTCCTCGCGGAACAGCCTCATCGCGCGGCCGAGCTGGCCAACCGAGATCCAGCGGTGGCGGAATTTCTCCACCCGCGCCGGATCGCAGGCACCGCGCAGCGGAAACAGCACCGGGGTGATGCCGCGCGCGGCGAGCGAGTCGGCGACCGCGAACGGCATGGCGCCGCCGCCGGCGACGACGCCGACCGGTGATGAAATCTCTGGTGCCGCCGATGTCATGCCCGCGGCCATCCCACGATCACTTCTCGATGGCGGGAAGACAGAGCGGGCGATGCTTGCCCTTGCCGATGAAGTCGAGGATTTCTGCGATCGCGGGATCCTCGCCCGCAAGCGGCTGCACCGCTTCGAGCCGTTCGGCGAACATCCCCCGGCCGTGGAAGAGCCGCTGGTAGAATGCGCGCACGGTCGCGAGCCGCTGCTTGGTGAACTTGCGCCGCTTCATGCCGATCAGGTTGAGGCCTTCCAGCGCCGCATACTGGCCGTTGACCAGTCCGAACGGGATGACGTCGTCGCGCACGCCGCAGACGCCGCCGACCATGACCTGCGGGCCGATGCGCGTGAGCTGGTGCACCGCGGACAGGCCGCCGATGTAGACGAAATCGCCGATCTCGCAGTGGCCGCCGAGCGTCGCGGAGGTCGCGAAGATCACGTTGTCGCCGACCATGCAGTCGTGGCCGACGTGGCTGTTGTTCATGAAGTAGCCGCCGTTGCCGACGCGCGTCAGCCCGCCGCCCTTGATGGTGCCGACATTCATGGTCGCGCCTTCACGGATCGTGCAGCCCGAGCCGATCTCCAGCCGGGTCGGTTCGCCCTTGTAGCTGAGATCCTGCGGCGCGCCGCCCAGCACCACGAACGGCGAGATCACGCAATTGTCGCCGACGGAGGTGTGGCCGATGACGGTGGCCTGCCCGATCAGCTTGCAGTTCGCCCCGATTTTCGCGTGAGGACCGATGATGCAATAGGGCCCGATCTCAGTGCCCTCGCCGATCACAGCGCCGTCCTCCACCCGTGCGGTGGGATCAATCTTACTCATCAAGAAGGTCTGATTGTGTGTTGATGTCGCTTGGTTTTCCGCTGGTTAGCGCGACTATGCCCGATCTGTCCAGTGACGTATCATCTCGGGGTGTTTCAAGCACCGGTCGAAGCCGCCGTCCCGGCGCATCAACGACTTCATCCAGAGCTTTAAGACCCCGCGCGACACGAAACAGGCCCGATGCGGGTCACGCATCGGGCCTAAAGACGACAATACGACGTCGATGAAGGCTCGGAGCCCGGTCTCAATCCGTCAGCATGGCCCCGACGTCGGCTTCCGCGACCACCTGGCCGTTGACCTTGGCATCGCCGTGAAACCACCACATGGCCTTGCGGCGCCCGAGCGAACGCATGTGGTACTCGATGGTGTCGCCGGGCAGCACCGGCTTGCGGAACTTGCACTTGTCGATGGTGAGGAAATAGACCGCCCGCGGCTTGTCGGTGCCCTCGACCGACTTGATGCCGATCACACCCGCGGTCTGCGCCATGGCTTCGATCATCATCACGCCGGGATAGACCGGACGTTCGGGGAAATGGCCCTGAAAAGCCGGCTCGTTGAAGGTGACGTTCTTGATGCCGATACCGCTGTAATCGGCGCGGATGTTGATCACCCGGTCGATCAGCAGCATCGGAAAACGATGCGGCAGGGTCTGGAGGATCATGTTGATGTCCACCAGCTCGAACCTGATCGGTGATTCCTCCGTCATTCCCGTCCCTCGTCTTTCGGATCGGCCTTGCTGTCGCGCACCAGACGCTCCACCGCGATGATCTCCTTGAACCATTGTTTGGTCGGCTTGGCGAAATGCCCGCCCCAGCGTCCACCGGGCGGGATGTCGTCCTTGACCGCGCTCATGGCGGTCACCTGGGCTCCGTCGCCGATCTTGAGATGGTTGTTGATGCCGACCTTCGCTCCCAGCGCCACGTTGTCACCGATGGTCAGGCTGCCCGCGAGCCCGATCTGGGCCGCCAGCAGGCAGTGCCGGCCGATGGTTACATTGTGGCCGATCTGGACCTGATTGTCGATTTTGGTGCCCTCGCCGATCACGGTGTCCCGCAGGCTGCCGCGGTCGATGGTGGTGTTGGCGCCGACCTCGACGTCGTTCTGGATCAGCACCCGCCCGGTCTGGGGCACTTTCAGGTGGCCTTCCGGGCCGAAGAAGATGAAGCCGTAGCCGTCCTGGCCGATCGAGCAGCCCGGATGGATCAGCACGTTGTTGCCGATCAGGGCGCACTGGATCGCCGTGCGGGCACCGACGTTGCAGTCCCGGCCGATCTTGACGCCCGGGCCGATCACCGCCCCGACCCCGACCACGGTGCCGCTGCCGATCTCGACGTCGGCTCCGATGACCGCCAGCGGGTCGACGATGACGCCGTCCTCCAGCCGGGCCGAGGGATCGATGATCGCCGACGGCGCGATGCCGTCATTGCCGACCCAGGATTGCGGCCTGAGCGCATCGCCGTGCCATTCCCGCGCGATCCCGACAAAGGCGCGGAACGGCTGCGCTGCCCGCAGCACGGCCACATGCGCGGGCACTTGCGCCTCGAAGCGCGGACTGACCAGACAGGCCCCTGCCCGGGTCGCCTTGAGCTGGTCGGCATATTTCAGATTGTCGAAGAACGTCAGGTGCATCGGGCCGGCCTCGTCGAGCGAAGCGAGGCCGGTGATGACTTGGGCGCCCCTCGCGGGGTCGACCAACTGCGCCTTGGTCAGCGCAGCGATGTCCGCCAGCGCTGAGGCAGGCGGCTTTGTGAAGAAGATAGGCTGCGCCATTCCACCCCGTCGCGGTCCGGCTTTGGCATGATGCGGCTCAACCGCATCATGCTTCATCTCTTGAATTGAGCACGATCCCTTCCGAAACCGGCTCAACTGATCCGGATCGTGCCCTGCTGATCGAACTAGAACGTGGTGCCGCCGCCGAACCGGAACTCCTGCGTGCGGTCATACTTGCCCTTGGTGAGCGGCACGGCGTAGTCGAAGCGCAGCGGTCCGAACGGCGACTGCCAGATCAAGCCGACACCGACCGACGAACGGATAACCTTGCTGTCGTCGTAGATTAGGCCGGTACAGGTGCCGGGAGTCGCGGATGGATAGATCGTCGACGGGGTACAGCTCGAATTCTTCGGCGTGGTCAACTCACCGGTCGCCGCCCAGGTCGTCGGTCCCTGGTAATCATAGAGACCGCCGGCATCGGCATAGACCGCGCCCTTCAGACCCACTTCCTTCGGCAGGAACCAGAACGGCATCTGCAATTCGAGCGAAGCGCCCCAGTACTTGGTGCCGCCGAGTGCGTCCTGCGTGTCGTAGGGGTTGATGTCGCGCGGGCCGATGCCGTTCGGGGCGAAGCCGCGGACGAGATTCGGGCCCATCTGGAAGTGGTCGAGCATGCGCAGCTCGGTGTTGCCGATCTTGTTCAGGATACCGCCCTGCACGTGGGCAAGAGCGACGATGTCGGACACCAGCGGAGCGTAGTACTTCGCATCGAGAACGGTCTTCAGGTAGGAGACGTCGCCGCCGACGCCGGCGAAGTCCTGACGGACGTCGATGAGCAGACCGTCGGTCGGGTTCTTGTTGTTGTCCAGCGTGTTGTAGGTCAGCGAGTAGCCGACCGCCGAGGTCAGCGTCTTGCCGCCCGCCAGCTCCTTGCGGACCGGCAGCGAGGCTTCGCCGTCGCTGTAGCAGCCAAGGCCGTTGGTCGCGGCGAAGTTGTAGCCGCTGGTCGCGATATCCGCAGCACCCTGCGTCGTATTGGCATAGGCCGGCGACGGGTTGAATGCGCCCGAGCTGAGCAGGTTGTTACAGTTCGTCAGGTAGTACGGCAGGGTGATCTGCTGCTGGTAGATCGAGTAGCGCAGCTGCAGCGACAGATCCTCTCGCAGGCTGAAGCCGAGGCGCGGGCTGAAGCCGAGCGTCTTGGTGCCGTAGGAGATGTAGCTGTTGGACAGCTGGGTGCGCTGATAGAGGTCGAGGCCCAGCGCGACACGGTAGTCGAGCAGATAGGGCTCGACGAACGAGAGCGAGTAGCCGCGCGCATACTGGCCGTAGGTCACCGCCGCCTTGGCGAACAGGCCGCGGCCGAGCAGGTTGCGTTCGGAGATCGAGACTTCGGCGAGCGCGCCGTCGGTCGTGGAGTAGCCGCCCGACACCGAGAAGTCGCCGGTCGACTTCTCTTCGAGATCGACGATCAGAATCACGCGGTCGCTGGAGGAGCCCGGCTCGGTCGTGATCTTCACGCTCTTGAAGTAGTCGAGGTTCTTCAGGCGGCGTTCGGCACGGTCGACCAGCGCGCGGTTGTAGGCGTCGCCCTCGGAGAGGTCGAACTCGCGGCGGATCACGTAGTCACGGGTGCGGGTGTTGCCGCGGACATTGATGCGCTCGATGTAGGTGCGCGGTCCCTCGTCGACGTTGAACACGACGGACACCGTGTGCGCCTCGAAGTTGCGGTCGCCGCCGGGACGGACCACGGCGAAGGCATAACCGCGGCGCGAGGCCTCGATCTGCATTTCCTCGACCGACTTCTCGACCGCCTCGACGTTGTAGAGCGAGCCGACGCCGACGCGGGAATAGCCGCGCAGCGTGGTGGGGTCGAAATTGGGGATGCTGGAGCGGAAGTCGACGGCGCCGACGCGATATTGCGCGCCTTCCTCGATCTTGAAGGTGACGAGGAAGCCCTTCTTCGCCGGATCGTATTCGGTGAGCGCGGCCACGACCTGGACGTCGGCGAAGCCGTGCTTGAGGTAGAAGCGGCGAATCAGGTCGCGGTCGGCTTCGACGCGATCCGGATCGTAGATGTCACCGCTGGCGAGGAAGCTCAGCAGGTTCGATTCGCGCGTCTTGATCACGTCACGCAGGCGGTAGGACGAGAACGCGGAGTTGCCGACGAAATCGATCGACTTGACCGAGGTCTTGGCGCCTTCGTCGACCGTGAAGATGAGATCGACGCGGTTGTTCGGCTGCTCGATGATCTCGGGCGTGACGCGCACGTCGTAACGGCCGGAACGGCGATAGATCTCGGCGATTCGCAGCGTATCGGACTGCACCATGGCGCGGGAGAAGGTGCCGCGGGCCTTGGACTGGACTTCAGCGGTGAGCTGCTCGTCCTTGATCTTCTTGTTGCCCTCGAAGGCGACGCGGCCGATCACCGGGTTTTCCACCACGGAGACGATGATTTGGCCGCCGGCGCCGCGATTGATCTTCACGTCCTGGAACAGGCCGGTCTCGATCAGCGCCTTGAGGCCGTCATCGATGGCGGCCTGATCCAGCCGACCGCCGGGACCCGGCTTGAAATAGGAGCGGATGGTCTCCACCTCGACGCGGCGATTTCCTTCGACGGAAATCGACTGGACGGTCTGGGCAAGCGCAGCCGAAGAGACAAGAACAGCCCCGACCGGGGCAACAACCGCCGCGCCGAACATGAACAGGGTGGCAAGCAAGCCCCCCCGGAATCGCAGTCCAAACTTCATGCGCGACGCGCCCTTATTCCGTACCAGACCCAACCCCAAAGCCGGTCTGGGAGATTCCCCAAGTTCAAGCCGCTTGTAGCCAATTTCACCGACGCAGCAAACGGCCGAGCGCGCCGTAATTTCATTTCAGTCCAAGACGTTGCCCCAATGCAACGTCACAAAAAAGCCCCTATCAGGACGCCGCCATCCGCAGGATGTCGTTATAGGTGGCAAACACCATCAGCATTAGCACCAAACCGAGCCCGATTCGGAACCCCATCTCCTGGGTCCGTTCGGACAGCGGGCGGCCGCGGATCACCTCCGCGGCGTAGAACAGAAGGTGTCCGCCATCGAGCAGCGGGATCGGAAACAGGTTCAACAGGCCGATCGAGACCGACAGCACGGCACACAGGTTGATCACGAACTGGAACCCGGCGCTGGCCGCCTGCCCCGACATCTTCGCGATTCCGATGACGCCGCTGACCTCGGCGGGATTGCCGGTTCCGACGAACAGCGATCCCAGGAACTTGAACGTGCTGGTGATGATGAACCAGACCTGCTCCACCCCGATCTTCAGGGCCTCGCCGACACCGACGGGAGAGGTCGAGGCCTCACCGGCCTGGGACCTGTGCTCGACGCCGAGCACGCCGACCCGGTGGCTGTTGCCGAACGGGTCCTTGCGTTCCAGCAGCGCCGGGGTCGCGGTCAGGGAGACGACACCACCGTCCCGCTTGACCTGGAAGACCAGCGCCGACCCAGCGCTGGTCGCGACGATCCGCTGCATGTCCGCGAAGCTCTCGATCGGCTTGCCGTCGATCTGCACGACGACGTCCCCGACCTTGAAGCCCGCAGCCGCGGCGGCGCCCTCGGCGACGATCCCGTCGACGCGCGCGATCGTGCTCGGCTTGCCGTAATAGAGGGCCATGCCGGCGAAGATCAGGGCGCCGAGGATGAAATTGGCGACTGGTCCGGCCGCGACGATGGCCGCCCGCGGGCCGACCTTCTTGTGGTGGAAGCTGCCGGCGCGCTCCTCGGCCGACATCGCGGCGAGCGTCTGGGCCGACGGCGTCGAGGCTTCGCTCTCGTCTCCGAAGAACTTGACGTAGCCGCCAAGCGGAATCGCCGAGATCTTCCAGCGCGTGCCATGACGGTCGTTGAAGCCGACCAGCTCGGGGCCGAAGCCGAGCGAGAAGGTCAGAACCCGAACGCCGGCCCAGCGCGCAACAAGGAAATGGCCGAGCTCGTGGAAGAACACGACGATGGTCAGGACAAACAGGAAGGGAACCGCGTAGCCCAGGAGCCCATGGCTCAACGCACTGAAACTATGAAGAAAAAAGTCAGACATCGATACCCTCTTCCAGTGCCCCTTGAAGGCCCTGGCCCCGAACCATCTAGGATGCCTTTAAGGCAATTTGAGGCAATAGGGCGGCGGCCCTATTTCGCGCAACATGGTCAACGGAGATTGCATCGTCGGCCGAGGTCAGCGGGGCCTGGTTGCCGCCGCGGACCCAATCGTCCAGCGTCGCCTCGACCAGCCGCGCGATCGCGCCGAAGCGGATCTTGCCGGCGATGAAGGCGGCCACCGCGACCTCGTTGGCGGCGTTGTAGACCGTCGTCGCCCCCTTCCCGGTCCGGAGCGCGTCGAACGCCAGCCGCAATCCGGGGAAGCGTTCGAAATCCGGCGCCTCGAAGGTCAGCTGGCCGATCTTGGCCAGATCGAGCTTGGCCGCCGGTCCCTTGATGCGGTCGGGCCAGCCGAGGCAGTGCGCGATCGGCGTACGCATGTCGGGCGCTCCGAGCTGGGCCACCACCGAACGATCGGAAAACTCGACCATGCCATGGATGATCGACTGCGGATGGACGAGGACGTCGATCTCGTCGGGCGTCAGCGCGAACAGATAGGAGGCCTCGATCACCTCCAGCCCCTTGTTCATCATCGAGGCGGAATCGATCGTGATCTTCTGGCCCATGCTCCAGTTCGGATGCTTGAGCGCCTGGGCCAGCGTGGCCTGTTCGATGTCGGCGCTCTTCCAGGTCCGGAACGGGCCGCCCGAGGCGGTGATGATGACGCGCACCAGTTCGTCGCGGTTGCCGGAGCTGAGGGCCTGGAACAGGGCGTTGTGCTCGGAATCGGCCGGCAGGATGCAGGCGCCCGCCTTGGCCGCGCGCTGCATGAAGAAGTCGCCGGCGCAGACGAGGCACTCCTTGTTGGCGAGGGCGACATGCGCGCCGCGATCGACCGCGGCCAGGGCCGGCTTCAGTCCGGCCGCGCCGCTGACGGCGGCCATGACCCAGTCGGCCGGCCGCGCGCCGGCTTCGATCACGGCGCTTTCGCCCGCGCCGCATTCGGTGCCCGTCCCTGCCAGCGCCGCCTTGAGCTCGGCGAGCTTGGAGGTGTCGGCGATCGCGACGAAGCGCGCGGAGAATTCCTTCGCCAGTTTCGCCAGCGCCTCGACATTGCTGTTCGCGGTCAACGCCTCGACGCGGTAGCGCTCCGGCGAGGCGCGCAGCAGATCCATCGTGCTGTCGCCGATCGAGCCGGTGGCACCGAGAACCGTGACGCTGCGGACGGCCGACGCCGCAGCCTTGTTGTTACGCAATGGAACTGCGCTCATATCCTCACCAAACCATAAGACCGCTTCCGGCGCCATGCACACCATGGCGGAGGAAGCCGATAATCCATGCCGCCAGGATGGCGGCGACAAAACCGTCCAGGCGATCCATGAGGCCGCCGTGACCGGGAATGATGTGACTGGAATCCTTGACGCCGAAGCGCCGCTTCACCGCGGATTCGAAGAGATCGCCAAGCTGCGAGATCACCGACAGGACGGCGCTGACGAGCAGCAGCGGAACCGCCTTGCCGACCCCGCAGGCCGCGAATCCGCCGGCGACCGCAAGGCTCGCGGCAAAGCCGCCGAGCGCGCCGGCCCAGGTCTTCTTGGGGCTGACCCGCGGCCATAGCTTCGGTCCGCCGAGGCCACGGCCGGCGAAATAGCCCCCGATATCGGTCGCCCACACCACGAGCAGCACGAACATCAAGGCCGCGAAACCGTTCACGGGATCCTGCCGCACCAGGATCGATGCAAGCAGCGCCGCCGAGGCGTAGGCAAAGCCCGCCGCGGCCCAGACGAACTTGCCCCGCGCGATCAGCGCCACGATCGCACCGCCGACGCAGCCGGTGATCACAGCGCCCTTGAGCGCGCCGAAAGAGACGCAGAAGCCCATGATGGCGAGAACGATCGTCCCGGATGCCGTGAGCGCAACCGCGCCCGCGCCGACCACCATGAGCCAT
Organism: Bradyrhizobium sp.; assembly: GCF_047605465.1. Lineage (GTDB taxonomy): Bacteria > Pseudomonadota > Alphaproteobacteria > Rhizobiales > Xanthobacteraceae > Bradyrhizobium. Next base: position 4,704 of record NZ_JASGFS010000096.1, on the reverse strand, counting down.
TCCGCGAACAGCCCGATCGAGACCAGCGTGACCAGAAAGGCCCAAAGCCAGCCGCCAGCATAGGCGAGCGCGATGGCGAGCGGCGCCAGGACCAGCGCTGCGGCCACCCGCATCACGAAGTTGCTGGAGGCCGGCGCGGCGCCCGCCGGCGTGGCTTCGGGTTCACTCACGAGGCGGTTTTCGCGACCAGACCGCCGAAACGGCGCTCGCGTCTGGCAAATTCGGCAATCGCGCCTTCCAGCGCCGCCTTGTCGAAATCCGGCCAATGGATCGGCACGAAGACGAGTTCGCTATAGGCGGCCTGCCACATCAGGAAGTTGGACAGGCGCTGCTCGCCGCTGGTGCGGATGATGAGATCGGGATCGGGAATGTCGGGCGCGTCGAGGTGAGCTCCCAAGGTCTCGGCGTCGATCGTGCCGGGGTCGCGCCTGCCCTCGGCAACTTCGCGCGCCAGCTTCTGTGCCGCCTTCGCGATCTCGTGCCGCGAGCCGTAGTTGAAGGCGACGACGAGCGTGAGGCGCGTGTTGTTGCGCGTCAGCTCCTCCGCCTCGTTGAGCAGTGCGCAGATGTCGCCCTCCAGCCCCTCCCGCTCGCCGATGATGCGCACCTTGACGCCGTCGCGATGCAGGCTCGCAAGGTCGTTGCGGATGAAGCGCCGAAGCAGGCCGAACAGATCGCCGATCTCGCTCGCCGGGCGCGACCAGTTCTCCGAGCTGAAGGAAAAGATCGTGAGATAACGGATGCCGAGCTCATGCGACGCGCGGACCACGCGGCGCAGGGCTTCCACGCCGCGGCGATGACCTTCGGCCCGCGGCAGGCCGCGCGCCGCCGCCCAGCGCCCGTTGCCATCCATGATGATGGCGACATGCGCAGGCGCCTCGGATCTGTCGGATCCCTCCGTAGCTGGCGCGGCGGCGTTGGACATAAGGGCTGTGCCTTAGACGGTGAGGATTTCTTTTTCCTTGGTGGCCAGCAACTGGTCGATCTCGCCGATGGTGCCGTCGGTCGCCTTCTGCACCTCGTCGGCATGACGCTTCTGATCGTCCTCCGACATCTCGTGATTCTTCTCGAGCTTCTTCAGGACATCGAGGCCGTCGCGGCGGACATGGCGCGCGGCGACCTTGGCGGCCTCCGCGTATTTGTGCGCGACCTTGACGAGTTCCTTGCGGCGCTCCTCGTTGAGCTCGGGGATGCGAAGGCGCAGCACCTGGCCTTCGGTCGCGGGCGACAGGCCGAGATTGGAATCGACGATCGCCTTCTCGACCGGCTTGACCATCGACTTGTCCCAGACCTGCACCGAGATCAGCCGCGGCTCCGGCACGCTGACGGTGGCGAGCTGGTTGAGCGGCATGTGGCTGCCATAGGCCTCGACCTGGACCGGGTCGAGCATCGAGGCCGAAGCGCGGCCGGTTCGCAGCCCGCCGAGCTCGTGCTTGAGCGACTGGACGGCGCCCTGCATGCGGCGCTTCACTTCGTTGATGTCGAAATTACCCGTGGCCATCACGTTTCTCCTTCAAAATCCCGGCGACCTCTCCGCGCCCTTCCCTCGGGCGCGACCGATGAGCCGTCAGCCGGCGACGATGGTTCCGTGGCCGCTGCCACGCAGAATCGCGCCGATCGACCCCGGCTCCGCGATCGAGAACACGATGATAGGCAGCGACGTCTCGCGGGCAAGCGCGAAGGCTGTCGCATCCATCACCTTGTAGCCGCCCTCGATGGCCTGCGAATGCGTCAGCCGGTCGAAGCGCGTCGCGGTCGGATCCTGCTTCGGGTCGGCCGAGTAGACGCCGTCGACGTTGGTCGCCTTCAGCACCGCCTGGGCGCCGATTTCGGCGGCGCGCAGCACTGCCGTGGTGTCGGTCGTGAAGAACGGATTGCCCGTTCCCCCGCCCAGCAGCACGATTCGGCCCTCGGCGAGATATTTGTGCGCCGCGGTGCGGGTGAACAGCTCGGAAATCTCCGGCATGACGAAGGCCGACAGCGTGCGCGCGGGCATCCCCTTGCGCTCGATCGCGGCTTCCAGCGCGAGGCAGTTCATCATGGTGGCGAGCATGCCCATGGTGTCGCCGGTCGGGCGCGAGACGCCACGGGAGGAAACCTCGACACCGCGCACGATGTTGCCGCCGCCGATGACGACGGCGATCTCGGAGCCGAGATGGCGGGCGGCAATGAGGTCGTCCGCAACCCGGTCGATGGTCGGCTGATCGATGCCAAAGCCGTGCTGTCCCGCGAGATATTCGCCGGACAGCTTGATCACGACGCGACGGTAGACCGGATCAGTCATGAGCACTTTCCTCGTCCGGGTGCCGCTTCCGGCGGCCCGCCGGAAGGAACGTTCCGGCGCTTACTTCTTGCCGCTGGCCGCCGCGACTTCGGCCGCGAAGTCGCTTTCCTGTTTCTCGATTCCCTCACCGAGAGCATAGCGCACAAAGCCGGCGATCTTCACGGGGCCGCCGACCTTGCCCTCGGCCTCCTTCAACGCCTGCGCCACCGACTTGCCGGTGTCGTGGATGAAGGCCTGCTCGAGCAGGCAGACTTCCTTGTAGTAGGTCTTCAGGCCGGACTCGACGATCTTCTCGATCACGTTCTCAGGCTTGCCCTGCTGGCGATACTTGTCGGCGAGCACATCCTTCTCGCGCTTCACGACCACCGGATCGAGGCCGGACGGCTCAAGCGCGAGCGGGTTGGCGGCAGCGACATGCATCGCGATCTGGCGGCCGAGCGTGGCCAGTTCGTCGGCCTTGCCGGTCGATTCCAGCGCCACGAGCACGCCCATCTTGCCGGCGCCCTCGATGACCGCGCCGTGGACGTAGCTCGACACCACGCCCTGCTTCACTTCGAGCGCAGTAGCGCGGCGCAGCGTCATGTTCTCGCCGATGGTGGCGATCGCGTCATTGATCGCGGCCTCCGCCGTGACGTCGCCGATCTTGGCGGCCTTGATCTTCTCGACATCGGCGCCGACGTCGAACGCGACCTGGGCGATCATCTTGACCAGACCCTGGAACTGGCCGTTGCGCGCGACGAAATCGGTCTCGGAATTGACCTCGACCACGACACCCTTGGTGCCCTTGGTGAGCGCGCCGATCAGACCCTCGGCTGCGACGCGGCCGGACTTCTTGGCGGCCTTGGACAGACCCTTCTTGCGCAGCCAATCCTGCGCCGCCTCGATGTCGCCATTGGTCTCGGTGAGCGCGGCCTTGCAATCCATCATGCCCGCGCCGGTCGATTCGCGCAGGTCCTTGACCATCGCTGCTGTGATCGTTGCCATTGTCGAAAATCCTTTTTGCCTGCCGGTTTGCCGCGGCGTGGCATCCGATTGCCTCCGCCGCGGTCCATCTCAGGAATTCGCGTCAACTGAAATGGTGGCCGGATGTTATCCGGCCAACCCATCGCTCTTTTTGACTATTCCGCTTCCGCGGTCAGCGCCTTGGCCTTGGCCACCCAGGCATCCGCGCGGCTGGGCAGACCGACTTCTTCGCCGATCTTGTGCGCGGTGTCGTGGTCGAGCTCGGCGAGCTGCCAGAAGTGGAAGATGCCGAGGTCGTTGAACTTCTTCTCGATCGCACCCGACACGCCCGGGAGCTTCTTGAGGTCGTCGGCGGTGCCGCGCGGACCGGCAAGGCCCTGGAAGCCGCTCGAAGAAGCGGCCGGCAGATCCTCGGCGAGCGGACGGGTCGAGGCACCGATGTCGACACCGGAATCGCCCTGGGCGCGCGAGATGCCGTCGATCGCCGCACGCGCGATCAGGTCGCAATACAGCGAGATGGCGCGGCCGGCGTCGTCATTGCCCGGCACCACATAGGTGATGCCCTTCGGGTCCGAATTGGTGTCGACGATCGCGGCGACCGGGATGTTGAGCCGCTGGGCTTCCTGGATCGCGATGTCTTCCTTGTTGGTGTCGATCACGAAGATCAGGTCGGGCAGACCGCCCATGTCCTTGATGCCGCCGAGCGAACGGTCGAGCTTGTCGCGCTCGCGCTGCAGCGTCAGACGCTCCTTCTTCGTGTAGGAATTGGCTTCGCCGCCCGACAGGACCTCGTCGAGATGACGCAGGCGCTTGATCGAGGCCGAGATCGTCTTCCAATTGGTCAGCGTGCCGCCGAGCCAACGCGAATTGACGAAATACTGGGCGCAGCGCTTGGCAGCGTCCGCGACGCCGTCCTGCGCCTGGCGCTTGGTGCCGACGAACAGGATGCGGCCGCCCTTGGCGACGGTGTCGCTGACCGCCTGAAGGGCGGTGTGCAGCATCGGCACGGTCTGCGCGAGGTCGACGATGTGGATGTTGTTGCGAGCGCCGAAAATGAACGGGGCCATTTTCGGATTCCAGCGGTGAGACTGGTGGCCGAAGTGCACGCCAGCTTCGAGCAGCTGACGCATGGTGAAGTCGGGTAGCGCCATAGGTCTAATTCTCCGGTTGGTTCCTCCGGAAACGTGTGAGCAAAACGGAGCGTTCTCGCCCCGGCTGCCACCGGACGGCCTTGTGAGCCATGTTTCCGTGTGAGATGGCGCGCTATATAGCGCCATTTCGGCCAGAAGCAAGGAAATAAGGGTGTTTCGGGGGCGGTTTTCGCCCGCCGAAAGCCCGTTCCATGACTGCCGGTCCGCGCCCTAGCACTTCGGCTGGTTCGGCGGACACTTCTTGGGTGCCGGCGCCGCAGGACGCGGGGGCGGAGCCGCCGGACGCGGTGGGGCGACGGCCGCCCT
>NZ_JASGFS010000095.1:0-16593 GCF_047605465.1 Bradyrhizobium sp. | reverse complement strand
CGTGCCGGCCGCACCGGTTGCTTCCGCTGCACCGGTCGTTGCCGCGCCGGTCCGTGCACCGACCTCCTCGCCGACGGCGTTCGGCGGCGGGGCCGCGCGGCCCCAGATGGCGGCGCCCGCGCCCGAACCGCAAGGTGCGGCGCCCGTGCTGCGCATCACGAGCTTTACCCAGCTCGTCGCCCTCGCCGGCCAGAAGCGCGATCTCATGACCAAGGCGGCCCTCGAAGGCGACATGCGGCTGGTCCGCTTCGAGGAGGGCCGGCTGGAGGTCGCGCTCGAGCCCAACGCCTCCAAGACCACCATCACCGAACTCGCGCGCAAGTTCGAGCAGTGGACCGGCCGCCGCTGGACCGTGATCGTCTCGAACGAGCAGGGCCAGCCCACGCTTCGCTCGGTGAATCAGGCCGCCAAGCAGGAGCATGCCCGTACCGCGGAAGCCGACCCGCGCGTGCAGGAGGTGCTGTCGCGCTTCCCGGGATCGAAGGTCGTCGAAGTCCGCAGGCTTGCCCCCGAGGTGCCGGAATCCAATATTAACGCGGACTATGGCAGTGATGATCCGCCTGACGGTTCCGACGGCGACGACGATCTCTAGCGCATGATCGGGACCCGAAGGGCCGCGCCGCAAAAGGTGCGAAGCGGTTTTCCGGTACGTTCATGCGCGAACAATATGCTAAGGCGCGATGACGATTCATGGCGCCCTGGGCCCACCTCTCCAAGGACACGCACCGATGGCTGATTTTCTCGGCATGATGAAGCAGGCGGCGCAACTGCAATCCAAGATGCAGGCGATGCAGGACGAGCTCGGCAATGTCGAGGTCGAGGGCATTTCCGGCGGCGGCCTCGTCGCGGTGCGCATGACCGCGAAGATGGACGTGAAGGGGATCAAGATCGATCCCTCGCTGATGAAACCCGAGGAGAGCGAGGTGCTCGAGGATCTGCTCGTCACCGCGCTCGGCGATGCCCGCCGCAAGGCGGAGACGGCCATGCAGGAGAAGATGCAGTCTCTCACCGGCGGGCTCGGCCTGCCGCCGGGGCTGTTCGGCCAGTAACATGGGCGCGGTTGCAGGTCCCGAGATCGAGCGGCTGGTCCAGCTTCTCGCGCGGCTGCCGGGCCTTGGTCCGCGCTCCGCGCGGCGCGCGGCGCTGCACCTGATCAAGAAGCGCGAAGCGTTGATGATGCCGCTGACCTCCGCCCTGCAGGTCGCGCTCGACAAGGTCCAGGTCTGCAAGACCTGCGGCAACATCGACACGCAAAGTCCCTGCACTGTCTGCACCGATCCGAAGCGCGATCCCGCGATCATCGTCGTGGTCGCCGACGTGGCCGATCTCTGGGCGCTGGAACGGGCCAATGCCACCCAAGGGCGCTACCACGTGCTGGGTGCGACCCTGTCGCCGCTCGATGGCGTCGGTCCGCAGGACCTCACCATCGACGCACTGGTCGCGCGCGCACACGATGCGCAGGTGCATGAAATCATCCTGGCGCTGAATGCGACGGTCGATGGCCAGACCACGGCGCATTACATCACCGACCTGCTTCAAGACGCCAATGTGAAGGTGACGCGCCTCGCGCATGGCGTCCCCGTCGGCGGTGAGCTTGATTATCTCGACGAAGGTACGCTATCGGCCGCGATGCGGCAGCGCACGCTGTTCTAGCAATCCTGCAGAAGTTACGGAACGGACGACATGACGAAACGATTCGCCACACGGCTGGCTTTGGTCGCGATGATGACGATGCTGGCGTCGCCGGCCATCTGCGCGCAGAACGACGACGAGGCGCCGCCGCCGTCGAAGCCGGGCAAGCCGATCAGCGCGGGCGAAGTGCTTTCGGGCGAACTCAACGCGATGAAGGTGCGCGACATCAAGAATGGCGGCAAGCGGGTCGCGACCTATCTGATCACGTCCGAACCGCGTCGCCTGCCGCCGCCGAACGGTCTGTGCAATCTCGAGACCGGTCCGGAGACATTCCAGCTCGTGACCTCCAGCGACGCGCAGGCCGCCCAGCTCAAATCGTTCGTCGGCAAGGCGATCTCGGTCAAGGTCGACGAAGTCGCCTGCGCCAGCGATCCCGGCCAGATGAGCGAGGCCGTGATCACGAAGTGGAGCCTGATCAGGAAGCAGTAAAAGGGGGGCGCGATAGGTCGCTGCCCCTGTGTCGTCATTGCAAGGAACCCTTGCGACGAAGCAATCCTGACTGTTCCCTTGGAAAGATTTCTGGATTGCGTCGCTTCGCGCGCAATGACGAACGGAAGGGTAGGCAAAAGCGCAAAGCGCCGTGCCCACCCTTATCTTGATCGCGGCTCGAACGGTGGGCGCGCTTCCCTATAGCACCGTATCCGTTGGGCGCGCGGGGATCACACCCGCACCGGCCCCAGCGCCTCGAAATGTCCGCGCTTCTGCAGCCAGGTCAGCAGCATCAGGCTCGGGATCGCCACCAGCACGCAGATCACGAAGAACAGCGGCCAGCCGGTCGCCTTGGCGACATAGCCCGCAACCGACGAGAGATAGGTGCGCCCCACGGCGGCGAGCGCGGTGAGCAGTGCGTATTGCGTCGCCGTGTGCAGCGGGTTCTGGCACAGCGCGGAGAGATAGGCGACGAAGATCACCGTGCCGATCGCGCTGGTGAAATTCTCGCAGCTGATGGCGAAGGCCAGCGCCCATTGGCTGGTGCCGACGAAGGCCAGCCACGAGAACGACAGGTTCGCCAGCGCCTGCACGACGCCGCCGATCCATAGCGATGTCGCCAGCGAATAGCGCCGCGCCATGAAGCCGCCCGCGAAGCCGCCGATCAGCGTTGCCGCAAGCCCGACGCCCTTCACGATCGCCGCATAATCATTGCGGGAAAAGCCGAGGTCGATCACGAACGGCGCGGTCATGGTGCCGGAGAAGGCGTCGGTGAACTTGAACAGCACGACGAAGGCCAGCGCAGCCAGCGCGTCCTTGCGCGACAGGAACTCCGAAAACGCGCCGATCGCCGCGTGCAGCACGCGCGCGAACGCGGTTTCGGTTTGCGTCGCCGCCTCCGCCCGCACCGACTGCTCGGGCTCGGTCGCGAGCAGCGCCGTGATGGTGCCGATCAGTACCATCGCTGCCATCACCACATAGCCCCACATCCAGGCCAACGTGCGCGGCATCCCGGTGGTCTCGAAGCCCGAGACGATGAACAGCGCGCCGGCGGTCGAGACCAGCATGCCGATGCGATAGGCCGCCACGTAAGCCGCCATGCCGGCGGCCTGTTCGCTCTCGGGCAGGCTCTCGACGCGGAAGGCGTCGACCACGATGTCCTGCGTCGACGACATCGTCGCCACCAGCAGCGCGCCGAGCGCGACGTAGAACGGCGAGCGCGCGGGGTCGGTCATCGCCAGCAGCAGGATGGCGATGATCAGCAGCAACTGCGAGAACACCAGCCAGCCCCGCCGCCGCCCGAAGGCGCGCGTGAACAGCGGCACGTGCAACGCGTCCACCAGTGGCGCCCAGAGGAATTTCAGCGTGTAGGGCGTGCCGACCAGCGCGAACAGCCCGATGGTGCCGAGATCGACGCCGGCTTCCCGCATCCACACCAGCAGCGTCGAGCCCGACAGCGCCAGCGGCAGGCCGGACGAGAAGCCGAGAAACAGCACGATCAGCACCCGCGGCTGCAGGTAAACGGCAAGACTGTCGCGCCAGGAGGTGTTAGCGGCATCAGCGCCGGCGGAGGACGTCGCGTCGGGTGCGGTCATGGGGAGGTGTTAGCAGATTCTGACGGAAAAGACTCGCGGGGCAGCCAGTGATACGGAAGCTCTCAACACTCTCTCGGTGTCATCGTCCGCCTCGTGCGGACGATCCAGTATTCCACCAGCGTCACGTGCCTCAATCCTACTCCCCGGCCTGGAGCTTCCTCGGGAACAGCTCAGGCGTGCCCGTGGCCACGAGGCGCGGGCCGTCCGCCGGCGCGTCGGTCTTGCTGAAGTCGAGTTCCTCGATCCGGCCCGCACGCTTCTCGATCTTGTCGGCGGAGATCAGCACCTGGCGGACGTCCTCGTTCACGTCGGCGAAGTGCTTCTGCAGCTTCAGCACGCGGTCGCGCAGGCGGCCGAGATCGTCGCCGAGCTTGATCACCTCGGTGCGGATCTGATCGGCGGCGTCGCGCATGCGCGCGTCCTTCATGATCTGCTGCATGACCTGGATCGCAAGCATTAGGAGTGAAGGCGACACCAGCACGACGCGGGCGCGATAGGCCTTCTGGATCACGTCGTCGAAGCCGTCATGGATCTCGGCGTAGACCGATTCCGACGGCACGAACATCAGGGCCATCTCCTGGGTCTCGCCGGTGACGAGATATTTCTCGGCGATGTCGCTGACGTGCTTCATCACGTCGCCGCGCAGCCGCTGCGTGGCGCTGCGCCGCTCCTCGTCGGTGCGGGCATCGTGCAGCGCGGTCATCGCTTCCAGCGGGAATTTGGCATCGATGCAGAGCGGGCGCTGGTCGGGCAGGAACACGACGCAGTCGGGCCGCTTGCCGGTCGACAGCGTGAACTGGAATTCGTAGGAGCCTTTCGGAAGACCGTCCTGGACGATCGCCTCCATCCGCGCCTGGCCGAAGGCGCCGCGCGATTGCTTGTTGGCGAGCACGTCGCGCAGGGTCGTCACCTGGGTGGTGAGGTCGGTGAGGTTCTTGTGCGCGCTGTCGATGATGCCGAGCCGCTCGTGCAGCGCGCGCAGGCTCTCCATGGTGTTGCGGGTCGAGTGCTCCATCGACTGGCCGACGCGATGGGTCACCGAATCCAGCCGCTCGTTGAGCCCCCGCGCCATCTCGGCCTGGCGGCCGGCGAGCGCCTGGGTCATGGCGTCGACGCGGCCCGAGGCCTCGCTCTGGGAATGCAGCACCTGGCTCAGGCGCTCTTCCAACTCGTCCGCGCGGATGGCGTTCGCCATCGCGAGTTCCGCGCCGCGCCGCCCCGAGCGCGCGATCACGAGCGCAATCACCACGAGCAGGATGAGGACCAGCGCGCCGAAGCCGATCAGCGCATCCACGGTACGGACCGGCCAGTCGCCGGCGTGAAAAATGATCTCGTTCATCCCGCCACTTCTAGCCGATTCGCGGATGTGCGCGAACGAAGAGGGAACGGCAGCGGTTAACAGCCCCCTAATTTTTATGGTTAACGAAGGCTGAAGTTTTATGGTTAGCGAAAGGTTAACGGGTTCCTGGGCGCATTGACCGCATCAGGCATGCGGCTTAAATCGCCCGCCATGGCCCTACGAGAAATCATCATCCTGCCCGACAAGCAGTTGCGTCTGGTCTCCAAGCCGATCGAGACGGTCACGGCTGAGATCCGCAAGCTTGCCGACGACATGTTCGAGACCATGTACGACGCGCCCGGCATCGGGCTCGCGGCGATCCAGATCGCCCAGCCCTTGCGGCTGATCACCATGGACCTCGCCAAGCGCGACGAGAACGGCGAGACCAAGCCGGAGCCGCGCGTCTTCATCAATCCCGAGATCGTCGCCTCGTCGGAGGAACTGTCGGTCTACGAGGAAGGCTGCCTGTCGATCCCCGAATATTACGAGGAGGTCGAGCGGCCGGCGAAGGTGCGCGTGCGCTTCACCGATCTCGACGGCAAAGTGCATGAGGAGGAGGCCGAAGGCCTCTACGCCACCTGCATCCAGCACGAAATCGACCATCTCAACGGCGTGCTGTTCGTCGACTATCTGTCGAAGCTCAAGCGCGACCGCGTGATGAAGAAGTTCGAGAAGGCGGCCAAGCGCGCAGGGTAGCTTCGTCTTCCGCTGTCATGCCCGGCCGAAAGCACGGAGGGCGTCTCCGAGCCAATCTGCCGGGCATTCACGTTTTCCGCCGCAGGCGAAGACCGTGGATGGCCGGGACAAACCCGGCCATGACGGATATCCTGCTGCCTCCGAGGATTGTCCCGTCACATGTCGCTCCGCCTGATCTTCATGGGCACGCCCGATTTCTCCGTGCCGACGCTGCTCGAACTGGTCGCGCATGGCCACGAGATCGCTGCCGTCTACACCCGCGCGCCGAAGCCCGGCGGCCGGCGCGGGCTGCAATTGCAGCCGACGCCGGTCGAGGAAGCCGCGCGAAAGCTCGGCGTGCCCGTGCTGACGCCGAAAACATTGAAGACGGCGGAAGCGCTGGAGGAATTCAAGGCATTTGACGCCGATGCGGCCGTTGTCGTCGCCTACGGCATGATCCTGCCGCAGGCGATCCTCGATGCGCCGAAGCTCGGCTGCTACAATCTGCACGCCTCGCTGCTGCCGCGCTGGCGCGGCGCGGCGCCCATCAATCGCGCGATCATGGACGGCGATGCCGAGAGCGGCGTCATGGTGATGAAGATGGATGTCGGCCTCGACACCGGCGACGTCGCCATGGCCGAGCGCATCGCCATCTCCGACAACATGACGGCGGTCGATCTCCATGACCGCCTCTCCCGGCTCGGCGCCGATCTGATGGTCCGCGCCATGGCGGCGCTCGAACGCGGCGGCCTCCAGCTCAGGAAGCAAAGCGAGGACGGCGTCACCTATGCCGCCAAGATCGACAAGGCCGAGGCACGGGTCGACTGGAGCAAGCCCGCGCGCGCCGTGCTGCGCCACATCCACGGCCTGTCGCCGTTTCCCGGCGCCTGGGCCGAACTGGCGGGCGTCAGCGAGAACGCGCGCGTGAAGATCCTGCGCTGCGAGCTCGCGAAGGGCTCGGGAGGCCCGGGCGAGGTGCTCGACGATCAGCTCACGATTGCCTGCGGCGAGGGCGCCATCCGCATTCTCGAACTGCAGCGCGAAGGCAAGGCGCGGATGCAGGCCGCCGACTTCCTGCGCGGCGTGCCGCTGAAGGCGGGCGCGAAGTTCAACTGATCAACTCGTCATATGCGGGCTTGACCCGCGTATCCATCTTCTCACAAAACTCTTTCTCAGGCGATGGATTGCCGGGTCAAGTCCGGCAATGACGCCGGATAAAGCTGGATCGATGCCCCGCTACAAGCTCACCATCGAATATGACGGCGCGCCGTTCTTCGGCTGGCAGGTGCAGGAGACGCTGCCTTCGGTGCAGGGCGCGCTGGAGGCTGCCGTCAAGGCGATGACGGGGGCCGATGCGCGGGTGCATGGCGCCGGACGCACCGATGCCGGCGTGCACGCGCTCGGCCAGGTCGCGCATGTCGACGTCGTCAAGCCGTTCGCGGCCGATCGTTTTCGCGACGGTCTCAACGCGCATCTGCGCCCAAATCCAGTTGCGGTTCTCGAGGCCGAGATCGTGCCGGAGACCTTCGAGGCGCGCTTCTCGGCAATCCGGCGCCACTACCGCTATCGCATCGTCAACACCCGCGCCAATCTCGCGCTCGACATCGGCCACGTCTGGCGCGTACCACGACGGCTCGACAGCGACGCGATGCATGCGGCCGCGCAGCGCCTGATCGGCAAGCACGATTTCACCACCTTCCGCGATACCGAGTGCCAGGCCAAGTCGCCGGAGAAGACGCTCGATCAGCTCGACGTGCTGCGCGACGGGCGCGAGATCACGGTCATCACCTCGGCGCGTTCGTTCCTGCACAGCCAGGTCCGCTCCATGGTCGGCTCGCTGGTCTGGGTCGGCGAGGGCCGCTGGACCGCGGACGATCTGTCCGCGGCACTCGATGCCCGCAACCGCGCCGCTTGCGGCATCGTCGCGCCACCGGAAGGCCTGTATCTGGTGCAGGTGGATTACTAGACTTCGCGGCCAACGTTATGGCCGGGACAAGCCCGGGCATGACGGCGGGAAGGCGTGGCGGCAGCCGCGCCTATCCAAAATACCGCGTCAAAATCCCGCGATACACTTTCGTCAGTTGCTCCAGATCGGTCACCGGCACGCGCTCGTCGATCTGGTGCATGGTCTGGCCGACCAGGCCGAATTCGATCACCGGGCAATAGCTCGAAATGAAGCGCGCGTCCGAGGTGCCGCCGCTCGTCGACAGCTCCGGCTTGCGTCCCGTGACCTCTTCGATCGCGGCGACCGCGAGCTCGGTGAACGGACCGGGCTTGGTCACGAACACGTTGGAGTTCGACGGTTCCCAGACGATGCGGGCGCGGATGCGGTTGCCGCAGGCCTTTGCCAGGCGCGCCTCGACCAGCTCGCGCAGGCTCGCCTGGGTGTGGTTGTCGTTGTAGCGGATGTTGAACCTGGCGCGCGCCTCGCCGGGGATGACGTTGTTGGCCTTGTTGCCGACGTCGACCGAGGTGAATTCGAGATTGGAAGCCTGGAACTGCGCGCTGCCGTGGTCGAGCGGCTCGTCGGAGATCGCCACGATCAACCGCGAGATGTCGGGCACCGGATTGGCGGCGCGGTGCGGATAGGCGACATGGCCCTGCACGCCATCGACATAGAGCGTGCCGGATTGCGAGCCGCGACGGCCGACCTTGATGGTGTCACCGAGCGTCTCGACGTTCGACGGCTCGCCGAGCACGCAATGATCGAACTTCTCGCCGCGCTCGGCGGCCCATTTCAACAGCTTGATGGTGCCGTTGATGGAGACGTCTTCCTCGTCGCCGGTGATCAGGAACGAGATCGAGCCCTTCCCGTCGGCGCGCGCCTTGCCGCCATGGGCAGCGAGATGCTCCAGCACGGCGGCCACCGAACAGGCGATGCCGCCCTTCATGTCGACGGCGCCGCGGCCGTGCAGGAATCCGTCCTTCACCTCGCCGGAGAAGGCGCCGACGCTCCAGGCGCTCTCGTCGCCCGGCGGCACCACGTCGGTGTGGCCGGCAAAGGTGATGTGCGGTCCTTCGCTGCCGATCCGCGCATAGAGGTTGTCGACGTCGGCGGTGCCGGGCTCGCTGAAGGTCACGCGGTGGCAGGTGAAGCCGGCCGCCGTGAGGGCCTTTTCAAGCACGCCGAGTGCTCCGGCGTCGGCCGGGGTCACCGAGGGGCAGCGGATGAGATCGCGGGCAATGGAGAGAGCATCGGTCATGGGTCCCGCTTAACATGCATGCCGCCGGGTGGGCTAGCACTCGGCGGGACAAATTCGAGCTCGCTCTGCTGGTCCCAGCCGGTCGGCCGGTGAGGGGACGTTGCAGCGGGCGTCTCGAAGCTGGCCATCGGATCGGGACCGAACCGGTTGCTGCCCGGACTGCCGCGCAGGCAGAACATCTCGACGATACCCCACAGCCACAGCGCGTGGATGGCCCAGTCGAACGGAGCGAACCATCTGGTGTCGGGCAGCAGGTCCCAGACATGGAACGAGAGCCGGGGAACGACGAAAAACGGAACGATCCACCAGCCGCTCCTGTCGCGATCGTGCAGCCGCTTGGTCGCGGTCGCAAGGAAGATCCAGAGGAATAGCGACGCGCCGCACGCCTTCAGGATCAGGGTTGCGCGATCAGTGGACGCCGGCGCGCGATAGGCGCGGGGATCGAAAATCTTGAAGACCTCGTCGAGGCCGAAATCGAAGTCGACGTCGAAGGGAAACTTGAACTTGCTCTGGCCGCCGGTGACGTGGATCGCCTGATCGGTCAGGTCGAGCAGGCCCACCAGCAACGCAACGATCAGCAGCGCCTGCCACAGCAGGGTCCGGTTGATGCGGCCATCGAAGCGAAAGAGATACCAGCTCCAGTCCATGCGGGACGCTCCGGGCGGAAGGACCGCCCGATGATTGGTCGCGATGGAAGGAAGGAGGGTTCGACGCGGTTCCGGCGTCGTCCCGGCGAAGGCCGGGACGACCACGGGCAGCGACGATCAATCCCGCAGCAGCTCGTTGATGCTGGTCTTGGACCGCGTGCGCTCGTCGACGCGCTTGACGATCACGGCGCAGGCGGTGCTCGGACCGATCTGGCCGTTCTTCATGGGCTTGCCGGGCAGCGCGCCGGGCACCACCACCGAATATTCCGGCACTTCGCCGATGAAGATCTCGCCGGTCTCGCGGTCGACGATCTTGGTCGAGGCGCCCAGGAACACGCCCATCGCCAGCACCGCGCCCTTGCGCACGATCACGCCTTCGGCGACCTCCGAGCGCGCGCCGATGAAGCAGTCGTCCTCGACGATGACGGGCTCGGCTTGCAGCGGCTCGAGCACGCCGCCGATGCCGGCGCCGCCGGAGATGTGCACGCGCTTGCCGATCTGCGCGCAGGAGCCGACGGTGGCCCAGGTGTCGACCATGGTGCTCTCATCGACATAGGCGCCGAGATTGACGAAGGACGGCATCAGCACGACGTTCTTGGCGATGAAGGCCGAGCGGCGCACCACCGCGCCGGGGACGGCGCGGAAGCCGGCATCGCGAAAACGATTCTCGCCCCAGCCCTCGAACTTCGAGGGCACCTTGTCCCACCAATTGGCCTTGCCGGGACCACCGGGAATGACGCCCATGTCGTTGAGGCGGAAGGAGAGCAGAACCGCCTTCTTCAGCCACTGATTGACCTTCCACTTGCCGTCGCCGCCGCGCTCGGCGACGCGGGCCTCGCCCTTGTCCAGAATCTCCAGCGCCTGGTCCACGGCCTCGCGCACCTCGCCCTTGGTCGAGGTCGTGATGCCGTCGCGCGCGTCGAAGGCGCTGTTGATGGTGGATTCGAGGGCTTGGAGCGACATCGGGATTTCCTCTTCGGAACGGGAATTTTGATGGATTGGGGCGCCTTTTCGGGACTTGGGGGAGAGGAGTCAAGGCTCCGCGGTTGGGCGCGCGCAGGGCCGGAACGCCTACCCCACAAGGGTGTCGTCCGGCGAAGATTCGGAGGTGCCGATCTCGCGCGACGATCAGGTCCGATGGTGATGGGTCCCGGCCTTCGCCGGGACGGCGCCGGCTATTTGTACGACAGCCCGTCCAGAAACCCCGCCAGATCGTCCGTGACGTGGTCGACATGGGCCGCGTCCCGGCCCTCCAGCTCCCAGTCCTCGCGCACAACTTCCTTGGTGCCGTCGGGCACCACCAGCACCGTGGTCATGCCGAGCTCGTGCGGGACGGTGAGGTTGCGGGCGAGATCCTCGAACATCGCCGCCCGGGTCGGATCGACCGCATGGTCCGCGAGGAATTTCCGGTACGTCTGCGCGGCCGGCTTCGGTTCGAACCCGGCGGCGATGATGTCGAACACGCCGTCGAAATGGGTGGCAAGGCCAAGCCGTGCCAGCACCGCATCGACATGGTCGACCGAGCCGTTGGTGAGGATCAGCTTGCGGCCGGGCAGTCTGGCGATGGCTTCGCCGAGCGCCGGATTCGGCTCCAGCGGCGAGTGGTCGATCCTGTGGACATAGGCGAGATAGTCGTCGGCGCGCACGCCATGCAGGGTCATCATGCCGCGCATGGTGGTGCCGAAGCGCAGGTAGTAGTCCTTCTGGATCTTGCGCGCTTCCGGCGGCGTCACGTTCAGCCAGTTGCAGACGAATTCCCCGATCCGTGCATCGACCTGCTGCCACAGGTTGACGTGATGCGGGTAGAGCGTGTTGTCGAGGTCGAACACCCAGGTGTCGATGTGGGTGAAGGCGCGGGGTGGGTTCATCGCAGCTCTCTATCCATTGACCGGGACGGCAGCTCCGCTCTCAGGCGTCGTCCTGGCGAAAGCCAGGACCCCTACGCCGTGAACTGTTTTAGCGGCACTCTGGTCGTCGTTCTTCGTCAAATCGATCGTGTGGCTATGGGTCCCGGCCTTCGCGGACGACGGCGGGCGAGTAGGATCATCATGTCGTCACGGCATCGCGAACCGCAGCGTCTTGCCGCCGCTCGACATGTCCACCGCGCCGAAGCCCGTCGCGACGAAGCCGCGCGCGGGACAGTCGTTCTGCTCGTTGGTCTCGAACTTGGTTTCGCGCGTGCAGAGCTGCTTGTCGCCGCCCCAGTTCAGCGGCTTGTCCTTCAGCTTGACCGTGCGGTTGTCGGCGTCGATCGCTTCGGCGAAGCTGAAGATCTGCCTGGGCTGCCCGGTGACGTCGGGATGAAGGCACTTGCCGGGATCGATCCGGTACCAGCCGCGGCTGGTCGTCGTCTTGCCGTCGTCGGTGGCGACGGCCGCCATCACCTTGTGCGGCGTGTCGTTGCACCAGGTCAGCCCGTTCGCCGACGGTGTCTGCACCGCATCTACCATGGTCTTGAACAGGTTCGGCGACTGCACGGTGTCGAGCGGCAGCCCGCGGCTCTTCAGGAACGCGGCGAGCGCGGCCTGGGTTTTCGGTCCGTCGACGCCGTCGATGGGCGCGGCGTCGTAGCCCGCGATCACCAGCAGCCGCTGGATGCCGGCGAGCCGGGCCTGCTCGTCGTCATATTCGGAATCTTCGGCGAGATAGGCGGTGAGATTGCCGTCGTCGCCCTGCGACGGCGTGATCTGGGTGAAGGGCGCCTGGGTCTGGCCGGCGCGGCATTGCCGCGCGGCGGCGATGACGAAATTGTCCTGCGCGACGCAGAGCATGTCGCTGCCGTTCTGCGGGATCGGGGAGGCGCCATAGACGCCGAGCGCGCGCGCGTTGAGCAGGATGCGGTCGGCGTTCAGCGTCCCCTGCACCACCACGCGGCAGGTGGCGGGATCGATCCGGAACCAGCCTCGCGTCGCGGTCGCCGCCTTGTCGTCGATGCCGATCGCGGCCTCCACGACATAGGACATGTGGTTGCAGATCTTCAGATCGGCGAAGGCCGGCGCGGAGGAGAAGAAGAACGAGACGACCGCCGCCGGCAGCGTCATCAGGAGACGCGTCAGAGGCGAGCGGCGATGCCTTCGCGCTCGCCGTTCGTCACGGCCGGGCCCGACCCGGCCGCCCACGTGCAACGGCGTGCGCGGAGAGCCGTGGATGCCCGGGTCCTTCCCGGGCATGACGGCCTCTGTCCGCTGCTCGCGTTCGCTCATCACTTGTGGATCAGCGTTCCCGTGCCGGTGTTGGTGAACAGCTCGAGCAGCACCGCGTGCTGCATCTTGCCGTCGATGATGACGACACCTTCGACGCCCTGCTCAAGCGCGTAGATGCAGGTCTCGACCTTCGGGATCATGCCGCCGGAAATGGTGCCGTCGGCGATCAGCTTGCGCGCGTCCTTCACCGACAGCTGCGGGATCAGCTTCTTCGACTTGTCGAGCACGCCCGGCACGTCGGTGAGCAGCAGCAGGCGCTTGGCCTTCAGCGCGCCGGCGACCGCGCCGGCGAACGTGTCGGCGTTGACGTTCAGCGTCTGGCCGTCCTTCGACGTCGCGAGCGGCGCCAGCACCGGGATCAGCTCGTAGCCGATCAGCTGGTTGAGGAGCGTCAAGTCGACCTTCTCGGGATCGCCGACGAAGCCGAGATCGACCGCCTTCTCGATATGCGAGTCCGGATCGATGATGGTGCGCGTCGTCTTCGACGCCTTCACCATGTTGCCGTCCTTGCCGGAGAGACCCACGGCCTTGCCGCCGGCTTCGTTGATGTAGCCGACGATCTGCTTGTTGACGGAGCCTGCGAGCACCATCTCGACGATCTCGATCGTGGCGGCATCGGTGATGCGCAGGCCGGCCGCGAATTCCGAGACGATGCCGAGGCGCTTGAGCATGGTCGCGATCTGCGGACCGCCGCCATGCACCACCACCGGGTTGATGGCGGTCTGCTCCAGCAGCACGATGTCGCGTGCAAAGTTCTTCGCGGTCTCCTCGTCGCCCATGGCATGGCCGCCATATTTGATGACGATGGTTTCTTCGTCATACTGCTGCATGTGCGGCAGCGCTTCGGACAGGATGCGGGCCTGGTCGAGCGGGGAGATTTCGGTCATGGCGCGGGTCTCGCTGGCGGGACTGTCGGGCCGCGTTCTATCTGATTGGCGGCGTCGGCGCAAAGTGGGTGTTGCGACCCTCTCCCATGCGGGGAGATGGAAGAGCGCGCTATTTCCGAGCCGCCACCGCCCCCAGGGTCACCGCCAGCCAGCTCACGATCATCAGCGTTCCGCCGGTCGGCGCGGCGTAGGGAAACAGCGAATGACCGGCATATTGCCGCACGGTGAGGTCGCCCGCGAACAGCGCGGCCGACACCGCGAAGCCGAATGCGGCGATCAGGCCAATTCCGCCATGCAGAAGTCCGCGCGCAAGCAATGCGATGGCCGCGAGTATGGCAGTTGCATGAAACAGCAGCATGGCGCTGGCGGAGGCGAGCCGGCTCGCGTCGGCGCCATGGGCGGATGCCGCGGCGAGCGCGACGCCGGCGGCGCCCATCAAGCCGGCAAGCCCGATCAACAGGCGGAACGCGGCCATCACGATCTCCGTTCTTCGAGCAGCTTCGCCATCGCGGCGCGCAACTCGGCCATGCCGGTTCCGGAGCGCGAGGAGGTCGCCAGCACATGCGGGAAGGCCGCCGGATGCTTGGCCAGCGCGGCTTCCGTCTCGGCGATGCGCGATTGAAGTTCTGACGCCTTGACCTGGTCGGCCTTGGTGAGCACGACCTGGTAGCTGACGGCGGCGCGGTCGAGCGTCTTGAGAATCTCGAGATCGACGTCCTTCAGCCCGTGGCGTCCGTCGATCAGCACGTAGATGCGTGCAAGCGAGGCGCGGCCGAGCAGGAATTTGTGGATCAGGTCGGTCCAGGACGCGACCTGGCTCTTGGGAGCCTTGGCGTAGCCGTAGCCGGGCATGTCGACGAGGCGCAGGTCCGCCTTGCCCGGGACCTCGAAGAAAATCAGCTCCTGGGTGCGGCCGGGCGTATGCGAGGTGCGGGCGAGGTTGTTGCGGCCGGTCAGCGCGTTGATCAGGCTCGACTTGCCGACATTGGAGCGTCCGGCAAAGGCGATCTCCAGCCCCGCCATCGGCGGCAGCGTCTGGATCGACGGCGAGGCCCAGATGAACTGCCAGTCGCGGGCGAACAGCTTGCGCCCGGTCTCGATCAGCTTGTCGTCCGACTGCTCGGTCATGCCAAGGGTTGATCCTGTCGTCGTGGCCGGGCTCGTCCCGGCCATCCACGCCCATCGGTGTGGCACCTTCCAAAACGTGGATGCCCGGGACGAGCCCGGGCATGACGTTGCGGCGGGCTTGCGCCCGCCAACGAGTCGCGTCGCTCTGGCTACGTCGCCTTCCGCGCGAACGTCGCCTTGAGATTGTCGAACAGCTCCACCTTCACGCCGTTGCGGCGCATGATGAAGCTCTGCTGGAGCACCGAGAGCGTGTTGTTCCAGGCCCAGTAGATCACGAGACCCGCCGGGAAGCCTGCCAGCATGAAGGTGAAGATCAGCGGCATCCAGTTGAAGATGAGCTGCTGCGTCGGATCCGGCGGCGTCGGATTCAGCTTCATCTGGAACCACATCGTGATGCCCATGATGATCGGCCAGATGCCGAGCGCCAGGTAGTGGCCGAACACCGGGATCGTGGTCGGATCGAACGGGATCAGGCCGAACAGGGTGAACAGGTTGGTCGGATCGGGCGCGGAGAGATCCTTGATCCAGCCGTAGAACGGCGCGTGCCGCATCTCGATGGTGACGAACAGCACCTTGTAGAGCGAGAAGAACACCGGGATCTGGATCACCACGGGAAGACAGCCGGCGACCGGGTTGATCTTCTCCTTGCGGTAGATCTCCATCATCTCCTGCTGCTGCTTCACCTTGTCGTCGGGATAGCGCTCCTTGAGCGCCTGAAGCTGCGGCTGGATCGACTTCATCTTCGCCATCGAGGCGTAGGACTTGTTCGCCAGTGGGAAGAACAGCAGCTTCACGATCACGGTCACGAGCAGGATCGAGATGCCGAAATTGCCGAAGAAGCGATAGAAGAAGTCGAGGCCGAGGAACATCGGCTTGGTGATGAAGTAGAACCAGCCCCAGTCGATCAAGAGATCGAAATGGTTGAGGCCGAGCTCCTTGTTGTAGCCGCCGAGGCCGGCGAACGGGAACACGCCGACCACGCCCGCTTCCTTGGCGCCGGCGAACAGCCGTGCGTTCGCGGTCGCGGTGCCGCCGATCGCGACGGTGACGGGATCGAGCAGATAGTCGGTCTGGTAGGTGTGGACGTTGCCGGACAGGTTCGACGAGAAGCGCGCCTGAAGCTGGGCAGTGGTGTCCGGCAGCAGCGCCGAGGCCCAGTACTTGTCGGTCATGCCGAGCCAGCCGTTGGTGGCCTTGAAGTTCACCTGCTTGGCTTCGTCGATCTTCTTGTAGGCGTATTCCTGCAGGCCGTGGTCGCCGAGATAGCCGATCAGGCCTTCGTGCAGGATGTAGTAGCCGGAAACCTGCGGCGTGCCGTGGCGCGAGATCAGGGCGAAGGGATAGAGCGTGACCGGCGAATTGCCGACGTTGCTGACCTCGTCCTTGACGGTGAAGAGATAGTGGTCGTCGACGGCGATGGTGCGGCGGAAGGTGAGCCCCT
Source organism: Bradyrhizobium sp. (assembly GCF_047605465.1). GTDB lineage: Bacteria > Pseudomonadota > Alphaproteobacteria > Rhizobiales > Xanthobacteraceae > Bradyrhizobium. Next base: position 354 of record NZ_JASGFS010000095.1, on the reverse strand, counting down.
CGCCATTGTCATATTTCAGCACGACCGGCGAGGTCGGCGTCAGGTTGCCGCTGCCGTCCTGCTGCCAGACGGTCTGCGCATCCGGCATTTTCGCCGTCACGCCCGATGCCGCGACCCAGCCGAATTCGGCGTAATAGGGCTCGGCCGTGCCCGAGGGCGAATAGAGGATGATCGGCGGCGATTTCGGGTCGACCGTCTCGCGATACTGCACCAGCGCGAGGTCGTCGATGCGGCCGCCCTTCAGCGAGATGCTGCCGGCGAGGCGCGGTGTCTCGATCTTCACGCGCGGGGCCGCTGCGATCGCGGTGTCGCGAGCAACGACCGGCTGGGCCTGCTGGTTCGCTGCCGGCGCCG
>NZ_JASGFS010000094.1:0-16761 GCF_047605465.1 Bradyrhizobium sp. | reverse complement strand
CGCCTTGAAGAACTACGGCCTGCCGCATTCGCTGCGTATGACCATCGGCACCGAGGAGGCCAACCGCCTCGTCATCGAGGCCTTGCGCGACTTCATGGCCGGCAAATGAGCGCGGCACCGCACTTCCGGCGCGTCGCCCTGATCGGCTTCGGCCTGATCGGCGGCTCGATCGCGCGCGCTGCGAAGCTCCAGGGCCTGGCCGGCGAGATCGTCACCACCGCGCGCTCGGAGAAAACCCGCGCGCGGGTGATGGAGCTCGGCATCGTCGACCAGGTCGTGGCGACCAATGCGGAGGCCGTGAAGGACGCCGATCTCGTCATCCTCTGCATTCCCGTCGGCGCCTGCGGCCCGGTGGCGCAGGAGATCGCCGCGCATCTGAAACCCGGCGCGGTCATCTCCGACGTCGGCTCGGTCAAGGGCGCGATCGTCAAGGACATGGCGCCGCACCTGCCGAAGAACGTTCATTTCGTGCCGGCGCATCCCGTGGCGGGCACCGAGCATTCGGGACCCGATTCCGGCTTTGCCGAGCTCTTCATCAACCGCTGGTGCATTCTGACGCCGCCGGAGGGCACCGACACCGCGGCCGTCGAGCACCTGCGCGCGTTCTGGGCCGCCATGGGCGCCAAGGTCGAGGTCATGACGCCGGATCATCATGATCTCGTGCTCGCGATCACCAGCCATCTGCCGCATCTGATCGCCTACACCATCGTCGGCACCGCCGACGAGCTGGCGCAGGTGACGGAATCCGAGGTGATCAAATTCTCCGCCGGCGGCTTCCGCGATTTCACTCGCATCGCGGCGTCCGATCCGACGATGTGGCGCGACGTGTTCCTCGCCAACAAGGAAGCGGTGCTGGAGATGCTCGGCACCTTCACCGAGGATCTCGCGAAGCTCACCCGGGCGATCCGGCGCGGCGACGGCGAAGCCTTGTTCGACCACTTCACGCGCACCCGCGCCATCCGCCGCGGCATCGTCGAGATCGGCCAGGATTCGGCGGCGGCGGATTTCGGCCGGCCGCATGCGGCGCTGAAGAAGCCGTAAGCTGCGGAAGCGTCGACGCCGATCCCTCTGCTGAGGAGCCGCGGAGCGGCTGCTCAGGATGAAGCGAAACAGGATTATTCGCGGGACAATCAGTACAGCGGCGGGATCTGGCCGACCTTGATCGGGCCGAGCATCACGGCGCCGTCGGCGAACTTCAGCGGAAAACTTCGGGCCTTGCGGCCTTCGAGCGTGCTCTCGGTGCCGATCGAGTTGATGCCGGCGGCAACGCCGGCATTGGCGTTCTGCTTGATGACCTTGCCGAGCCCGGGCACGGCGCGGTCGAGGGCGCCGAACAGATTGTTGAGGTCCTGCGACTTCACGCCGGGCGCGACGCGATCGAGCGTCGATTGCGGTACGCCCTCCTCCAGCATCTTCTCGATGCCGAGCGCCGGGATCACCCGCTCGAGACCCGTCACCGTCATCTGCAATTCGCCGTCCAGCCGGCCATTGACCGAAAGCCCGAGCGTGCCGGCCGCGACCGCGATCATCTCGCCCTGCTGGATCCGCGACTGCACGATCTCGATGTGGCCGCCGGCGGCCTGGATCTCGCGGAAGCGCTGCGGCCAGGGTTTCGGCGTGAGATCGGAGAGCCCGGTGATCTTGGTGCGGACGTCGGCCTCGAACGGTTCTGCGAGCAGCGGATGGACGCCCTGAATGCTGCCCTGCGCGATCTGGAAGACGGTTTCGATGACGGGATGATCGGCCGGCGCTTCATCGGCGAGGCGCGCGTGGAGCTCGACCTGCTTGGCCCGCGCGAGCGGCACCTGCACGCTGCCGTCGAGCCGGTTGATGCTGGGATCGTCGAACACGATGGAGGCGCGCTGCGGCACGGCGGGCAGGCCGACGACGCTGCTGCGGCCCTTGCTCCAGTTCACCACGAAGGAGTTCTGCGTGACGCCGTCGGTCAACGTCGCCGGCGCGGAGAATTCGGCGATGACGAGCTTGGGATCGTAGACCTGGGCGACGACGAGGATGTTGTCGAGCTTGGCCGTGAACGGCGTCTTGCTCGCGTTCTGCGCGACCAGGGCGACGCTGGCGCCGGAGCACTGGAGCTCGAAGCGGAACGGGAAGCCCGCGATCGAGCGCTTGGCGCAATCATAGATGCGGCCGGATTTGGCCTCCTGCGCGCGCCAGGCGTCGGCCGTCACCTCGGCCTGCGAGGCGGCATAGAACCAGAAGCCGCTCCAGGCGACGGCGAGGATCAGGAGGATGATTGGCGCGATGAACAGGCCCCAACGGGACCGGCGGCCGGTGGCGATGGTCATATCGGACATGCGGCGACCCTTTGACCCCAGATTTTGTCAAATGTAAGCGGGCTCCGGCTGCGACAAAAGGCGGAGAATTCTCTTCGCTCCGGGGGCCGGTTCTGGTAGCCGTGCCCGAAATGTCGGAAATCACCCTCCCCACCGTGACCACCGCCAAGGGCGACCTTTGGGTGTTCGGCTACGGATCGCTGATCTGGCGGCCGGGCTTCGAATTTGAGGAGCGCGTCCCGGCACGGCTGGTCGGCGAGCATCGCGCGCTCTGCGTCTATTCCTTCGTGCACCGCGGCACGCCGGAAAAGCCGGGGCTGGTGCTGGGCCTCGATCGCGGCGGGGCCTGCCGCGGCGTCGCCTTCCGTGTCGCCGAGAACAAGCGCGCCGACGTGGTCGGCTATCTGCGCGCGCGCGAGCAGGTGACGTCGGTCTATCGCGAGGTGATGCGTTCGGTGTGGCTGGAGAACGATCCGCGCCAGCGCGTATCCGCGCTCGCCTATGTCGTCGACCGCGGCCATGTGCAATATGCCGGCCGCCTGTCGCTCGCCGACCAGCACCGCCACGTGATCCAGGGTCACGGCCAGTCCGGCGCCAACCGCGACTATGTGACGGCGACCGTGAAGGCGATCGAGGCCGAAGGCTTCCGCGACGCGCCGCTGCATCAGCTCGCGACGATGCTGCATGGTGATGCGCATTCGCTGCACGCGCCGCCCCCGAACCAAGACCGCGACAAGCGCTAGCCGCCGGCCGGCGTGTAGCTCGGCGCCGTCCCGATCAATTGCTCCTGCTCCTTGCGGCCCGCCTCGACGATGCGGGACGTCGCGTCCTCGATCGCGGTCTGCACGCGCGAGAGGAATTCGTCCTTGGGCAGGCCGGGCGGCAGCGGATCGAGGAATTCCACTACCAGCGTGCCGGGATAGCGCATGAAGGTACGGCGCGGCCAGAACAGGCCGGAATTGAGCGCGATCGGCAGGCACTGCACACCGCAGGACGAATAGATCTGCGCAAAGCCGGTCTTGTAGTCCGGCGGCGCGCCCGGCGCCCGGCGCGTGCCTTCCGGAAAGATCACGAGCTGGCCGCCGCCGCGCACTGCCTCGCGCGCCCGCCGCGTCATGTCCAGCAGCGCCTTCACGCCGGCATTGCGGTCGATCGCGATCATTCCGGTCTTGGCCAGGAACTGACCGAAGACCGGAATCTGCATGAGCTGGCGCTTGAGGATGAAGATCGGGCGCTCGAAGAAGCCCGGCAGCACGAATGTCTCCCAGAACGACTGGTGCTTCGCAACGATCACCAACGGTCCCTGCGGGATCTTCTCGGTGCCCCGGAATTCCACCTTGATGTTGCAGACCACGCGCATCAGGAACAGCGTCGCCTTTGCCCACCATTGCGCGACCGTCAGCATCGCACGCGGCGGCAACGCGAAGGTCGGCAGCGCCACGATCGCGAGGCACACCAGCACGGTGTAGAACAGCACGTTGAACAGCAGCGAACGCAGGAAGAGCAAGAACATCGGCGATCCTAATTGGCCTGTGCCGTGGCGGGCCGTTTCGACTGCAGGCCGGCAGGCTGCTCCGACACTTCGGGCGAAAGGTCAATCCCAAAGTCCTCGAGCCGTACCCTGAGCTCGGCGGCGATGTATTTGACATATTCCGACAGCAGCAGCCGCAGCGTCGAGGCCGAGGTCCACCACGGCTCCTCGCGCCATTTGTCGCCGACCACCGCGAACGGGATCAGCCTCGTCTCGGGCATCGCATGCGAGAATTCCACCAGCGCGCGCGGCATGTGATAGTTCGAGGTGACGACGATCAGCGACTTGAAACCGCGCTCCTGGATCCAGCGACGCGCCTCCGCCGCATTGCCGCGGGTCGAGACCGCGGTGCGGTCGAGATCGACGCAGCAATGCATGAAGGACTGGTTCTCCGGAAGCGTCCGCGAAATGTCGTTCGCCGTCGAGGTCGGGTGCACGCCCGAGATCAGCAGCCTCTTGCCGTAACCCGCCGCCAGGAGCTCCATGGCGTCCGACACCCGCGAGGAGCCGCCGGTCAGGACCACGATGCCGTCGGCCTTACGATCGGGCGCCGTCTCGGCGCCGCGCAGTTGCGTCAGGAAGACGACGAATCCCGCCGCCGCGCCGACGAAGGCGAGCGCGATGGCCGACACCACGGCCGCGCGCAGCCAGCCGCGCGTCGGGTTCGGCGATTGATCGTCGGTAGGCGAGGTCATGCGATGTCGGTGATCCCTTCCCTGGATGATTTTATGACGTTTCGGGGCGAAGTGGAGTCCGGTTTACCGGGTCACTCGACGTCGTTCAACGTCGCGAACAGTGTCTGGCGCGAGGCGACCGCGGTGATCGCGCCGATCAGCACGGCCTGCACCGCCAGCACGATATAGCCGGAAGGCCGCAGCGAGAACGTTCCGAGCAGAGCCGCGAACTGGTCGCCCACCGGGGTGCCGGAAAACCAGCCCGCGATCGACTCGGAGAAGCCGAACACCAGCATGGCGACACCGCCGCCGATCACGCCGCCCTCGAGGCCCAACCTGAGAAAGTGCCTCAGGAAACGGTTGGCGATGTAGCGGTCGCCGGCGCCGACGAAATGCAGGACCTCGACGATCGGGCGGTTCGCGGCCATGGCGCCGCGGGTCGCGAACGAGACCGAGATGATGGTTGCGACGATGACGAGCGCGAGAATGCCGAGGCCCGCGAGCACCGTGGCGTTCGTCATCGAGCGCATGCGCTCGATCCAGGCGCGGTGGTCGTCGACACTGGCGCTCGGTGCCACCTGCGTCACACGGGCGCGCAACGCGCCGAGATCGATCTGCGTGCCCGGCTGCACGCGCGCGATGATCATGCGCGGCACCGGCAGGTCGTCCATCGACAGCCCGGTGCCGAGCCAGGGCTCGAGCAATTTGCCGGACTCGTCCTTGCTGAACGGCCTGACCTCGACGATGTCGGACTGCGCGCGCATCGCCTCGGTCACCGCCGCGGTGTCGCGCTCGAGATCGCGGCCGGCCTGCGGGCGGACCTGGATGGTGATTTCGCTCGCGACATCCGACTGCCATTCCGCGGCCGAGGCGCTGACCAGCAGCACCGTGCCGGTCGTCATCGAGGCGAGGAAGGTCATGATGGCGACGACGGCGACCAGCGCGCGGCCGTGGATCGAGGCGCGCGGCACGATCGGCGACATGTTGCGCGCCCTCGCGGGCACCTGCGGGCGCTCCTGCCCGAGGTCGATCAGCACGCCGCGTTCGTCGGTCCTACTCATAGACATGCAGCCGTCCCTGATGCAGCACCAGCCGCCGTGCCTCGTACTGGTCCATCAGGGCGATATCGTGGGTTGCGATGATGACGGCGGTGCCGGACTTGTTGAGCTCGATGAAGAGCCGCAGCAGCCGCCGCCCGAGCGTCGGGTCGACGCTGCCGGTCGGCTCGTCGGCGAGCAGGAGCTGCGGCCGCGAAATCACGGCGCGCGCGATCGCCGCGCGCTGCTTCTCGCCGCCGGACAGGATCGGCGGCAGCGCGTCCATGCGTTCGCCGAGCCCGACCCAGCGCAGGAGGTCGATGACCTCCTTGCGATAGCTCGACTCGCTGCGGCCCATGACGCGGAACGGAAGCGCGACGTTCTCGTAGGTGGTCATGTGGTCGAGCAGGCGAAAATCCTGGAGCACGATCCCGATGCGCTTGCGCAGGTCCGCGATGTCGTCCTTGCCGAGTTGCGAGACGTCATGGCCGAACAGGTTGACCAGGCCGCGCGTCGGCCGATGCGACAGGAACAGCAGGCGCAGCAGCGAAGTCTTGCCGGCGCCGGAGGGACCGGTGAGGAATTGGAAGGAGTGCGCCGGAATCTGGAAAGTCAGGTCGCGCAAAATCTCCGGCCCCAGGCCGTAGCGCAATCCGACATTTTCGAACCGAACCAAGCTCAGCTCCGTTCGAGAGGGGGCGACAACCGCGACGCGACGCTCCGCCACACGCGATCATGGGGTTGTGCGGCCGTTATGGTTTCCGGTTCGTTAACGGTCGACCTGTAGCATCCTGGGCGCCCGGTTCCGCGCAGCCGGGGCACGTCCAAGGTCACGTCCAAGACTCGTCCATGCATCAAGGCTCGTCCATGCATATCGTCTGCCCCCATTGTACGACATCCTACGCCATCAAGCTCGCGAGCCTGGGGACGAACGGGCGCACGGTCCGCTGCTCGCGCTGCAAGGAAACCTGGGTGGCCCGGCCCGAGGATGCCATCGAGGAAGCTCCGGTCCCGGCCATGGCCGCGGCCAGCGAGGCCAGCGATCAGTCCGATCTCGCCGAACAATGGAACTCCTACGCCAAGGACGACGGCGTGGCCGATACGCCGGTGGTCGAGAGCCCTTCTATCGCCAGCGACTGGCCGGTCGAGGAGCCCGAAGAGACGTGGTCGGCGGCCGCCCAGCCAGCCGAGGACGGCGCCGGCATGCAGCATCAGTCCTGGTTCCGCGGCCTGTTCCGCCGCCGCATGGCGCTGCTGAGCGCCACGCCGGCGACCACGGCACCGCGAAAATCCTATTTCGGCCTGCCGACTGCCTGCGCCGCCATGGGCGCGCTGGTGCTGGCGCTGGTGATCTGGCGCGGCGACATGGTGCGGCTGCTGCCGCAGACGGCGGCCTTCTACAGGATGGTCGGGTTCGACGTGAACCTGCGGGGCCTCACCTTCAAGGACGTCAAGCTGTCGAGCGAGACCGTGGACGGCAAGCAGGTCCTGGTGATCGAGGGCGTGATCGTCGGCGAAGGCAAGAAGCCGCTCGACATCCCGCGGCTGCGCTTCGCCGTCCGCGATGCGCAGGGCGCCGAAATCTATGCCTGGAACACCGTGCTGGAACAGACCGTGCTGCGCCCCGGCGAGCGGGCCTTCTTCCGCTCGCGCCTGGCCTCGCCGCCGCCGGAAGGCCGCAATATCGACGTTCGCTTCTTCAACCGGCGCGACATCGCCGGCGGCAGCGTGTAACCAGGCCCTCCGGGTCCCGCACGGGAGGTTGGCCCCTTGCCGAAAATCCTGATCGCCGACGACGAGGATTCGATGCGCCAGCTCGTGGCGCGCGCCATCGCCATGGACGGCCACGAGACCGTCACCGCCCAGGACGGCGCCGAGGCGCTGGAGATCCTGACCCGCGAGGACGGCGCATTCGATCTGCTCCTCACCGACATCCAGATGCCGGTGATGGACGGCATCGCGCTGGCGCTGTCCGCCGCGCGCGACTTCCCGAACCTGACCATCCTGCTGATGACCGGCTTTGCCGAGCAGCGCGAGCGCGCCTCGAATCTGAACGCGCTGGTCCATGACGTCGTGACCAAGCCGTTCTCGGTCGCCGACATCCGCACCGCGGTCGCGGATGCGCTGGCGGCGAAGAAGGTGTAGCGGCGGCACCTCTGTCGCTGCGACCCGGCGTTCGGCCAACACCGGCAGTGTCGTCCTGGCGAAAGCCAGGACCCATACCGCGAGGTCTATCGGTCAAAAAAAGCTGGCGGTCCGGTCAACGGATCCTCGCCAGACGACTCCCTTGGGTAACGTCTCGCTTGGGTAATGGGTCCCGGCCTGCGCCGGGACGACACGGTATGTGCTGCGCGCGATCGCCGACGCGCGGGCGTCTCAGAAATCCTTCAGCAGCCGCTCGATATAGTCGAGCTCGATCTGCGGGCGCGTGGTGTCGCCGAGGCGGCGGCGGAGTTCCTCGAGGATGCGGCGGACGCGCTGGGTGTCGATCTCGCCGGGGATCTTGACGGTGTAGTCGTCGCCGAATTCGCGGCCGTGCAGCGGACGGCCGAGCGGATCGGTCTGATTGCCGCCGCTCTGCTGGCGGCCGGCACGCTGGCCGGGACCGTCGCCCTGACCCTCGCCCTCACCCTGCTGCATCGCCTCGGCCATCTGCTGCGCGCCCTTGCGAAGCGCGTCGAGCGCCTTGCCCTGCGAGTCGACGGCACCGTCGGCATTGCCGTCGCCGAGCTTCGAGCCGGCGTCTCCCATGGCGCCGTCGGCGGCGTCCAGCCCGCCATCATCGTCGCCCTGGTCAGCGTCCTGATCGCCGTTCTGCCCGGGCTGACCCTGGTCGCCCTGCTGACCCTGCTGACCCTGCTGACCTTTTTGTCCCTGCTGGCCTTTCTGGCCCTTCTGCGCGAGGCCGCGCTTGGCGAGATCGTCCTGGAGTTTCTTCAGGCGATCGCGCAGCGCCTGCTGGTCCTGCTGCAGGTCGGACATCGACTGGTCGCCCTGCTGCTTGCCGCGCATGCGGTCCCGCCGCGAATCCTGGCCCTGCTTGAAGGTCTTGTCGCGCAACTGCTGCTGCTTGCGGATCATGTCGCCGAGCTCGTTGAGCGCCTGCTCCATGTCGCTCTCGCCGGACTGCCCCGGCTGCGCCATCTGAAGCCCCTCCAGCATCTGCTGGAGCTGGTCGAGCAGCTGCTTGGCCGCATCCTTGTCACCGGAGCGCGACAGGCGCTCCATGCGATCGATCATGTTGTTGAGGTCCTGCTGGCGCAGGACCTTGGTGTTGGGATCGAGCGGGCGGGCCAGCTGCTGCGCGCTGTTGTTGTTGCGCAGCTGCTCGGCGAGCTGGCGCATGAAATTGTCCAGCGCCTGGCGCAGGTCCTGGGTGAGCTTCTTGATTTCCTCGTCGCTGGCGCCGCGGTCCAGCGCCTGCTTGAGCGCGTCCTGCGCCGCCCGCAACGCCTTCTCGACGTCGGAGATGTTGCCGTCTTCGATCGTCACCGCGAGCGCCCACAGGCTGGCCACGACCTCGCGCAAGGCATCGTCCGTGCGCGCCGCCTCGAGCTGCCGCGCGACGCTGTGGAGACCGAGATATTGTCCGGTCTCCGGTGTGAACAATTCAGGCGCGATCATCAGCGCGTCGAGCGCCGTGTAGACGTCGGAATTCCTGTTGGCATCGAGCGCGAGGATACGGCGCTGCTCGATCAGCGCGCGCGCCAGCGGCTTGGTGAAGAGACGCTCGGGCAAGCGCATGTTGAACGGCTCGCTCTTCGCCTCGTTGCCGGCCTCGTCCTTGGCGGAGAGCGTCAGCGTGACGTCGGCGCCGGCATAGGGATCCTCGCTGAGATCCTTCACGGTCTGGCCGACGCCGTTGCGGGTGCGCGCATTCGGCAGCACGAGCGGGAATTGGGGTGGCGGGAACAACGGCCGTGCGGCGGCCTTGGCGTCGCCGCCGGCGTCCTTGGCATCGGTCGGACGCGGAACGAACTGCGCCTCGGCACCGGTGACGCCGTAATCGTCCTCGATCTTGTAGACGAGCTGCAGCGCGCCGCGCGCCTGTCGCTCCGGATCCTTGGCGAGCGCGATGGTCGGCGGGCGATCCGGCGTCGCCGCAAAGGTCCATTGCGGCTGGCCCGAGGGAGCCCGGACATGCGCGGTGCCGTCGGCGGCGATGGTGAAGTGCTTCTCGTTGGTGCCCTTGGGCGCGGCCTCGGTGGGCGCGACCTCCTTGAGGCCGCCGGAGACGGCGACATCGAGGCTGCCGCCGGAGGAGCGCACGATCAGGGTCGAGCCGGCGGGCACGGCGAGCGGGCCGCTGGACGGCAGCGCCGCGGCCTCCTTGTTGGCGGCCGACAGGATGACCGGCGGCTTGCCGGTATAGAGCGGGGGCGTGACCCAGGCGTCGACGCGGATATTGGCCGGCGCCAGCACGCCGTTCCAGTCGAAGGCGGCGCCGAGCCGCATCGCGCGCTCGTCGCCGGCGGCGAAGAAGGTCGCGACCAGCATCACCATCACGAGCGCACGCAGCGCCCAGGGATCGTGCAGGACGAGCCGCGGGTGCGGCAAACCAGCGCGGATGCGCTTGAGCGAGGCCAGCGTGCGCTCGCGCTGGGCCCGCCACAGCGCCTGCGCGACCGGGTCCTGCGAGGTCAGCGTGTCCGTCAGCGTGGTGGCAGGGCGATGCCGGATGCCCGAGCCGCGATCCAGCCTGCCGAGCGCCTCCTCACGACTGGGCCAGCGGAAGCGAATCAAAGGGAACAGGGCGGCGAGCGCGAGCGCCGCGAACAGGACGAGGCCGATGGCACGGGCGATGAAGGGGAGCGCCAGCCAGAGACCGGCCCAGGACACCACCAGGAACAGGCCCGCAACCGTCAACAGCCGCGCCAGATGCGGCCAGGCGCGCTCCCATGCGATAGCGTAAGTGGCCCGCTTGAGGGCCTCCGTCAGTTTCAGCCGCGACAGAGCCTCACCATCACGGATCGGGTCTGACGGGTCGGGGGTGACGCCGTTCAAGCAGCTCTCCAGGTTGCCCGGTGAAGTGGAGCCTACCACAACGGCAGCACTGAGGCATCCGTCCCGGGACGGTAGACACCCACTTTTGCGCATGACACGAGGACGTGACTGCCCGGCGCCAACCCCGTAATTTCCGCGACGCCATCCAAGGAAATAAAGGAAACGCCATGGACAAGAAGATGCATGACAAGGGCCTGGAGGTCCGCAAGGCGGTGCTCGGGGAGGCCTATGTCAACAACGCCCTGAAGAACGTCGACGACTTCAACCGTCCGTTCCAGGAGATGCTCAACGAATATTGCTGGGGCACGGTGTGGGGCCGCGAGGAGCTGCCGCGCAAGACCCGCAGCATGCTCAACATCGCGATGATCGCGATCCTCAACCGCCAGCACGAATTCCGTGCGCACCTCAAGGGCGCGCTGACCAACGGCGTCACCCGCGACGAAATCCGCGAGATCCTGATGCAGGTCGCGATCTATGGCGGCATGCCGGCCGCCGTCGACAGCTTTCGCATCGCGCGCGAGGTGTTCGCGGAGATCGACGGGAAGGCGTGAGGGAGCGCCAATCTCCGCCATTGTCCGGGACAAGCGCGCTCGTCCCGGACGATGACGGGCACGGAACGAGCGACTTTCGCAACAACGAAGAAGAAACAGGGAAACACCATGGACATCGGATTCATCGGCCTCGGAAACATGGGTTTCCCGATGGCGCGGCGGTTGATCGAGGCCGGCAACCGGCTCGTCGTGTTCGACACACGCAAGGAGGTCGTGGACAAGCTCGTCGCGCGCGGCGCGACGGCGGCGACCTCGCCGAAGGACATCGCCGACCAGGTCGAGACCGTGATGGCGAGCCTGCCCTCGCTGCAGGCTTCGCTCGACGTCGCGACCGGAGCGAACGGCGTGATCGAGGGCAAGCGCGCCAGGCGCTTCATCGATCTGTCCACCGTCGGCTCGACGATGGCTTCGACAATTCACGGCCTGCTCGCCAAGCGCGACATCGTGCAGATCGACAGCCCGGTGTCCGGCGGCGTCGGCGGCGCCGAGAAGGGCACGCTGGCGGTGATGGTGTCGGGGCCCAGGGCCGAGTTCGAGCTTCTGAAGCCGGCGCTCGACGTGATCGGGAAGGTGTTCTTCATCGGCGAGAAGCCCGGCGCTGCCCAGACCATGAAACTCGCCAATAATTTCCTGTCGGCGACCGCGATCGTCGCGACGTCGGAAGCGGTGGTGATGGGCGTGAAGGCCGGGCTCGACCCCGCCGTGATGATCGACGTCATCAATGCCGGCTCGGGCATGAACACGGCGAGCCGCGACAAGTTTCCGCGCTCGGTGCTGCCGCGCAGCTTCGATTTCGGTTTCGCCACGGGACTGATGGTGAAGGACGTCCGGCTCGCGCTCGAGGAGATGAAGCAGCTCGGCCTGTCGATGGACGTCGCCGACGCCGTCGGTCGGCTGTGGGAGACGGTGATCAGCGCGGAGGGCGCCGATTCCGATTTCACCGCGGCGATCAAGCCGATCGAGAAGAAGGCTGGGGTCGTGGTCGGCGGGAAGACGGGCGGATTGGCAGGAAAATAGCCATCCCGCCCCCTCGTCACGGGGGGCGCGAAGCGCGTGCCCCGTGAGCACAGCTAGCGATCACGTCGCTCCGCTCGAGGCTTCAGAGCCAGGGCGCCGGCGTGTCCATCGCGATGAGCTGCTCGACCTCGATGCGCGGGCGCACCACGGCGTACTGGTCGCCCTTCACCAGCACCTCGGGCACCAGCGGCCGCGTGTTGTAGGTGCCGGCCTGCACCGCGCCATAGGCGCCCGCGGTCATGATGGCGAGGAGATCGCCGGGCTTCGGCGTCGGCAGCGTGCGATCGAGCGCGAGATAGTCGCCGGTCTCGCAGACCGGACCGACGACGTCGGCCACGATCGTGGCGGAATCCCTGGCCGGCTGCGTCACCGGCAGGATGTCGTGGTGGGCCTCGTACAGCGTCGGGCGAATGAGGTCGTTCATCGCGGCGTCGATGATCACGAAATTCTTGCCGTCGCCGTGCTTCACATAGGTGACCTTGGCGACGAGGATGCCGGCATTGCCGACGATCATGCGGCCCGGTTCGAACATCAGCGTGCAGCCGAGATTGTGGCTGACGCGCTTGACCATCGCGGCATAGGCGTCGGGCGCCGGTGGCGCCTCGCGATCCATGTAATAGGGAATGCCGAGGCCGCCGCCGAAATCGACATGCGAGATGTTGTGGCCATCGGCCCGCAGCGTCTGCACGAATTCGGAGAGAATGCGGAACGCGGTCTCCATCTTGGAGAGATCGGTGATCTGGCTGCCGATATGGACATCGGTGCCCGTCACCTCGATGCCCGGCAGCTTCGCGGCGCGGGCATAGACCTCGCGGGCATGGACGATCGGAATGCCGAACTTGTTCTCGGACTTGCCGGTGGAGATCTTGGCGTGCGTGCCGGCATCGACGTCGGGATTGACGCGCACCGAGATGCGCGCGGTCTTGCCCATCTCGGTCGCAAGGCGCGAGAGCAATTCCAGCTCGGGCTCGGATTCGACGTTGAGACAGAGGATGTCGGCGGCCAGGGCGGCGCGCAGCTCGGTCTCGGTCTTGCCGACACCGGAGAACACGATCTTGCTGCTGGGGATGCCGGCGGCCAGCGCGCGCTTCAATTCGCCGCCGGACACGACGTCGGCCCCCGCGCCGAGCTTGGCGAGCGTGCGCAGAACCGACTGGTTGGAGTTCGCCTTCATGGCGTAGCACACCAGCACCTTCTCGCCGGCGAAGGCATCGGCGAAGACGCGGTAGTGCCGCTCCAGCGTCGCGGTCGAATAGCAATAGAACGGCGTGCCGACGGTTGCGGCCAGCTCGGACAGGTTCACCGCCTCGGCGTGCAGCACGCCGTTGCGATAGTCAAAATGGTTCATGGCGTTGGCTCAGCTCTCCCAGCCTAACGGCTGGGCTTTTCGTCCAGGAGCGGGTCGAGGATAAACGATCGTTTCTTGCCCTTCGACGCGGCGGGTCCTGCATCCGCACCATAGGTGGGGTTGAACACGCTCGGCGTCCTCTGGGCTTCGGTCTCGGTGTCGGTCGGCGCCGCCACATTGGCCGTGGACGCGCCGGATGCGGTCGGCGGCAAATCCAGCGGGCCCTTGCGGCCGCAGCCGGCAAGCGCGAGCGCCGTCAGGCTAAGGACAAGGATGGCCCACCCCGAGCCGGCCGGGCGAAACTTTGACGTCACAACGAAATCCCCACTACGCGGGGCGCACCATACAGAGATTGGCGCGCTCTGGCGAGAGCCGGATGACCATGAAACATAAGCGAAATTTTGCCCTCAGCCCGATTTTCGCTCTTTTTCCAGCCGCTTCGCCCAGGCCTTGGCCTGCGACGTCACGTTCTTCGGCGCCGTGCCGCCGAAACTGGTGCGGCTCTTCACGGACGATTCGACCGAGAGCACGCCGAGCACATCCTTGGTGATCCGGGGCTCGATCGCCTGCATCTGCTGCAGCGGCAGCTCATGCAGCGCCACGCCGTCCTCGGCGGCCTTGGCCACGATGCGGCCGGTGACGTGGTGCGCCTCGCGGAACGGCATCTTCAGGGTCCGCACCAGCCAGTCGGCCAGATCGGTCGCGGTGGCATAGCCCTCTCCCGCCGCCGCCTTCATCTTGGCTTCGTCCGGAACGAGGTCCCGAACCATGCCGGTCATGGCGCGGATCGCCAGCGACAGGGCGGCAAAGCCCTCCATCGCGCCCTGCTTGTCCTCCTGCATGTCCTTTTGATAGGCGAGCGGCAGGCCCTTCATCACGATGAGGAGACCGTTGAGCGCGCCGATGACGCGACCGGTCTTGGCGCGCACGAGCTCCGCGGCGTCCGGATTGCGCTTCTGCGGCATGATCGAGGAGCCGGTGGTGAACTTGTCGCTGAGCCGGATCAGGCCGACCAGCGGCGAGGTCCAGATCACGATCTCCTCCGCGAAGCGCGACATGTGCACGGCGCAGATCGAGGCCGCCGACAGCGTCTCCAGCACGAAGTCGCGGTCGGAGACCGCATCGAGCGAATTCGCCATCGGGCGATCGAAGCCGAGCGCCTTCGCGGTGGCGTGGCGGTCGATCGGGAACGAGGTGCCGGCGAGCGCGGCGGCGCCGAGCGGCGATTCATTGAGCCGCTTGCGCGCATCCTGAAAACGGCCGCGGTCGCGCGCCGCCATCTCGACATAGGCGAGCAAATGGTGGCCGAACGTCACGGGCTGCGCGGTCTGCAGATGCGTGAAACCGGGCATCACGGTTCCGGCATGTTCGAGCGCGCGCTCGACCAGCGCGTGCTGGAACGCGGCGAGCGCGGCGTCGGTCTCGTCGAGGACATCGCGGACGTAGAGACGGAAATCGGTCGCGACCTGGTCGTTGCGCGAACGCGCGGTGTGCAGGCGGCCGGCGGCGGGGCCGATCAGCTCGGACAGACGGCTCTCGACATTCATATGGATGTCCTCGAGCGCGCGCTTGAACGTGAAGCCGCCCTGGCCGATCTCTGACAAAATCGTGTCTAGACCCTTGCCGATATTTTTCGCATCAGAGGCCGTGATGATGCCCTGGGCGGCGAGCATCGCGGCGTGCGCCTTGGACGCGGCAATGTCCTGGGCAAAGAGGTGACGGTCGACGTCGATGGAGACGTTGATCTCTTCCATGATCTCATCGGGACGTTCCGAGAACCGGCCACCCCACATCTTGTTGCTCATGATCCCCTGCTCACGCCTTGCCTGTCGCACTGCCTGCGGCCGTATTCATCGCTGCGCGGCCCGGCCGCACGTTTGCTGGCCGCGGCCAGCCGTATTAAGAGGCCCCTGATAGCCATATCTGCGACCGGATGACAAACGATATGCTCGACCCGAAACCCTCCGCCACGCGCCGGATCCCCCTCATCATCGCCACCGTGGCGATCGGAGGGCTGGCCGGCTTCGCCGGGCTGTACGGGCTCGGCCTGAGCCGGGCGCCCGCCGGCGATCCAATCTGCCGGGCGGCGGTGACGACGGCGCAGAAGATCGCCCCGCTCGCCCGCGGCGAGGTCGCGGCGCTGACCATGGCGAGCGCCCCCTTGAAGCTGCCCGATCTGGCCTTCGAGGACGCCGACGGCAAGCCGAAGAAGCTCTCCGATTTCCGCGGCAAGACGCTGCTGGTCAACCTCTGGGCCACCTGGTGCGTACCCTGCCGCAAGGAGATGCCGGCGCTGGATGAACTCCAGGGCAAGCTTGCGGGCCCGAATTTCGATGTCGTGGCGATCAATATCGACACCCGCGATCCCGAAAAGCCCAAGACCTTCCTGAAAGAAGCCAACCTCACCCGGCTCGGCTATTTCAACGACCAGAAAGCCAAGGTTTTTCAGGATCTTAAATCAATCGGCCGTGCGCTGGGCATGCCGACCTCGGTGCTGGTGGACCCGCAGGGATGCGAGATCGCGACGATCGCGGGACCGGCGGAATGGGCGAGCGACGACGCGCTCAAGCTGATCCGGGGCGCATTGAGCCCGGCTGCCGCGTCGTTCTAGGAAGTCAGGCGGTGACGTTGAGATTGCCGCCGACCCCGGGGCCGACATTGGCGAGCGAAGGCTGACCGGCGCCCATCAGCGTCAGGACGGCGGACTTTTCCGCATCCATGTTCTGCTTCGTCAGCGTCGCCGCGATATTCGACTGCAGCGCGCCTTGCTGGGCGGCCAGCATGGTGCTGACCATCGCCATCATGTCCATTACGCAAACCCTCGTACCGCCGGCAGCCTAGGGGCGATGGGTTAACGCGACATGAATTGTCACAAGACAGGCGCCGCAAGTCGGCCCGAGGTGCGACGCACCGTGCCCGCCGTCTCTCCGGTCATGTGATGGAATTTTGATGGGCACGCGCGCGGTTACCCGCCGTGCGGCACCGCCGCCTACCTCGTCGGAACCGGCTTGGCCCCGCGGTAGTCGTAGAAGCCGCGCTGGGTCTTGCGACCGAGCCAGCCTGCCTCGACGTATTTCACCAGCAGCGGGCACGGCCGGTACTTGGAGTCGGCCAGGCCCTCGTGCAGCACCTGCATGATCGACAGGCAGGTATCGAGGCCGATGAAATCGGCGAGCTCGAGCGGGCCCATCGGATGATGAGCGCCGAGCTTCATCGCCGCGTCGATCGCCTCGACATTGCCGACGCCTTCATACAGCGTGTAGATCGCCTCGTTGATCATCGGCAGCAGGATGCGGTTGACGATG
>NZ_JASGFS010000093.1:0-17941 GCF_047605465.1 Bradyrhizobium sp. | reverse complement strand
AAGAGCGCGTGCTGCGCATGCGTTTCGGCATCGGCATGAACACCGACCACACGCTCGAAGAAGTCGGCCAGCAGTTCTCGGTCACCCGCGAACGCATCCGCCAGATCGAAGCCAAGGCGCTGCGCAAGCTGAAGCATCCGTCGCGGAGCCGCAAGCTGCGGTCGTTCCTGGACAACTGATCGCGGAAAAATCGATCCCTATCAAAACGGCGGGCCTCGGCCCGCCGTTTTTCGTTGCGTCGATGCTGCGCGGGTCGCGCCGGCGAAGCCTATTTCTTTTTCGCGCCGACCCGCTCGATCCGCTTGATCTCGAGCGGCGGACGGCCGGACTTCTCGGCGATCTCGCGGTCCTGCTCCATGATGAAGCTGCGCGCGGGCTCGTCGCCGTCGAGGCCGCCGAGCAGTTCGGCCGGCACGCGACGATTGGAGCGCTGGGAGTCGTCTTCATAGACGACGTTGAAAAAGGCGAATTCGCCCTTGGGATTGGTTCCGGGTTTTTTGGCCATGGCGGCTTGTCGTCGATACGCGCGCCATAGTCAAACGGCTTTACGCCCTGCCGGTCATCACCGCGGGGCGGGACATCGGCGATGCAATCGATCGACGGCGTTTGCTTGGACGAAAGTCTGCTTCCGCCGGATGCCCATCGCAGAGGCGCCTATCCCTGATTTCTGTTGGGAGACCAGAAGCGTCGAACGCTTCGCGGGGAGGGGAGGATGAACCTCCGCGCGGCCCGTCAACAAACGGCGGGCTGCGAAGCCCGCCGTTTATTTTTGGTTGTCAGTTGTCCGGGGCTGGCAGGACAACAACCTAGAATAGAAGGCTATAACCTGCGTGCTGCGATGGCAACACAAATCGTAACGCGTCGATGTCGCAGCGTGCACATCAGATATGTGTTGACTGATGGTTCTGGTTCGATCGTGTTCCCAAAGCAGATGTTTCGATATCCGAAGTGCTTTGTTCATTGTCGTTGCTCTCGCAATGCAGCGTGCTTTGCCGCGACGTAGCTAAAAAAGAGTCTCATTCAGCGCACGCGGATGGTTGCGCTTTCGCGATGCACACGCGCGCGCGTGCTGCGATGGTTCTCGCGCGGATCGTCACCCTTCATGTCTATCGCTGCATCCGTGATCACCGCGGCGAGCCCAACCTCATGAAAAAGCTCGCGAGCGGGCGAAACGGCGCCACGTTGCACGCGCGCCTTTCTTTTCACCGGCTTTGACGCGAATCCGGTTCCCGGGCATGATTGCACGCTGCTTCGCACAAGTTCCCGGGGGATTGCACCGCATGTCGAGATACGCTCTGGCCACGGCCGTCATCGTTGGTCTGGCCGCCGGTCCTGCCGAAGCAGCGCGCTGCGGTGGCGATTTCAACAGTTTCGTCGCCAGCATGACCTCGGAGGCGCAGGCGGCCGGCGTCTCCGCAAGCGTCACCAGCGCGGCCTTCGGCGGCATCACCCAGGACGGCGCCGTGCTCGCCTTCGATCGGCGCCAGCGCTACACCTTCAACAAGAGCTTCGAGCAGTACGTCTCGACGCGCGTGGGTCCCGGCCGCATCAATGGCGGCCGCGCGCTGCTCCAGCGCCACGCCGCGCTGCTGTCGCGGATCGAGCAGCAGTTCGGCGTCCCCCGCCAGATCCTGATCGCGATCTGGGGCCTCGAGAGCGATTTCGGCAAGGGCGACATGGGCAAGCTGCCGGTGATCCGCACGCTGGCGACGCTCGCGCATGACTGCCGCCGCACCGAGCTGTTCCAGGGCGAACTGCTCGCCGCACTCAAGATCGTGCAGCGCGGCGACCTGCCGCTGCGCGATCTCATCGGCGCCTATGCCGGCGAGATCGGCCAGACCCAGTTCCTGCCGTCGTCCTATATCAAGTACGGCGTCGATTTCGATGGCGACGGCCATGTCGACCTTCGCCACAGCGTCGCCGACGTGCTGGCCTCGACCGCGAATCTGCTCCACACCAACGGCTTCAAGATGGGCCAGCCCTATGGCGAAGGCACCGCCAATTTCGATGCGATGCGGGAGTGGAACAGGGCGGTGATCTATCGCAAGACCATCGGCTATTTCGCCGACCGGCTGATGGGGCAGTGAGGGCCGCGGCGCTGAGAGATATCGGGCGCTCGCACGCCACTCCTCGTCATCGCCCGATGTGATCGGGCGAGAAGGTCTTGCAGAGACGGCGTTGATTGACTCGAAGCCCCGCAGCTAACGGGATTTCCTGCCGTCGCGGGGAATGACAGCAATGCCGGCGAGGCGAATGCGGCCCCGACCTCACGTCCCCTTCGCCATCTTCTCCAGCTTTCGCTGCAACGGCGCCCAATAGGTCCCCGGACGAAAGCGCTGCAAGAGATCCATGAAGCGGGCGTCGTTGCCGATCAGGATGCGCGGTTCGTTTCTCTCGATGCCCTTGATGATGCGCAGCGCGGCGTCGGTCGGCGAGGTCTTCGCCGCAGTCTCGAAGCGGTCGATCATCTGCGAGCGCCGTGCATTGTCGGTGACGCCGCTGCCGGTGCGCGAGCTGCGCGCGATCGAGGTGGCGACGCCGCCCGGATGCACCACCGACAGCTTCACCGGGCTGCGGGCCATCGCAAGCTCGTGCCGCACGCTTTCGGAGAAGCCGCGTACCGCGAATTTGGCCGCCGCATAGGCCGATTGTCCCGGCGGCGCGATGATGCCGAAGATCGAGGAGAGGTTGACGATATGCGCCTCCGGCCTCGTCTTCAGATGCGGCAGGAAGGCGCGCGTGCCGTGCACCACGCCCCAGAAATTGATGTCGAACAGCCACTCCATCTGGGTCTGGTCGATCTCCTCGAACTGGCCGAGCAGCGCCACGCCGGCATTGTTGACGAGGATGTTGAGTGACGGATGCGCGGCGACGGCCTCACGCGCGAATTGCGCGATGTCGCCGGGTTGTCCGACGTCGACGCGATGCATGCTGACCTTGCGCCCGCCGGCGATGTCCCGGCCGATCTCGGCGGCGAGTGTTCCCAGCCCGGCCTCGTCGCGATCGGCGAGCGCGAGGTCGCAGCCGCGCCGGGCCAGTTCGATCGCGAGGGCGCGGCCGATGCCGCTGGCCGCTCCCGTGATGGCGGCCGCGCCGCGAATCACCGTCATGATGCCTCCCATCAGGTCCCTGAAAGGAAACAAGGATTTACATTTTTTCAGAATGGACCCGAAACCAGCTCCGGGTTCCCTATTTAACCTACGTGACGTGAACGGAGGCAAGCAGCGTTGGGAGCCACCGATGGGACAATCAAAACCGTTTTCTGCAACAGCCCTTATCGTTGAAGACGACGTGCTGCAGCGAGAGATGCTCAGCCTCCTGCTCGAAGAGAGCGGCTATCAGGTCATCCAGTGCGAGAGCGCCGAAGCGGCCGAGCGCGTGCTGGAGAAGAATGCGGGCGCATTGTGCCTGATGCTGACGGACGTGCAGCTCGCCGGTCACATGAACGGGGTCGAACTCGCGCATGTCGCCAAGAACCGGAACCCCAAGCTCGACGTCGTGGTCACGTCGGGGCGGCCCCTGTCGCAGCAATTGCCTGACGGCGCCAAATTCTGGGCCAAGCCCTGGGCGCCGCTAGACGTGCTGCGCGAGGCCGAACTGGCGCAGCTGTCCTAGCGCAACACGATCTCACGATCGGTCCAGCGGAGATAGTGCCGCGGTGCGGCGCCGAGTTCGCGCTTGAACATCGCGGCGAAGGCGCTCGGGCTGTCGTAGCCGACATCGAGCGCGACGCAGGTGACGGCTTCGCCGGCCCCGAGTCGCGCCAGCGCCTCCAGCAGGCGTGCGCGCTGGCGCCAGGCCGAAAAGCTCTGGCCGGTCTCGCGGCGGAACAGTCGCGTCAGGGTCCGCCGGCTGAGGCTGCATCTGTCGGCCCAATCGTCGAGCGTGAGATCGGAGGAGGGATCGCCGAGCACGGCCTTGCAGATCTCGGCCAGACGCGGGTCGGGCGGCATCTGCACGTGGAGTGTCACTTCCGGCATGCGGGCGATTTCGCTGAGCAGGAATTCGACCAGCTTGCCGTCGCGCCCGCCTTCGTCATACGCTTGGGGCATACGCACGGCCTCCTCCATCAGCGCCTCGACCAGCGATGAGGCTCTGATGAGGCGACATTTGTCGGACGCGTTGCGCTCGCGATCGGGTGTGACATAGATCGACTGCGCTTCGACCTCGCCCCAGGCGCGCGACTGATGCACGACGCCGGCGGGAATCCACAGGCCATGGCCAGGCGGAAGCACGAAATGGCCGCGCTCCGTCATCATGGCGGTCACGCCGGTGATTTGGAGGATGAACTGGTCGCGCCGATGCGCGTGTCGCGTGCTGGTGGTCTCGTTCGGATAGGTCGCGACCATCGCGGCAACCGGCCGCTCGATCGTCTGAAGCTGCCCCGCATAACGGGCGGCGTTTGCCGGGCCCACCTGCTTGTTGCAGGTGCGCAATTCCACAGTGTCATTTCGTCGCGCTGCGACTTTCACGTGTCGTGAGCTCCCTGGAGGGTCCTTTTCGCAAGGCTCTTATGCATCTTCCGGGCCAGATGGCCCGATCGCGATGATTATTGTCCCCGATCAGGTAGCGCGGGACAGGGCGTTTGGCAACAATGCGACCGCCCGCGACATTCGTTGAACGCGAATGCGGGGCTAGCGAAGTTGATCCGCCAAGACGATCTGCGAAGACGGAGAGCCCGATGAACAGACGCGAATTCACCCAGGCCATGCTGGCTGCCGGTGCAGCTATCCCGTTCGGAATCACGCGAGCGGCAGGCCAGACTCGTGGTGGAACGCTCAACACCATCATCCAGCCGGAGCCGCCGATCCTGGTGACAGCGTTCAACCAGCAGCAGCCGACGCTGACGCTCGGCGGCAAGATCTACGAGAGCCTCCTCAAATATGGCGCCGATCTGAAGCCGATGCCCGGCATGGCGCAGTCCTGGGAGGTCTCGCCGGACGGGCTGACCTATACGTTCAAGCTGTTTCCGAACATCACCTTCCACGACGGAAAGCCGATGACGTCGGAGGATGTCGTGTTCAGCTGCATGAAGGTGCTGATGGAGACGCATCCGCGCGCGCGCCAGAATTTCGCCCGCGTCGCCTCGGCTGAAGCGCCCGATCCGCTCACGGTCGTGTTCAAGCTCAAGCAGCCCTTCGCGCCGTTCCTCGGCTGCTTCGACTGCACCTCGGCGCCGATCGTGCCCAAGCACATCTATGAAGGCACCGACTACCGCAAGAATCCGCTGAACGACAAGGCGATCGGCACCGGGCCCTTCAAGCTGAAGGAATGGGTGCGGGGTTCGCATGTTCATCTGGTGCGGCACGAGGGCTATTACCTGAAGGACCAGCCCTATCTCGACGAGATCGTCTACCGGATCATCCCGGATTCGGCCTCGCGCGCGCTGGCGCTGGAGAACGGCACGGTGCAGCTCGCGCAATGGACCGACGTCGAATTCTTCGACGTCCAGCGCTTCAAGACGCAGAAGAACCTCGAGGTCACCACCAAGGGCTACGAATATTTCGCGCCGCATCAATGGCTCGAGATGAACAACCGCATCGCGCCGATGAACGACAAGCGCTTCCGCCAGGCGGTGATGCACCTGATCGACCGCGAGGCGTTCAGCAAGCGCGTCTATTTCGGCAATGCCAAGGTCGCCACCGGCCCGATCTCGTCCAAGACGAAGTTCTACGACGGCAACGTCAAGCGCTACGACTTCTCGGTCGACAAGGCCAAGGCGCTGCTCGACGAGATGGGGCTGAAGCCGGATGCCAACGGCAAGCGCGCCGAGATCAAGTACATCGTGCCGCCCTACGGCGAATCCTATCAGCGCGCCGGCGAATTCTTCCGCCAGAGCTTCTCGCGCGTCGGAATCGATCTCGTCCTGGTCGGTACCGACATGGCCGGGTGGGCCGAAAAGGTCGGCAACTGGGATTATGAGATGACCCAGAACCTGCTCTACCAGCTCGGCGACCCCGCGCTCGGTGTGGCCCGCACCTATGTGTCCTCGAACATCAAGAAGGGCATCCTGTTCTCGAACACGCAGGGCTATTCCAATCCCGAAGTGGACAAGCTGTTCGACGAAGCCGCGGTCACGCTCGACGAGGGCAAGCGCCAGGAGCTCTATACCAAGGTGCAGCAGATCCTGGTCGAGGACGTGCCGGTGGCGTGGACGTTGGAGCTCGAATATCCCATCATCTACGACAAGGCGTTCAAGAACATCGTGACGACCGGCATCGGTTCGCACGAAACCTTCGGGACGGTCTACAAGTCGTGATCCGTCTCGGCCGCGCGGCGACGATCGGGCTGATGGTGCTGAGCCGGATTGCCCAGCTCGTCGCCGTCATCCTCGTCATCGCCACCTTCAACTTCGTGCTGGTGCGGGCCGCTCCCGGCGACCCGGCCCAGGTCATGGCGGGACAGTCGGGCGCGGCCGATCCGAAGCTGCTGGACGATCTGCGCAAGGAGTATGGGCTCGACAAGCCCTACGCCGTGCAACTCGCGAGCTATCTCGGGCGCGTCGTCCGGCTCGATCTCGGCTATTCCTACCGCCAGCGCCGGGCGGTGGTCGATCTCATCCTCGAACGGCTTCCGGCGACGCTGCTGCTGACGGTGACGGCCTTCTGTCTCGCGCTGTTGATCGGTACGACGCTCGGCGCGCTGGCGGGCCTCGCGGCCGGAAGCGTGCTCGACACCGTCTTCACGGTGCTGTCGCTGGTGCTTTATGCGACGCCGGTGTTCTGGCTCGGGTTGATGCTGGTGCTGGTCTTCTCGGTGATGCTCGGCTGGCTGCCGCCGTTCGGCTACGAGACGATCAACGTGAAGCTCTCGCCGCTGGAGCATGCGCTCGACATCGCAAAGCACATGATCATGCCGGTGACCTCGCTCGCGGCGATATATCTGGCGATCTATGCCCGGCTGATGCGTTCCTCGATCATCGAGGTGGCGCAGCAGGACTTCATCAAGACCGCGCGGGCCAAGGGGCTGTCCGGTCCCAGCATCGTCGTCGGTCACATGCTGCGCAACGCCCTGGTGCCGGTCGTCACGGTGGCGGGCATGCAGGCCGGTGCGCTGGTCGGCGGCGCCGTCGTGATCGAGACCGTGTTCGCATGGCCTGGCCTCGGCCGGCTCACCTTCGATGCGCTGCTCCAGCGCGACTATCCCGTATTGCTCGGCATCTTCCTGATCCTGTCGATCGTGGTCATCGTGCTCAATCTCCTGACCGACCTGATCTACAAGCTGATCGATCCCCGCATGACCACGGGAGCGGCGTGATGGATTCGGTCCGTGCCTTCCTGCGTCATCCCAGCGGCATGGTGGGTCTCGTCGTGCTGCTCGTCGTCGTGGTCGTCGCGATCATCGCGCCGATCGTCTTTCCGGTCTCGCCCTGGGAAATGGTCGGCGCGCCCTTCACGCCGCCCGGCGAGGATGGTTTGCTGCTCGGCGGCGACACGCTCGGCCGCGATGTCGCGGCCGGTGTCGCCTATGGCGCGCGCGTGTCGCTCCTGATCGGCATCGCCTCGGCACTGGCCGCGATGGTGATCGGCGTCGCCATCGGCGCGGTCTCCGGCTATTTCGGCGGCAAGGTCGATCTGGTGCTGATGCGGATGACCGAGCTGTTCCAGACCATTCCCGCCTTCGTGCTCGCGATCCTCCTGGTCGCGACCTTCAACCCGTCGCAGCTCACGATCATCCTGACCATCGGCGCCGTGAGCTGGCCGCCGCTCGCGCGTCTCACCCGCGCCGAATTCCTGCGCCTGCGCAACCGGGAATTCGTCGAGGCGGCACTTTGCCAGGGCGAAGGAACCCTGCGGATCGTGCTCGGTCACATCCTGCCCAACGCGATCTCGCCGATCCTGGTCGTGACCTCGTTGACGGTCGCGACCGCCATCCTGCTCGAAAGCGCGCTCTCCTTCATGGGGCTCGGCGATCCCAATCTGATGTCCTGGGGCTTCATGATCGGCGCCGGCCGCACGGTGATCCGCAACGCCTGGTGGATGAGCGTTTTTCCGGGGCTTGCCATCCTCGTCACCGTGCTCGCGATCAATCTGTTCGGGGAGGGGCTGTCCGACGTCCTCAATCCGCGTGTGTCGAGGCGCCGGTCATGAGCGACGCCGTGCAAACCGGGACCCCGGTGTTGTCCGTGGAGGGACTCTCGATCTCGCTGCCCGAAGGCGGCGACCGGCCATTCGCCGTCGAGAACGTCTCCTTCGAGGTCAAGCCGAACGAGGTCGTCTGCCTGGTCGGCGAGTCCGGTTCGGGCAAGTCGATGATCGCGCATGCGGTGCTGTCGCTGCTGCCGAAGAGCGTTGCCGTCGTCGCGGGAGCCGTAACGGTGGCCGGACGAAATCCGACGAAGCTCGACCGGCAGGCGTTGCGACGCCTGCGTGGCGGCGAGGCGGCGATGATCTTCCAGGAGCCGCTGTCCTCTCTCAATCCGCTCAAGCGCGTCGGCAAGCAGATCGAAGAGATGATCCTCACCCACCAGCGGCCGACGCCGTCGGCGGCCGAGGTGCGCGAGCGCGTGCAACAGCTCCTGACTCAGGTCGGCCTGCCCAATCCGAAGCTGCTCGAAAAGAGCTATCCGTTCGAACTCTCCGGCGGCCAGCGCCAGCGCGTCATGATCGCGATGGCGATGGCGAACCGCCCGGCGCTGCTGATCGCGGACGAGCCGACCACGGCGCTCGACGTCACCACCCAGCGCCAGATCCTGCGCCTGATCGACGATCTCCGCCGTGACCGCGGCATGGGCGTGCTCCTGATCACCCATGATTTCGGCGTGGTGGCCGACGTCGCCGATCGCGTCGTGGTCCTGCGCCACGGCAAGGTGGTGGAACAGGGGACGGTCGAAGAGGTCCTGCGCAATCCGAAAGCCGATTACACCCGCGAACTGATCGATGCCGTGCCGAAGGCCCGGCTCGACGAGATCAGCCGCGCTGCCATTCATTCGGCGCCGCTGCTCGAAGTGATCGGCCTCGAGAAGACGTTCCGGGTCAAGCGCGGCTGGCTGCAGCCGCTGCGCGAGGTCGTCGCGGCGGACGGCATCTCGCTGACCCTGCACGAAGGAGAGACCCTCGCGGTCGTTGGCGAGTCCGGCTCCGGCAAGTCGACGCTCGGGCGCATGATCATGCGGCTCACCGAGCCCGATGGCGGGGCCATCCGCTTCAACGGACAGGATCTCCGTCAGCTCCGCGGCGAGGCGTTGCGTCAGGCGCGCAAGCAGCTCCAGATCGTGTTCCAGGATCCCTTCGCAAGTCTCGATCCGCGCCAGAAGGTCGGCGATGCCATCGCGCGCGGCCCGATGGCGTATGGTACGTCGCGATCCGCAGCGATGGAGCAGGCGAGGCAATTGCTGGTGCGGGTCGGCCTCAATGCCGCCGCGGCGGATCGCTATCCCCACGAATTCTCCGGCGGCCAGCGCCAGCGCATCTGCATCGCGCGGGCACTCGCGCTCAAGCCGCGTGTCCTGATCGCCGACGAGGCGGTCTCGGCGCTCGACGTCTCGGTACAGGCACAGGTGCTGGCGTTGCTGGCCGAGCTGCGCCAGGAGATGAAGCTCGCGATGGTCTTCATCACGCATGACCTGCGTATCGCCGCCGAGATCGCCGACCGCGTCATCGTGCTCCAGAAGGGGCGCATCGTGGAGGAGGGCGCGACCGCCGACGTGTTCACCGCGCCGCGCGCCGCCTACACCCGCGACCTGCTCGATGCGATCCCGGGCCGCGACTTCTTCGACCAGCCGGGTTTCGCAGGCAAGGCCGGTTCAGCTCCGACAGCGAGGATGAATTCATGACCGACAGCCGTTCCGTTCCCCTTCCCGCCGGCGCGCGCGAGCGCATCGAGGCCGCCGTCGATGCCGCCTTCGACCGGCAGATCGAGACCACGATCGCGTTCACGGCCATTCCGAGCACGCGTGCCGCGGAAGCGCCCTGTCAGGACATGTTCGCCAAGCTGCTGCGCGAGCGCGGCTATGAAGTCGACGACTGGATCATCAACCAGGACGATCTGAAGACGCTGCCGGGCTACGGTCCGGTGGAGACCGATTTCTCCCGCGCCCGTTCCGTCGTCGGCACCTACCGGCCGGCGAAGGAAGAGGGCCGCTCGCTGATCCTGCAGGGCCATTGCGACGTGGTGCCGGTCGGGCCGCTCGACATGTGGGAACGGCCGCCGTTCCAGCCGGTGGTCGAGAACGGCTGGCTCTATGGCCGCGGCGCCGGCGACATGAAGTCCGGCACCATCTCGGCGCTGTACGCGCTCGACGCGCTCAAGGCCGCCGGCTTCGCGCCGAAGGGCCGCATTCATCTGCAGTCCGTGATCGAGGAGGAGAGCACCGGTCTCGGCGCGCTCTCGACGCTTCAGCGGGGTTACCGCGCCGACGCCTGCATCCTGCCCGAGCCGACCGACGAGAAATTGATGCGCGCCCAGGTCGGCGTGATCTGGTTCCGCCTGAAGGTGCGGGGACTGCCGGTCCACGTCGCGCGCGCCGGCACCGGCTCGAACGCGATCAAGGCCGCCATTCACCTGATCCAGAAGCTCGAAGGGCTCGAGGCCGAGTGGAACGAGCGCGCCAAATCGCATCCGTCCTTCAAGTCGGTCCATCATCCGCTCAACTTCAACCCCGGTATCATCAAGGGAGGCGATTGGGCCTCCAGCGTGCCTGCCTGGTGCGATGTCGATTGCCGCATCGGCGTGCTGCCCGGCTGGAAGATCGCCGACGCCCAGGCCGAGATCGTGGACTTCGTCGCCAAGGCGGCGCGCTCGCACCCGTTCCTCGCGAACAACCCGCCGGAGATCGTCTGGTCCGGCTTCCTGTCGCCCGGCTATGAAGCGACCAACGTGCAGGAGAGCGAGGCGGTGCTGGCCGGCGTCTACGAGCATGTATTCGGTCGCAAGCTGACGGATTTCTCGTCCACCGCGCTCACCGATGCACGCTTCTATGGCCTCGACTACGGCATTCCGGCATTCTGTTTCGGGGCGACCATGGAGAACGCGCACGGATTCAACGAACGCGTCGAACTCGCCTCGGTGAAGCGGGTTACCAAGGCCCTGGCCCTGTTCGTCGCGAGTTGGTGCGGCATCGAAGCCAGTTAAATCCAAGAGGGAAAACCCCCACCAAGAACGGAGGTTCGCACATGGACAGCCAGGGTGCAGGCGGCAAGCCGCCAGTCAAGACGCAGGAGGATCTGCGGACGCATTTCGGGCAGTTGAGCCCGCTCGCGGAGAAGAAAGTTCTCAACCATCTCGACAAGTTCTGCCGCGACTTCATCGCACTGTCCCCGTTCCTCGTCCTTGCCTCGAGCGACGGCAATGGTCATGCCGATGCGAGCCCCCGCGGCGACGCGCCGGGCTTCGTCGCCGTGCTCGACGACAAGACGCTGCTGATCCCCGACCGGCGCGGCAACAACCGCGTCGACACCTTCGGCAACATCATCGCCTCGCCCGGGATCGGCCTGATCTTCCTGGTGCCGGGGATCAACGAAACCCTGCGCGTCAACGGACGTGCCGAGATATCGCAGGATGCGGATCTTCTGACGCCGCTCGCCGTGCAGAACGTCGTCCCGATCATCGGGCTCAAGATCCACGTCGACGAAACCTATTTCCACTGCGGCAAGGCGCTGATGCGCTCGAAGCTCTGGAATCCGGCCGCGCAGGTCGAGCGCCACAGCTTTCCGACGCTCGGCCGCATCATCGCCGAGCAGACCGCCGCCATCGAGGTCGAGGTGGCGGAGAAGACGATGGAAGAAGCGTATCGTACGAGGCTCTACTGAGCATGACGAATCCAGGCTCCTGGCGGCAACGCGCCGGCTCGCTGTTCGATTGCGAGAAAACGCCCGCGACCGCCCGGCGCGGCATGGCGGTGACCAACCATCCGCTGGCCTCCGCCGCCGCGCTCGAAATGATGGCGGCCGGCGGCAACGCGATCGACGCGACGGTCGCGGCGCTGTTCGCGCTGACGGTGGTCGAGCCGATGATGGTCGGCATCCTCGGCGGCGGCGTCGCCGTGATCCGGCTTGCCGACGGCCGGGTGACGACGATCGACGGGCTCTCGACAGCCCCGGCGGCGTGCCGTCCGGACAGCTACAGGCCGGTGTCCGACCGCTGGCCCGACTACATGGAGACGGAGGGGCGGCGCAACGCCGTCGGCGCCGGCGCGGTCGCGGTGCCCGGCACGCTGAAGGCGTGGTGCGAGGCGCTGGAGCGCTTCGGCAGGCTTCCGCTCGAGGCGGTGATGGAGCCGGCGATCCGGCACGCCAGGCGCGGCTTCGCCGTCACGCCTTATCTCGCCAATTGCATTGCCGAGATGGCGCCGGACCTGTCGCGCAATCCCGCGATCGCGGCGAAATTTCTCCCCGACGGCAGGCCGCTCGAAGCCGGTGCGCGCCTGGTTCAATCGGAATATGCGGAGACGCTGGGCGCCATCGCGCAGGAAGGGCCGGGCGCTGTCTATGGCGGCAGCCTTGGCGACGTCATCGCGCATGAACTGTCGAAGGCCGGTTCGTTCCTCACGGCCGCCGATCTCGGCGCCTACGCGACGATCGAGCGTGCGCCGATCCGCGGCACCTATCGCGGCGTCGAACTGATCGGCCCGGCACCGCCGGCCTCCGGCGGCGTGCACATCATCCAGATGCTCAACATCCTCGAAGCCTACGACATCGGCAATTCCGGCTTCGGCACGGTGGAGACGATCCACCTGATGCTGGAGGCGTTGAAGATCGCCGCCGCCGACCGCCGCGCGGCGACGGCCGATCCGGCCTTCGTCAAGGTGCCGGTCGAGCAACTGGTGTCCAAGGACTACGCGGCCAGGCGCCGGGCCGAGATCGATCCCGCGCGGGTCGGCACCTATGCCGCCGGCGTCGGCATCCAGACCACGCCGACCGGCACCAACGAGTCCGCCAACACGACCCATGTCACGATCGCGGACGGCGAGGGCAACATCGTCACCTCGACGCAGACCATCAATTCGCTGTTCGGCTCGCGCATCATGATCCCGGGCACCGGCATCATTCCCAACAACTACATGTACCTGTTCGATCCGCATCCCGGCCACGCCCTGTCGCTGGCGCCGGGCAAGCGCATCACCAGCGGCATTTCGGCGATGATCGGCCTGCGCGAGGGACGTCCGGCCTTCGCCGTCGGCATGCCCGGCGCGCATCGCATCCCCGCCGGCGTGCTGCAGGCCGTCGTCAACCTCGTCGACCACGGCATGAGCCTGCAGGAGGCGGTCGAGGCGCCGCGCATCTTCTCCTGGGGCCAGGAGGCCGAGATCGAGGCCGGCATGTCCGGGGACGTGCGCGACAAGCTCGCCGCGCTCGGCCATCCCGTGGTGTCGCCCGCGCATGTCGGCGGCGGCATGTGCGCGATCGGCTTCGCGCCCGATGGCGAGATGACGGGGGCGGCGTGCTGGCGCGCCGACGGCGTGCCGATGGGCGTCGGCGGCGGCCTGGCGCGCGCCGGCACCTCGTTCTGGCCCGATCCGCGGCGGCCGCGCTGATCGCTTCGTGACTTTTCGGGATCTGACGGGGATGATAGGGAACAGGACATGTCCTGGTCCTTCCTGCTCACCTCGTTCATCGTGGTCGCCTCGCCGGGAACCGGCGTGCTCTACACCCTGGCCGCGGCGCTGACGCGCGGCTCGCGCGCGAGCGTGGCGGCGGCGTTCGGCTGTACGCTCGGGATCGTCCCGCACATGACGGCGGCCATGCTCGGCCTTGCCGCGGTGATGCACACCAGCGCGCTCGCCTTCGCTGCCTTGAAATGGTGCGGCGTGGCCTATCTGCTCTACATGTCCTGGCAGGCGCTGCGCGAGACCGGGGCCCTGGCGGTCGACGGCGAGATCAAGGAACGTTCGAGCGGCCGCGTCATCGTCACCGGTTTCCTGATCAACATCCTCAATCCCAAGCTCTCGATCTTCTTCCTCGCCTTCCTGCCGCAGTTCATCGCGGTGGACGAGGCCCATGTGCTGGCGCGGATGCTGGAATTGAGCGGCGCGTTCATGGCGATGACGTTCGCGATGTTCGTGGTCTACGGCCTCTGCGCGGCCTCCGTACGCGAGCGGTTGATCTCGCGTCCCCGTGTCATGGCCTGGCTGCGCCGCAGCTTCGCCGCCGGATTTGCCCTGCTCGGCGCCAAGCTCGCGTTCGCGGAGCGGTAGAAGTCCGACGCGATCCCGCGCGCCTCGTCCCGCTTGCGGGAGAGAGAACGAGGAACAGGACCAGCCAATAAAAAAGCGGGCCTCGCGCCCGCCATCTTCCGATGATCTCTGCCCGGTCCGACACCCGGGCGGAGCGAGGCTCCACCCGGGCAAAGAACACGCTGCGCTACTTCTTCTTCGCAGCCTTCTTGGCCTTTTTCGCCTTCTTCTTCGCCGCCTTCTTCGCTTTCTTAGCCATAGTATCCTCTCAAAGGGTTCATGGTTAAACGCGACACGAGGGATGCTCGGCGGAGGGCCAGCCTCGCAATATCCTCGGCGACAAGCTCAGCAGATTCGCGGGCGACTAACCCGTGCTGTCACATCCGTGTCATTGCGTTATCCACAGCTCAGATGCGTTTCCGGGTGATTTTCGTCCGCGAATCCGCATCGCCGCGCTGCGGCAGGGCGCGCTCGCGCGCATCGCGGCTTGCTTAACAATACGAAAATCCGTCCACCGGATTCATCAATCCAAAACCAAACACCTCGTTAGCGAGGTCCCGGTCAGACTCCATTAAGCGCGTCGCGGGCATCGTCCTCCGCAAGAACACGGGGATGGTTATGGACGGACGGTTGCCAGACGAAGGAGGCGGGAGGGTGGATCTCCCGCAGTCGCCATGCTGAGCGTGCCGACACTCTGGACCGTCATCGTCATCAACTTCCTGGCGCTGGGCCTGATCTGGGCCTACGTGATGCGCTCCTATCCGAAATTCGAGGCGGCGCGATACTGGACCGCGGCGGCGGTGCTGGCTGCGACCGGCTCCGCCATCTCCATGCTGCGCGACTTCATGGACATGCGCTTTCCGCTGATCGCCGGCGGCGGGCTGATGATCTTCGCGTCGTGCCTCGCCTGCATGGGTGTCACGCGCTTCTACCACAAGCCGGTGTCCTGGCTCACGGCGATCGGGATTTCGCTGCTCAGCAGCGCGAGCCTCGCCTTCTTCCTGGCGGTGATCGACGACATGCCGACGCGCGTGCTGATCTATTCGATCGCGCAGTCGACCCCGATCCTGATGGTGTTGCCGCTTCTGCTCGGCAAGCAGGACGGACGCGAGAACCCCGGCGCCCGCCTGACCGCCATCGTCGCTTTCATGGTCCTCGCCGTTCACGTGGTTCGCTCCGGCTCCGCCCTGGTCGGGCTCGGCGGCGGCATCACCGCGATCAATTTCAACGGATTGCAGGCGCTGCTCATCCTCATGCTGGTATTCCTGGCGATGGCCTGGAACTTCGGCTGCCTGCTGATGGCGATCGAGCGGCTGCGCAACGAGGTCGCCGACCTCGCGCTGCTCGACGACCTCACCGGCGTCGCCAACCGGCGGCATCTCCTGCAGCGCCTCACCGAGGAATGCGCCCGTTCGGAGCGCAGCGGCGAGCCGTTCTCGCTGCTGGTGATCGATCTCGACGGATTCAAGATCATCAACGACACCCATGGACATGCCGCGGGTGACGCCTGCCTGCAGCATTTCACGCTGATGGCGCAGACGCGGCTGCGGCCGGGCGATCTGCTCGCCCGCACCGGTGGCGACGAGTTCTGCATCGTGTTGCCGGCCTCGGGCCTTCGCGAGGCGGCATCGATCGCCCGCCGCGTGCTGGAAGTGTGCCGTCAGGACGCCGCGGCCTGCACCAGCAACGACATTCCGATCGCGATCTCGATCGGCGTCGCCGAATGGGACCGCAGCATCGGACAATTCCCGGACCGCCTGATCGCCCATGCCGACCACGCGCTCTACGACGCCAAGAAGAACGG
Source organism: Bradyrhizobium sp. (assembly GCF_047605465.1). Taxonomy (GTDB): domain Bacteria; phylum Pseudomonadota; class Alphaproteobacteria; order Rhizobiales; family Xanthobacteraceae; genus Bradyrhizobium. The sequence goes on along the minus strand of NZ_JASGFS010000093.1, from coordinate 2,024 downwards.
CAAGAACGACTTCGCTGTCTACGATCCGGCCCCGCTGCTTTCGCCCGAGCTGGCCGCGATGGGCGAGGCCGCCCGCAAATTCGCCTGAACGGCCCGGGCCTGCCCCGCGCGTGTCGCGAGGGAAAATCCCTGCGCACCCGTTCGGATCATGCTGTAGGCTCGGCTTTCGCATGAGGTCCTCATGATGATGTCTCGCCTGCTCGCGGCCGTATTCGCCGGGCTCGCACTGATCGCGCCCGCCGCCGCGGCGGATGCCGGGCTCGCGACGATCGCGCGCGGCTCCGGCACGCCGGACATTCCCGGCCTGAAGATGGTCTGGCTCGCGCCATGGGGCGAACTGCGTGACGCCCATCCCTGGCGCAACATCATCGTGCACCAGACCGAGGGTCCGGCCGGCTCGGCGCGCGGCGGCGCGCAGGAGCAGTCGAAGAATCCGACCCGGCGCGGCGTCACGGTCTGGGTCGAGACCGACGGCACGGTGTATTGGGCGGTGGCGGAGAATCTGGTGCCGACCCACGGCGACGGCGCCAACCGCAACGACAACAAGTACATCGACAACCGGTCGACCTATCGCCAGGTGGTGCGCGACAACTCGATCGGCGTCGAGTTCGCCGGCAACTATCCCGACGTGACGACGGGTCCCACCGCGGCGCAGGTCGCGGCCTGGCGCGTCCTCGTCCAGGTGCTGCGTGCGCGCTACGACATCCCGCTCGACCACGTCTATGCGCACAACTGGATCGACTACAAGGACGCGCGCTACTGCGAAGGCTGCTGGCTCGCGACGCTGGCAAGGACGTGGGGCGAGTAGAAGGTTCGCTCTTCCTTTTTCCCTTGCGAGAGAGGATGGCACAGGCGGCCTTCGGCCGCCGTTCTCAGCAACGCCGAAGCGGAGCTTCGGCGATGGCGCCGGATGAGAGTCTGTCCGTTCGATGAAGGCTCACGCGGGGAGAGAGACACTCCGTGCCGCAAGGGGAGAGGCCAGGATCACACCGGCTGCGACATCCACCCCAGAAACCGCTGCATCAATCCCGGCGGCCGCGGCAATTCCGGCGGCTCGTCCGCGGCGAGCACGCGTTTGAGGAAGTAGTCCAGGAACACCATGTCGTTCGGCTCGGTGACGGTGAACTTCTCTTCGCCGAAATACACGCTGTAGTTAAAGAAGAACGGACCCATGATCGGGATCGTCGCGGTCGACGCATAGTCCTTGGAGATCACGAACTCCGACGGCTCGAGGCCGTGGTCGCGCATCGCCCGCTCGACCAGCGGCAGCTTGCGCATGAACTGGGTGGAGAAGCCGCCGACGGTGGATTGCAGGATGATCGACACGGCGTGCGCTCGTTCGCTTGATGTGGCCCGATCATGTTGGGTCGGACGGCTCGGGCCCTGCGTTCAAAATGACTCCGCCGGTCGCCTTCCGAACATGCGGCAGATCACACAACAAAAAAGCCGGCGTTGCCGCCGGCTTTCTGTCTTTCGATCCGCCAATTTCTGGCGCTGCGAGGCCTTGCTTAGTGCGCGGCTTCCAGCGCGGCTTGTTCCGCCCTTGCGATCGTGCCCTTGACCGCGGACTGCACCTTCTCGAAGGCACGGACCTCGATCTGGCGGACGCGCTCGCGCGACACGCCGAACTCGGCAGCAAGGTCTTCCAGCGTCATCGGCTCATCCGCGAGGCGTCGCGCCTCGAAGATGCGGCGTTCGCGCGGGTTGAGCACGCCCATGGCGCCGTTCAGGGCGTCACGGCGTTCGTCATATTCCTCGTGCTCCGCCAGCATGGCTTCCTGGTTGGGCGAATTGTCGACCAGCCAGTCCTGCCATTCGCCGGCCTCGCCGTCGTCGCGGATCGGAGCGTTCAGCGACGCGTCGCCGCCCAGACGGCGGTTCATGTCGATGACGTCCTGAGCCGTGACGCCGAGGCGCTTGGCAATGATCTTCACCTGGTCGGGGCGGAGATCGCCTTCGTCCAGCGCGTTAATCTTGCTCTTCGCCTTGCGCAGGTTGAAGAACAGCTTCTTCTGGTTCGCGGT
>NZ_JASGFS010000092.1:0-18837 GCF_047605465.1 Bradyrhizobium sp. | reverse complement strand
TGCTCGATCCAGCGCCGCAACCAGAAGGTCATCGAGGAAGCGCCGTCGCCGCTGCTGGACGAAGCCACCCGCCGCAAGATGGGCGAGCAGGCCGTCGCTCTGGCCAAGGCCGTGAATTACGATTCCGCCGGCACCGTCGAATTCGTCGCCGGGCAGGACAAGAGCTTCTACTTCCTCGAGATGAACACGCGCCTTCAGGTCGAGCATCCCGTGACCGAACTGGTCACCGGCATCGACCTCGTCGAGCAGATGATCCGCGTGGCCGCCGGCGAAAAGCTCGGCATCGCGCAAAAGGACGTCACCCTGACCGGCTGGGCGGTGGAGTCCCGTCTCTACGCCGAGGATCCGTTCCGCAACTTCCTGCCCTCGATCGGGCGTCTGGTGAAGTACCGTCCGCCGGCGGAGGCCAGCAAGGACGGCATCACCGTGCGCAACGACACCGGCGTGCAGGAAGGCGGCGAGATCTCGATCCATTACGATCCGATGATCGCCAAGCTCGTCACGCATGCGCCATCGCGCGCCGCGGCCATCGAGGCGCAGGCGACCGCGCTCGACTCGTTCTATGTCGACGGTATCCGCCACAACATCCCGTTCCTCTCGGCGCTGATGCATCATCCGCGCTGGCGCGAGGGCCGGCTCTCGACCGGCTTCATCGCCGAGGAATTCCCCAAGGGGTTCGCGGTGCGCGTGCCGGAAGGCGAGGTCGCACGGCGGATCGCCGCGGTCGGCGCCGCCATCGATCACGTGCTTGGCGAGCGCAAGCGGCAGATCTCGGGCCAGATGGGCGGCCGCATCGTGCAGCGCGAGCGCCGCCGCGCGGTCTGGCTCGACCGGGAAGAGATCCTGCTCGAGATCGCGCGCGAGGGCGATGCGATCGCGGTGCGGTTCGTCGATGCCGAGGGCAAGACCGGCAACGCGCATCTGCTGCAGTCGCCGTGGAAGCCGGGCGATCCGGTCTGGCAGGGCACGATCGACGGCCACTTCGTCGCGGTTCAAACACGCCCGATCGCCAACGGCATCCGCCTCGCGCATCAGGGCGTCGAGGTGCCGGTCTATGTCTGGACCGAGGCGGAAGCCGCTTCGGCACGCCTGATGCCGGTGACGACCGCCGCTGATACGGGCAAGAAGCTGCTCTGCCCGATGCCGGGCCTCGTGGTCTCGATCGCGGTGACCGAGGGGCAGGAGGTCAAGGCCGGCGAGACGCTGGCCGTGGTCGAAGCCATGAAGATGCAGAACGTGCTGCGCGCCGAGCAGGACGGCACCGTGAAGAAGATCCATGCCAGCCCCGGCGCGACGCTTGCGGTCGATGCGCTGATCCTGGAGTTTGCGTAAAGCGCTCCGGGCACAAGAGGAGAACCCTCACCCTGAGCAGCCGCGCCTGCGCGGCGTCTCGAGGGGCGAGGCCACCAGTTGGGCCTTCATCCTTCGAGACGCGCGGGAGCGCGCTCCTCAGGATGAGCAATTGAGGGAGGGCGCCATGGCCTTTCGTTCCCGCCGTGAGAAACTGCGATCGATCCTGTCCGGCGGAGCTTGCGTCCATCCCGGCTCGGTCTATGACGCCATCTCGATCCGCATCGCCGAGGATCTCGGTTTTCCACTCGGCATGTTCGGTGGCTCGGTCGCATCGCTTGCGGTGCTCGGCGACCCCGACGTCACGCTGATCACGCTCACTGAGCTGGCCGAGCAGATGCGGCGGATGTCGCGCGCCGCGGCACTACCGGTGCTGGTCGATGCCGACCATGGCTACGGCAATGCGCTCAATGTGCGCCGTACCGTGCAGGAACTGGAGACGGCGGGCGCCGCCGGTCTCACCATCGAGGATACGCTGCTGCCCGCCGCCTTCGGCGAAGCCAAGGCGCAACTCATCCCGCTCGAAGAAGGCGTCGGCAAGGTGAAGGCCGCGCTCGATGGCCGTGGCGATCCCTCGCTCGTCGTCATGGGGCGCACCGGAGCCGCCTCGATCACCTCGATCGACGATGCGATCCGCCGCGCCACCGCCTATGAAGCGGCCGGGGTGGATGCGCTGTTCTTCACCGGCATCAAGTCCCGCGCCGAACTCGAGGCGATCGTATCCGCCACGCATCTGCCGATCGTGCTCGGCGGCGCGCCGGACGAATTGAATGCGCTGGATTATCTCGCCGGCCAGCGTGTCCGCATTGCGCTCCAGGGCCATGCGCCGATCGCCGCCGCCACGCGGGCCGTCTACGAGACGCAGAAAGCCTTGCGCGAGGGGGCGGCGCCGAAGGAGCTGAGGGGATTGGCGTCGGGAGAACTGACCGGTCGCGTGATGCGCGAGGCCGATGTGAAGGCACGCGGCGCAGATTTCCTCGGGCTGAAAAAGTGAGCCGGGCGATCCTTCAGGTCATGATCCGCGGGCGCGTGCAGGGCGTCGGCTATCGGGCCTGGGTCGAGCATCAGGCCAGGACGAGCGGCCTCGAAGGCTGGGTCCGCAACCGCCGCGACGGCAGCGTCGAGGCGCTGTTTGCGGGCACACCGAAGCACGTCGCCGACATGGTCGCGTTGTGCCGGCACGGCCCGCCGTCCGCCCGCGTCGACAGCGTCACCAGCGAGACGGCAGGGATCGACGAATTGAATGTGCGCCGTGCGGGTGAGGCGTTCTCCGTTCTGCCGACGGTGTGAGCTCGCGGCAGCTACGTTCCTCTTGCCCAGCTCTCGCGAAGCGAGATGTCACCGCGGCAGCTTGGCGATCGCTTCGCTCAGCTCATGGATCTCGTACGGCTTGCGCAGGATCGGGAATTCGCCGCTCACGTCGGCGGCGGCTTCGCTGTAGCCGGTGGCGAGCAGGATCGGCAGGCCCGGGCGAGTTTCGCGCAGGTGATGGGCAAGGCCAAGTCCATCCATCTTGCCGGGCATGACGATGTCCGAGAACACGAAATCGACGCCGTTGTTCTCGATCTCGCGCAACGCGGCTTCGGCATCGGCGACCCGCCGGACATTGTAGCCGAGTTGCTCCAGCAGCCCGGTGCTGACGACGGCGACGTCGGGATTGTCCTCGACCAGCAGCACGGTGCCGCTGCCGCGGAATGATGCCGCTTCCGGTATCTCGCGCAAAGGCGCGTCCGGCCCGCGCGGCAGGAGGATGGTGAAGGTCGTGCCCTTGCCGAGTTCGCTCGCGACCATGACCGTGCCGCCTGCCTGATGGGCAAAGCCGTGCACCTGGGACAGGCCGAGCCCGGTACCCTTGCCGACCGGCTTGGTCGTGAAGAAGGGCTCGAAGATCTTGTCTAGCACGTCGCTGGGGATTCCGAGCCCGGTATCTGCAATGCTGATCGCGACGAATTCGCCGGCAAAAGGGGCTTCCGGCCGAACGATATTGCGTGAACCGATCGTCACCGTACCGCCGTCCGGCATGGCATCGCGGGCATTGATGACGAGATTGAGCAATGCGGTTTCGAGCTCCGAGACGTCGGTCTTGATCGACCATGTGTCGGGGGCGATGTCGAAGCCGAGGCGAACCGAACTCCCGACGCCCGCGTCGAGCACCTCGCGGATCGCCGCGACCCGGCCAGCGAAGTCGATCGCCTGCGGATTGACGCTCTGCCGCCGCGCGAAGGTAAGGAGCTGGTTGGTCAGCGCCGCGCCGCGCTTGGTCGCGGTCTCGATCGCCGACATCGCGCGATCGACCTTGGCATCATCGGCGGCCGCTCTCCTCAGGATGCCGAGGCTTCCGCTGATGATCATCAGAAGATTGTTGAAGTCGTGGGCAACGCCACCCGTGAGCTGTCCGAGCGCATCGAATTTCTGGGACTCGGCGAGCTGCTTCTGCATCGCCTCGAGCTTGATCTGTGCGTTGCGCCGTTCCGTGATGTCGCGTGTGATCTTGGCAAAGCCGATGAGCTCTCCGCTCTCGTAAATCGGATCGATCACGACGCTCGCCCAGAAGAAGGTGCCGTCCTTGCGGACCCGCCAGCCTTCCTCCTCGTAGCGGCCCTTGTCCCGGGCAATGCCGAGCGCCCGGGCGGGTTTGCCGTTCGCCCGGTCGGCCTCGGTGTAGAAGCGCGAGAAGTGCTGTCCGATGATCTCGTCGGGCGAGTAGCCCTTGATCCGCTCCCCGCCGATATTCCAGCTCGTGATGATGCCGGTCGGGTCGAGCATATAGAGCGCGTAGTCGGCGACACCCTCAACCAACAGCCGGAAACTCCGTTCGCTTTCGAACAAGTCTCTCTGCTGACTGGACTTTTTTACCATTCTCAAACCCCGCCTCGACCGGGGCAAACTCCCGCGGGTTCGTTTGGTTCCCGCGTTTGAAGAATTTTTAGGCAAATAAACCCGATGGTATGCAGGTGCGCGTCCCTGCATGAGCGGCGCGGGCGGCGACGCGTTTTCACCGTGCCGTTCGGGGCGGGGATCGTCAACTCGCCGCCCCGAACTGAATCCGGGCCTCGTTGAGAAAACACGTCTTGTCGAACAGCGTCAGCTCCAGCGGGTTTGGCAGCCTGACGTCGCCGAGGTCGGGGCAGGGCTTGATCGACGGGTCGTAGGACCGATCGATCTGCGAAATGAAGACCACGATCAATTCCTTGTCGCGTGCGAACGCCTTCAAGGTGCGCACCTGGACCGTCAGTTCGGGATTTGCCCGCTTCTGGTCGAGCAGTTGCAGATAGTCGATCACGACGACCGTCTCCGGGGAAGCGGCGGCCATTCGCTTCACGACGTAATCCGCGCTGATTGCGTCCGAGCAATCGACGTCGAACAGGCCACGAAACTGCGCAGGGTCCGCACCGATCGCCGGGAAGCGATCCAGGACCTGCTTCTCGGTATATTCGAGTGAGAAGAACGTGGCGCGACGGCCAGATCTCATGGCTTCCACAGCCAGCTCGAGGCTCAGGAGGGTCTTGCCGTGGCCGGGGCGCGCGCCGACCAGCACCAGATCGCCCGGCCGGAATTGGGCGTACATCCTGCTGGCCGGCGTTGTCGCACCGGCCTTGGCTGCGAGCATGCCCCAGGCGCTGAAGCCTTCGGTCGCGGCGACACGGTCGAGCGCGGCGTGGAGCGGAATCCCTTCCTCACGCGACAGGCGTTTCGCCTTGCGCTTGAGATGATAGATGGGTGCGGACAGTTTCATGGCGAGAACCTCCCATTGCGAGCATGATCGCAATCCCTCCTTATGCTTGGCGCTCGAACAGTCGGCCCGATGATCTATTCGCCCGGCATGTTGTCTGCTTTCCCGGTGGAGGGGGGAGGCGTGGGCGGCACCGGAATCAAGCATAGCTCATTCCGCGCCGGCCGAGAACAAGCGAGACCGTGCTCAAACGCCTAGGCGGCCGCTTCCGGTGCGAGCGCGCGGGTCGGCCCGAACAGCTCTTCGAACGCTTGGCGGAGCGCGACATCGACATCGGCCAACGTCACGAGCTGGCCGAGGTCGACCAGCGACGTGACGCCGTAGCGGGGATCGGCGACGCCACAAGGCACGATGCCCGCGAAATGCGACAGCTCCGGTTCGACATTGATCGCGATGCCGTGGAATGACACCCAGCGCTTCAGCCGCACGCCGATGGCGGCGATCTTGTCTTCGTGGTCCGGCCCCTTGTCGGGGCGTTTCACCCAGACGCCGACCCGATCCTCGCGGCGCTCCCCGCGGACGTTGAAGGCGGCGAGGGTCCGCAGAATCAGCTCCTCCAGGCTCGCCACATAGGCCCGCACGTCCGGCCGGCGGCGCTTGAGGTCGAGCATGACATAGGCCACGCGCTGGCCGGGCCCGTGATAGGTGAGCTGCCCGCCGCGCCCGCTGTCGAAGGTCGGGAAGCGGGGATCGAGCAGGTCGGACGTCTTGCCCGACGTGCCGGAGGTGTAGAGCGGCGGATGTTCGAGCAGCCAGACCAGCTCCGGAGCTTCGCCCGCCGCGATGGCCGCGACCCGCGCCTCCATGGCGGCCACCGCGTCCGGATAGGCCACGGGAGCGTCCGAAATCCGCCATTCCACCGGGGCGCCGGTGGATGCGGAAAACGACGTCAAATCGAGGTCTTGGCGGGGGTTTTGAGGCGAATTAACCATTGGCTAACCATAACGTGGTGATCATTGCGGGAGCAAATACAGAGTCCCTAGTTGCGGCGGTCCTGACAGTGCCCACTCTCGATAAAGTCACCGTGGATCTCATGGTCGTCCTCGGGACGACCACCATGCCGATCCATCAGGTATTACGTCTTTCCCGCGGTGCCATCATCGAGCTGGACGCGACCGAGGCCGACGAGGTCAAGGTTTTGGCCAACAATCTGCCGGTCGCCTCGGGCGTCGTGCTGGTCGACCGCAACCGGATCGCGGTCGAGGTCAAGCAGATGCTGCCGCGCTCGCCCGGCACTCGCTAGGCGGGGCAAAAGCGGGGCGGCTTCTTTTCCCCCGCCTGTGGAATTCAACGCCTTTGCAGGCTTGTATCCCCCTGACGGATTTGTTAGATCGGCGCCGCTGATCCGGCCAGCCTCAAAGCCTCAGGCCGGTATCTCCTAGCGCTCGTGGCGGAACTGGTAGACGCGCTGCCTTGAGGTGGCAGTGGGTAACACCGTGGGGGTTCGAGTCCCTCCGAGCGCACCACACCTTCAAAATATAATTGATATTGCACGGCTTTTTGCCGTGGCTGATCCCACCCCCGAAAGGGTGGGGTCATGGACCATTGGCGCGCGGGATTCGCCCTTGTCCGCGCCGGGCCCGCTTCGCGACTAGCAGGAAGCCCAGGCTTGGGTCAGTCGTTTTCGATCGCCGATCTTCGGAAAGGGATGGGGTCCGGGGCGTGCGCCTCCGGCTCTCGGCTGGCACGGTCATCGGCTGCGCCGCCGGCCGCAGTGTCCGGCGGGAAAATGCTGTCATAGATGGCGCGCGCCTCGCGAATGAGGCGCTCGCGCTCGAGCTCGGATTTCGAAACGAATCGAACGACGTTGTCCATGCGCGCGCCCGCCTAGGCGGCTTCGTCGGCGCGCCGCCAGACCGGAAACGGGTCCGCGAGCTTGGCCCATTCCGCGACGTTCATGGCGGGTTTGCCGGGAACGAGACATGCGTCGAGGCGGGCGCGGATCGAATCCTCGTCCATGCCGGTGCCGATGAACACGATCTCCTGTCGGCGATCGCCATAGACCTCGTTCCAGTTCGCGCGCATCGTCTTCCGCCAGAACGGATCATCGGGCCACCGTTCGGCCGGGACGCTCGCCCACCAGAAGCCAAGGGCCTGTGTGCGGATGATCGAACCTGCCTGGCTGATCTCGCCAAGCCATTGCGGGCGCGTCGCGAGCCAGAAATGTCCCTTGGCGCGAATGACGCCAGGCCATGATTCCTTGATGAACTTGTCGAACTTGACGGGATCGAACGGCCGCCGCGCGCGGTAGACGAAGTTCGTCACGCCGTATTCTTCGGTTTCCGGCACATGATCGGCAAAGCCGTAGAGCTCCTTGTACCAGAGCGGATGCTGCTGCGCCTTCTCGAAGTCGAATCGGCCGGTGTCGAGGATGCGATCGAACGCGACCTGGCTGTGGTTGGCCTCGATCAGATCGGCCTCGGGATTGAGCGCCCGGATGATCTGGCGCGCCGCCTCACGCTGCGCGGGCGCGGCGTCGTCGATCTTGTTGAGAACGATCACGTCGGCGAACTCGATCTGCTCGACGAGGAGGTCGACCAGGGTGCGCTTGTCGTTCTCCAGCGCTTCGCCGCGCTGATCGAGAAAATCGGTCGAGGCGTAGTCCTTGAGCAGATTCACCGCGTCGACCACGGTGACCATGGTGTCGAGGCGTGCGACATCGGAGAGGCTGTCACCGTCCTCGGTGCGGAAATCGAAGGTCGCGGCGACCGGAAGCGGCTCGGAGATGCCGGTCGACTCGATCAGCAGATAATCGAAACGGCCGTTCTCGGCGAGGGCGCGCACCTCCTTCAGGAGATCGTCGCGCAGCGTGCAGCAGATGCAGCCGTTGGTCATTTCGACGAGCTTTTCGTCAGTCCGCGACAGGTTCGCACCTCCATCGCGAACGAGGTCCGCATCGATGTTCACCTCGCTCATGTCGTTCACGATCACCGCCACCTTCAGGCCGTGCCGGTTGTTCAGGACGTGATTCAGCAAAGTGGTCTTTCCAGCCCCGAGGAAGCCGGACAAGACGGTGACGGGGAGTTTTTGCATGGAGATCGAAGAGCCTTTTCAGCGGGATGGGACGGCGACGTTTGGGAGAGGGCATTGGGACCGCGAATGTAATGTTATAACATTACATTCTTTGCAGGGGGCGTCTGTCAAGCCATTTACGGCTCCCCATAGGGTTCATTCGACTATTCAATGGGTTGGTGAGCCGACCGAGACGGCATGACGGGGAAGTCCGAACTCCGGCTCCTGCGGAGCTTGCAGAATTCCGCGCCTCAGGCCGCGCTTGGCGGCTTCATGACCGGAGAGATGGACAGCCTGACCGTCAGCCGTATTCCTCGCCGATCCCGTATTCCCGGTAGATTTCCAGGGGGTCGAGTTCGGGAAACAGGCGGCACTTGGCCTGGGCGAGGTGCAGGCTCACGGCGGCCGGCTCCTTGCCGCTCGAAAGCATCTTGCGGATGTCGTCCATATGCGCGTTGGGCTGGTGCTTCGGCGCAAGCTGCTCCAGCGCAACCAGCGCGGTCGCGAGGGCCTCGGTGAGGACCCATTCGTCGTGGCCCGTGATTCCCTTCTTCGGCATCGGCAGACCCCACGTGCAAGTGGCGGCCATAGTGTATCGCGGCTTCCGCCGAATCTCCATCGAGGCGTTGCGGAACGTGCGCGCTTGCGTGGAACACGGTGACGCCGCGCCGTCGCTTGCATTATGGCCGCGCGTGGCTAAAAGGCCCGCGGCGCGCGGGCGATCGTATCTTTGTTGAAACAAAGTTGGCGTAGACGACGCCTGCACGGCGTTCGGGCCGGCCGTTCCGGCCCGCAACCCAAATCCCCGAAATCGCAACACGCGTTGCGCGACTCCTCGAGCCGGAGCCAGCATGGTCTTCCTAAGTTTCGTCTACCGCTTCGTCACCAATTTCGCGTTCCTGGCGGTGGTCTATTTCAGCCTGAACTTCATGGAGAAGTATCCGAACCGGGCGATCCTCGCGATCCTCGTGCTGGTCTATACCGGCATGCGCGCGGCTTCGACGCTCCGCGCGTTCTACTTCTTCCAGAAGATCGAGAAGCTCGAGGCCGAGACGAAACGGTTGCAGGCGCCGATCAATGACGGTTCGGGCGGCACGACGGCACGCAAGCAGATCGTCACCGACGTCGCGCGGCTGCGGCGAGACGGCGAACTCAAGTCCTATATGGACTTGTTCTTCCTGGCGCTGATCGTGCTGCTCTGCGTTGCCAACATCATGCGGCAATAGGCGGCTGCTCAGGCCCGCTTCTTCACGCTGGTGGCGATGTGGGTCGGGCGGGACGTCGTGCCCTTGGCCTGCGTGGCGTGCCCCGGCGCGCCGCGTGTCGCGTGGGTGGTCCGGGCCGCGCGCGATTTGCCGGCTTTGCCCTTGACCTCGGCCGCCATCGCCAGACGCGTTGCGGCGCGTCGTGACAGGGTCGTCGATAGCAGCACTTCGACCGAGCCTTCCGGAATCGTAAAGAGATCGCGGCCGGGCACGGGTAGGGTGGATGCGACATCCGCCCGCGCCTTGGTCCAGCGCGGCAGCAGTGGCTGATGCGCAGCCTGCGCATTGAGATCGGCGAGAGAGGGCGCCGGAAGCGTCCTGGTCTGCGTGAACACGAAGTTCGGCACGCCCGGCCACCGCGCGATCGGCACCGTCTCGGTCGGCGGATGCAGCAGCCATTCCACCGCTGTGGTCGGCGTCGCGGGCCGGTCGGCGGTCGCGGGCACCACGTGGACGATACGATAGCCGCGCGCCTTGAGGTCGCGGATGATCCGCGGCAATGCCGCCACCGTGCGGGCCTGAATGTCGTGCAGCAGCAACACGCCCTTGCCCTTGGCCTCCAGCCGCTGGATCGCGAGCTGATAGACGCGATCGGACGAGATGTGCCGCCAATCGTCGGCCGGGAAATCGGCGCTCCAGACCTGGATGCCGCGCGAGATCAGGTAGTTCTCGACGCCTTCGGCGCGCATCAGACCGGGAATGCGGAAGAACGGCGCCAGCTTGGACGGATCGGTCATCGCGGCCGAGGTCCACTGGATGCCGCCGTTGATCTCGGTCTCGGCCTTGTCGATCGGCATTTTGTTGAACGTCAGCGGATGGTTCATGCTGTGGGTGCCGACGGTGTGTCCCGCCGCCACCAGCTTGCGAACCCCTTCCGGATTGGCCTTGGCCTGCTGACCGATGATGAAGAAGGTGGCCTTGATGCACTCGTCGGCGAGGATCTGGAGCACCTGGTTCGAGTATTTCGGGAGCGGACCGTCGTCGAACGTCAGGACGACTTCATGATCCCTGAGCGGCAGCGTTTCGCGGTACTGCATCGTGCCGATGCGCGGATGTTCGCGCGGATCGACCACGAGGGTCCGTGAGGTGCCGAGCGCATCGGGATGGCCGGGGCAATCGGCCGCGAGCGCCGCCGACGATGCGGTGGTCAGCAGGCCGAAGAACACGCCAAGGCACGGGACGATCCACGATCGCGTCCGGACAGAAACGCCACTTCCGATCATGAACCCCCGTCTGTCCTCATATGCGAATGCCGCCATATTCGTAGGTCGGAGACGCTCTGAAACGGTTCAGGCGCAGCTCTCCCATCATCATTGCATGGCGTAGCATGAACAGTTTGTTAATAGGGCCCACATCACCCCATTTTGCATTGGCGTGACATTCCGGCATCAACGCGCGTCGGCATTCTTCTGCGTCGGTGCGGCCGGAACCACGTGAACGATGCGATAGCCGTTGTCGCGCAAATACCGCAGGAAAGCCGGCATCATGGCGGCCGTGCGCGCCTTCGGATCGTGGAAGAGGATGATGCCCCGGCCGGCGGCCGCCAGGCGTTCCGTCACGAGCTTCAGTTCCTGTTCCGGCGTCATCTCGTTCCAGTCGCTGGCCCAGAGATCGGCCCCGAACACCACGATGCCGCGCGACTGGAGCAGGTCGAGCTGGGCCTGCGTCGACTCGAAATAGGGGAAGCGGAAGAACGGCGTCGAGGGCGTCGTCGTCGACACGCCCTTGAGCGCCTTTTCGTCGGCCGCGATCCCGCGATCGATCTCTTCTTTCGCCTTCTCGAATGGAATCCGCGCCATGAACGGATGCGACCAGGTGTGGTGGCCGATGGTGTGACCCTCGCGGGCGATGCGCTGGACCATCTCCGGATGCTCGGCGGCGTGCAGGCCGATCAGGAAGAAGGTCGCGCGCACGCATTCCTGCGCCAGCGCGGCGAGCACCTTGGATGTCGTCGGGGGATGCGGACCGTCGTCGAAGGTCAGCACGACCTCGTGATCCGCCAGAGGCAGGGTCTGCGGAAAGCTCTTCAACCCCACGCGCGGCGTGGTCTTGGCATCGACGCTCAGCACCCGCGACGTGCCGAGCGCGTCCTTGCGCGGGCACTCGGCGGCCCCGGCCGAAGCGGTGCCGGCGAGGGCGGCCAGCACGGCGCCCAGCGACATCGAGATCCAGTTCCGCCGAAGCATCTTTGTCATTGCGCTCGCGATTGCCTTGTGGGTATTGCCTGAGCTGCCGGCTCAAAACGGCCTGATCGAACCTGTCAAACGGCGAGGGGCGCCATGGATGAACGTATGGACGCCGCCCCCACCGAGGCCTCGGTACTCGACCACGTACCGATGCGCAATGAAGACGGCGAAATTCGTCACGAGTTCGTCGAGGAGATCGCCCACGCGATCGAGGCGGCCGACAGCGCCGTGCTGCGGGCCTGCGTCGCCGAACTGCACGAGGCCGATCTCGGCGATCTGATCGCGGCGCTCGCGCCGGACGACCGCGTCCGCCTGGTCGAATTGACCGGGCGCGACTTCGACTTCTCCGCGCTCAACGAGGTCGACGAGATCGTCCGCGAGGAGATCCTCGAGGAACTGCCGGCGGAGACGGTCGCAGAGGGCGTCCGCGAGCTCGAATCCGACGACGCGGTCGAGCTCCTGGAGACCCTCGACGAGGCGGAGCAGGAGGAGATCCTCGAGAAGCTGCCGCTGCAGGAGCGCGTCGCGCTCGAGCGGAGCCTGCTGTACCCGGAGAATTCGGCCGGCCGCCGGATGCAGACCGAGTTCATCGCGGTGCCCCAGGATTTCACCGTCGGCCAGGCCATCGACTACATGCGCGAGACGCCCGATCTGCCGGACCGGTTCTACGAGATCTACGTCGTCGACAAGGACCAGCATTGGCAGGGCGCCGTGCCGCTCGACGTGCTGCTGCGCGCGCGCCGCCCGGTGCCGCTCGCCGACCTCACCGACGAGAATCGGCGCCGTGTCTCCGTCCTGGAGGACCAGGAGGAGGTGGCGCGCATGTTCGGCAAGTACAACCTGGTCGCAGCACCCGTGCTCGATACCCAGGACCGCCTCGTCGGCGTCATCACCGTCGACGACGTCGTCGACGTGATCGAGGAGGAGGCGGACGAGGACCTCAAGGCGCTCGGCGGCGTCACCAGCGACGAAGAGCTGTCGGACACCTTCCTCACCATCGCCCGCGGGCGCTTCAACTGGCTGCTGGTCAACCTCGCCACCGCCTTCCTGGCGTCGTCCGTGCTGGGCCTGTTCGAGGGCCAGCTCGAGAAGATGGTGGCGCTCGCCGTGCTGGCGCCGATCGTGGCGAGCCAGGGCGGCAATGCCGCGACCCAGACCATGACGGTCGCGGTCCGCGCGCTGGCGACCCGCGAGCTGGGCTCCGTCAATGCATGGCGCGTGGTGACGCGCGAGGCTCTGGTCGGCCTGATCAACGGTCTCGCCTTTGCCGTGATCACGGGAATCGTGGCGGTGGCCTGGTTCAAGATCCCGGGCCTCGGCATCGTCATCGGGCTCGCGATGGTCTGCAACCTCGTTGCCGGCGCGCTCGGCGGCATCCTGATCCCGATGGCGCTCGAGCGCGTCAGGGCCGATCCGGCCGTGGCTTCCGGCACGTTCGTCACGACCGTGACCGACGTGGTCGGATTCTTCTCCTTCCTCGGCATCGCGACGCTGTGGTTCGGATTGAAGTAGGAGACGGCGACCGCACGCGCGTGTTTCGGGCGTGCTGCGCCGCGTCCGGGGCACGAGGGCATCATCTTTAATCCGAACTTAAGCGACCTGACGCATCATCGCGCTGCTTGGGGGAATGAGCATGCGTTTGCGGCTGAAGGCGGACGGGCGGATCGTGGAGTTGCGGGACGGGCAGGAGTTTCCGCTCCAGCCCTCGGTCCAGAACGCTTCGGCCGAGTCCGGCTCGCTCGCGGTGCGCGATTTGCGCCGCCGTGCCTGCCTCACCCAGATGGAATTTGCCGCCAAGCTCGGCGTTCCCGTCGAGACCATCCGCAACTGGGAGCAGGGCAAGCGGGCCCCGCGTGGACCGGCAAGAGCCTTGCTCGCGGTGATCGCACATGCGCCGGACACGGTGTTTCAGGCGCTCGCCAAGGTCTAGCTGGATCGGCCTATCCGGTCGGCCATGGCCGCTTTGGTTGGCAGTGCCGAGGTCCGGGTCCATAATGCCCATGGGACGGACGTAAGGCGAGGGCTCTTCATGCTGTTCGTCAAGGCCAACGGCGCGAGCATTCCGGCGATCGGGCTCGGGACCTGGGAGTTGAGCGGGCGAACATGCGCGCGCGTGGTCGAGCAGGCGCTGCGGCTCGGCTACCGCCACCTCGATACCGCACAGGTCTACGAGAACGAACGCGAGGTCGGCGATGGCTTGCGCGCCTCGGGCGTGCGCCGCGACGACGTCTTCGTCACCACCAAGGTCTGGACCAACCATTTCGCGCCCAACGATCTCGAACGTTCGGTCAAGGAGAGCCTGGTCCGGCTGCGGCTTCCCGCCGTGGATCTCGTGTTGCTGCACTGGCCCAATTCGCACGTGCCGCTGGCCGAGACGCTGGGTGCGCTCGCGCACGCGAAACGGATGGGGCTGACGCGCCACATCGGCGTTTCCAATTTCACGGTGGCGCTGATCGAGCAGGCGGTCGCGCTCTCGCCGGAGCCTCTCGTCTGCAATCAGGTCGAATATCACCCCTATCTCGATCAGACGAAGGTGAGGGCGGCCTGCGACCAGCACGGGCTTGCGCTCGTCGCCTACAGCCCGATCGCCAGGGGCCGCATCAAGGCCGACCGTACGCTCGCCGAGATCGGCCGCATCCATCGCCGGACGCCCGCGCAGATCTGCCTGCGCTGGCTCGTGCAACAGGATGTTGCTGCGATCCCGCGCACCTCCCGGCTCGAGCGGCTCTCGGAAAACATCGAGATCTTCGATTTCGAGTTGTCGGACGACGAGATGGCCAGGGTCTCGGCGCTGGCCAGTCCCAATGGCCGTCTCACGGACTTCGGCTTCGCGCCGAAATGGGATTGAGAGCAGGCGGCCCTGTGCTAGGACCAGCGCGGCAACCCAAGATCGGGCAATGGAACCGCGGAAGATCATACGGACGGACATTGCGGCGTCGGCGATCGCGCATCTGACGCTGGTGGCGCTGATCATCGTGATCAGCGAAGTCCATCCGTTTCGCGCCGCCCCGACCGAGACGGTGTCGGTCGACATCGTCACGCCCGAGCAGGTGAACGAGAAGGTCAAGGAGCAGGAGGCGAAGGAAGAGGTCAAGCCGCAGGACAAGGACAAGTTGCCCGACCTGCAATTGCCGAAGCTCGATTTCACCGACAAGGAAAAGGCTGAAGCGGCGCCGAAGCCTGCGGTCAAGCAGGAGCCCGCGTCATCCTCGTCGCCGCAGCCGCAGCCGCAGGCGTCGCCCGAGCCGCAGAAGCAACAGCCGCAATCGCCACCGGCCTCGAAGCAGCGCGAGGCCAACGCTCAGCCGCAATCCCCGCAACAGCAGAATCAGCAGCCGCCGCAGCAGGCTCAGCAAACGCCTCAGCAGCCGCAACCGGCGCCGCAGACGCCACCCCCGACGCCGCAGCCGCAGGCGGCGTCTCCGGCCTATCTGCCGCCGCAACCCGACGTCACCGTCAAATACGGCGTGATGCTGGGTCTGCCCCCGGAATTGCCGCCTCCGGCAAGGGAGGCGCCCAAGGATGACGGCGGCGATGCCAAGGACTCGATCGGCGCCAAGCTTCCGCCCGAGGTCATCGCGGAATTTCGCCGCCATCTGAGAAGCTGCGCAAAACTGCCGGCCGGTGTCGCGCCGACCGACAATGTGCACATCAAGCTGCGCGCGGTGCTCGCCACCGACGGCACGCTGGCACGGCCGCCGATCCTGATCGAGGCCCCGCCATCCGCCAAGGGCCCGTTGCTGGTCCAGTCCGCGATGAGCGCGCTGTTGGCCTGCCAGCCCTACAAAATGCTTCCGGCCGACAAGTATCAGGAATGGAAGGTGCTGGACCTGCCGTTCTCGCCGGGGGATTTCGGCGGAGCGTAGCCTGAAGGCCCGGCAAGGGCTTTGCGCCGAGGCTGGATCACCTCACGGCACTCTGCTTCCACGTCGGCTCCCCAGTCGTCTCGGGCGCCATCGCCACCCACGCGCTCGATGCGAATTGCCGCCGCCACGTCACGATCACGACCGCGGCCGTGGTCACGAACAGCACCCACGGGCTGACGAACCAGCCGAGATAGCCGAGCGCGAAGAAGAAGGCGCGCTGACCGCGGTTGAAGTGGCGGCCTGCGGACTCGAACAGGCGCGAGGTCCGGATGACGTGGGCTTCGGCCTCCGGCGTATCGCGTTGCGCGGCCGGCGGCATGCCGCCGAACAGGATCGCGACATAGTTGAATAGGCGATAGGCCCACGCGAACTTGAAGAACGCGTAGACGCAGATCAGCGCGAGGCCGACGCATTTCAGCTCCCACAGCGCCGGCGTCGGGCTGAGATCGACCGGCAGCTTGGCCAGAATGGTGATCGCGTCGTTGGTGGCATGCAGCAGCGCCAGTGCACCGCCGAGGGCGAACAGGCTGGTGGAGGCGAAGAACGCGGTGCCGTTCTGCAGCGAGGCCATGATCTGCATGTCGACCATCCGCGTCTCGCGTTCGAGCAGGCGGCGGACCCAGACCTCGCGATAGCGGTTCATGCGCGCCGACAGGCTGTCGCGGCCGTAGGCCGAATGCTCCAGCGTCACGGCGTACACCAGCCATTCGATCGCGAAGAAGCCGATGGCGGCGATGTCGACCCAATGTCTGCCCATGTCTTTCTCCTCGGCCGCAACGATTGCCATGCATGGCGGGAGGCGGCAACGATTGATTGGAGGCTGGCGAAAGCGCTACAAGCAGCTCGCACAAGGACGCCTGAAGCTCGAGGACTGGTCACATGGCTGCGCTGAAACTTGCGATCGGCAACAAGAATTACTCGTCATGGTCGATGCGGCCCTGGCTCGCGCTGCGTGCCAACGACATTCCGTTCGTGGAAACGGTCATCCCGCTCTACACCGACAATCCCGCCGACAAGGAGCAGATCCTCTCCTTCAGCCGCGCCGGCAAGGTCCCGGTGCTGGTCGACGGCGACGTCACGGTGTGGGATTCGCTCGCGATCATCGAATACATCGCCGAGCGCTATCCGGAGAAGAAACTGTGGCCCGACGACGTCGGAGCGCGCGCGCATGCCCGCTCGGTGTGCGCCGAGATGCATTCCGGCTTCGTGGCGCTGCGCAACGAATGCGGCATGAACCTGCACAGGCCGATCCGTCCCGTGACATTGTCGGCGGACGCCAAGGCCAACATCGCGCGCGTCCAGGAAATCTGGCGCGACTGCCGGGCGCGTTACGCTGCCAGGGGACCGTTTCTGTTCGGACGCTTCGGCGCGGCGGACGCGATGTACGCGCCGGTCGTGCATCGTTTTCGCACCTACGCGATCGAAGTTGCGCCGGAGGCTCGGGCTTACATGGAGACGATGATGGCGCTCCCTGCATTCCAGGAATGGACTCGCGACGGGCTCGCCGAAACGCTTCTCATCGACAGATTCGAGAACGTTTGATCGAGAATGTGATTGGGCGCCGCTTGACGGCATGCCGGGTGGTGGCGCTCAATCGCAGGTGGACGATCGACAAGAGGGCAAGAGAGGGGACTGCCATGGGAATCCTGGACTCGCTCGAAGACAATCCTGCGTTCCGCAGCATGCTCGGTCAGCTCGGTGCGACCGTCCTGCCTGCCGTGTTGAACGAGGTGCTCGGCAGTAATAATCAGGGAGGCCTGAGCGCGATCGTCGCCAAGCTGCAGCAGGCCGGCTTCGGCGATCAGGTCAAATCCTGGCTCGGCAATGGCCAGAACTTGCCGATCTCTGCCGATCAGCTCCGCGCCGTGCTCGGCAACGACACCGTGCGCCAGCTCGCTGCGCGCTACAATATTCCGGTCGACCAGATCAGCCAGATCCTGGCGCAGGAACTGCCCAAGGCCGTCGATCAGGCGAGCCCCAATGGCCAACTGTCCCATACCTCGTGAGGCCTCGGGTTCCAGCGGTATCATAAGCGCCCCGGTTTCACCGGTATCATCCTGAAAAAACTGTAGGTTTTGCGCGTTTGCCATGCTGTATGCCGCTGGCCAAAACGGCTTGCCGCGTGCTATAGACAAGCCGGGTTTCCAGCCGGCTCGTCGCAGTGGGACCCTGGGCACGGCCGGCGCTGTTTGAGTCATGGAGAGGGTGTTGAAGCATAAATTCCCCGTGGGCACGCGCGTGCTTTTCACCGCGAGCAACGTCGCGCGGCCGGCTGCCAGCGGTACCTATGAAATCATCCGCCTGCTGCCGACGGAAGGCGACGACTGCCAGTACCGGATCAAGAGCTCGACCGAAGCCTTCGAACGGGTCGCCAAGGAAAGCCAACTCGCCCAGTCCTGAAGTCGACAAGCCGACGCATTGGCGTCGCAGACGAATTTGTATTTTCCCGCCGTCAAAAGGCCCGTTTCGCCTCGACATGGTGGACCGGGGGCAGTTGCCGACTCGCGGTGCTCGCTTTGACCATTCGCTCTTTGCTCGCGTGAGGGGACGTCGCGCATGAACTGGGCATGGGCCACTTCGTTCGACCAAATCTGGCGCTCGCCGGCCTTTCCGATGTGGATGACGCTGGCAGCGGCTGGCTTCTTCGCACTGATCCTCCTGATTACGCTGGTGCGCGCCGAGAAGTCGGTCGCCAACGGCGCCCTGACGGTGATTACGCTGCTCTCCATCGCCATCGCCGTGGCTGCCACGGTGCGCGTCTATGGGCCGGCCGAGGAGGGGGCGCCGAGCGAAGCGCGGGCGCAGGGCACGATGACCGCGAGCCTGCCGGCGCTGTCCTGCCTCGATGATCTTGCCGGCGACACGGTGCTTGCCGGATGTGAGAAGGCGCTGTTCGGTTCGCCCGACGCGACTGCTGCCGCCGTCTCCTACACCGCGGCGAGGATCGACCGGCTGACCGCGCTTGGCGATGCCGCGAGCGCCGAGTCGAGCCTGACCCTGGACACAAGGGCGCTGCGCAAGTCGCTCGAGCATGACCGGTACGGCCTGGTCGCGCAGGTGCTGGTCGCCCGTGACGGCTGCACCCAGTTTGATTGCGCGGCGTTTCGCTCGCTGACAGATCAGCAGCACGTCGCCGCGAACATGGATTCCCATCTCTACGACACGCTGGTCGCACGCTATGCGCCGACCTGGAACGCGCCTGGAGCGCCGCCGATGCCGGTCTCCGCCGCGTTGGCCGGGCTGCCGCCATCGACGCCGACGGGCAAGCCGACCAATGCGGAGTTTCCGAGCGCTTCGTCGACGCCGCCCGTGAGCATCATGACACCGGAACCGGCGACCGGCTCGTCCGCTGCCGCGCGTCAGGCGCCCGCCGCCAACGCGGCACCCACGGCCCGGGCACCGGCGGCAGCCTCCGCGCAGGCGGC
>NZ_JASGFS010000091.1:0-19065 GCF_047605465.1 Bradyrhizobium sp. | reverse complement strand
GAACGAGGCCAGGAACCAGATCAGCACCATCATCGAGAAGATCGTGGTGCCGGCACGATGCAGGAACATCTTCGCCCGCGTGAAGACGCCGATGGCGATCGATTTCAGGCGCGGCATCTTGTAGTCGGGCAGCTCCAGCATGAACGGCGCCGGCGCATAGTCCCGCAGCATGAAGAACTTGATCAGGAACGAGACGAGCAGCGCGCTGACGATGCCGGTCGCGTAGAGGCCGAACATCACGAGGCCCTGGAGGTTGATGATGCCCCAGACATCCTTGGCCGGAATGAAGGCCGAGATGATCAGCGTGTAGACGGGAATGCGCGCCGAGCAGGTCATCAGCGGCGCGATCAGGATCGTGGTCAGGCGGTCGCGCTTGTTGTCGATGACGCGCGTGGCCATGATGCCGGGAATGGCGCAGGCGAAGCTCGACAGCAGCGGAATGAAGGCGCGGCCGTGCAGCCCGGCGCCGCCCATGATGCGGTCCATCAGGAAGGCCGCGCGCGCCATGTAGCCGAAATCTTCCAGCAGCAGGATGAACAGGAAGATGATGATGATCTGCGGCAGGAACACGATCACGCTGCCGACGCCGGAGATCACGCCGTTCTGCAGGAAGCTCTGCAGCAGGCCGCCGGGCAGGGTGTCGTGCACGAACTGGCCGAGCGCGTCGAAGCCCGAGTTCAGCAGATCCATCAGCGGCTGCGCCCAGGCGAACACCGCCTGGAACATCACGAACAGGATCAGCGCCAGCACGATGAGGCCGCCGACGGGGTGGAGCACCACGGAGTCGATCCGCGCGGTCCAGGTGTCGGGCCGGCTCGGCAGGCTGACGCAGTCGGCGATGATGCGGTCGGCCTCGCGCTGGGTGGCGCGCAATTCACCGACGCTGAGCGCGCGCCAGTTGTTTTCCTGCGGCTCGGCGACGAGCGCGGCCGAGATATCGTCGGTCAGCTTCAACAGGTCGGCCGTGCCGCCCTTGCGCACCGCGATCGAGGTGACCACGGGAACGCCGAGCTCCTTGGCCAGCCGCTCCACGTCGACGGTGATGCCGCGGCGGCTGGCGATGTCGAACATGTTCAGCACGAGGATCATCGGCCGGCCGGTGCGCTTGAGTTCGAGCAGCAGGCGGATGGTCAGGCGCAGATTGGTCGAGTCGGCCACGCACAGCACGAGGTCGGGCATGGTCTCGCCCGAGGCCTTGCCGAGCACGAAGTCGCGGGTGATCTCCTCGTCCGGGCTGCGGCCGCGCAGCGAGTAGGTGCCGGGGAGGTCGACGACCGAGACCTGGCGGCCGAGCGGGGTGACGAAGAAGCCCTCCTTGCGCTCGACGGTGACGCCCGGATAGTTCGCGACCTTCTGGCGGCTGCCGGTCAGCGCGTTGAAGAGCGAGGTCTTGCCGCTGTTCGGCGTGCCCACCAGGGCGAGATGCAGCAGGGGTGCTTCCATGTGATCAAAGGCCTGGAATCTTGGGTCTGGTCGCGTCAGGCGACGATGATGGCCATGGCTTCACGACGGCGGACCGCGATCGTGATGTTGTCGACGCGCACGGCGATCGGGTCGCGCCCGACGATGCCCTCGTGCAGGACCTCGACCCGGGCGCCCTCGACGAAGCCGAGCTCGATCAGCCGGCTTTCGAGTTCGGCATCGGGCAGCGCGGAGCCGACGCCCTTGGCTGAAAGGTGCTGGATGACGCCCTTGTAGCCGCGCTGGGCCAATCCCAGGGGCATCTGCGGGGGCATGTCGGTGTTGTCGGCCATGCCCTGTATTTTCAACGGCAGGCGGGCAGGTCAAGCGGGCTGATCCGCCCGGAGCTGCATCTTAGAGTGATTATAAAGTGCAGAAGGCGGACGAGCCCGTCAGGGCTCGTGACCGTTATTGCGCCGGCACCTTTTGCTCCGGCTGGGCGGCCAGGGCGCGGCTCCTGAAGTAGTCCAGGACGAAGAGGCGGATCGCCGAGGACAAATTGCCCTGCTGGCGGTTGCCGTCGATCTCGCCGACGAGCTCCGACAGAGTCATGTTGCGCAGGCCGGAGATCTCCTTCATGCCGTTCCAGAACGCCTCTTCCAGGCTGACGCTGGTCTTGTGGCCGGCGACGACGATCGATCGCTTGACGACGGGCGACTTCATGGCTGCTCCTCGCGATCGATCTGATGCCGGTCCAGATGCTCCTTCGCCTGGTCCGCGCGCTTCTCCTCCGCCGATCGCTCCGCCTTCGTTCGGCCGAACTTCGCCCGGTTGGCGTCCGCCTGCTTCGCCGAGGCTTCCCGGTCGGCGCGCTTCCGGAAACGGTTCAGGTTGATGACGTTCCCCATGCCGCGTCTCCATCATCCGATCCTCTGCAGGCAGGATGAAACATCCAGAAACAAGGCGCCGCGCTGCGCCCCACAAGACTTGATCGTCATTCGCTTGTCCTCGTCAATCGGGCCCTCGGGCCATCAAACGATGAATTTCGCTCTCGGAGGGATGCGTAGCACGCACCCTGGCCGCGGCATTGACGGTAATCAAATCCTGCCCGTTAAGCCCTACAATTATGCGATTCCGGGCCTCCGTATCATTACGGATGACTATCGGAATTCGGAATTCACCCCGGCCGGGTCATCTTCTCCGGCTGCACCAGGCGGTCGAATTCCTCCGCCGAGACGAAGCCGAGGCGGAGCGCCTCCTCCTTCAGCGTGGTGCCGTTAGCGTGCGCCGTCTTCGCGACCTTGGCCGCGTTGTCGTAGCCGATCTTGGGCGCGAGCGCCGTCACCAGCATCAGCGAGCGCTGCATCAGCTCGCGGATGCGCTTCTCGTCGGCGCGGATGCCGCTCACGCAGTGCTCGGTGAACGAACGCGCCGCGTCCGCCATGATGCGGATCGAGTGCAGCATGTTGTAGGCGAGCACGGGCTTGTAGACGTTGAGCTCGAAATGCCCCTGGCTGCCGGCGACCGTGATCGCGGTGTGATTGCCGAACACCTGGCAGCACACCATGGTCATCGCCTCGCACTGCGTCGGGTTGACCTTGCCCGGCATGATCGAGGAGCCCGGCTCGTTCTCCGGCAGGATCAATTCGCCGAGGCCCGAGCGCGGGCCTGATCCCAGCAGGCGGATGTCGTTGGCGATCTTGAACAGCCCGGTCGCCACCGAATTGATCGCGCCATGCGCGAGCACATAGGCGTCGTTCGAGGCCAGCGCCTCGAATTTGTTGGCGGCGCTGGTGAAGGGCAGCTTGGTGATCGCGGCGGCGTGCTTGGCGAACAGTTTCGCGAAGCGCGGCTTCGAGTTGAGCCCGGTGCCGACGGCGGTGCCGCCCTGCGCGAGCGGATAGAGGTCCTTCACCGCGACCTTGAGCCGGGCGATGCCGCTCTCGACCTGCGCGGCATAGCCGGAAAATTCCTGCCCGAGCGTCAGCGGCGTCGCATCCTGCGTGTGGGTGCGGCCGATCTTGACGATGCGGGCGAACTCCTTCTCCTTCTTGCGCAGCGCGCGATGCAATTCGCCGAGCGCCGGGACCAGGTCGGCGTTGATGCGGCTCGCGGCCGCGATGTGCATCGCCGTCGGAAACGAGTCGTTCGACGACTGGCTCATGTTGACGTGGTCGTTCGGATGCACCGGCTTCTTGGCGCCGAGCTCGCCTCCGAGCAGTTCGTTGGCGCGGTTGGCGATCACCTCGTTGAGATTCATGTTGGTCTGCGTGCCGGAGCCGGTCTGCCACACCACAAGCGGGAAATGGTCGTCGAGCTTGCCCTCGATCACCTCGCGCGCGGCGCGGATGATCGCATTGGCGCGGCGCTGGTCGAGCAGGCCGAGCTCGCGGTTGGACTGGGCGGCCGCAAGCTTGACGATGCCGAGCGCATGCACGAGCGAGATCGGCATGCGGTCCTCGCCGATGCGGAAGTTCTGGCGGGAGCGCTCGGTCTGCGCTCCCCAGTAGCGATCGGCGGGGACCTCGATGGGACCGAAGCTGTCGGTCTCGATGCGGGAGGCGGGGCGTCGTGCGGAGCGGGTCGTCTTGTCCATGAGCATGATCCATCCTGCCGCGCCACGGCGCGCGGCCTTTCATGGGCTCATCTATACAGACAGTTTGGCCGGGCGTGACTGCCGCGGGCGCAACCTAGATCATTTCTTGCGGAAACGATCGAGCCGCACCACCTCGGCGCCGCCCTGGCTGGGCGGGGTCGGCTCCTCCGTGGCGTCAGTGTTCTCGGCGACGGGCGCAGGCACGGCTGCCGGAGCGGACGCCGCGGGCAGCGTCTC
Source organism: Bradyrhizobium sp. (assembly GCF_047605465.1). Lineage (GTDB taxonomy): Bacteria > Pseudomonadota > Alphaproteobacteria > Rhizobiales > Xanthobacteraceae > Bradyrhizobium. The sequence goes on along the minus strand of NZ_JASGFS010000091.1, from coordinate 14,831 downwards.
GGGCGCCACTTCGGCGACATCGGAGGTGTCGAAGGTCAGGCCGAATTTCACGGACGGATCGAGGAAGCTCTTGATCGCGCTGAACGGCACCACCAGCCGCTCCGGAATGCCGCCGAAGGAGAGGCCGACCTCGAAACGGTCTTCCAGCACGGTCAGGTCCCAGAACTGATGCTGCAGGATGATCGTCATCTCTTCCGGATATTGTGCGAGCAGTCGCGGCGACAGCTTCACGCCCTCGGCCTTCGACACGAAGGTGATGAAGAAGTGGTGCTCGCCCGGCAGGCCGTGGGCCGCGGCATCGGTCAGCACCTTCCGCAGCACGCCGCGCAGCGCGTCGCGGGCCAGCACATCGTATCGGATATGATCGGTCGCCATGGTGGTCCTGTTGCATTCCCGGGAGCCGGTCCTGCCGGTCCGACTCGCCAAGCCGCGATAGTAACGCGCCTGACGGGTCAGCAGGAGTCCCCGCCGGGAAAGAAATGAAAGGCAAGTGGAGGCTTCTGTTGCCAGGTGCCTCCGAACCCCGCCTAGCGGAGCTTAACCCGCTAGGACTTTAAAGTGGTCTTTCAAACTGCGTTACGCAGCCTGAGCAACCGGAGCAAAGTTGTCGTTGGCAACTATTGCAGTAGCCCGATAACGGCGGAACAATACCGGGAAAAAGCACGCCCTTTACGCCCTCGTCGATCCTATTTCGCCCCCGCCGAAGCTCAGCTGCCCGAACGGGCCGGGGCCCGTTGTGCGATGAGCTTTGGTGGAGGCGCCGGGTACCGCCCCCGGGTCCGAATGGTTTATTGCGACGACCGTTTATTTCCATAGCCGGCGAACCGGCACCCCCAATATAGGGGGCAAAGGTTTCAAAAAACAGAGGTTTCGCGCAGGCCCGGCGCGGTTCCCTTTGGATAGGTTCCGGACGGCCTTGGCCGCGCTGCGGCCGCCGTTCTAAGCTCTTGGCATGTCCGAGGATTCACCACCGGCCGCCGAAGAGCCGGACCTTCCCGCCGCGCACGGCGTTCCGCCCAGCCTGCCCGCCTTGTTCATGGCCTTCGCCAGGATGTCGCTGGCGGGTTTCGGCGGGGTGCTGGTGTTTGCCCGCCGCGCCATCGTCGACCAGCACCGCTGGATGACGGCCGACGAGTTCAACGAAACCTTCGCGCTGTGCCATTTCCTGCCCGGGCCGAACATCGTCAACCTTTCGATGGTGTTCGGTGCGCGGCTGCGCGGACTCGCCGGCGGCGTCGCCGCCTTCGCCGGACTGTTGCTGCCGCCGACGCTGATCATGACCGTGCTCGCGGTGATCTACGCCCGTTTCGGCGACCTCGACGTGCTGCGCCGCAGCCTCGCCGGAATTTCCTGCGCGGCCGTCGGCCTGCTGATCGCCGTCGTGTTCCGCATGATGACGCCGCTGTTCAAGCGCATGGATGCGCTCGCCTTCATCCTGATGCTCGCAGTGTTCATCGCCATCGGCGTGGTCCGACTGCCGCTCCAGGCGGTGTTGCTGATCGCGATTCCTCTCAGCATCGGCGCGACCTTCATCCTGCGACGGAAGGTAGCAGCATGAATTCAGAGAACCCGATCTGGGCGCTGATCTCCACCTTTGGTCTTATGTCGTTGTTCGCCGTCGGCGGCGCCGCGGCCGCCGTTCCGGAGATGCATCGCATTGCGGTAGACGTGCATCACTGGATGACCGACAAGCAGTTCGCCGATGCCTACGCGATCGCGCAGCTCTCGCCTGGCCCCAACGTCCTGATCGTCACGCTGATCGGCTACACCGTCGCCGGCATTCCCGGCGCGCTCGCTGCAACGCTTGCGATGTGCCTGCCGACCGCGCTGCTTGCCTATTATGTCAGCCGGCTCTTGAACCGTCCGAGCCAGTCGCGCTGGCCCGCCTTGATTCAAGCCGCGCTCGTTCCTCTGTCGATCGGACTGATGGCCGCCAGCGCCCTGGTCCTCGCCCAGTCGACCGGCCGCGGCGCCGCTGCACTGTTTTTGATCGCGGCGGTTGCGATCATCGCCAGCCTGTCGCGCATCAACCCGCTGTGGCTTCTGCTCGCCGGGGGCCTGTTGGGTTTTGCTGGCATTGTGTGATGAAAATCGCTAGGCAGTGAAGTGGGCGGGGGATCCAATTCCAGCCGATTAAAACAACAACACTCGTGACTTGCGGGTCGCGGAGGAGACAACCATGGCCGAAACGATGGGCCACTCGGCGACAGCCACCCGCAACACGTCGGTGGCGATCGGCTTCTGTCTGCTGGCCCTGGCGCCGCAGATTTTCGAATTCATCTGGTCGATCGGAACGATCTTCGGCTGGGGCGCCGGTCGCAATCCGGTGGCGGTCGTGACCGGCCATCTGTCCGCGCTGCTCATCGGCGCGCCGGGCGCGATATTCGGATCGCTGGGCGGCGATGCCAAGAAAGCATCGTCCGACGTGCTGCTGGCGCTGATCTATTCCTATCCGTTGTTCGCGGTGGCGATCGCCACGCTGTTCATGACGATCAGGTCGGCACAGGATTACGTCGGCGGCATCATCCTGATGGCGCTCGCTCTGTTCGCGCTGTGGGCGTCGAGCGATCTGCAGGGCATGCGCGGCTTCTCGTTCGGCGCCGGCACCGCGCCGCGGATGTTCGGCGGACTGCTCGTGGCCCTGTCCGCAGGCATCGCGCTGACGGGCCTTCTGACCGAGGGACCCGCGCTCGCCCATTATTCCTGGCGCGGGCCTCTGTTCGTGATGGTCTCGATCCTGTTTTTCGCCCTCGCGATCCGCCCGCTCGGCCTCGTCGTCTCGGCCTTCGTGAGCTTCCTGATCGCGGCGATGGGATCGCACGAAACGCGCTGGCTCGAAGCCGCCATCGTCGGCGCCTGCCTGACGCTCGGCTGCGCGCTGCTCTTCCCCTACGTGCTCGGGCTTCCGATGCCGATGTTCCCGCGTTTCCTGGTTCAGTGAGGGCGTGATGGTCGATCTCTTTGCCAACCTCGCTCACGGTTTTGCCGTCGCGTTCTCGCCGATCAACCTGCTGATGTGCCTGATCGGTGCCCTCGTCGGCACCCTGGTCGGCGTGCTGCCGGGCATCGGCACCATCGCGACGGTGGCGATGCTCCTGCCGATCACCTTCGGTCTGCCGCCGGTCGGTGCGCTGATCATGCTCGCCGGCATCTATTACGGCGCGCAATATGGCGGCTCGACCACGTCGATCCTGGTCAACATTCCCGGCGAGGCGACGTCGGTCGTCACCGCCATCGACGGCCACCAGATGGCCAAGCAGGGCCGCGCCGGCCCGGCGCTGGCGATCGCGGCGATCGGCTCGTTCTTCGCCGGCTGCGTCGCAACCGTCCTCATCGCCGTTCTCGGCGCGCCGCTGACCAAGCTCGCGCTGGCCTTTGGTCCGGCCGAGTATTTCTCGCTGATGGTGCTCGGCCTGATCTTCGCGGTGGTGCTGGCCAAGGGCTCGGTGCTGAAGGCGATCGCGATGATCGTGTTCGGCCTGCTGCTGTCGATGGTCGGTTCGGACATCGAGACCGGTGCCTCGCGCATGGCGTTCAACATTCCGGAACTGGCCGACGGTCTCGGCTTTGCGACGGTCGCGATGGGTGTGTTCGGCTTTGCCGAGATCATCCGCAATCTCGACGTCGGTGCGGAGATGAACCGCGACCTCGTGCAGCAGAAGATCACCGGCCTGATGCCGACCCGCAAGGATCTGGTCGATTCGACGCCGGCGATCCTGCGCGGCACCGTGCTCGGCTCGATCCTCGGCATCCTGCCCGGCGGCGGCGCGGTGATCGCGTCGTTCGCGGCCTACACGCTCGAGAAGAAGATCGCCAAGAACCCCTCGCGGTTCGGCCGCGGCGCGATCGAGGGCGTGGCGGCGCCGGAAAGCGCCAACAACGCGGCCGCGCAGACCTCCTTCATCCCGCTGCTGACGCTCGGCATCCCGCCGAACGCGGTGATGGCGCTGATGGTGGGGGCGATGACCATTCACGGCATCGTGCCGGGTCCGCAGGTCATGCAGAAGCAACCCGACCTGGTCTGGGGCATGATCGCCTCGATGTGGATCGGCAACCTCATGCTGATCATCATCAACCTGCCGCTGGTCGGCATCTGGGTGCGGCTGTTGCGGGTGCCTTACCGGCTGATGTTCCCCTCGATCGTGATCTTCTGCGCGATCGGCATCTATTCGGTGAACAACGCGCCGGTCGACGTCATCCTCGCCGGCGTGTTCGGCCTCGTCGGCTACTGGCTGATCAAGCACGATTTCGAGCCGGCGCCGCTGCTGCTCGGCATGGTGCTGGGGCCGCTGATGGAGGAGAACCTGCGCCGCGCGCTGCTGATCTCGCGCGGCGACTGGAGCGTGTTCCTGACGCGCCCGCTGTCGGCGGCGCTGCTCGCGATCGCGGCCTTCCTCCTGGTGCTGACGGTGCTGCCGGTGCTGCGGGCCAAGCGCGACGAGGTGTTCACCGAATCCGAGAACTGATCGCGGACGTGCCTGCGTCGGCACGCCGCATTCGGAAGTCGAATCGACTTGTGTGATGTCTTCGTGAAATGAAAATGCCGGCCATGTGGCCGGCATTTTTGTTTGTGTCCGAAAGGATCGAAATGACTTCCATTCGCGCGCTTGCGGGCGCATGTGCCGCGGCGTTCGCATCGCTGTGCGCCGTTGTCGCGCCGGTGCAGGCGCAGACCTATCCGACACGCAGCGTCACCATGATCGTGCCGTTCGCGGCCGGCGGTCCGACCGACGTGATCGCGCGCATCGTCACCGCGCACATGGCGCAGACGCTCGGGCAGAGCATCATCATCGAGAACGTCGTCGGTGCCGGCGGCACCACCGCGACCACGCGCGCCGCGCGCGCGGCCAATGACGGCTACACGCTGATCACGGGTCACATGGGCACGCATGCCGCATCCGTGCCGCTCTATCCGAAGCTCGCCTATCATCCGGAGAAGGACTTCGAGCCGATCGCGCTGCTCGCGGGCACGCCGATCCTGATCCTGGCGCGCAAGGACTTTCCGCCGAAGGACCTCAAGGAATTCGTCACCTACGTGAAGGCCAATGCCGAGAAGGTGAATGCGGCGCATGCCGGCATCGGCTCGGTCTCGCATGTGTCCTGCGAGCTCCTGCACTCCATCCTCGACATCAAGCCGGTCGGCGTGCCCTTCAACGGCACGGGACCCGCGATGAACGCGCTGGTGGCCGGGCAGGTCGACTACATGTGCGACCAGATCGTCAACGCCGTGCCGCAGATCAACGCGGGCACCATCAAGGCCTATGCGATCGCGACGCCGGAGCGCAATCCGTCGCTGCCGAACGTGCCGACGACGGCGGAAGCCGGCCTGCCGGCGTTCCAGGCGCAGGCCTGGAACGCGATGTTCGCGCCGAAGGGAACCTCGCCCGCAATCTTGGCGAGCCTGAACGCGGCGGCCGTCAAGGCGCTCGACGACGAGAACGTGCGCAAGCGCCTGCTCGAACTCGGCAGCGTCATTCCGGGACCCGCAGACCGGACGCCGGAGGCGCTGGCCGCACTCGTGAAGTCCGAGATCGCGAAGTGGAGCCCGGTGCTCAAGCCGGCAACTTAGCCTGCAGGATCAAGCCGATAGGGAGGGGCGGGACGCTGAGTTCCGCCCCTTGCCGTTTGCTGCCGGAACACTCACTTTTCGGGGTATAATCGGCACCGGCGGCGAATCGATGCTGTCGCAGCGCAGGAGCGGCCGTTAAGTTCGCCGACCTCCCCAAAGGCTCATTGGCACATGCACCAGTATCAGGACCTGCTCGAGCGGATTCTCTCAGACGGCGCCGAGAAGACCGACCGGACCGGCACCGGCACGCTGTCGGTGTTCGGCCATCAGATGCGCTTCAATCTGTCCGCCGGCTTCCCGATGCTGACCACCAAGCGGCTGCCGCTGAAGGCGATCGTGCATGAGCTGTTGTGGTTCCTGAAGGGCGACACCAACATCAAATATCTCCGCGACAACGGCGTCACCATCTGGGACGAGTGGGCGGATGCCAATGGCGATCTCGGTCCGGTCTACGGTCACCAATGGCGCTCCTGGCCGGCGCCCGACGGCCGCACCATCGACCAGATCTCCGATGTCATCGACATGATCAAGCGCAGTCCGGACTCGCGCCGGCTGATCGTCTCGGCCTGGAATCCGGCCGAAGTCGACAAGATGGCGCTGCCGCCGTGTCACTGCCTGTTCCAGTTCTACGTCGCGAACGGAAAGCTGTCGTGCCAGCTCTACCAGCGTTCGGCCGACGTGTTCCTCGGCGTGCCCTTCAATATCGCGTCCTACGCGCTGCTCACCATGATGGTGGCGCAGGTCACGGGGCTGAAGCCCGGCGAATTCGTGCACTCGCTCGGTGACACGCATCTGTATTCCAACCATCTCGAACAGGCGCGGCTCCAGCTCACCCGCGCCCCGCGCGCCCTGCCGGTGATGCGCATCAATCCCGACGTGAAGGACATCTTCTCCTTCCGCTACGAGGATTTCGAGCTCGTCGGCTACGACCCGCATCCGCATATCAAGGCGGAAGTCGCGGTCTAGCGCCGATGTCCCTGAGCATCCGCCGCGCGCGTCCTGATGAAGCAGGGCTCGTTCTTGCTTTCATCCGCGAGCTGGCCGACTACGAGAAGCTCTCGCACGAGGTCGAGGCGACGGAAGCGAACATCGCCGATGCCCTCTTCGGTGCAAGCCCGAGGCTCTATTGCGCGATCGCCGAGTGGCAGGGCGAGCCGGTGGGCTTCGCGGTCTGGTTCGTCAATTTCTCCACCTTCAGCGGCCGCCACGGCATCTATCTCGAAGACCTGTATGTGAGGCCGTCGCACCGGGGCAGGGGCCTCGGCAAGGCACTGCTGGTCCATCTCGCGAAGGAATGCGTCGACAACGGCTGGTCGCGCCTGCAATGGGCGGTGCTCGACTGGAACGCGCCGTCGATCGCCTTCTACAAATCGCTCGGCGCCGTGATGATGGACGACTGGACGCTGTGCCGCGTCACCGGACCCGCGCTGACGCGGCTCGCGGGGAAAGGTTCCTGATGGAGATCGTCTTCGTGGTGGCGATCGCGGAGAACGGCGTCATCGGCGCGGGCAACGCGATCCCGTGGCGGCTGAAGTCCGACATGGCGCGCTTCAAGGCGCTCACGATCGGCAAGCCGGTCGTCATGGGACGGAAAACATTTGAATCCCTGCGCCGCCCGCTTCCCGGCCGCACCAACATCGTCATCACGCGCGATGCGAATTATCGCGCCGCCGGTGCCGTCGTCACGACATCGTCCGTCGATGCGGCGGCGGTTGCGCGCGGCGATGCCCTGCGGCGTTCGGTCGCCGAGATCGCGGTGATCGGCGGCGCCGAGATTTATCGGCAATGGCTCGATCGCGCGGATCGTCTCGAAATCACCGAAGTGCATGCGCGCCCCGAAGGCGACACGCATTTCGACATCGACAGGGCCGATTGGGATGAGGTCGAGCGCATCCGTCATCCTGCCGGCCCCGACGACGGCGCCGACTTCTCCTATGTGACATATCGTCGGCGGCCGCGCCATTAACCGCATTCGCCAATGTTTACATTGACTTTTTTGTGCCCGAACATAGCTCCGGAGACGGTCATCGGCGCGTTGTAAGGGACCTGCCGGTCCCCTATAAAGCCGGACCGGACAATGCGGGCTGGGCGAGTTCTAGTGCCGGTCTGCCGAGGAGACTGTTGAATGCCGTGGAAAAATCAGGGCGGTGGCCCATGGGGCTCGGGTCCAAAAGGACCATGGGGCACAGGTCCGCAACCGGTCGGGCCGAGGCCGCCGGATCTGGAGGACCTTCTGCGGCGCGGCCAGGACCGGCTCCAGCAGATCATGCCGGGTGGCTATTTTTCCGGCATCGGCATCACGCTCATCCTCCTGCTGATCATCGCGTTCTGGCTGCTGTCGGGCTTCTTCCGCGTGCAGTCCGAAGAACTCGGTGTCGTGCTTCGGTTCGGCAAGCATGTCCGTACCGTGCAGCCGGGCCTGAACTATCACCTGCCGTACCCGATCGAGACCGTGCTGCTGCCGAAGGCGCTGCGTGTCTCCACGATCTCCATCGGCATGACGTTGATCGAGGATCCGGCCCGCCGCGGCCGCTCGATCCGTGACGTTCCGGAAGAGAGCCTGATGCTCACCGGCGACGAGAACATCGTCGACGTCGACTTCACCGTGCTTTGGCGCATCAAGCCCGACGGTGTCGGCGACTTCCTCTTCAACATCCAGAATCCCGAAGGCACCGTGAAGGCGGTCGCCGAGAGCGCGATGCGCGAGGTGATCGGCCGCTCCAACATCCAGCCGATCCTGACCGGTGCGCGCAACGTCACCGAGCAGGGCGTGCAGGAACTGATGCAGAGGACGCTCGACAGCTACGGCTCGGGCATCCTCATCACTCAGGTGCAGATGCAGAAGGTCGATCCGCCCGCGCAGGTGATCGACGCGTTCCGCGACGTGCAGGCGGCGCGTGCCGACCTCGAGCGTCTGCAGAACGAGGCGCAGACCTATGCCAACCAGGTCGTGCCGCAGGCGCGCGGACGTGCTTCGCAGATCCTGCAGGCCGCAGAAGGCTACAAGGAGCAGGCCGTCGCCGAGGCCAAGGGCCAGAGCGCGCGCTTCCTGAATGTGTACGAGGAATACAAGAAGGCGCCCGACGTGACGCGTGAACGGATCTATCTGGAGACGATGGAGCGCGTGCTCGGCGGCTCGGAAAAGCTCGTCTATGACGGCGGCCCCTCGGGGCAGGGCGTCGTGCCCTATCTGCCGCTCGGCGAATTGTCGCCCAAGCGCGCGCCTACGACCGGTCCGCAGTCGAGCGGAGGCAACCGATGAGGTCTCCGGTTACAGGCATCGTCGCGCTGCTCGCGCTCCTGCTCGTCGTGGTCGTGGCCTACATGTCGCTGTTCACGGTGCAGCAGACCGAGCAGACCATCGTGCTGCGGTTCGGCGAACCCGTCGACGTCGTCACCGATCCCGGCCTGCACTTCAAGGCGCCTTGGAATTCGGTGATCAACATCGACAAGCGGATCCTCGATCTCGAGAACCCGTCGCAGGAGGCGATCGCCTCCGACCAGAAGCGGCTCGTGGTCGACGCCTTCGCGCGCTACCGCATCAAGAACGCGCTGCGCTTCTACCAGAGCGTCGGCTCGATCCAGGCTGCCAACCTTCAGCTCACCACGCTCCTGAACGCGGCGCTGCGCCGCGTGCTGGGCGAGGTCACCTTCATCAACGTGGTGCGCGACGATCGCGAGAAGCTGATGCAGCGCATTCGCGATCAGCTCGATCGCGAGGCCGACGGCTACGGCATCCAGGTCGTCGACGTCCGTATCCGCCGCGCCGACCTGCCGGAACAGAACAGCCAGGCGGTCTACCAGCGCATGAAGACGGAACGTGAGCGCGAAGCCGCCGAGTTCCGCGCGCAGGGCGGCCAGAAGGCGCAGGAGATCCGCTCCAAGGCCGACCGCGAGGCGACCGTCATCATCGCGGAGGCCAATTCGCAGGCCGAGCAGACCCGCGGTGCAGGCGACGCCGAGCGCAACCGCCTGTTCGCCGAAGCCTACAGCAAGGATGCCGACTTCTTCGCCTTCTACCGGTCGATGACGGCCTACGAGAACGGGTTGCGGTCCAACGACACCCGCTTCCTGCTGCGGCCGGACTCGGACTTCTTCCGTTATTTCGGCAGCCCGCACGGCAAGGCGGGTGCCGAGACACCGGCGCAGGCCAAGCCCTAAGACATATCGACCAGGAGGACGGGCGGCGCTTCTGCCGCCCTTTCTCACAACAAGAACAACATCAGGGAAGGTTCCAATCCGATGAGGTCCATAGCGTTCGCCGACTTCCTCATCGGCTTGGGCGTTCTATTCGTGCTGGAAGGCCTGATGTTCGCGGCAAGCCCGAGCTGGATGCGCAAGGCCATGAAGAGCGCGATGGCCACCCCCGACAATGTGTTGCGGGCGGTGGGGATCGGTTCGGCCGTGGCGGGACTGATCCTGATCTGGTTCATGCGTCGTCCGATTTAGCCGCTCCGCCAACGCCAAAGTGAAGCCTGCGGACGGTTTTTCGCCGTAATATCCGCCTCGCGAGGCTCGTTAACCTCTGTGCTTGCGCCGTCCCCCCGTTCGAGCGCAGTGTTGGGCCCGAATCCTTTTTCTCTGGAGATCACAATGATCGCTGCCACGATTGCCCCGACCCGCTTGCGCGATTCCGTGCGACTTGGCGTGCGCCTGGGGCTGGCCGCGCTCGCCATCGGCGCTGTCAGTGCGTTCGGCTCGCCGGCCCATGCGCGCGGACCGGAAGGCATCGCCGACGTCGCCGAGAAGGTGATCGACGCCGTGGTCAACATCTCGACGTCGCAGACCGTCGAGGCCAAGGGGGGCGGCAGCAACACCATGCCGCAACTGCCGCCCGGCTCGCCCTTCGAGGAATTCTTCGACGACTTCTTCAAGAACCGCCGCGGCCCCGGCGGCGGAAGCAAGGGCGGCGACAACAGCCCGCCGCGCAAGGCCAATTCGCTCGGCTCCGGCTTCATCATCGACACCTCCGGTGTCGTCGTGACCAACAATCACGTCATCGCGGATGCCGACGAGATCAACGTCATTCTCAACGACGGCACCAAGATCAAGGCGGAGCTTGTCGGCGTCGACAAGAAGACCGACCTTGCCGTGCTGAAGTTCAAGCCGCCGAAGCCGCTCGTCGCGGTGAAGTTCGGCGACTCCGACAAGCTGCGCCTCGGCGACTGGGTGATCGCGATCGGCAATCCCTTCAGTCTCGGCGGGACGGTGACGGCCGGCATCGTGTCGGCCAAGAACCGCGACATCTCGTCGGGACCGTATGACAGCTACATCCAGACCGACGCCGCCATCAACCGCGGCAATTCCGGCGGCCCGCTGTTCAATCTCGAAGGCGACGTCATCGGCGTCAACACGCTGATCATCTCGCCCTCCGGCGGCTCGATCGGCATCGGCTTCGCCGTGCCGTCGAAGACGGTCGCGGGTGTGGTCGATCAGCTCCGTCAGTTCGGCGAGCTCCGCCGCGGCTGGCTCGGCGTGCGCATCCAGGGCGTGACGGACGAGATCGCCGAGAGCCTCAACATCAAGCCGGCGCGCGGCGCGCTCGTCGCGGGTGTCGATGACAAGGGCCCGGCCAAGCCGGCCGGCATCGAGCCCGGCGACGTCGTCGTCAAGTTCGACGGCAAGGACATCAAGGATCCGAAGGATCTTTCCCGCGTCGTCGCCGACACGGCCGTCGGCAAGGACGTCGAGGTCGTCGTCATCCGCAAGGGCAAGGAGGAGACCCGGAAGGTCACGCTCGGCCGCCTGCAGGATCCCGACAAGGTGCAGGCCGCGGTGAAGACCGACGAGCCCGCCCCCGAGAAGCCGGTGACGCAGAAGGCGCTCGGCCTCGATCTCGCGACGCTCAGCAAGGACCTGCGCACGCGCTACAAGATCAAGGACAGCGTCAAGGGCGTGGTCGTCACCAATGTCGATGCCGGTTCGGACGCCGCCGAGAAGCGGCTTTCCGCCGGCGACGTCATCGTCGAGGTGGCGCAGGAGGCGGTCTCGAGCGGCGCCGACATCCAGAAGCGCGTCGACCAGCTCAAGAAGGACGGCAAGAAGTCGGTGCTGTTGCTCGTCTCGAATGGCGACGGCGAATTGCGGTTCGTGGCGCTGAGCGTGCAGTAAGGCACGCTCTCTGGAACCTCTCATCATGGCCGGGCTTGACCCGGCCATTTCCGTTTTCGCCGCACGGATCGATCAGGACGTGGATGCCCGGGGCAGGCCCGGGCATGACGGCGCAGGCGAGGGTTATGCCTCGACGAACTCGTCCCGCCGATAGCCCTGCGCATAGAGCAGCGCGGTGAGATCGCCATGGTCGATGCGCGCGGCGGCAGCCGCGGCGACGGCCGGCTTTGCGTGGTAGGCCACGCCCAGCCCCGCGGCCTGGATCATCGCGAGATCGTTGGCGCCGTCGCCGACGACCAGCGAGTCGATGTCGTCGAGATCGAACGACTCCATCAAATCCACGAGCGTCGCCAGTTTCGCGGCGCGGCCCAGGATCGGCTCCTTCACCTCGCCGGTGAACTTGCCGTCGCGCACGATGAGTTCGTTGGCGCGGTTCTCCTGGAATCCGATCCTGGCGGCGACCGCGTTGGTGAACAGCGTGAAGCCGCCGGAGACGAGGCAGGTATAGGCGCCGTGCGCGCGCATGGTCGCGACCAGCTCGGGTCCGCCCGGCGTCAGCGTGATGCGCTTTGCCAGCACTTCGTCGACCACGCCGGCCGGAAGATCCTTCAGCAGCGCGACGCGCTCGCGCAGCGCCGGCTCGAACTCGATCTCGCCGCGCATCGCGCGCTCGGTGATGGCCGCAACATGCGCCTTGAGCCCGACGAAATCGGCTAGCTCGTCGATGCATTCCTGCCCGATCATGGTGGAATCCATGTCGGCCAGAAAAAGCCTCTTGCGCCGGAAGCCGGCCGGCTGCACGACGATGTCGATGGGAAGGTCGCCGCGAAGGTCGCGCAACCGTTGCTCGATGGCGTGGCGGTCGCCTTCGAGGTTATCCTGTCCGCCGAAGGGAATGTCGACGGCCACGCCGTCGAACAGCCAATGCGCGGGCGCTGCCGCCGGCAGCACGGCGCGGGCACCGTCGACGATGGTGCTGTCGAGTGCGGGATTGGCGGGGTTGCAGATCAGCGTGGCGACGAGGGACATTTGAGGTTTTCGTGACTAAGGGCCAGGTCGGCAGAAGGCATGTTGGCAAGGCGGTGCTTATCGCAGGCCCGACCGCCAGCGGCAAGTCGGCGCTCGCGCTCGAGCTGGCGCTGGAGACCGGCGGCACCGTCATCAACGCGGATTCCATGCAGGTCTACCGCGACCTGCGCATCATTACAGCGCGCCCCACAGGGGGCGAGGAGGCGCGGGTGCCGCATCGCCTCTATGGGCATGTCGACGCGGCCGTCAATTTCTCGGCCGGCGCCTGGGTGAGCGAGGCGGCAGTGGCGCTCGAAGAGGCACGGGCGCAGGGAAGGCTGCCGATCTTCATCGGCGGCACGGGGCTCTATTTCAAGGCGCTGACGGCCGGGCTGTCCGTGGTGCCGCCGATCCCCGCGGAGGTGCGGGAGAGCGTGCGCGAGCGGCTGGATCGGCACGGCGTCGAGGCCCTGCATGCGGAACTCGCGCGCCGGGATCCGCGCGCCGCCGAACGATTGAATTTGCGCGACCGTACCCGGATCGCGCGTGCGCTCGAAGTCGTCGAGGCCACCGGGCGGTCGCTGCTCGACTGGCACAGGGAAGGTCAGCCGCCGCTGTTGCCGAGCGACAGCTTCCGCGCGGTGTTCCTCGCGCCCGAGCGCGACGAGCTCTATTCCCGCATCGACGCCCGCTTCGATGCCATGCTCGGCGCCGGCGCCCTGAACGAGGTGGAGCGGCTTGCCGCCCGAAGGCTCGACCCGCTGCTTCCGGCGATGAAGGCGCATGGCGTGCCCGCGATGATCCGGCACCTCAACGGCGAACTCAGTCTGGAGGAAGCCGCAACCATCGGCCGCGCCGACACCCGCCACTACGCCAAGCGGCAATTCACCTGGTTCCGGCACCAGCTGCCCGAGTTCGAATGGGTGAAGCCCCGGGAGGCGCGGGGTTGGCTGGGCGCGGCCGTCAGCGCGGCCTCGGACGCCGGCTGACACGCTTTTGTGGTCCGGGTTCCCGATTTTGCCTCTCGCCGAAGCCGGGGAACACCGCTAGACTGCCAAAATCGCGTGGGAACGGCCGCTTTGCCTTGACATCCGGGCTTTGGTCGGTATGTTTCGCGCAACCTTTGGGAAGCCGAGCGGCTAAAATGCGTAACATTATTACCAAACTTCTTATCGCCGTCGTACCCAGGCACACCGCCGGGGGTGGCTAGCTGCCATCCACAAGACAGGCGGTGTGCAGGGCCCTCTTCGGGGCCTTTTTTATTTCCCGAGCAAGACACGAACGAAGCCGCTGACGACAGCGCATCCGGAGCAAGACAATGAGCGACAAGAGCCACGATCCGAACCAGATGACCGGCGCCGCGATGATCGTCCGCGCGCTCATCGATCATGGCGTGACCGACATTTTCGGCTATCCCGGCGGTGCGGTGCTTCCGATCTACGATGAGATCTTCCAGCAGAGCCAGGTCCAGCACATCCTGGTCCGCCACGAGCAGGGCGCCGGCCACGCCGCCGAGGGATATGCCCGCTCGACCGGCAAGCCGGGCGTCGCGCTGGTCACGTCCGGTCCCGGCGCCACCAACATGGTGACGCCGCTGACCGACGCGCTGATGGATTCGATCCCGCTGGTCTGCATCTCCGGCCAGGTGCCGACGCATCTGATCGGCAACGACGCGTTCCAGGAATGCGACACCGTCGGGATCACGCGTCCCTGCACCAAGCACAATTGGCTGGTGCGCGACGTCAACGATCTGGCCAAGGTGCTGCACGAGGCCTTCTATGTCGCGACGTCCGGCCGTCCGGGTCCGGTGCTCGTCGACGTGCCGAAGGACGTGCAGTTCGCGACCGGCACCTATCATCCGCCGCGCAAGTCCGACGTGCACCGGTCCTACGCGCCGCGCGTGAAGGGCGACGCCATGCAGATCCGCAGGGCCGTGGCGCTGCTCGCCAACGCCAAGCGTCCCGTGATCTACAGTGGCGGCGGCGTGATCAATTCGGGCCCCGAAGCGACCAAATTGCTGCGGGAACTTGTCGAGGTCACCGGTTTCCCCATCACCTCCACCCTGATGGGCCTGGGTGCGTACCCTGCGTCGGGCAAGAACTGGCTCGGCATGCTGGGCATGCACGGCACCTACGAAGCCAAC
>NZ_JASGFS010000090.1:0-20715 GCF_047605465.1 Bradyrhizobium sp. | reverse complement strand
CGCCGGCATGGATGGTGAAATAGTCGACGCCCTGCTCGGCCTGCTCGATCAGCGTGTCCTTGAACACCTCCCAGTCGAGCTTGATCGGGTCGCCGCCGACCTTCTCCAGCGCCTGGTAGATCGGCACGGTGCCGATCGGCACCGGCGAGTTGCGCAGGATCCATTCGCGCGTGGTGTGGATGTTGCGGCCGGTGGAAAGGTCCATCACGGTGTCGGCGCCCCAGCGGATCGCCCACACCATCTTCTCGACCTCTTCCTCGACCGAGGAGGTCACCGCCGAGTTGCCGATGTTGGCGTTGATCTTGGTCAGGAAGTTGCGGCCGATGATCATCGGCTCGAGTTCGCTGTGGTTGATGTTGGACGGGATGATGGCGCGGCCGCGCGCGATCTCGTCGCGGACGAACTCCGGCGTGATGAAGGCGGGCACCGAAGCGCCGAAGCTCTCGCCGTCGGCCAGCGCCTGCTCGGCGCGCTCGAGCTGCTGCTTGCGGCCGAGGTTCTCGCGGGCGGCGACGTAGATCATCTCCTTGGTGACGATGCCGGCGCGGGCGAATTCGAGCTGGGTGATCTTGTGGCCGTCGAGGCCGCGCAGCGGCTTGTGATAGGCGCTGAACGCGCGCGCCGCCTTGTCGGTGGAGACGCTGCCGTTGTCCTCCGGCTTGATCTGCCGTCCGTCATATTCCTCGACGCCGCCGCGCTCCAGCACCCATTGCTTGCGGTCGCGGGCAAGGCCGGCATTGACGTCGATGGTCACGGACGGATCGGTGTAGGGACCCGAGGTGTCGTAGACCGGCAGGTTCGGCTCGCCGGCGCCTTCGGAGAGGATGATCTCGCGCAGCGGCACGCGCAGATCGGGCGCGGCGTCCGGCGCCGCGAAGATCTTGCGCGAGGACGGAAGCGGGCCGGTGGTGACGGCGGGAACGGTCTTTTCGGGATTGGAGCGGATGTTCATGGGATCCTCCTAGTTCAATTCGTTGGCGTCGCTGCGCGAGAGACAAATTCTGCTGTCATCCCCGCCTTGTGCGCGATTGCGCACTGGAGCGGGGATCCAGTATTCCGGTCATGCGGACAGGCCGCGGCGTACTGGATCGCCCGGTCTAGCCGGGCGATGACGCCGGGGTGTGCAGAGAGAATGCGCATCATGCTGCCTCCTCCGACAGGCCGAGCCACTGGCGCACGCGCGCGTCGGGATCGGCATTCTGGGTGACGTCGCTGACGACGGCGATGGAATCGGCACCCGCGGCGAAGATCTCCGCGGCCTGCTCGAACTTGATGCCGCCGATCGCGACCAGCGGGATGCCGCCGATGCGCTTCTTCCATTCCGTGATCTTTGGAATGCCCTGCGGGGCGAAGCGCATCGACTTCAGCGTGGTGAAGAAGATCGGGCCGAGCGCGACATAGTCGGGCTTGGCCGCGAGTGCCGTTGCAAGCTCCTCGTCGTCATGCGTGGAGACGCCGAGGGACAGGCCGGCCTCGCGGATGGCACCGAGGTCGGCATCGGCGAGATCCTCCTGGCCGAGATGCAGATATTTCGCGCCGGCAACGACCGCCGCGCGCCAGTAGTCGTTCACCACCAGCTTGGCCTGCGTGCCGTTCGTGATCGCCAGCGCGTCGGTGACGATCTGTAGCGCGTCGGCGTCGTTCAGCTCCTTGGCGCGGAGCTGGATGGTGCCGACGCCGAGCTTGGTCAGGCGCTCGACCCAGGCAAGGCTGTCGACGACGGGATAAAAGCGATCAGGATACGCGTTGCGATCAGGATACGGCATGCCAGAACGGGGTCCCAACGACAGGGGTGGAGGGGGAGGCGAAGTCGCGGGCGTTCATCAGCCCGGCTTCGTAAGCGGTGCGGCCGGCATCACAGCCGAGGCGGAAGGCATTCGCCATCGCGACGGGATCGGCGGCCTTGGCGATCGCGGTGTTGAGCAGCACGGCGTCGTAGCCGAGCTCGAGCGCCTGCGCCGCGTGGCTGGGCGCACCGAGGCCTGCATCGACCACCAGCGTGATGTCGGGCAGCCGCTCGCGCAAGAGCTTGAGCGCGTCGCGATTGGTGATGCCCCTGGCGCTGCCGATCGGCGCGGCCCACGGCATCACCACCCTGCAGCCGGCATCGACCAGGCGGTTGGCGACCGAGAGATCCTCGGTGCAATAGGGGAACACCTCGAAGCCGTCCTTGACCAGGATGGCGGCGGCCTCGACCAGGCCGACGACGTCGGGCTGCAGCGTGTCGTTGTCGGCGATCACTTCGAGCTTGATCCAGCTCGTGCCGAACAGCTCGCGGGCGAGCTTGGCGGTGGTCACGGCCTCGCGCACGCTGCGGCAGCCGGCGGTGTTCGGCAGCACGGCGACGTCGAGCTCGCGGATCAGCTTCCAGAACGCGTCCCCGCTCTTGCCGCCGGCGGCCTCGCGCCGCACCGACACCGTGACGATGTTCGCGCCGGAGGCACGGATCGCCGACTGCATGATCGCAGGCGAGGGATAGAGCGCACTGCCGATCAAGAGGCGCGAGGCGAAGGTCTTGCCGTAGAAGGTCACCATGAAGGTGTTTCCTCGAATTCAGTGTGCTCCCTCGCTCCGCTTGCGGGGAGAGGGCTGGGGTGAGGGGGAGCCTCCGAAGGGACGGTGAGAGGCGGGCTCGCGGAGAGTCCCCGTCATCGGAAATTCGCGCTCGCGCGAATGTCGACCTCTCCCCGCAAGCGGGGCGAGGTGAGGAAAGGCGATGGCCACATTCATCTCCATCACCCTCCCTGCCGCGGCGTGATGATCTCGATCTCGTCGCCGGCCTTGAGGTGGGTCTCGGCCCAGCGGCTTTTCGGTACGACGTCGTAATTGAGCGCGATCGCGAAATGCGTGCCCTCGTAGTCGAGCTCGCTCAGCAGTGCGTCCACGCTCACCGCGGCCACCTCGCGCTGCTCGCCGTTGACGATCACCAGCATCGGACGCTCACGCGCATTGCATCACCTCGTTGTCGATCTGGCCGCGCTCGACATATTGCAGCGTCAGCTCGGCGAGCGCGGGCGCAATCAGGAAGCCGTGGCGGTAGAGCCCGTTGACCGCGATGTTGCGGTCGCGCACCGCGATCCGCGGCAGATTGTCGGGAAAAGCGGGACGCAGGCCGGAGCCGAATTCGACGATGCGCGCCTCGCCGAAGGCCGGATGCACGGCATAGGCCGCGCCCAGCAGCTCCAGCGCGGAGCGGACGCTGACGCCGGTGTCCTCGGCCTCGATCGAGGTGGCGCCCAGCATGAACAGGCCCGCCTCGCGCGGGATCACGTAGAGCGGCCAGCGCGGATGGATCAGCCGCACCGGGCGTGCGAGCTGCACCTCGCTGGTCTCGATCAGGATCATCTCGCCCTTGACGCCGCGAAGCTCCGGCTGCGCGTCGCGCGCGGCAAGGCCGCGGCAATCGATCACGAGGCCGTCGAGATCGGCGGCGGTGACGTCACTGGAGAAGCGGATGGTGCCGCCGGCGGCGCGGATGCGCTCGTGCAACTTCGGCAGCACGCGGCGCGGCTCGACATGGCCCTCGGCCGGGAAGAACAGCGCATCGCGGAAGCGGCCCTCCAGCGACGGCTCGAGCTCGGCAAGGGCCGCGGCATCGAGGCGGCGATGGCCTTCGGTCATCGCTGCGAAGCGCTCGAAATCGTTGCGTTCGCGCGGATGGGCGACGACGAGCGAGCCGTTGAAGGGCGTGTCCGGCAGCTCGCGGCGCCAGATGTCGAGCGAGCGCAGGCCGAGGCGGCTGATGACGGGCTCGGCGACCTCCGCCTCGCACCAGGGCGCGAGCATGCCGCCGGCCCAGTGGCTGGTCGACTCGGTCATCGCGGCGTCACCGCGCTCGTGCAGGGTGACGGCGTGGCCGGCCTGCGCGAACAGAAGCGCCTGCCAGGCTCCCGCGATGCCTGCGCCGATGATGGATACCGCTGAATCCGGTCGCTTGGTCGTCTGCAACATCCCTGTCCCTTCGCCGGCATGACCCGGATCAGGTTCAAAGGGTCACCGCGGTCCTGGGCGACTGCCCATTTAGCGGTATCTCAGCTCCTCCTCGGAGCACCCCTCGGAACGGCTCTAATGTAGGCCTGTGACGGCCTGTGTCAACGCGTTTGACGGGAACCCTGGGTCAAGCGCCCCGGACGCGATGCCACGCGTCGCGGCGCGCTGCCTCGGCAGGGTCATCGCGGCAGATGAATTGGCGCCCGGTTCAGCATCGCGGCACTGCGCGCCGCAATGTGCCGGAGACACCAGAGCCGCTACTTCGGCGCCTGGGCCCGGGCGTTGCGGACGTGTTGCGCCAGCTTGCGGTGCGGCGCGGCGCCGAACACCGGCTGCGGATTGCCGTTCGGCTCGAGCCAGGGCTGACCGCTCGTCTCGGCGCTGGCCTGCTGCACCATCGCCTGCTGCTGCTCCTGCCGCTGGCGCTTTGCAACGTAGTAATAGCCGCCCGCGAAATAGCGAATGGCTCGGGCGTGGTCGCCATTGGCGGCGCGATAGGCGCCGGCGAGGTACTTCACGGCATAGGTGAGATTGGTTTCGGGATCGCGCAGGCCCGCGGCGTCGCCGGTGTAGCCGAGGCCGCGCGCGGTCGCGAGCTTGATCTGCATCAGCCCGATCGTGCCGCCACGGCCGACGAGGCCCGGCTGGTAACGGCTCTCGCGCATGATCACGCGATGCACGAGCACTTCCGGCACGCCATTGGCGCGCGCGTGGGCCGCGACCATCTCGGCATATTCCGCTTGGCCCGCGGATGCGGCCTGCGGCAAGATCAGTCCGGCCGCGAGCAGCGCGGCGACGCGTAGAATTTTCATCAGATATCCCTTGATATCTCTTGGAATCCCCGGGGCGACACGCGCCCGGCCGCCGTTAGGCCTGCCGAACGCGGCGATGATGTGACCAAACGCCGCCGTGGAAGATGTCGCGGCGCGGGGCCGCTGTTACGACTCGCTGTAGGCGCAAGGGTTCCATCGGGCGGAGGACCCGTCGCTCGCGGCAGCAGGGCTGTCTATTCGCGCCGCCCGGCGAAAGCGAGTAAAGAAGACGCCGCAAAACGGGAGAGGTGCCATGACAAAAGCCAACATGGCCAACGCACACGCCGGCGACATTCCCAGACAGAACCCATGCGCCCAATGCGGCGTGCCGATCCCGAAGCCCGACTGGATCGAGCCGGGCGAGGGGCGCATCTCCTATCTCTGGACCTGCCGCGCCTGCCATTATCGCTTCGAAGCCGTGGCGATCTTCGACGAGCCGGCCATCGCGCATCCGCCGCTGGCGGCCTGAGGCGCAGATTCAGCACGTGATCGCAGCG
The DNA here is from genome assembly GCF_047605465.1 of Bradyrhizobium sp. Classification (GTDB taxonomy): domain Bacteria; phylum Pseudomonadota; class Alphaproteobacteria; order Rhizobiales; family Xanthobacteraceae; genus Bradyrhizobium. The sequence continues at coordinate 15,416 of NZ_JASGFS010000090.1, read as the reverse complement.
CGAACACAGTCGCGTTTGTCGCGCGTGGCTGCGCGGCCTTGCGCCGACGCGGGTCCGGAGCGTGCCCTAGGCGGCGAGGCGCGGCTGTTGCCACACCGGCAATTGCATCCGCACGATCAGGCCGTGCGGCTCGCGGTCGTGCAGCGACAGCTCGCCGCCATGCGCGAGCGCGATCGCGCGCGCGATCGACAGGCCGAGCCCGAAGCCGGTGGAATCGTCCATGGTGCGCGCGTCGTCGCCGCGCACGAACGGCTCGAGCATCTCCTGCTTGCGCGCATCCGAAATGCCGGGGCCGTCGTCCTCGACGTCGATGACGAATTTGGTGCCGGCGACGTCGAGGCGGATCGTCACCTCGGCGCCGAAGCGCACCGCGTTCTCGACGAGGTTGGTGATGCCGCGGTGCAGGTCGTCGGGACGCGCGACCGCGGTCGCGGATGCCGGGCCGTCATAATGCACGACGTAGCCCATGTCGCCGAACTGGTCGGCGATGAGCTGCAGCGTGCTCGCGATGTCGACCAGCGTCACCGCCTCGATCTTGCGGTCGTTGCGCAGCAGCGACAGCACCGATTCCAGCATCGAGCGCATCTGGTCGAGGTCGATCAGCATGCGCCTGCGATTGCTCTCGTCCTCGATGAATTCCGCGCGCAGGCGCAGCCGCGTGATCGGCGTGCGCAGATCGTGGCTGATCGCGGCCAGCATGCGGGTGCGATCCGACATCAGCCGCGCGATCCGCTCGTGCATGCGGTTGAGCGCGCGCGCGACCGAGCGGATCTCCTCCGGGCCGCGCTCGGGCAGCGGATCGGCCGCGCCGTCGAGGCTGAAATTCTCGGCGGCCTTGGCGAAGGAGGACAGCGGCGCGGCCAGCGCATAGGCCGCCCACAGCCCCAGCAGCGTGACGCTGATCAGGGCGAACAGCAGCGTGATCATCCACGGTCCGCCCCAGAACCGCGGCGGATAGGGCAATTGCTCGACGCGGCCCGCGATCATGGTGCCGTCGGGCAGTTCGACCGCCACCCGGTGCACGCCGCCCTGCGGCGGCAGCGACAGCACCTTGTATTGATGGCCGAGATGCCGGCGCATGCTGTGCAGGTGCTGGCCTTCGCTGTCCTCGACCGCGGTGGCCGTTCCCGGCGGCAGGATGCCGATCGCGGCCTTCGGGAATGCGCGGGCAATGTCGGCCAGGATCCGCGGCCGCTCGCTCGCATCCGCGCTGTTGAGCAGCAGGGCGGCGTCGGCGAGCTGGTGCGCGCTGTCGGGCGGCGGCTCGGCGCGGTCCGGCCGGCTGATCAGGAAGCTGACGGTGAGGATCAGGTGCAGCGCGACGATCGACGCCACCACGAGCGCGGCGATCTGCCCGCCGATGCTCTTGAGGTGGAAGAAGCGGAACGGGGTCATGATGACCGTTCCTTCAATTGCTCAGGGGCGCCGTGACCGCTTCAGTTCGTGGCGTGAACAGATAGCCGCCCGAGCGCACCGTCTTGATGATGGTGGGGTCCTGCGGGTTGGGCTCGATCTTGCGGCGGATGCGGCTGACCAGCACGTCGATGGAGCGTTCGAACGAGCCGGTGTTGCGGCCCTGCGTGAGGTCGAGCAGGCTGTCGCGCGACAGCACACGGCCGGGCCGCTCGCAGAACGTCCTGAGCAGGTCGAACTCGGCGCTGGTCACCGCGACGCGCGCGCCTTCGGGATTGCGCAGTTCGCGCAGGCGCAAATCGATGCGCCAGCCTTCGAAGGCGAGCGTGCTGGCGCCTTCGATCGAGCTCGCCGCCTGTGCGGCCTGCTGGCGGCGCAGCACCGCGTTGATGCGGGCGAGCAGCTCGCGCGGGTTGAACGGTTTCGGCAGGTAGTCGTCCGCGCCCATCTCCAGGCCGACGATGCGGTCGACGTCCTCGCCGCGCGCGGTCAGCATGATGATCGGCGTCTGCGCCTCCGAGCGTACCTTGCGGCACAGGCTGAGGCCGTCCTCGCCGGGCAGCATGACGTCGAGAATGATCAGGTCGATCCTGTGGTCGGCCATGGCGCGCGACATCTCGCGGCCGTCGCTGACGGTGGTGACGTTGCAGGCGTTGTTGCGCAGATACTTCGCAATCAACGTCCGGGTTTCGCGGTCGTCCTCGACGACCAGAATGTTCGGCGACGGAATAGCCATGAACTCTGTTTGTCCAAGATTCGGGCCAAATGGCGAAGATTTTTGTTTCAGATTGTTTCCGGATGCCTCGCTCGCAACACCCGGCAATACCTGGGCAGGGGAACGGCAAGGTCTCGTTAAGGCCGTTAACCATACCGTGACGTCGTCGGCTAAGAAACCCCGCAGAATCCACGGAGCCATCATGACCTCGATTTCGGCGGCCTCCGCCGGTAGCTACCAGTCCCCGCTGCAGCGGCTGCAGCAGGAACTGCAATCGGAAGTCTCCGCCGGCACGGTCTCGTCGTCGGACCAGTCCGCGCTCTCCACCGCCCTGACCGACATCGACAGCGCGCTCCAGCAGAGCCGGTCGAGCGACCAGTCGAGCGGCACGCGTCCGTCCAAGGACGACATGAAGTCGAAGATCGACGATCTGATCTCCAACGAAGTCTCGAACGGAACGCTGACCTCCGACCAGGCCACCGAGCTGAAGGGCGTGTTCCAGTCCGCCTTCGCCAACGGCCCGGACGGCGCCGGTGGTCCCGGTGGCGCAGGCGGCCCGCCGCCCGGTCCGCCGCCGGACGACAGCTCTTCGGATTCCTCGACGTCGACGGACTCGAGCAGCAGCACGTCCTCCGACTCGACCACCGCCCAGATCCTTCAGCAATTCCTCCAGGCGCTGCAGCAGTCGCAATCGTCGGCGTCGTCCTACAGCGCCAGCGGCAGCTCGACGAGCGGCTCGGACTTCTCCGCGCTTCTGATCGACTACAAGAGCTGACCCGCGACAGGTCGGCGCGTTCCCTGTCGCGATCGTGCTTCACCCAGGGCGCATGATCGTCGGCAGGGAATCGCGCGATGCAGAATTGTTCCTAATTGAAGCGGGAACACCCGCATCGAATTTGCCTTCGTTCGCATGACGAAATCGACGCACGTTCGGAACTGCGTGTGACCCGCGCTGTTCTCTCCGCACAGGCTTTTTGCTGAAGGAGAGGACAACAATGTTGATGAAATCGATCGCCGCCGGCCTCGCCGGCACCGCGCTTCTCGCCACCGTTGCGTTCGCGCAGTCGCCGACGGCCACCACCGACAAGGCAGCCCCCGAAGCCACCGCGACGACCACCACCACGACGGCGTCGGGTGAATGGCGTGCCTCGAAGATGGCCGGCCTGAAGGTCTACAACGAAGCCAATGAGAACATCGGCTCGATCAACGATCTGCTGATGGACAAGAGCGGCGCGGTGAAGATCGCCGTGATCGGCGTCGGCGGTTTCCTCGGCATGGGCGAACATCTGGTTGCCGTGCCCTACGACAAGCTGAAGTTCGTCAACGAGGCCGTGGCCTATACCGGCGCCGGCGCGAACCCTGGCGCCAAGCCGGCTGCGTCCACGACGACGGGTGCCGCGACCGGTACGGCGACCACCACCACCACTTCGTCGACCTCGAAGTGGTATCCGGACCACGCGATGTTCAACGCGACCAAGGACGAGCTGAAGAACATGCCCGAGTTCAAGTACTCGGAGTAACGCAGCTCTGATTGCTCAAACGAAGCGCGCCCGGTTTCCACCGGGCGCGCTGTCGTGCCTTTCGTCCGTCATCCTGGCCTGTCGTGTTCGCCACGAGAACTGATCCTCACGCCGAGGAGCGCGCGTCTCGAAGGCGAGGCCGCCGATCGGGGCCTTCATCCTTCGAGATGCTTGCTGCGCAAGCTCCTCAGGATGAGGGATCGGCACCGGACGTCTTGCTTCACTTCACCAGCGGGCAGCCGCCCTTGTCGAGCGGACGGAATGCTTCGTCGCCGGGAACGGTTGCGATCAGCTTGTAGAGATCCCATTCGCCCTTGGACTCTTCCGGCTTCTTCACCTCGAACAGATACATGTCGTGGACCATGCGGCCGTCGATGCGGATCTTGCCGTTCTTGGCGAAGAAGTCGTTGATCGGCGTGGCGCGCATCTGCGCCATCACCTTCGGTGCCTCGTCGGTCTTGATGGCCTCGATCGCCTTCAGATAGTGCATCGTCCCCGAGTACAGGCCGGCCTGGATCATGGTCGGCATGTGACCGACCTTCTCGTTGAACCGTTTCGAGAACGCCCGCGTTTCGTCATTCATGTCCCAATAGAACGCGTCCGTGGCGATCAGGCCCTGCGTCGCCTTGATGCCGAGCGAATGCGTGTCGGTGATCTCCTGCAGCAGCGCGATCATCTTCTGGCCGCCCTGCGTCAGGCCGAATTCCGAGGCCTGCTTCAGCGCGTTGGTGGTGTCGCCGCCGGCATTGGCGAGCGCGACCACCTTGGCCTTGGAAGCCTGCGCCTGGAGCAGGAAGGAGGAGAAGTCGGACGAGTTGAGGGGATGGCGGACTTCGCCAAGCACCTTGCCGCCGCTCTCCTTCACGACATTGGCGGCGTCGCGCTGCAGCGCCATGCCGAAGGCGTAGTCGGCGGTGACGAAGAACCAGGTGTCCTCGCCGCGCTTCACCATCGCCTTGCCGGCGACGTTCGACAGCGCATAGGTGTCGTAGGTCCAGTGCACCGTGTTCGGCGAGCACTGCGGGCCCGTGATGTCGGACGAACCGCCACCGGAATTGATGTTGATCTTGTTCTTCTCGCGCGTCAGCGCCGAGATCGGCAGCGCCACCGAAGACGTCGGCACGTCGAAGATCGCATCGACCTTCTCATTGTCGTACCAGTTCCGGGCGATGTTGACGCCGACGTCGGGCTTGTTCTGGTGGTCGGCGGCGACCACCTGCACCGGCTTGCCGGCAACCTTGCCGCCGTAATCGGCGACCGCCATCTCGACGGCGGCGAGCGAACCCTTGCCGGTCGCATCCGCGTAGAGGCTCGACATGTCCGTCAGCACGCCGATCTTGACGACGTCGTCGGAAATCTGCGCCTGGGCCGTACCGCAGGTCGCGGCGATGGCGAGACCGGCCGCAACGGCGGCAAAGAGCTTCTGCATGCAGTTCTTCTCCCTGTGCGTTGTTGTTTTGGTTTTGTTGCAGGGACTGTTCTAGCGACAAACGGTCGCGGGGCAAAGCCGGGGACGGGTGGGAAATAAGTAGGAGGCAGCACCCGGCATTCCGGAGCGCGCGGCGCGCGAGCCCGGACATTCATCAGGCCTCAACCATGATGGATGAATGGATTCCGGCACGCGCCCGAAAGGCGCGTCCCGGAACGACGGTGGGGCCTGTTACATCCCCGACAGCTTCGTGACCGATACGTTCAGCGATCCGCCGGCCTCCGCGATCACCCGCAGCGTCTTGGAATCGAAGGCGATCTCGGCCAGTGTCAGGCTGTCGATCCTGGCGTCGACCTTGAGGCCGTCCTCGCTCTTCTGGTAGTCGGCGATCGCGGCCGCGATCTTCTCGCGCGCATTGGCGGCGATCGGCTTCAGGTCGAGCGTCGCCTTCTGCACCAGCGTCTGCTGGAGCTGAGGGACGACCGTTCGCGCGGCGGCGCCCAACAGGCCGAACGCGGCCTCGGATTCCACCGCGAGCTGGATATCGGCGAGCCGCAGCGTCTGTTGCGACTGATCGAGCATCGGCCGGCCCCAGATGTGAACGGTCGCTTCCGCGCCGAGACCGAACCAGCTCTTCTTTTCCTTCGCGCGCACCAGCAGCGAGATCAGGAGCCGGTCGCCCGACGGGATCACGTTGACGCTCTTCACGGTGACGTCGACCGGTCCGGAGCCGTCCTCGGGATAGGTGTGCCCTACCATCTGCGCGGCGATCAGCTTGTTGATCTCGGTGAAGGGCACGTCGATCGGGACGCCGATGTTCACGCCGGTTCCGGTCGGCGGCACGATCGAGATCTTGTCGGGGAACGGGCAGTCCGGCTTGGTCTGCGTCGAGGTCACACGCGTCTCGGCCTCGATGCCCAGCAGCAGCGTCAGCGCCTGGGCATCGACGCGCGGCTGCGCCGCGATGGCGCGGATCGGTTTCATCTCGAGCCAGAGCGGCGGCAGCGCCGACGCGCCGCCCGAGCCCTGCAGCGAAATCGAGCGGCAGGCCTTGGCCCACTGCACCTTGGCGTTCTCGCGCAGGCTCGGGTCGTTGCGGATGCGCTCGGCGACCACGTTGATCTGGTCGTTGACCGTCTTGTCGATCAGCGGCTTCACCTGCGCCGGCACGTTCACCTTGGCGCCGGCGACGGAAAGGTTGGTGTCGCCGAGATTGACCTGGGCGCCGAGATTGGGCTCGAGATGCCAGTTGGCGGCGAGCTTCGGGCGCGAGGTGACGACGACGTTGCCCTTGATCTCGGCGCTGGCATTCAGGTTCTTGATGTTGACCGCGCCGATCTGCTTGGCGGCGTTGCCCCCGAGCACGTTGCCCAGCGCCTCGCCCAGCGCTCCCGTCGCCTTCGACGACAGCGATCCCGTCACGTTCAGCTTGCCGGCCAGCGGCGTCGACAGCGTCAGCACGTCCTTGTCGCCGGTCGCCGACATCGGTCCGCGCGCCGCGGACCAGCCGATATCGGCATTCTGCAGGATCTGCGAGATCGGATTCTCGGCCTTCCCGGCGAAATTGCGCGGCGCGGCCTTCTCGGCCTGATCCCGGATCGCCGACAGCGCGATCGCCACCGGCGCCACCACGACCGAGCTCTTGGAGACCGGCGGCAGCGGGGGCAATTGCACGACCGCGGGCGCGGGTCCGCTCGCGCGCGGCGACAGCCAGTCCATGATCTTCAGGCTGACGAAAAACGATGCTGCGAGCACCGCGACAGCGATCAGGACAGTCTTCAAGTTCAACGTCAACGCATCCATCCCCCAAAACCGCCCCGGTGCGGATTCTACAGGGCAGGCGAGGGGGGCGCTAGAGCGCACGGATGGGGTGGAATTGCGGCAGGGCCGACCGGGTCGGGCGAATGTGACTGGCCGGGCTGCTCCCAGCCCCGGCATCGACGTCGCCGGTCAGCCGTTCCGCGCGGGGCGTGCCCGCCCATCCTTCGAGACGCCGCTGACGCGGCTCCTCAGGATGAGGCTGACGGGCAGCTGCGCCTTGCAAGCTGGGAAGTCCGGCTTGGCCGCACCTTGGGATATCGGCCATACCCGGGAGAACGTGCGTTGCCGCGTACTCCGCTCCTCATCCTGAGGAGCCCGCCGCAGGCGGGCGTCTCGAAGGATGATGGGATCCCCGCTTCGCCAAGTCTTGCAACTCGGCAAAATCGCCGCGCATGAAGGCTTCCTTCTTCGCACGGCTCCATTTCTTGAGCTTGCGCTCGCATTCGATCGCGTCGGTGATGCGATCGAACCATTGCGAGAAGATCAGCGTCACCGGCCGCCGCGCGGATGTGTAACCGGCGAAGGTGCCGGCGTTGTGTTGGGCAACTCTGATGTCGAGCCCGGCGCGGGTCGTGCCGATGTAGTAGCTGCCGTCGGCGCATCTGAGAATGTAGAGGTACGCGCCTTCGGTCATCGTGCCCGCCCCATCCTTCGAGACGCCGCTGGCGCGGCTCCTCAGGATGAGGCTGACGGGCGCCGATGATTTGGCGAGCGGAGAAAAATGGTCTGTCGGGATCGTATGACGGCACGCGGTCGACGATCGTTGTCCGACCCCGCAAACTCAGACCTCGTCCTGAGGAGCCCGCTGCAAGCGGGCGTCTCGAAGGATGGCTGCAGGGACAGTTCTCAAACGAAAACGGCCCCGGTCAATCCGGGGCCGCTCGTATTCAACACTGTACCGCGTTCAACGCGTCGCGCTGCCGAGATCGGCGCGGCGCTCGGTCATCGGGCGCACGATCACCTTGGTGCCGACGTTGACGCGGCTGTAGAGATCGGTGACGTCCTCGTTGGTCAGGCGAATGCATCCGGAGGACACGTGCTTGCCGATCGTATCGGGCGCGTTGGTGCCGTGGATGCGGTAGATGGTGCCGCCGAGATACATCGCGCGCGCGCCGAGCGGGTTGCCGGGGCCGCCTGCCATGTGGCGCGGCAGATAAGGCTGGCGGGCGATCATTTCCGCCGGCGGAGTCCAGTCCGGCCACTCGGCCTTCTTGGTCACCGACTGCGTGCCGGACCAGGTGAAGCCGTCGCGGCCGACGCCGATGCCGTAGCGGATGGCCTGGCCGTTGCCGAGAACATAATAGAGGTAGGTGTTGGGCGTATCGATGATGATCGTGCCCGCTGCTTCGCGCGTCGCGTAGGCCACGGTCTGGCGGCGGAAGCGCGCCGGCATCTCGACCTGGTCCTGATCCTCGGACGGCGCGGCCTGGTAAGGCGTCACCTGGTCGGGCTGATAGGGCTGGATCGGCTGCGGCGCCGACAGCGGCGGAAAGAACGGGAAGAGTTGAACCGGCGCGGCCCTGGCCGGACCGGCAAACGCGACCGCGGAGATCGCGACAGCGCCGAAGGCAATGGCGCGGGCATACGTCTTGAACGTGTCCTGACTGAACATTGATCGCCCCTGTCGTTTCGGATTTTTGGTCACCGCGTCCCGCGCGGCGCCCCGTTGCCTAGATCACTAGCGACAAAAAGTTTCGGGACGTTTGCACGGAAAACCCAAAACGGTTTCGTCGCGGCAAGGATTGTTTCATGACAGTTTCGTGGCTCGCGAGGCGTTGCTCCCAACAAAACAGCGGGCCGACATTTATGTGACGTCACACGCCTGAAATATCCTTGGTTGATGGTCGGAAGCCGAGAATCATCAAACTCTCGGGATTTTCCCATGCGGGTATTAATCGCGACCGACGCCTGGCATCCGCAGGTCAACGGTGTTGTCCGGACGCTGACGTCGCTGGCGGGCGCCGCCAAGGCCCTGGACGTCGATATCGAATTCCTGACGCCGGACGGTTTTCCGTCGTGGCCGCTGCCGACCTATCCGGGTCTGCGCATCGCGCTGCCGAGGGGTAGGGAGATCGCGCGGCGGATCGAGCAGGCGGCGCCGGATGCCCTGCACATCGCGACCGAAGGTCCGATCGGCTGGGCCGCGCGCGCCTATTGCCGCCGCAACCGTCTCGCCTTCACGACCTCCTACACCACGCGCTTTCCGGAATATGTCTCGGTGCGGACCGGGATTCCGGACGCCGTCGGTTATGCCGTGCTGCGCCACTTCCACGACGCCGCTGCGATGACCATGGTGGCGACGCCCTCGCTGCGGCAAGAGCTGTCGGACCGCGGCTTCAAGCGGCTCGGCTTCTGGACGCGCGGCGTCAACACCGAGCTGTTCCATCCCGACAGTCCGGCGTCGCTCGACCTGCCACGGCCGATCTTCATGACGATGGGGCGCGTCGCGGTGGAGAAGAATCTCGAAGCGTTCCTCTCGCTCGATCTGCCCGGCACCAAGGTCGTCGTCGGCGACGGCCCGCAGAAGGCCGCGCTCGAAAAGAAGTATCCCAACGTCGTCTTCCTCGGCGAGAAGAAGGGCGCGGATCTCACCGCGCATCTCGCCGCCGCCGACGTCTTCGTGTTTCCGAGCCTGACCGACACGTTCGGCGTGGTGCAGCTCGAAGCGCTCGCCTGCGGCACGCCGGTCGCGGCGTTTCCGGTGACGGGTCCGAAGGACGTCATCGCCAACCACCCGATCGGCGCGATCGACAACGATCTGCGCGCCGCCTGCCTGCGCGCGCTCAACATGTCGCGCGAGACCTGCCGCAATTTCGCGCTGGAGCGCTCCTGGGAAAACAGCGCGCGCCAGTTCGTCGGCAACCTCACTTCACTTCAGCCCAGCCGTTCGCTGCGGGCCTCGCCGGTCATGGCGCGGCGGCCGGTGCGCGGTTGATCCATGTTTTGACCCACAGCGAGAACCTCATCGATGGCTAAGATCATGAACCTTGACGGCACCGAGCAACTCGACCTCACCCGTGGTACGGTCGAGCAGGCCTATGACCGCTGGGCGCCCGTCTACGATCTCGTGTTCGGAGGCGTGTTCGCCAAGGGCCGTCAGGCCGCGATCGCCGCCACCAACAAGATCGGCGGCCGCGTGCTCGAGGTCGGCGTCGGCACCGGCATCTCGCTGCCGCTCTACGCGCCGCATCTGCGCATCTTCGGCACCGACATCTCGGAAGCGATGCTCGACAAGGCGCGCCGCCGCGTCACCGAGCAGAAGCTGAAGAACGTCGAGGGCCTCGCGGTGATGGACGCCGAGAAGCTCGAATTCCCCGACAATTCCTTCGACGTGGTGATGGCGCAGTACGTCGTCACCGCCGTGCCGAATCCGGAGAAGGCGCTGGACGAATTCGCCCGCGTGCTGCGTCCGGGCGGCGAGCTGATCATCCTCACCCGCGTCAGCGCCGATGCCGGCATGCGCCGCTTCATCGAGCAGAAGCTGCAGCCGGTGGTTCGCCCGCTCGGCTTCCGCACCGCCGAGTTCGCATGGTCGCGCTACGCCAAGTGGCTCGCCGGCACCAACGGCATCGAGCTCGCCGAGCGCCGCCTGATCCCGCCGCTGGGACACTTCTCGCTGGTGCGCTTCCGCAAGGTCGACGTCGCCAAGGCGGCGTGATCGTTTCTCCTCGTGACGAGGAGGCGCGTGGCGCCGTCTCGAACCATGAAGGCCCGTGCTGCAACACGGACTTCATTTTCGAGACGCGCGTTCCGCGCTCCTCGGATGAGGGGACAGAGTAAACCGTGCGTCATCGCGTCGCTCCACATCGTCACATGACAAAATGATGATGTCACACGGCGTACATCGAATCCCTGTAAATCCAGTACCTGAAAGCATTTTGGGGAAGAGCATGATCAAGAACTACCTCGAGCAGCTCCGGATTCAGCGTTGGGACGACCATCGCTATTATCACCACAGCCGCATCAATCAGAGCCTGCACTTCGTCAGCGCGCTGAGCTTCCTGCTGGCCTATGTCTGGCTGTTCATCGACCCCGTGGTCTCCGGCCTCGTCGGCTGGCTGGTCTCGATGACCTCGCGCCAGGCCGGTCACTTCTTCTTCGAGCCGCACGGCTACGACCACATCAACCAGGCCACGCACGAGCACAAGGAAGAGATCAAGGTCGGCTACAACCTTCAGCGCAAGGTGGTGCTGATGGCGATCTGGGCGCTGTCGCCGCTGGTGCTGGTCGCCGATCCGACGCTGTTCGGCCTGTTCACGCCCTGGGCGAGCGCGACCGACTTCATGCGTCAGGTGGCCAAGATCTGGCTCGCGGTCGGCGCCGGCGGCCTGCTGTTCCGCACCGTGCACCTGTTCTTCATCCGCGACGTCGAGACCGGCCTCGTCTGGATGACCAAGATCCTGACCGACCCCTTCCACGACCTGATGCTCTATCGCAAGGCGCCGCTCGCGCTGATGCGCGGCGAGTTGATGGATCCGGGTCTGCACCTCAACCCCGAGCACACGCTGGGCTTCATCCCCGAGCCGACGCTCGAAGAGCAGCACGCCTGAGCGCGCCGCTCGCACACAACACTCCGATGTCTGATGGTTGCGTCATGCCCGGCCTCGTGCCGGGCATCCACGTCTTGGGGACTGCGAACGTGGTCTTGGGGGGTGCGGACGTTCAGCTTCCGTCACCTGTCCCCGTGCGCGGAGAGTGGTCGAATCTGCGCGACGCGCGGATTCGGGCGAGGGGGGCTCTCGGCGGGGGCGCTGCTGCCGTATCGCTCACCAACGCTCACTGCATGCGCGCAGTGTCCTCCCCGCCCCGCAAGCGGGGCGAGACAGGAGAGGGAGCGCTGTTCGGGACGGTGTGTCTGCGGGGCGGAAAGGCCTCAGCGCCCGAGGCGCTTGGCCAGCATTTCCTTCAGGATCTGCCGCTTGATGTTCTTGTTGGTGAGCACACCGTCGTGCCACCAGAAGCCGTCGGCCTTCATCTTCCCGGCGGCGCGGACGAAGCGGTCGGCGACCTCGGCGAAGTCGGCGTCGGTGTAGTTCAGGCTGAAGATGAGTCGGCCGGTGCCGACCCAGCTCAAGGCGAGACCTTCGGCGCGCAGGTAGTATTGCAGCATCCAGTTGTAGCGGGACGGCGTGGTGTATTTCACCGTCCAGATCGACGAGAAGTTGGCGAAGCGGACCGGCAGGTCGGCGCTTTCCATCATCTTGTTGAGCGTCTCGACGCGGCCGTTCCAGGTCTCCTCCAGCCCGTCATAGACGGCGCGGAAGTTGGGGCTGGCGAGCCGGCTCAGGAATTCGTCCATCGCCGTCATGACGTAGGGATGGGAGTTGAAGGTGCCGCGGGCGAAGCAGATGTCGGCGGGGCGGTCGTCGCGGAAGCGGCGCATCAGCTCGCGCTTGCCGCAGACCACGCCGACCGGCAGGCCGCCGGCAAGGCTCTTGCCGTAGGTCACCATGTCGGCGCGCACGCCGAAATAATCCTGGGCGCCGCCGGCGGCGAGGCGGAAGCCGACGAACACCTCGTCGAAGATCAGCACGATGCCGCGCTCGGTGCAGACATCGCGCAGCTTCTTCAGCCATTCGGTATAGGCCGCGCGATCGAAATGGCCGCCGCGGGAGGAATCGACCAGCGAGGAATCGCCGGGCGCGTTGGCGTTCGGATGCAGCCCCTGCAGCGGATTGACCAGCACGCAGGCGATGTCCTTGCGCGTGCGCAGCACGTGCAGCGTCTTCTCCGACATCTCGGCGAGGGTGTAGGTCTCGTGCGCGGGAATCGGATTGCCGACGCCGGGCTGCACGTCACCCCACCAGCCGTGATAGGCGCCGGCGAAGCGGACCAGATGCGTGCGCTTGGTGTGGTAGCGCGCGAGCCGCACCGCCTGCATCACGGCTTCGGTGCCGGACATGTGGAACGAGACCTCGTCGAGGCCCGAGATCTGGCAGAGCCTCTGCACGTTCTCGAGGATGACGGGATGGTACGGGCCGAGCACCGGACCGAGCGCATGCGCCCGCTTCTCCGATCCCTCGATGCACTCCTTGTAGAAGTCGTTGCCGAAGATGTTGACGCCGTAGGATCCGGTGAGATCGTAGGAGGTGTTGCCGTCGACATCGGTGACGGTGACGCCGCGCGAGGACTCCATGAAGGTCGAGGTGCCCAGATGCTCGCGGACGAGACGCGAGAACTGGAAGGGCACGCGGTAGCTCTCGGTGAAGTTGAGGTCGGAGATCGTCTCTGCGGCCTCCTTCGTCATCGCGCGGCCCTTGGGATAGCGATCGGCGTAGAGGCGCGCGAGACGGAAGAAGGCGTCCTTGCGCTGCATCACCACGTTCGCCGGCGCACCGTCGCAGCCGAAATATTTGTCGCCGTCGAACTCGTAGAACGGGAGCAGCTTCGCCACCCGGCGCGACATCTTGGAATGCCCGGACAGCGACCGGTGCTTGGCGCGGGAGAGTTCGATCCGCGCCTTCAACTTCGGGAAGGCGGCGGCAGCGGATGCTGCGGCGGCCACGGACAAAGAGAGAATCGGGAGTGTCGTTTCCATGACAACAAGCGCTAACCCTGCGAGCTGACAGATTCATGACAGTCAAAGCCCTCATCGCCTCTTTCACCCAGCAGGAAGACCTCAATTTCCTGCTGACCAACCGCATTCCCCGCGCGGCGCTGACGCGCTTCATGGGCTGGTTCTCCAAGATCGAGAATCCGCTCGTCAGGGATTTCTCGATCGCGCTGTGGAAGCTGTTCTCGGACCTCGACCTGTCGGAGGCGCGCAAGGACCGTTTCAAGAGCCTGCACGATTGCTTCACCCGGGAGCTCAAGCCGGGCCTGCGTCCGTTCGATCCGGACCCGGCCGTGGTGGCGAGCCCGTCGGACGGCATCGTCGGCGCGCACGGCCGGATCGCCGACACCGAACTGTTCCAGGTCAAGGGCGCGCCCTATTCGCTGCTCGACCTCGTCGGCGACCAGGCCCTGGTCGACCAGCACCGCAACGGCTCCTTCGTCACGCTGCGGCTGACGTCGAGCATGTACCACCGCTTCCACGCGCCCTATGACGCGCATATCGAGCGCGTGACGCTGATCCATGGCGACGTCTGGAACGTCAACCCGATCGCGCTGAAGCGGGTCGAGCGCCTGTTCTGCAAGAACGAGCGCGCGGTGATCCGCACCCATCTCGCTTCCGGCGAGGCGGTGACGCTGGTGCCGGTGGCCGCCATCCTGGTCGCCAGCATCCGCCTGCACTTCCTCGACATGGTGCTGAACGCGCAGACCCGGGGGCCGGTCAATTTTCCGTGCGACGTCGACGTCGCCAAGGGCGAGGAGCTGGGCTGGTTCGAGCACGGCTCGACCATCATCATCCTCGCGCCCGGCGATTTCGCGTTCTGTGACGGCATCGCCGAGGGCACGCGCATCCGCGCGGGCCAAGCCCTGCTGCGCAAAGCCTAGTCTTCATTCCGCCGTGTCGGCGGCCTATATCGTCCGCGGGGGCGATTCGACGACACTGCGAGAATTCTGCGATGGCACGGGCGCCGGTCATGGCGGCGGGTGGTATTGTGCTGCGGCGTGGCCCCACGCCGCTCATCGCCGTCGTGCGCCAGCGCAAACGCAACGAATGGGTCCTGCCCAAGGGCAAGCTCGACGATGGCGAGACGCCCAGGGAAGCCGCCTACCGCGAGGTCCTGGAGGAGACCGGCCACGACGCTGTCGTGCATGAATTCCTGGGCACGATCGCCTACCAGTCCGGTGGCCGATCCAAGATCGTGCATTTCTGGCGCATGGAGGTCGAGGGCGGCCCCGTGCGCAAGCTGATGAACGACGTCAAGGCGGTCGACTGGCTGTCGCTCGACGAGGCGATCGCGCGCCTGTCGCGTGAATATGAGCGCGCGTTCCTGACCCAGATAGGACCGATCGCGATTGCCGCGGTCGGTCTCGCGCCCGCGCGCGCTCCGGAACCGACGCCGCCCCTGGCGGCCGACGAGATCGATGCCGCCTTGCAGACCCTGACGCCGGCCGAAGCCGCCTCCGTCGACGAACTGCGCCACGGCCTGTTGCAGAAGGTCAGGGCTTGGCTCCGCGGCGAGGCCTGAGTCCGTTCGGTCTGCCCCCCGCGTGAAACGTGAGGGCAGGCATCCGCGAGCCGGCATCATGCGGTTCGCGTCGGTTCTCTCCAAATCGTCATTGCGAACCAACGCATCCGCGCAAGGCGCGGCCCGATGACGGGCTCCGCGAAGCAATCCGGAATCCTTCCGCCGCCGGGGTCTTGATTGTTCGCTGCGCTCGCAATGACGGAGGCGGGGAGAGCGGCGTGAGGGAGTGCACCGGTCGCATCGGCCGGCTCTGCGATCTATCGCTTCTTCTTTTCTTTCGGAGCCGGCGCCGGTCTGCGCGGCGCGGCGGGGCGTTGCGCGCGGAACTGGCGCTGCTGCAAGCCGGGTTGACGCGGCGCGGCGCCCTGTTGCGGCTGCACGGCAGGCTGTGCGCCGGGTTGACCGGGTTGCAGTCCGGTGCGCGGCGCTTGCGGCGCGGT
>NZ_JASGFS010000089.1:0-21255 GCF_047605465.1 Bradyrhizobium sp. | reverse complement strand
TGCGACCGGCGCGGGGGCCGGAGCCGTCGCGGCCGGCGCTTGCGGGTCGGCCTTGGCTTGCTGGGGTGCCTGCGGGTCTGGCTTGGCCTCGTTCTTCTTGGCCTTCTTGGCCTTGCCCTGACCGGTATTGTCATAGACGCCGGGGATCGAGACCGTGCCGCGATCAGGATCGATCCGGATGGTGTGCCCACCATATTCGAAAGTGTATTGCGCCTGAGCAGCCGTGCTCGCCACCAGGAATGCGGCCGTGGCCAACAGCTTCCTCATTTCCATCTCCTGAGCAGGTGGTCCCCGCACCGACACTTAATCGTCGGCTCGATCGCGAAAAGTGATTTAGATCACTGTTCTCGGTATGAGTCGTGCTCCCGCCGATCCTGGTTCAATAGCACCGAAGTCGTTCCGGTGTTGAATGGCGACGGTCGCGGACCGGTGCGAAGGCCCTGATCTGGACGTGTACCAAGCGGCCACGTAGAACCGCGAGGGTTAACGTATCGCGCGACGCTCGCTTGCGGAGAGGGCAGTCATGTTGCGACGACGGATTCGCCTGATCACGCTGACCGTGGCCTGCTGTCTCGTCGTGACCGCGGTGCAGGCGGCGGGCCTTCGCTTGCTCGATGTGCCGGAGGAAACCGGCGGACCTGCGCTGAGGGGCATGGTCTGGACTCCCTGCGCGGAGTCTTCCTCGCTCGTCCCGCTGGGCGGCGGTGTCGCTCTGCCGGGCGTGATGAATTGCCCGATTGCCGGCAATCGATTGCCGCTGATCGTCGTCTCGCATGGGCGGCGCGGCTCATTTCTGGCGCACAACGATACGGCCGCGGCGCTCGCCGATGCGGGCTTCGTGGTGGCTGCCATCAATCATCCAGGCGATTGGGCTGCGGACAGCAGCCGGACCGATGAGTTCTCCGTGCTGGTCGAGCGCCCCGTCGACATCACGCGGCTCATCGACTTCATGCTGCGCTCCTGGCCGGATGCCGCCGCTCTCGATCCCAAGCGGATCGGCCTGTTCGGATTCTCGCGCGGTGCCTATACTGGTCTCGTCGTGATCGGCGGCAATCCCGATTTCGGAGCGCTCGCGGCCCTCTGCGACAGAGAGGGCGCCACAACGCCGAAATGCCGCGACGTTCGCGAGGGACGGGCGCCGACCGAGGCGCCGGCTCACGACCCCCGCATCAGGGCAGCCATCCTGGCGGATCCGCCACTCTACGAAGGCCTCTTCAGCCGCGAACGTCTGGCCGGCGTCACGATCCCAGTTCTGTTGTGGCGCTCGGCGTTCGGCGGCGATGGCGTCGTGCCCGAGGCCGTCGACGCGCTGGAACGGCAGCTTCCGGCACACCCGGACTACCGGATTGCGCCGAACTCCGTGCATTTCTCGTTCATCGCGCCGTGTCCCCCCGACCTCGCCCGGGCCGCACCGGTCCTGTGCACCGATCGGCCGGGGTTCGACCGGCAGGCGTTTCACGACGCGTTCAATGCTGCGGCGGTGGCCTTCTTCCGCGCCCATCTGGAGTGAGGCGTCACCGCTAGTCGAACCAGGCGGCGTAGATCTTCCGGTAGCTGCCGTCCTCCATGGACATGTGCAGCCATTGGTCGACGAAGGCCTTCAGCGCCGTGTCGCGCTGGAGCCAATAGGCCTTCTCCGAGAAGTCGAACGGCTTGTCTGGATGCACCGCGCAGAGCACGCCATGATGCTGCTTCTGCTGATAGCGGGTCTCGGAGGCGTCCGTCATCATCAGGTCGGCGTTACCCTTGGCGATCTCGTCGAAGATCACGGTGTTGTCGGGGAATACGGTGATGTCGGCGTCCTTGACGTTGGCCCGGGCGAAGCGCTCGTTGGTGCCGCCGGGATTGACGATCACGCGCGTCCCCTTCTTGTCGATGTCGGCGATCGTCTGGTACTTGCCGACATCGGCGCAGCGCGCGATCGGCGTCTTGCCCTCGCGCATGATCGGCGTCGAGAAGAAGCCGTTCTTCTGGCGGTCGAGCGTGACCGACACGCCGCCCATCGCGATGTCGAACTGATCGGCCTCGAAATCCTTCATCAGCTTCGGCCAGGTGGTCGGCACGAACTCGACCTTGACGCCGAGCGCCTTGCCCAGCGCTTCGGCCATGTCGACGTCGAAGCCGCGGAATTGCTGCGTGCTCTTGTCCAGATAGGTGAAGGGCAGATAGTCCCCGGTCATGCCGACGCGCAGCGTACCGCGCTTGATGATCTCGTCGAGGCGCGAGGGTGGCGGCTGCTGCGCGTGAGCCGGAACGTGTGCCAGCAACATCACGGCCAAGGTCGCCAGGATTCGAACCATCATCTCTTTTCCACCCATGCCCGAGCTGTCATTGTGCAGCCCTTGAGAGGTGGATTTAGACCAGATGCCTGCATCTGGCGAGGCGGAATTGAAAGGAATTCTGGCGTGACGATCTCGCTGTACGAGGCCTCTGTCGGCCTCTTCGTGCCGTATCTTCGCAACCTGTCGGCCCTGCTCGACAAGGGCGTTGCCTATGCCGAGACACGCAAGTTCAACCCGACGGTCCTGCTCGGCATGCGCATGGCACCGAACATGTACGATCTGGCGCAGCAGATCGGCGAAGCCTGCCGTCATGCCACCGTCGCTCCGGCGCTGCTGGCGCAGTGCGAACCGGTCGCGCTGCCGCCGCTGGAGCACGACATGGCCGGGATTCAGGCACGCATCGCGACGTCGATCGAATTCATTGAAAGCCTGCCGCGCGCCGAAATCGATGCGGCGGCGGAGCTGAAGGTCTTCTTCAGGCTGAAGAACGGGACCGAGCTGCCCTTCACCGGGCGAACGCTGCTGCTCACCAACAGCATTCCGCAGTTCTTCTTTCACGTCACGACCGCATACGACCTGCTGAGGCACGCCGGCGTCGAACTCGTGAAGAAGGATTTCCTCGGACGAAAGTAGCGGCCGGAACGATGGCCACCTCTTCTTTGGGAGAGGTGGCGCAATCCGGCCGCGGATGGCCTAGGCTTCGCCCCTGCGCTCATAATCGGCGAGCGAGCTGCGACCGGCGATTTCGCTGCGCAGCACCTCGAAACGCCGATGCGCCTCGTCCTGGTGTTCGTCGACGAAATGCACCGCGGCCTCACTCGTCATGGGGCCGCTGACCACGGGCGCCGACTGTTCGCCGATCGTCTCGTGGACATAGTACTGGCCGTCGTCGCCGCGATGCACCGTCCATTTGAGGCGGATCGCCACCATCGGACCGGGGCCGACCTTGGTGTAGCCGTCGGCATCGGTGTGCTCCGGCACCAGGGGCTGCTCCTCGACGAGCTGATGCTCGTCGGCGACCAGATACTCGTCGCTGCTGACCTGCTCATCCGCCTCGGCCTGGGTCTCGGCTGCGTCGGCGTCGCGAACGACGAGAACGGGCTCGGGGTGCTCCAGGATGCTGGCGATGGTCGCCAGCGCGTGGTCAGTCGGGTCGATCTCTGACAAGGGTTACATCCTCCAGCTCGACGCGGCCGGCTTGTGTGTCCCACTGCCGCCGCGGCCGGACACATTAGGCGCGTCGGATTAAGGCTGAGTTTGGGCTCGATCTGCACCAAAATGGGACGCATTCTGGCGTTCCGAAGGCGGGCAGGCCACCCGCCCGCCCTCCAAACCGCTCAACCGAGCACATCCTGATTGATGATGTTCTGCCGGATCGGATCGCCGTCGAGCACGCTCAGGATATTGCGCGCGGTCTGCTCGCTCATGCGCTGGACCGCCTCCACCGTAACGCCGGCGACGTGCGGGGCCATGATGACGTTCGGCAGCGCAAACAGCGCGTTGCTGACCGGCGGCGGCTCCTGCTCGAACACGTCGATGCCTGCGCCCGCCAGCTTGCCGGAGACGAGAGCATCGTACAGCGCCGCTTCCTTCACGATGCCGCCGCGTGCGGTGTTGATGAGGTAGGATTTCGGCTTCATCCGGCCGATCCGGGCGGCGTCGAACAGGCCGACCGTTTCCGGCGTCTTCGGACAATGGATGGTGACGAAATCGGCGCCGGGCAGCGCGGCGTCGAGATCGGCGACGTGCTCGCAGCCGGCGGCTGTAATGTCGGCGGCGGGCTTGTAGGGATCGTACACCTGGACCTTCATCTCCATCGCCAGGCAGCGCTTGGCGGTGCGGGTGCCGATCCGGCCGAAGCCGACGATCAGGACGGTCTTGCCGTAGAGGTCGAACGGCAGCATGCCGAGCCGGTCGGCCCATTTGCCGTCCTTGACGCAGCCGTGCATCTCCTGCGCGCGCTTGGCCAGCGTCAGCATCATGAACAGCGCCTGTTCGGCGACCGAGGGCGAGTTTGCGGTGCCCGCGACCATCAGCGGCACCTTGCGGCGGGAGAGGGCGGGCACGTCGACGGCGTCGTAGCCGACGCCGATGCGGGTCACCACCTTCATGTCCCGGGAGGCCTCGAGCTCGGTCTCCCCGAAAGCCGTGGCGCCGAGCGCCACGCCGTGGACCGGTGCATGGCTCTTCAGCAGGGCCTCGAAATCCTTGGCTGAGATCAGGTTCGGAAACTCGACAAGCTCGATATCGTCCCGCTGGGTGAGGAGGGCGCGTGCCCCTTGCGACAAAGTCTGTGTAACGAAGATCTTGTTCTTGTTGGTCGCCATCGCTCCCTGCCTGCTCGCGTTTCTTGGACCGGCGTCATAACACGGCACCGGTCTCTTCGTTTAGCAGGTGCATATTGTTGAGGTCCATCGCCAAACGCATGGGAGCCCCGTCCTTGGCGCCGGCATTGGGATTGACGCGGGCGCAGGTCGCGGTGCCATCGAGCGTGAAGTAGACCAGGGTCTCCATTCCCATCGGCTCGGTGACGTCGAGCACCGTGTCGAAGGTCTCGCAGCCGGGCTCGAGGTGCGCGTGTGCCTCGGTGAGGTGTTCCGGCCGGATGCCGAGCAGCAGCCTGTCGCTGCGCGGCAGCGCGTTGTAGCGGGAAGCACGGGCCGGCGGCAGCGCAAAGGCGATGCGGTCGGTCAGGCGGAGGTTGAGCCTGCCGCCGACGTCCTCGAGCCGGCAGGGAAGGAAGTTCATCGCGGGCGAGCCGATGAAGCCCGCGACGAAGCGCGTGGCCGGCTTGTGGTAGAGTTCGTTCGGCGTGCCGATCTGCTCGATCCGGCCCTTGTTCATCACCACGACGCGGTCGGCCAGCGTCATCGCCTCGACCTGGTCATGGGTGACGTAGACCGTGGTGGTTCGCACCTTCTGGTGCACCTTCTTGATCTCGATCCGCATCTGCACGCGCAGTTTGGCGTCGAGGTTGGAGAGCGGCTCGTCGAACAGGAAGACCTTCGGGTTGCGCACGATGGCCCGCCCCATCGCAACGCGCTGGCGCTGGCCGCCGGAAAGCTGCTTCGGCTTGCGGTCGATGAGGTCGGTGATGTCGAGCAGGCGGGCGGCTTCCGTCACCCGCTCCTTGATCTCGGCCTTGGGATAGTGCTTCAGGCGCAGCCCGAACGACATGTTCTCCGCGACCGTCATGTGCGGATAGAGCGCGTAGTTCTGGAACACCATCGCGATGTCGCGGTCTTTTGGCGGCACGTCGTTGACGACGTCGCCGCCGATCAGGATGTCGCCGTCGCTGATGTCCTCGAGCCCGGCGATCATGCGCAGGGTGGTCGACTTGCCGCAGCCCGACGGGCCGACCAGCACGATGAATTCGTGGTCGGAGATATCGAGGTCGATGCCGCGCACCGCTTCGACGTCGTCGTAACGCTTGATCACCTTGCGCAGGGAAACGTCGGCCATGAAACGTCAACCTCTCGATATCAGCCCTTTGTCGCACCGGCGGTCAGGCCGGCGATGTAGTAGTCCATCAGGAAGGCGTAGATGATGAGCGGTGGCGCGGCGCCGAGCAGCGCGCCGGTCATGATCTGGCCCCAGTTGAAGACGTCGCCCTTGATCAGCGTGGTGGTGATGCCGACCGGGAGTACGAGCTGGTCCACGGACGTCGTGAACACCAGCGGATAGAGGAACTGGGCCCACGACACCGTGAAGGCGAAGATGGTGGCCGCGATCAGCCCGGGCAGCGCGACGGGGATGAAGATCCGAGTTAGCGTCTGGAGCCAGGACGCGCCGTCGATGATGGCGGCCTCGTCGAGTTCCTTCGGGATCGAGGCGAAATAGCCGATCATGATCCAGGTGCAGAACGGCACCGTCAGCGTCGGATAGATGAACAGCAGCACGTACCAGCGATTGAGCAGCGTGATCCCGGTCAGGTCCTGAACCACAGCGAGCATCTTGAACAGCGGAATGAACAGCAGGCTGTCCGGGATCAGATAGGTCAGGAACACGCCGGTCGCGAGCGTCGTCGAACCCCAGAATTTCATCCGCGCCAGCGCGAAGGCGGCGGGAATGCTGATCAGCATGGTGATCATGACCACGACGATCGACACGATCGCCGAATTCCAGAAGAAGCGCAGGAACTGGTTGGAGGTCAGAAGCTCGACATAGTTCGACAGGGTGGGGCGAAACACCCACCACGGATTGGTCGCGGCCGAGATTTCTGCGCTGCTCTTGAGCGAGGTGATGAGCATGTAGAACGGCGGCGTCAGCGAGAACAGCGCGAACAGCACGAGGAAGAAATAGGACCAGCGCAGCGCCCAGGCGCGATCCCGGCTCATGCTGCCGTACCTGACCTTGCGCGTCGGTCCGGCCTTGTCGATGGTGAGCGTGCTCATCAGGCTTCGTTCCCGCGTTTGGAGACATCGCGAAGGATGAAGATCGCCGCGACCGCGAGGATCGGCACCATGAACAGCGACACGCTGGCGCCGAGCGGAATGTCGCTGCCCTCGATGCCGACCTTGAAGGCCCAGGTCGCGAAGATGTGGGTCTGGTCCAGCGGGCCGCCCGACGTCAGGATCCGGACGATATCGAAATTGGCGAAAGTGACGATGAGCGAGAACAGCGTCGTGATGGCGATGATGTTGCGCATCATCGGCAGCGTGATGAACCAGATCTTCTGCCACCAATTGGCGCCGTCGATCGCCGCGGCCTCGTAGAGCTGGTCGGGGACCGATTTCAGCGCGGCCAGATACATGATCATGAAGAACGGCGCGCCGTACCAGACATTGACCAGGATGACGGAGAAGCGCGCCCAGAGATTGTCGCCGAGCCAGTTGATCGGGCCGATGTGGAGGAAGGAGAGCGTGTAGTTGAAGGCGCTGTAGGAGGGGTCGAACAGCCACAGCCAGGCGAGCGTGCTCATGGCCGGCGGAATCACCCAGGGCACAAGCAGCATGCCGCGCCATTTGCGTTGGCCCTTGGCCGGCAGGTTGTGCACGAAATGAGCGACGATGAAGCCCATCAGCGCCTTGAAGAACACGGCGGTGATCGCAAAGATGCAGGACTGCTTCACCACCATCCAGAACGTGTCGCGCTTGAACAGGAAGGTGAAGTTGCCGAAGCCGACGAATTTCTGCATCGACTTGTTCAGCGTCGCAAGATGTACGGAGTACATCGCGGGATAGAGCACCAGCAGCGCGATCAGCACGATCAGCGGCAGCGTCAGCAGGAACGCGACCGTCGATTTCCGTCCCAGCGCATTGCGGAGGCCTGTCCGCTTGCGCGTGCTGGCGGCACGCACTGTGCGACCTTGCTCGACGACGACGTCAACCATGACGAAGCTTCCTCGGGAGGTGTCGAACGCGAGGCCGGCCGGGTCGGTCGGCCTCGTGCGCGATCTGCGGATGAAAGGCGCGGAGTGCTGAGGCGGATCACGTGCGGCGCGTGAGCCGCCTCGGCGGAATGCCCGACGCGCTAGCTCCGCATGAAGCCTTCGCACTCGCTTTCGGCCCAGGCGAGCGTCGCATCCAGTTTCTCGCCCTGCGCATAGCGCAGCGCCATCTTGGTGTGCGTTGCCTGGAAGTAGATCTGCTGCGCGATCTTGGGCGGCGCCGGAGATGCCGCGATCGACAGGGTCTGGTGATTGTTGGGGTTGGGGTAGTGATAGAGCGTCCCCTTCGGCGGGCCTTCCTCCGCCCAGGTCTTCAGCGTCGTCAGATTGGCGTAGGCGGGAAGATCGTAGCCGCCGCTCGCCTCGACGAATTTTTCGATCGAGGATGGCTGCGACAGGAAGGTGAGGAGGCTCTTGGCGGCCTCCTTGTTCTTGCTGAAGCTCCAGAGGCCCCAGAAGTACGGCAGGAAGGGCGCGAAGCGGCCCTTCGGCCCGGCGGGCATGCCGTGCGTCCAGCACTGCTCGGCGACTTGCGGCGCGTCGCGCTTGGCGACGGCCCAGGCGCTCGGCGGATTGAGGATGAGCGCGCCACGGCCCGAGATGAGCCATTTGTTGTTCGAGGCGTCGTCCCAGGACGGAGCATCCGGCGGCAGGAAGGCGATCAGCTTCTTGTAGTAGTCGAGCGCCTGGCGGACGGCGTCGGTCTTCACCGTGATGTCGCCCTTGTCGTTGACGAGTTCGGCACCGAACGACTGGAAGATCGCGCCGGCCGTGTCGACGCTGTCGGTGGTCTCGCCGAGGCCGATGCCGAAGGGATAGCCGCCCTTCTGGCAGGCCTCGGCCGCCTTCAGGAACGTGTCCATGGTCCAGTTGTCGGCCTTGGCGGGCGCGCCGGCCGGATACATCTCCTGCACGTCGATCCCCGCGAGCTTCTTCATCAGGTCGATGCGGGAGCAGGGCCCTTTGATCTGGCTGCCCGGCGTCGCCGGGATCGCGAGCCATTTGCCGGCGGCCTGGCCGAGATATTTGACGGTGCCGTTCACCTCGCCGTTCTGCTTGATGAGCGGCTCCATGACGTCATTGAGCGGCTCGAGATTTTCGGCATAGGCGTGAGGCCACCATGTCGGCATCTGCAGGATGTCGTGACCGGACTTGGCCTGGGCCTCGGCGGCGACCGTGAGCTGGATCTTGTTGTTGTTGCTGGTGATGTAGTCGATCGAGACGTCGACCTTCTCCTTCGCGGCCCATTCGTTGACGAGAGCCTTGGAGGCGTCGTTGGCGCCGGGGACCCAGTGGTCCCAGAAACCGATCGAGACTTTGCCGGCGGCGTAGGCGCCTCGGACATAGGGCGCTGTGATCAGCGCGGCGGAGGACATTGCAGTGGCAGCTACAAATTGACGTCGCGTCAGTTGCTTGCGTGACATCTCGTTTCCTCGCTTGGGGTGCTTTATTGTTCTGGCGTTTCCTCTGACTTTCCTGAGTTTTGCTTTTTGGTTTTGTTTTTTGGTTTTGTTGTTCGGAGTTTCTTATTGGTGCCGTCGATCCGGGGCGGCAAATCACGCGCGGCGCGGCCAATTGGTAGCGCGATCAGATCATGATTGTTCGCGTCTGTCGAGGAAGCCGAAAGACGCGCCGTCTAGAACTAACGTTGCGGCTCGCAACGTTGCGGCGCGTCGCAAGACCGGCGCGCGGCGCATGGACGGTGACGCCGTTTTGCGACGCACACATCGCGCGCGTCGGCACGCACGCGCCGTGCGCAATTACGCCGCAGTTCCGAATAAGCCTGCGTAACCGCTTTGCTGGACAGAGTTTTCGGACGTGGACAGCAATGCTCTGCGCCTAGACCTCGGAGCGGCGAGAACGATAGAGTTGCAACCGGCAGGTCGCTGCCATTCCACAGGCCAATCAGATCGACGATGGAGACCAGAATGATCCACCCGGCGCCGCCCAAGCGGCTTCGCCTGCGACGCTGGTTCGCGCTCGGGTCCGTGCTCGCATCGTTGCTCGGTGCCGCCGCGGTCGCGAATGCCCAGGGCCTGGTCAAGGGCGTTCAGGATGGTGCTGCGGCCGGTAACAAGGCGGCAGGCCCTGTCGGTGGTGTTCTCGGCGGCGCCATCGGCGGCGTGGTCGGCGTTTTCACCGGCGTGCTCGGCGTCGGCAATAACAACCCGGCGCCGGCTCCCGCGCCGGCCGCGAAGGATGCAGGCAAGGACGCCAAGTCGCCGGGAAGCGCCAAGGATGCGAAGAGCGACGCCAAGAACGATTCAAAGGGCGATGCCAAGAGCGCCAAGGCCGGCAAGGGCTCCAAGGCGACCAAGGAAGCCAAGAATGCCCCCCAGGACAACAAGGACAGCAAGGATGTCACGGTCCTGACCCAGAGCGGCGCGCCGCAACTGACCGCCGACCAGATCGTCGCCAACAGCGACGCCTATATCGAGCGCATCAAGACCGAGCTCAACCTCACCCCCGATCAGGAGAAGCATTGGTTCGGCTTCTCCAGCGCCATGCACTATCTGGGACATAATGGCGCGGAGCGGCTGAACCTGCGCATCGCCCGCGCCAAGCGGGATCCGCCGGACGACATCATCGAGCAGATGCGCAACGAGTCGCAGTTCCTGATCGACCGCGCTGCCGACCAGCGCAACGTCGCCGATGCCGCCGAACCGCTCTTTTCGAGCCTCGACGACAAGCAGAAGGAAGTCTTCATCCAGGAAATGGTACGCCTGAGCCACGAGCGCGGACTGGATTGATCGAACGTGAGGCGCATTGGCTGCGGATGGCGGGCTTCGCGCGCCACGAATTCGTGTATCCTCCCGCGAGTTCGGATATGATGAGTTTCGCGTGATGGCTGCGGGGTTGATATGACGGGCGGACTCTCCGTTTTCCTGGTTGAAGACGAGGCGTTGATCCGGATGATGATTGCCGACATGGTGGTGGAGCTTGGCCACCACGTCGTCGCGGAAGCGGACAATGTCCGGGACGCGAGCGCCTTCGCCATGACCGCGCAGTACGATTTCGCGATCCTCGACATCAATCTCATGGGTCTCTATGTCGACCCGGTCGCCGATCTGATCGAGCGGCGGGGAAAGCCTTTTCTGTTTGCGACGGGCTATGGGCCGGAATTGCTGCCGTCCTTGCTCCGGCGCAGGCCGATCCTGCGCAAGCCGATCGCCATCGCCGAGCTCAAGGCGCTGATCGAGACGCTGTTTCCGGAGCCGTCCGCCAAGACGCCGCATTGACCTGATCAATGAAAATGGCCGCACGAGAGGCGGCCATCGGCTTTGTCGTTAAGCATGAAAGCACCGGTCGCGGCGGTGTCAGTTGCGGCCGGCCTTCAGGACGTTGGCGATGGTTCGGGCCGTCATCGCGGCGCGGTCGGAAGCGCGCTGGGCCGCCAGTCGGTCCCTGGCCTGTTCCTCGATCAACAAGTCGATCAGGGCCAGCCGCTTATCCTCGTCATCCGCCTCGGTCAGCAGGCGATGATAGCGGTGATAGTCGAATCCGACGTCCTGTTTACGCATGTCACGCCCCCGTGCAAACGCCACACACGGCGAGAGTGTTTCTCATCGGAAACGAGCGGGCAAGCACGATCCCGCATGGAACTCCATCTAGGATGAATCAGCTGTGAATTACCCGGCGCTGGACGTTGCGGGAACTGCCCAGCGCCTGTCGCGCTCAGTCGGGATTGTGGTCTGCGAACACCTGCAGCCCGAGGAAGCTCGCATCCGGTTTGACCACCAGCCGCGTCGGGATGTTGCGCAGATAGTCCTTGAAGCGTCCCTTGGCTTCGAAGCGTGTCCGGAACGCGGAGGCGGCAAGGAACTCCGGGAAGCGTGGCGCGATCCCGCCGGCGATGTAGACGCCGCCGCGCGCGCCGAAGGTCACCGTGAGATTGCCGGCGACGGAACCGAGGATGGCGCAGAACATGTCCAGCGTTGCGCGGCTGAGTGCGCAGCTGCCGTCCAGGGCGGCCTTGGTGATGCCGGCCGCGTCGCGTTGCGGCGCCTGGATGCCGTCGACCTCGCCCAGCGCCTCATAAAGGCTTTGCAGGCCCGAGCCGGACAGCGCGCCGCGCTCGATCGAGACATGCCCGAGACGGCGACGCAGGCTTGCGATCACGCGCTCCTCGCGCTCGTCTTCAGCCGGCAGGGTCGCGTGCCCGGCCTCGGTGACGACGGCCAGCCGCGCGCCATGCCGCTCGACCAGACAGGAGACGCCGAAGCCGGTTCCAGGCCCGACCACCAGCAAGGGTTCGCCGGCCAGACCATCCTGCCCGCCGAGCGGGATCAGGTCGGCGGGCTGCAAGGCGGGCAGGGACCAGGCCACCACCTCGAAATCGTTGAGCACATGGACGCGGTCAAAACCAAGGGCAGGCTGCAATTCGTTGCCGTCGATGATCCACGGGCTGTTGGTCATGACACAGCGGTTGTTGGTCACCGGGCCGGCGACCGCCAGAACGGCCCGGCTCGGCCGCCCGTCACCGGCGCGTCGCGCCAGGACGTCGGCGATGGCCTCTCCGACCGTCGGGAAATCGGCGACCTTCACATAGTCGATCGGTCCGATCTTGTCGCCCTCGCTCAGCGCGAAACGCGCGTTGGTGCCGCCGATATCGGCGAGAAGAATCTTTCCTGTCTTGCCGATACTCATGACTTCGCGGTTTCCGCGGCGTTGAGGCCACGGGAACCCTTTTCCTCCGCTCCTTCGATGCGATCCGCCTGTCGCGGACGCCAGAGAATCCGCCGTTGGGTGCGGCTAGTCAACACGGACGGCGCCAAACCGTTGCATGCCGGCGACGATGGAGACGTCATATCGGGCGATATCGCCGCACGCGGTCGACGGTTGCGAAGCGGCGCCGGAATGTCGACATTGGAAAGAGTTTTGGGCGCCGGCCGTGCCGGACCGAGCGAGTGGGGCTTGCGATGAAGATTTCCGACCGCGACGTGCTGCTGGTGATCGACGTGCAGAACGACTTCTGCACCGGCGGGGCGCTCGCCGTGCCCGGCGGCGAAACGGTCGTTCCCGGCATCAACCGCATCGCCCAAAAATTCGCCAACGTGGTGCTGACCCAGGACTGGCACCCGCACGACCACGTCTCTTTCGCCTCGAATCATGCGGGGCGGCAACCGTTCCAGACCATCGAACTCGACTATGGCACCCAGGTGCTCTGGCCCTCCCACTGCGTGCAGGGGACCGCCGGCGCCGAATTCCATGCGGACCTCGATGTCGCCCGCGCGAGCCTCGTGGTGCGCAAGGGCTTCCGCCGCGGCATCGATTCCTATTCGGCGCTGTTCGAGAACGACCAGAGCACGCCGACCGGCCTGCTCGGATATTTGCGCGAGCGCGATCTGAACACGGTCTTCGTGGCGGGTCTCGCGCTCGACTTCTGCGTCCGCTTTTCGGCGGAGGATGCCCGCAAGGCGGGGTTCGAGGTCGCGGTGATCGAGGACGCCTGCCGCGGCATCGACCTCGACGGCTCGATGGCGGCGACCCGTCAGAGTTTCAGGGAGCGCGGCATTTCGACGGTCGGCGTCGAAGCGTTGCTGTGAGGACGATGGGCTAGTGGTGGCAGAGACGACCGGCAGGCAACAAGGCAAACCGGATCAGACCCCGGACGATCCGCTGTTGTGGCCGTATGCGGCGGCACGACTTGCCGTGGATGCCTGCTTCTGGTGGTTGCGGGCGGTCCCGGCGGAGGAGGGCGACAGCAGCCTGCCATGGACCACGCCCGGCGCCGTGGCGCTGGAGCTTGCGACCATGCGTCTGCGCGATTGCGCGCGAGGGCGGTCCGGCCAGCCCGCTTTGGTCTGCGCGCCCTATGCGCTGCATCGCGCCCAGATCGCCGACTTCGCGCCGGGCCACAGCGTCGTGCAGTCGCTGCAAGATGGCGGCATCGACCGTGTCTACCTCACCGACTGGCGCTCGGCGTCGCCGGACATGCGCCATCTCTCGATCGACAGCTATCTCGGCGATCTCAATGTCGCCGTTGACGAGATCGGCGCGCCGGTCGACCTCGTCGGCCTGTGCCAGGGCGGTTGGCTCTCGCTGCTCTATGCGGCGCGTTTTCCGGCCAAGGTGCGGCGGCTGGTCCTGGTCGGCGCGCCCGTCGACCTCACGATCGAGTCCGGGTTGTCGCGGCTCGTCCGAAATGCGCCCGAGCTGGTGTACGAGCAGCTCGTCGCGCGCGGCGGCGGCAACGTCAGCGGCAAGGAGATGCTCCATCTGTGGTCCAGGCCGCCGGGCCACGACGATATCGCGGCGGCCCTGCAGAGGAGCCTTGCGGATGAGGAAGGGGCGGCGCTGCTCGCGCGCTTCGACCGCTGGAACGCGGAGACGCTCAACCTGCCGGGCGCCTATTATCTGCAGGTCGTGAACTGGATATTCCGCGAGAACCGGATCGCGGCCGGGAGCTTCGTCGCGCTCGGCCGCAACATCCGCCTGAGCGACGTCAATGCGCCGGTCCTCCTGCTGGCCGGGCTCGATGACGATGTCGTCCCGGCCGCGCAGGCGTTCGCGATCGCCGGTCAGCTCGGCACGCCGCCGGCCTTCGTCGCGGCGGCATCGGAGCCCTGCAATCATCTCGGCCTGTTCATGGGCGCCAAGACCCATTCCCATGCCTGGCCCCGGATCGCCGCGTGGCTGCGCGACGATCGCGCCGGCGTGCTCGCACGCACCGCCTGATCGCAGCCGGGACATGGGCCGGCGAAGGTGCAAATCCGTTATGCATGATGGCGGATGGCCTGCACGGAGCCATGTCGATGGGCTACATATGGCAGGTGCCGGCGGCCGGTTCGACGGCGGCCGGTCGCGACAAGATCAAGGATACCGCGCTCGATGAGTTTTCACTCGATCTATGCCCATGGGTTTGCGCGCGTGGCGGCTTGCGTCACCACCTCCCATGTGGCCGATCCCACCGCCAACGCGAAGGCGATCCTGGCGGCGGCGAACGCCTGCCACGCGCAGTCGGCGGCAGTGGCCGTCTTTCCCGAGCTGTGCCTGTCCGGCTACGCGATCGAAGATCTGGTGAAGCAGGACCCGCTGCTCGATGCGGTCGAGCGCGGGCTCGTCGCGATCGTGGAAGCGTCCTCGGAATTGATGACGGTTTTGATCGTCGGCGCGCCGCTGCGTTTCGGCGCGCGCATCTACAATTGCGCCGTCGTCATTCACCGCGGCAACATCCTCGGCGTGGTGCCGAAAACCTATCTGCCCACCTATCGTGAATTCTACGAGGGACGGCATTTCGCCTCCGGTGCCGGGATGACCGGCGAGGGGATCGCGATCGGCAGATTTCATGCGCCGTTCGGCGTCGATCTCCTGTTCGCGGCCGAGGACGTCGCGGGCCTCACCATCGGCGTCGAGATCTGCGAGGACATGTGGATCCCGGTGACGCCGGCCTCGGAGCTCGCGCTCGCGGGGGCCAGCGTGCTGATCAATCTCTCGGGCAGTCCGATCACGATCGGCCGGGCGCGCTCGCGCGCATTGCTTTGCCAGTCGACGTCGGCGCGCTGCCTTGCGGCCTATGTTTATTCGGCCGCCGGAGCGGGGGAGTCGACCACGGATCTCGCCTGGGATGGCCAGACCTCGATCTACGAGAACGGCGTGTTGCTGGCCGAGGGCGAGCGGTTCCGCCAGGACGGCCAGATCACCTGCGCGGACGTCGACCTCGACCTGTTGCGCCAGGAACGCGCGCAAATGGGAACGTTCGACGACAATCGTCGTCAGCGCGAGGGCTTCTACCGAAAGATCACCTTCGCCCTGAAGGCGCCGACCGGCGACATCGGCTTCCTGCGCAAGGTCGAACGCTTTCCGTTCGTGCCGAGCGACGAGAGCCTGCTCGAGCAGGATTGCTACGAGGCCTACAACATCCAGGTCGCAGGTCTGGTGCAGCGCATGCGCGCGACCGGCACCAAGCGCGTCGTAATCGGCGTCTCGGGCGGCCTCGATTCCACGCATGCGCTGATCGTCGCGGCCAAGGCGGTCGACCAGCTCGGCCTGCCGCGCGAAAACATCCTCGCCTACACCATGCCCGGCTTTGCCACCGGCAGCGAAAGCAAGACCAACGCGCTCGCGCTGATGAAGGCTCTGCAGACGAATTGGCAGGAGCTCGACATCCGCACCACGGCCACGCAGATGTTGAAGGATATCGGCCATCCCTTCGGCAAGGGCGAGCCGGTCTACGACGTCACTTTCGAGAATGTGCAGGCGGGGTTGCGCACGGATTACCTGTTCCGGCTCGCCAACCATCACGGCGGCATCGTCATCGGGACCGGCGATCTCTCCGAGCTCGCGCTCGGCTGGTGCACCTATGGCGTCGGCGACCAGATGGCGCACTACAACGTCAATGCCGGGGTGCCGAAGACGCTGATCCAGCATCTGATCCGCTGGGTGATCGCCTCGAGGCAATTC
Organism: Bradyrhizobium sp.; assembly: GCF_047605465.1. Classification (GTDB taxonomy): domain Bacteria; phylum Pseudomonadota; class Alphaproteobacteria; order Rhizobiales; family Xanthobacteraceae; genus Bradyrhizobium. Next base: position 5,181 of record NZ_JASGFS010000089.1, on the reverse strand, counting down.
GGCGAGGACGTCGACAGGACACTGACCTCGATCCTGTCGGCCGAGATCTCGCCCGAACTGGTTCCGGTCAAGCCCGGCGAGAAGCCGCAGAGCACGGAAGCCTCGGTCGGACCGTACGAGCTTCAGGATTTCAATCTGTTCTATACGCTGCGCTACGGACTGCGGCCGTCCAAGATCGCCTTCCTGTCGCTTCATGCGTGGAAGGACGTCGCCGAGGGCGAATGGCCGCCGGCCTTCCCGGCCGACCGGCGCAGGGCCTATGAGCTTCCGGAGATCCGCCGCTGGCTGGAGACATTCCTGCGTCGCTTCTTCGCCTTCAGCCAGTTCAAGCGCTCGGCGATGCCGAACGGGCCGAAGGTGTCGGCCGGCGGCTCCTTGTCACCGCGCGGCGACTGGCGCGCGCCATCGGATTCGAGCGCTGCGGCGTGGCTTGAGGATCTCGAGCGGAACGTCCCGAACTGAACGGGCAGGGTGGCCCGAAAACACATCGCGCCGCGTGGCCCATACGGCCCGCGGCGCGATGTCGCGTTCAATCTGGAAGAGCGAGGTCCGGAGTGCCTAGGAGTCCGGACCTCGTCTTGCCCCAGCCTTGATCCCCCGCCCCATGTGTCCCCCGACTCCATGCCGCGCGATCAGAGGGTGATGCCCTTGGAAGGCCGCCGATCGATGTGCGCGATGTACGCGAAGTATGGTTAGGACTCCATTCCGGATCACTACGGACAAGCACGCGCTCGCTTGCGCGCGTTGATGCGTTCGTGCGCATCGGCTGCTGCCTGAATTCGATGCAGCGCGCGATGCACGCGGCGGCTGGATGTCCACATCTCACGCGCCCCGCGAGCCCGGGATTTCACGGGCCTGTCATTGAACTGGTCTAGCGCTGCGCCTGTCATCGCTGACAGTCAAAGGAGCACGCCATGTCGAAGCCGGTGTTGGGCGCCGCATTGTCCATCAAGTCGATCCCTGCTCACCGCGACTGGCTTCTCGAACGGCAACGCGATCTGGAAATCCAGGACTTCTTCCGCGCCGATCTGCTCGACGGCGACTGGCGCAGCACCGCGAGCGAGATCAAGCAGATGCTCGCAGGCCATACCGGCCGGCTCGGCATCCACGGCCCGTTCTGGGGCTTCAAGATCGACAGCCACGATCCGATGATCCGCCAGGCGGTGACCAGGCGCCTGCAGCAGGGCCTTGATGCGGCTGAATTCCTCGGCGCGACGCAGATGGTGATCCATTCGCCGTTCACGACCTGGGACCACAACAATCTCGATCTCTATCCGGACAATCGCGGCAATGTCGTCGAACGCGTCAAGGCGACGCTCGCCGATGTGATCGCGCGCGCCGAAGCGATCGGCTGCGAGATCGTCATCGAGAACATCGAGGACAAGGATCCGCGCGATCGCGTGCGCCTCGCCAAGGCGCTCGAAAGCAGCAAGGTCCGCGTCTCCCTCGACACCGGCCACGCCAACTACGCGCACGTCTCGACCGGCGCGCCGCCCGTCGACTACTACGTCGAGACCGCGGGCGACATGTTGACGCATGTGCATCTGCAGGACACCGACGGCTTCGCCGACCGGCACTGGGCGCCCGGCGAAGGCAACATTCCGTGGGTCGCCGTGTTCCGCGCGCTGGGTCGGCTGAACTCGAACCCGCGTCTGATCCTGGAGCTTCGCAACCACGACGACGTTCGCACCGGCGCAGCGCATCTGGCCGCGCTCGGTCTCGCCGAATAACCGACATCACAGAGGGCAGGGGTTATCGTCATGAGCAAATTCACCCGTCGTACCATCCTGAAGTCCGGCACGGTCGCCGCAGGCACGCTGTTGCTGCCGCGCTTTGCGATCGCGCAGGCGGACAATCGTCCGTCCGTGACGATCGCCGTGCAGAAGGTCACCAACTCGAACGTGCTCGACGTGCTGCGCGAGCAGTCCAATGTCGGCGAGCGCGTGTTCTTCTCCTCGATCTGGGAAGGCCTGATCTCGAAGAACTGGCGCGGCAATCTCGAGGCCGTGCCGGGTCTCGCCACCGAATGGCGCCGCATCGACGACCAGACCGTCGAGGTGAAGCTGCGCCAGGGCGTCAAGTTCCACAACGGTGACGAGCTGACGTCCGAGGACGTCGTCTTCACCTTCAGCCGCGCCCGTATGTTCGGCGACACCGAGGCCAAGAGCCGCTCCACCATCCAGGCCTTCGAGAAGAATCCTACGCCGCGTCCGGGCAAGGAATTGCCGCCTGACGTGCCGGCCGTCGCGCGCCGCATCTGGCCCGACCTCGTGCGGGTCGATGCCGTCGACAAGTACACGGTCCGTTTCTACAACGCGACGCCCGACGTCACGATCGAGGGCCGCCTGTCGCGCTACGGCTCCGATATCGCCAACCGCCGCGCCTGGGAAGAATCCGCGAGCTATCTCGACTGGGCGCGCAAGCCGATCACCACGGGCCCCTACAAGGTCGTCGAGCTCAAGCCCGACGTTTCGCTGACCCTCGAGGCGCACGACGAATATTGGGGCGGCCGGCCGCCGCTCAAGCGCATCCGCTTCCTGGAAGTGCCGGAAGTCGCGAGCCGCATCAACGGGCTGCTCTCGGGCGAGTACCAGTTCGCCTGCGACATTCCCCCGGACCAGATCGCCGGCATCGAGAAGAACACCGCGTTCGAAGTGCAGGGCGGCACCATCCTCAATCACCGCCTGACCGTGTTCGACAAAAACCACGCGCAGCTCGCCAACCCCCTCGTGCGCCGCGCCTTCACCCATGCGATCGACCGCCAGGCGATCGTCGACAGCCTGTGGGCCGGCCGCACGCGCGTGCCGAAGGGCCTGCAGTGGGAGTTCTACGGCGACATGTTCAACGCCGACTGGAACGTGCCGGCCTACGATCCCAAGCTCGCGCAGGATCTCCTGAAGCAGGCCAACTACAAGGGCGATCCCATTCCGTATCGCCTGCTCAACAACTACTACACCAACCAGGTCGCGACCGCGCAGGTTCTGGTCGAGATGTGGAAGTCGGTCGGCCTCAACGTGCAGATCGAGACCAAGGAGAACTGGTCGCAGGTCATGGAGCGCGCCCCGACCCGCGCCGTGCGCGACTGGTCGAACTCGGCCGCCTTCAACGATCCGGTGTCCTCGCTGGTCGCCCAGCACGGGCCGAACGGCCAGCAGCAGCAGATCGGCGAGTGGACCAATGCCGAACTGAACACGCTCTCCGAATTCCTGGAGACCTCGACCGACCGTGCCGCGCGCAAGAAGGCGTTCCACCGCATGCTGGAGATCGCCGAGCGCGAGGATCCCGCCTACACGGTGCTGCACCAGAACGCGACGTTCACGGCCAAGCCGAAGTCGATCAAGTGGAAGGCGGCCCCGGCGTTCGCGATGGACTTCCGCGCCGGCAATTTCGAGGCGTGACGTGACGCCGCTCGTCAGCATCCAGGGCCTCAGCGTCGCCTTCAACGGCGTGCCGGTCCTGCGCGGTGTCGATCTCTCCTTGCGCAAGGGCGAGGCCATCGGCCTCGTCGGCGAGTCCGGCTCCGGCAAGTCGGTGACCTGGCTCGCCGCGCTGGGGCTGCTGCCGCGGCACGCAAAGGTCTCCGGCTCGGTGCGGCTCGACGGCCGTGAGCTCCTCGGCGCTCCGGCTTCCGAGCTCGATCAGGTGCGGGGCGGGCGGGTCGCCATGATCTTCCAGGATCCGGCCAGCGCGCTCAATCCCGTGCTGACCATCCGCAGGCAGCTCTGTGAAGCGCTGGCGCTGCATCGCGATCTCTCGGGCGAGGCGGTGAAGGCGGAGGCGCGGCGCCTGCTCGATCTCGTCGGCATCCCCGATGCGGCCCGGCGGCTCTCCGCCTATCCGCATGAATTCTCGGGCGGCCAGGTCCAGCGCATCATGATCGCGATGGCGCTGGCCGGAAACCCGGACCTGCTGATCGCGGACGAGCCGACCACCGCGCTCGATGCCACCATCCAGGCCCAGATACTCGAACTGCTCTCGTCGGTCCGGCGCGAGATGAACATGGCGATGGTGCTGATCAGCCACGATCTCGGCGTCGTCGCCGAGAATTGCGACCGGGTCGCGGTGATGTATGCCGGCCGCATCGTCGAGCAGGCCCCCGCCAACCAGCTCTTCGCCGACCCCGTGCATCCTTATGCGCAAGGTCTGATCGGCGCGCTGCCGCCGCTCGACGGTCCGCGCCGGCGCCTGACGGCCATTCCCGGCACCGTGCCCGATCCGGCGCGCATGCCGAGCGGCTGCGCCTTCGCGCCGCGCTGCGCGCTGGCGGCAGATCCGTGCGCTCTCGGCGCGCCGACGCTGGCGCCGATCGCCGACGACCGCGCGGTCGCCTGTGTCCGTGCGGAGGCCTCGCGCCGCACACTGCTCGGGATCGCCGCCGAATGAGCACGCCGCTCGTCGAAGTGTCCGCGATCTCGCGCAGCTATACGATGCGCGCCGGCATGTTCGGTCGCAGCACGGCCGTTCACGCGGTCGACGGAGTCTCGCTCAGCATCCCCAAGGGTGAAACGCTGGGCCTCGTCGGTGAATCCGGTTCGGGCAAGTCCACGACCGGCCGCATCGTGCTCGGTCTCGAACCGCCCGATGGCGGCGAGGTGCGCTTCGACGGCAAGCCGATGGCAGCGCCGGGAACGGCTGCGTGGCGTGCGCAACGGGCGCGCATGCAGATGATCTTCCAGGATCCGCTGGGCGCGCTGGACCGCCGGTTGCAGGTCGCGGCCCAGATCCGGGAACCGCTCGACATTCACGGCATCGGCACGCCGGCCGAGCGCGAGGACCGCGTTCGCGAGCTGCTGCGCGGCGTCGAGCTCACGCCCGCGCATGGATCGCGCTATCCGGGCGCGCTCTCCGGCGGTCAGCGGCAGCGCATCGTGCTGGCGCGGGCGCTGGCGACCAATCCCGATTTCCTCGTCTGCGACGAGCCGGTCAGCGCGCTCGACGTCTCGATCCAGGCCCAGGTGGTGAACCTGCTCGCCGATCTGCAGGCGCGGCTGTCGCTGACATTGCTGTTCATCAGCCACGATCTACGCGTCGTCCGGCAGATCAGCAACGTCGTCGCCGTGATGTATCTCGGCCGTATCGTCGAGATCGGCAGCGCCGACGATCTGTTCGCGCGGCCCGAGCACCCCTACACGCAGGCGCTGGTGTCGGCCTCGCCGGCGCCGGGCCGCCGCAGCGCGGGTC
>NZ_JASGFS010000088.1:0-21364 GCF_047605465.1 Bradyrhizobium sp. | reverse complement strand
GGCGATTGCTCGGTGCAGTCGAACTGCATCTCGGTCGAGCCGCTGGAGACCGAGTTCGGCCGCAAGCGAGCCATCAACCAGTCCGCCTGCAACAAGGACTATTCCTGCCTGAAGGGATTCTGCCCGTCCTTCGTGACCGTCGACGGCGGCAAGCCGCGCCATCGCGCGCCGGCCGATCTCTCCGACATCGGCGCGATCCCCGAGCCCGCGTCGCGGCCGACGGTCGAGAAGCCCTACAACATCGCCGTGGGCGGTGTCGGCGGCACCGGCGTGCTCACCATCGGCGCGCTGCTCGGCATGGCCGCTCACATCGAGGGTAAGGCCTCGATGATCCTCGACATGTCGGGTCTCGCGCAAAAGGGCGGTGCGGTGCTCAGCCACGTCCGCCTGTCGGATCATCCGGCCGAAGTGACCTGCTCGCGCATCGTCACGGGCACCGCCGACGTCGTGCTTGCCGCCGACGAGGTGGTGGCGGTCGCCAAGGACACCATCTCGCTGTGCGATACCAGCCGCACCCGCGGCATCATCAACAGCCACGTCATCCCCACCGCCGACTTCGTCCTCAACCGCGATTTCAACTTCCAGACCCGCAAGCTGAACGCGGTCCTGGAGACCGCGCTGCACAAGGACTCCGTCTTCTTCGATTTCACCAAGCCGGCGGAGCAGCTCCTCGGCGACTCCATCGCCACCAACATGATGATGATGGGCTATGCCTATCAGAAGGGCCTGCTGCCGCTGTCGGCGGAGGCGATCGAACAGGCGATCGAGGTCAACGGCGTCTCGATCAAGATGAACAAGGAAGCCTTCCGGCTCGGCCGCCTCGCGGTTGCCGATCCCCAGCGCCTTGCCGGCATGTTGAAGGGCACCGATGAGGTCGTTGCGCCGAAGACGCTGGAGGCGATGACCCTCGACGAGGTCATCGAGCACCGCGCCAAGCACCTGACCGCCTACCAGAACGGCCGTCTCGCGAAGCGCTACCGCAAGCTCGTCGACCAGGTTCGCGACGCCGCCAGGCAGGGCGGCTATGACGATGCGTTGCCGCGCGCGGTCGCGGTGAACTACGCCAAGCTGCTGGCCTACAAGGACGAATACGAGGTTGCGCGCCTCTTCACCGACGGCGCTTTCGAGCAGCAGCTCCGCGAGCAGTTCGAGGGTGATTTCAAGTTCAACTTCAACCTTGCCCCGCCGATCCTGGCGAGCGGTGTCGACGCGCTCGGCCGCCCGAAGAAGCGCGCTTTCGGCCCGTGGATGCTGAAGGTGTTCCGCGTGCTGGCGAAGTTCAGGTTCCTGCGCGGCACGCCGTTCGACATTTTCGGCCGCAACGCCGACCGCAAGCTCGAGCGCGACCTGATCGTCGGCTACGAGAAGGATGTGACGACCGTGCTCGGCCTGTTGTCGCCGGTTACCATCGACACCGCCGTCGAGCTGCTCTCGCTGCCCGACCGCATTCGCGGTTACGGCCCGGTGAAGGAGAAGGCCGTCGCGGCCGCCAAGGCCCGCTACGCCCAGCTCGCCGGCGACCTCGCCAACCCGCCGCCCGCGCCGCGGCAGATCGCGGCGGAGTAAGCTCCATCCCTCATGGTGAGAAACGCGGAACGCGCGTTTCTCACCATGAAAGCCACATGATTGCCCCTGGCCATCCATCGAAACGCCGCGCACGCGCGGCTCCTCAGGACGAGGACGATGGGCGTGGCTGGCACTCCTGAGCCACGGCTTTGCCCCCTGGATGTCGGCGCCGTCCTACTGTGCATGGGGTTGTTTTCGCGAAATTGAAAATCGCTTGTGCCGTCGGGCAAAACACCTCTAGGACTCCGGCCGAACGAAGCTCCCGTGCCGCGGACGCAGTGCAGCGCTCCCCAGCGGTGCTGCGCGTCCGGGACACGTAGCGGCTCCACTTGCGCCCACCCGCTACCCTCTCGCCCGACGGAATATTTCCGCGCTTGCCAACGGGGCAAGCGCGGTTCAGAAAAACGGAGCAAGAAGAAACGCGAGCGGAGACCTCTGTTTTGACCATCAAGGGCAAGGCCTACATTGCCGGGATCTACGAACACCCGACCCGGCATGCGCCAGACAAATCCACCGCCCAGCTCCATGCCGAGGTCGCCAAGGGCGCGATCGAGGATGCCGGGCTGACCAAGGACGACATCGACGGCTATTTCTGCGCCGGCGATGCACCGGGCGGCCTTTGGCAGATGACCGATTATCTCGGTCTGAACACCAAAAAGCTCCGCCACGTCGACAGCACCGACACCGGCGGCTGTTCCTACATCATCCATCTCGGCCATGCCGCCGAAGCGATCGCGGCGGGCAAATGTTCGATCGCGCTGATCACGCTGGCCGGCAAGCCACGCACCGGTCCGATGCCGCCGCGCGCAGCCGGCGCGGAAGCCGATTTCGAGGCCGCTTACGGCGCCACCACCCACAATGCCTATGGCATGTGTGCCATGCGCCATATGCACGACTACGGCACCACCAGCGAGCAGCTCGCCTGGATCAAGGTCGCGGCCTCCCATCATGCGCAATACAATCCGCATGCGATGCTGAGGGACGTCGTCACCGTCGAGGACGTCCTGAACTCGCCGATGATCTCCGATCCGCTGCATCGCATGGATTGCTGCGTCGTCACCGACGGCGGCGGCGCGCTGATCGTCACCACGCCCGAGATCGCGAAGAGCCTGAAGAAGCCGCAGGTCCGCCTGATCGGCCATGGCGAAGCGATGAAGGGGCCGCGCGGCGGCAAGGATCTCGACCTGACTTATTCAGCGGGCGTCTGGTCCGGTCCGCGCGCGTTCGACGAAGCCGGCATCACGCCGAAGGACATCAAATACGCTTCGATCTACGACAGCTTCACCATCACCGTGCTGATGCAGCTCGAAGACCTCGGCTTCTGCAAGAAAGGCGAGGGCGGCAAGTTCGTCGCAGACGGCAATCTGATCTCCGGCGTCGGCAAGCTGCCGTTCAACACCGATGGCGGCGGCCTCTGCAGCAATCATCCCGTCAACCGCGGCGGCATGACCAAGATCATCGAGGCCGTGAGGCAGTTGCGCGGCGAGGCGCATCCGAAGGTGCAGGTCAAGAACTGCGATCTCGCCATCGCCCATGGTACCGGCGGCCTTCTCGGCGTTCGCCACGCCGCCTCGACTGCCATCTTGGAGCGCGTGTGATGAGCGAAGCGAAGAAATATCCGGCCCCGGTCACCAACCCCGAGACGACCCCGTTCTGGGAAGCGGCCAAGCAGGGCAAGTTCATGATCAAGCGCTGCACGGCCTGCGGCGAAGCGCATTACTTCCCGCGCTCGATCTGCCCGTTCTGCAATTCCGACAAGACGGTGTGGGAGGAGTCTTCGGGCGAGGCGACGATCTACACCTACAGCCTGATGCGGAAGTCGCCGACCGGTCCCTATGCGATCGGCTACGTCACGCTGAAGGAGGGGCCGTCGCTGCAGACCAATTTCGTCGACTGCGACCTCGAGGCGCTGAAGATCGGCCAAAAGGTGAAGGTAGTGTTCAAGCCGACAGACGGCGCACCGTTGCCGTTCTTCACGGTGGCCTGAGACGACGCTGCGTCGCGTGGGTCGAGCGAAGCGAACCCACCGACGCAAGCCATGATGGGTTTCTCAGCGCTCCACCCATCCAACGACATCTTCCTTCTCCCCTCGTGGGAGAAGGTGGCGCGAAGCGCCGGATGAGGGGGCCGTCTCTGCGCAGAGAGCTTTCGATGCGGAGCCGATCCCTCACCCAACTGAATGCTCGGCCGGCATCTCGCAGCCCTCTCCCGCAGGGAGAGGCGCATAAGTGGGCGCCGCAACCCGCTGAGAACAAATTCGGGAAGGAAACCAAAAAATGTCGGCCAGATACGAAGAACTCAAGGGCCTGAAGAACATCGGCCAGAAATACGCCTACGGCGATCGCGAGGTGATGCTCTACGCCTACGGCATCGGCCTCGGCGCCGATCCCATGGACGAGAAGGAACTCGCCTTCGTCAACGAGGGCACGTTGACGCCGCGGCCGCTCAAGGTGGTGCCGACATTTGCTTCCGTTGCCTCCTGGGGCTCCGGGCCGGGCGAGATGAACCTCAACCGCGTCATGGTGGTCGACGGCGAGCGCGACATCACCTTCCATCAGCCGCTGCCGGTGGCCGCCAACATCACCGCCGACTCCTCCGTCGTCGAAGTCTACGACAAGGGCAAGGACAAGGGCGTGGTGATCAGCCACCAAACCGTCCTGAAGAACGAGAAGGGCGAGAAGCTCGCAACTCTCGTGGCGTCGCGCTTTGCGCGCGGCGACGGCGGCTTCGGCGGGCCGAACCTGACCCAGCCCGATCCGCACAAGATTCCCTCGCGCGCGCCCGACAAGACCATCGACATCACGACGCGTCCCGACCAGGCGCTGATCTACCGTCTCTGCGGTGACCGCAACCCGCTGCATTCCGATCCCGAGTTCGCCAGGAAGGCCGGTTTCCCGCGCCCGATCCTGCACGGCATGTGCACCTACGGCATCACCTGCCGCGGCGTGCTCCAGACCTATGCGGACTACGATGCAAGCGCGTTCCGCCAGCACGTCGCCCGGTTCTCCTCGCCGGTCTATCCCGGCGAGACCGTGACCATGGATCTGTGGAAGGACGGCAGCGTGATCTCGTTCGAAGCCAAGGTGAAGTCGCGCGGCGTCACCGTGATCAAGAACGGCAAGACCGTGCTGGGATGATCGGGCCGCTTGCGCGGCTTTGAATTATCTCGTCATGGCCGGGACAAGCCCGGCCATGACGGAGCAAGAAACAAAAACGGGGAGAGCCACCATGGGACTACTCGACGGCAAGGTCGCGCTGATCACCGGCGCGGGCGGGGGGCTCGGTGAGGCCTATGCGAAGCTGTTCGCGCGGGAAGGGGCCTCGGTCGTCGTCAACGATCTCGGTGGCCCCCGCGACGGCTCCGGTGCCGACAAGTCGATGGCGCAGCTCGTGGTGGACGCGATCAAGGCCGAGGGCGGCAAGGCGGTCGCCAACGGCGCCGACATCTCCACCATGGAGGGCGGGCAGTCGGTGTTCGACGATGCCATCAAGCATTTCGGCCGCGCCGACATCCTGGTCAACAACGCCGGCATCCTCCGCGACCAGACCTTCGCCAAGGCCTCCGAGTCCGATTGGGACAAGGTCATCAAGGTACACCTGAAGGGCACCTTCTGCTGCACCATGCCGGTGTTTCGCTGGATGAGGGAAAACGGCGGCGGCGTCATCGTCAACACTTCCTCCACCTCGGGCCTGATCGGCAATTTCGGCCAGACCAATTACGGCGCGGCCAAGGGCGGCATCTGGGGCCTGTCCAACGTGCTGGCGATCGAGGGGCGCAAATACAACATCCGGATCTGGACGCTGGCTCCGGGGGCCCTGACCCGTATGACCGCAGACCTGCCCCGCTATAAGGAGAACCCCGGTGCGGCGCTTGGGCCGGACGGCATCGCGCCGGCCGTGCTATACATGGTCAGCGATTTGTCGGGCGACCAGACCGGCAAGGTGCTGGGCGTGTCCGGGCCCCGCGGCGTGCGCGAGATGCGGATGATGGAGATGGAAGGCTGGAAACCGCCTCACGCAGGCTGGAACGCCCAGGACATCGTCGATCATGCCAAGGAGATCTTCTTCTCCGAGGAGCAGATCAAGATGGGCGCGCGGCGGTTCTGATTCACGGTCGTTCCGGAGCACGCGCTGCGTGATCCGGAGCCTCGAGATTCCGGGGGCGGCTCTGCGAGCCGTTCCCGGAATGACGAACAAAGGGACAAAGGACTTATGAAACTCACCGCCGATGCCAAGGGCACTTTCGCGATCGCGCCGACGCCGTTCCACGACGACGGCCGGATCGACGAGCGCTCGATCGACCGCCTGACTGACTTTTACGAGGAGGTCGGCTGCGATGGCGTTACGGTGCTGGGCATTCTCGGCGAGGCGCCGAAGCTCGACGCCGCCGAAGCCGAGCAGGTGGCGGTTCGCTTCGTCAAGCGCGCCAGGAAGATGCAGGTGATCGTCGGAGTCTCCGCGCCGGGCTTTGCCACCATGCGTTCGCTGGCAAAGGCTTCGATGGATGCGGGCGCGGCCGGCGTCATGATCGCGCCGCCGCCGGCGCTCCGTACCGATGACCAGATCGTCGGCTATTTCAAGCAGGCCGCCGAGGCGATCGGACCGGACGTGCCCTGGGTGTTGCAGGACTATCCGCTGACGCTGTCCGTGGTGTTCACTCCCGCTGTGATCCGCAAGATCGTCATGGACAATCCGAATTGCGTGATGCTCAAGCATGAGGACTGGCCGGGGCTGGAGAAGATCTCGACATTGCGCAATTTCCAGAAGGACGGTTCGCTCCGTCCGCTCTCGATCCTCTGCGGCAATGGCGGCCTGTTTCTCGATTTCGAGATGGAGCGCGGCGCCGACGGCGCCATGACCGGCTACGCCTTCCCGGAACTGCTGATCGACGTCGTGCGGTTGTCGAAGGAGGGCAAGCGGGACGCCGCGCATGATCTGTTCGATGCGCATCTGCCGCTGATCCGCTACGAACAGCAGCCCGGCGCGGGTCTTGCGGTTCGCAAATACGTGCTGCAGAAGCGTGGTATCATCGCCTCGAGCGTTCAGCGCAAGCCCGGTGCGACCATCACGCCGGCGGCGAAGGCCGAGGTCGACTACCTGCTGTCGCGCGTCGCGCGTGTCGACAAGCGCGCCAATCTCGGGCCGCAATCGAGCGCCGCAGGTTAGTCCCCATGCCAGAGACATCAGCATCGCGACCCGCGTCGACGATCCTCCTGCTGCGCGACGGCGCAAAGGAAATCGAAGTTTTCATGATGGTTCGCCATCATCAGATCGAGTTCAACTCCGGCGCGCTGGTGTTTCCCGGCGGCAGCGTCGATGCCGGCGACAAGGAGATCGTCGCACGCTCCGACCTGTATTCGGGCGGTGAGGGGCTCAGCGAGTCCGATCGTGGTTTCCGCATCGCTGCGATCCGCGAGACGTTCGAGGAGAGCGGCATCCTGCTGGCGCGGCCGAAAGGTTCGAACGCGCCGGTCGATGCGAAGCGTGCCGGCGAGATCGCCGACAAGCATCGCGTCGCGCTGAACGAGCACAAGATCAGCTTTTTGAGCATCCTGGCCGACAACGGTCTTCAACTCGCGCTCGACACGCTCGTGCCCTACGCGCACTGGATCACGCCGGAAGGCATGCCGAAGCGGTTCGACACCTGGTTCTTCCTGGCCGCGGCGCCGCCCGATCAGCTCGGAGCCCATGACGGCCGGGAATCGACCGACTCGATCTGGGTCTCGCCGCGCGAGGCGGTGGAGGGAGGCGAGAGCGGCCGTTTCAAGCTGCCGTTCCCCACCACCCGTAATCTCATCAGGCTCGCCAAGCAGGGCAGCGTGAGCGCGGCGCTGGAGCATGCCCGGAGCCTGTCCATCGTCACCGTGATGCCGATCATGACCAAGACAGAGAGCGGTCGCCAGCTCCGCATCCCGCGCGAAGCCGGCTACGACGGCGAGGTGTTCGAGGTCGGGGCGCTCGGCTGACACAGTTCGATACGCGACGAACTATTGCGCCTGCGACGGCTGTATGTTCCGTCCGTTGAATCGAGGGACGGGACGTTCGCCATGGAGAACCGGCAAGAGACCAGCATCGCGGTCGAGCTGGCGCTGCTCGGTGTGCTCGCGACGTTGTGGGGCGGTTCCTACACCTTCATCAAGCTCGGCGTCGCTACCATCCCGCCGATCACGTTGATCGCGGCGCGCACGGCGATCGCCGGTCTGCTCCTGCTCGCGATCATGCGGTTGCGTGGCGTCAAGATGCCGACCGATGCGGCGACCTGGCAGCGCTTTGCCTTCCAGGCCGTCCTCAACAGCGTAATCCCCTGGACGCTGATCGCCTGGGGTGAGAGCTATGTCGACGCCGCGCTTGCCACCATCCTCAATTCGGCCGGGCCGATCTTCACGTTCCTGCTGACCGCGGTCGTGACCCGTCACGAGGTCACCACCCCGCGAAAGCTGTTCGGGGTGTTCGCCGGCATGGCCGGCATCTGCCTGATCGTCGGCGTCGATGCCGTCCACGACATCGGTCGCGGCATCGTCGCCGAAGCGGCGATCGTCGCCGCCGCGATCTGCTATGCCTGCGCGGCGATCTTCGGCCGTGGCTTCAAGGGCCTTGATCCGATGGCGCCGGCCGCCGGCTCGCTGCTGGCCGGCGCCGCCGTCCTGATCCCGGCCTCGCTCGTCGTCGAGCAACCCTGGACGCTGTCGCCGTCGCTGAGTTCCATACTGGCTCTGCTCGCGCTGGCGATCTTCTCGACCGCGGCGGCGTTCGTCATCTACTTCCGCCTGATCCAGACCCTCGGCTCGGTCGGCACCACCGCGCAGGCCTATCTCCGCGTGCCGATCGGGGTCGCCGTCAGCGTCGTCTTCCTCGGCGAAGCCTTGAGCCGGACCGCCTGGATCGGGCTTGCCTGTGTCGTCATCGGCGTTGCCGCCATGACGATCCCGGCACGGCGCCGGGAAAGCGTCCAGGCATCCTGAGCCGAAGCGGCGGTCCGGGGGCGGGGCGGCCGCGGAATCCCCGATTTTAGGCATATCCGGCGGCTGAAGGCATGTTCCCCCGAGGGCGCAATACGTCGTATATTGGGCCCCCAGCAGCCCGGTTCCTGAGACCTATGTCCGCCGAATTGACGCCGATCCCCGAGAAGAAGCGAAAGTTCTCGCTCTCTATCGGCCAGCTTACGTTCGGCAGCTTCCTTCTGGTGCTGGCGGTGATCATCGTCACCTCGACTGCGAGCGTGATCGCGATCCGGCACATCGACTCGACCTTCGCCGAGTTGCAGCGGCTCCAGAGCGTGGGCGATCTCGCCGAGGACATCGATCGCCGCATGAACGAACTGCGGCTCGCGGCCCGCGACTTCGTCACCGATCCGGGCGCCGGTGTCCAGTTCAAGCAGGTGGGCGAGGCGGCTTCGACGCTGAGCGACATCCTGAAGAAGACCCGCATCGAGCTCGCGCCCGAACAGCAGGACATGATCGACGGGGTCACCGAGCGGCTCGCGACCTATCGCAGCGGCCTTGAGCGGATCTCCACGCTGATCGACCGGCGCTCCCAGTTGCTTGCCGGCCTGCCGCCGCTGCGCGACAAGTTCGACGCGGCAGTGGCCGGCACCGCGGACCGTGACCTGGCGTCGCGGCTGTCCGAGGTGCAGAGCCGGATCGCGATCGGCTTGCTCGCGCGCAATCCGTCCGCTGCCGAACAGGCGGCGCAGAGCATGCGCACGATGGACATTGCCGATGCCAGGCTGAAATCGGCCGTCAACGATTACGCCGACGCCATCGTCGCGGTGGCGGTGCGGGAGCGGCAGATCGCCGACATCGATCGCGACGTGCTGGGAACCGAGGGGCGGCTGATCGGACGCGTCACGGAATTGCTGCGCGAGGTCAGTGCGAGGCGCGGTCATGTGCTGTCGCGCGACTTCGCCCGCACGCTGACCGAGGCACGATGGCAGAGCATCTTGCTCGGCACCATCGGCGTGCTGATCGGCATCGGCGCTGCGTGGTTCGTGGTTCGGCGCACGGTGCGTCCGCTCGCGCAGATCGCCAGGTCCATTCGTGCGCTTGCCGGCGGCGAGAAGAATACCTCGATCCCGTCAGCCGACCTCGACAACGAGATCGGCGATATTGCTCGCGCGGCCGAGGTGTTCCGTCGTGCGCTGGAAGAGGCCGACACGGCACGTGAGGCCGCGGTGCGCGCGCTCACCGAGCAGCGTCTCGCCGAGGAGAGCTACCGCAAGCTGTTCGAGGGCTCGGTGGACGGCATCTACGTGACGACGCCGGCCGGCGACCTTCTCAATGCAAACCCGGCGCTGGCGCGGATGATGGGCTATGACAGCCCGCAGCACCTGATCGACAGCATCAACGACATCACCCACACGATCTACGTCCATCCCGAGGCGCGTGCCGAATATCAGCGGCTGATGCAACGCGACGGCATCGTGCGCGAATTCGAGTATCAGGTTCGCCAGCGCAGCGGCAACATCCTGTGGCTCTCCGACAGCGCCACCGGCGTCCGGGACGAGACCGGCAACATCGTCCGTTACGAAGGCATGCTGCGCGACATCACCGACCAGAAGCGGGCGGAAGATGCCATCGCCGAAGGCCGGCGCCTGCTCCAGCAGGTCATCGATACCGTGCCCGCGGTCATCAACGTCAAGAACCGCGATCTGCGCTACGTCCTCATGAACCGCTACATGGCCGGAATTTTCGGGATCGAACCGGGCGACGCGATCGGGCGCACCACGGCCGACCTGATGTCGCGCTATGGCGCGGCCAAGACCGACGAGAACGACAAGCGGGTGCTCAGGATCCGCAAGGGGCTCGGCTTCTACGAGGAGGAGTACAAGGATTCCTCAGGCAGCATGCGGCAATGGCTGGTCAACAAGCTGCCGCTGCTGGATGCCGAGGGCGAGATCGAGCGGATCGTCACCGTGGCGCTCGACATCGGCGAACGCAAGCGCGGCGAACAGGAGATGCGGAAAGCCAAGGAATCCGCCGAGACCGCGCTGCGCAATCTGCGCGAGACCCAGGCTTCGCTGATCGAGGCGGAAAAGCTCGCGGCGCTCGGACGGCTCGTCGCCGGCGTCGCCCACGAGGTCAACAATCCCGTCGGTATCAGCCTGACCGTGGCGTCCGCGCTCGAGCGCAAGACCGCGATGTTCAGTGCCGAGGTGGAGCGAGGAGAGCTGCGCCGCTCGACGCTCAACGATTATCTCAGGACCAGCCGCGATGCGTCCTCGCAACTCGTCGGCAATCTCAACCGCGCGGCCGAACTGATCCAGTCGTTCAAGCAGGTCGCGGCCGACCGCAACTATTCGGATCAACGCACTTTCGACCTCGCCGATCTCACCGAGCAGGTGGTGATGAGTCTGCGGCCGGGCATGCGCAAGCAAAATTTGACGCTCAACGTCGAGTGCCAGCCCAATCTGACCATGAACAGCTACCCCGGCCCGTATGGCCAGGTCTTGACCAATCTGTTCCTCAATGCGGTTTCGCACGCCTTCCCGGATGGGCGACCCGGCATGATCGACATCCAGGCGCGCGAATTCGGCACCGACAATGTCGAGATCATCGTCGCCGACAATGGTTGCGGCATGAGCCTCGATGTTCGCCGCCGCGCCTTCGATCCCTTCTTCACGACGCGGCGCGACCAGGGCGGCACCGGTCTCGGGCTCCACATCGTCTACAGCATCGTGACCAACCGGCTCGGCGGGCGGCTCGATCTCGATTCCGAGCCGGGCGGCGGCACCCGCATCCGGATGATCCTGCCGCGCGTGGCGCCGCTCGAACAAGCGGCGGAGTGATCAGGCGATGTCCGCAAGCTTGTGCAGCGTCGCACCGAAAATCTGACTGGCTTTGCCGACGAGCGCGGTCCCTGTCATCTTCGCGCGCGTATCCGTGAAAGTGCCGGTGACGCCGACGCCGACCGCAGCAGGCCCGCCGAACAGCGGATTGTCGTCGTTGCGCGGGGAGGTGTGCCGCTGCACCAGCACCTCGCCCTTGAAGGTGTTATCCTTCACCGTGTAGCTGCCCGTGTAATAGAGATAGGCATCGCCGCCAAGAATCTTGCCGTCGCGAAACAGAATCACGCCGCTGCCCTTGCCGATTCGACCATCGAGCAACGTCACGTGAATCGAATAGAGGCCGTTCTTCATAACGTCCCGCAGCCCGGCCGCCATCGCCCAGGGCGTACCGGTAAAGCTTTTATGCCAAAGCGTATTCCCAGGCGCAACGCGGCAATTTGCTTGCTTGCTGGCGGGCCTGGCCGCGGGTGCGAGCCGTAATTGTCCCAGCTTGCGTGTGACACGGTCATGACGGTCTCATGATGAGGCGAGGCCCGTCGTGCGAATCAAAGTTGGCCCGCGAAATGCATAACCATCATTGCACTGGCCGCGGGGTGCTGGAGCAAGACGAACGTGAGCAACTGGATCGATTCCGGCGGCGAGCAGCCGCGCCTGTACAGTGCGCGTCCCACGAATTGCAAAGCGGAACGACGGCGGACCGGCACCGTAACACGCTGGCGAAGCTGGGTGATGTCGGGCTGCGCCCTGGTTCTGATCTCGCTCGGTGTGCCCTTCGGGCACGCGCGCGACCGCGGTCAGTTCGCCAACACCAGTGCCGAGTTGAAGGCGTGGTTCGACGGCCTGCGAAGCGGCAAGGGGCCATGCTGCTCCGATGCCGACGGATCGGCGATCTCGGACTCCGACTGGGAGAGCAAGGATGGGCATTACCGCGTCCGCGTTCCCCGTTACGGCTACGTGTCCGATGGCCAGCAGCAGGAGCTCGTCTGGGTCGACGTGCCCGAGGAGGCCGTGATCTCGGAGCCCAATCGGGTCGGGCGGACCATGGTATGGCCGATCTACGGCTACATGGGCGTCACGATCCGCTGCTTTATGCCCGGCAGCATGACTTAGCCGAGCCGGGCGACCATTGCGCCCGGTCCGGCTGACGCATGGTGCGGCTTGCGCTGCGTCAGGTGTATTTCTTGTCGCGCTCGAGCAGTTCGATCGAAATACCCTCGGGGCCGCGGATGAAGCAGATGCGGACGCCGGGGCGTATCGTCGTCGGCTCGCGCGTGAACACCACGCCCTTGGCCTTGATCTCGGCCGCCAAGGCGTCGATGTCCTTCACGGCGAGGCCGAAATGGTCGAGGCCCTGATGGGGGTGGGGCGGTGGCGGGCTGACGGCGTCGCCTTCCAGCGGTGCGATGAAGATCCTGGCGCCGCCGAGATTCACGTCGATGCGCCCGGGAGCACGTACGATCTCGCCGCCGAGGATATCCCGCAGCCAAGCCGCCGTGGCTTCCGGATCCGGGCTGCGCAGATGGACGTGGTCCCAAGTGACGACTGGCATTTCATTTCCTCCCGACGGGGTACTGTCGTGTCGCGGTGCATGTTAGCGGGCCGGCCGGTGATCGCCACCGTCGTTTCCGGAATCGCCTGAGACGGGAACCATAGTTCCTCCGCCGGATTAAGGTAAGCAGTGGCTGAGCCCGCCGTCGAAAGGCCGTATCGGTCTCGGCAGTGCATGCGGGACGGGCTTGGGCCGCGATCGGTGAGAGCCATGCGAGCAGGGTTTGACCGGATCGGCTTGGGACGTTTCGCTGGACAAGGCGAACGGTTGGCACGAACGGCGACGGTCGTGAGCGCCACATTTGGCCGGAGCCTGTTGTGGCTTCTGGCGGTATTCGTCCTCGCTTGCGGCATCTGGATGTTGCTGTCCACGGGCAGCAGCGCGCTGGGACAGCCGGTGAACCCGGCGTTGGCATCGGTGGAGTCTCCGCCTCAGGCCGATGCAGCTGCGACGACCTCGGCCCCATCAGGTGCTCAGGCACCGGCCATGGCTGAACTCGATCGTCTCCGGATTTCCTCCCAGACCTGGCGCCGTGGGGGCCTCGGCTCGAGGGCACTGGTGACGCTGACCCTGCGAAACGACAACGACTATGCCGTAAAGGATGTGGAGATCATCTGCGCCTTCAGCCGGCGCGATGGCAGTCATCTGACCGATCGCAGCCGCGTGCTCGGTGACATCGTAAGCATGAAGAGCCGCAAGACGTTTGCACGCGTTCCCGTCGGTGTCGTCAACGTTAATGCCGATCAGGCGAAGTGCTCGCTGGTTGCCGCGCGCCGCGAATAAACAGCAGGCATTTGCGGTAGCGGAAAAGTTACCGTCATGGGCTGCTTCATCGAAAAAGCTGCGCGTTCGCGTTGAACCGAACGGACGGTGGTAGGAACAAATTAGCGTATCGCCAGTTAAGGCGCAGGGCTCGCGCGCGGATGCGTGGGCGGAGCGATGCCAATGCCCATCTTCCGGTATTTCGTATTCGTCGGTGGAGCCTTGCTCGCACTGTTGTTCGCGGTGGATTTCATTCTGCCGACGTCACCGGTTGCGCAAGCTGTCGCCAGCGCAGATACAACCAGCGACCAGCCATTGATCCGGATCCGGTCCGATCGTCATCTGCCGGAGCGTGTCGTGTTCGACACCAATCAGCCGATGATGGGGCCGCCTGTCGTGACGATGGCCGCTGCCGCGCCTCCCCAGGCGACGCAGGAAAGCATCTCGCCGGCTCTGGCCGAGATGTCGGCCAAGGCGCGGGTGCGCGAAACATTCGCGCAATTTACGCCCGCGGCCGCGAAGGCGGATCCAGCCGCGGTCAGGAAGGCTGAGGCCAAACCGCAGGTCCCGCCACGGCACAGGGTTGCGCGGGTGCAACGTCAGGCGCCGCCGCAATGGGGAGCGCCTCAATGGGGCAGGCCCACCATCCAGGTCGCTCAGCAACCTCATTTCGGGCTTTTCAACACCACCTGGTGAATGCTTCCGCCTCCGCCGAGGCGCTAGCGGTCTCGGCAGGAGAGGGTGGGGGCTTTTTATTGGTCAATCTCTCTGCTAATCGAACGTGTCCGAACGACGCTTCCGGTGACGGCTTGCCCGGCACCGGTTCGTCGAATTTCGGTTAGGGCCCGATATCGGGCCCAGGCGCTCGTAGCTCAGCTGGATAGAGCATCGGATTTCGATTCCGAGGGTCGGGAGTTCGAATCTCTCCGAGCGCGCCAGCCGCCGTTCCGAATATGGGCACTTCTGGCGACTTCTGCGTTTTCATTCTGAACGATATCAGGAGCAGCATTCTGAACGGACGTCACGGCTTCGTTCGCCTGCTCCGTGCCAGGGTGTCCGACGGCGTCTCCCGGAACGTCACGCGGTATGCTGCGGCAAACTCGCCCAGATGGTGAAATCCGTTGGCACGTGCGCATGTGGCAACGGTCACACCGCCCTTGAGCAGCCGACCGCGGGTGGCCCACAGCCGCTTCAAGCGGATGTATTGATGCAGGCTCATGCCCCGCACTTTCGACACCGCACCGCCGAGCGTCCGCATCGAGACGCCGAATTCATCGGCGAGGCTTGCCGTGTAGATCGGTGCGGTCGGATTGGCCGCCACATAGTCGTCGATCCGCTGCACGAGCTTGGCCGATCGCGCACCGGCGATCGGAGCGCTGC
This sequence comes from Bradyrhizobium sp., assembly GCF_047605465.1. Taxonomy (GTDB): domain Bacteria; phylum Pseudomonadota; class Alphaproteobacteria; order Rhizobiales; family Xanthobacteraceae; genus Bradyrhizobium. The sequence goes on along the minus strand of NZ_JASGFS010000088.1, from coordinate 6,323 downwards.
GGTCCGATCGCGGATCGGTGCCGAACAGATCGTCCAGGGCAAGCAGCAGGCCCTCCTGAAGCTGCGCGGCGACCTCGGTGATCTCGAACAGGTGCGGCTCCATCGATGCGGTTCGCAGGATGTCGAGCAGAAGCCGCTGCGCGTGGAGGAGAGCGGTGCGATCCGCGGCGTAGGCTCGCAATGTGTCGGCGTGATCGAACCAGCCGCGATCCCCGAGAGCGGGCGAGAACACGATCAGCGCGTAATGGTTGGTCTGAGGTTCGACGAAATGGCAGTCATCATTGCCGCGCAGCGCCACGAACAGGCGCGAGTCGAGCTCCATCCCGTTCGAACTTGCCCGCAGGTCGTCGCTCATCGACAGGATCATCATGCCGCCCGGCGCGCGATATGCGGTGTCCAGGATGCGCGCAAAGGACCGCATCACGATGATCCGGCAGGCGGGCAGGGACACCACCGCGCGGGCCGCCGCGAAATTGGCGACGTCCAGCGGAATGCTCCGCGCATCCTCCATCGACTCGGCCGGACGGAACGCGTCGACGTCGGCGAAGCTGATCAGTTCGAGGGCGGAGGATCGCACGAGAGAATCGAACATTCGTCCGGCGGCCGTTGCTGCATTATGATGGCCGAATGAATGGCGAAACATCGCGGTCTAGTAAACCGGATTTGGCTCCGTAGTATTGCGGACATCATGTCACGAGGGCGAGCTTGTGGGAGCGCCTGGCGACGGGTGAGGGCCGGTCGTCAACGTTCGCGGCTCATCGGCTGGCCGGAGGCGAGATCGATGAAGTGGAGGCGCGTGCAAGCGGGACAAGCGAAGGACTCGAAGCGCCGTTCTTCGAGCCCCTGCTGTTTTTCCAGGTGGGTCTGTACATTCATGCCCGTTTGAGGGCACCGGAAAACGATCAAGTCCGCCATCGAGCCAGCGTGACGCGGCTGCGTTCGTCGTCATTGATCTGGATCAGTTTTGGAGCCGATCTAAAGCGGCAAGCCTGCCTGGACGTGCATTCGGGAAAGACGAAGGGGCCCCCGAGGGCCCCTTCCGAATTTCACCAGCGGCGATAGCCGTAGTAGCGAGGCCCGTAATATCGCGGGCCGCCGTAATAGTAACGTGGTGGAGCGTAATATCTCGGACCATAATATCCGTAATAGTCTGGACGCCACCAGCAGCGTCCCCAGGGATTACAGACCCAGCGGACCTGCTCGACCGCAGAGACCTGCGGTGCAGGCGCAATGGGCATGGCCGTTGCCGCCGGCGATGCCGCGAGGGCACCGAACAGGGACGCGGCGACCAGGCCAATCTTCAACTTCATCATATCTTCCTCCGCTTACGCGATGCAGGATATCGGAGTTGTTTCGATCAAATTGTGGCAAAGCCGAAATGTAATGCTGATGAACAAATCTTCAGCCGGCGCACCGTTCTGTCTCTCCGGTCGTCGTTGCCACGCTTGATCCTGCGCAATTCGTCCGCGTTGTTTCCTTCCTAGTGTTGTCGCCGCGGGCAGTCTTGCGAGGACCTCGAGGAGCATCTTTGGCGGCCGCTCCGCGTTGGTCGGAAGGGGCCGAGCCCGCATGTGGTCTGGAGCATTGCAAATGAACAAGATGAGGATCGACAAGGGCGACTGGCTCGTCGTCTGTGACGGACGCAAGGCGCTCATTCTGGAAAATCTCGGTGACGGGACGTTTCCGAATCTTCACACCCGGGAGGTGCATGAGCAGCCGAACCCGTCGACCAGCGCGCAGGGGACCGATGCGCCCGGCAGGCTGCACGCGTCGGTCGGCGGTGCGCGCAGTTCGGTCGAGCAGACCGATTGGCATGACGAGGCCGAGCGCGCCTTCCTGCGCACCCTGGCCGATCGGCTCGATACCGCGGTGAGTTCGGGCGAGACCTCCGCCCTGACTATGGTGGCTTCCCCTCGCGCACTCGGCATGATCCGTGCCGATTATTCAGATGCAGTGCGCAAGGCGCTCCAGGGCGAGGTCGGCAAGGACCTCGTCAAGCTGCCGGTCTACGAGATCGAAAAGCAACTGCTGCTATCGGGGAGCGCCAAATAAGCCCCGCCGATGGAAGCGGCGCCAGCGCCCCTTAGAAGCAGGGGTGCCGGCGTCGGTCCTGGCCGACATAGCCCGCCGCGCTCTGATAGCAGTGGTTGGTCGAGGGGCCGTCGTAATAGGCGAAGGTGCCAGGCGTGATGCCGGGGCCGTAATTGTGGACATAGCTGATCGGATAGGGCAGCGGGCTCGTCGCGTAGTAGCGATGGTGCCGGTGATGCTCCCGCGCCTCCGAGAGGCTGGGGGCGAGGGTTACGGCTGACAGGACCGCAACCGCGGCAACAAGCTTCAACTGGCTCATCTCGATTCTCCGGAACCCCAGCTAACAGACCAGCCTGTTATAGCGATTTCGAACCGGCTGGGCATGGTCCCAAGGACCGAAATCGGGCCGAATCCTGCGGATTCCCGGGCGGGTGTGACCGAAATGCCTGCCTGCAGCCCCAACTTGCCCCTTTTTGGCCGTTTCCGGATGCTTAACGAATTCCCCACACAAGTGTAACTAAAGAGAATTCGACTAGGATTCCTGTCGCCGGCCGCTTTGGGGTGCTTTCGAGGCCGGTCCGTTCATGCAAGGCTTTGCCGTCACTTTGCCCATGCGCATCACGCTCCTGAGCCTGCTGTTGGTCTGCTTCGCTGCTGCGACGCCCGCGCGCGCCGATCTGCACATCACGCGCGACCATGGCGGCTATGTCGAGGAGTACAAGGCCAAGTACAAGCGCATCCGTGACAGGGGCGAGCGCGTCATCATCGATGGCATCTGCAATTCCGCCTGTACGCTGGTGCTGGGCATCGTGCCGATGAACAAGATCTGCGTGACGCCGCGTGCCAGCCTCGGCTTCCACCAGGCCTACTACGACAAGGCTTTCACCTTCGGCATCAAGGTCACCAGCGCCGAGGGGACGTCCGACCTGATGTCCTATTATCCGGACACGGTGAAGGACTGGATCCGCCGCAACGGCGGGCTCACCACCGACATGAAGAAGATCAAGAACGGCGTCGAGCTCTGGAAGATCATCGACCCCTGTTCGGAAGAATGGTGAGCGGCTGAGCCGAAAGGCTGCGGACACCGCACTGCAGCATCGCCCGTCGAAATTCGCATTGCCGCGCCGCTCCCGGTCAGGCAATGAGGCGGCAATGAATCATAATCAAGACTCCATGGCCGCGCGGGCGGCCCCGATCCTGTTCGTCGTGCTCTGGAGCACCGGATTCATCGGCACCAAATACGTCATCCACAACGCCGAGCCCTTGACCTATCTCGCCATCCGCATGGCGGTCGTGGTCGGCCTGATGGCGATCATCGCCGCGATTGCCCGCCCGAAATGGCCCGACCGTATCGGCATCGCGCATAGCGTCGTCGCCGGCATCCTCGTCCATGGCTTCTATCTCGGCGGCACCGCGATCGCGATCGCGCACTCGATCCCGGCCGGCCTGTCCGCACTCATTCCGGGTCTGCAGCCGATCCTGACCTCGACCATCGCGAACCGCTGGCTCGGCGAACGCGTCACGCCGGTGCAGTGGGGCGGCCTGCTGCTGGGTCTCGGCGGCGTTGTGCTGATCCTGCACAATCACCCGATGTCGGGCGAGGCCGGCCTGGGCTGGCTTGCTTCGGTGGTCTCGCTGATCAGCATCACGCTCGGCACGCTCTACCAGCACCGCTACTGCAACCACATCGACTGGCGCGCCGGCAATCTCGTGCAATATGTCGCGGTCGCCATCTTCTTCGCGGCCGGCGCTTTCCTGTTCGAGGAACGCGTGGTGCACTGGACGCGAGAATTCGTGCTCGCGCTTGCCTGGCTCGCCGTGGTGCTGTCGATCGGATCGATCGGCCTGCTGTACTGGCTGATCCGTCATGCCGCGGCAACCTCGGTCGCGAGCCTGTTCTACCTCGTCCCCGCCGTCACGGCGTTGATGGCCTATCTGCTGTTCGACGAGAAGCTCGATGCCCTCGCCATCGCCGGTGTGGCGATCTGCGCGGCGGCGGTCTTCCTGGTGAATCGACGCCTCTAGACCGGCAAGCGGGATCGCCGGAGATGCAGCCCTGACGTGCAGGGGCGGCCTGTGCTATGCTGGGCGTGTTTCCGCTCTCCCTTTTTGCACGGTGATTTCCATGAAGAAGGCAAGGCGTGCACTGCTCGGCAGGTCGATGAAGCCGGTTCGGATCGCTTGCATCAACGATGCGAAGGAGACGATCGGCGCCCGCACGATGAGCAAGCTCACCGCGGCGTTGCAGAAATGCTATGACGATCACTTCCTTCCGGTGTGGGGCTATCCGGTCCGTCTCTACGTCACGCGGAAGGCCAAGCGCACCGACTGGCAACTGGTCTATCTGGATGACACCTCACAAAAGGGGATGCTCGGGCGTCACGAGTTGACGCATCGCGGCCAGCCGATCTCGAAGATCTTCGTCAAGGCGCTGGATGATGAGCCCATCAGCCTGGCTGCGTCCCACGAATTGTTCGAGATGGTGCTCGATCCCATGGCTAATCTCTGGGCCGACAAGAGCAAGCGGACCCAATATGCCTACGAGGTCTGCGATGCCGTCGAGGAGGACTATTTCGTCGTCGACGACTTCCGAATGTCGAACTTCCTCTATCCGTCCTGGTTCGAGCCGTTCAAGCATCCTCCCGGCACCAAGTTCGATCACAAGGGAACGTTGAAGAAGCCGTTCTCGATGACGAAGGGCGGCTACGTCATCAAGCGGGTGAAGGGCAAGAAGGTGATCAAGGCGTTCGGCTCGCCTGCGAAGCGGCGGCGCTTTGCCAAGGAGGACCGGCGCGGTCATCGCAGCGAATTCCGCGATCCGCATGGAGTGCATCACCCGGGCCGTCGTGCATCGAAGCGGCGCGGATAGGCTGCGAGGCGATGCGTCCGGCGCGCCGTTCAACCTTTGCGGATCTTGGCGTAAGCCGCCAATGCGCGCTCGCGTCCGATCGCGTGATCGACGATCGGCTGCGGATAGGTCTTGCCGAGCGTCACGCCCGCGCTGGCCAGCTCGATCGGCGTCGCTCGCCAGGGCTGATGGATCAGCTTCGCCGGCAGGTCCTTCAGCTCAGGCACCCAACGGCTGACATAGGCTCCGTCAGGATCGAACTTCTCGCCCTGGAGCACCGGATTGAACACGCGGAAATAGGGGGCCGCGTCGGCACCGCAGCCGGCGACCCATTGCCAGTTGGCGGGATTGCTGCCGGCATCCGCGTCGACGAGCGTGTCCCAGAACCAGCTCTCGCCCTCACGCCAGTCGATCAGGAGGTGCTTGACCAGGAATGATGCGACCACCATCCGGACCCGGTTGTGCATCACGCCGGTGTGCCAGAGTTCGCGCAGGCCGGCATCGACGATGGGGTATCCGGTATGCCCACGCTGCCAGGCGGCGAGGCCCTTGCCGTCGTGCTTCCATGGAAAGTCGTCGAAGCTGGCTTGCAGGTTTTCGGTGGCGAGGCCGGGATGGTCATGGAGGAGGTGGCGGCAGAATTCGCGCCAGCCGAGCTCGCTGAGGAATTTGTCGATGCCCGACCCGAGCGCGGGGTGTTCGGCCGCGGCGAACCGCGCGGCGTGCCAGACCTGGCGCGGGCTGAGTTCGCCGAACCGCAGATGCGGCGACAGGCCCGAGGTGCCCGCCCGGTCCGGGCGGTCGCGGTCACCGACATAGCCGCGCGCGGTGGTCTTGAGGAAATCGCGCAGGCGCGCGCGTGCGGAGGCTTCGCCCGGGCTCCATGTCTCGCGCAATCCGCCGGCCCAGTCGGGCTTGCTCGGCTCCAGCTTCCAGCTCTCCAGTGCCTCGCTCGCGACCTCCGGACCCGGGCGCAGCTCCTTCGGCGCGGGCAGCGGCTTCGCAGGATCGCCGAGTGCCAGCACGCGCCGCCAGAACGGCGTGAACACGCGCAGGCCGCGGCCCTCCTTGTTGCGGATCTCAGAGGGCGGGACGAGCAGGTCGCCGGGGAAGCTGCGTGTGGTGACGCCGAGCTTGGCCAACGCCCCCTCGAGCTGTCGCTCGACGGCTCGATGCGGCGCCTGTGCGACCTCATTCCAATAGACCGCGCCGGCGCCGCTCTCGCGGGCCACGTCGGGAATCACCCTGGCAGCTTGTCCCTTGCGCAGGATCAGAGCGCCGCCGCGCGCCGCGATGTCGGCGCCGAGCGCCCGCAGGGACTGTGCCAGCCACCAGCGTGCCGCGCCGCCGGCGGCGCGTCCGGCCGCGTCGTCCAGCAAAAAAAACCAGAATACAGGGGCGCCGGAATTGGCGGCGGCGTGAAGAGAAGGGTTGTCGGAGACGC
>NZ_JASGFS010000087.1:0-22400 GCF_047605465.1 Bradyrhizobium sp. | reverse complement strand
CGCGAGGCGTCGCTGTCGAGCACGCCGGCGAGCACCATCGGCTGGTTGGCGACGAAACCGACGGTGCGGCCGTCGACGCGGCCGAAGCCGGTGACGATGTTCCTAGCGAAGGAGGCCTGGATCTCGAAGAACTCGCCTTCGTCGGCGGTCTTCAGGATCAGTTCCTTGATGTCGTAGGGCTTGTTGGCGTTGTCCGGAACCAGCCGGTCGAGCGACAGGTCGGAATCCGTGACCGACTGGTAGCACTCGATTTCGGGGATCTCGGACGTGTTCGACTGAGGCAGGTAGTCGATCAGCCGGCGCATCTGCAGCAGGGCCTCGACGTCGTTGTCATAGGCGCCATCGGCGATCGAGGATTTGGTCGTGTGGATCGACGCGCCGCCGAGCTGTTCCGCGGTCACCACTTCGTTGGTGACGGTCTTCACGACGTCCGGTCCGGTGACGAACATGTAGGAGGTGTCGCGGACCATGAAGATGAAGTCGGTCATCGCCGGCGAATAGACGTCGCCGCCGGCACAGGGGCCCATGATGACGGAAATCTGCGGGATCACGCCCGAGGCGAGCACGTTGCGGCGGAACACATAGGAATAGCCGGCGAGCGCGGCGACGCCTTCCTGGATGCGGGCGCCGCCCGCGTCATAGAGGCCGATGATGGGCGCCCGCGCCTTCATCGCCATGTCCTGGAGCTTCGTGATCTTCAGCGCGTGGGTCTCGGAGAGCGAGCCGCCGAACACGGTGAAATCCTTGGCGAAGACGAAGGTCTTGCGGCCGTTGACGGTGCCCCAGCCCGTGACGACGCCGTCGCCGGGGACCTTGTTCTTCTCCATGCCGAACTCGGTGGAGCGGTGCTCGACGAACATGTCGAACTCCTCGAACGATCCCTTGTCGAGCAGAAGCTCGATCCGTTCGCGTGCGGTCAGCTTGCCGCGGGCGTGCTGCGCGTCGATGCGCTTCTCCCCGCCGCCGAGCTTTGCGCCGGCGCGACGTTCTTCAAGGGCGTCCAGGATATGTTTCATTTGCTCCCGCCAGTTCTTAAGCCTTAAGTGATGCGCGTTCTAACACGGCATTTTGCGAACCGGAAAGCGGCTTTCGGCCTCGCAGGGCTGCCCTGCCCAGGCTGAAACCGTGAAGGATTACAAGGTTTTGCCTGGGGAGGCGACGATGGACGAAGGTGCGGCCGAGACCGGCACGGTGACCGGCGGCGTCAGAATCCTGCTCCGCCTGGAGGGGCTGTTCCTGTTTCTGGGCATGACGGCGCTGTATGCCGCCTGGGGCGGCTCCTGGACGGTCTACCTGCTGCTCTTCCTCGCACCCGATCTCAGCTTTCTGGCCTACCTGTCGGACGCAAGGTTCGGCGCGCTGGCCTACAACGCCGCCCACAGCTACATGGCGCCGGTGACGCTGATGACGCTCGGGTTCGGCTTCGCCTCGCCTCTCACTCTCTCCATCGCCCTGATCTGGCTGGCCCATATCGGCGTCGACCGGGCGCTCGGCTACGGCCTGAAATATTCCGCGGGCTTCGGCTTCACCCATCTCGGACGGATCGGACGGCAGAAGAACTCCTGACCTGCGCGCTTTGGCGGCAGGCGAAGCGTGGTCTTTCGATTGACCGGGCCGGCCGATTCGGGCTTGGCTTGGGCTTGCGATCAGGCGCCGAATGTTGCGTGAGCCCAGTCGGTACGGCGGTGGTCATCACGCCCGGGCTGCGAGCCCCACCCGAGCATCACGCCAATGCCCGCGTCAGTCGTTCCCCTGCCACCGAACAACGCGTCCGAGACGCTCGACTTCCTGCGGCGGATGGCGAGCATGGTATCCGGGCGAAACGGCGACGTGCTGCTGCGCGCGGCCGTGCTGATCGAAACGCTGGCGCAGCGGGCGAAGTCGGCCGAACGGCTGTTCCACCAGCAGCAGGAAGAGAACAAGCGCAATGTCGAGCTGCGTGAGGCGGCCGAGTTCTCCTCCGATGCCATGGTCCAGCAGGTCGACGCGCTGCGGACCCAACTCGCCGACATGATCATGGCAGCCGCGGCCGAGCGGGCCGCATTCGACGCCGAGCGCAGCAAGCTGCTCCATTTGATGCAGGACGCCGAAAGCCATATCGGCAAGCTGACCAGTGAGCTCGAAACGCTGCGGGCTTCCGTCGACAGCTTCAACGAGACCATGGTCTCCGTGCCGGTCGAGACATTGCGGTTGGCGCGCGCCCAATTCGCTTCCCTCACCGGCGGCTTTGCAAGACGCGGCGACGTGATCTCGGAGGCCATGAGCGAGATCGGAGGCTTCGCCATCGACCAGGCGCTGGCGGCGAAGAAGTCCGATACCGCCTGAGCCGGCGCAGGGCGCGCTGAATTGACAGCGCGCGGGCGCGTTGTTCTACTCGGCAAAAATCACGAGGGAGAATCCGATGCCGAAGGCATCCCGCGTCGCTGCGACGCTCATGGCGCTCTGCGCTTCAGCCCTGCTGGCCGGCGCCCAGGCGCAATCCCTTCCCAAGGAAGCGCCTGCCCGGACCGAAATCTTCCCGATCCCCTCGCTCACCCTCTCCGACCAGCAATTCCTCAGCGGCGACACTGCGGCCGGCAAGCCGGTGACGGTCGCGGGGGAATTCCGGGTCGCACAGGGCACCGGAAAACTGCCCGTCGTGGTGCTGATGCACGGTTCGAGCGGCGTCGGCTCGACCACCGACGCCTGGGTGCATGCATTCAACGCCATGGGCATCTCAACCTTCGTGATCGATGGCTTCACCGGCCGCGGGCTGACGGTGGTGGGCCCCAATCAGGCCCTGCTCGGCCGGCTCAATTTGATCATCGACACCTACCGCTCGCTGGAAATCTTGGCGAAGCATCCTCGCGTCGATCCCGATCGGATCGTGCTGATGGGCTTCTCGCGCGGCGGGCAAGCCACGCTCTATGCGAGCCTCGATCGCTTCAACAAGCTCTGGAACAAGTCCGGCATCCAATTCGCGGCCTACATTCCCTTCTATCCGGACTGCTCGACGACGTATCACGGCGACACGGACGTGGGGGCGCGTCCGATCCGTATCTTCCACGGCACCCCGGACGACTACAATCCTGTGAAGAGCTGCAAGGCTTTCGTCGAACGGCTCAAGGCCGCCGGGCGCGATGTCGTGCTGACCGAATATCCCGACAGCGCGCATGGCTTCGACAGCGGCCTGCTCGGCGTCAATACTGTCGCGGTCTCCGCCAACGCGCAGACCGCGCGCAATTGCCATATCAGGGAAGGCGATGGCGGAGTGTTGATGAACGCCGATACGCAGGCGCCCTTCACCTACAAGGACACCTGTATCGAGCTCAATCCGCATGTCGGCGGCAATCCCGCGACCGCGGCCGAGTCACGCAAGGCCGTGGAGGAGTTCCTGCAGGCGCTGTTCAAGCTCGGATAGCCACATGTCATTGCGGCGACCGAATGCCCCGCAAATTCTTGCCGTTCTGGTGCAACGTCAATTCGGGTGAGGCACCGCCGCTCTCCGGCCGCCCAAAGGTGATCTGGGCATCGACGACGCGGTAGAAGAAATCCGTTTCGCTCTCGGCGAATACCTCGAACTCGCCCTGGTTGGTCGCCTGCACGAATAGTCGGGCGCCGTCGGCCCGCACGGTCAAGGCAAATGCAGGAGAAATCGCATAGCGGCCGGCATAGGCCGCAAGGACGGCGGGATCGACCGGCACCACGTGGCGCAGCTTGGGCAACGGATAGGCCTTATTGACCAGATTCACGCCGAGCGCCGTATTGGCAGCGTAGTCGGCGGCATTGGACAGCAGGATGGACCCCTCTCCCGTCCTGGTCGAATATCCGACGAAGGTGGCGTAGCCGCCGGTGCCGCCATCCTTCCAGATGACCTCGTCGTCGAACCGCGAGCTGGTGAACCAGCCGAGCGCCACGTCGCGTTGCGCCAGCCGCGGGCGACGCACCGACAGCGTCATCTTCATGGCCGCGGCCAGCGGCGTGTCGCGCGTTCCCTGATAGGCCTCGATGAACTTGAACAGGTCGTTCGCGGTCGAACGCAGCGCGCCGGCGCCGGCCAGCGCGTCGAAATCCCAGTTCGCGACCGGCTTGAGCAGCACGTCGTGTCCCTGCGCGAGCCGGTCGCGCATCGAGGCCGACAGAGTGATGCGGGTGTCGTCCATGCCGAGCGGCACACAGATGCGCGACAACACGAGCTCCTCGTAGCTCTTGCCGGCCTTGAGAGAAAGGATGTGGCCGAGCAGCCCGAAACCGAGATTGGCATATTCGTAGAATTTGCCGGGCTCATGCGCGAGCTTGTGGTGCGCCAGGAAGCCATAGAGTCGATCCGCGCCATAATCGACATAGGGATTGGCAGGGTCTTTCGGCGCAAAATTATCCGGCATGCGCGGCAGGCCGGCGGTGTAGGTCGCGAGATCGAGCAAGGTGATGGGGACGCCCTGGAATTCGGGCACGACGACACCGTCCGGCAGGAATTTCGCGACGGGGTCATCGAGCGCCACTTCGCCGCGCACGACCATGTCGGCGAGCAGCAACGCGGTGAAGACTTTCGTGATCGAGCCGATCTCGAAGACCGTATCGGCATCGAGCGGACGGTCGTTCGCCGCGCCGGAGAGTCCGAAGGCGGCGACGACACGGCGGCCGCCGGTGATCCGACCGGCGACGAGTCCCATCGTCTCCTGGCCGGTCTCGACCCGCTCCTTGAGAACGTTGGCAAGGTCGGCCTCGGGCGAGGATTGCGCATGCGATTGCCCGGACGCGAGAAGCAGCGCCGCGCTTCCAAGCAGAACGTCCCGGCGATCCGGCATGCGCCTCTCCTGTTTCTACGGCTCGCCGGGCTTGAACGGCTCCTGCTTGTCCGGCGGCACCGTCTCCGCGGCCATGGCGAGCAACATCGCGACCATCACGTAATTGCCGGCCACCGCCGTGAGGTCGACGATCTGCTGGTCGTTGAAGACCTTCCTGGCCCGCGCATAGGTTTCGTCCGAAACCTTCCTGGTGGTGGTGAGCTCGGTCACGAAATCATAGACCACCGCTTCGTCCTCGGCCATGCTCGACGGACGCTTGTTGGCCTTCAGCTCGGCGATGATGTCGGGCGAGAGGCCGGCCTTCGCCGCCAGCGGAGCGTGGGCGAACCATTCCACCTGCGAGCGCCATTGCCGCCCGATGATGATGATCGCGAATTCGTTGAGCTTGGTCGGAACCGAGGTTTCCCAGCGCAGATAGTAGAACAGGTCGAACAGGCGCTGGCCGAGCACGGGGCTGCGGATCATCGGATTGTAGGGGCCGCCGATCCCGACGCTCGACACCTTCATGATCTGCTCGCCGAGCGGCTTCTGCTTCGCATCGAGCTGATCCATGGTGAGCTGCGGAAAGCGCGGCTCCCTGCTGATGGCGGGTCCCGAGAGCATGGTGGCGGCGAGCCAGCCGCCGGCCGCGGCAAGCGCGAGCGACGACAGCCAGAGTGGCGTTGAATTCATCGATTCCTCCCGACCTTCTTCTTGTTTGGCCGGGCGATGCTAGTCGAGCGGGTTCGCGCGCGCCAGCGCGGCGGAGCTAGATCGCACCGATATCCGCGAGACAGGCTTGCGTCAGCGTCATGCGGGCTTCGATGTGGCGCGGCTCGCGGCAATCTATGTTGAGCGCGAACACGGTCTGCGCGCTACCCTTCTCGGCCCAGCCGACCATCCAGCCGAGCGACGGGTCGCCGCGCTCGGCGCCGAGGAGGCCTGACTTGGCCCGGATGACACTATCGCCGACCTTGGTCACCGGCAGGATGTCGGCGACCAGATCCTGGCTGCGCTTCGAGATCGGCAGCGCGCGGCGACGCAGCCGGTCGACGAAATCGATCTGCTCGATCGGATCGATGCGCAAGGCGCCGGTGAGCCAGAACTGGTCGATGCCGCCGCCGATGTCGCGATTGCCGTAGTCGAGCAGATCGACGTATTTCTGCATCCGCTCCTGGCCGATGCGGCGGGCGATCTCCTGATAGACCGGCACGGCGCTTACCGCGATCGCGCTTCGTAGCGTGTGGTCCGTGTTCCAGGCCTCGATCGGCCGCTTCACGCCATCCCAGGGAAACACGTCCTTGTCGGGATCGGCGACGACGCCGGTCTCCAGCGCAATCAGCGAGTTCGGGATCTTGAAGGTCGAGGCCGGCAGCTTGCCCTCGCCCGAGCGTTCGCTGTCGCTGGCGACGATCAGGTAATCGTCGACCTTGTAGCCGACGAAGGTCCCGGCCGTGCCGAGGTCGGTGAAGCGCTTGGCGAGGCTCTCGCGGATCTCGTTGCGCGGCGGCGCGACATGGGCAAGCGCGCGCGACGGCACGGTGGCGGCCGCGGCGAGAAAAGCGAGTGTGGAACGGCGGGTCAGCACGAACGGCGTCCGTTGAACGGTGAACATGGCCGCGATCATGCAGCCGATATCTGTTGAAACGATGACGGCTAGCGGACCCGGCCGGACAGCCGCAGCACGAACACCAGCACCTCGGCGACGGCCTTGTAGAGGTCCGGCGGGATTTCCTCGCCGAGTTCGACCTTGGAGAGCGCGCCGGCCAGCACCTCGTTCTCCTCGATCGGAATATCGTGAGCCTTGGCGATCTCGACGATCTTCGCGCCGATCGTGCCCTTGCCCTTGGCGACCACCACCGGGGCGCCGCTGCCCTTCTCGTAGTGCAGCGCAATCGCGAGCCTGGATTCGTCGCTCATGTGGCGCGATCCAGAAAATGCCCGGCGCGTGGCGGCGCGGGCTGCGGCGGAACGCCGTCGCGGACGACGATCTCACCGGGCTTGAGCTCGGCCCTGGTCAGCGCCTGGCTGAGATCGCCGATCCCGGCCCGCAATTGCTGCGCGGTGGTCGGCCGCTCCGCCCACATCCGCACGAGGGTCTTGTCGCCGTTGAGCGTGATCAACGCGTGCACGGGTCCGGCCGGCTCGACATTGAGCGAGAAACGCGCGCGCCAGGCGCGTTTGGCCGGATCGGCCGCGTCGCCGCCGCCATCACGCGCGATCTCGAACTGCGCCATCGCGGTGCCATGCCGGGTCGCGAACGGAATCTCGAAATTCCATTGCGGCACGGTCGGATCGACGCGGTGCCCACCGGCATCGGCGCGATCGGGCAGCGAAGCGACCTGGAGCAAGGTCTGCCGCGCGATCGCGGCATCGGTGTCATCGAGCAGGCGATGCACGGTCTGCGCCAGCGGCGTGTCCGGTGCGAGCGATGGCGAGGCGATGGACTGAGGCGACGGCAGAGCCCCGCGGAACGGCGGCGGCGTGGTCGCGCGTGCGGCCGCCTCGAAGACATGACCGTCCGGCACGGCCTTGTTGGAGCCCGGCACGTTGCCCGTCAGGCGCGGCAGGTTCTGCGTGACCTCCTGCAGCAGGCTCGCGGCAAGGCCGGCGGTCATCGTCCTTGGGAGCGCCGCTTGCGAAACGTCGGCCGCCATGTCGGCCAGCACGGCCGCGGCGAGAGGCGCGCCTTGCGGCGAAGGGCTCGTTCCCGCACCGGAGGTCGGCCCTTGCGCGGCCACGTCCGCGACCTGTGCCGCCGAAGCCGCAGCCTGCGGCGTGGATACGGTGCTGGCGGGAATGGCGGCGCCTTGCGGCAAGACCGGCGCTGCGCCGGTTTCGAGCGCATTCGACGTCACCGCCAGCGTCTGACGCAGCACGAGCAGCGCCGCCTTCAGGTCGGGCACCGTGCCGGGCGGCGACGACGTCGTCGCGCCGGTGGCCAGCGAGGCCTCGAGAAACAATCCGGATTTCTGGAAGGCGGATTGGACATCGGCACCGTCGAGCCCCGCGTCCAGCGGCGTCTGCTGTGCGAGCACGCCGAGCACCGCCTGCTTCAGTCCCGCCGGCAGGTCGCTGCCGGTGACGACGGCGGCAAGGTTGGCGAACAATGGCGCCTGGCTGTTCTGTTTCGTCACGGCCTCCGAGGACGCCGCGCTGACGGCGACCTGCTCCGCAGGCGTCAGGGGATTGCGCGCCGTGGCCGCTGCCGGCACCAGCGACGGGCTGTCCACGAGCGAAGCAGCAGCCGGCGTTAGCGTGATCTGATCGCCGGTGGCTACGCCTGCCCCGCTGACGACCGCGAGGCGGGTGGTGCCGTCATTCTGCGACACCGCGAGCTGGAGATTCTGCCCCGGCGACAGCGCCACCTCGGACATCACATCGAGGGACAGATTGGCGATCGCGATGCGCACCAGATTATCGGCGAGCACACTGACCACCCTGGCATCGACGACACTGCCGGCCTGCAGGACAAGCTCGGGCGTCGCCGCGTCAGCCACGGGGCTGACGGCACTGACGGGAACGATCGAGCTAATCGGCGTCGGCATGAGCGAGGGGCCCGGAAAATGCGCCCCCACCCTAAGGCCGTCCTCGTAAACCTCTCGTTAAGGACCTTTGGCCGGCTTCATCGCGGCAAGAACCGCCACGGCGGCCTGAAAATCCCTTAGCCGGGTGACGCGGCGGGAGGCCGCCTCCTCGTCCACTCCCCATTGATCGGCGTTCCAGTCCTCATCGACATAGGCCGCCGCCCAGACCTGATCGGGGTCACGCACCCCGTGCGCCAGCGCCAGCGCCAGCAGCGCCGAGCCGGTCAGGGTCGTGACCACGTGAAGCGCGGCGACCGACCAGGGATCGGCCGGCAGCGCCGCGCGCGCGGCCTGGACCGCTTCGTCGGGCTGCTTCACGTGCATGATGCCTTCGGACAGGATGAAATGCGCCCCCAGCGTCTCCGCGGCCCAGAACAGCACGGGATCCCAATGCGCGGCCTCGCGCGCCACCAGCGCCTCCGGATGGCCTGCCCTGTAGAACAGCAGATCGGACTGGAAGTACTTCGCCAGATCGTCGGTGACGAGGTCGACGCGGTCGACGACGCCCTCGACCACGCTGTTGGCCAGACGCGTCAGCGGCATGGTCACGGGGTCGATCGTCTCGCCCTGGGCCGCCCATTCCAACGCGACCGCATCGGCCAGCGGGCGCGTGGGGATCACCACCTGGCGGCCGGAAGGCGTGCGGATCGGCTTGCCGTCCAGCGTGATGGCGAAACCTCCGTCGGCCTCGGCCACGCCGGCCTCCTTGTAGAAGCGCTTGCGCAGCGGCACGCGCGCGGCCTGACGGGCCGCTTCCTGCGGATCACGCGGGGCCTGGCCCGCCGCTTCGTCGAACAATTCGCGCATCTCGAGTTTCCGGTCCCGGCCCTGAATGCCAAGCTTTTAAAATAAGACCGCCACTTGATAAAGCGAGCGGCGGCATGAGGGAACTTGCCGGCATCGGCACGCGGTTCGGCGCTTGCCCAACTCCAGGAAGCAGCCCACGCGGCTTCCCGTCGTCGTTGCGAGCGCAGCGAAGCCATCCGCAAATGCACCTGCAACGGGCTTCCGAAAGCATCGTCGCGGTGTCTGTCATTCGCGCCCGAAGGCGGGACCGAGCGGCTCCTCGCAATGGAGGCGCTCGCAATCACGAGGCTCGGATGCCGCGATGGATTGAGCGCTACTCCTCCGGGGCGTTCTCGATCGGATCGAATCTGGACGCATCCAGACCGAGCAGGTTCCAGGACTGCTGCATGTGCGGCGGCAGCGGCGCCGTGGCATCGATCACGCCACCGCGCGGATGCGGAATCACGATGCGGCGCGCCAGCAGATGCAGCCGGTTCTGCAGGCCGCCCGGCAGCTGCCAGTTCTCGATATTGAAATATTTGGGATCGCCGACGATGGGATGGCCGATGTGCTCCATGTGGGCGCGAAGCTGGTGGGTGCGGCCCGTCACCGGCTTCAGCGACACCCAGGTCAACTTGTTGCCGGCGGTCTCGACCACCGCATAATAGGTCACCGCGTGACTTGCGCCCTCATCGCCATGCTGGGCGATGCGCATGATCGTATCGTCCTCGCTCTCCTCCTTGGCCAGGAAGGTCGAGATACGGCCCTGTTTCGGCTTGGGCAGACCCGGCACCAGCGCCCAATAGACTTTCCGCGCCGAGCGCGAGCGAAACGCGCCGGTCAAATGCGAGGCGGCGAAACGCGTCTTGGCGATCAGCAGGCAGCCCGACGTCTCCCTGTCGATGCGGTGCACGAGACGGGGTTTCTGCCCCTTGGCATCGCGCATCACCTCGAGCATCTGGTCGACATGCCGCGTCATGCCCGAGCCGCCCTGCACGGCAAGGCCGGCGGGCTTGTTGAGCACGAGAACATCGTCGTCCTCGTAGATCGTCATCTCCTTCAGCGCCGCGAGCGTCTTCTGCGCGGCTTCCGAGAGCGCGCCGGGCACCTTCGGCGCATCGAGCTTCAGCGGGGGAATCCGGACGCTCTGGCCTTCTTCCAGCCGATCCTTGCTGTCGACACGCTTGCCGTCGACGCGCAGCTCGCCTTTGCGGACGACGCGCTGGATGTGGGAGAACGACAGGCCGGGAAAACGCGCCTCCAGGAAGCGGTCGACGCGCATGTTGTTCTCGTCGGCCGTCACGGTGACGGTCTGCACCTTGGTCGGCAGCAGCGCCTCGACGGGCTTGGCCTCGACGAACTTGGCCGGAGCCGGTTCGGCCGTACGCCGCTCGGTGCGTTCGCCGGCATTGCGAGGCGGCTTCGCGCCCGGCTTGCCGTCTGGGCGCGGCCCCGCCTTCGGCGCGCTGCGCGCCTTGAACGGACGTGCTTCCTTGCGCTCGTCACGCGAACGGGGCTTTGGGTTCATTCTCTTGATGCGGCGGCTCATGATTGACTGCCTAGCCTAAAAGTGGCCTGCCGTCACGGCGAAATGGCCGCTTCTAGCGCGAACCGCCGCGCTCCTTGCGCAGCTTCGCCCAATAGTCCAGCCGCTTCCTGATCTCGCGTTCGAAGCCGCGCTCGGGCGGGTCGTAGAACGTCTGCCGGCCGAGGGCTTCCGGGAAATAGTCCTGGCCGGAGAAGGCGTCGGGGGCATCGTGGTCGTATTCGTAGGCTGCGCCATAGCCCTCCGACTTCATCAGCTTGGTCGGGGAATTGAGGATGTGCTTCGGCGGCAGCAGCGAGCCGCCCTGCTTCGCAGCCTGCATCGCCGCGCCGAAGGCCTTGTAGACAGCGTTCGATTTCGGCGCGGTGGCCAGATAGACGACCGCCTGCGCGATGGCGAGTTCGCCCTCGGGATGCCCGAGGAAATCGAAGGCGTCCTTCGCCGCATTGGCGATGACGAGCGCCTGCGGATCGGCAAGCCCGATATCTTCCACCGCCATGCGCACCACCCGGCGCGCGAGGAACAGCGGATCCTCGCCGGCATCCAGCATGCGCGCCAGATAATAGAGCGCGGCATCGGGATCGGAGCCGCGCACAGATTTATGCAGCGCCGAGATCAGGTTGTAATGGCCGTCGGCCGACTTGTCGTAGATCGGCGCGCGGCGCTGCAGGATCTCCTGCAACTGCGCGGCGTCGAAAACCTCGTCCTTGCGTGCGGCGCGCCAGACTTCCTCGGCGAGCGTCAGGGACGCCCGGCCGTCACCGTCGGCCATGCGCACCAGCACCGCGCGCGCCTCGGCATCGAGCGGCAGTTTCCGGTCCTCGACCTCTTCGGCATGCGCGAACAGCTTCTCGATCGCCGCCGCATCGAGCGACTGGAACACCAGCACGCGGGCGCGCGAGAGCAACGCCGCGTTGAGCTCGAAGGATGGGTTCTCGGTGGTGGCGCCGACCATCACCACGGTGCCGTCCTCCATCACGGGCAGAAACGAATCCTGCTGCGCGCGGTTGAAGCGGTGCACCTCGTCGACGAACAGCAGCGTGCCCTTGCCCATCTCGCGGCGGGCACGTGCGGCGTCGAAGGCCTTCTTCAGGTCGGCGACGCCGGAGAACACCGCCGAGATCTGTTCGAAATGCAAGTCGGTCGCATCAGCGAGCAGCCGCGCCACGGTGGTCTTGCCGGTGCCGGGAGGCCCCCAGAACACCAGCGAACCGAGCGTGCGCGTCTCCAGCATGCGCGTCAGCGCACCATCGGGCCCGAGAATGTGGTCCTGGCCCACGACCTCGGACAGCGCGCGCGGACGCAGGCGATCCGGCAACGGACGCGGGGCATCGTGATCGAGCCCCGCCGCGGCAAAGAGAGTTGGCGTCTCCAGTGGTCTTTTCGAGCTCATCCGCCCAGCGTGACGTTGATCTGTTGGCCGCCGCGCACCAGCACGATGCGCCAGAGCCGCTGACGCTCGGCCGCCGCCTTTTCCAGGTCGCCGGTCTTGCCGATCTTCTGGTTGTTCACCGCGAGGATGATGTCACCCTTCTGGAAGCCGACGCTGGCAGCCGTGGTGTCGTTGCCGATATCGGTGATCACGACACCCTCGGTGTCGGCATCGAGATGCAGCTCGTCCGCGACCGCCGGCGTGATGCTCGACACCTTCGCGCCCTGGAACGGCGAGCGCCCGGTCACGACGATCTCGTCGCGGCCGGTGTCGGGCGCGGTCTCCAGCGCCACCGTCAACTTGACCGGCTTGCCGCTGCGCTGCACGTCGATCTGCGCCGTGCCGCCGAGCGGACGCGTGGCGAAGCGATAGTCGAAGGCGTTGGGATCATCGACGGTCTGCCCGTCGATCGCGACGATCAGGTCGGAGGATTTCAGGCCGGCCTTGGCCGCCGGTCCGTTCGGGACCACGCTCGCGACCAGCGCGCCGGAAGGCAGACGCAGGCCGAGGCTTTCGGCGATGTCAGGCGTCACCGCCTGGAGCCGCGCGCCGAGCCACGGCCGCTTCACCGCCTTGCCGCCGCTCTTGGCGGAGGCGACGACGACGCGCACCATGTTGGCGGGAATCGCGAAGCCGATGCCCTGCGACCCGCCGGAGCGCGAATAGATCGCCGTGTTGATGCCGGCGAGCTTGCCGTTGATGTCGACCAGCGCGCCGCCGGAATTGCCGGGGTTGATAGCCGCGTCGGTCTGGATGAAGAACTGGTAGTCGGTGATGCCGACCTGCGTGCGCGCCAACGCCGAGATGATGCCGTGCGTCACGGTCTGGCCGACGCCGAAGGGATTGCCGATCGCGAGGACGACGTCGCCGACCATCAACTCGTCGGAGTTGGTGAAATCGAGAGTCGGAAACTTTTCCTTGGTGTCCTTCAGGCGCAGCACGGCGAGATCGCTGCGGGGATCCTTCAGGACGATGTCGGCCTCGAACTCGCGCTTGTCCGACAGCGACACCTTGACCTGATCGGCCCCCTCGATGACGTGAACGTTGGTGACGACGAGACCGGATGCATCGACGATGACGCCGGAGCCGAGCGAGCGCTGCATCTGCTCGGGCTGCTGGCCGGGGACGCCGAAGAAGCGGCGGAAGATCGGATCATCGAGCAGCGGATTGCGGTTCTGTACCACCTTGGCCGCATAGACGTTGACGACCGCCGGCTGCACGCGCTGCACGATCGGCGCATAGGACAGGCGCAGCTCCGCCTGCGAGGACGGGACGCGGCGGTCCTGCGCCGAGGCCGGTTCGAGACTGGCCGAAAATGCTATGCACAATGCGGTGATGACGACGGCACGGATCGATCGAAACATTCCTACCTCTCGGAAAAGACGCCGGAATATAGGCGCGTTCGCCGGCCAATAGAAGGGCGCCGGACGGCAATATTCGGCCCGTTTCGGCTGGCCGGCCTTGCAATCCCCGCGCGCATTGCGACGATCCTGCACGAAGCTCCCGATTGGCATGACATGCGTCATCCAGCATTCTGGGAGCCGGCCGATTCGGTTGTCGCGAATTTCCGTCAGGGGAACCCGGCAGCCGCGGCGCGCCGTCGCGGGCGGTCGTCGATCATTCTCGGAAGCTTGCCTCGCGACGTGGGGAGAGTTCGTCCAACCGATGGAGTGATGACGTGAGCAGGACAAGAATTGCGGCCACGGCGATTGGGCTCGCCGGTGCGCTCGCGGCCTCCCAGGCCCAGGCACAGTCGTCAAGCAACAGCGATCAGGAGATCGCGCTCCTGAAGCAGCAATTGAAGATGCTCGAGCAGAAGCTCGACAAGCTTCAGAAGCAGACCGCGGCCAACACCGCCGCCGCAGCCGGCGCGAAGGCCGAGGCCAAGGCGGAGGCAAAGGCCGAGGCGCACTCGGAGGCGAAGGCCGTTGTCGCCAACGCCAATGCGACAATGCCGCTCAAGAGCCCCGCGCCGGTCTCCGGCGCCGTGGTGACGATGCCGAACAACCGGCCGACCATCTGCACGGCCGACCTTGCAAATTGCATCGCCATCACCGGCCGCTTGCACTGGGACGTCGGCGGTTACGATTTTCGTCCCGACACGGCAGCGACCGTGCCGCAGAAGCTCGACAGCGGCGAGAATGTCCGCCGCGCGCGGATCGGCCTTGCCGGCAAGTTCTTCAACGACTGGAATTTCGCGCTGGTCTACGATTTCGGCGGGTCGTCGGACGGATTTGGCGGCGCAGCCACCGGGTCGCTGCCGGGCGGCGGCGTCTCGGGCCTCGAGAATGCCTATCTCAGCTACACCGGCCTGAAGCCGTTCGGCGGCCGGATGGCGATCGAGGGCGGCGTCATGGACCTGCCCTACACGCTCGACGAAGCCACCAGTTCCAACGACATCATGTTCATGGAGCGGGCCTCGCCGGGTATCATCGCTACCAACATCGCCGCCGGCGACTTCCGCTCGGCGGCCGGCACGCGCTGGTACAACGACGCACTCTGGATCGGCGGCTATGTCACGGGACCATCGACCGGCGCCGTCCACTCCGCATCGGCCACGACAGGCGCCAGCGAGCAATATGGTGCTGTGGCGCGCGTCGCAGGCAATCCGATCAGCGGCAAGGACTACACCGTGCATATCGGCGCCGACGCGCAATGGCTGATCCAGCCGCCGCGCAATCTCGTCGCCAACACGCAGACGGTCACGCTCAGCGATCGTCCGGAGCTGCGTCTGGATCCGACGACGCTGGTGTCCACCGGCGCGATCGCCAATGTCTCGGGCGCGCAGGTCTACAGCGTCGAAGCGGCAGCCACTTACGGACCACTCATCCTGCAAGGCGAATACTTCTGGTACAATGTCGATCGCACGGCGAACACAAGCGTGCCGCTGGTCGGCGCGCCCAGCCTGAAATTCCAGGGCGGCTATGCGCAGGCCGGCTACGTGCTGACCGGTGAGAGCCGCACCTATAACGCCGCTAACGCGGCCTATAACGGCGTCAAGCCCGCGCATCCATTCTCGCTCGACGGCGGCGGCTGGGGCGCGTGGGAGATCGCCGGGCGGTTCTCGACGATCGACCTGAACAACCAGCTCGCGAGCGCCAACGGCATCGCCGGCGGACGGCAGACCGTCTACACGCTGGCGCTCAACTGGTACGTCAACGGCAACGTCCGTTTCATGCTCGACTATCTGCATGGCACGGTATCGAAGCAGGCCTCGCCGATCTCGACCGCCGATGTCGGCTCAAAGTTCGACGCCGTCGCGATGCGCACGCAGTTCGCGTTCTAGCTCGTGCGCGAATGCGGCACCGATGCCGTGCAATCTATGCCGCGCGCTTCGGCTTCTTCACCTCGACGGGAGCCGGGGCGCAGGACAACCGCTCCTGATGGCTCTCACCCCAGGCCTTGAGAATGTCAATCACCGGCCGCAGGCTCTCGCCGAGTTCGGACAGGCAGTACTCGACGCGCGGCGGCACCTCCGCATAGACCTTGCGGATGATGAGCTTGTCTTCCTCCAGCGCGCGAAGCTGCTTGGTCAGCATGCGTTGGGTGATGCCCGGCATCAGGCGGCGCAGTTCACCGAAGCGCTGGGTGCCGCTCTGGAGGTGGTACAGGATCACGCCCTTCCACTTGCCATCGATCAGGTCGAGCGTCGCTTCGACCGAGCAGCCGGGACGACGGGCGAAATTGCGGCGCTTCATGCGTATTTCCCCAATAGTATCCAAACAGGGACTATATCCCCCAATTTACAGTACTTGCCAAATGGGAGCCAGAGCGACAGGTAGGGGCAGGTATCACGCCATCTGATGGAGACCCAAGGCATGAAGGCCGTCGGCTACAAGACATCGCTCCCGATCGAGGAAGCGCAGGCCCTGATCGATTTCGAGGCTGCGAAGCCCGAGCCCAAGGCGCGGGACATTCGCGTCGCGGTGAAGGCGATTTCGGCCAATCCGGTCGATTACAAGGTTCGCAAACGCGCCGCCCCGCCGGAAGGGGAAACCAAGATCCTCGGCTATGACGCGGCCGGCGTGGTCGACGCGGTCGGCCCCGAGGTCACGCTGTTCAAACCCGGCGACGAGGTGTTCTACGCGGGCTCGATCCTGCGCCAGGGCACCAACTCCGAATTCCACCTCGTCGACGAACGCATCGTCGGCAACAAGCCGAAGAGCCTGTCGTTCGCGCAGGCCGCCGCCCTGCCCCTCACCTCGATCACTGCATGGGAGTTGTTGTTCGATCGCCTCGGTGCGGTGCCCGGCAAGAGCATCGATCCGCGCACGCTGCTGATCACGGGCGGAGCCGGCGGCGTCGGCTCGATCCTGATCCAGCTCGCGCGGCGCCTGACCGGGCTGACGGTGCTCGCGACCGCGACGCGACCGGAATCGCAGAAATGGTGTCTCGATCTCGGCGCTCACGCGGTGATCGACCACGGCAAGCCGATGAAGGAGCAGATCGAGAAGCTGAAGCTGCCGCCGGTCGCACTGGTGGCGAGCCTCACTTTCACCGATCAGCACTACAAGGCGATTGCGGACCTCATGGCGCCGCAGGGCCGCTTCGGCCTGATCGACGATCCCCCGGAATTCACCATGAGCGTGTTCAAGGGCAAGGCGATCTCGGTACACTGGGAATCGATGTTCACGCGGTCCTCGTTCCAGACGCCGGACATGATCGCACAGCATCATCTGCTCAACGACGTAGCCGACCTCATTGACAAGGGCGTGCTGCGCACCACGCTCGATCAGACCTTCGGCACGATCAACGCCGCCAATCTCAAGCGCGCGCATGCGCTGCTCGAAAGCGGCAAGTCGCGCGGCAAGATCGTGCTGGAGGGTTGGTAGGAAGCGCCGATCCTAGCGGCGGTGGGGGCCCGTGCCGTCCGCCGCCGCCTTCCCCAGGATCTCCGACAGGGCAAGCAACAACCTGTCGATCTGCTCGTCCGTGCCGACGGTGATCCGCAGATAGTCCGAAATGCGCGGCGTCGAAAAGTGACGAACGATCACGGCCCGCTCACGGAGAGCGCTCGCCAGCACCGCGCCCTCATGCGCCGGATGTCGCGCGAAGACGAAGTTGGCCGCGGACGGCAGCACGTCGAAGCCGAGCCGCTTCAAGCCGCGATCGAGCCGCTCGCGACCTTCGATCACGCGGGTCCGTCCCTGCTGAAAATAGGCTTCATCTTCCAGCGAAGCGATCGCGCCGGCCTGGGCAGGCCGGCCGAGCGGATAGGAGTTGAAGCTGTCCTTGACGCGGGTGAGCGCCTCGATCAGGTCGGCATCGCCGATCGCGTAGCCGACGCGCAGCCCGGCGAGCGCGCGGGACTTCGACATGGTCTGGACGACCAGGAGATTGCGGTGCGACGCAACCAGCGGGATCGCGGTTTCGGCGCCGAAATCGACATAGGCCTCGTCGATCACCACCGGAGCGTCCGCATGATCCTCGAGCAGCGTTGCGACCTCGGCCCGTGACAGCGCGATCCCCGTCGGGGCGTTCGGGTTCGGAATGATCACCGCGCCGGCCGGCCGCCGATAATCGGCAACGCGGATTTGCATCGCCTGATCCAGCGGCACCGTCTCGTAGGCGATCCCGAACAGGCGGCAATAGACAGGGTAGAAACTGTAGGTGATATCGGGGAAGAGCAACGGCGCGTCGTGCTTCAGCAGCGCGGCAAACGCGTGCGCCAGCACTTCGTCGGAGCCATTGCCGACGAACACCTGCTCGGGGCGCACCTCGTGGTAGCTCGCCAACGCGGCCCGCAACGCGGTCGCCTGCGGGTCAGGGTACAGGCGCAGCGCATCGTTCGCCTCGTTGCAGATCGCCGCCATCGCGCGCGGGGACGGTCCGAGCGGATTTTCGTTCGTGTTGAGCTTGACCAGATCCGCGATGCGGGGCTGTTCGCCCGGCACATAAGGCTTCAGTCCATGCGTCAGGTCGCTCCAGAAGCGGCTCATGTCTCAAATCCTCACTCGCGATCCCGCAGCCTTACCACGACGCTCGCCCGCACGCAGCGCCGGTTCCCACGGGCCGATCCGTTCCCACCATCCATCAGGGCGATGGAGGCAGCGATGGCTGAGGTGTTGCATGCGCCGCGGCCTGACGTTCGACGAAGCCTTTGGCGAGGGCGTGATAGATGCCCTCCTCGCAAATCACACGCGAGGTCGCATGCGCGATCAGCGCGGCGGCCATCAACGGCACGACCATGCCGTGATTGTCAGTCATTTCGGTGACGATCACGAAGGCGGTGATCGGCGCCTGCACGACGCCTGCAAAATAGGAGACCATGCCGAGCAGCATGATCGCGCCGAGCGGCACATCGTGAAACAGCGAGGCGATGTTGCTGCCGATGCCTGCGCCGACGGCGAGCGACGGCGCGAAAATGCCTCCGGGTATGCCGCTGATCGCGGCAAAGGTCGTGGCGAGCAGCTTGAGGATTCCGAAGTCGGGAGGCAGCGGCGAGCCGTGCTCGAGCGCCGTCTTCACCTGCTCGTAGCCCGTGCCGTAGACCATGTCGCCGGAGGCGAGACCGCAGATCGCAACGGCCAGCCCGCACGCGAATGCGAACCAGAGCGGATGCTCCTTGATCGCGCGTCCCAGCGGATTGCCGAAGCCGCGCGCCATCGCGATGACGACGCGGCTGAACAGGCCGCCTGCCAGCCCGCCCGCCACGCCGCAGAGCGGAACGGCCAGCCAGTCGGCACCACGCGCAAGCGACATCGCGCTGCTGCCGAAATATGCGTAATTGCCGGCCAATGCGAGCGAGGTCAGGCCGGCCGCGATGACGGCGGCGATGATCAGGCTCGACGTCCGGGTCTCGAATGCACGGCTCATCTCCTCGATGCCGAACACGATCCCCGCCAGCGGCGTGTTGAAGGCGGCCGCCACGCCGGCGGCGGCGCCGGCCAGGATCAATCCGGGCTGGCGGCGCGGCGAGAATCGGCCGAGCGCGAACATGATGGAGGCGCCGACCTGAACGGTGGGCCCTTCCCGCCCCACCGAGGCGCCACACAGGAGGCCGAACAAGGTGAGGATCACCTTTCCGATCGCGATACGGATCGAAACCAGGCTCTCGCGCGCCGCCTGGCCGGTCAGATGCCGCGCGGCGATCGCCTGCGGAATGCCGCTGCCCTGCGCGTTGGGGAACAGCCGGATCGTCAGATAGGCCGACAGCATGAAGCCCAGCGGCGTCACCGCCAGCACGGCATAGCGCGACCTGGCCAGCAGCAGCGCGAAGGCGTGTTGGGCGAGATCGGCGAGCTGCGCCAGGGCCACCGCCGCGGCGCCGACCCCGATGCCGCCGAGCAGGAAGATCGCCCGCCGCTGCCATCGCGCGGATGTCAGTCTGAACAGACGTTGGTGACGGGTCGACAGGGGCCAGGGCATGAAGCCGATGTTCTATCCGGTCACGCCGCGAATTGAAGAGGCGAGCCGGCAGACCAGCTAGGCTGGAACCGCTCCCTCCACGAACAGCAGCCGCCGCTCCAGTGCCGTCTGGCGCAATTCGAGCGCGGCGGCATATTCGGCCGAACCGTACCATTCCCGCGCCCGGGCCAGCGACGGAAACTCCACGATGATGACGGTCCTGGGCGGCGGGCCGCCCTCCACCAGCTCGACCGCCCCGCCGCGGGCGAGATAGCGGCCGCCATATTGCGCGATCGTCTCGGATGCGAGCGCGCGATAGCCTTCCATCGCGCCGGCGTCGCGCACCTCGACCTCCGAGATCACATAGGCCGGCATGCGCGGACCTTTCGTGTTGAGCACCTCTCCGGAGGCTGCCTTAGGCAATGGTGTTGACGATGCCGCCCTCGGCCCGCAGGGCCGCACCATTGGTCGCCGACGCTTCCTTCGAGGCAACATAGACCACCATGTTGGCGATCTCGTCGACGCTGGCGAAGCGCTGGATCAACGAACTCGGCCGGTGCTGCTTGACGAAATTGGCCGCGGCTTCGTCGACCGACTGGCCGTTCTGCTTGGCGAGATCCTTCACGAAGGTCTCGACGCCTTCCGACATGGTCGGCCCCGGCAGCACGGAATTGACGGTGACGCCGGTGCCGCGAGTGAGCTGCGCGAGGCCACGTGCGACCGAGAGCTGCGCCGTCTTGCTCATGCCGTAATGGATCATCTCGACGGGGATGTTGAGCGCGGATTCCGAGGAGATGAAGACGACGCGGCCCCAATTGCGCTTGAGCATGCCCTTGAGATAGGCGCGCGAGAGCCGCACCCCGCTCAGCACGTTGACCTCGAAGAGGCGGCTCCAGTCCTCGTCGGGAATGTCGAAGAAATCCTTTGGCTCGAAGATTCCGGCATTGTTGATGAGGATGTCGACGTCGGGCAGTGCGGAGACGAGCGCCTTGCAGCCCGCGGCGGTCGAGACGTCGGCGGCGATGCCGCGCACCTTGGCCCCGCTGCCTTCGAGCTTGCGGACGGCCGCATCGACCTTGTCCTGACCGCGCCCGTTGATCACGACGCTCGCGCCCGAACCCGCGAGCCCTTTCGCGATGGCATGGCCGATACCGGCAGTGGAGCCGGTCACAAGGGCAGTCTTTCCGGAAAGGTCGATCTTCATGCGTCATCTCCATTGATGCAGATGGAAATATCGTGCGCTGCACGCGCAGCTTCAATCGTCCCTCACCGACGCGTGAGGACTCACTGCGGCGGCAATGTCCGGACAAAGGCGACGATGGCGTCGAGGTCCTGCGGCGTCATGGTGGCGTAGGCGGCGTAAGCCATCGGCGGCTTGAGCTTGCGTCCGTCGCGGGCGACGCCTTGCGTGATCGCGCGCTTGATCTCGTCATCGCTCCACTGGCCGAGGCCCGAAGCAGGATCCGACGTGATGTTGGGGGAGACGGACTGGCCCCAGGGCCCGCTGAAGGTGCGGCCGCCCTTGCCGCTCGCGCCGGCGAAATCGTGCACGACGGATGGGCCTTCCGGGGTGTGACATTCCAGGCAATGCGAGATGGTCAGGAGGTAGCGGCCGCGCGCGAGCCTGTCGGTCAGCTCCTGCTCGCTCGCCTGCTTGCCGGCATAGGTCGGCGTCTCCGGCTTCAGCGCGATCCGGTATTCGGGCGCCGGCACGTCGTGACGCACCGGCGGCACTGAACGGAGGTAGGCCACGAGCGCATCGAGATCGCGCGCGGTGAGCACCGTGTAGAACGCGGTCGGCATGATCGCAGCGGCCTCGGTCCCGTCCGGCTTGATCCCGCTGACGAGGAACCGCTTGAGCGCGGCATCGCTCCAGTTGCCGATGCCGGTGTCCTTGTCCGGTGTGATGTTTGAGCCCGTGACCTTGAAGGCCGGCTCGTCGAAGGTCTGTCCGCCCGAGAGCGCGCGCGACAGATCGAGGCCCTGCGGGCCGCGCGGCGTGTGGCAGTTGTGGCAGACCATCACGCTGTTGGCGAGATAGGCGCCGCGCTCGACCAGCGTCTCGCCGGCGACCGGCGACATCAGCAACGTCAGCACGACCCCAAACACAATCCGCATCGAGCCCCCGGCCGGATTCGCGTTCACCAAGACGATCGTGCGCGGCGTGAGACATCGCCGCGCCATGCAAAAAAGCGGCGCCCAGGGGCGCCGCTTTCTCGAATTCAGTACCGGCCGGCTTACGCCGCGTCGGCTTCCTTTTCCTGCACCGGACCGGAGTCCTGGCCCTTGGCATCGACGTCGCGATCGACGAACTCGATCACGGCCATCGGCGCGTTGTCGCCGTAGCGGAAGCCCGCCTTGATGATGCGGGTGTAGCCGCCCTGACGGTCCTTGTAGCGGGGCGCCAGCGTGTCGAAGAGCTTCTTGACCTGGTCCTTGTCGCGCATCTCGGAGATCGCCTGGCGGCGCATGGACAGCCCGCCCTTCTTGCCGAGGGTGACGAGCTTCTCGACGATCGGGCGGAGCTCCTTGGCCTTCGGCAGCGTGGTGACGATCTGCTCGTGCTTGATCAGAGCGGCCGCCATGTTGGCGAACATCGCCCTGCGGTGTTCGGCCGTGCGGTTGAGCTTCCGATGAACCTTGCCGTGACGCATGTGTCGTATCCTTACTTCAAAACTGCCGCGACGGTCCGTCGGACATGTTGCTCAGGTGGGCTGCCTGCGTTCGCCCGGATAGCGCCTGGCGAATGGCGAGCAGCGAATTGTCGTTCGCTGGTCGACACTCCCCGTTCGCCAAACTCAGTAGTGGTCCTCGAAGCGCTTGGCGAGCTCGTCGATGTTCTCCGGCGGCCAGCCCGGCACTTCCATGCCGAGGTGCAGACCCATCTGGGCCAGCACTTCCTTGATTTCGTTCAGCGACTTGCGGCCGAAGTTCGG
>NZ_JASGFS010000086.1:0-22748 GCF_047605465.1 Bradyrhizobium sp. | reverse complement strand
CGGCGCCGCACCCGCGGGCGCGCCGGCCGAGGGCGCGCCTGCCGACGACGGTGCGCTGCCGGCGGGCGCAGCAGCAGCAGGCTGGCCGCCGAAGATCGCGCTCATGATTTTTCCGAAAATGCTCATTTATGTTCCCCGAAAAGGATCCGTTGGAAGGGCCTCGAGTGGGCACTTATAGACGAAGTTTCTGCGTTGCGCCCGCGGA
Source organism: Bradyrhizobium sp. (assembly GCF_047605465.1). Classification (GTDB taxonomy): domain Bacteria; phylum Pseudomonadota; class Alphaproteobacteria; order Rhizobiales; family Xanthobacteraceae; genus Bradyrhizobium. Next base: position 22,543 of record NZ_JASGFS010000086.1, on the reverse strand, counting down.
GTTCCGCAGACCACCAGTCAGCATCAGCTTATCTACGGCGAAATGACGGCCGAATGACACCTTCGAGGTTGCACTGCGACATCGAATCTCACCCAAGCGTGAGGGACAGGACTCGGAATTGGGAGTAGCGTTTGCGTGCAGCTCGCGATGCCGTCCGGAATTCGCGTCTGGTCGGGATCGCGATCATCCAAGGAAAAGCGGCCGCTTGCGCGCCGTTTGTTCGGCGCCAGGCCCGGCCGCACGGCAAGGGAGCTAGCGACCATGGCCACACTTCAGGGCAATGTCCCGACGATGGCCCAGCCCGCCGACACGGCTGGACCTGTCATTCGAACCATCCAACTCTCCGATCTCCATGACGCGCTCAAGCGCGGCTGGGAGGATTTCAAGGCCGTTCCGAGCCACGCCATCATCCTCTGCGTGATCTATCCAGTGCTGGGGCTCGTGCTGGCCCGCGCGGCGATGGGCTACTCCGTGCTCCCGTTGCTGTTTCCACTGGCCGCCGGCTTCGCCCTGATCGGCCCGTTCGCGGCCCTCGGACTTTACGAGCTCAGCAGCCGGCGCGAACGCGGTGAAGAGGCAAGCGCGTGGGATGCCATGGAGGTGCTGCGCTCACCCTCGTTCGGTGCGATGCTCGGCCTCGGCACGCTGCTGTTCGCCCTGTTCGTCACCTGGGTCGCGACGGCGCAGGCGATCTATGTCGCCGCCTTCGGCTACGAGGGCGTGAGCGGCATTTCGGATTTCGTGAGGCGGGTGCTCACGACCGAGCAAGGCTGGTGGCTGATCGTGGTCGGCTGCGGCACGGGATTCCTGTTCGCGCTGGCCGCGCTGTGCATCAGCGCCGTATCGTTTCCGCTGATGCTCGACCGCCATGCCGGCGCGCTCGATGCGATGGTCACCTCGCTTCGCGTCGTCGCCAGAAACCCGGCGCCGATGGCGGCCTGGGGCCTGATCGTCGCCGTGCTGCTCGCACTCGGAACGCTTCCCGCCTTCCTGGGTCTCGCCGTGGTGCTTCCCCTGCTCGGCCATGCCACCTGGCACCTCTATCGCAAGGTGATCGTATCCGATCCGAACGCACGGCCGGTGCCGCCTCCGCCGCACCGTCCGCGCAAGCCGGCCGCCGACTTCCCCGCCAACCTCTTCCCCTGGCGGAGCAAGACAGACGCCTGACGATCTCGTGACATCGGGCCCTGCCCTGACTTGAGCGGGGCCCGATCCATGTCATACGCCTTGCTTTGGCCGCGGTTACAACCGAAATTGCCGTTGGCGATATCCCTTCACGGACTCAATTCAGCCGAATGACCCCGACGATTTCTCGTCTTGCTCTCGCAGCCCTCCTCACCGTTTCAATCGTTTCCGCCAAGCCCGCGCTCGCCGCCGTAGCCTGTGGCTCCGGCAATTTCGACGCCTGGCTTGCGGACTTCAAAACCGACGCCGCTGCCAAGGGCGTTTCGCAGCAGGCCATTGCGTCCGGGCTTGCCGGCGTGACGCTCGATCAGAGCGTCCTCAACCGCGACCGATCGCAAAAGGTCTTCAGCCAGACCTTCGAGGAATTTTCCGGCCGCATGGTGCCGCCGCGCATGCAGCGCGGCTCCAACATGATGAAGCAATATGGCTCCGTGCTCTCGCGCATCGAACAGACCTACGGCGTGCAGGGCGAGGTGCTGGTCGCGATCTGGGGCCTCGAGACAGACTTCGGCGTCAATACCGGCAAGTTCGCGACCATCCGGTCGCTCGCGACGCTTGCCTATGATTGCCGGCGCGCCGAACAGTTTCGCGGCGAGTTGATGGATGCGTTGCGGATCGTCCAGCGCGGCGATCTCGCGCCCGCCGAAATGCGCGGCGCGTGGGCCGGCGAGATCGGCCAGACCCAGTTCATGCCTTCGTCGTGGATGAAATATGCCGTCGACTTCGATGGCAACGGCAAGCGCGACCTGCTGCATAACGCGCCGGACGTGCTCGCGTCCACGGCCAACTACCTGGCCGGCTACGGCTGGCAGCGTGGCAAGGATTGGCAGCCCGGCAGCCCGAACTTCGCGGTGCTTCAGCAGTGGAACAAGAGCGAGGTCTACGCCAAGACGGTCGCCTATTTCGCGACCCAGCTTGCTCACGCGCCCTAGGAAAAGTCCTGAAACAAACGCATAGGGCCGATCGCCCGGCGACCGGCCCTCTCTTGGTGCGCTTACTTACCCATGGTGGCGTGCATCGCCTTGTTCAGGTGCATGCCGCACGCACCCATTTTGCCGTTGAGCATCGAATCCTGTGCAGCCGCGATTTCCTTTTGCGCGACCATCTTGCCGTCGCCATCGGGCATGGCCTCGATCGCCGTTTCGGTGTGCTCCAGATTGGCGGAACTGCAGCCGCCCATGGCGTGCTTGGCGGCCTGGGCCGGCGCGACGGCAAAAGCTACGGCGGCAATGGCAATAACCCCGAGTAACTTCGTCATGATGTTACTTTCCTTCTTTTTGGCACAGCCCCAGCGACATTGCCGGAATCTGCAGCATGACTTTCCTCCGGACGCGGCAACTTGCCGCAATAAATTCCCCGCGAGAATTGCGTGATGTTGCGTGCCGTGCAGAGCCGCATGCAGAAATTCTGATTTTCATTACGGTTTTGTAATCAGCTGCCCGGGTTGCGCCGCAGGACCGACACTGACGCGCCATGATGCCCATCCTACCAGCCGCGGCCGCCGCGGGGAGATTCCACTGAATCGAGGCCTTCGGCGGTAATTCACTTATGATATGAACATATAATCACTTCTTTGGCCCCCTTCGCATGCGATTCGCGCATATTGGACTTGGGCTGAGAAGCTGGGCCATCGCCTTGAATGTCATGAAGGCGCGACATATTTTGGCACAGCTGGAACCCGTAAGAGCGACGTTAAGCCCGTGATTTCACGGGGCTATATCGACGGACAGCCCTCTCGCCGCCTGTTGCTTGGGCGGGGGCGCCAACGGGTTAATCAATCCTTACCAGTGCTATGCATTCATCGCTTAGCTGCATCGCAACATCGGAACTTCCGCACTGCAACACGCTCATCTATATTCATTTCAACGATGACGCTCAGGTCAAGAGCTGAATCGAACTACAGGAGACTACAATGCTGCTCTCGTTCATCCGTATGGTCCAGGCTTTCCGGGACTATCAGCGCAATGTTGCCGAGCTGTCCCAGCTCAGCGATCGCGAACTGGCCGACATCGGCCTTGATCGCTCGGACATCCCGCGCGTTGCCGCCGGTCAGTACCAGGGCTGATATCGTTTCAGCCCTCATCGGACCAAACGATAGCGCCCGCCTCGTGCGGGCGTTGTCGTTTGTGGATGCAGAAAACTCCATCTCGGCGATTCCACTGATCGCCGAAAAGCGCTACCTGTCCGCCCCATGACAGGACCCCAATCCAACACCGTGCACGTCATCGGCGCAGGCCTTGCCGGCTCCGAGGCTGCCTGGCAGGTCGCCAAATCCGGCGTCCCCGTCGTGCTGCACGAGATGCGGCCGACCCGCATGACCGAAGCGCACCGTACCGACGGGCTTGCCGAGCTCGTCTGTTCCAATTCGTTCCGCTCGGACGATGCCGCCAACAACGCCGTCGGACTGCTGCACGCCGAGATGCGGCGACTCGGTTCATTGATCATGCACGCGGCCGATGCGAACCAGGTGCCCGCCGGTGGCGCACTGGCCGTCGACCGTGACGGCTTCTCCGCCGCCGTCACCAAGGCGCTCAACGACCACCCCCTAATCGAGCTGTCGCGCGGCGAGATCGCGGGTCTGCCGCCGGCTGAATGGGGCAACGTCATCGTTGCGACCGGCCCCCTCACCTCCGCTCCGCTCGCTGATGCCATTCGTGAACTGACCGATGAAAGCGCACTCGCGTTCTTCGACGCGATCGCGCCGATCGTCCATCGCGACTCCATCGACATGTCGGTGGCCTGGTTCCAGTCGCGCTACGACAAGGTCGGCCCCGGCGGCAACGGCGCCGATTACATCAACTGCCCGATGACGAAGGAGCAGTATGAGGGTTTCGTGGCCGCGCTCATCGCCGGCGAGAAGACCGAGTTCAAGGAGTGGGAGACCAACACGCCATATTTCGACGGCTGCCTGCCGATCGAAGTGATGGCGGAGCGCGGCCCCGAGACGCTGCGCCACGGCCCGATGAAACCCGTCGGCCTCACCAATCCGCACGATCCCGCGACCAAGTCTTATGCCATCGTGCAGCTGCGGCAGGACAACAAGCTCGGCACGCTCTACAACGTCGTCGGCTTCCAGACGAAACTGAAATACGGCGAGCAGCAGCGCATCTTCCGCACCATTCCGGGCTTGGAGAAGGCCGAGTTCGCCCGCCTCGGCGGCCTGCATCGCAACACCTTCCTAAATTCACCGAAGCTGCTCGACGGCCAGTTGCGCCTGCGCGCCCAGCCGCGGCTGCGTTTTGCCGGCCAGATGACGGGCTGCGAAGGCTATGTGGAGTCCGCCAGCGTCGGCCTGATCGCAGGCCTCTACGCGGCTGCGGATGCGCGCGGAGAAACGCTGGCCAACCCGCCGGGCACCACGGCGCTGGGATCGCTGCTCGGGCACATCACCGGTGGTCATATCGAGACCATCGAACCGGGCACGCGCTCGTTTCAGCCGATGAACGTCAATTTCGGCCTGTTCCCGCCGCTCGCAACCGCGCCGACGAAGAAGCCCGACGGCACACGGCTGCGCGGCAACGAGAAGACGGTGGCCAAGAAGCAGGCGATGAGCGCGCGGGCGCTCGCCGATCTCGATCGCTGGATCGCCGATCACCTGCGCATTGCCGCCGCCGCGTGAGTCTTCGATGAATTTACCCAGGGAAGACGCCGCGGAGCTTTCGGCGCGCTGGACCGACGGCGTGCTGCTCAAGCGCGACGTGTTCTCGAACGTCGAACGCGGTCGCTTCCGTGGCGACGGCGGCGAGGTCGACGCGGTGCTGCGCCGGCTCGACGAAGTGCCATGGTGGTCGTTCCTGCTGGCTCATCATCTGTTCGCCCGCGAGAAGCACGCGCTGGCGCTAGCGAAGGGACTGAATGTCGGCCCCGAGCTGCTATGGGCCGGCCGCCGCGCCCTGGTCCGAGGCTTCGTGGACGGCGTCGCGCTGCATCTGGCGAAGCCGCATGGAGACCTCGCCTATTTCCAATCGGCCAAGGCCATGCTGCGCCGGCTGCGCCGCGCCGGCATCTGCCACAACGATCTCGCCAAGGAGCAGAACTGGCTGGTCGGCCGCGACGGGCGCGCCTATGTCACTGACTTCCAGCTCGCCGCCTGTTTCAGGGGCCGCGGCAGGCTCTACCGCATCCTCGCCTATGAGGACCTCCGGCATCTGCTCAAGCACAAGCGTACCTATGCCCCCGAGGCACTGACGCCGCGGGAACGGAAGATCCTCGCGAAGAAATCGTTCGCCGCGCGCCTGTGGCTCGCCACCGGCAAGAAGGTCTACCGCGCCATCACGCGCGGCCTGTTCAACTTCACCGATCGCGAGGGCGGAGGCCGTCGGCTCGTCAATGATGCGCCGGTACTGGCCGAGTTGATCCGCAAGAATCCGGCCGTGCGCGACACTGCCATCGTCGCGTTCGCCGACCGCCGCTCCGGCGTCGGGCTCTACGCCTTCGTCGAGGCCGATCAGGTCGCGCTCGAGGGCCAGCTTCGCAGCGAGCTCACCGCGGCGAAGGGACCAAAGCCGCCGGAGCACATTCAAGTCGTCCACGCGCTGCCGCGCGACACGAGCGGCAAGCCGCGCACTGAGATCCTGCAACTGGTCGCCATGAACCAGCTCGACCTGATCGAGCCGATGATGAAGAACGATCAGGACCGCGCCTTTCTGAGAGACATATTGGAGCAGCGCAAGAATCTGCGCGACCGCTTCAATTTCGAGGCGGACCTTCCGACCAGCTAATCCCGCCGGTGCCTTGAAGCGTCCACATTGGCGATGGAGAAGCAGCGGGATCATTCGGACCTGGCGGAGGTCTTGGCGGGGCTATGGGGACTCGGGAGACTATGAGGCGTCGTGCGATTGGCGGAATGATCGCCGGCCTCCTGCTGCTGGCAGGCGCGCCCGCCATGGCCGCCTCCCCGGCCGAATTGATCTCCAGCTTCCGCCTCCAGCACGGTGAAGTCCGCGTCACCCGCGATGCGACGCTGGACCGGATCGCCATGGACCAGGCGCGCGCGATGGCGGCAAAAGATGATCTCAGTCACGACGCCCTCGGACCGTTCAACCGCCGCATCGCGCCCGCCGGAGCGGGACGCGCCGCGGAGAACATCGCCTACGGCTACGACAATTTCGAAAAGACGCTCGGCCAGTGGATCGACTCCTCCGGGCACCGCAAGAACCTGTTGCTGCACAACGCCTCCCGCGTCGGGATCGCGAGCGCCAGGAACGCCAGCGGCAAGCGGACCTACTGGGCCATGGTAATCGCAGGCGACTACGAGCCGAAGAAGGGCAAGAAGGACAAGGAGCCGCTGGTCGCGGTGAAGCGCGAGGCTCCGCCGGCCAGCAAGCCCAAATCCAGCAGCTGCCACATCAAGCTGCTCAGCCTCTGCATCTGAGGCAAGCCGATCTCAGCCCCGGCGCGCCGCTTCGATCCCGGCCACGTCGATCTTCGTCATCCCCATCATGGCCTCGAATGCGCGCTTGGCCTCGGCGCCGCCGGCCGCGAGTGCCTCCGTCAGCACGCGCGGCGTGATCTGCCAGGAAATCCCCCATCTGTCCTTGCACCAGCCGCACGCGCTCTCCTGCCCGCCATTGCCGACGATGGCGTTCCAGTAACGGTCGGTCTCCTCCTGGTCATCGGTCGCGATCTGGAACGAGAAGGACTCGTTGTGCGTGAAAATGGGACCGCCGTTGAGGCCGAGACAGGCGACGCCGGCAACGGTGAATTCGACGGTGAGGACGTCGCCTGCCTTGCCTGAGGGGTAATCGCTCGGCGCGCGATGTACGGCGCTCACGGCACTGTCGGGAAATGTCTGCGCATAGAAGCGGGCGGCCGCCTCGGCGTCCTTGTCGTACCAAAGACAGATCGTGTTCTTGGCCATTGCGGGTCCTTTCGGTTCCAGCCACATCGCGCTCTCGGTCAGCATAGGCGGCCGGCTCGGCACGCTCCAGCTGTGCCCGATCTTGCTGGCGTGCGTCATTCTGTCTAATTCAGGGAACCCGATGGCAAAGGATCTCACTTGATCGACATCGACCGCATCCGCGCCGACACGCCGGCGGCACAACGTCTCGCTTATCTTCATAATGCGGGCGCGGCTCTCATGCCGGCATCGGTCGTCTCGGCGATGAAGCGGCATATCGATCTGGAGAGCGAGATCGGAGGCTATGCCGCCGCCGATCGGGAATCCGATCGGCTCGAAGCGGTCTACGGTTCGGTCGCGCGGCTGCTCAATGCAGCAACTGACGAGATCGCCCTCTTGGAGAACGCCACCGTCGCCTGGCAGATGGCGTTCTACGCACTGGCATTTCGCGAGGGCGATCGCATCCTGACGGCTGAAGCGGAATATGCCGCCAACTATGTCGCCTTTCTCCAGGTCGCGAAGCGAACGGGCGCGACGATCGTCGTCGTGCCGAGCGATGCCAGCGGCGAACTCGATGTCGGCGCGCTCGAACGCATGGTCGACGAGCGCGTGAAGCTCATCGCCATCACCTGGGTGCCTACCAATGGCGGCCTCGTCAATCCGGCGGCAGCCATCGGCAAAATCGCGCGCGCACGCAGCATTCCCTATCTGCTGGATGCCTGCCAGGCGGTCGGCCAGATGGCGGTCGACGTCGAAGCCATCGGTTGTGACATGCTGTCCGCAACGGGGCGCAAGTTCCTGCGCGGCCCGCGCGGCACCGGCTTTCTCTACGTGCGCCGGGAGATCCTGCAGCAGCTCGAACCGCCGATGATCGACCACTTCGCCGCCCCCTGGGTCTCGCGCGACGAATATCTGCTCCGCGACGACGCGCGCCGTTTCGAGACCTGGGAGAACAATTATGCGGCCCGGCTGGGGCTGGGCGTGGCCGTCGACTATGCCCTCGGGATCGGCCTCGGCGCGATCGAACAGCGTTGCCGCATGCTCGCGGACCGCCTTCGGAGCGGCCTCGCCTCCGTTCGCGGCGTCACTATTCGCGACCTCGGCCGAACGCCCGGTGCCATCGTCAGCTTCACGGTGAAGGGATATGAGGCCGGCGCGATCGTCAGCAGTGCCGCGGCCGAGGGCATCACGATCGGCGCATCGCATCCGTCGAGCACCCGCATCGACGCCGAGCTCCGCTCGCTACCGCCGGTCGTGCGCGCGTCCCCGCATTATTACAACACGGAAGCAGAGGTCGACCGGCTGATCAGTCACCTCGCGGGTTTGGCGCCGCGCTAGCGAGGGAAAGAGCGCACAACGCGACAACGATCTGGCAGAACTCTTCAGCGCAGCGCCTCACGTGCAGCGTGCGCTCAACCCGGATGCCGCGAGCATGGCCATCACCTCGTCGAGATGCGTGCTGTCGCGGGTTTCGATGACGAGTTGCAGCAACGTCGCCTTGGCCGGCAGATCGGAGAAGGTGCGCTGATGCGAGACCTCGATGATGTTGGCGCCGGCTTCCGCCAGCAGCGCAGCGACCGCAGCCAACTGACCCGGGCGATCGGGAATATCCAGCGACAATTGCGTCAGCCGTCCCTCGCGCGCGAGCTCGCGGGTCAGGACGGAGGCGATCAGCCGCGTATCGATATTTCCTCCGCTCAGGACCAGCCCGACCTTCTCTCCGGCGAAGCGCGGCGGATCGGACATGATCGCCGCGAGGCCGGCGGCGCCGGCGCCCTCGACGACCGTCTTCTCGATCGAGATCAGGGTCGCTACCGCTCGCTCGAGCTCGGCCTCGTTCACCAGCGCGATGTCGTCGACAAGACGGCGCACGATCTCGGCGGTGATCTTGCCGGGTGATTTGACCGCAATGCCCTCGGCCAGCGTATCGCCGCGCGCCGGCAGATTGCCGCCATGGATGGCGTTGTACATCGAGGGATAGAGCCAGGCCTCAACGCCGAGAATCCGCAATGACGGCTTCAACGACTTCGCGGCAATCGAAATGCCGCTGATCAGGCCGCCGCCGCCGATCGGGACGACCAGCGTATCCAGTTCGGGAACGGCCTTGAGCATCTCGAGCCCGACGGTCCCCTGTCCCGCGATAACGAGCGGATCGTCATAGGGATGGAGGAAGATCATGCCGCGGGCTTCGCCATGGGCGCGCGCGAATGCAGCAGCCTCTTCCAGCGTCGTGCCCGTAACCACCACCTCGGCGCCGTGGTGCCTGGTGTTCTCGATCTTCACCATCGGCGTTCCCACGGGCATGACGATGGTGGCGGGAATGCCGAGCCGCTTGGCGTGATAGGCGACGCCCTGCGCATGGTTTCCCGCCGACATGGCGATCACGCCGCGCTTGCGCTCCTCCGGCGTCAGCGCCGTGAGCCGGTTGAGCGCGCCCCGCTCCTTGAACGAGGAGGTGAACTGGAGGTTCTCGAATTTGAGCCAGATTTCGCAGCCGCAGATGTTGCTGAGCGTGCGGCTGTAGCTGCAGGGCGTCTCGACGACGGCTCCGCGTATGGTCTCGGCGGCGCCATGGATGTCGGCCGGCGCAACCGGCAAGTCGCTGAGATCGGACGACGCGCTTTGGGACAACTCAGCCATAGGACAGCATAGAGCATTTGGCCGGTCGAGGCGATAAGCCAGATTCTACTTGGTAAATTCCCGCGACCGCGACGCACGCCACAGCGTCCACAGCGTCCGCAGGCGCGACGACGGCTGCGGCGTGAAGGGATCGCGTCCAGGCTGCGACAGGCGCTTGAGATCGGTCCGCACCTGGCTCAGCGGGAGAAACGCAGGCCGCACCGATATCGGCACTTGCGCCAGCAACGAAGAAGCGGTGGCCAGATGCTGGCGTGCCTCCCCGATGAGCTGATCGAGCACGGCGCCGAGCTGGGGACTCTGCTTGCCGGCAAAGACATCTTCCGCGCGGCAGGCGTGGCTGTCCAGGAGTTGCTGCGGCAGGAACAATTGCCGGTGCGCGGCATCGCGCGGCAGGTTCGCGATGGTCTGCACGATCCCCTGCGCAAGCCCGGTGTGACGCGCGAGATGCTCGACCTCGGATGAAGGCGTCACCATCACGCGTGCGGCGAGAGCGAACAACGACGAGCAGGTTGCAGCCAGATAGCCTTCGAGCGCCGTCATGGTCGGCATCGGATCGTTGTAGAGATCGAACTGGTGCTCCTCGGCCAGCAGCGACAGCGGCTCGACCGGCAGCTCGAAATCCCGGATCGCGCGCAGGAGTTCAGCCGCCACTGGATTGCCTTCGGCGCTGCCGTGGACATGGCCCGAGAGCATGTCGGTCCACCATTGCAGGCGGATTTCGCCGGGCAATGGCTGGCTGACCTGGTCACGAACGCGAACGATCTCGACGTGGTAGGCATGGAGCGCCAGCAGCGCGCGGCGCTCCGCAGCGGGCGCGAACAGGGTCGCTGCGTAACGCGGAAAGTCGTGGCTGCGCACGAGGTCGGCACAGAAGGCGGCGGCGTCGGGCGGAGGCGCGGCGTCGCTCATGGCACCGCGATCAGCGCGGCTGCGACGCGCCGGCGCTCGCCGATCATGATGTTGTAGGTGCGCACGGCCGGCCCCGTCTGCATCGTGTCCAGCACCACCCTCACCGCCTTGAGCGCCTGACGCAACTCCGGCGGCGGCAGCCACACCCCGCTCCCGGTACCGATCAGCAAGGTGTCGATGCTGTTCGCTGCCGTGAAGACGCGCTCCAGCGAATAACGGTCGATCCTCGCAGGATCCGTCACGTCCCAGGCCCAGATCGCGTCGGGCAGGCAGAGCAGCGAACCCCGATGCGACATCCCGGCAAAGGCGAAGCCGCCCTTGCCATAGGCCTCGATCGGGGCCGAACGCGGGAAATGCGGAGCGTTGGGATCGCTGGCCATGAACTTCGTCCGAATGGGCCCGCCGCTCTCACAAACCACTGCGAGGGCGTGCGGGTCGGATTACGGCCGGCCTTTCTTCGCCGGCGCGGCCGGCTCGGCCGCATCCTCGCGGTGCTCGCCGACGCCGAGATAGATCAGGATCGGCGCTGCGATGAAGATCGACGTGTAGGTACCGACCAGCACCACGCCGAACATCATCACCGCGGTGAAGCTGTGGATGGCATGACCGCCGAACAGGAGCAGCGCCAGCAGCGCCAGCGTCACGGTGAAGTGGGTGATGATCGACCGCGACAGCGTCGAGTTGATGGACTCGTTGAGAAGCTGCGGCATCGGCATCTTCTTGTAGCGCCGCAGCATTTCGCGAATTCGGTCGTAGATGACGACGGTGTCGTTGAGCGAATAGCCGAGAATGGTCAGAAGCGCGGCGATGCTGGTCAGATCGAAATCGACCTGGCTGATCGACATGAAGCCGATCGTCAGCACGATATCGTGCACGTTGGCGATCATGGCGCCGAGCGCGAACTGCCATTCGAACCGGAACCAGAGGTAGACCAGGATCGCGACGATCGCGAGCATCAGGCCCAGCATGCCGAACGCCAGCAATTCGCCGGACACGCGCGGGCCGACCACTTCGACGCGGCGGTATTCGACGGAATCGCCGAGCGCTCCGCGCACTTTCTGCACGGCCTCCTGCTGAGCGGCGTCACCGCCGGGCTGCTCCGCGACGCGGATCAGGACGTCGGCCGGACCGCCGAACTGCTGCAACTGGACTTCGCCGAGATGCAGGCCGTCCAATGTCGAACGCATCGCGGCGAGATCGGCCGTACCGGACTTGGCCTGCACTTCGAGCAGCGTACCGCCGCGAAAGTCGATGCCGAAATTCAGGCCGTGGGTGAAGAACAGCGTGATCGCGACGATCGACAGCGCCGCCGAGATCGGGAAGCTGATGCGGCGGAAGCGCGTGAAGTCGAAATGCGTATCGTCCGGGACGATGCGCAGCGACGGCAGCAGGCCCAGCGCCGCAACCACGGTGAGGATGGCAATGAGGACGCCAAGCCCGATGAGAACGTAGTGAGTCACGGTCTTAGCTCCTAGATCGGCACGCTCTGCGGCCGCTTCCACCGCACCCACCAGGCCACGATCAGCCGGGTCAGCGTGAAGGCGGTGAACACCGTGGTGATGATGCCGATGCCGAGCGTGACCGCGAAGCCACGCACCGGGCCGGTGCCGATGTAGAACAGCACCGCGGCGGCAATGAAGGTGGTGATGTTGGAATCGAGGATGGTCGCGAGCGCCCGCTTGAATCCGGCGTCGATCGCCGAGATCGCGTTGCGGCCGCCGCGCAGTTCCTCACGGATGCGCTCGTAGATCAGCACGTTGGAGTCGACCGCGATGCCGACGGTCAGCACGATGCCGGCGATGCCGGGCAGCGTCAGCGTGGCGTTGAGCAGCGACAACAGGCCGAAGATCATCGCGACGTTGATGGTCACCGCGATGTTGGCGAACACGCCGAACAGCCGGTACGTCAGCAGCATGAAGACGATGACGAGGATCGAGCCGACATAGGCCGCAAGCTCGCCCTTCTCGATCGAGTCCTGGCCGAGGCCCGGACCGACGGTACGCTCCTCGACGACCGTGAGCGGCGCCGGCAGCGCACCGGCACGCAGCAGCACGGCCAGATCGTTGGCGGACTGAACGGTGAAATTGCCCGAGATCTGCCCCTGCCCGCCCGTGATCGGTTCGCGGATCACCGGCGCCGAGATCACCTCGTTGTCGAGCACGATCGCGAACGGCAGCCCGACGTTCTCCTGGGTGGCCTGCGCGAATTTGCGCGCGCCGGTCGAGTTGAAGCGGAAGCTGACAATCGGCTCGTTGGTGCGCTGGTCAAACCCGGTCTGGGCGTCGGTGAGTTCGCCACCCGAGACCAGCACCTGTTTCTTGACGACGTAGGGCACCTTGGGCGAGCTGGTGCTCATCAACAGCTCGGATTCCGGCGGCAGTCCGCCCCGCTGCGCCTGGTCCGGCGGCACCGAGGTATCGACCATCCGGAATTCCATCTTGGCGGTCTTGCCGAGCAGCTCCTTCAGATGGGTCGGATCCTGAAGGCCCGGCACCTGCACGAGGATGCGGTCGTTGCCCTGGCGCTGGATCACCGGCTCGACGGTGCCGAGCTCGTTGACGCGGCGCTCCACGATCTGGATCGACTGTTCGATGGTCCGGCGCATGCGCTCGACCATGGCGGGCTGAGACAGCGCCAGACGAATCAGGCCGCCACCGGCGTCGGTCACGTCGAGGTCACGCTGGCCGCTGGAGCCGAGCAGGCCGCCGATCGGCTGCGCGAGGTCGCGCAGCTTGGCGAGCGCGGTCTGGAGGTCGGTGTCCTTGACGCGAACCTCGACGGCATCGCCGCGGGTCACGAGGCCGGTATAGCCGATCTTGGCATCACGCAGCGTCCGACGGACGTCGTCGCGGACCTGATCGAGCTTCTCCTTCTTCACGTAGTTGGAATCGACCTCGAGCAGCAGATAGGAGCCGCCCTGAAGATCGAGGCCCAGCACCAGGCGGCGCTGCGCCCATGACGGCCAGGTCTTGACCTGAGCCTCGGGGAAGAAGTTCGGGACCGCGCAGAGGCAGACGATCAGCGCCGTCAGGATAATCCCGAGCGCCCTCCACCGCGTGAAATACAACATCGACTGAACCTGTCAGATCAGGAGAGTTTTGAAGCTCGCACGAGCGATCAGCTCGTGGAAGCGTCGTCCTTGGCACTTTCCTTGGCCGGCTCACCCTTGGCGCGCACGCCGGAGATCATCTGGCGCATCTGCCGCACGCGGACGCCATCGGAAATCTCGAACTCGATCTGGTCCTCGTCGACGACCTTGGTGACCTTGCCGACCAGGCCGCCCGACGTCACCACGGTGTCGCCGCGGCGGATGTTCTTCACGAGCTCGGCATGGTCCTTCACCTTCTTCTGCTGCGGGCGCAGAATCAGGAAGTACATGATCACGAAGATCAGGGCGAACGGCAGCAGCGACATCAACATGCTGTTGGTGTCACCGGCGCCCGCGGCCTGGGCATACGCAGGGGTAATCAGCATTCGGACGATCCTCGTGGAAACGGGAGAGAACCGGTCAGGCCCTCAAAGGCGACCGGTTCGGTCAAATTCGCGCGGACTATAGCGGCCACCGCCCCAATTGCAACGCTGGTAGACCGTCGATTTGGCCACCTTGCGGCGCGCCTTCAGGCCCGATAAGGCTGCGTTCTCAGGAACTTCGGACATGCCCAAAAAACCAAGCAAAAGCCCGGCCGGCAAAGGCCAAAAAACCGCTGCCAGGAAGCCTGCCCGCGTCGCGGCAAAACGCCCCACGGCGGCTTCCGTCGACCTCTCCCAGGAGCGGATCATCCGCGCGCTGGAGACCATCGCGACGCACCTTGCCGCCCGGGGCAAGCCGACCGCCGAGCCCGAGTCGTTCAGGCGGGCGGACGCCTTCGTCTGGCACCCGGACGGACGCCTCGCCGCCGTGCCGCGGGTCAGCCGCGTCGAGTTGTTCCTGCTGAAGGGCGTCGAGCGGATGCGCGACATCCTGATGGAGAACACTGAGCGCTTCGCCAATGGCCTGCCCGCCAACAATGCGCTGCTCTGGGGCGCGCGCGGCATGGGCAAGTCGTCGCTGGTGAAGGCCGCTCACGCCAGCATCAACGCGGACCGCAAAGCTTCGGATAAGCTGAAGCTGATCGAAATCCACCGCGAGGACATCGAGAGCCTGCCGGCGCTGATGGAGCAATTGCGCGCCTCGTCGTTCCGCTTCATCGTGTTCTGCGACGACCTCTCCTTCGACGGCAATGATGCGTCCTACAAGTCGCTCAAGGCCGTGCTCGAAGGCGGCATCGAGGGACGGCCGGAGAACGTCATCCTCTACGCCACCTCAAACCGCCGCCATCTGCTCGCGCGCGAGATGATCGAGAACGAACGCTCGACCGCGATCAATCCGGGCGAGGCGGTGGAGGAAAAGGTCTCCCTGTCCGACCGCTTCGGCCTCTGGCTCGGCTTCCACCGTTGCAGCCAGGACGAATACCTCGCGATGGTGCGCGGCTATTGCGGCCATTTCGGCATCAAGGTCGAGGACGAGGCGCTCGAACGCGAGGCGCTGGAATGGTCGACCACGCGCGGCTCGCGCTCGGGCCGCGTCGCCTGGCAGTTCGTGCAGGAGCTCGCGGGACGGCTCGGCGTCAAGCTGACGGCGAAGTAAATCGGAAGACAGCATCGCCCTTTGAAGCACCATCGCCCGCGAAAGCGGGCGGTCGGTCACGCCTCGGCCAGTCGGCCAGACAATCACCGTCCCTGACATGCGGCATCGCCCGGCCAAGCCGGGCGATGCCAATCTGCATGTGGTGATGGCGTGCCCCGCTCCGGGGCCTGCCTCACGCCCCGTTCAGGAATTGAAGCGGGTCAACCGGGCTCGATCCCTTGCGGATCTCGAAGTGGAGCTGCGGCGACGCCACCTCGCCGGATTGACCCGACTTGGCAATGACCTGACCGCGCTTGATGGTATCGCCGCGCTTCACCAACAGCTCACTCGCATGGGCATATGCGGTGACGTAGCCGTTGGAGTGCCGAACCAGGACCAAATTGCCGTAACCCTTGAGCTCGTTGCCCGAGTAGGCAACGACGCCGTCTTCAGCCGCCTTGACCGGCGTACCCTCGGGCACCGCGAGATTGATGCCGTCATTGGACTTGCCGTTCGTCTTGGCGCCGTAGCTCGTGACGACCTTGCCGCGCACCGGCCAGCGGAAGGTCGGCAGCGCACCGGTGGTCTCGGCGACCTTCGTCGGCGCCTCGGCCGGCTTTTCCTCGACATTGGCCGTGGCCTGAGCCAGGCGGGCGCTCTGCACCGGCCCGCTCGCGGCGGCCATCTTGGTGGCGGGCGCAGGCGGCACGGCTACGGGCTGCTGAGCGACCGCGACGGGCGCAGCCGCGACGGGAGCCGGCGCCATCGGCGCTGCGGCAGCCACGGTCTTCGCACCGGGAACGGTGAGCCTGGCGCCGAGCTTGAGCTTCGCCGACGGATCGAGACCGTTGGCGCGGGCAAGTTCGGCGGCGGAGATGTGGTTCTTGCGCGCAATGCTGGCGAGTGTGTCGCCGCGATTGACGAAGTGAGCGCTCGACGGCCCGGCGACGACGGCAGCGACCGGCTTCGTCGCAGCGGCCGCCGCGACGGGAGCCATCACCGGCGCGGGCGCAGCCGCGGTCGCCGGATGCGGAATGATCAGCTGCTGGCCGGGCGAGAGCGCGCGCGGACCCTTGTAGCCGTTGGCGGCAAGGATCGCCTGCGGCGTGACGTGGTAGCGCTTGGCGAGCACGTCGAGCGTGTCGCTGGTGCCCACGATGATCTTGGTCCCGCCGGCCGGCTGAGCGGCAGCGACCGAGCGCGGCGGCACGGTGGCGGTCGTCTCGAGGCGCGGCTGCGTCGGCGGCGCATAGGACCCGACACCGCGCCCACCACCGGAGACGCCACCACCGGCGACCGGATAGGATTGCGGCGCGGAGACCGCCGGCGGCGGCAAGGGCTGAGACTGGTAGTAGCCAGGCTGAGTCTGCGGCCGCGAATATTGCGGCAGCTCACGCTGCGGGGGCGGCGCCTGCTGCACCGAACCGGTCGCGTCCTGAGCAAAGGGATTGGAGAAGTTCGACTGGGACAGTCGCGTCGACATGTCGGCGCTGCACCCTGCGAAACCGAACGAGATCAGCGCCAGCACCGCGACCTGCGGTACGCGGCGCGAGTAAAGCAACTCGGCGACAGCGGACATGGTTACTCACTCGTACGCAACAAAACTGGTCTTTTAAGTAAACACGCGCCGAGTAAATAACGGCTTAACCCTCCCAATAAGACGTTGGCGGCACAGCCGATCCAGTGCCCTACAGCTCCCGCGCCACGCCGGGCAGCGCCGGCACGAAACGGACCTCGACGAGTTCCTTGCGGTCGACCCCGGCCTCGCCCCGGCTGAGGCGGATCAGCGTCTGCACGCCCTGATGCGGTCCAACCGGCGCGATCAGGATACCTCCGACCTCCAGCCGCTCGATCAGGTTTTCCGGAATTTGCTCCACCGCAGCGGTGACGATGATGCGGTCGAACGGACCGATATTGGCGGGCAGGTTGAGGCCGTCACCCAGCATCACCTCGACATTGTGACAATCGAGCTTCTCGAGCCTGGCGCGCGCCGCATCGGCGAGCTTGCGGTAACGTTCGACCGTCAGCACCTGGCCCGCCAGCCGCGACAGCACGGCGGCCTGATAGCCGGAGCCGGCACCGACCTCGAGCACACGGTGCCGCTTCTGGAGCTGGAGCTGCTCCGTCATGTAGGCGACGACGAAGGGCTGGCTGATGGTCTGCCCGCAGGCAATCGGGAGCGCGCTGTCACGGTAGGCCCCGTCCCGGTTGGCCTCATCGACGAACAGCTCGCGCGGCACCTCCTCCATGGTCCGGAGCACCGCCTGATCGCTGATGCCGCGACGCCTCAGCGTGAGCTGAAACATCATCTTTTCCGGCGGGTGCTGATGGGAGGCCATTGCTGTCTGCGTTCGTCTCGTCGGGTCCGGATCGCCGTTTCCGGTCGCAGCGGCCCGGCGAGAATCTTGTTCCGGCATAGGAACCCATGATAGCCTTTGGGCGCAGCATTTGACCACAGATTGCCTTGCGACGGATCAACCGCGGTCATCTTTTTGCTGGTTTCCGCTCGCCCAAACGCGCATTGCGTACTCTGGTTTTATCTGCGAACGTTTCCGGGAATGGGCAAGGACTCACCTATGACTGCGACAAGGCCTCCGGGCCGTTCTGTGTTCCTCGTCGAGGACGAGGTCATGATCAGGATGATGGTCGCGGATATGCTCGAGGAACTCGGCTACAGCATTGCGGCCGAGGCAGGTGACGTCACCGAAGCGATGCGGCTGGCCCAATCGACCGACTTCGACCTCGCCATTCTCGACGTCAACGTCAACGGCCGGGTCATCTCGCCGGTCGCCGACCTGATCAAGGCCAAGGGCTGCCCGTTCATCTTCGCCACCGGCTACGGCTCCTCCGGCCTGCCGGAGCAATATCGCGACCGGCCGGCGCTGCAGAAGCCGTTCCAGCTCGACGCTCTCGGCAAGACCATCGAAGCCGCGCTGCGCGGCGGCTAGCCGCTCTTTCGAAGCCGTCAGCTACTTCAACGTGGCGCCGAGCGCCGCGGAGAATGCTTCGTTGGTGCGGTCGAGCCTGAGCGGCGTGACCGAGACGTAGCGCTCGCGCAGGGCCGCCAGATCGGTGCCCTCGGCGGGCGTGTCCATCATCGCCGCACGCTCGAAGCCGATCCAAAAATAGGGATTGCCGCGGCCGTCGCTGCGCTCGTCGATCTTGAGGAAGCCGAGATTGCGCTTGCCCTGTCGCGTCACGCGAATGCCGAGGACCTCTTCCGGCGCGCATGACGGGAAGTTGACGTTGATCACCGTGTCCTTGGGAATGCCCGCGGCGATCACCTTGCGCAGGATGTCCGGCCCGAACTTGCGGGCAGTGTCCCACGGCGGCCGCTCGCGCGTCTCCACGCTGAACTCCTGCGAGAGAGCGAACGACGGCAGGCCCAGGATGGTGCCTTCCAGCGCGCCGGCGATGGTGCCGGAATAGACCACGTCCTCGGCCACGTTGCGGCCCTTGTTGACACCGGACAGCACGACATCGGGCGGTTTGGTGCCGAGGATATGGCGCGCGCCCATGATGACGCAGTCGGTCGGGGTACCGCGCACCGCGAAGTGCCGCGGGCCCACTTCGCGCAGGCGCAAGGGATCGTTCAGTGACAGCGAATGCGACACGCCGGACTGGTCGAGTTCGGGCGCCACCACCCAGACATCGTCGGAGAGCGCCCGTGCGATCTCCTCCACGACCTTGAGGCCCGGGGCGTGAATGCCGTCGTCGTTGGTGCAGAGAATTCGCATGCTGGAGGTCTTTTCCTGAAGCCGGGTTTGGGCCGTCTTATCCGGCTATGACCGATCAGGCAAACCCGCAGCTCCGGCATCCGCATCACGACTGCGCAGACCTCCCGTGTGATCCAGCTCATTGCCGCAGCGCAGCGCCTCACCCTATTTTCAATCGGTCGTTTGAGGCGACGGGATAACGCATGACCCGCTTTGCAGCCCTTATCTGTTTTGCCCTGTGCGCGCTGATGCCGCCGCCGGGCCAGGCGCAGGATTCGGGAACCGCGGACCGGTGCTTCCCCTGGCAGGAATTCCGCAACGGCATCTGCGCCGCAAAGCCCGCGCCCGTAACCCCGGCGCCAGCGATGCAGGCTCCGCTCCCGCCCGACCAGCCGGAGCGCAGCCAAACCGCTGTTGCCCCGGCCTGCCCCGCCGGCACGCATCTCGACGATCTCGGCACTTCCTGCGTCGCCGATATCCAGGCCCCGCCCATTCCGCCGCCTCTCGCGCCGATCACCATCACCTGCAACGGCGGCACGGCGGGCAATGGCCAGTGCACCTGCCCGGCGGGCTTCGAATTGATGCCGGCCGGTACGGAGCCAGGGGGCACCTGCGTCAGGACCAACGCGGACAACTGCGTCGGCGGTCAGATGACGGTTGCCGGAGAGTGCCTTTGCAACGGTCAGGTCACGATGTCCGGGCAAGTCTACGATCTCGAATTTTCACGGAGCAAGTGCGTCCCGAAACGCTGTCCGCGCGACGGTCCCTGCGCAAGCGCTGCGGCGAAGCCGGAGCACGATACGTCACCAAGGCTGTCATCGGACGAGACCGAGCAACACCCCGCGTGCGCCAGAGGCATGGTCGCCACGCGCCACGGCTGCGTCCCGGCCCGGCACCGATCGCACGCATTCAATCCCGGCGCGTATTTCCGGAACCAGCCGGGTGCAACGTCCTATTAGGGCATCTTTCAGCGAAACACACAGCGGCTCGCCTGAAGAGCCTGCGCGTCAAAAGCATCTAGCGGCGGATGCGCCATTGCGGCAGGAAACGCGCAAGGCTGCCTTCCGCACGCAGCTTCATCGCCGGCTCGAATTCATTGGCAGCGGAAGTCGACTCTGCTGCGCTGAGCTTATCCCGTTGCGCGATGACGGGCGCGACGACTGGTGCCTTGGGATAGCGCTCGCGCGCAACCGCCACCGCCTTGTCGAAATCCGCGGCATTGACCCCGGGCTTGGCCCGCCGGCTCTGCACGTAGTCGTCGTCCCAGAGCCGTGCGAGCTCGATGTCGAGCACACCGCGCAGGCGCTGATCGACGGCCTGCACGCCGGAGCCCGTCACCGCCCACTGTCTGCCGACCCAGAAGATGTCGCGGTGCAAGGCCATGAACGATGGTTTCGCGTTGTCGGTCGGCGGGCAGGATAACCGGCCGTCCGATCTTTGTAACCAAACGTTTCCGCCCTGGCGGGCAATCGCGCCCTACTCGCGCGAGATCCGCTTCAGCCCGCCCATGTAGGGCTGCAGCACTTCGGGAACCGCGATCGAGCCGTCTCCCTGCTGATACGTCTCCATCACGGCGATGAGCGCGCGGCCGACCGCTGTGCCCGAGCCGTTCAGCGTGTGCACGAAGCGCGGCTTGCCGTCGGGCCCACGCGAGCGCGCATCCATCCGCCGCGCCTGGAAATCGCCGCAGACCGAGCAGCTCGAAATCTCGCGGAACATGCCGCCCTCGCCCTGCCCTGGCATCCAGACTTCGATGTCATAGGTTTTTTGCGACGAGAAGCCCATATCTCCTGCGCAAAGCGTCATCACGCGATAATGCAGGTCGAGCTTCTGCAGCACCTGCTCGGCGCAGGACAGCATCCGCTCCAGCTCGTCCCTGCTCGCCTCCGGCGTCGTGATCGACACCAGTTCGACCTTGGTGAACTGATGCTGGCGGATCATACCGCGGGTGTCGCGTCCGGCAGCGCCGGCCTCGGCCCGGAAGCACGGCGTCAACGCTGTCAGCCGCATCGGCAACTGCTTCTCGTCGAGGATGGATTCACGCGCGAGGTTGGTGAGCGAGACTTCCGCGGTCGGAATGAGACCAAGACGCTCGGTCTTCAGCCGTTCGTGATCGGGCGCTTCGAGCAGTTCGCCCTTGATCGCCCAGAACTGATCGTCCTCGAACTTCGGCAATTGGCCCGTGCCGAACATCACCTCGTTGCGGACGAGAAGCGGCGGATTGATTTCGGTGTAGCCGTGTTCGTTCGTGTGCAGGTCGAGCATGAACTGGCCGATCGCGCGTTCCAGTCGCGCCAGCCCCTTCTTGAGCACGACGAAGCGCGCGCCGGAGAGTTTCGCCGCCGCCTCGAAATCCATGTAGCCGAGCGCGGTGCCGAGATCGTCGTGCAGCTTCGGAGCGAAACCGTAGTTGCGCTTGTTGCCGAACACGTGGTGCTGCACGTTGCCGTGCTCGTCGACGCCGTCGGGCACGTCGTCGAACGGAATGTTCGGGATCGCGGACAGCTCTTTCGTCAACTCCTCGTCAGCGGCCTTCGCGGCGGCTTCGAGTTCCGGCATCGTGGTCTTGAGCTCGGCGACCTCGGCCATCAGCTTGGCCGCGCGAGCTTCGTCCTTGGCCTTCTTGGCGTCGCCGATCTCCTTGGACGCTGCGTTGCGCCGCGCCTGCGCCTGTTCGGAAGCCAGGATCGCCGCCCGACGCCTCTCGTCGATTGCAAGCAGCGAGGCCGACAACGGCTTCAGGTTCCGTCGTGCGAGACCGGCGTCGAAGGCTTGCGGATTGTCGCGGATCGATTTGATGTCGTGCATGGCTGGTTTCCCGTCATGGCCGGGTTCATCCCGGCCATCCACGTATCTGCCGCCTTAGATCAAGTCGTGGATGCCCGGGTCAAGCCCGGGCATGACGAATCATCGGCTTTACGGCGCTATGATAGAGCGAAAGTGTCCTATTCCGCCGGATTGGCCGGCGTCGTCACGTCGGTGCCCGTGGCTTGCGAGGCCGCGGCCTTCTTCTCCACCATCGAGACCGCGATGATCGAGCCCTCATAGAGCGCCAGCAAGGGGATCGCGAGCGAGCACTGGCTGAGCACGTCCGGCGGCGTCAGGACGGCCGCGATGACGAAGGCGATGACGATGAAATAGCGGCGCTTCTCGCGCAGCATCTTCGAGGTGATGACGCCGATCCGACCGAGCAGCGTCAGGATCACCGGAAGCTGGAAAGCGATGCCGAAGGCGAAGATCAGCGACATCATCAGCGACAGATATTCGCCGACCTTGGGCAGAAGCTGGATCTGCGCGGTCTCGTCGCTGCCGGCCTGCTGCATGCCGAGCGAGAAGCGAACCAGCATCGGCAGCACGACGAAATAGACCAGCGCCGCCCCCAGCACGAAGAAGAACGGGGTCGCGACGAGATACGGCAGGAAGGCCTGCTTCTCGTGCTTGTAGAGGCCGGGCGCCACGAACTTGTAGATCTGGGTCGCGACGATCGGGAAGGAGATGAAGCCGGCGCCGAACAGCGCGAGCTTGAGCTGGGTGATGAAATACTCCAGCAACGCGGTGTAGATGAATTTCGAATTCTCGGGTCCCGCGACCCACACGAACGGCCAGACCAGCACGTTGTAGATCTGCTTGGCGAAGAAGAAGCAGAAG
>NZ_JASGFS010000085.1:0-23256 GCF_047605465.1 Bradyrhizobium sp. | reverse complement strand
GCTGATCGCCGACGAGCCGACCACCGCGCTCGACGTCACCACGCAGAAGCAGATCCTGACGCTGATCCGCGACCTCCAGCGCGATCACGGCACTGCCGTTCTGTTCATCACCCACGACATGGGCGTGGTGGCCGAGATCGCAGATCGCGTCGCGGTGATGCGGCAGGGCCGGCTGGTCGAGACCGGCCCGCTGGATTCGATCCTGCGCAATCCCACGATGGAGTACACCCGCAACCTGCTCGCCTCGGTGCCGAGCCTGGTGCCGCGCCCGGCACGTGAGGAGAGCCGCGAGCCGGTGGTTCTGGAAGCCAACGACCTCAGCAAGGTCTATCGCGAGCGCACGTTCTTCGGCACGGGACGCGAGGTCGTCGCCGCCGACAAGGTGACCCTGACGCTGCGCAAGGGCCGCACGCTCGGCATCGTCGGCGAAAGCGGCTCGGGCAAGTCCACCGTGGCGCGCTGCATCGTCCGCCTGATCGATCCGACCTCGGGCGGCGTGCGCCTTTCGGGACGCGAGATCTCCGACATCTCGCGGCGCCTGCTGCAGCCGCACCGGCAGAAGATCCAGATCGTGTTCCAGGATCCCTACCGCTCGCTCAATCCCCGCATCACGGTCGGCGAGAGCATCGCGGAAGGTCCGATCAACTACGGCGTTTCACACACAGATGCACTCAAGCGGGCCCGCGAATTGCTGGAACTGGTGGGCCTGCCCGCCGACGCCGTGTCGCGCTATCCGCATCAGTTCTCCGGCGGCCAGCGCCAGCGCATCGCGATCGCCCGCGCGCTCGCGCTCGATCCCGACGTGCTCGTGGCCGACGAGGCGGTCTCGGCACTCGACGTCTCCGTGCAGGCGCAGGTGCTGGAACTGCTCGACGAGATCCAGAAGCGGCTCGGCATCGCGATCCTGTTCATCACCCACGATCTCCGCGTGGCAGCCCAGATCTGCGACGAGGTGGTGGTGATGCAGCACGGCCGCGTCGTCGAACAGGGCCCTGCCGCCGAAGTGCTGACGCATCCGAAGGAAGCCTATACCAGGTCCCTGCTGGACGCCGCTCCCGGCCGCAACTGGGACTTCGCCAATTTCCGGCCGGTGTCCGAGGGCGTGGCGGCGAGCGCGTAATGCGATCCATCGTCGTCCCGGGGCATCGCGCGGCGATGCGCCCGGAACGACGGCGGGAGTTGGTGCACGCCCACCGCAGCCGCAGCATTCCCAAAACGGCCTGACCCTATGCATGGCGCGACTGCTTCCCACCTTGCTCTCGCCGCAGGGCCAAGGCTAACGTCGAAGGCTAACGTCGCGTCCTCTTTGAATGTTCGGACCAAGTTGATGACACGTATCGCCGTCGGCGGCTTCCTGCACGAGACCAATACCTTCGCTCCGACGAAGGCGACGTTCGCGGACTTCCAGCACGGCGGCGGCTGGCCGGCGATGACGCAGGGCGCCGACGTGCTGAAGGTGATGCGCCGCATCAATGTCGGTCTCGCCGGCTTCGTCGACAGCGCTGAAGCCAACGGCTGGGACCTCATTCCGACGATCGCCTGCGGCGCAAGCCCATCGGCGCATGTCACGAGGGACGCCTTCGAGCGCATCGTGAAGGTCATGGTCGAGGGCATCGAAGCGGCAGGCCCGCTCGATGCGGTCTATCTCGATCTTCACGGCGCGATGGTGACCGAGCATCTCGACGACGGCGAAGGCGAGATCCTGGCCCGCGTGCGCCGTGTCATCGGCAAGGACATCCCGCTGGTCGCGAGCCTCGACCTGCACGCCAACGTCACGCCCGAAATGATGGAACATGCGGACGCGCTGATCGCCTACCGCACCTATCCCCACATCGACATGGCCGAGACGGGCCGCGCCTCCGCGCGACATCTCGCGCTCCTCCTGAAAACGAAGCAGCGCTTTGCGAAAGCGTTCAGGCAACTGCCGTTCCTGATCGCGATCAGCTGGCAATGCACGAACGATTATCACACCAAGGGCATCTACGAAGAGCTCGCCACGTTGGAGAGCGATGCGGTCCCGACGCTCTCTTTCGCACCGGGCTTCCCCGCCGCCGATTTCCGTGACTGCGGGCCGAGCGTGTTCGCCTACGGCAAGACCCAGGCGGACGCCGACGCCGCGGCGGACGCGATCGTGAAGCTGATCGAAAGCCATGAGGACGATTTCGACGGCAAGATCTGGTCGCCCGACGACGGTGTGCGCCACGCCATGGAACTCGCCAGGGGCGCGAGCAAGCCGATCATCATCGCCGACACCCAGGACAATCCGGGCGCGGGCGGCGATTCCGACACCACCGGCATGCTGCGCGCGCTGGTGCGCAACAAGGCCAGCGCCGCGACCGGCGCGATCTACGATCCCGAGTCGGCCAAGGCCGCGCACGCGGCCGGTGTC
The DNA here is from genome assembly GCF_047605465.1 of Bradyrhizobium sp. Taxonomy (GTDB): domain Bacteria; phylum Pseudomonadota; class Alphaproteobacteria; order Rhizobiales; family Xanthobacteraceae; genus Bradyrhizobium. The sequence goes on along the minus strand of NZ_JASGFS010000085.1, from coordinate 20,867 downwards.
GGCGCGACCGTGACGCTCGCGCTCGGCGGAAAGTCCGGCATTCCCGGCGACGAACCCTATCGCGAGACCTTCGTCGTCGAGACGCTTTCCGACGGCCGCTTCGTCGCGCCGGGCCCCTATTACGGCGGCCGCGAGATGGAGATGGGACCCTCCGCGTGCCTGCGCATCGGCGACGTCCGCGTCGTCGTCTCCTCTCACAAGGCACAACTCGCCGACCAGGCGATGTACCGCTATGTCGGCATCGAACCGACCGCGCAGAAGATCCTGGTCAACAAGAGCTCGGTGCACTTCCGCGCCGATTTCGAGCCGATCGCGGAAAAGCTGATGATCTGCGCCGCGCCCGGCGCGATGCCGGCCGACACCGCCACCCTGCCCTGGACGCGCCTGCGCCCGGGCATCCGCATCAAGCCGAACGGCCCCGCTTTCACTCCCTCCTCACGCTAACCGGACAGGACACATGCCCACGATCGATCGCATCGACGGCTACGCCGACGAACTCACCGCCATTCGCCGCGACCTCCACGCCCATCCCGAGATCGGCTTCGAGGAAGTGCGTACCTCCGGCATCGTCGCGGACAAGCTGAAGAGCTGGGGCATCGAGGTGCATCGCGGCCTCGGCGGCACCGGCGTCATCGGCGTCATCAAGGGCAAAGGTTCCGGCAGCAAGCGCATCGGCCTGCGTGCCGACATGGATGCGCTGCCGATGGAAGAGAACACCAATCTGAAATGGAGTTCGAAAATCCCCGGCCGCTTCCACGGCTGCGGCCATGACGGCCACACCACCATGCTGCTCGGCACCGCGCGCTATCTCGCCGAGACCCGGAACTTCGACGGCACAGTGCACCTGATCTTCCAGCCAGCCGAGGAAGGCCTCGGCGGCGCGCGCGCCATGATCAAGGATGGCCTGTTCGAGAAATTCCCCTGCGACGAACTCTACGGCCTGCACAACGCGCCCGATCTCAATCTCGGCGAGATCTCGATCCTTCCGGGCCCGGCCATGGCCAGCGCCGACTTCTTCGATCTTCGCATCACCGGCTACGGCGCGCACGGCGCCATGCCGGAGCGCTCCAAGGACGCCGTGATCATCGCGACCACGCTGGCGCAGGCGATCCAGACCATCGTCAGCCGCAACGTCGAGCCGCTCCAGGCGGCCGTCGTGTCGATCACCCAGATCCATGCAGGCTCCGCCTACAACGTCATTCCCGGCGATGCGCATCTTTGCGGCACCATCCGCACCTTCTCCAAGGAAGTCCGCACGCTGGTCAGCGAACGCATCCGCACGATCTGCGCCGGCATCGCCAGCGCCTATCAATGCGTGATCGACGTCGACATCCGCGATACTTTCAACGTGCTGGTCAACCAGGCCGAGCAGTCCAAGGTGGTCGAAGACGTCGCACGCACCATCGTCGATCCCGCCAAGGTGATTACCCGGACCCAGCCGAAGATGGGCAGCGAGGACTTCGCCGACATGCTGGAGACCATTCCAGGCGCCTATTTCTGGGTCGGCCATGACGGCTCGGTGCCCGTGCACAATCCCGGCTACGTGCTCGACGACAAGATCCTGCCGATCGGTGCGAGCATGTTCGCCCGGATCATCGAAACGCGCATGCCGGTAGGTTAGCAATGCATAAAAAGAGTGCCGAAGAGGCGGTCACCTCGCTGCACGATCTGTCCGCGGTCGATCTGATCGCGGGCTACCGGGCCAAGCAGTTCTCGCCGAGCGAGGTGCTGGAAGACGTGCTCGAGCACGTCGCTGCGTGGGAACCGCACCTGAAGGCGCTCTATGCGTTCGATCCCGACGCCGCGCACGAGGCCGCAAAGGCCTCGACCGCGCGCTGGTCCGGGGGCGAACCGTCCGGTCCGCTCGACGGCGTACCGGTGACCGTCAAGGACAACATCGCGACCAAGGGCGTACCCGTCCCGCTCGGTGCGGCCAGCGTCAAGCTCGTCCCGGCCGAGAAGGATGCGCCGCCCGCCGCGCGGCTGCGCGAGGCCGGCGCGATCATCTTCGCCAAGACCACCATGCCCGACTACGGCATGCTGTCCTCGGGGCTCTCCAGCTTCCATGCGCTGGCGCGCAATCCCTGGGACCTCTCCAAGAATCCCGGCGGCTCCAGCGCGGGCGCAGGTGCTGCCGCGGCAGCAGGCTACGGCCCCCTGCATCTCGGCACCGATATCGGCGGCTCGGTGCGCCTGCCTGCGGGCTGGTGCGGCCTCGTCGGCCTGAAGCCGAGCTTCGGCCGCGTACCGATCGATCCGACCTATGTCGGACGCGTTGCCGGGCCGATGACGCGCACGGTCGATGATTGCGCGCTGATGATGAGCGTGATCGCAAAGCCCGACCGTCGCGACGGCATGAGCCTGCCGACCGAGCCCCTCAACTGGAAGACGCTGGAAAAGTCCCCGCGCAAGCTGCGCATCGGCCTGATGCTCGACGCTGGCGTCGGCCAGCCGCTGGAGAAGCCGGTGCGGGAAGTTGCGGTCAAGGCCGCAAAGGCGTTCGAATCCGCCGGTGCCGTCATCACCGAGGTCGACGGCATCCTGACCCGCGAGATGCTCGACGGCCTCGACAATTTCTGGCGCGCGCGGATGTGGGACGACCTGTCCAGGCTGACGCCGGCCGAACAGGGCAAGGTGCTGCCCTACATCTTCAAATGGGGCGAGTCCGGCGCGAAGCTGTCGGGGATCGAGGTGATCCGCGGCTTCAACCAGACCATGGCGATCCGCGCGGTCGCGGCAAGGCTGTTCTGCGAGCTCGACTACGTGATTTCGCCGACGGCCCCGAACGTGAACTATCCGGCGGAATGGGCCTCACCGCTCAACGATCCGATGAAGCCCTTTGAGCACATCGCCTATACCGTGCCGTGGAATATGTCGGAGAACCCTGCGGTCTCCATCAATGGCGGCTTCGACACCAAGGGCTTTCCCATCGGTGTGCAGATCGTCGGGCGCCGCTTCGACGATATCGGCGTGCTGGGCATGGCCAAGGCCTTCGAGGGCCTGCGCGGCCCGCAACGGGCCTGGCCCAGCCCACCGGCGCATTGAGCCGTTCAAAATCGACTGACTGCGACATGGCCGGGCTTGCCCCGGCCATTGTCGTTTGATTACTCAGGAGCGAGGCCATGCCCAGTCCGCGCAAGACGGATGGTGGCGTGCATGCATGACGTCTTCTCAAGACTGCGTTCAAGAAGGAAGGAAACCACCATGGCGTATGAGACGATCAAATACGAGGTCGCCGAGCAGATCCTCACCATCACGCTGAACCGGCCCGACAAGCTCAACGCCTTCAACGCGCAGATGCAGGCCGAGCTGATCGACGCCTTCGATGCCGCCGACAAGGACGACAATGTCCGCGCCGTCATCGTCACCGGCGCCGGCCGCGGTTTTTGCGCCGGCGCCGATCTGTCGTCGGGCGCCGACACCTTCGACCGCGATGCGCGGCGTGGACCGGTGAAGCGGTTCGCGGACGGCAAGGTCGACTACAGCGATCCGCAGGTGCGCGACGGCGGCGGTCAGGTCACGCTGCGGATCTTCAAATGCCTGAAGCCCGTGATCGCCGCGGTGAACGGGCCCGCCGTCGGCATCGGCGTCACCATGCAGCTCGCCATGGATATCCGCATCGCGTCGGAAGCCGCGCGCTTCGGCTTCGTGTTCTCCCAGCGCGGCATCGTGCCCGAGGCCGCCTCGAGCTGGTTCCTGCCGCGCATCGTCGGCATCTCGCAGGCACTGGAATGGTGCTACTCCGGCCGCGTCTTCCCGGCGCAAGAGGCCCTCGCCGGCCGCCTCGTCAGCAAGGTCGTGCCGCCGGATGACCTGTTGCCGACGGCGCGCGCGCTCGCGAAGGAATTCGCCGCCAAGACCGCGCCGGTCTCGGTCGCGCTGATCCGCCAGATGATGTGGCGCATGATGGGCGCGGACGACCCGATGGAGGCCCACAAGGTCGACAGCCGCGGCATCTACGCCCGCGGACGCTCCGACGATGTCAAGGAGGGCGTGGTGTCGTTCCTGGAGAAGCGCCCGGCGCAGTTCAAGAACAAGGTCTCGACGGACATGCCGGACTATTTCCCGTGGTGGACGGAACGGGAGTACAAATAGTCACGGTTATTCCGGGGCCCGCGAAGCGAGAACCCGGAATTTCGAAATTCTCCGGCGCGCCGCTGCGCGCCAGAGCTCGCCCTTAGGGCGCCCCGGAATGACGGCGGTGCGGATCACTCCATCACCAGTGCCACCCGCCCGATCGCCTTGCGGTCGATCAGCAATCGCATCGCCTTCGCGTAATCCCCAAGCGGCAGGCGATGCGAGACATTGGGGCGTAGCTTGCCCTCCTCCGCCCATTGCAGCAGGGCCTTGAGCCGGACCTCGCCGAGCGCGGGATTTTTCCGTACCGCTTCGCCCGCGCGCACGCCGAGCACGCTGGCGCCCTTGATCAGCAGCAGATTGGTCCTGGCCGAGCCGATGCCGCCGGTGAATCCGATCACCAGCAGCCGCGCGCCCCAGGCGATGCATCGCATCGAGTCTTCGAAGACCTGCCCGCCGACGGGATCGAACACGACGTCGGCGCCCCGACCATCGGTGATGCGCTTCACGGCATCCCGGAAAGGCTCGCGATCATACCGCACGAGATGATCGGCGCCGCGCGCCCTGGCGATGGCGAGCTTCTCGTCGCTGGAGGCGGTCGCAATCACGGTCGCGCCCAGCATCTTGCCGATCTCGACGGCCGCCAATCCAACGCCGCCGCCTGCGCCATGCACGAGCAGCACCTCGCCCGGCTCGAGCCGGCCGCGGTCGATCAGCGCATGATAGGCGGTGCCGTGGCCGGCGAGATAGGTCGCTCCTTCCGCGTAGTCGAACGTCGACGGCAGCGGCGTGAGCTGCGACGGCGTCACCACGGCTTCGTCCGTGAAGGCGCCGTGCCGCATCTTCACGATCACCTTGTCGCCGACGGCAACGCCGCTCACCTCCGGCCCCATTTCGGTGACGTCGCCCGCGGCTTCCATGCCGGGCGTGAACGGCAGCTCCGGCTTGAGCTGGTATTCGCCCGCCGCCATCAGCACGTCGGGAAAGTTGAGCCCGGCGGCGCGGATCGCGACGCGGACCTCGCCGGGTTTCAGGGGACGCGACGGAAACTCTTCGAGCCGCAGCGTTTCGGGTGCGCCGAGCGCGCGGCAGACGACAGCCCGCACCATCAGGCCGCGCTCGCCTTGGCGCGCGAGAGCGCTTCGCGGATCAGCGGCAGGCGGTCATTGCCGAAATACATGTCGGTCTTGCCGACGAAGATCGTCGGCGAGCCGAAGCCGCCGCGCGCAACGACTTCCTCGGTGTTGGTCTTGAGCTGGTCCTTGATGCCCTGCTCGGAGATGCCCGCAAAGAATTTCTGCTCGTCGAGGCCGACCTTCCTGCAGATCTCGGCAAGCACCGTGTCCTGCGAAATGTCCTTGTCGTCGCCCCAATAGGCCTCGAACACGGCTGTGGCGAACGGCACCATGTCCTTGCCGAGCAGGATGCAGCCGCGCATGGCCTTCACGCTGTTCACCGGAAACACCGTTGGCGGCATCTTGATCGCGAGGCCGGCCGACCTCGCCCAGTCCTGCAGGTCCTTCTTCATGTAACGCGCCTTCAGCGGCACCGGCTTCTCCCGTTGCGCGTAGACGCTCGGATTGACCGTGTTGAAGATGCCGCCGACCAGGATCGGTCGCCAGATGATCTCGACGCCGAGCTCCCTGGCCAACGGCTGGATGTTGTGGAAGGCGAGATAGGTCCAGGGGCTGGAACAGTCGAAGAAGAATTCGATCATGGCGTTTTCCTTTACTGACGGACCTTGTCCTGAAGAGGCCGCATTGCGGCCGTCGCGGAAGATGGCCACAGGTGAAAGTCGGGCCTTCATGGTTCGAGACGCGCCTGCAGCGATCCTCACCACGAGGAGTGAGTTCACTTCTTTCCCAGCAACTCCTTGGCACGCTGGCCGAACATGATCTTGCGTGATTCCTCGTCGAACGGCTCCTTCACGAACTTGCCGATCGCAAGCCCCGCTTGCACCTGCGGCCTTGCGCGGACCTCGGCGTACCAGCGCTTCACGTTCGGATAGTCGTCGAGCGTGAAACCCTGCGCCTTGTGGGTCACGGTCCAGGGGAAACAGGCGATGTCGGCGATGGAATAATCACCGGCGACATAGGCGCCAGTGTTGCCGAGCTGACGGTCGAGCACACCGTAGAGCCGCGCGGCCTCGTCGCGGTAGCGCTGGATCGCGTAAGGAATCTTTTCCGCAGCATAGAGCGCGAAATGCCCGTGCTGGCCCAGCATCGGCCCGAGCCCCGCCATCTGCCACATCACCCACTGGATGGTCGTGGAGCGGCCGCGCAGGTCCGGCGGCAGGAAGCGCCCGGTCTTCTCCGCCAGATAGATCAGGATCGCGCCGGTCTCGAAAGCCGAGAATGGCGCACCGCCATCGGCGGGTTCGTGATCGACGATCGCGGGAATGCGGTTGTTCGGGGAGATCGCGAGAAATTCGGGGCTGAACTGCTCGCCGGCGCGGATGTTGACGGGCTTCACCGTGTAGGGAAGCCCGAGTTCCTCCAGCATGATCGAGATTTTCCAGCCGTTCGGCGTCGGCGCGTAATAGAGGTCGATCATCGCCTTCCCTGTCGATGCCGCCAGCTCGCATGACGACTTTTGTTGTTCTGTACCTCGACGTTAGGACATGGCAGGAAGGGGCGCAACACAACCTGCCGAGAAAGCCGCCATGCTGTTTCCAACCACGATCGCCGGCTCCCTGCCGAAGCCCGAATGGCTCGCCGAGCCGAACATGCTCTGGGCCCCCTGGAAGTCGGAAGGCGAGGCGCTTGTCCGCGCCAAGCGCGATGCGACGATGCTTGCCGTGAAAGTCCAGGAGGACGCCGGCATCGACATCGTCACCGAAGGCGAGCAGGCCAGGCAGCATTTCGTGCACGGCTTTCTCGAGAAGATCGAGGGCATCGACTTCGCGCACAAGGTCGAGATGGGCATCCGCAAGGATCGCTACAAGGCGATGGTGCCGCAGGTGGTCGCGCCGCTACGGCTCAAGGGCCGCGTTCATGCCGACGAGGCGCGCGTCGCGCGCACCCATACCGGGAAGAAGCTGAAATTCACCCTGCCCGGCCCGATGACCATCATCGACACGATTGCCGACCGCTATTACGGCGACCGCGTCAAGATGGCCTTCGCCTTCGCCGAGCTGTTGAACGAGGAAGCGAGGGCGCTCCAGGCCGACGGCGTCGATGTCGTGCAGTTCGACGAGCCCGCCTTCAACGTCTACATGGACGAGGTCAACGACTGGGGGATCAAGGCTCTCGAGCGCGCGGCGGAGGGGCTGACCTGCACCACCGCCGTGCACATCTGCTACGGATACGGCATCAAGGCCAATACCGACTGGAAGGAGACGCTCGGCACGCAATGGCGTCAGTACGAGCAGATCTTTCCCGCGATCGATGCCAGCGCGATCCAGCAGGTCGCGATCGAATGCCGCAACTCGAAAGTGCCGCTCGACCTGCTCGCGCTGCTCAAGAACAAGATCGTCCAGGCCGGCGTGATCGACGTCGCCAGCGACACGGTCGAGACGGCCGAGGACGTCGTGAAGGTGATCGATGCCGTGTCGAAATTCGTGCCCAGGAGCAACATCGTCGCCACCACCAATTGCGGCATGGCGCCGATGCGGCGGGAGATCGCCGAAGCCAAGCTGATGGCGCTTGGCGCCGGCGCCGCCCTGGCGCGCGAAAAGCTGGGATGATCGCATTGATCCGGACGGCCCTCTTCATCGCGGCATTCGCGGCGGTTGCATCCTCGGCCCGCGCCGAGGATCGCTCGGTGCTTCTCAATTGCAAGGCAATGGTGGAGCGCGCGGAGAAGGACGCCGGCAGCGCCAGCGAGGCCGATCTCGCCCGCTGCCGCCAGGTCATCCGGGAATGGGCGCTGCGCGACGCGCGGACGACGGTCGACGAACAGGGGCGGCCGCTGCGCTGAACCCTCTTCGAGCGACGTGGATACCGGTTCACTAACGAAACGCGCAGAAATCTAGAGCCGCGCAGTCTGGTGCAGCACGGGAGTGTAGCCGGCGTTCAGGGTGCGGAGCGTCGACGGCGGCGTCAGAAGCGTTGCTTCGCCAAGCTGACGCTCGACCGCGGCATAACCCGCCGCCGACCAGAGGAACGTGCGCCCTCGCATCAGCAGGAAACTCTCCTCGCCCTGCTGCAGCATCGCCCCGTCCGGCAGCTGGTCCAGCGGCACCATCAACACATGCAACCGCTTCCTGCCGTGATCGAGCCGCTCGTGATGCAGCACCGTGTCGATGTCGTGCATGCGGACGTCATGCACGCGGTTGCCCTTCTCCCAGGACTCCCGGAATCGATTGGCATCGTCGCGGCGGCAGTAGAAGCAGGGTCGGTGCCCCGCCGCCAGCGCAGTAGCCTCGTCCAGGAAGAACAGTTCGGTCCAGCTCTGCGTCGCCATCACCTCGCGACGACGGCCGCGGAATTCGCAGGTGCAGGTGAGCCATGCCGGCGACGACCAGCGCTTCCTGAGCAGCGTCCTCGTCGCGGGATCATGGATGATGCCGCGGTTGCCGGTGAACATGCCGCGATGTGGCGTGGAAATGATGTCGCCGGTCGGTGTCACGCGGTTTTGCAGGGGCATGGCCACCTCCAACCGTCATTGCGAGCGAAGCGAAGCAATCCAGAGAGTTGTCTGCCGAGATAGCCTGGAGTACTTCGCTGCGCGCGCGATGACGGTGATAACTACCCCGCCCCATCGCGCAGCGGCGGGTGGTATGACAGCGCGGTGTCCCACGGAAAGAAGATCCAGGTGTCCTGCGAGACTTCCGTGATGAAGGTGTCGACCAGCGGGCGTCCCTTGGGCTTGGCGTAGACGGTGGCGAAATGCGCGTCCGGCAGCATCTGGCGCACCAGCCTGCCGGTCTTGCCGGTGTCGACGAGGTCGTCGACGATCAGAAGCCCCTTGCCGGTGCCGCCCCCGAGCTTCAGTGCCGAGTCGGAAATGCCCTTGAGCACCTGCAACTCGCCCTGCTTGTCGTGATCGTAGCTGGCGATGCAGACCGTATCGATCACCCGCACGCCGAGCTCGCGCGCGACGATCGCCGCAGGCACGAGGCCGCCGCGGGTGATCGCGATGACGGCGTGGAAGGGGCCGACTTCGTTCAGCCGCCAGGTCAGCGCCCGGCAGTCCCGATGGAACTGGTCCCATGACACCGGAAAGGCCTTGCCGGCCCGCTCCTGCGCGCTCAGTTCCGGTGCTTCACCAGCCATTATCGTCTCCTGCCAATCGTCTGCCGGCAGAGTCTTTGCTAGCGGGTGATGTTCAATCCCGCCAGCATTTCCTTCACCGCGGCCATCGCGGCCGCCAGCTTGTCGGCATCGCGCGAGCGCACCACCAGATTGGTGTTGGGCTTCTGCTCCTCATCCATGAAGGGATAGCTGCCGATGATGGTATCGGGATGAGCGGCGGCGATCGCCCGCAGCGGACTGCCGATGTCACCTTCCCGCGCATTCGCGCGGACCGATTCGGACAGCATGCGCACGCCGGATTTCAGCTTGGGCGACACGATGTCCATCATCGCCTGCATGATCGACGGCACGCCCGCCATCACGATGACATTGCCGATCTTGAAGCCGGGGGCGAGGATGGTCGCACTCTGGATCAGCTCGGCGCCGTCCGGGATGCGGGCCATGCGCAGGCGGGCCTCGTTGAGGTCCTGCTCGCTCCAACGCTCACGGAAGCGGGCCACCACCTCCGGATGATGGTCGATGCCGACGCCGAACGCCTTGGCGACGCTGTCGGCGGTGATGTCGTCATGGGTCGGGCCGATCCCGCCGGTGGTGAAGACATAAGTGTAGCGGTGCCGCAGCGCATTCAGGGCGGCGATGATGTCGTCCTCGTCATCGGAGACGACCCGGACTTCCTTGAGGTCGATGCCGATATTGGTCAAGTATTCGGCGATGAAGCCGATATTCTTGTCCTTGGTCCGGCCGGACAGGATTTCATCCCCGATGACCAGAATACCCGCCGTGACGATCTCGCTCATAACTTAAGTCCCTCACCTGTCGCGCCGACTTTGCCGAGGTAACGCGTTGAAGTCACGCGGTTTTGCTGACGAAATAAGCAGTCCTCCGCCATTTTTTCAGGCAAGCCGCCCGCCGTCCCCGACAAATCCTGCCGGACCATGCTTATCGCGCTGGCCCGGCCCTTGCTACCACCCCGGGAAGTCATGCACTCTTGTCGCATGGCCACGGGACGTTGCGGTCTTCACCAAGGCCCATGCGACCTGACCAAGTGCGCAACGCCTGGGGAGAGCAGTCGGGATCTATGGCAGTCGCGTTTGACGAAATGAACATTCCCGGCGGGGACCTTCGCCCCGCCTATCAGGAGCTGGCGCGCTGGCTGAAGGAGACGCCTCCCGAGGCGCTCGAATATCGCCGCCAGGAGGCCGAGCTCCTGTTCCGCCGCATCGGCATCACCTTCGCCGTTTACGGCGATTCCGAGTCCACCGAGCGCCTGATCCCCTTCGACGTGATCCCGCGGATCATGTCCGGCAAGGAATGGGCGCTGCTGGAAAAGGGACTGAAGCAGCGCGTGCGCGCGCTCAACATGTTCCTGCGCGACATCTATCACGGCCGCGACATCCTGCGCGCCGAGATCGTGCCCGACGACCTGATTTTCCAGAACCCGGTCTTCCGCCCCGAGATGAACGGCCAGCAGGTGCCGCACGACGTCTACGTGCACATCGCCGGCATCGACATCGTCCGGGTCGACGCCGAGGACTTCATCGTCCTGGAGGACAATGCGCGCACGCCCTCGGGCGTGTCTTACATGCTGGAAAACCGCGAGATCATGATGCGGCTGTTTCCGGACCTGTTCGCCCGCCACAAGGTGGCGCCGGTCGAGCGCTATCCGGATGAGCTGCTGGCCGCCCTGCGCTCGGTCGCGCCGCATAGCGCCTCCAGCGAGCCGACCGTCGCGCTGCTCACGCCCGGCGTCTACAACTCCGCCTATTACGAGCACTCCTTCCTCGCCGACAAGCTCGGCATCGAGCTGGTCGAGGGGCGCGATCTCATCGTCAAGAACAACGAAGTGTTCATGCGGACGACGGAGGGGCTGAAACGCGTGGACGTGATCTATCGCCGCGTCGACGACGACTTCCTCGATCCCCTCACCTTCCGTCCCGACTCCGTGCTCGGCGTGCCCGGGCTGATGTCGGCCTACGCGGCCGGCAACATCACGCTCGCCAACGCCGTCGGCACCGGCATCGCCGACGACAAGGCGATCTACTCCTACATGCCGGACATCGTGAAGTTCTATCTCGGCGAGGAGCCGATCCTGAAGAACGTGCCGACCTGGCGCTGCCGCGAGCCGAAGGATCTCGCCTATGTGCTGGACAATCTCGGCGATCTCGTCGTGAAGGAGGTCCACGGCTCCGGCGGCTACGGCATGCTGATCGGTCCCGCCGCGACCAAGGCGACCATCGAAGCGTTCCGCGAGAAGCTCAAGCGCGAGCCGGAAGGCTTCATCGCCCAGCCGACGCTGGCGCTCTCGACCTGCCCGACCTGCACGGCGAGCGGCCTTGCGCCGCGCCACGTCGACCTGCGGCCCTTCGTGCTCACGGGCAGCAAGAGCACGACGATCGTGCCGGGCGGGCTCACCCGCGTGGCCCTGAAGGAAGGCTCCCTGGTGGTGAATTCGAGCCAGGGCGGCGGCACCAAAGACACCTGGATCCTGGACGAGTAGTCAGATGCTGTCGCGCACCGCCGAAAACCTCTATTGGCTCGCCCGCTACGTCGAACGGGCCGAGTACCTCGCGCGCACCATCGATGCGACGCTCCGCGTCACCGCGCTCCCCGCCACCTATGTCGGCAAGACCAACGAATGGGACTCGGCGCTGCTCACCGCCGGCGTCGCCGCGAGCTTCTATCAGACCTATGAGGAAGCCAACGAGCGCAACGTCATCGACTACCTCTCGTTCTCCATGGACAACCCGTCCTCGATCAGGAACTGCATCGAGGCGGCGCGGCTGAACTCACGCTCGGTGCGCACCGCGCTCACCAGCGAGATGTGGGACACCATCAACTCCGCCTGGATCGAGTTGCAGGAGGTCTGGAGCAAGGGCACCTCGACGCGCGAGGACCTCGCCAAGTTCCTGCGCTTCGTGCAGGAGACCTCGCTGCGCTTCGACGGCTCGGCCTACCGCACCATGCTGCGCAACGACGCCTACTGGTTCTCGCGGATGGGCGTTCATCTGGAGCGCGCCGACAACACCGCGCGCATCCTCGACGTGAAGTACCACGTGCTGCTGCCCGAGGAAGAGCATGTCGGCGGCCCGCTCGACTTCTACCAGTGGAGCTCGATCCTGCGCTCGGTCTCGGCGCTGACCGCCTATCACTGGGTCTATCGCGAGACGCTGAAGCCATGGCTGATCGCGGACCTGCTCATCCTCAACGACACGCTGCCGCGCTCGCTGGCGAGCTGCTACGGCAACCTCGTGCGCAATCTCGACCAGATCGGCGTCGCCTATGGCCGCCAGGGCCCGGCCCAGCGCCACGCCCGCGGCATCCGCAACCGGCTTGAGCACAGCAACATGAACGACATCTTCCAGCATGGCGTGCATGAATTCATTCAGGAATTCATCGCGGACAATTCCAGGCTGGGCGAAATCATCACGAAGCAGTATCTGATCTGATGCACACAGTCATTCCGGGGCGCCCGAAGGGCGAACCCGGAATCTCGAGATTCCGGCATCGGTCCTGTAGACCGCCCGGAACGACGGAATCAAACACCATGCGCCTGCGAATCCAGCACACCACGACCTATCGCTACGAGCCGCCGGCCACCAGCGTGATCCAGATCCTGCGCATGACGCCGTGCAGCCATGACGGGCAGTATGTCGCCGAATGGCAAATCGACGTCTCGACCGACACCAAGCTCGACACCCATGAGGACGCGTTCGGCAACGTCACGCACGTGCTGTCCTGCGGGCCGGTCGGCGACATCAAGATCACCGCCGAGGGCCTGATCGAGACCCACGATACCGGCGGCGTGCTGCGCGGCGCCGACGAGCGTTTTCCCGCGGAAATGTTCCTGCGTGCCACCGACCTCACCGGTGTCAATCCCGCGATGGCGGCGGTCGCGCGGCAATTGCGCAGCGAGTCCGAAAGCGACACGCTCGGATTCCTGCACACGCTGATGACGCAGATCAGCGAGCACATGACGTTCGACGAGGATCCGACCAACAGCGGAACCTCGGCCGTCGAGGCATTCACGCTCAAGCGCGGCGTGTGCCAGGACTATGCGCACATCTTCATTGCCTGCGCCCGCACCGGCGGCGTGCCGGCGCGCTTCGTCTCCGGGCACTTCCTGCGCTCCGACGGTGCGGTGCATCAGGATGCCGGTCATGCCTGGGCCGAGGCCTACGTGCCCGATCTCGGCTGGGTGGGGTTCGATCCCGCCAACGCGATCTGCACCACCGATTCCCATGTCCGCGTCGCGATCGGGCTCGACTATCTCGGCGCGGCGCCGGTGCGCGGCACCCGCTATGGCGGCGGCGCCGAAACCTTGTCGGTGGCGGTCAAGGTCGAGCAGGCCGGCCGCGGCCAGTCGCAATCACAGTCGCAGCGTCAAAGCTAGCCGCCACGGGCCGAACGCATCAGGCGTGCTACAATCGCGGGGATCAGACCAGCCCCGCGAGGTACCCCATGGCGACCGTGAAACTGCGTTCGGACGATGAACTCTCCCCCGAGGCGCGCGCCGTTCTCGACGACATCCGCAAGGTCCGGCAGTCGGACTTCGTGAACAATTTCTGGCGCGCGCTGGCGCATGAACCGAAGACGCTGCGGCGGACCTGGGAAAGCATCAAGGAGGTGATGGCGCCGGGCGCGCTCGATCCCAAGGTCAAGGAAATGCTCTACGTCGCGGTCTCGATCGCGCATGGCTGCAGCTACTGCATCCATTCCCACACCGCCGCCGCAAGGGCCAAGGGCATGACCGAGGCTGAGTATGGCGAACTGCTCGCCATCGTCGGCATGGCCGCGGAGACGAACCGGCTGGTCACGGCGCTCGGCGTTCCCGTCGACCCGGCATTCCAGGTCGATCCCGCCGACTGAGGCGGCGGTCGAGTTCGCGGATCAACGGATTCCGGGCTCGCGACGTCGTCGCGCCCGGGAACGACGGCCCTGCCCTCGCAATCGGGGGGTTGGAGCAGCCCCTGAAATTGGCTAGTAATTCCGCGCCAACGCGTTCGGGGACTGGAAATGACCTATTGCTGCGGAATCCTGGTTCGGGACGGTCTGGTGATGATCGCCGACACCCGCACCAATGCCGGCCTCGACAACGTCTCGACCTTCCGCAAGCTGCACATCTTCTCCAAGCCGGGCGACCGCATCATGGCGATCGCCAGCGCGGGCAACCTCGCCATCAGCCAGTCGGTGCTGTCGACCCTCACCGAGGGCCTCGAAGACCCCAACACGGGCGAGCTCGAGACGCTGATGAACGCGCCGACCATGTTCCAGGCCGCCCAGCGCATCGGCCGGGCGATCCGCGCGGTGCACGCGACCGAAGGGCCGGCGCTGAGATCAGAGGACGTGTCCTTCGACGTCTCGTTCCTGTTCGGCGGCCAGATCAAGGGCGCGCGCATGCGCCTGTTCATGGTCTACACCGCCGGCAATTTCATCGAGTGCACCACCGACACGCCCTACCTGCAGATCGGCGAGCACAAATACGGCAAGCCGGTGCTCGATCGCGCCATGCACTACGACGTCGAACTCTACGAGGCGCTGAAGACCGGCCTGATCTCGATGGATTCGACCATGCGCTCCAACCTCGGCGTCGGACTGCCGATCGACGTGCTGGTGGTGCGCAGCGACGCCTGCGATGCCGACCTCAACCACCGCATCGAAGCCGGCGAGCCCTATTTCCACGACCTCCGCTCGCGCTGGTCGGCCGCCTTGCGCGCGGCCCATCAGAACATCCCGCGGCCACCCTACAAGAACGAAAAAGACTCCAAAACCTGACAGCCAGAGAAAAGGCAGGAAACGATGAGTGAAGCGAAAAAGATCGCAGTGGTGACGGGCGCCGGGACGGGCGTCGGGCGCGCGGCATCGCTGGCGCTGATGAACACCGGCTTCACCGTGGTGCTCGCGGGGCGCCGGCTCGACATGCTCGAGGAGACCGCCAAGCTCGGCCCCGCCGGCAAGAGCCTGTGCGTCACCGCCGACATGACCAAGCCGGATTCGATCGCCGCCCTGTTCGCCAAGGTCGCTCAGACCTACGGCCGGCTCGACGTGCTCTTCAACAATGCCGGCATGGGCGCGCCGGCCGTGAACTTCGAGGACCTCAACCTCGAGCAATGGCAGGCGGTCGTGAACACCAACCTCACCGGCCCGTTCCTGTGCACCCAGCACGCCTTCCGCATCATGAAGGACCAGACCCCGCGCGGCGGCCGCATCATCAACAACGGCTCGATCTCGGCGCATGCGCCGCGGCCGTTCTCGGCGGCCTACACCTCGACCAAGCATGCGATCACGGGCCTCACCAAGGCCTCCAACCTCGATGGCCGCATGTATGACATCGCGGTCGGCCAGGTCGATATCGGCAACGCGGCGACCCCGATGACGGACCGCATGGTCAACGGTCCCGGCGTGCTGCAGCCGGACGGCACCGCGAAGCACGAGCCGCGCATGGACGCCAAGGCGGTCGGCGATGCCGTCGCCTACATGGCCGGCCTGCCGCTCGACGCCAACGTGCTGTTCATGACCGTGATGGCGAGCAAGATGCCGTTCGTCGGACGCGGCTGAAGCAAAAACGCGAAAACAACCCCATGCACAGTAGGCGTCAAGAGGCGCCTGCTGCTGCCGGGTGGCAGAGGTGACGCGCGCCAAGGCCCTGCACGGCTTCCGCAATCGCCGCTGCGCGCGCGACGAAGCATCCAGACCGCCGCTCTCGCGCGCCGGACGTGGCGCGGCATGCAATGACGCGCTGCTGAGCCGGGCTTGTCCCACTCCCACATCACCAGCTGCGACATGGGTCCCGGCTCAACGGCGCACCGCTTGCGCGGCGGCACCGCGTCCGGGGCACGGGAGTTTCCCCTACTCCAGCTTCTCCACCTCGCGCAGGCTCGGGAACAGCCTCATCCAGAGCAGCGCCACGGCGATGGTGCAGACGCCGCCGAGCACGGCGGCGGGCATCGCCCCGAACAGCGCCGCGGTCAGCCCGCTCTCGAACTGGCCGAGCTGGTTCGAGGCGTTGATGAAGAGGAAGTTCACCGCACCGACGCGGCCGCGCATCTCGTCGGGCGTTGCGAGCTGGACCAGCGAGAAGCGGATCACCACGCTGATCGTGTCGGCCGCCCCCAGGATCGCGAGCGACAGCACCGACAGCCACATCCACCGCGACAGCGCGAAGACGACGGTGGCGACACCGAACACGATGACGGCCTGGAACATCCGCATGCCGACACGCCGCGAGATCGAGTATCGTGCCAGCACCATCGTCATCAGCAGCGCGCCGACCGCGGGCGCGGCGCGCAGCACGCCGAGACCCACCGGGCCGGCCTGCAGGATGTCGCGGGCATAGATCGGCAGCAGCGCAGTGACGCCGCCGAACAGCACCGCGAACAGGTCGAGCGAGATGGTGCCGAGGATCGCGGGGTTGCTGCGGATGAAGCGAACGCCGGCGTAGACGTTGTCCGCGCTGGAATCCTTGGCGACGGCCTGCGGGCGCGGCCGGATGAAACCGGTCAGGATCATCCCGAGGATCCAGAACACCACCATCACGGTGTAGGCCAGATGCGGCGCGACCGCGTAGGCGAAGCCGCCGAGCGCCGGCCCCGTGATGGTCGCGACCTGGGCCGCCCCGCTGGAGATCGCGGTCGCACGCTGAAGCGATCCCTGCGGCGCGACCAGCGGCAGCAGCGCTGCGGTCGTGGGGCTTTCGAAGGCCCCGGCAATGCCGAGCACGAAGCTGGCGACGAAGATCTGCAGCTCACCGACCGAACCGAAATAGGTGCTGACGGCGAGATAGAGCGCAGTCGCCGCTTCGGCGAGCTGGCAGAGCTGGACGACGCGCTTGCGCTCGTAACGATCCGCAGCGTGGCCTGCGACGAAGACCAGCAGAGCCGTCGGCAGGAATTGCACGAGGCCGACCAGGCCGAGGTCGAACGCCGATCCGGTGAGGTCGTAGATCTGCCAGCCGATCGCAACCGCCGCGATCTGGCTCGAAAAACGTGACAGGCTGCGCGAGACCAGGAAGAACAGGAAGGCGCCGTGGGAGAGCAGCGCACCGGCGCTGAGGGGACCGGCCGATCCCTGCTGCTCTTCGCTCACCTCTTGGCTCACCTTCGGGACCATTCGCATCTGGCGTTGATGGTGCCTCCGGTGGCTGACGCGGACGGTCTTGTCAACAGCAGGAGATTCCGGCGACGCTCCGGCATTGCGTTTGCAACGCACGCGCGGCCATAATCATTGAGGGTTTGGGGACAACATGCTGCGGTTGCAATCGGCACTCGGCATTTTCGCATTGCTGCTGCTCGCCTTCGTGCTGGCGGAGAATCGGCGCGCGGTCTCGCTGCGGCAGGCCGCGATCGGCCTCGTCGTCACCTTCGTCACCGCGATCGTACTCCTGCGGCTTCCCGTCGTCGCGCACGCTTTCGGCATCATCAACGATGCGGTCGGAGCGATTTCCTCGGCGGCGCGCGCCGGTTCCTCCTTCGTCTTCGGTTATGTCGGCGGCGGGCCCCTGCCGTTCGACCTCAAGGTGCCCGGTGCCGATTTCATCCTGGCGTTCCAGGCGCTGCCGATCGTGCTGGTGATGAGCGTGCTGACGACGCTGCTGTTCCATTGGCGGGTGCTGCCGCCGATCGTGCGCGGCATGGCGTGGCTGCTCGAACGCACGCTCGGGGTCGGCGGCGCGGTCGGACTGTCGACCGCCGCCAACATCTTTCTCGGCATGGTCGAGGCACCGCTGTTCGTGCGGCCGTACCTGACGCAGATGACCCGCAGCGAATTGTTTCTGGTGATGACCGGCGGCATGGCCGGCATCGCCGGCACCGTGCTGGTGCTCTACGCGACGCTGCTTGCGCCGCTGATCCCCGACGCAGCCGCGCATTTCGTCATCGCCTCCGTGCTGGGCGCGCCGGCCGCAATCCTCGTCAGCCTGATCATGGTCCCGGAGACGTCCGACAAGCGCACCGGCGGCGCGCTGGAGGATCCCGAGATGGAGGTCTCCGGCACCATGGACGCGATCGTGAAGGGCACGAGCGCAGGCATCGAGCTGCTGATCAACATCGTCGCGATGCTGCTGGTGCTGGTGGCGCTGGTCTATCTCGTGAACGCGATGCTCGGCCTGCTGCCTGATGTCGGCGGCGCCGCGATCTCGTTGCAGCGCCTGCTCGGGCTGGTGATGGCGCCGGTGTGCTGGCTGATGGGACTGCCCTGGGATCAGGCCGTCATCGCCGGCAGCCTGATGGGCACAAAGACCGTGCTCAACGAGCTGATCGCCTATGTCGACTTCGCGAAGCTGCCGCCGGGTGCGCTCGATCCGCGCTCGCGCCTGATCATGCTCTATGCGATGTGCGGCTTCGCCAATTTCGCCAGCCTCGGCATCATGATCGGCGGCCTCGGCGTGATGGCCCCGACCCGGCGCGAGGAGATCAATGCGCTCGGGCTGAAGTCGATCGTGTCGGGGACGCTGACGACGTGCCTGATGGGGGCGATCGTGGGGGTGCTGGCGTAGGCGCTTTCTCCACCGTCATTGCGAGCCGACGGGGCCGCGCAAAGCGCGGCCCGATGACAGGCTCCGCGAAGCAATCCAGAAATGTATGCAAGGAAACAGTCCGGATTACTTCGTCGCGAGCGCTCCTCGCAATGACGGGTAAAGAAGAGGTGGATGCCTCTTCGAACAGCAGGCCTACGCCTTCAATTCCACCGTCTTGAACTCCGCCGGCAGGATAACCTCCAGCAGCTCCACGTCGTCCGAATAGTCCAGGATCATGTGCTTGATCCTCGGCGGCTGGGTCCAGGCGCTGCCTTCCTGCATCAGGGTCTCGCCCTCGCCGTCCATGTAGGTCTTCACCCAGCCCTTGAGCACGTAGACCATCTGGAATTCGATGTCGTGGAAGTGCAGCTTCGACACCTCCTCGGGATTGCAGGGGCCCTGCAGCCGGATCACGTGCGCCTGCGCGAGGCCGTGGGTCGCTGCGGCGATGCCGAGGTCGCGGTATTTCGCGTAGGCACGCAGGCCGTCGGCCTTGAAATCCTCTTCGCGGTGATGACTGACGACGATGCGCTGCTTCGGCCGGATGGATTTCTTCGCAGGCTTGGCGGAAGGCTTGGCTGCGGGTCTGGCGGGCGTGGAGCGCGCCTTCGCCTTCACCGCCTTGCGCGCCGATGATCGCGCCGCGGACTTGTCTGCGCTCCGCTTCTTCACCGCGGTCTGCGCCGCGCTGCGCGATTTCGTTTTCCTGGCCATGGACGGCCTCCCCTGTTGTTATGAGAGGACGCTAGCACAGAATACGAAATCGCAGGGTGGGCAAAGCGAAAGCGTACCCACCGTCGCCAAACGGAATCGCCGAGACATGGTCGGCACGGCGCATGAGCACGCCTCTGCCCCCTTACGGCGCTTGCGCCGTGATCAATTCAGCCGGAACACGCCGTCCACGGCGCGGAGCTCGGCGGGCTTGATCAGCTTGGAGTGCGCGACCGTGACCGAATGCAGCGGACCGTCGAGCTTCTCCTGCCAGAAGGCGAGGAAGTCGGTCAGTGCCGGAAATTTCGGGAACATGTCGTAGTTCTGCCAGACGTAGGTCTGAAGCAGCGAAGGATGGTCCGGCATCCTGTAGAGGATCTGTGCCGTCGTCAGCCCGTAACCCAACAGCTGCTTCCGGAAATCGTCGGAAACCGCCCCAACCCGCAAGCCCATGCCAACCTCCTTTGCAGGAGCGCATATTCAGGGGGTGGCTGGATCGGTGCCCCGGGAGCCACCCGGTGGAGATGCGCTCACATGAGAGAAATGTGACGCAAACTGACAATCCATCTCAAGCCCAAAAGTTTAACAAGCTGTTGAAATTCAATGCGTTAGCAGCAGATGCCATCCCGTGCTAATACGGCCCGCCAGGGGCGGTTAACGATGGTCCGGCGAAACCGCCTATCCGCGCTTCCGGGTACGGATTTTTCTGCTAGAAGCCCTTGCCCCCGCAAAATTCCTGTCCTATTTCAGCCTCGCCCGCGCTAGCACTCGCGGGCGCCGATTGCTAACGACTAAAATCCTCAAATCGTGCAAATGCTTAGGAGAGCTGCATGAAATTCCGTCCGCTTCACGACCGCGTCGTGGTCAAGCGTATCGACGCAGAAGAGAAGACCGCCGGCGGCATCATCATTCCCGACACTGCCAAGGAAAAGCCCTCCCAGGGTGAAGTCGTCGCCGTCGGCCCGGGTGGCCGCGACGAAGCCGGCAAGCTGATCCCGATCGACCTGAAGGTCGGCGACCGCGTGCTGTTCGGCAAGTGGTCCGGTACCGAAGTCAAGATCGACGGCGAAGACCTGCTGATCATGAAGGAAAGCGACATCATGGGCGTTCTCGACGCCCCCGCTTCCAAGAAGAAGGCGGCCTAAGAGCCCCTCTCTCCCTCCCATAAACATCTCAAGGAAAATTCCAGATGGCAGCCAAAGAAGTCAAATTCTCGGTTGAAGCGCGCGACAAGATGCTGCGCGGCGTCGACGTTCTCGCCAACGCGGTGAAGGTCACGCTCGGTCCGAAGGGCCGCAACGTCGTGCTCGACAAGTCGTTCGGCGCTCCCCGCATCACCAAGGACGGCGTCACCGTCGCCAAGGAGATCGAGC
>NZ_JASGFS010000084.1:0-23471 GCF_047605465.1 Bradyrhizobium sp. | reverse complement strand
CAGCGGGATGCCGGCGACGGTCGAGTACTTCACCAGCGGCACCATGGTGTCGCCATGGCCGCCGAGCACGAAGGCGGTGACGTCTTCGACCGAGACGTTGAATTCGTCGGCCAGGAAGTAGCGGAAGCGCGCCGAATCCAGCACGCCGGCCATGCCGACGACCTTCTTGTGCGGCAGGCCCGAGGCCTTCTGCAGGGCCCAGACCATCGCGTCGAGCGGGTTGGTGATGCAGATGACGAACGCGTCGGGGGCGTACTTCTTGATGCCGGCACCGACCTGCTCCATGACCTTGAGGTTGATGGAGAGGAGGTCGTCGCGGCTCATGCCGGGCTTGCGCGGCACGCCGGCGGTGACGATGCAGACCTTGGCGTTGTCGAGCGCTTCGTAGGAGTTGGCGCCGGAATAGTTCGCGTCGAAGCCGTCGACCGGCGAGGACTGCGCGATGTCGAGCGCCTTGCCCTGCGGCACGCCCTCGGCGATGTCGAACATCACCACGTCGCCCAGCTCTTTCAGGCCGATGAGATGAGCCAACGTTCCGCCGATCTGACCGGAGCCAATCAAAGCAATCTTGTCGCGCGCCATGTGAACCTGTCCTTTAGACACGTAAGGAGGGGAAAACTGACAGGGTGGTTATCCCTTTCGCCTCCCCCGTTCAAGTCGGTGGATGCCCAATTGTCGGGCTCGCCGCGTATACAAGCGCAACCCTGTCATTCCGGGGCGCGACGAAAGTCGCGAGCCCGGAATGGCACCCGAGAAGATGGTGAAATAGGACTTAAGTCTCGACCAGGCCCTTGGTGGAGCCGCTGGCGGTGGAATCCTTCCGCCCGTGAGGCAGCGCCAGGTAGGATTCCGAACTCATCTCGATCAGGCGCGAGGCGGTCCGCTTGAACTCGTTCGCCTCGTTGCCCTCGTTGCCGAGGTAGAGCGAGATCGGGTTGGCGTCGGCCGAAGCCATCAGCTTCACGGCATTGTCATAGAGCGCGTCGATCAGCGTGATGAAGCGCTTGGCGGCGTTGCGCTGGGAGAAATCCATCACTGGAATATGGTCGACCAGGATGGTGTGATAATCGTGCGCGAGCCTGAGGTAGTCGGATGCGCCGAGCGGCTTCTCGCAGAGATCGGCGAACCCGAACCGCGCCACGCCGTGGGCCGAGCACGGCACCTGCAGGGTCCGGCCCTTGATCAGGATATCGCGCGGCTTGCACTTGGCGCCGCCGGTCATCTTCGACCAGGCACGGTCGAGCGCCGCGTCCGCATCGCCGTCCGCCGGCGTCAGCCACATCGGCACGCCCTGCAGCTTCTCCAGACGGAAGTCCGTGCGCGCGTCGAGCCGCAGCACGTCCATGTGGTCGGTGATCTGCTTGATGAAGGGCAGGAACAGCGCGCGGTTGAGGCCACCCTTGTAGAGATCGTCGGGCGCGACGTTGGAGGTCGCGACCACAACGGTGCCGAGCTCGAACAGTTTGGCGAACAAGCGGCCGAGGATCATCGCGTCCGCGATGTCGGTGACGTGGAATTCGTCGAAGCAGAGCAACCAGCTCTCCTCGAAGATCGCCTGCGCGGTCAGCGCGATGACGTCGCCGTCGGCGATCTCGCCGCGCGAGATGCCCTGGCGATAGTCGTAGATGCGCTCATGCGCCTCGGCCATGAATTCGTGGAAATGCGCGCGCCGCTTGTGCTCGACGGAACTGTGCTGGAAGAACAGGTCCATCAGCATGGTCTTGCCGCGGCCGACCTCGCCATGGACGTAGAGCCCGTGCGGCGCCTCGTCCTTGTCGCCGCCGCTGAACAGGCGGCTGAACAGACCCTGCTTGCGCTGCGGCTTGTAGTTCGCAAGCCGCAGGTCGAGCGCGCCATAGGCCTCGGCGACTTCGGCTTGCGCGGCATCGCGCTCGATCGCGCCGGAGGCGATCTGGGCCTGGTACGCCTCGCTGAAAGAGGAGTTCGGGGTCGAGAGCATGACCCTTTACCGCCAGAGACGGGCGCAAATTGCAAGCGGTCAATTGGTGCGGGGCGCTATGCGGGTTTCCTTCCCCTCGCTCCGTTTTACGGGGAGAGGGCCGGGGTGAGGGGCTTGTATCCGCACAGGAGATCGTCGCGAGACCCGTTCCCCTTCACCGGGATCGCATCTCCGATGCGATCCGATCTCTCCCCGCAAGCGGGGAGAGGTGAAGAAACCTATTCACACAGTTCGTAGGCGTCCTCGACGACATACGGACCGCCGCCGGTGGAGGCGCGCGAGGAGAACAGCACGAAGCGGTCGGCGATGAACGCCTTGCTCGGGAAGTAGCCGCGCAGCGAGAGATAGTCGGCGACGTCGCGATCGGAGGCATCGTGCAGCCGCGCCAGCGTCACATGCGGGATGAACTTGCGGCCTTCGGGATCGAGACCGATCCGCTGCATCATGCGTTCGAGCTCGGCCTGCAACTCCATCAGCGGCTTGCTCGGCGCGATGGTCGCGACCACCGCGCGCGGCTTGCGGCCGCCGAAGCTCGTGAGCCCCTGCACCTTCACCTCGAACGGCTTGCGGTCGACGCGAAACAGCATCGAGGCGATCTCGTTGGCGTAGAGGCCGTCGATGTCGCCGATGAAGCGCAGAGTGACGTGATAATTTTCGGGATCGATCCACCGGGCGCCGGGAAGGCCGCCCCGCAAGTTGGAAAGCGACTGGCCGATCTCGGCCGGAATTTCCAGACCAGTGAACAAACGCGGCATCGTTGAGCACTCCCGATGCTTGGGCACGATCCCGAACAGGACCGCATCCAAATTAGAGCCGGCGACGAATCACCGGTAACCTGATTCCTATCGCAGTTGTGTGACTCTGCGAAGCATTGCGCGCGCCGCTCCGGCAAAACCCTGGGAATTACGGCCGGCGCTGCCTGGTTTTCAACGCCGTTGCCCGCTTATCGTGCCAAGGAATGCCTCCACCGTGGGCATGACCCTGCCGACGATGATGTCGACGCCGGGCGCGGTCGGATGAATGCCGTCGGCCTGGTTTAGCTTGGCGTCGGCGGCGACACCGTCGAGGAAGAACGGATAGAGCGGCACGTCGAACGTCTTCGCCAGATCCGGATAAATCGAATTGAAGCGAGCGGCGTAATCAGCGCCGTAGTTCGGCGGCGCCAGCATGCCGCAGAGCATCACCGCGATCTTGCGCGCCTTCAGGCGCTGGACGATCTCGGTCAGCGCGGCCCGCGTGATGTCGGGGTCGATGCCGCGCAGCGCGTCGTTGGCGCCGAGCTCGACGATGACGCCCTCGGTTCCATCCGGCACCGACCAGTCGAGCCGGTCGCGGCCGCCGGAGGCGGTGTCCCCGGACACCCCGGCATTGGTCATGTCGACCGCTATGCCTTTGGCCTGCAAGGCTTTTTGCAGCTTCGCCGGAAATGCATCCTGGCCCGCAAGGCCGAGGCCCGCGCTCAGGGAATCGCCGAGAACGACGAGCTTGATCGGCCTGGCCTCGGGCTGAGCCGGCGCCTGGGCGGCGGCCGGATTCACGACCGTCATCAAAGCGAGCATCAACACGGCTATGTGCATGAACAATCCGTAACGCCTCTCGACCGGGCTATCGGAGTTGCCATATGACCGGACCATGGACACTCGCATCGAATCCTCTTCGCTCGCCGCGACCTCGGCGGACACCATCGCCATCTCCAACGTCAATCTCTCATTGGGTACGGGCGCGGCACGCGTTCACATCCTCAAGGACATCAGCCTGCGCGTCGCCTCGGGCGAGACGATCGGCCTGATCGGCCCGTCAGGCTCGGGCAAATCCACGCTGCTGATGGTGATGGCGGGGTTGGAACGTCCTGATAGCGGAGAGGTGGTGGTGAACGGCACGCCTTTCAATGCCCTCGACGAGGACGCGCTCGCCCGCTTCCGCGGCCGCCAGGTCGGCATCGTCTTTCAGTCCTTCCATCTGATCCCGACCATGACGGCGCTGGAGAACGTCGCCGTGCCGCTCGAGCTCGCCGGCAATCCGGATGCCGCCAAGCGCGCGGCCGAGGAGCTGCGATCGGTCGGGCTCGGCGATCGCCTGCATCATTATCCCACACAGCTCTCCGGCGGCGAGCAGCAGCGCGTCGCGCTCGCCCGCGCGCTGGCGCCCGATCCCGCCATCCTCGTTGCCGACGAGCCGACCGGCAATCTCGACGAGACGACCGGCAAGCAGATCGTCGACCTGCTGTTCGGCAAGCATGCCGAGCGCGGCATGACGCTGGTGCTGGTGACGCACGATTCCTCGCTCGCGCATCGCTGCGATCGCGTGATCCGCCTGCGCTCGGGCCGCGTCGACACGCAGTCCGCACCCGCATGAGCGCCGCGGCCGAACCGTTCGCGAGGCCCAACGGCGTCGCGTTGTCGCTGCGCTACGCCTTGCGCGAATTGCGCGGCGGCCTGCGCGGCTTCTATGTCTTCATCACCTGCATCGCGCTCGGCGTCATGGCGATCGCCGGCGTCGGCTCGGTTTCGGCGAGCCTCAGCGACGGCCTTGCCGGCCAGGGCCGCACGCTGCTCGGCGGCGATGTCTCCTTCGTGCTGTTCCAGCGCGAGGCGAAGCCCGAGGAGGTCGCCTTCCTGCGCTCGCGCGGCACAGTCTCGGTCGCAGCGACATTGCGCGGCATGGCGCGCTCGGCCGAGGGCAAGCTCGCGCTGGTCGAGATGAAGGCAGTCGACGACACCTACCCGATGCTCGGCTCGCTGACGCTGTTTCCGCCACTGCCGATGGCCGATCTGCTGGCGCAGCGCGACGGCGCGTTCGGCGCCGCCGCCGACCCGACGCTGCTGGCGCGGCTCGGCCTGAACACCGGGGACCGCGTCACCATCGGCACCGCGACCTTCCAGATCCGCAGCACCGTCGAGTCCGAGCCCGACAAGCTCGCCGGCGGCCTCGGTTTCGGACCGCGTTTCCTGATCAGCGAGGCCGGCCTGCGCGCCACCGGGCTGATCCAGCCGGGCAGCCTGGTGCGCTGGGTCTACCGGGTGAAACTGCCCGACACCGCCAACAGCGACCGCGCCACCGAGACCTTCATCGACGACGCGCGCAACGCGGCGCCGCAGGCCGGCTGGGAAATCCGCAGCCGCTCGAACGCCTCGCCGCAACTCGAGCGCAACATCAGCCGCTTCACACAGTTCCTCACGCTGGTCGGCCTCGCCGCCCTGCTGGTCGGCGGCGTCGGGGTCGCCAATGCCGTGAAGAGCCATATCGACCGCAGGCTCGAGGTGATCGCGGCCTTCAAGGCGGTCGGCGCCACCGGCCGCGACGTGTTCGGCATCTATCTCGCGCAGGTCATCCTGCTCGCCGGAGTCGGATCGATCATCGGGCTCGCGCTCGGCGCGGCCATGCCTTTCGCCATCGTCGGCCTGTTCGGGAAGCTGCTGCCGCTCCCTGTGGTGCCCGCCGTGCATGTCGACGAGCTCGCGCTGTCCTTCGTCTACGGTCTCCTGACCGCGCTTGCGTTCGGCCTGTGGCCGCTCGGACGCGTCCACGACGTGCCGGTCGCGGCGCTGTTCCGCGACACCACCAGCTCGGAATGGCACCGGCCGCGCTGGGGCTATCTCGCCTTCATGGCGCTCGTGATCGCCCTGCTGATCGCAGTCGTGATCGGCCTGTCCTTCGACAAGCGCATTGCCGCCGTGTTCGTGCTCTCCTCGGTCGTCGTGTTCGCGCTGCTGCGCGGCATCGCCGCGCTGCTGATGGCGATCGCGCGGCGCCTGCCGCGCACGCAATTGCCGATGCTGCGGCTGGCGATCGCCAACATCCACCGCCCGGGCGCACTGACGCCCTCCGTCGTGCTGTCGCTGGGTCTCGGTCTCGCCGTGCTCGTCACCATCACCCAGATCGACGGCAATCTGCGCCGGCAATTCCTGGCGGCGCTACCCGATCGCGCGCCGTCGTTCTACTTCATCGACATTCCGAGCACGCAGGCCGCCCAGTTCGACGGCTATCTCCGCCAGATCGTGCCGGGCGCGAAGGTCGAGGACGTGCCGATGCTGCGCGGCCGGATCGTCGCGGCGCGCGGCGTCCGCGCCGAGGACCTCAAGCCCACGACCGATTCCGAATGGGTGCTGCAGAGCGATCGCGGCCTGACCTATACCGGCGAATTGCCGAAGGGCTCCAAGGTGGTCGAGGGCGAATGGTGGGCCCCCGACTATTCCGGCCCGCCACTGGTCTCGATGGAGAAGAAGATCGCCGACGGGCTCGGCCTCAAGCTCGGCGACGAGGTCGTGGTCAACGTGCTCGGCCGCGACCTCCCCGCCAGGATCAGCAATCTGCGCACCATCGACTGGCAGGGTCTCGGCATCAATTTCGTCCTGGTGTTCTCGCCGAACGCCTTCAAGGGCGCGCCACACACCCACATCGCGACCCTGACGGAAGCGGGCGGCGATGCCGCGAGCGACGGCAAGATCATCAAGGAGGTCGCCGACGCCTATCCGATGGTGACGAGCGTGCGCGTGCGCGAGGTGATGGAGACGGTCGGCTCGGTCGTGACCAACCTCACGCTCGCGATCCGCGGCGCCAGCGCGGTGACCTTGATCTCGGCCATCCTGGTGCTCGGCGGCGCATTGGCCGCCGGCCATCGCCACCGCGTCTACGACGCAGTGATCCTGAAGACGCTAGGCGCAACCCGGCTGCGACTGCTCGGCGCGTACGCGCTGGAGTACCTTCTGATCGGGCTCGCCACAGCGGTGTTCGGCGTGTTCGCGGGCAGCGTCGCGGCCTGGATGATCGTGACGCGACTGATGACGCTGAGCTTCGTCTGGCAGGCCGGCAGCGCGGCCGGCGTCGTCGCCGCGGCGCTGGTCGTCACCGTCGGGCTCGGGCTCGCCGGCACGCTGCTCGCGCTGAACAAGAAGCCCGCTTCTGTGCTGCGGAATTTGTGACAAAATGTAGCGGATAGCCCGGGCGGACCCGAATCCGGCGTTTCCCGGGCCGAACCGGATGTTCTCGTCAGGATTGCACCGCGAGGGCGACATTCAGCCGCGCGTGGACCGTTGCAGCAGATGTGTTAGTTTCCCACATATCAAACGGGTTCGGAGCCCCGAATGTTAGCCAAAATTAATGTCGGCAAGCGTCGGTATCCGAGATAGAATTTAAGGAACTGGCGGCACGGAGACCCTCGTGCCGGACCGGGCAACCAACGGGAATTCGACCATGTCGGACCTAGACCGTAACTACGCTTCTCCTTTCGGCAGGGCCGCCGGGCGTGCTGACGCCGCGACGGTCGACGCCGGTCTGCGCGCATACATGCTGCGCATCTACAACTACATGAGCATCGGCCTCGCCATCACCGGCCTGGCCGCGCTCGGCGTCTACATGGCCGCCGTGACGGACGTTCCGACCCCGGACGCCGTCCGCGTCGGCAAGCTGTTCCTGACGCCGTTCGGCTACGCGATGTTCGTGAGCCCGCTGAAATGGCTGTTCATGCTGGCGCCGCTCGCGATGGTGTTCGTGATCTCGGCAGGCATCAACCGTCTCGCTCCGTCGACCGCGCAGATCCTGTTCTGGGTGTTCTCGGCGCTGATGGGCATCTCGCTCTCGTCGATCTTCCTGGTGTTCACGCACACCTCGATCGTGCGGGTGTTCTTCATCACCGCGGCCACCTTCGGTGCGCTCAGCCTCTACGGCTACACCACCAAGCGTGACATGAGCGGGATGGGCTCGTTCCTGTTCATGGGCCTGATCGGCATCATCATCGCCAGCCTGGTGAACCTGTTCCTCGCCAGCTCGGCGCTGCAGTTCATCGTGTCGGTGGTCGGTGTGCTGGTGTTCGCGGGCCTCACCGCCTGGGATACGCAGCGGCTGAAGAACGACTACATCTACGGCTACGCGTCGGCCGGCGGTGACATCGCGGAGCGCGCGGCGATCTCCGGTGCGCTGTCGCTGTACCTGAACTTCATCAACCTGTTCACGCTGCTGCTGCAGCTCCTCGGCCAGCGCGACTAAGCGATACCGAGAGAACGGACACGAACCCCGGCCGAGAGGCCGGGGTTTTTGTTTGCGCGGCGTGCTTCCCCCCGTCATCGCTCGCAGTAACGGCGAGAGGCGGCGTTGACCCTTCCAGCGGCCGCGGGAAGGCTCTAATCTCGCGCCCATGTCCGCACCCGAGATCAGGCCCACAACCGAGGCCGACCTTCCCGCCATCGCCGCCATTTACCAGCAGGCCGTCCGCGAGGGCACCGCAACGTTCGAGCTGGAACCGCCCGACCTCGCCGAGATGACGCGGCGTTATCGCGCGCTGATCGACGGCGGCTATCCCTATGTCGTCGCCATCCTCGACGGCCGCGTGGCCGGCTACGCCTATGCCGGTGCCTACAGGCCGCGGCCGGCCTACCGCTTCACGGTCGAGAACTCGATCTACCTCGATCCGTCGTTCCACCGCCGCGGCATCGGGCTCATCCTGCTGGAGCGGCTGGTCGCCGAATGCGAGGCGCGCGGCTTCCGCCAGATGATCGCCGTCATCGGCGATTCCGCGAACGCCGGCTCGATCGGCGTTCACACCAAAGGCGGCTTCAAGATGATCGGGACGCATCCCAATGTCGGCCTGAAGTTCGGCCGCTGGCTGGACACCGTGATGATGCAGCGCGACCTCGGTCAGGGCGGGACAAGCGTGCCCGCGAAATAGATCTCGCAGGGCGCGGCAGAGCGACCTGCCCGCCGAAGCGCAGGGCGCGACGGCGCGCCCGCTATGCCTGATGGCTGAAGAGCGATGACGGGCGCCGCGCTTTGCGCACCCGCCCACCCTGCGGCACCGGTCAGGCGGCTAGACCACCGCCAGCTTCCGATCGATCACCAGCAGCACGCGATCGAGCTCGTGGCCGCGACGCAGAATCAGGCCGGTCGCGGAGATCACGCTGTACATGCCCTGCTTGCGCGCGAGCCGCGGATCCTTCTCGATGCGGTAGATCGGCACTTCGGAGGCGCGGCGATAGACCGAAAAGACCGCGCGATCCCTGAGGAAGTCGATCGCGTAGTCGCGCCACTCACCGTCGGCGACCATGCGGCCGTAGAGATTGAGGATGCGGTGCAGTTCGAGCCGGTTGAACGTGACCCGGCTGGGCTGAGAATTCGCAGCGGCGGGACGCGCCACTGCGCGCGGCTCGCTCGGATCGGCATCCTCCGACGTCAAACTCATGGAGCGGCCTCCTGTCGCACGGCATGATCGCGTCCGCGAAACCGTCCCGGACCTCGGATCATGACAGTTGCATGATTGCGCCAACGGCGGGCCGCCGCAAGGGGGCTCCTCACCCGATCCATCCGAGCGCGTCCGAATTGGAACACACGCAATGGTGGAACTCCTCGGTTGCGAACCGTCACGGGATCGTTAGCAGGAATCATAGTCTCGCCTCTTTTCCGCCCAGCGCCTGCCGCCCTGCATTGCGAAAAGACTTGTGTGCGTTGACCCGGTCCTTTCGGTTCCGGATTCCTCAGCCCCCAGCCCCCCGGGGTCGGCAGGATCGGGTCTGTACGCGCCACAAGGAGGGCCAACGTGAGTTGGTCCTTTTTTGTTTGTGTCGGCCTGTTTCGGTCGCGACGAAATTCTTCCTGATCAGCATCTGCACTCTCTCGCCTCATCCTGAGGAGCGCGCTCTTGCGCGCGTCTCGAAGGATCGAGGCCGCGCTGGATGATGCGGGCCTGCATGGTTCGAGACGACGCTGACGCGTCTCCTCACCATGAGGAGCTGACGTGATCGCTCGTCAGGAAGGTTTTCTAAGCCGCGCGGCTTCAGTGCAGCGAGGTGTACGCCGCGCCCAGCATCGGGCCGGGCTTTTCGCGGCTGCCGTCCTGGACGTAGACCACCGCACCGTCGACGCCGTCGCGCGTGAGATTCTCGAGCGGGACGGTCCAGCTTTCCGGATGCCCGTTCCAGTCGCCGACCTTGAGAAGGCTGCGCACCACGTTGTGATAGGTGATCTGCTGTCCACGGTTTTCGCCGCGGCTGATCGCGATCGGCACCGACTTGGCGATCGAGCAGATCCAGACCTCGCCATGCGAGACCGCGGGCTCCTTGCTTGCCGCGACCGAGACGTTGATCTGCTTGCCGGCAAGCGACATCTTCACCGGGACGCTCATCACCGAATCGTCCTTGACCGTCTTGCCGATCGCATTCTCGATGCCGGCGCGGTCGCTGCCGATGACATGGACGGAGCCGTTGACCACGGCCTGCGGCGTATAGACCTCGCGGTCGCCACGCATCCGCGAATAGGCGCGCTGCCGCGCCGAGAAGCGCGAATCCGCCAGCGTGTCCTTCCAGCCGAGATAATCCCAATAGTCGATCGGCATGCTCAGCGCGATGATCGAGGGGTCGTTGGAGAGTTCGCCGATGACCTTGTCGGCGGGGGGGCAGGACGAGCAGCCCTGAGACGTAAACAATTCGACAACGGCGCGGGGATCGGCATGCGCTGGACGGATGATGGCGACGATGGCGCAGATGCTGAGCGCTCCCGACCAAAATGCACCGGACCAGCGCGAAACCAGATTAGAAGCCATCATTCCAGTCATGTCGAACGTCACACATCGTCATTCGTTGGGGGGAGATCTTATCGCCTGATGGTCACCGTAGTCTTACGGGGCGCGGCATTTTCAACCGTCCAGGGCGGAGTTTCCGCCGGGCGGGCCCATCTGAAGCATGCCGCAAACGCGCGAAGGCGGCCATTTGATAGGCCGCCTTCGTTTAACCTTCTACTCACTTCGCAGTGAGCCACCGTTCACAAATCCGCGCTTATGCCGCGAGCTTGCGCAGCACGTAGTGCAGGATGCCGCCGTTGCGGTAGTAGTCGAGCTCGTCCAGCGTATCGATGCGGCAGAGCAGCGAAACGCGCTGCAGCGAACCGTCGCCGGAGACGATCTCGGCGGTGAGCTTCTGGCGCGGCTTGAGGTCGCCGACCAGGCCGCGCAGCGTGACCTTCTCGTCGCCCTTGAGGCCGAGCGAGGACCAGGAGGTGCCCTCCTCGAAGGTCAGCGGCAGCACGCCCATGCCGACCAGGTTCGAACGGTGGATGCGCTCGAAGCTCTGGCAGATCACGGCGCGGACGCCGAGCAGGCGCGTACCCTTCGCCGCCCAGTCGCGCGAGGAGCCGTTGCCGTATTCGGCGCCGGCGAACACGACCAGCGGCACCTGCTCCTGCTGGTACTTCATCGCGGCGTCGTAGATCGACATCTGCTCGCCGTCAGGCCAGTGCTTGGTGAGACCGCCTTCCGGAATGTTGCCGTCGGCGCCCTTCAGCATGAAGTTCTTGATGCGGATGTTGGCGAAGGTGCCGCGCATCATCACTTCATGGTTGCCGCGGCGCGTGCCGTACTGGTTGAAGTCGGCGGGACGCACCTGGTGCTCGCTGAGATACTTGCCCGCGGGCGAGGTGAGCTTGATCGAACCGGCCGGCGAGATGTGGTCGGTGGTGATCTTGTCGCCGAACATGGCGAGGATGCGCGCCTCGACGATATCCGTGACCGGCTCCGGCTCCTTCTTCATGCCGTCGAAGTAGGGCGGGTTCTGCACGTAGGTCGAGCTCATGTTCCAGCGATAGGTCTCGCTCTCGGTGGTCTTGATCTTGCGCCAGTTGGTGTCGCCCTTGAACACGTCGGCATACTTCTTCTTGAAGATCGACGCGGTCACGAACTTCTTCATGAAGGCGTTGATCTCCTTGGTCGTCGGCCAGATGTCCTTGAGGTAGACCGGCTTGCCGTCCTTGCCTTCGCCGAGCGGCTCGACCGCCAGGTTCTTGGTCACGCTGCCCGCGAGCGCGTGGGCAACGACCAGCGGCGGCGAGGCGAGATAGTTCGCCTGCACGTCCGGCGAGACGCGGCCTTCGAAGTTGCGGTTGCCCGAGAGCACCGCGGCGGCGACGATGCCGTTGTCGTTGATCGACTTCGAGATCTCTTCCGGCAGCGGGCCGGAATTGCCGATGCAGGTGGTGCAGCCGAAGCCGACCAGGTTGAAGCCGACCTTGTCGAGATCAGCCTGCAGGCCGGAATCCGACAGATATCCCGCGACGACCTGGCTGCCCGGGGCGAGCGAGGTCTTCACCCACGGCTTGGCCTTGAGGCCCTTCGCCGCGGCATTGCGCGCCAGCAGGCCGGCGCCGATCAGCACGCTCGGGTTCGAGGTGTTGGTGCAGGAGGTGATGGCGGCGATCACGACGTCGCCATGGCCGAGGTCGAACTTCTTGCCTTCGACGGCGAAGCGCTTCTCCGGCTCTTCGGCCTTCTTGTACTCGCTGGTGAGCGCGAGCGAGAAGCCCTCGGAAACCTGCGGCAGTGCGATGCGGCCTTCCGGGCGCTTCGGGCCGGCCATCGAGGGAACGACGTCCGCGAGGTCGAGCGTCAGCGTTTCCGTGAAAACCGGATCGGCCGACTTGGCGGTGCGGAACAGCCCCTGCGCCTTCGCATAGGCCTGCACCAGCGCGACGCGCGCCGGGGCACGGCCGGAGGTCTTGAGGTAATCGATCGCGGCGGCGTCGACCGGGAAGAAGCCGCAGGTCGCGCCGTATTCCGGAGCCATGTTGGCGATCGTCGCCTTGTCGGCGACCGAGAGATGGTCGAGGCCGGGCCCGAAGAACTCGACGAACTTGCCGACGACGCCGAGCTTGCGCAGCATCTGCGTCACGGTGAGCACGAGGTCGGTCGCTGTGACGCCTTCCTTCATCGCACCCTTGAGCTTGAAGCCGACCACGTTGGGCAGCAGCATCGACAGCGGCTGGCCGAGCATGCAGGCTTCGGCCTCGATGCCGCCGACGCCCCAGCCGAGCACGGCGAGACCGTTGACCATGGTGGTGTGGGAGTCGGTGCCGACGAGCGAGTCGGGATAGGCGACCTCGAAGGTGCCGGTCTTCTTGCCGACCGTCATCTTCTCCTTCTTGGTCCAGACCGTCTGGGAGAGATATTCGAGATTGACCTGGTGGCAGATGCCGGTGCCGGGCGGCACGACGGAGAAGTTCGAGAACGCCTTCTGGCCCCACTTCAGGAACTCGTAGCGCTCCTGGTTCTGCTTGTATTCCTCGGTGACGTTCTTGGCGAAGGCCTTGTTGTCGCCGAAGAAGTTCACGATCACGGAGTGGTCGATGACGAGGTCGACGGGCACCAGCGGATTGATCTTCTCGGCATCCCCGCCGAGCTTCTGCATCGCGTTGCGCATCGCGGCGAGATCGACCACCGCCGGCACGCCGGTGAAGTCCTGCATCAGCACGCGCGCGGGACGGAACGCGATCTCATGCTCCAGCGACTTCTTGCGCAGCCATTTGGAGACCGCGACGATGTCTTCCTTCTTGACCGAGCGGCCGTCCTCGTTGCGCAGGAGATTCTCCAGCAGGACCTTCATCGAGTAGGGAAGTCTCGAGATTCCCTTAAGACCGTTCTTCTCCGCCGTGGGCAGGCTGTAATACACATAGGTCTTGGCGCCGACCTTGAGGGTCTTTTTGCATTTGAAGCTGTCGAGCGAGGTCATGTAGGAAATCCCAATTGTTAGTTATACCCGGCAGGGGGTATTTTAACACCGTCAGCGAATCCGGCTGGGTCGCTTGCAGGGGCAGGTTGAGTTGCTGCATCAAGTAGTTCCGGGCTTATAGAAGCTTTCTAACCGCACCGCCACAAGCACAATCGCGCCCCAGCAACCCATGAGCCAAAAATTCTGATGCGCTACCCCAAGATTTCCTGAGGCCTGGCTTGAGCGCGGTGACAAGAGGCGAGATGCAGCTCTCCGGGCATGGGATCCGATGTGTGCGCGGCGGCCGCGAGGTCTTCGCCGGGCTCGATTTCGACGCCGCGCCCGGCGAGGTGGTGGCGGTCGTCGGCCGCAACGGATCGGGCAAGACGTCGCTGTTGCGGCTGATCGCGGGCCTGCTCGTTCCGGCCGGCGGCACGATCGCGCTCGAAGGGGGCGATCGCGAGCTGACCCTTCCCGAGCAGTGCCATTATCTCGGCCATCGCGACGCCCTGAAGCCGGCGCTGAGCGTGGCGGAAAACCTGTCGTTCTGGGCCGATTTTCTCGGCGGCGAGCGGCTGGACGCCGCCGCGAGCCTCAGCAAGGTCGGCCTCGACCACGCCGCCGGCCTGCCGGCCTCGTTCCTGTCGGCGGGCCAGCGCCGCCGGCTCTCGCTGGCCCGGCTATTGACGGTCCGTCGGCCGGTCTGGCTGCTGGACGAGCCAACCACGGCGCTGGACGTGGCCGGCCAGGACATGTTCGCCGGTCTGATGCGCGATCATCTGGCGCGCGGCGGCCTGATCGTCGCCGCCACCCACGCGCCGCTCGGGATCGAATCCCGGGAGCTCCGGATCGGGGGCACGTCATGAGGCGACACCACCCTCAGCTTTTCGAGCGGCACAAGTCCGCTCTTGCACGGGGGGCGCCCCCGTCGCCGCGGGCCCCCTCGCCTCTCCTGTCTGCGGGAGAGGCCGACGCACCGCGCCGGGTGAGGGTTCTCTCCGCTGGGAGAGCCTTCGTTGTCGAGACACCCTCTCCCCAACCCTCCCCCGCAAGCGGGAGCGGGAGCGCACCGCCTTTGGGGCGCGTTGGGAGCGCCCCATGACCGCCCTGTCCGCCCTCATCCGC
The DNA here is from genome assembly GCF_047605465.1 of Bradyrhizobium sp. Taxonomy (GTDB): domain Bacteria; phylum Pseudomonadota; class Alphaproteobacteria; order Rhizobiales; family Xanthobacteraceae; genus Bradyrhizobium. The sequence continues at coordinate 8,924 of NZ_JASGFS010000084.1, read as the reverse complement.
CGGGACATCAGGATCGCGCTGCGCGTCGGCGGCGGGGCGCTGATCGGCGTGCTGTTCTTCCTGACCGTGGTGGTGCTGATGCCGTTCGCGGTGGGACCGGATCTGGCGCTGCTGTCGCGGCTGGGACCGGCGATCCTCTGGCTCGGCGCGCTGCTCGCGAGCCTGCTGACGCTCGACCGGCTGTTCATGGCCGACCATGAGGACGGCTCGCTCGACCTGATCACGATGAGCCGGACGCCGCTGGAACTCGCCTGTGCCGCCAAGGCTCTGGCGCACTGGCTGGCGGCCGGCCTGCCGCTGATTGTCGCAACCCCGGTGCTGGGCCTGCTGCTGAACCTCGACATGGTCGCGACCGGTGCGGTCGCGCTGACGCTGCTGGCGGGCACGCCGGCCCTGACCTTCACCGGCATGATCGGCGCCGCGCTCGCGGTGACGCTGCACCGCGGCGGACTGTTGATGGCCGTGCTGGTGCTGCCGCTGTCGATCCCGGTGCTGATCTTCGGGGTTGCGGCCTCGCAGGCCGCGATCGCCGGGCCGTCGTCGTTCGGCGCACCGTTTTCGATCCTCTGCGCGCTGTCGCTGGTCAGCCTGGTGGTCGGCCCCTTCGCCGCCGCGGCGAGCCTGCGGCACGGACTCGACTGACTTGACCCCGATCAACTTTCGCGACCGGCTTTCGTGTTGATTGCCTGGGCGCCCGCCGGTGATTATCAGGATGCCATGACGCTGATCGACCTCGCCAACCCCACGCGGTTCCTCGCGCTGACAGCGCGGGTCCTGCCATGGCTTGCGGCCGCGACCGTCATCCTGCTCGCGGTCGGCCTCTACCAGTCCGCCTACGCGCCCGACGATTATCAGCAGGGCGCGACCGTGAAGATCATGTTCATCCATGTGCCTAACGCCTGGCTGTCGATGTTCGTCTGGGGCGTGATGAGCATCGCCTCGCTCGGCACGCTGGTGTGGCGGCATCCGCTCGCCGACGTCGCCGCGAAGGCCGCCGCGCCGATCGGCGCCGCCTTCACCTTCCTCGCGCTGCTCACGGGATCGCTGTGGGGCCGGCCGATGTGGGGCACCTATTGGGAATGGGACGCGCGGCTGACCTCGGTGCTGATCCTGTTCCTGATGTATCTCGGCCTGATGGCGCTGTGGCGCGCGGTCGACGATCCCTCGCGCGCGGCGCGTGCAGCGGCCGTGCTGACGCTGGTCGGCGCGATCAACCTTCCCATCATCAAGTTCTCGGTCGACTGGTGGAACACGCTGCACCAGCCGGCCTCGGTGATGCGCATGGGCGGCTCGACGCTCGACAAGTCGTTCCTGATTCCGCTCCTGGTGATGGCGGTCGCGTTCACGCTGCTGTTCGTCACGCTGCATATCGCGGCCATGCGCAACGAGATCCTGCGCCGCCGTGTCCGCTCCCTGCAGATGATGCAGGCGAGCCGCATCGCGTTTTCGAGCGACGCCGACGCCGGATCGCGCGGCGGAAGCGCGTCGAAAGAAGCCGGAGCCGCATGACCATGCTGTCGCTCGGCCCCTACGCGTCCTTCATCGTGACCTCCTACGCCGCGGCCGCTCTCGTGGTCGTGCTCCTGATCGGATGGATCGTCATCGACCACCGCAACCAGACGGAGCGCCTGCGCGAGCTCGACCGCAGCGGCATCACCCGCCGCTCCGGACGCAGCGCGACGGATCGGCCATGACATCGATCATGAGACATCGATCATGAGCGATCAAACCACCTCCGCGGCGCCGCCGCGCCGCACCTTCCTGATGGTGCTGCCGCTGCTCGCCTTCATCGCGCTGGCCGTGCTGTTCTGGTTCCGGCTCGGCAGCGGCGATCCCTCGCGGATTCCCTCGGCGCTGATCGGCCGGCCGGTACCGCAGACCAATCTGCCGCCGCTCGACGGATTACAGGCCGACAATGCGCAGGTGCCCGGGCTCGATCCCGCGGCGTTCAAGGGCAAGGTCAGCCTCGTCAACGTCTGGGCGTCCTGGTGCGTGCCGTGCCACGACGAAGCACCGCTGCTGACGGAGTTCGCGAGGGACAAGCGCTTCCAGATCGTCGGCATCAATTACAAGGACGCGCCTGACAATGCGCGGCGCTTCCTCGGCCGCTACGGCAACCCGTTCGCCCGCGTCGGCACCGATGCCAACGGCCGCGCCTCGATCGAATGGGGCGTCTATGGCGTGCCGGAGACGTTCATCGTCGGCCGCGAAGGCACCATCGTCTACAAGCTGGTCGGCCCGATCACGCCCGACAATCTGCGCGGCGTGCTGCTGCCGGAGATGGAGAAGGCGTTGAAGGCGGGGAGCTGATCGCGGCTTTCTTGCCGAAGATCCGGCTGCACACTGCAGTCTTGCCCCGCGAAGGCGGGCATGCAGTACGTCGCGGCTTCTCCGTATTTCACCCCTGCCCGTCGGGTATTGGATCGCCCGGTCAAGCCGGGCGATGACCGTCGCATGCAAGGCGGACATCTCAGCTCGCAATAGCGAGCCAGGAGAGCCCTACCCCTTGCTCACATCCCCAGCCTCGGCCTCGCTCGCCTCCAGCGACGCCGGCTCGAGGTGGTAGCGCTTGGTCAGCGGCATCTGGGCGATGGCGAAGATCATGGTCAGCGGGGTCACACCGAACACCTTGAAGTTCACCCAGAAATCCGTGCTCTGGGTACGCCAGACGATCTCGTTCAGCACCGCCATGCCGGCGAAGAACAGCGCCCAGCGCAGCGTCAGGATACGCCAGCCCTGCGGCGTCAGGTTGAACATCTGGTCGAACATGACGGCGATGAAGGAGCGGCCGAACAACAGGCCGCCGCCGAGGATCGCCGCGAACAGGCCGTAGATGATGGTCGGCTTGACCTTGATGAAGGTCTCGTCGTGCAGCACCAGCGTCAGCGTGCCGAACACCAGCACGATCACGCCGGTCACGATCGCCATGATCGGGATGTGGCGCGTCACCACGTAGGAGGCGACCATCGCCGCAACGATCGCGACCATGAAGGCGCCGGTCGCGGCGAACAGGTTGAACTTCGCGTTCACGAAGAAGAAGACGAGCAGCGGACCGAGCTCGGTCGCCAGCTTGAACAACGGATGCGGCTGGGTCTTGTCCATTCCGTACCTTCTTTTGCTGCCATCTCCGCGACAGCGGGAAATCCAGTATTCCGAGACGGCTGCCATTAGGAGCCAGCGACGCGGCGTACTGGATGCCCCGCCTGCGCGGGGCATGACGAGAGAAAACCTAAGACTCGATTCCGGCGATCGCGCGGGCGAAATCGCGCGCGGTGAACGGCGCGAGATCGTCGACGCCTTCGCCGACGCCGATGAAGTGCACCGGCAGTTTGAATTTCTCCGCGAGCGCCACCAGGATGCCGCCGCGCGCGGTGCCGTCGAGCTTCGTCATCACGAGGCCGGTGACCCCGGCGGTGCGATGGAAGGCCTCGACCTGCGACAATGCGTTCTGGCCGACGGTGGCATCCAAGACAAGCAGCACCGCATGCGGCGCAGTGTCGTCCACCTTGCGAATGACGCGCACGACCTTTTCGAGCTCGTTCATGAGCTCGGCCTTGTTCTGCAGGCGCCCGGCGGTGTCGATCAGGAGCACGTCGATGGCCTGCTCCTTCGCCGCCGTCAGCGCATTGAAGGCAAGGCTGGCCGAATCCGAACCCTGCGCGCCGGCGATGACGGGGGTCTTGGTGCGCTCGCCCCAGACCTTGAGCTGCTCGATCGCCGCCGCGCGGAAGGTGTCGCCGGCGGCCAGCATCACCTTGCGGCCTTCGGACGCGAATGTCTGCGAGAGCTTGCCGATGGTGGTGGTCTTGCCGGACCCGTTGACCCCGACGACGAGGATGACGAACGGCTTCTTGCCGGCATCGATCACCAGCGGCTTCGCCACCGGCGCCAGCACCTTCTCGACCTCGGTCGCGACGACGTCCTTGACCTCGTCCGCCGAGATCGCCTTATCGTAGCGCCCGGTGCCGACCGCGTCCGCGATCCGCACCGCAACCTGGGTGCCGAGGTCGGCGCGCAGCAGCACATCCTCGATGTCGTCGAGCATGGCGCGGTCGAGCTTGCGCTTGGTGACGAGGTCGGCGACCGCGGTCCCGAGCGAAGACGAGGTGCGCTTCAGCCCGTTGGACAGGCGGCGCCACCAGCTCAGCTTGGGGGGATCTGACGTGGTATCGTTCATAGCGGGGGTGTGTTAGCCGTTCCCGCCCCTAAACGAAAGTCTTGCAGTTGCTCGATGTTCCCGAATTGACCGCCGACGAAATTCTGGCGCGCGTGCTCCATCGCGACGGCTTGATGCTGGTCATCGACAAGCCGGCCGGCCTGCCGGTGCATCGGGGTCCCAAGGGCGGCGCCAATCTGGAAGCCTCCTTCGACGCGCTCCGGTTCGGTCTGCCGCGTCCGCCGGTGCTCGCCCACCGCCTGGACAAGGACACCTCCGGCTGTCTCTTGCTCGGCCGCCATCGCAAGGCGACCGCTTCGCTCGGCCTGCTGTTCAAGCACGGCAAGATCGGCAAGACCTACTGGACCGTGGTCGAGGGCGGCCCCGCCGAGGACGAAGGCACCATCGACATGCCGCTCGGCCGGCTCAATGCCGAGCGCGGCTGGTGGCAGAAGCCCGATCCCGAGGGTCAGAAGGCCGTCACCAACTGGAAGGTGATGGGCCGGGGCGACGGCCTGGCCTGGCTTGCCATGGAACCGGTGACTGGCCGGACCCATCAATTACGCGTGCATTCGGCCGCGACCGGCTGGCCGATCTTCGGCGACAACATCTACGGCAACGGTCCGCGCTTCGGCGAGCCCCGCCTGCATCTGCATTCCCGCGAGATCGTGGTGCCGATCTCCCGAAATAAGGAGCCGGTCCGGGTGGTGGCGCCGGCCCCGCCCCACATGCACGAACGGCTGCGGGCCTGCGGCTGGAACGGGGAGTAGGCACCGTAGTCGTTCACCACTCCCGCTGGCGGGGGAGGGAATTCACCCGTCTCCGGGTAGCGACGCGCCTGATCTCATCGCGCTCGCGGCCCGATGGTTTACGAAACGTTCAGGGCTCGTCTCTAATGATAGCGGTTGCTTAGAACAAGCTTCCGTCAATCTGCTCAGGACGAGCGCGCGTCATGTTGAAGGCCGGGCAATCGATCATCGACGAGGTCGAATCCGCAATTCGGGCAGGCTCGCCGGAAAAGGGCCTCGAAACGGCCCGGCGCGTCACCGACCTGTTCCTCTCCTCCGCCGGTAATTTCAACGACGAGCAGATCGCGCTGTTCGACGACGTGCTCGAGCGCCTCATCGGCACCATCGAGCTGCGTGCCATCGCTGACATGGGCGCGCGCGTCGCACTGGCCGAGATCAGCACGCAGCTCGCGCCGATCGCGCAGGCGCCGCCGTCGGTCATCCGCCGCCTCGCCAACAATGACGAGATCCGCATCGCCGGTCCCGTGCTGCAGGAATCCGCGCGCCTCGACGACGGCGAACTGGTCAAGATCGCATCGTCCAAAAGCGAGCCGCATCTGCTCGCGGTCGCCGGGCGCTGGTGGCTGAAGGAGATCGTGACCGACGCCCTGCTCGCGCGCCGCTATCCCAGCGTCAGCCGCCGGCTCACCGCCAATCCGGGCGCGCGCGTTTCCGGAGACGGATTTGCGGTCATCGTCGGTCAGGCCGAATCCGATCCGGAGCTCGCCATCAGCGTCGGCGTCCGCGTCGACCTGCCGTCGGATCTGCGCCGCCAATTGCTGCGCTCGGCGACCGACGCGGTCCGCACCCGGCTGCTGTCGCGCGCTCCGCCGCATCTGTTCGAGGAGATCCAGGGCGCCATCGCGGCCGTCACCGTGGGCGTCGAGCGCGAGATGTCGGGTGTCCGCGACTTCGAAGGCGCGAAGCGCGCCATCGCCAATCTCAAGGCGAACGGTCAGCTCCGCGAGGCAACCCTGCTCGGCTTCGCCACGCAGCGGCGCTATGAGGAAGCGGTGGCCGCACTGGCGGCATTGTCCGGATCGACCATCGAGGTGATTCGTCCGCTGATGCAAAGCCTGCGCGAGGATGGCCTCCTCGTCCCGTGCAAGGCGGCACAGCTGAGCTGGGAAACAACCGCCGCCGTGCTCGAAAGCCGCTTCGCCAGCGGCGCGATGAAGCCGGCCGACCTCGCGAGAGCCCAAGGCCATTATGCGCGCATGACGCCGGAAAACGCGCGGCGGACGCTGCGGTTCTGGCAGGTGCGGGCGTCGTAAAGCGAGAGCTCGCGCACATAAGCGCCGCGCAGCTTCCTTCTCCCCTTGCGGGAGAGGGTGGATCGCCGCGCAGCAGCGAGACGGGTGAGGGGTCTCTCTCCGCGCGTGAGCCTCGTTGCATCGAGTCGGCCGAAGCAACCCCTCGTCCGGCGCTTCGCACCACCTTCTCCCACGAGGGGAGAAGGGAAGGGTACGGATTACGCGCTGAGCCGCTCGCCGTCGCTGCCCGCGATCCTCAGCGGGACGACGCTGCCGACCTGCCGGCCCGCGATCGCGACCGGGAGATAATGTTCGGTCCGCCCCTGCCCCTCGCTCTCGATCAGCACGTCGCGCGTCGCGCCGATCTCGGCCTGCAGCCTCCGCCGCAGTGCCGCTTCTCCCGCTGCCCGCAGCCGCTTCGCACGCTCCTTGATGTCGGCGCCGGCGACCTGGGGCATGCGCGCGGCCGGCGTGCCGGGGCGTGGGGAATAGGGGAAGACGTGCAGGAAGGTGAGACCGCATTCCGCCACGAGATCGAGCGAGCGCGAGAACATCTCCGCGGTCTCGGTCGGGAAGCCCGCAATGATGTCGGCGCCGAAGGCGATGTCCGGCCGCAGCCGGCGCACCTGATCGCAGAACGCGATGGCGTCGGCGCGCGAGTGCCGCCGCTTCATGCGCTTCAGGATCATGTCGTCGCCGGATTGCAGCGACAGATGCAGATGCGGCATCAACCGCGGATCGTCGGCGATGGCGTCCAGCAGATCGTGATCCGCCTCGATCGAATCGATCGAGGAGATGCGCAGCCGTTTCAGCTCCGGCACATGCCGCAGGATCTGTTTGGTCAGCATGCCGAGTTTGGGCGTTCCCGGCAGGTCGGCGCCGTAGCTGGTGAGATCGACGCCGGTCAGCACGATCTCGGCATGGCCGCGCTCGGCAAGCGCCCGCACCTGATCGACCACCGCACCCATCGGCACCGAACGCGAATTGCCCCGGCCAAACGGGATGATGCAGAAGGTACAGCGATGGTCGCAGCCGTTCTGCACCTGCACGAACACGCGCGGCAGGCCGCTCGCGAAGCCGTCGATCAGATGCGGCGCCATGTCCTTCACCGCCATGATGTCGCTGACGGCGATCTTTTCGCTGGTGCCGGTATCGAAGGCATCGCGCGCGCCGCGCCACGCCGAGGCCCGCATCTTGTCGTCATTGCCGACGACGCGATCGACCTCGGCCATGCCCGCGAACATCGCGGCTTGCGTCTGCGCGGCGCAGCCGGTGACGACGATGCGCGCGGCCGGCCGCTCGCGCTTCAGCCTGCGAATCGACTGGCGCGCCTGCGCCACCGCCTCGTTGGTGACGGCACAGCTGTTGATGACGATGGTGTCCGACAGTCCCGCGCCTTCCGCCTCGCGGCGGATCACCTCGGCCTCGAACGCATTGAGGCGGCAGCCGAAGGTGACGACCTCGACGCTCATCGCCCCGTCGGCGCAAACAGCGCCGGATCGAAGGTGCCTTCGTATTCGAACGCCGCCGGACCCGTCATCAGGACGTGGTCGTCACGCTCGCGCCATTCGATGCCGAGCTTGCCGCCCGGCAGCGTGACCTCGACATTGCGGTTGGCGCGCTTCAGCCGCGCCGCGGCGACCGCGGTCGCGCAGGCCGCCGAACCGCACGCCTTCGTCAGTCCGGCGCCACGCTCCCAGGTGCGGATCGTGATGTGGTCGCGATCGACGATATGGGCGAGCGTGATGTTGGCGCGCTCGGGGAAGATCGGATGGTTCTCGAGCAGCGGACCAAAGCGCCCGAGATCATAGGCGCCGACATCGTCGACCCAGAAGATCGCGTGCGGATTGCCCATGCTCACCGCCGAGGGCGAATGCAGGATCGGATCGTCGATCGGGCCGATCTGCAATTCGATGTAGCGGGTGTCGCGAAACTCCTCGGCCAGCGGAATATCCTGCCAGCCGAACTTCGGCACGCCCATGTCGACCGTGTAGAGATCGGAAGCCGGGCCCTGCCAGCAATTGAGCAGCCCGGCGCCGGTCTCGAACGTCGCCGTGGTCTGTCCGGTGGTCTCGAAGATGCGGCGCACCACGCAGCGCATGCCGTTGCCGCAGGCGCCGGCCTCGGAGCCGTCATTGTTGTAGATGCGGATGAAGGCCTCGGTGCCCGCGAGCCGCGGCTTCTGAAGCACCATGAGCTGGTCGTACGGCACGCCGCCGGCCGCGGACGCCACCGCGCGCGCGTCGTCCGGCGTGACCGGGGCCGCGGAATCGCGCATGTCGACGACGACGATCTCGTTGCCGATGCCATTCATCTTGGCGAATGCGTGGTTGGCCAGCGCGCTCATGAAAAATCCCGAATTTCGCCTGCCTTATATGGCGATCCTTGGCGGCTTGACCAGTGACTTGCTGGCAGGCAGCCGGGGCCTTCCCATGACGCATCTGTCATGGGACGAATTCGGCGGCCGCGTGTTAGAACGGCGCGGTTCGCGCGAAACGGGACGCGCAGCCCGGCGCAAGGGCGGATTTTGGCCTTGGTGCGCAAGGCCTTGGAAAGCAAGGTCTTGGCACGCGAGGTCTGGGGAGAATAGAATGATCAGGTTTCGTCGTCTCGCTTTGGCCGCGCTGATCCCGGCAGCGGCCTTGTCGCTCGGGCTGCCCGCGGGTCTGGCGCAGACCCCGAGCCCGCCGGCCGCCGCGGCAAGTCCTTCGCCGGCCCCATCGGCCG
>NZ_JASGFS010000083.1:0-23622 GCF_047605465.1 Bradyrhizobium sp. | reverse complement strand
CATGCCCGGCGCGCGCATGTTGAAGATCGTGGTGATGAAGTTGATCGCGCCGAGGATCGACGAGGCACCCGCCAGATGGAGCGACAGGATCGCGAAGTCGACGGCCGGGCCCGGGTGACCGGAGCTCGACAGCGGCACATACATCGTCCAGCCGGCACCGACGCCGTTGGCGCCCGGCTCACCCTCGACGAAGGTCGAGATCAGCAGCAGCGCGAAGGAGGCCGGCAGCAGCCAGAACGAGATGTTGTTCATGCGCGGAAACGCCATGTCCGGCGCGCCGATCATCAGCGGCACGAACCAGTTGCCGAAGCCGCCGATCATCGCGGGCATGACCATGAAGAAGATCATGATCAGGCCGTGCGAGGTCACGAACACGTTGTAGGTATGCGTCTCGTGGAAGATCTGCACGCCCGGATACATCAGCTCGGCGCGGATCGCGATCGACATCGCGGCGCCGATGATACCGGCGATGACCGCGAAGATCAGGTACATCGTGCCGATGTCCTTGTGGTTGGTCGAATAGACGTAGCGCCGCCATCCGGTCGGATGGGCGTGCTCGTCATGCGCGTGATCGCCGTGTGCCGCTGCGCTCGTTGCCATTTTCAAATCCTGCCTTGCGTCCCGTTCGGACCTTTGGAAGGTCCCGCCCTTTATGTCGCTTTCAGTCCCGTTGCCTTCCCGGCGCTCACTGCGTCGGGCCGGCCGCGGAGGCGTAGGTGCTGGTGCCGCCGCTCGCATATTTCTTCTTCGCAGCCTCGACCCAGGAGGCGAACTCCTGGTCGTTCACCACGCGAATCGCGATCGGCATGAAGGCGTGGTCCTTGCCGCAGAGCTCCGAGCACTGGCCGTAGAACATGCCGGTCTTGGTGGCCTTGAACCAGGTCTCGTTCAGCCGGCCCGGGATGGCGTCGATCTTGACGCCGAAGGCCGGCAGCGCAAACGCATGGATGACGTCGGCGCCCGTGACCTGGACGCGAACCACCTTGTTGACGGGCACGACCATCTCGTTGTCGACGCCGAGCAGCCGCGGCTGCTTGTCCTGCGCCATCAGCGAATCAAACTCGAACTTGCCGTTGTCCGGATAGGCGTAGGACCAGTACCACTGCTTGCCGGTGGCCTTGATGGTCAGATCCGCCTTGGGCACGTCGAGCTCGAGGAACAGCAGGCGGAACGACGGCACCGCGATGCCGACCAGGATCAGCACCGGAACCAGGGTCCACACCACCTCGATCAGCGTGTTGTGGGTGGTCCGCGACGGCACCGGATTGGCCCGCGAGTTGAACTTCACGACCACGATCACCAGCAGCGCCAGCACGAACAGCGTGATCACGATGATCAGCACGGACAGGAAATTGTGGAACCAGACGATGTTGTCCATCACCGGGGAACCAGAGCCCTGCAGGTGCCATTCCCACGGCTCCGGCTGCCCGAGCTCGGCGAATGCCGAGCCGCCCGTCGCCAGCGTCAGACCAGCTACGGCCAATCCCAGCAAGTGCCGGCCCACCCGGCCCATCGACATCCTCATGCCGTTCGCGCTCCCCTTACGAAATCACCCCAAGTGCATGCCCTGTGTCCGGGCAATGCTTATTCGATCCGCCCGTCCGACAAACCGCCGCTCAAGAATACCTCTAAGAGGAATTGGGGCCAGATCGCTAGAACGCCGAAATCAAGCCTCTCAAACCATAATTCTTGATCTATCGCAATGCAGTCTTGAGCACCCCCTGCCAGCGATCACCGGCAAGATATTTCCCAGCAACATCAGACAAAAATACCATTTCCCGGCATGCCGCGGCTTGACAGCGTGATTGTCGGCGGTAGGCACTGGCGGATGGTCTTGCAGGAACCTGATTCGTGCGGGGCACGGGCGGCCGGCGCGGCGTGGAATTTGCTTGGGAAATGCCTTCAAGCCGCCGTCATTCCCGTATCAGTCCGCAAGTTCGAGCGACCCAAGCGAACAGAGGGATCGACCCCGATGGGGCTTTCGACATCCATGGCAAAGCCGGGTAACGGCCTCACGATGCTGGCAGTCCTGCTGGCCGCGGTCGTCCTGCTGGCGCTTCCCGGCCTTGCCCATGCGCAGGGCGCGGTGCGCTCCGTCCATGGCGACTGGCAGATCCGCTGCGACACCCCGCCGGGCGCCCAGGCCGAACAATGCGCCCTGATCCAGAGCGTGGTGGCCGAGGACCGCTCCAATGCCGGCTTGACCGTGATCGTGCTGAAGACGGCCGACCAGAAAAGCCGGCTGATGCGGGTGGTGGCCCCCCTCGGCGTGCTGCTGCCCTCGGGACTCGGCCTGAAGCTCGACAACCAGGACGTCGGCCGCGCCGGTTTCGTCCGCTGCCTGCCCAATGGGTGCGTCGCCGAGGTCGTCATGGACGACAAGCTGCTCGGCCAGCTCCGCAGCGCCAAGACCGCGACCTTCATCATCTTCGAGACGCCCGAGGAAGGCATCGGATTCCCGCTCAGCCTGAATGGCCTCGGCGAGGGCTACGACAAGTTGCCGTAGCCGGCGGTGGCGGCCCCGGACGCGGCGGCCCCCCATACGTTTCCGTAATGTGACGCCTCGTACCCTCGCGGATCCGCTCCGAAACCATTATCTTGCCCTACATCTTCCGATAATGGACGGACGCATGACCAACCCTGCCACGACCTCCCTGCTCGACCGCGCCAATCTCGACCGCGACCAGGTTCGCCACGAGGTCGCGCGCGGGCTTTCGGGCGCCGACGACGGCGAACTCTTCCTGGAGTACAGCCAGACCGAAGCGCTGATGTTCGACAACGGGCGGCTGAAGCAGGCGACCTACGACACCTCGCAGGGCTTCGGCCTTCGCGCCGTCAAGGACGACGCGGTCGGCTACGCGCACTCCTCAGACGTCTCGCTGCCGGCGCTGATTCGCGCCGCCGACGCGGTCGCGGCGGTGCGCGGCGGCTATTCCGGCAGCTTCGCGGCGCCCCCGCCCCACACCAATGTGCGGCTCTATGGCGACGACAATCCGCTCGACGCGCCGGGCTTCGAGACCAAGGTCAAGCTGCTCGCCGAGATCGACGCCTATCTGCGTGACAAGGATCCGCGGGTGCGGCAGGTCAGCGTCAGCCTCGGCGCGACCTGGCAGGTGGTCGAGATCCTGCGGCCCGACGGCGAGAGCTATCGCGACGTTCGCCCGCTCGTCCGGGTGAACATTTCCGTGGTTGCGGGCCAGGGCGATCGTCAGGAGAGCGGCAGCAAGGGCTATGGCGGCCGCGCCGGCTATGCCGAATTCATCGAGAGCAAGAACTGGCGCGATGCCGCCGACGGCGCGCTGCGCGAGGCGCTCGTCAATCTGGAATCGATTCCGGCGCCCGCCGGCGAAATGGACGTCGTGCTCGGGGCCGGCTGGCCCGGCGTGATGCTGCATGAAGCCGTCGGCCATGGCCTGGAAGGCGATTTCAACCGCAAGAAGACCTCGGCCTTCGCCGGCCTGATGGGCCAGCAGGTCGCGGCCAAGGGCGTCACCGTGGTCGACGACGGCACCATCGCCTCGCGCCGCGGCTCGCTCTCGATCGACGACGAGGGCACGCCGACCAACCGCACCGTCCTGATCGAGGACGGCGTCCTCGTCGGCTACATGCAGGATCGCCAGAACGCGCGCCTGATGAACATGAAGCCGACCGGCAACGGCCGCCGCCAGGGCTACGCCCACGTGCCGATGCCGCGCATGACCAACACCTACATGCTCCCGGGCGAACGCGATCCGGCCGAAATCCTCGCCTCGGTGAAGAACGGCGTTTTCGCCGCGAATTTCGGCGGCGGCCAGGTCGACATCACCTCGGGCAAATACGTGTTCCAGTGCACCGAGGCCTACAAGATCGAGAACGGCAAGATCGGCGCGCCGCTGAAGGGCGCCATGCTGATCGGCAACGGGCCGACCGACCTGCATCGCATCCGCATGATCGGCAACGACCTCGCGCTCGACACCGGCATCGGCACCTGCGGCAAGAACGGCCAGGGCGTGCCGGTCGGCGTCGGCCAGCCGTCCCTTCTGATGGAGCGCATTACTGTGGGTGGAACGGGCGCATGAGTGTCGACAAGGTGACTGTCACCACCAAGCGGAAGAGCAGCGGCTGGGGCGGACAGCTGGTCCAACTCGCAGGCATCGTCGCCGCGGTGTTCATCGCCAAGGGAGCGCTCGCCGAGCCGTTCTACGTACCGTCCGGCTCGATGGAGCCGACGCTGCTGATCGGCGATGCGCTGCTCGCGTCGAAATTCCCCTATGGCTACGGCACCTCGTCGCTGCCGATCCAGATCAACCTGCCCGAGACCGGCCGTGTCTTCGCGGAGACGCCGAAGCGCGGCGACGTCGTGGTGTTCCGCTGGCCCGGCGACCGCTCGCAGGCCTGGGTCAAACGTGTGGTGGGACTTCCCGGCGACCGCATCCAGATGCGGCAGGGCCAGCTCTTCATCAACGACCGCCCCGCCGAGTTGAAGCCCGACGGCGTCGGCGCGGCCGAGGACGACAATGGCGGCAGCGAGCCCGCCTACCGTTATGTCGAGACCCTGCCGAACGGCGTGGCGCACCTGATCTTCAAGATGCGCGACAACGGCCCGCTCGACAACACGCAGGAAGTGACGGTGCCCGCCGGACACCTCTTCGTGCTCGGCGACAACCGCGACAACTCCGCCGACAGCCGCGTGCCGCTGCGCTCCGGCGGCGTCGGCTTCCTGCCGATCGACAATCTGGTCGGTCGCGCGGACGCCGTGCTCGGCTCCTGGGATCTCGGCATGCGCAGCCAGCCGGTCTGGACGTGGCTGTCGGGCTTCAGGCTCGCGCGGTTCTTCACCGCCGTACATTGATGGCGGCCTTCGCGCCTCTCGCACCATGAGGCTCGAATCTCCGGGACGCCGCGCAAGAGCGCGGCCCGGCAGGATGAGGGTGGCGATCGTGGAGACATCCCATGACCTTCGACGACGTCAGGAAGTTGGCGCTGGCGTGGCCTGAGGTCGAGGATGGCACCTCCTACGGCACGCCGGCCCTCAAGGTACGAAAGAAGATGCTGGCGCGCCTGAAGGAAGACGGCGACAGTTTGGTGATGCCGGACGTGCCGGTCGACGAACGCGCGATGCTGGTCGAGAGCCAGCCGAAGATCTTCTATTTCACCGACCATTACGCGGACTACCCGATCGTCCTGATCCGCCTGTCCAAGGCGAAGCGTGCGACCGTCGAACCTTTGCTGCGGCGACGCTGGCGCGTGCTCGCCTCGAAGGCGGTGCGCGCGGCGTACGATGCGCGCGAAGGCGCGTGAGCGGCGCGATGGACGAGGCGCGCTTTCTCGCGCTGGCGCTGAAGAATCCCGTCATTGTCGCGATCATCGATGAACTCGATCGCCTCGCCCTGCCGGATGCATGGCTCGTCGCCGGATGCCTCACACAGACGGTCTGGAACGTGCTCACCGGCCGCGCGATCGATCACGGCGTCTCCGACTACGACGTGTTCTATTTCGATCCCGACACCTCCTGGGCGGCGGAGGACGCGGCGATCCGCAAGCTGCAGGCGCAGCTCGGGCATCTCGGCGCCAGGATCGAGATCCGCAACCAGGCGCGCGTGCATCTCTGGTATCCCGGCAAGCACGGCTTGCCCTACCCGCCTTTGACGTGCTCATGCGATGGCATCGACCGCTTTCTCACCCGGAACACGCAAGTCGGCGTGCGGCTCGCGGGCGGCCGCCACACGGTCTACGCACCGCATGGCTTCGACGACATTGCGGAGCTGATCGCACGGCCCAACCGGGCTGCGAATTTTTCCGCGGCGAACTACGCGGCGAAGGCGGAACGGTGGAAAACGCTGTGGCCGGAGATGACGGTGATCCCTGCGGAGTGAGGCGCGGCAGGCCCCGGACGCCCTGGCAATTGTTACGCGGTGCACCTTCGCCGTCATTGCGAGCGCAGCGAACCAATCCGGACTTCCTCCTGAGGAAAGAGTCCGGATTGCTTCGTCGCACCAGCACAAAATTGCTTCGCAATTTTGTCGCGGGCTCCCAGCGATGACGGCATCAGAGCTGCGCGCAATGGCGGCGGTGAAAGCCGCGCGCTATCGGACCACGCCCGACGTGAACCCCGCCTTGCGGCGCGGCGGCTTGATTTCCTTTTTCAGGAAGCAGCGGGCCTCGCGGCCGGTATAGCCGGGGCGCGCATAGGTGAAGGCGCGGCATTTGTTGTCGGCGGTGCAGGCTGCCTTGCAGGCATCCTCGCCTTCGCCGGCCTTCAGCTCGAAATTGCGCAAATCACCACCGGGACGATCGATCGACGTTTCCACGCCTTCGATGCGCGGCTCGATCACGCCGGCGCCGCGCACGCCGGAGATACAGCAGTTTCCCGGCACCCGCGGCGGCACCGTGTTCTTGAGCCAGCACACCGCCGAGCCGCCTTCGACGTCGGGGTAGCTGAAGCTCCAGGAGCGGCAGCGGCGGTCGCGCTCGCACTGCAGCGCGCAATCCTCGGGATCGCCCGACGTGACCGGCGCGTTGAAATAATCGCCGCCGGGCCGGTCGAACGCCGACTGGCCGCGCGCAGGCAGGCACGCCAGCGCGAACGTCAGCAGCGCGACGGTGCATGCCGCGACGCTTGCCATGACGGCCCCAGGCAGGCGGCCCTTCCCCATCGGAACAGCTTTCGAGTTATTGACGGCGCTCAGTTTTTTCAGTCGGCCATTTGATCGCCGCAAACCTGTACGGGCGATGAACGGCCAGAACCCCGGGCGTTGGTCTATTTATCTAGAACGCATATTCCGCGTAGGCCGGCTCCACCGAGCCCTTCCAGGGACCGTTGAACTTGTCCAGCATCTCCTCCGCCGGCGTCCGGCCGGAATCGATGATGCGATCGAGCGGCTCCAGGTGCCGGGTCTCGTCACGGCCGAGCTGGTCGATGCGGCCGCGACGGCGCAGGCCGGCATGTGCCAGAACGAGGCATTCCTTCGTGATCTCGAAGAGATAGCGGTCCCTGATCCGCGACTTGAAGCCGAAACGCGGCACGTCGTCGCGCAGCGCCTGGCGCTCGTGCGCGGTCCAGTGCTTGACCATGTCCCAGGCGGCGTCGAGCGAGGCGTCGTCATAGAGCAGCCCGACCCAGAACGCGGGCAGCGCGGGCAGCCGGCCCCACGGACCGCCGTCCGAGCCGCGCATCTCCAGATAACGCTTGAGCCGCACTTCCGGGAAGATCGTCGAAAGATGATTGGCCCAGTCCGACAGCGTCGGTCGCTCGCCCGGCAGCCTGTTGTTGCGGCCTTCGAAGAAGGCGCGGAACGAGGAGCCGGAGACGTCGATATAATCCTCGTCGCGCTTGACGAAATACATGGGGACGTCGAGCGCGTAGTCGACATAGCGCTCGAAGCCCATGCCGTCCTCGAATGCCCAGGGCAGCATGCCCGAACGCGCATTGTCGGTGTCGCGCCAGATCTCGGAGCGGAAGGACAGGAAGCCGTTGGGCTTGCCTTCGGTGAACGGCGAGTTGGCGAAAAGGGCGGTGGCCACAGGCTGCAGCGCGACCGAGACGCGCAGCTTCTTGACCATGTCGGCCTCGGACGAGAAGTCGAGATTGGTCTGGACGGTGCAGGTCCGGTACATCATGTCGAGGCCGTATTGGCCGACCTTCGGCATGTAGTTGGTCATGATCTTGTAGCGGCCCTTCGGCATCACCAATGTCGGCCCGCGCCCAAGACGGCGTCATGCCGAGGCCGAGGAAGCCGATGCCGAGCGGCGTGGCGATCTCGCGCACCTGCGCCAGATGCGCCATCAACTCGCTCTGGGTCTGGTGCACGGTCTCGACCGGTGCGCCGGAAAGCTCGAACTGCCCGCCGGGCTCGAGCGAGATCGCTCCGCCGCCGGTGACGTCGTGGAGGCCGATGATGTTGCCCTTCTCCATGATCGGCTCCCAGCCGAGAAGGAGCTTCATGCCTTCGAGCAGGGCGCCGATACCGCGCGCGCCCTCGTAGGGAACGGGCCGGTGGCCGTCCAGCGTGAACGGAGTCTTCTCGTGCTCGGTGCCGATGCGGAATTCGGACGGGTCCTTGCAGCCGGCCTCGAACCACGCGACGAGTTCGTCGCGCGATTGCAGCGGCGTCATATCGATCTGGTCTCGCGCCATTATCTAACTCTAATCAAAAGCGCTTCGACCGAACGCGCGCGGGTGGCAGGGATGGTCCGCGGACCCATGCGGTGCGCGGATGTGTTGGTTTGCAGCGGGATCATCGCGCCGGGGCGCTTTCGTTGACGACCGGCAGTTTCATCTCGCCGCAGGAGCAGCCCAGCCGGTCGAGCAGACCGCTGAGCTTGACGGCATCGGCATCGGAAAGCTTGGAGCCGACATATTTCTCGATCGCGGCGGAGTAGGCTCCCCACATCCGCTTCTGCAGCTCGCGGCCGGCTTCAGTGATTTCGACGAACTGGCCGCGCTTGTCGATTTTGCATTCGCGCCGGCAGGCCAGCCCCTCGTCGACGAGGCGGTCGATCAGGCGCGAGGTGGAATATTGCGGGATCAGCATCTGCCGCTCGAGTTCCACCGGCCGCAATTCGCCGGTCGGTGCTCGCGACAGCTCGAGCAATGCGTCGTACCAGGCCAATGGCGGGAAACCGGCCTTCTTCAGGTCCTGCTCGACGCAGTCGAGCACGCGGCTCTGCACCCGCATCAGGCGGATCCAGGCGGAGGTTGCCTCGGTCGATGGTTTGCGTTTCATGGTCCCGCTCAAACTCGTCGCCCGCTCTTTACCCCACTCGATGCACCTGCATCAATCTTGACTATTTCATGCAGGCGCATGTAGTCGTTCTTTCGCCCTAACCAAGCGTCAAGAGGAGGAAATTCCATGAAACTGTACTATTCGCCCGGTGCCTGCTCCCTGTCCCCCCATATCGCGCTCCTGGAGGCCGACCTGCCGTATGAGCTGGTCAAGGTCGATATCCGGGCCAAGAAGCTCGAGAACGGTGAGGATTATCTGAAGCTGAACCCCAAGGGCCAGGTCCCCGCGCTGGGCCTCGACAGTGGCGAGATGGTGACCGAAGGACCCGTGATTGTCCAGATCATCGCCGACCAGGCGTCCGGCAAGGCGCTGGCGCCGGCTCGCGACAGTTCCGAGCGCTACAAACTGCTCGAATGGCTGAACTTCCTCACCTCCGAGGTGCACAAGAGCTTCGGCCCGCTGTTCGCGCCGGCGCTGAACGACGAGGCGAAGGCCTTCTTCAAGGACCGCGTGATGGGCAAGCTGAAATACATCGACAGCCAGCTCGCCGGCCGCGACTACCTCATGGGCAAGCAGTTCACCGTCGCCGACGGCTATCTGTTCACGATGCTGACCTGGGGCGATCGGATGAAGTTCGATCTCTCGGCGTTGCCGAACCTCACCGCCTACAAGGCGCGCGTCGCCGCGCGGCCGAAGGTGCAGGAAGCCCTGAAGAAGGAAGGACTGGTCCAGGCGGCGTAACGCGTCCCTGACTTCAGCCGGCCCCTCCGACCGAGGGGCCGGCTGCCTAAAGTTCGAGATATTTTGTTGCAGTCGGCATAGCCAAATGTTGGCCATGACAAGCTAGGCCGCACGACTCGGCCGAAACCCTTCGCGTGATCAAGAGGTTGGGTGATCGTTAGACTCAACCCTGCGTGGAGGATGCGTAATGAGTACCTTACTGTCCGGTACAAACGCCGCTGACCGGCTGGTCGAAGCCTTGGCAGGTTCGACGGCTTTGGCGGTGGACTCCCAGAACGATACGGCAGGTCAACCATCGGCGTCCGGAAGCTACATGGCCGGAGACGATTCGACGGACGCGACAGCGACCGCCCAGCCCAGCGGTAATACAGTCGATGCTCTGCCGTTGGCGAATGTGCTCGATCCGGTCACGTCGCTGCTGAGCGACACGACGGGAGGCACGACAGGCGACAGCCTGCCGATCGTCGGCAATCTCCTTGACGGCGGCGGCCTCGCGGATGGCTCCTCGCTGACACTGGCGGGTGCCGACGGCACGCTGCAGCCGGTCTTGAACGCGGCCAATGCGCTCATCAAGGATTTTCACAACAATGTGCTGGAGGCGCTCAGCCACGAAATCGGCGCCAGCGATCTCATCCACAATGTGACGAACACCGGTGAGACCGTTGGCCTCGGCACGATCGGCGTACCGACTCCCTCGCCGACGGACGGTCACACCAATCTGGTGACCGACCTGCTCAACGCCCCCGCGACGCTTCTCGATGGCGGCGGTCTCGGCACCGTGATCTCGCAGGTCGGCTCGGACCTGACCGACGATGTCCACGCCGTCGACGGAATCGTCAACTCGCTGCTCAACACGCAGGATGGCCTCAACGTCCTGCCGACCGTGACCAGGGAGCTCGGTTCAGACCTGCAGAATCTGCCGCTGCTCTCCGTCAACGGGGACAGCGGCAGCGGTGGCGGCGGGCTGCTGGATGGGCTGGTCGGCAATCTGCACGGCTCCGACACCGGCCATCTCGTCGATGTCAATGTCGGCCCGGAGCAGCCCAACGGGCAGGCGATCGACATCCTCGCCCAGCCGACGACCGGTGATCATCACACCGTGGACGTCAGCGCCGTCGATATCGGCCAGAACGGACCGCACCTGCTCGATCTCAACGCGCTGACCGGATCCGGCGGGCTCAATCTCCCGAGCCTCGGCGGAACGGGAACGGATGGGCTGACCGGCAACCTGCTCGGCAATCTCAACCTCGGCAATCTGCTGAGCGGCGGGATTGCGTCCGGCAACACCACCACCGCGCCGGTCTCGGCCCCGCTCGACGTCACTGCCGTCTTGCATGATCTGGTCTCGTCACCGCTGACGACCGATCACGGGCTTCTCGACACCCACGGCACGCACATCCTCTGATATCGCCGGTTGCGGGAGCGCGGCAGCGCCGCACTCCCGCAATTCCCTTCATATCCCCGAGCATCATGGGCTTGAACATCCGCGAGGGCGCGATGATCGGTCAGGGAAAGCTATATTTGTCGTTGCCGCCCGTCATCCGCGACGCCTTCGTCGCGGTCAGGGGCGCGTTGCTGGCGACCGCCATGGCGAGTTCGCTCGTCAATCTGCTGATGCTGGTCGGCCCGATCTTCATGCTTCAGGTCTACGATCGCGTGCTGCCGAGCCGCAGCATCGCGACGCTGGTGGGCCTGCTGCTGATCGCGCTGGTCCTGCTGGTCATTCAGGCCGGCGTCGACATGCTGCGCAGCCGTCTGCTGGCCCGGATCGCGGAGATTTTCGACGAGACCGTCCGGCGCGGCGTCTTCGACAGCGTCCACCATGACGCGATCGGCAAGCCTGACCGCGGCGGCTTGCAGATCATGCGCGACCTCGACACCGTCCGGGGCTTCATCGCCGGCAGCGGCCTGATCGTCGTCTCCGACCTGCCGTGGACCCCGCTCTACATTCTCGTCTGCACCTTGTTTCATCCGCTGATGGGGCTGGCCGTCACGGGCGGCGCGATCGCGCTCGCGGCGATCACGGTCGCAGCGGAAATGTTCACGCGCGCCCCGATCCAGTCTCTCGTGGCCCTGGCATCCTCGCGGCGACAGGCGGCCGAAACCGCATTCCACCACGCCACGGTCGTGCATGCGCTCGGCATGACGTCGCGGATGGCCGATCTCTGGTCGGAACGCTCGCAGGCCTATCTCGACGCCCAACGCGTCAGTTCCGACCTCACCGGTGCGTTCGGCGGCGCATCGCGCTTCCTGCGCATGATCCTGCAGTCGGGCGTGCTGGCGCTCGGGGCCTATCTCGTCATCAACCAGCAGGCCACGGCCGGCGTGATGCTGGCCGCGACGATCCTGTCGATACGCGCGCTCGCGCCGATCGAGCTCGCGATCGCGAACTGGCGCGGGTTCATCGCCGCGCGCGCGAGCTTCACCCGGTTGATCGACGCGTTGAACGCCGTGCCGGCGAAGCCGCCGCTCACGCCGCTGCCCCGGCCGAAGCAGGAGATCCGCGTCACCTCGCTGAGCCTCACGGCCCCCGGCACCGATCGGGTCGTTCTTCACGATGTCAGCTTCGCGCTGCGGGCGGGAAGCGCGGTCGCCATCGTCGGGCCGAGCGGTTCAGGCAAGTCGACTCTCGCCCGCGCGCTGGTCGGTGTCGGCGCGCCGGCACGCGGCGTGATCCGGATCGACGGCGCGTCGCTTGCCCATTGGGACCCCCTGGCGCTCGGGCCGGCCATCGGCTTCCTGCCCCAGGACGTCGCGCTGTTTCGTGGAACGGTGGCGCAGAACATCTCCCGCTTTGCCGTCTCTCCCGACGCCGACCGGTTGATCGCGGCCGCCCATGAAGCCGACGTCCACGACGTCATCCTGCGGCTGCCAGGTGGTTACGAAACCGAAGTCGGCGACGGCGGCCTGATGCTCTCGGGCGGGCAGCGGCAGCGGATCGCGCTCGCCCGCGCGCTCTACGGCGATCCCTTCCTGATCGTGCTCGACGAGCCGAATTCAAACCTCGACAGCGAAGGCGAGCGCGCGCTGATCCGCGCCATCCTGCGTGCGCGTGCGCGCGGCAGCATCGTGGTGGTGATCGCACACCGTCCGACGGTGCTGCAGGCGGTCGATCACATGCTGGTGCTGAACGAAGGCCGGCTCCACACCTTCGGCACGACGCGGTCCGTGCTGCCCTCGCTGGCTCCCAAGGCGGCAGAGCCGGCAGCAGCCGAACCGGCAATAGCCGAGCCGACACCAGCGCGCGCGCCGGCGCGCCGGAGAAGCCGCAAGCAGATGGAGCGCAAGCAGGATGCGTAGCGCCGCGCAATCGATCCGGCATCACACGCGGGCGGTCGCGATGGCGGCTGTGTTCCTCGTGGCCAGCATCGGCATCATGAGCGCCGCCGCCAAGATGTCCGGCGCCATCATCTCGCAGGGCTCGCTGGTCGTCGAGTCCAACGTCAAGAAGGTTCAGCACCCCTCCGGAGGCGTCGCAAAGAAGCTGCTTGCCGAGGAAGGGGCGCATGTCGCAAAGGACGATGTCCTGATCGTGATGGACGAGACGGTCGCACAGGCCAATCTCGTTGCGGTGACCAAGAGCCTGTGGGAGCTGGAGGCGCGGCGTGCCCGGCTGCAGGCCGAGCGCGACGGGGACGACGACATTGCGTTTCCCGAGAGCATCAAATCGCTCGACGACCCGGCCGCGCTTGCCATCGTCTCGGGCGAGGCGCGCTTCTTCCAGCTCCGGAGGACCTCGAACGACGGACAAAAGCGCCAGTTCAAGGAGCAGATCGCGCAGCTCGACGAGCAGATCAAGGGCATGCAGGACCAGCTCACGGCCAAGAAGCAGGAGGCCGACCTGATCGCCAACGAATTGACGGGCGTGCAGACGCTCTGGGAGCAGCACCTGGTGTCGCTGTCCCGGTTGAGCACGCTGCAGCGCGACGCCGCGCGGCTGCTCGGCGAACGCGGTCAGCTCACGGCCTCGATCGCGCAGGCAAAAGGCAAGATCTCGGAAACGGAATTGAAGATCCTGCAGGTCGACCAGGACTTCCGGTCCGGTGTCGCCAAGGAGCTCGCCGACATCCGCGCCAAATATGCCGAGACACTCGAGAAGCAGGTCACGGCCAAGGACCAGACCGAGAAGCTGGAGATCCGCGCCCCGCAGGCCGGCGTCGTGCATGACCTCGCCATTCATACGCAGGGCGGAGTGATCGCGGCCGGCGAAACCATCATGACGATCGTGCCCGACCAGGACAACCTTATGGTCGAGACGCGCGTCGCGCCGCAGGACATCGATCAGGTCAAGCTGAACCAGACGGCGACGTTGCGCTTCACCAATTTCAACCAGCGCACCACGCCGGAGATCGACGGCGAGGTGATCCGGATCGGAGCCGACGTCTCGCGCGACGACAAGGCCGGCCCGACCTATTTCCTGGTGAGGATCGCCATACCGAAACCGGAGATGCAGAAGCTGGCCGCAACGCGCCTGCTGCCGGGCATGCCGGTCGAGGTGTTCATTCCAACCAGCGAGCGGACGCTGATGTCCTATCTGATGAAGCCGCTCGCCGATCAGGTCCACCGCGCCTTCAGGGAGAAGTGACGGCCGATCGCCGCGTTTGCCGGCTGCGGGCAAGCACCGCACGAGGTGACATAGTACCGCAAGTCCGACTTATGAACGGTTATTCACAAACTCGCACGAATCTTGTCTTGTTACCGAATCCGAGGCCGGCAAGATCCGGTTGCGAACTGGCTGATGCTCTCATTGGAGTTGAGCTTGACGATTGCCTTGATGCTGATGGCGGCAAGCGCATTGGCGGGAATGGCGACCAGCTTTGTGTTCAGTATCTGGGCTTTGGTCCTGCTCTCGCCGCTCATCGCGATTTTTTGCGCGGTCGTTCTGCATGCCCACGCATTCGGGGTGCAGGACAGCGTGCCCCTCATCGCGGCGTGCGTTGCCCTCTATCAGATGGCCTATCTCGTCGCAGCCTATCTGCTGCCTCCAGGGCACGTCTCACGCCCCCGCGAGACCGATGGCAAGCCACACAAGGCCGGCGAGCAGGAAATCCGCGGCCAGCACAAATAGCGTCGACATCACCGAAGACGCCGGCCGCTTCCGCCGCAGACGCGCAAGGGGATGCGTTGGACAGGTGAGCGGACATGCCGATGCAGAAAGCAAGAGGCCGGATCAGTGATCCGGCCTCTCGGCATTTCCAGCGACATCATTTCGGGCCGGCTCACGGCGTTCGCCGCCGCAAGCGCATCCCGGACGAGGCGTCGCGTCAGGCCGCCGTCTTCTTCGGTGCGAAGCGGCCGTAGAAGGTCTCTCCCTTCGCCGCCATCTCCTCCAGGAGCTTCGGCGGGGTGAAGCGCGAGCCGTATTTCGCCTCGAGCTTGTGGCAGAGCTCGACGAACTTCTTCGTGCCCATGAAGTCGATGTAGGACAGCGTGCCGCCGGTGAACGGCGCGAAGCCGAAGCCGAGGATCGATCCGACATCGGCCTCGCGCGGATCGGTGATGACGTGGTCCTCGACCGTGCGCGCGGCTTCAACCGCCTGCACCACGAGGAAACGCTGCTTCAGCTCCTCGATGTCGAGCGTATCGGGGTCGAGCTGCTTCGGCTGCAGCGCCGACAGGCCCGGCCACAGGCTCTTCGAGCCCTTGCCCTTCTCGGGATAGTCGTAGAAGCCCTTGCTGTTCTTGCGGCCGAGACGGCCCTGGTTCTCGACCATCTCCACCATCAGCTTCTTCTGGTCGGGATTGATCGCATTGGGGCCGAGATCGGCCTCGGTGGCCTTCATGATCTTGAGGCCGAGGTCGAGCGCGACTTCGTCCGAGAGCGAAAGCGGGCCGACCGGCATGCCGGCCATCTTGGCGCAGTTCTCGATCATCGCCGGCGGCACGCCTTCGAGGAACATTTCGTTGCCTTCGGCGACGTAGCGACCGACGCAACGGTTGGCGAAGAAGCCGCGGCTGTCGTTCACCACGATCGGCGTCTTGCCGATCTGCCGGACGTAGTCGAGCGCGGTCGCGAGCGCGACATCGCCGGTGTTCTTGCCGAGGATGATCTCGACCAGCATCATCTTCTCGACCGGCGAGAAGAAGTGGATGCCGACGAACTTGCCCTGGTCCTTGAACGATTCGGCCAGCGAGGTGATCGGCAGCGTCGAGGTGTTCGACGCGAAGATCACGTCCGGCTTCAGATGTTGCTGCGCCTTGGCGAAGGTCTCCGCCTTGACCTTGCGGTCCTCGAACACGGCCTCGATGACGAGGTCGACGTCCTTCAGCGCGGCGTAATCCGCCGTCGGCGTGATGCGCGCGAGCAGCTTCTCGGCATCGCCTGGCTTGGCGCGGCCCTTCTTGATCTGCTCCTCAATCACCTTCTGCGCATGGGCCTTGCCCTTGTCGGCGCTCTCCTGATCGCGATCGATCAGCACGACGTCGAGCCCGGCACGGGCCGAGACGTAGCCGACGCTCGCGCCCATGAAGCCGGCGCCGATCACGGCGATCTTCTTCAACTTGGTCGGGGCCACGTCCTTCGGACGACGCGCACCCTTGTTCAGCTCCTGCATCGACAGGAACAGGCTGCGGATCATCGCGGCCGCTTCCTTCGAGCGCAGCACCGAGGTGAAGTAGCGCGACTCCACGCGCAGCGCCGCGTCGATCGGCAGCTGCAGGCCTTCATAGACGCAGCTCATGATCGCGCGCGCGGCGGGATAATTGTCGTAGGTCTCGCGGCGGTAGATCGCATTACCGGCCGGGAACATCATCATGCCGGCCTTAGAGAACACCGGACCGCCGGGCAGCTTGAAGCCCTTCTCGTCCCAGGGCGCGACGGCCTTGCCGCCACCCTTGATCCAGTCCTTCGCGGCCTTGATCAAGTCGGCGGCCGGCACGACGGCGTGGATCAGATTGAGCTGCTTCGCCTTCTCGACCGTGACCGGATCGCCCTTGAGCAGGATCGTCATCGCGTCCTGCGGCTGCACCAGGCGCGGCACGCGCTGGGTGCCGCCGGCGCCGGGGAACAGGCCGACCTTGACCTCGGGCAGGCCGAGGCGAGTCTTGGGATTCTCCGCCGCCACGCGATAGTGGCAGCACAGCGTGATCTCGAAACCGCCACCGAGCGCGAGGCCGTTGATCGCGGCCGCCCACGGCTTGCCCGATGTTTCGATCGAGCGCAGCACCAGCGAGAAGCGGCGGCTCTGGTCGAACAGCATCTGGTTCGCCGCGGTCTCGCCCTGCTCCTTCAGGACCTTCGCATAGGCCTGGTTCATGCCTTCGAGCATGGACAGGTCAGCACCGGCGCAGAAAGCCTCTTTCGCCGAGGTGATGACGACGCCCTTCACCGCGGCATCGGCCGTGGTGTCCTTGACGATCGCGTCGAGCTCGCTGGTCGAGGTTTCGTCGAGCACGTTCATGGAACGGCCCGGGATGTCCCAGGTGACCAGCGCGATGCCGTCGGAATCGGTCTCAACCTTGAAGTTCTTGTAAGCCATGTCGGTTACTCCTCGTGCCGCAGCCGATCTCAGCGCGGCGGTTGACTGTGGTCTCGTCTTGCCCTCCCCCCGTGTGGGAGAGGGCGAAAATCAAACGCGCTCGATGATGGTCGCGGTGCCCATGCCGCCGCCGATGCACAGCGTCACCAGCGCGGTCGCTTTGTTGGTGCGCTCGAGCTCGTCTAGCACGGTACCGAGGATCATCGCGCCGGTCGCCCCGAGCGGATGGCCGAGCGCGATCGCACCGCCATTGACGTTGATCCTGGCGTTGTCGATGTCGAAGGCCTGGATGTAGCGCAGCACGACGGAGGCAAAGGCCTCGTTGAGCTCGAACAGATCGATGTCCGACTTCTTCATGCCGGAACGCGCGAACAGCTTCTCGGTGACGTCGACCGGGCCGGTCAGCATCATCGCAGGCTCCGAGCCGACATTGGCGAACGCACGGATCTTCGCGCGCGGCTTCAGGCCGTACTTGCTTCCGGCTTCCTTGCTGCCGAGCAGGACGGCACCGGCGCCGTCGACGATGCCGGACGAATTGCCGGCGTGGTGCACGTAGTTGACGCGCTCGATCTCCGGGTGCGACTGCACGGCGACGCCGTCGAAGCCGCCCATCTGCGCCATCATCGTGAACGAAGGCTGGAGCTGCGCCAGCGACTGCATCGTCGTCGTGGGACGCATGTGCTCGTCCTTGGCGAGGATGGTGAGGCCGTTGATGTCCTTGACCGGCACCACCGACTTGTTGAAGCGGCCCTCGTCCCAGGCCTTGCCCGCGCGCTGCTGGCTCTGCACGGCATAAGCATCGACGTCGTCGCGCGAGAAGCCGTATTTGGTCGCGATCAGGTCGGCCGAGACGCCCTGCGGCATGAAGTAGGCCGGCACCGCCATCGACGGGTCCATCGGCCACGCGCCGCCGGAGGCGCCGATGCCGACGCGGCTCATCGATTCGGCGCCGCCGCCGATCACCAGCTCGTGCTGGCCGCTCATCACCTGGGCCGCCGCGAAGTTCACGGCATCGAGGCCGGAGGCGCAGAAGCGGCTGATCTGCACGCCGGGGACGGCTTCGCCGAGGCCCGCCTTGAGCGCCGCGAAACGCGCGATGTCGGAGCCGGCTTCACCGACCGGATCGACCACGCCGAGCACGACGTCGTCGACGGAATCTTCCGGCAGGTTGTTGCGGTCCTTGAGTGCCTTGAGCGGTACGGTGGCGAGCGCCAGCGCCGTGACTTCGTGCAGCGCGCCGTCCGCCTTGCCGCGGCCGCGCGGGGTGCGAACGTGGTCGTAGATGAATGCCTCAGGCATGACGCCCTCCTGATGTGATGTTCGAAAGCTCTTGGGACGAAGCGGCGGAAGCAGGACCTAGAAGGCCTCCGCCGGCAATTCCATGATGGTGGCGCAACCGGCCTGGATGCGCGCGAGATTGGCGGCGGTCTCCGGCAGCATCCGCTCCATGAAGAAGCGGCCGGTGACGAGCTTGGTCGAGAGATAGGGCGTCGCCCCGCTCTCGGCAATCTTCCCCAGCGTGACTTTCGCCATGCGCGCCCACATGTAGCCGAGCGCAACGAAGCCGAAGAGATGCAGATAGTCGGTCGCGGCGGCACCGGCATTGTCCGGCTTGGCCATCGCGTTCTGCATCAGCCAGGTCGTGGCCTGCTGCAGATGGCCGAGCGCCGTCGAGAGCGGCGCGACATACGGCTTCAGCGCCTCGTCGCCGCCGTTCTCCTTGGCGAAGGCCATGACCTCGCCGAAGAAGGCCATGATGGCGCGGCCGCCGTCGCGTGGCAGCTTGCGGCCGACGAGGTCGAGCGCCTGGATGCCGTTGGCGCCTTCGTAGATCATGGCGATGCGGGCATCGCGCACGAACTGCTCCATGCCCTGCTCGGCGATGTAGCCGTGGCCGCCATACATCTGCTGCGCCTGCACCGCGTTGGCGAAGCCGTAATCGGTGAGGAAGCCCTTCAGCACCGGCGTCATCAGGCCCATGTGATCGTCGGCGGCCTGGCGGTCATTGGAATCCTCGGAACGATGGGCGACGTCGCTCTTCAGCGCGGTCCAGATCACGAAGGCGCGCGCGGCTTCGTTGAAGGCGCGGATCGAGAGCAGCGTACGGCGCACGTCGGGATGCACGATGATCGGATCGGCCTGCTTGTCCGGCGCCTTCACGCCGGTGAGCGAACGGCCCTGGATGCGCTCGCGGGCATAGGCGACCGCATTCTGATAGGCGACCTCCGACTGCGCGAGACCCTGCACGGCGACGCCGAGGCGGGCCTCGTTCATCATCACGAACATGCCCTGCATGCCCTTGTTCTCTTCGCCGATCAGCCAGCCGGTGGCGTTGTCGTAGTTCATCACGCAGGTCGAGTTGCCGTGGATGCCCATCTTGTGTTCGATCGAGCCGCAGACGACGCCGTTGCGGCTGCCGACCGAACCATCGGCATTCACCAGGAATTTCGGCACCACGAACAGCGACACGCCCTTGATGCCGGCGGGCGCGCCCTCGATGCGTGCGAGCACGAGGTGGATGATGTTCGGAGCGAGGTCATGCTCGCCGGCCGAGATGAAGATCTTGGTGCCCGTGATCCTGAAGCTGCCGTCGGCCTGGCGCACCGCCTTGGTGCGGAGCATGCCGAGATCGGTGCCGCAATGCGGCTCGGTGAGGTTCATGGTGCCGGTCCATTCGCCGGCCACCATCTTCGGCACGTAGGTCTTCTTCTGCTCGGGCGTGCCGTGCACCAGCAGCGCCGCGGTCGCGCCCATGGTGAGGCCGCCATACATCGAGAACGCCATGTTGGCGGAGATCTGGAATTCGTTGACGGCCTGGCTCAGCGTCACCGGAAGGCCCTGGCCGCCGAACTCCTGCGGCGCCGACAGGCCGAGCCAGCCGCCCTCGGCGACCTGCTTGAACGCATCCTTGAAGCCCTTCGGCGTGGTGACGCTGCCGTCGTCGGCGCGCTTGCAGCCTTCGAGGTCGCCGACGCGATTGAGCGGCTGCAGCACTTCCTCCGCGAGCTTGGCGGCTTCGCCCAGGATCGCCTCGCGCACGTCGCTCGACGCGTCGGAGAATCCCGGCAGGTTATCGTAGCGGTCGATCTGGAAGACGTCGTTGAGCAGGAAGTTCACGTCTTCGATGGGGGCTTTGTAGATCGGCATGGTGGTCTCCCGGCCTGGGCCTTGAAGTCATTGGGCCTTGAAGGGGTGGATGCTTGAACCCTGCGGCGCGAACCCAACGGGCACGGCAGCCGCGGGGCGGTGTCATGATTGGGCGGACAGCTGTTCCGCCATCAGGCGATGCAGCATGTTGATCGCCTTGAGCGGACGCACCATCACCTTGAAATGCGTGATGCGCCCTTCGCTGTCGAAGGTGATGATGTCGACGCCGTTGATCTCGATGCCGTCGATCACGTTCTTGAACTCGAGCACGGCGCCGTCGGCGCTCTTCCACTCGCCGACATAGGTGAAGCCGGGGCCGCCAAGCACCTTCTCGGCGCTCGACAGGTATTTGAAGGTGATGTCGCGGCCGCGCTGCGGCGAGTGCACGACGGGGCTCTCGAAGACGGCGTCGGGATGGAGCAGGTCCCAGAGCGCCGCGCGGTCGTGGGACTTCATGTAGCCGTACCAGGTATCGAGGCCGGTCATTGTCAGGTTGCCTCCCTAAAAGGCCGTGGCAAAAAACTGAAAAACAACCCCATGCACAGTAGCGCCAAGGCTGACGCCGGCAGATCTTTGGACGTTTCTTGGGCCGGCTTCATATGCACATTGACGCATATGCACCGATGCGCATAAAGTCAAGTCAATTGGTCGGGACCTTCTCAAGGAGCCGGTGTCATGGCGCTGGGCGACGCAATCCTCGCATGCCTGACGGAACGTCCGATGACAGGCTACGAGCTTGCCAAGACGTTCGATTCCTCGATCGGCTTCTTCTGGAAGGCCGACCATCAGCAAATCTACCGCGAGCTCTCCAAGCTGCGCGACCGCGGCTACATCCAGGGCCGCGAGGTCGTGCAATCCGGCAAGCCCAATAAACTGATCTATACGCTCACTCCCGAGGGCCGAACAGCGCTGCGGCACTGGGCCGCGCGACCAAGCACGCCTCCCTCGATCAAGGACGACCTCCTGGTCCGTCTGCACGCGCTCGACAGCATCGACATCGAGCCGATGCGCACCGACCTGATGGCCCGGCTCGAGCACCATCGCGACCGGCACGAGAACTACGAGCGGATCCTCAAGAAGCGTTTCCCGGACGGAGCGGCCTCGGGCGTCCTCGACCTCGGCAACCTGCTCCTGCTCCGCCTCGGCGCAAGGCACGAGCAGATGGTCGCCGACTTCTGCGAGGAAGCTCTCGACGCGCTGTCGGCGATGAGCGGCAAGAGCACGGTGGTGCCGCTGGAGGACGGCAAGCGCGAGGACAAGGGCTGAGGGGCTACGCCTGGCGCGGCGCGAGATCGTCGCCAACGATGGTGTCATGCCCCGCGAAGGCGGGGCATCCAACAGCCCGGGACAGCGCGGCCGAAATCGAGCCGCCGCGGCGCGCCTTCGAAGGCGATGACAGCCGAGCGCGCGGCGACGGCGATCGCGCGGGATGCAATGAACCGTGCTCCGCCTGTTGCGCCCCGGTTCCGCCGCCCAACTTTAAGACAGCGGCGACGACTTCCTTAACCCGTTATTTACCGTAACAGGAAAAAGTCGGTTTTCGAGGCAGACGACCCGCGCAGAATTCGATTGTCTTTGCAACCGGCACGCGTGGGGAAGCTGGAGGCGTCGGATGGGGCGCCGAAGTCGGAACCGGACAGAGTCATGAATTCGCGCGTATCGTGGAGTGTTGACGGCATCGATCCATCCGTGCGGGAGCGGGCCGAAGCTGCTGCGCGCCGCTCGGGCATGTCTCTCAACGACTGGCTGAACTCCACGCTCGGCGAGACCGCGCCGCCGAACTTCCGCGGCTCCTACGAGCCGCAGCGCCAGCAGCCTCCGAGCCCGAGTCAGGAAAGCCGCGAGGTCGCGGACATCCATCAGCGGCTGGATGCGATCACCCAGCAGATCGAACGAATTTCCAAACCCGCGCCGCGCAACGACGTCACGCGTGAGCAGGGTGTCGCGCGCCAGCTCAACGACGCCATCTCGCGGCTCGATGCGCGACTGTCGCAGATCTCGAAGCCGCCGCAGCCGCAGCCGCAGCCAGCGCGGCCCGCACCCGTCGAGAACCGCCAGCGCCAGGCCGATGCGGTCGAGCGCGCTGCAGCCCAGGTCTATCGGAGCTCGCCACCGCTGAGCCCGGCCTCGTTCGACGTCGCGGTCGCCGAGATCACGGCCCGCCAGAGCGAGCTCGACGGGTTCACGCCGCGACAGGTGCCGCCGCGGGCCGCGCCATCGATCGCACCGACGGCAGCGCCCATCGCTCCGATGGCACCGCCCGCGCCGGCCTATGCCCCGCCGGGACCTGATTTCTCGTCGCTCGAACGGCATCTGCTCAAGATCACCAGCCAGATCGAGGCGCTGCAGCGTCCGGACAATACCGAGCAGGCCATCACGGCCTTCCGTACCGAACTCGCGGAAATTCGTCACGCCATCACCGAGGCGATGCCGCGCCGTGCGATCGAATCGATCGAGAACGAGATCCGCTCGCTGCATCGTCGCATCGACGAGACCCGCTCGTCCGGCACCGACGGCGAGGCCTTCGCCGGCATCGAGCGCGCGCTGTCCGAGATCAAGCAGGTGCTGCGCACGCTGACGCCGGCCGAGCAGCTCACCGGCTATGACGAAGCGATCCGCAATCTCGGCGCGAAGCTCGACCTGATCCTGCGCGCCAATGACGATCCGTCGACGGTGCGCCAGCTCGAGGACGCGATCTCGGCGCTGCGCACCATCGTCTCCAACGTCGCGTCCAACGAGGCGCTGGCGCGGCTTTCGGACGACGTACAGCTGCTGTCGTCCAAGGTCGACCAGATCACCCGCTCGTCCAGCCCGAGCGACAGCTTCGCGGTGCTCGAGCAGCGCATCGCCGCGCTGACCGCGGCGCTGGAGACGCGCGAGCGGCCGGCACCTTCCGAAAGCACCGAGCACCTGGAAGTCGCGATCCGCGCGCTCTCGGACCGTTTCGACCGCATGCAGGTCGGCAACGACTCGGCCTCGACCTTCGCCCATCTCGAGCAGCGGGTCTCGTACCTGCTGGAGCGGATCGAGACCGCTTCCGATCCGCGCGGCGGCAATCTCGGCCGCGTCGAAGATGGCCTGCACGACATCCTCCGGCACCTCGAGCGGCAGCAGGCGACCTACGCCGCACTCGCCGAGAGCCGCAATGCGGCACCGCCGTCCGATTCCGGAATGGCCGATCTCGTCAAGCGCGAGCTCTCGGACATCCGTTTCAGCCAGGCCGAGACCAACCGGACCACCCAGGATTCGCTCGAAGCCGTCCACAACACGCTCGGCCATGTCGTCGATCGTCTCTCGATGATCGAGGGCGATCTGCGCGCTGTGCGCACCGCGCCGGCATCGCCGCCGATGCCGATGGCGGCTCCGTTCGAGCCGCCGATGGCGCGCGAGCAGCGGCCGCAGCCGCAGCCGCAATCGCAGCCCGTCAAATACGACCCGAAGCCCGAACTGCCGAACCCGGCTGCCGCCGCGCCACCGGCGCATTCGGCCTTCGTCGCCGCGGCGCGCGAATTCCATGCCGCCGCGCCGGCCGCTCCGCCGCCGGTCCCGGC
>NZ_JASGFS010000082.1:0-23662 GCF_047605465.1 Bradyrhizobium sp. | reverse complement strand
TTTCGCACAGGCCCGCGATCATCGCCTCGCGGCCGGCCTCGATGCGCTTGGCGATCGCGATTTCGCCTTCGCGGGACAGCAGCTCGACGGTGCCCATCTCGCGCAGATACATGCGAACGGGATCGTCGGTGCGCTCGCCCGGTTCGCTCTTCTTGACCTCGGTGACGGCCTTCTGGGTGACTTCGACGAGTTCGTTGTCGGTCTCGTCCTCGCCGCCCTCGTCCTTGTCGTCCTCGGCTTCGCTGTCGTCGGCCTCGGTGACGTTGATGCCCATGTCCGAGAGCATCGACATGATGTCCTCGATCTGCTCGGGCGAGGTCTGGTCGGACGGCAGGACTTCATTGAGCTGATCGAAGGTCACGAAGCCCCGCTTCTTGGCCTGCTTGATCATCTTCTTCACTGCCGCGTCGGACAGATCGAGCAACGGCGAGGGGGCGTCCTGGGAATCTTTCTCCGGAGCGTCCGCTGCCTTGTCGTCTTTTTCCTTGTCCTTCGCCTGCAGCGTCTTTGCCTTGGTGGCCATCCATTGCTCCTAAACGCGCTTCATGCAGGCGTGCGCCGCACCTGCCTGAATTCACTTGAACCTGTTGCTCGTCGCTCTCGCTTCGTCAGCTCTCGACACAGAAAAGGCGGCGCAAACGTCTTTTCGCCACCCCCACCTCTCTCTCGCCGGATTTGCCTAACGCTTCGTGAGCACCTTTGTCGCGGCGGATGCAGGTGTAGTGCCAACAGCGATTGCGCGGATTCATTCCTGACGCGTCTGTTCTGCCTGCGGCCGCCCGTTGGCCAAATTGCTACAAGACCGTTAAGCCTCAATTAACCCTGTTTGTGCCGCCAAACCTTGGATTTGGCGAGTCTTTTAGCGGTTCCGGCCTCGGCCGTCCGCATGTTTCTTCATCACACGCTCTTCTGGAACCGGCCCGACAGCTCGCCAAAACCCTCGATCAGGGCCTCGGTACCGTCGACCTCGGCCATCCGGGCCTTGACGTCACGCAGCCAAGCCAAATTGGCCTCGCTGGGGTCCTCCCCCAAGGCCAGCTCGGCGTCCTTCAATTCCCTAAGTAGTGAATGCCATTGCCGATGCAAGGCAACGAGCTGATGCCACGTGGCGAGAACGTCGTCCCTGGCCGCCCCTTCCCTTGCCCCCCACACCGCCGCGGTCGTGATGGCTCGCTCAACTCTTTGAAGTAACGGAACAAATCCGCCCTTCTCGATGTCGGATCGCATCTTCTCGGCCTGCTCACCCGGGTCCGGGCTGTGGTGATGATCATTGGCGAAGGCGGCGATGATGCCGGCCCGCAGCTTGTGAGCCTCGGGATGGGCCAGCTCCAGGGCAGCCACCTCCTCGAGATGATCGTCCAGCAGCCAGGGGTGGTTGATCAGGCATTGCAGGATCAGGGCCTCCCGCCGCGAAATGATGCTGCGCTGTCCCCGCATGATCGGGCTGTTGGCGAGTTGAGGGCTCGCCGCCTGGTAGGGTCCGGAGGGCAAAAGGGTAGGTCCGGGCGGTCCGCGACGCCCCTGGCCACCGAATCGATTCGCCTGCCCCCCGCGCGGCTGGAATGGACGGCCACCGGCGCCGGGGCGGAAATTGCCGCGACCGGCGAACCCGCCGCGCCCCCCTTCGGGCGCGAATGCGCGCTGCAGCCGCTCGGCGAAATCGTCGCGATAGTACCGTCGCACCACCTCGTCGCGGATGCCGTTGGACAGCTCCTTGATGCGCGCTTCCAGCGCGGCGCGGCGCTCGGGCGTTGCGAAATTGCCGCCTTCGAGCTCGCGCGACCAGATCATCTCCGCGAGCGGACGCGCCGCAGAGATCACCTCCTCGATCGCGCCGCGCCCGCCGGAGCGCACGAGATCGTCGGGGTCCTGACCTTCCGGCAGAAGCGCAAAGCGCAGGCTCTTGCCGGGCGCAAGGAACGGCAGCGCCAGGTCCGCGGCGCGATAGGCCGCCTTCTGGCCGGCCCTGTCGCCGTCGAAGCAGAGGATCGGCTCGTCCGCCATCTTCCAGAGCAGCGCGAGCTGGCTCTCGGTGAGTGCGGTGCCGAGCGGCGCGACGGCGCCGGCAAAGCCCGCCGTGACCATCGCGATGACGTCGACATAGCCTTCGACCACGATGAGGGCGCCGCCGTCATGGGTCGCCTTGCGCGCGGTCTGGTGGTTGTAGAGATTGTCGCCCTTGTGGAAGAGCGGCGTCTCCGGCGAATTGAGATATTTTGCCGGAACGTCTTTCTCCAGCGCGCGGCCGCCGAAGGCGATGACGCGGCCGCGCAGATCGGTGATCGGAAACATCACGCGATCGCGGAAGCGGTCGTAGGGCACGGGAATGTCGTTGCCGGCAACGAGCAGGCCGGTCTCGACCATGTCGTCGACGGAGACGCCGAGCTTGCCGAGATGCTCCTTCAGCGCGAAGCGGTCGGGCGAGGCGTAGCCGAGCCGGAACTGCAATTGCGTCGCCGGCGAGATCGCGCGATCGGCGAGATAGCCGCGCGCCTTGGCGCCGACACGCGAGGCCAGCGTCTCCGCAAAGAATTTTGCGGCGAGATCCATGACGTCGTGCAGCGATTTGCGCCGCTGCTCGTGGCGCGCGGCATCGGGTGTCACCGCCGGCAGCGGCAGGCCGGCCATGTTGGCGAGCCGCTCGACGGCCTCCGCGAAGGGCACGCCGTCCGTCTCCATCACGAAGGTGATGATGTCGCCGTGCTTGCCGGAGGAGAAGTCGTGGTAGAAGCCCTTCTGGTCGTTGACGTAGAAGGACGGCGTCTTCTCCTGCTGGAACGGCGACAGCCCCTTCCACTCCCGCCCCGCCTTTTTCAGCTTCACGCGCTTGCCCACGACTTCGGAGACCGAAAGCCGGGCACGAAGCTCGTCGAGGAATTGGGGCGTGAACCGCATGGTGGGTGTCTAGCGCGAAACCGTGTGAGTCGGGCGAAGGATCACGGATATAGGTGCGGCCAGCCTAAAAGTCAGGTTTGTCGGGATTATCCGCGCTGTTCACAGCCCTTCTGCCGTTCCGGAACGTGAACCAGGACAAGAGCGAGCGCGGAAACACTTGAACCCGGCCCGGTTCCAAGCTTCCATGGGCCATGTTCAGGACGTTTCGAGGCGGTCATAGCGGGGGCTGGCGGGTGACCTCGATTTCGCCCGTGACGGGCGAGCCCCTGCCCTTCATGCCGGCGCTGTCGGTGACCGACAGCGAGGCCGTCGCATTGCCGATGGTGCCCTCGCGCAATGCATGGCGGCTGGCAGGCGTCCCGAGCTATCTTCGCTACACCGAGCGCGCGGAGCAGCAGCAACTCGGCGCCGTGCAGTCCGGGCTCGGCCGGCTCGAAGCAACCTCCGCGGCGTTGATCCCGATCCGCAAATCGGAAGCCTGGTGGGAGCTGACACCGGAGGAACGGCGCAAGATCTTCGAGGACAAGTCGCACCACATCGCGAGCAGCCTGCGCTTCCTCCCCGCGATCGCCCGGCAGCTCTATCACGCCCGCGACCTCGGCGGCCCCTTCGATTTCCTCGCCTGGTTCGAATTCGCTCCCGCGCATGCCGCGCTGTTCGAGGAGCTGGTCGCGATGCTCAGGCAGACCGAGGAATGGACCTATGTCGAGCGCGAGGTCGATGTCCGCGTGGTGAAGGAAGTGCTGTCGGCTTAGAGCATGATCCAGAAAAGTGCGAAGCGGTTTTCCCTCGCGACAAACGCGGAACGCGTTCGCGCGGAGATCATGCGCCAACACTCACCTGAAGCCCGACGACGCTCCATCGTAGTCTCACCGCGCCTTAGTGTTCGAGGAAGCGCCCGGACCCGATCGCCGGCAGGTCGGTGACGGGCCAGTTGTAGATGTAGGTCCAGGCCTTGCCGGTGGCGCCGTCGGGCTGCGAGACGTCGATCAACTCGCGCAGATATTCGGTCGGCTCCGGAAAACCTTCGCCGCAGGCCTCGTACATGTCGAGCTCGGCCAGAAGCTCCTCGGGTACGCGCAGGTGAAAGAGTTCGCCATGGACGATGTCGGACGGCGCATCCGATCGCACCAATCCCGGATAATGCTTCACCAGGACGAGCCGGCCGCGACAGGTCGCCTCCCCCAGAAAATCGGCATGGCCCGCGAGCAGCCGCGCCATCGGATGGTCGAAGCCGCGCATCAGGGTGCCGTATACGAAAAGTCGATCGGTGATCATGGGGTTTCTATAGCTGCCAATTTGGCAGAACGACAGCACCGCGCATGCGATGTTGTACCAAAGCAAGCCAGGGCGACGTCGAGGAAATGTCGTGCCGGACACCCTCATGGCGAGAAGGACGCTTTTCACTCGTCGACGGGCGTGGAGCGGCCGGCTCAGCCCACCTTCGCCACCTCGTCGCTCACCACTTCGAACTTCTTCAATTCCATCCGGCCGAAGCTCGTCGAAAGCGCGACGTCGGCGGCGTCGCGGCCCGTCGCCATGAGGATACGGCCGATGCGGGGCACATTATGGCGGGCATCGAAGGTGAACCATCGGCCGGAGAGCCAGGCCTGGAACCATCCCGAAAAATCCATCGGGAACGGCTCGGGCGGAATACCGATGTCGCCCATATAGCCGGTACAGTAGCGCGCCGGGATGCCCATGCACCGGCAGAACGCGACGGCAAGATGCGCGAAGTCGCGGCAGACGCCAGTCTTCTGCTCATAGACGTCATGTGCCGATTTCATGTGATGGGCGTGCTGGTAGCCGAACGTGACGTGCTTGTGCACGAACTCGGTGATTCCGGCGACGCGCTGCCAGCCCGGCTCGGTCTTGCCGAACAGCGACCAGGCGATGTCCGTGAGCTTGTCGGTCTCGCAATAGCGGCTCGGCATCAGATAGAGCATCAGCTCGTTCGGCAATTGCTCGATCGGGATCTGCTGCGCGTCCGGCACGACCTCGTCCGGCAGACCGCTGTCGCGCACCAGCGCGCTGCCCTTCAGCGTCACGCCGCCGGCGGGCGCGACAAGGCGGCCGCACATGTTGCCGAAGCCGTCGTGATAAAAGCGGATGGGAACGTCGGGCTCGGCGACCACCGTCTCCTTGTCGATGATGTCGGCCTGCCGAGAGGGGTGGATGTTGAGCATGATCACCATCGGTGTCGGCTGCGCTGCCGCGTAGGTGATCTCGAAGCCGACCCTGATTTCCATCTACGAAACCTCTGTCTCCATCTCCTGGTCGTTGTCCTGATCGTCCGAGACCACCCTGATGCTGACCTCCATGAGGTCGAAGGCCTCCTCGGAGCCGATATAGACGCCGTGCAGCGGAATCGCCTGGCGCGGATCGCGGGCCACCGCGACCCGAATGAGGTCGCGGGTGCCGACGATGCCATTGGTCGGGTCGAACTCGATCCAACCGGCGCCCGGCAGATAGACCTGCACCCAGGCATGCGTCGAACCGCCGCCGACATGGCACTGCTCGATATCCTCCGGCACGAAGATGTAGCCGGAGACGAAACGCGCGGCGATGCCGAGCTGACGCAAGGCCTCGATCATGAACAGCGCATAGTCGCGACAAGTTCCTGTGCCCGACCGCAATGTGTCGAGCGGGTGCTTGGTGCCGGGCTCGTGACGCTTGCGGTATCTGAACTGCTTGCGGATGCCATGCGTCATGCCGCTCAGGATCTTGAAGGTCGGCGTCGGCGCCTCGTCGTCGAGAAAGCCGCGCGCCCATTCCGCGATCTCGCCATCGGGATCGGCATATTGCGGCGTGATGTACTGGACGAGATCCGGGAACTCCTCGTCGTCGTGGACGAAGGGATAGAAGAAAGCCGGATCGTCCGGCGTCAGCGCGAACTCCTCGACGGGATTGTGCTCCACCGTGACCCGCCAGTCGAAGGTCAGGCTGTCGGCCCGCTCGTCGAAATTCGCGATCGCAACCGAGTTGCCGAACACGTCGTGAATCCAGCGCAGCGACATCGGCGTCGGCGAAATGACGAGCCGGCTGTCGAGCACGCGCAGATCATGGCCATCGCACGGGCGCAGCATGATGCGGTGTTCGCCGAACGCCACAGGGCGGTTGTAGCGATATTCGGTCTTGTGATGAATCGTGAGCAGAGGCATCGTCAGGCGATCATGGTGATTTTGGGCCGGTTATTCTATAGCGTTCGCTGCCCAATTTTCAGGGGCGGCCTGCTTTTTCCATAGGCAATCGGGATGGCTTTAGACACGACAGGCGCCGCGTATCAACTCCTCGGCGCGGGCGACATTCCGCCAGCGCATGAGGTGAATGCAGAAGGAGCATCGCCCTTCCTGCTGACCTCGGATCATTACGGCCGGCTGCTGCCGCGTTCCCTCGGCGATCTCGGCGTCGCCGAAAGCGAACTGACGCGTCACATCGCCTGGGACATCGGCATCGCCGGGGTTGCCGAACGGCTTGCGGAGATGCTCGACGCGCATCTGATCGCACAGCGCTATTCGCGGCTGGTGATCGATTGCAATCGCCCGCCCGGCGCGGCGAGCTCGATTCCCGTGATTTCGGAGGCGACGACGATCCCGCGCAATACGGGAATTACGGAGAACGAACGCGAGGCGCGGCGACGCGAGATCTTCGCGCCCTATCATGACCGCATCGAGGCCGTGATCAGCGGCCGCGCGCATGCGAAGCGGCCCACCGTGCTGGTGTCGTTGCACAGCTTCACGCCGGTCTATGCCGGCGTCGCCCGCCCCTGGCACATCGGCACGCTCTATCACCGCGACACGGTGCTGCCGCGGCTCCTGCTGAGGCATCTGCGCGCCGAGAGCGATCTCGTGGTCGGCGACAACGAGCCCTACGCGGTGAGCGACCTCACCGATTACACGATCCCCGTCCACGGCGAAGCGCGCGGGCTCGTCAACACCGGCATCGAGATCCGCCAGGACCTGATCGCGGACCAGTCCGGCCAGCAGCAATGGGCCGAGCGGCTGGCGAGGATCTTTCGGGAGATCGAGACGGAGTTGAAGGCCGAGAGGCTGGCCTAGCCGACGGCGCGCGTGCGGCTGGACCATCGCTGGCGAGACAGGGCGCCGGTTTTTCCTGCTGTGCGGAGAGTTCCGCCTCCCTGTGTGGAGAGACGCTCAACCGCCACGCGTCGCGACGAACACCGCGAGGCCGGCGAAGATCGCGGCGATCCCCCACAGCACCCAGGCAAAACGGCCGTCACCGCGTGCATCGAGCGTCGCTTCCGCCGGGTTGTCGGGATTGACGCGAACCTCGACCGTCGCGCCGTCCTGATAGCGCGAGGCCAGGCGTTGCAACATCTTCTCCGAGGCCTCTCGTGATCCGGCCGCGACACGCGCGCATTCGTTGGTATAGCTGACGTTCTGGAAGAGGTAGGTGTAGGACACCCGCCTGCCGAACATCTCGACGCCGGGCCCCTCACCTGGTTCGGTGGCCTCGTGATAGGACTCCATCTCCGACAGCTTGATCGTGCCCGGGACGACCGGCCAACGAGTCGCCAGCGATGCCCGCCGATGCGCCGCGAAGCCGATCAGCGCGACGACGAAGCCAAACGCGGCGAAGCCGACCACAAGGCCCGACAGATCGGGCCGCGCGATGTGATGGATCAGGTACTGGTAGCTCTGACTGAGACCGAAGGCCGACCCGAACACGATGGCGAGGACGATGACCGTGCCGATGCCCAGACAACCCCACAGGCCCTTGGGCAGATCGCGTTCGAGCACGGCCCGATCGGGATGGCGCGGATCGTAGTAGACGGTGACGACGGCACCGGCGGGATATTTCGCGAGCTTCTCGGCGACCTCGAAATTACCGATATCTTCGCCGATGGAAATACGGTCGCTGCGCAGCTTCCGGCCGCCGACCGAATATTCGTAAGTCACGTTCGCAAAATTACGGCTCTCGAGCCGATAGCCTTCCGCACGCTGGTCGTCGGACACCCTGACCTCGCGCACCTCCGCGAACGAGGTGACGACTTTGCCGGGTGCCTGCGGCCAGCCTCGTGCTTCGCGCACCTGCCAGGTTTTCACGGCCGCCGCGATCAGGATCAGTCCCAGCGGCGCAAGCAACATCACATAGACAAACCAGGGCAAGTCGGGCACGGCAAATTCCTTCGTCAGCGGCAATGTCCGATTGGACGCATCACCACCGCGAACGGTTCAAACCGAACCGGCCCGAATGACGTGATTTGGCAGACGTTATCTGGCCCGGGTCAGCGCCAGCCAGATGCCGCCGCCGATCATCAAGCCGCCGGAGATGCGCGACATCGCGCGGGTTCGGCGGGCCGAAAAGAATTTTCGGGCCCGCCCGGCCGCGAGGGCGTAGAGCCCGTCCGTCATTGCCGCGGTCACCATGAAGGTCGCGCCCAGCAGCGCCACCTGCGGGAAATGGTCGCGGCTCATGTCCATGAATTGCGGAATGAAGGCGCCGAAGAAGATCAGCACTTTCGGATTCGACAGCAGCACCAGAAAGCCCTGCAGGAAGAAACCGCCGCGCGGCGGCGCCGGCGGCTCGTCGACATTGACGCCTTCGACCGGCGCCCAGATCAGCCTGATGCCGAGCCAGATCAGGTAGGCGGCGCCGGCAAAGCGCACCCAGTCGAACCAATAGCCCATCGTGGCCATCAGCGAGGTCAGACCGATCGCGACCACGCCGATGACGATCGCGAGCCCGGCCTGCGCGCCCAGGACGTTGGTCATCGCGGCACGGGTGCCGTGGCGCAAGCCGTTGGCGATGACGAGCGTGACGATGGGCCCAGGCAGCAGCGCCAGCGCAACGCAGGCGGCGACGAAGGCGAGATAAGCTTGCAGGGACATCATGGCGGAGACTCGCTGAGGGCGGTTTGGGGCATTAATGCATGGGAAGGGCGGGAACGGAAGACGGGTGAGCGCAGCGTGCCTGCCCAACCACCGGCGTCATGACCCGCGAAAGCGTCCAGTACCTCGCGGCTTCTCCGGACCTCACAGCCGTCTCGGCGTGCCCGATACCCCGCGTTCGCGGGGCATGACAGTGGGGAAGGTGAGGCGGCCGTGCCTCTCCTCACCGTCCGTCCAATGCCGCCGTCGCCCATGTCTTCATCTCCGGTGTCTCCAGAAACGCGAGCATTGCGCGCTGCACCGCGCTTGCCTCGCCAAGGCCTTGCGCGGCGGCGACGAAAAGATCGCAGCGCCGCGAGACGGCAACGCCGATCCCGACGTGACTTGCACCGCCGGGCGTGTCGAGATCATAGTGTCTGGCGCGGCCGCGCATGTCGCCGATGCTCACCTCCTCGCCCGCCATCGTCGGCAAGAACCGGAGGCTGACCAGATCGATGTCCGCAACGCGGTCCACCTCATCGTCATCGGCGACGCCGCGATCGCAATTGCAGAAGCCACGCTTGGCGCGGATATAGAGCTCGGCCCCGGCACAGGCACCTTCGCACCGGAATGCGCGGCCCGCCGGCCAGCCGTCGCGCGGGAACGGCCAGGCGATCTCGCGCCAGCGCGCCGTTTCCATCTGTGGCGACGGCGCAAGCTGATCGGCTCCGACGCCGGACGCACCGAGCACGATCGCCACGACCGCCATCGTCGCGCCGAACCGCATCGTCAGTTCTTCGGCAGGCCGGCGACCGCACGGGCCGGCCCTGTCAGTTCGAGGATGTGCAAACCGGTATTGGCGCGATCGACGATGTAGATGTATCCGCGATCGTCGGTCTCGACATTGTTGGTCTGGATCGCGACCTTGCAGCGTTCGCCGCCCTCGACGGGGATGCAGCGCTTGTCGGTGGCCTGCGTGATCGACGGGATGAAATAGCCGACCTCCCTGGGATGATAGGGATCGCGGATGTCGAGCGCGCGGACGCCGGCGTTGAAGAAGGCGATGAACGCCATCTTCTTGTAGTAGACCGGCGCCATGCTCTCGTTGGCGGAATGCGAGCCGAACCGGCCGCCGCGCTGGCAGAACTGCCCGCTCGCCTCCGGCACGGTATAGCTCGAGATCATCATCGGCCGCGCCTCGGTGGTGACGTCGGCGAACCACACCATCTGTCGCGCCTCGCCGCATTCGTTGAGGATCGCCTCGTCCACGATCATGACGATGTCGCGCGTCTTGCCGTCCTTGTCCTCGGCGAATTCGGCGATCGGCATGTCCAGCATCGGGAAGGTGGTGTGCGCGCCGTTGAAGGCGGACATCGGCAGGCGCGCGATCTCGGGAAAGCGCAGGTTGTCCGGCGTCGGCTCCTTCGGCCCGGTGAGGAGCTTCTCGCGATCGACGATTTGCAGGATGCCGCCCTTGTTGGTGCCGTAGCCGAAATAGACCCGGTTGCCGTTGGGCCCGGTCGAGATCGGCCCGTGCAGTTCGGTCGGGACCGCGCCCGTCGATCCCGGCTCCTGGCCGGGCAGGCCGAAGTCCCGGATCTTCTGCGGGTGCAGGGGATCGCTGAGATCGTAGACCTGCGTCATGCGGCGCGTTCGCCACTCGGGGGCACCCGAGACGAGATAGGCGATGCCGGTGTCGCATTCCCACCAGCTCTTGTGCGTGTCCTTCAACCCGCCGATGCGCGTGAGCAGCACGGGGCTTGCGGGATCGGTAACGTTCCATATCTCGTGCGCCTCGCTGCCGAAGGTGCGCAGCATGTAGACCGCATTCGGATCACCCTTCGGTAGGGACTTGCCGTCGCAGACCCGCACCATCTGCGCGCCGCCGGATTCGTACTTGCCTTCCTGTCCCGGCAGATGCCGCAGGTATCGCGGATGCGCGGGGTCGGTGACGTCGACGATCGAGGTTCCGTTCGGCTCGGCGGTCCCGGTCATCGGATTGACGGGATTGGGCACGTCATCCGTGCCGCCGTGATGACCGATATAGGCGATCCAGCGGTCGCCCTGATGATGGATGGTCGGTTGATAGGCGCTGCGCCCCTGCAGGTCGTTGGCGCCGACCAGCTTCATGTTGGAGGCTTCCGGCGGCGCTCCGATCACCTGCTGTTTCTGGGCCTGGGCGGCGGTGCTGCAAGCAAAAAGCACGAGGCAGGCAGCAAGGTGAGAACAGCGGCTGATCATCGATCCTCCCGGAACCAATCTGCGTTGGCTGAGCCTCAACGCTAGCATGGTCGATTGCGCGCGCCAAAGACACCATCTTGACATGCAACCATTTGGTTGCCTATTATCGCCGCCATGGATGAAGTCTTCAAAGCGCTCGCCGACGCGTCTCGACGGTCGCTGCTGGACAGGCTTCACGCCAGGAACGGCCAGACGCTCGGCGAACTCTGCGACGGCCTCGCGATGACGCGCCAGGCGGTGACGAAGCACCTTGCGATTCTGGAGGAGGCCGGCCTGGTCACGACCATCAGGCACGGCCGTGAGAAATTGCACTATCTCAACCCCGTCCCGATCCACGAGATCGGCGAACGCTGGATCAGGAAGTTCGAACGCGGCAGGCTTGCCGCACTCAGCGAATTGAAACGCCAGTTGGAGAAGCGCGATGAGTAAGCCTCAATTCGTCTATGTGAGCTATATCGAGACCACGGCCGAAAAGCTGTGGGAGGCTCTGACATCGAGCGAGTTCACGCGGCAATACTGGTTCGGCGCCGAGGTGCGGTCCGACTGGAAGGTCGGCTCCCCCTTCGCGCTGCTGCTCGACGGCGACATCACCGACTCCGGCGAAATTCTAGAATCCGATCCGCCGCGGCGCCTGTCCTACAGCTTCAAGCACCAGAAGTACGAAGCGCTCCGCGACGAACCGATATCGCGGGTGGTCTTCACCATCGAACCCTTCGGCTCGCTGGTGCGGCTGACCGTGCTGCATGACGGCTTCGTCGAAGGCGGCAAATATCTCGGCGCCGTCTCCAATGGCTGGCCGGCGATCCTGTCCGGACTGAAGAGCCTGCTGGAGACCGGCAAGCTGCTCGCCATTCCACGTGCGGCGCTCAACAAGGACTTCGACGCGCGATGAACCCGGATCAATTCAAGCCGCTGACCGTCTACACGATCTACATCGCCTCCACGCCGGAGAAGGTCTGGGACGCGTTGACCTCCGCCGAGTTCAGCAGGCAATATTTCTTCGGCAATGCCGTGGAGGTCGAGCCGCGGCTCGGCGGCGCGTTCATCGTCCGCACCCCCGACGGCGCCCTGCATATCAGCGGCGAGGTGCTCGCCTATGATCCCCCGCGCAAGCTCTCGGTCACCTTCAACGTCAACTGGCCCGAGCTCATCGAAAAGCTCGGGCCGACCCTCGTCACCTACGAGATCGAACAAATTGGCGATGCGGTCCGGCTGACGATGAGCGAAGGCCACGACCGTCCGCTCAGCGACGACATTCTTGCCGGCGGGCGCTCGGGCTGGCCGGCCATCCTCTCCAGCCTCAAGAGCTTGCTCGAGACCGGAACGCCATTGGTCGTCAAGCTC
Source organism: Bradyrhizobium sp. (assembly GCF_047605465.1). GTDB lineage: Bacteria > Pseudomonadota > Alphaproteobacteria > Rhizobiales > Xanthobacteraceae > Bradyrhizobium. The sequence goes on along the minus strand of NZ_JASGFS010000082.1, from coordinate 11,351 downwards.
GGCCCGCCGCAGCGGATGCTCGATGCGCTGAAGGCGATGGGAATCAAGACGCCGTAGCCTCTAGGCGACCGGCACGACCAGGCGCCGATAGAGATGCCAGGTCGCGTGTCCCAGCACCGGCAGCGTCACGACCAGTCCGAGAAAGTAGGGCAGCGCCGATACGATCAAGACCATCACGATCACGGCCGCCCAGCCGACCATCGGCAGCGGGCTCGCCACGACTGCACGCACGCTCGTCACCATGGCGGTGACGAAATCGACCTCGCGATCGAGCAACAGCGGAAACGACACCACGGTCAGCGAGAACAGGATCAGCGACAGCACGGCGCCGACGGCGTTGCCGATCGCGAGGAACAGCAGGCCCTCGTTCGTCGTGAGCACGACCGTCATGAATTCCTGCAGACTCGAGAACGAGGCATGCAGGCCGAGCAGCAGCGCGATCAGAAGCCGCACCTGGTACATCCAGACCACGAACACGAACAACGTGACGAACGCCATCCAGCCGATCTCGCTGCGCGAACGGATCGCGGACCAGATCGCAGCAAAGGAAACGGGCTCGCCGCGCTCGCGGCGGCGGCTGACGTCGTAGAGGCCGATCGCGACGAACGGTCCGATCAGCGCGAATCCCGCCGCAAGGGGATAGACGAGATAGATCATGCCGAAGGCAGTGAAGCAGAGCATGATGGCGATGCCGCCGGCCGCATAGAACACACCGAAGCACAGACCGTAGAGCGGCAGCGCCTGGAAGTCCCGCAGGCCTTCGGCCAGCGCCTCGGCGATGTCGGTCGCCGCAACGGGACACACCACCGGATCGACCTTGCCCGAGATGGACATCAGCGTCCTCCTTCACGCGATCTTCGTCGCGATGCTGTTGGAGGCGATGTTAGCGAAGCCGCGCGGCCCTTGCACGCGCGAGTGACGTGCACGACGGTTTGAGAATACCGTGAGGTGCTTCGCCGCGTTGATTTCCTCTCCCGCAAGGAGGGAGGAAGACGTCACCTACCCCTTCGCCCGCAGCTCCCTGCGCAGCACCTTGCCGGTCGCCGTCATCGGCAGCGTTTCCGCGAACTCGACGAAGCGCGGATATTCGTGCGCGGCGAGCTGCACCTTGACGAACTCCTGGATCTCGCGCGCCAGCGTGTCGCTCGCGGCAAAGCCCGGACGCAGCACGATCCAGGCCTTGATCGATTCGGTGCGGATGGGATCGGGAATGCCGACGACGGCGGCCATCGCCACCGACGGATGCTTCATCAGCGTGTGCTCGATCTCGGACGGGCCGACGCGATAGCCCGCGGTGGTGATGACGTCGTCCTCGCGGCTAACGTACCAGAAATAACCGTCCTCATCCTGCACGCCGAGATCGCCGGTGAGCAGGAATTCGCCGGCATATTTCTTTGCCGTCGCTTCCGGATTGCGCCAGTATTCGATCATCGTGCAGGGACACGGCTGGCGCACGCCGATGATGCCGCGCTGCCCACGCGGCAATTCCTCGCCCTTGTCGTCGACGATGCGGACGTCGAAGCCCGGCGTGGCGCGGCCCATCGAACCGGGACGGATCGGAAACAGGTTGGAATTGCTCCCGATCACGAGATTACACTCGGTCTGGCCGAACACCTCGTGCGCGTCGACGCCGAAGGTTTCGCGCACCCATCCCAGCAACTCGCCGCCGAGGGATTCGCCGCCCGTGAAGATGCTGCGCAGCCTGACGCCCTTATGCTTCACGCCGGCCTGACGCATCAGCTTCAGCGCCGTCGGCGGCAGGAATACGTTGCGGACGCCGAGATCGGCCATCATCTGCATCGCGGCCTGCGGCTCGAATTTTCGCGCGCGATGGCCGACCAGCGGGATGCCGTGATACCAGAATCCGAACAGACCGTTGACGAGGCCGCCGATCCAGGCCCAGTCCGCCGGCGTCCACATGAGATCGCCGGGCCGCGGCAGGAAGTTGTGGCACATCTCGACATTCGGCAGGTGGCCGAGCACGACGCGGTGCGCATGCAACGCCCCCTTCGGATTGCCGGTCGTACCTGACGTGTAGATGATCAACGCGGGATCATCCGCCGAGGTGTCGACGCGGGCGAAATCGGGCGAGGCCGCCTTCACCGAATCCCAGAACGATTTGGTGCCGGCCGGCGCGCGGTCGCCGACGACGTAGACATTTTTCAGGTCGGGAAGCCGGTCGCGAATTCCGGCGAGCTTCTCCCAGCCCGCCTCGTCCGTGACGATCGCCTTGGCCTCGGAGTTCGACAGCCGGAATTCGAGCGCGTCCTCGCCGAACAGCGCGAACAGCGGGATCGAAATCATTGCCGAGCGGAAGGCTGCGATGTGCGCGATCGGCAATTCCAGCGACTGCGACAGGAACACCGCGACGCGGTCGCCGCGCGACAGCCCATCCCCCCTCAGCACGTTGGCGAAGCGCCGCGACATCTCCGCCACCTCGTCGAAGGAGGTGCGGGTCGTCGTGCCGTTCTCGTCGACATAGATCAATGCGAGACGGCCTGTGCCGTCGGCATGGCGATCGCAGCAGGCCTCAGCCATATTGAAGCGCGCCGGAATGTCCCAGCGGAAATTGCGGTAGAGCTCGTCGTATGTCGCGGCTTCGGTGAGCATGGCGTTGGGTCGCTTCCTCGCTGCGTCGTCATGGCCGGGTTCGTCCGGGCCATCCACGCGCTTCTTGCTTTGACGACACTCTAAAGACGTGGATGCCCGGGACAAGCCCGGGCATGACGCTTGTTGCCGCGGCTCAGCGCACCGTCCGGAAGAAGGTCCTGACCTCGCCGACGAACAGCTCCGGCTGCTCGAACGCGGCGAAATGGCCGCCCTTCCCCATCTCGCTCCAATGCGTGATGTTGGGGAAGTTCGGCTCCATCCATCTGCGCACCGGCGCGATGATCTCCTTCGGGAACACGGCGACCCCGGTCGGGACGCCGACCTTCGGTGCGGTCCGTCGCTTGCCGAAGCTCTCCCAATAGAGCCGCGCGGATGACGTCGCCGTCTCCGTGGCCCAATAGAGCATGACGTTGTCGAGCAATTCGTCCTTGTTGAAGACGTTCTCGGGGTGGCCGTCGCAATCGGTCCAGGCCCAGAACTTTTCGAGGATCCAGGCCGCCTGCCCGCTCGGCGAATCCGTCAGGCCATAGCCGAGCGTCTGCGGCCGCGTCGATTGCTGCTTGGAATAGCCGGAATCGAGATCGACGTAATGCTTGAGACCGGCGAGCGCCCGCTTCTCTTCTGCCGTCGGCTCGCCCTCGACTTTCGGCGCGGTGCTGAAGGCCAGCGTGATGTGGATTCCGGCGCAATGATCGGCATCCTGCGCACCCAGCGAGGTCGTCACCGCCGAGCCCCAGTCGCCGCCTTGCGCGCCGTAGCGTGCATAGCCGAGCCGGTCCATCAGCTTCGCCCAGGTCGCGGCGATGCGATCGACGCCCCAGCCGGTGGTCCTGGGTTTGGCCGAGAAGCCGAACCCCGGCAGCGACGGACAGATCACGTGAAACGCATCCGCGGGATCGCCGCCATGCGCGGCGGGATCGACCAGCGGCGCGATCACCTTCTGGAATTCCACGATCGAGCCGGGCCAACCATGGGTGATGATCAAAGGCAGAGCCGATCGCTCTTTCGAGCGCGCATGCACGAAGTGGATGTCGAGCCCGTCGATCTCGGTGGTGAACTGGTCGAAACGATTGAGCTTGGCCTCGCGGGCGCGCCAGTCATAGCCGTCAGCCCAGTAAGAGCAGATCTCCTGGACCCATTGCAGCGGAGCGCCCTGGCTCCAGTCGTCGACCAACTCCGCCTCGGGCCAGCGCGTGCGGGCAAGCCGCGCCTTGAGGTCGGAGAGAACGTCGTCGCTGATGGCGATGCGAAATGGCCTGATCGCGGCGGTCATCGGTTGCCTCCCCTGTATTTCCATTCCGGGGCGCGCCGCCTGGCGCGAGCCCGGAATCCATTTCGCAACGGAGCCGGCGGCACGATGGGGTCCGGGCTCGACGTTTCGCGTCGCGCCGGAATGACGCCTAGCCCGACAGCGCGGCCTTCACCAGGCCGCTGGCTTTGCCGAAATCCATCTGTCCGGCGTATTTCGCCCGCAGGGCGGCGATCACCTTGCCCATGTCCTTCATGCCGGCCGCGCCCGTCTCACCGATCGCGTCCGCGATCGCCTTCTTGACCTCGTCGTCCGACATCTGCTTCGGCAGGTAGGCGGAGATGACGGCGATCTCCTCCCGCTCCTGCGCCGCGAGCTCTGCGCGGCCGCCCTTGTCGTAGAGCTCGACCGCCTCCTGGCGCTGCTTGATCATCTTCTGGAGCACGGCGAGCAGGTCGGCGTCGGAGAGCGGCGGCTTGCCGTTGCCGCGGGCGTCGATGTCGGCATTCTTGATGGTCGCGTTGACCATGCGCAACGTCGAGAGCTTGCGCTCGTCCTTGGCCTTCATGGCCTCCTTGACCGCATTATTGATATCGTCGCGCAGCATGATCGTGGTCCCTTCGAATGTCCGACGCCTGATCTAGGCCGTTCGCGGGAAAGAGGCCATACCGGACCTGTCGCGGAAGGTTCATTGTTTCCCGGCCGGCGGCCAAAATGGCGCAAAATGTCCGAACCCAGCCTAAGTGCCTGAGGTGGCCTGTCAAATATGCAAAAACGCATGTGAATCCGTGCTCTGGCGCTTTGACGGGGGCCCGTGGGGGGCTTATGAAGCGGGCTCATGACACAACATGAAAACGATACCGCCTGGCCGGACCATAAACCGACCGCGCTCCTCGTGCTCGCCGATGGCACGGTGCTGGAAGGCTTCGGCCTCGGCGCCGAGGGCCACGCCGTGGGTGAAGTCTGCTTCAACACCGCGATGACGGGTTACGAGGAGATCCTGACCGATCCCTCTTACGCCGGCCAGCTCATCACCTTCACGTTCCCGCATATCGGCAACGTCGGTACCAACGAGGAAGACATCGAGACGGTGAACATGGCCGCGACGCCCGGCGCGCGCGGCGTGATCCTGCGCACCGCGATCACCGATCCCTCGAACTACCGCGCCACCAAGCATCTCGATGCCTGGCTCAAGGCGCGTGGCATCATCGGCCTCTCCGGCATCGACACGCGGGCCCTGACCGCGCTGATCCGCTCCAAGGGCATGCCCAACGCCGTGATCGCGCACGCCAAGAACGGCGAGTTCGACGTGCACGGCCTCAAGGAAGAAGCCCGCGAATGGCCGGGGCTCGAGGGCATGGACCTCGTGCCGATGGTCACCTCCGGCCAGCGCTTCACCTGGGACGAGACGCCCTGGCTGTGGGACAAGGGCTTCGGCCGGCAGGAAAACCCGGAGTTCAACGTCGTCGCGATCGACTACGGCATCAAGCGCAACATCCTGCGCCTGCTCGCCGGCGTCGGCTGCAAGGTGACGGTGGTCCCGGCGACGACCTCGGCCGACGACATTCTGGCGATGAAGCCGGACGGCGTGTTCCTCTCCAACGGCCCGGGCGATCCGGCGGCGACCGGCAAATATGCCGTGCCGGTCATCCAGCAGGTGATCAAATCGGGCACGCCGACCTTCGGCATCTGCCTTGGTCACCAGATGCTCGGCCTCGCGGTCGGCGCCAAGACCATGAAGATGCATCAGGGCCATCACGGCGCCAACCATCCCGTGAAGGACGAGACCACCGGCAAGGTCGAGATCACCTCGATGAACCATGGTTTTGCCGTGGACGAGAAGACGCTGCCGAAGGGCGCGACGCAGACGCATATCTCGCTGTTCGACGGCTCCAATTGCGGCATCCAGCTCGACGGCAAGCCGGTGTTCTCGGTGCAGTATCACCCCGAGGCCTCGCCGGGTCCGCGCGACTCGCACTATCTGTTCCAGCGCTTCGCCGATCTGATGCGCGAGCGGAAGCAGGCCTAGACGTCGGCCGTCCGGCGGATCGATCCGCCGGACTCCGCCCATACGGACTCCGCCCTTGCATCACGGGCGCATGAACATGAAGTCGGTGTCGGGATCGCAATTCTCGGCAAGAAAGCGCAGCTCCGCCTGGATGTCGGACACCGGCCTCGTCTCGAGATATTTCGAGAGAATGAGATTGAGCAGGGCACGGCAGACCGCCTCGTGCCCGAGTCCGGCGGTCTCCGCCTCATCGACCGCCGCCACAAAATGACGCTGCGCAATGTCGGACGCGTACATGGCGTTCATTCCCTTCGCTGGGCATTGCGTGCCCCTGAATTGCCGCCCGCGCCTTGATCTCCGTCAATTCGACGCCTGGAGCCGAGGAACAAGCGGCGCCTGAACCGTCTTGATCTCCGGTCTGATGCGCCAGGGAGCCCTGCGATGCCTGCCGTCCGCGACGATGCCGAACCGCTTGCGATCGTCTTCGGGGACGACGGGCTCGTCCCGAACAACATCCTCCCCTTCCTGGTCTACCAGGGGGCCGTGACGCTCGATCCCAACCACCCCGAAGAGACGATCGAGAATCTGTTCGACGAAAACGGCTGGGGCGGCACCTGGCGCAACGGCGTCTATGACTACCTGCACTATCATTCGACCGTGCACGAGGTGCTCGGCGTCGCGCGCGGCCATGCGCGCGTACGCTTCGGCGGCGATCGCGGCCAGGAGCTCGACATCAGGGCCGGCGATGTCGCGATCCTGCCCGCCGGCACCGGCCATCAATGCATCAGGGCCAGCGCCGATTTCTGCGTGATCGGCGCCTATCCGCCGGGCAGCCGGATGGAGATCACGCGGGCGACGCCAGAGAACCATGCCAAAGCGCTGACGACGATTCCGCAGGTCGCACGACCGCCCGCCGATCCGGTGACCGGCAAGCACGGCGCGCTGATGCGGTTATGGCGGTAGACACATGAGAGTGCCGCACGGTGGGCAAAAGCGCGCTCCCGCGTGCTGCGCCCACCGTCTATCGACACAACTTAGGGGGCGGTGTGCTTCGCTCACCCCACAGCGGCAGACGACTTACGCCTCGTTGCCGCCTTCCTGGCGGGTGGCCTCGAACAGGAACCACGTGCGGCGCTCGGTCTCGTCGATGAAGTTTTCGAGGATGCTGGCGCTGGCGACGTCGCCGGCGTCGTCGCAGACCTCGTGCGCCTTGCGCATCGCGGCGGCGACATGCTTGTTGTCCTGCATCAGCTCGCGCAGCATCTCGCGCGGCGGGACGTACTCTTCGTTGTTGTCCTTGATGGTCTGGAGCTTGGCGACCTGGCTGATCGACTTCAGCGTCGTGCCGCCGATCTTGCGAACGCGCTCGGCGAGTTGGTCGGTGGTCGCGAAGATCTGATCGGACTGCTCGTCGAGCAGCAGGTGATAGTCCCGGAAGTGCCGGCCGCTGATGTGCCAGTGGAAATTCTTGGTCTTGAGGTAGAGGGCGAACGCGTCGGCCAGAAGCACGTTGAGCGCCTCGGAAACCTTGCTGACGGCCTGGGAGGACAGATCGGTGGGGGTGTCGAGGTCGGGCGAGACCTTGCTGGGGGCTTTGCTCACGGGAAACCTTCCTGTTAGGACGCGGACATTGACGGCGCGCCGTCGGACCCCTAACGCAAGGCGGGCAGCGCCGGTTCCTAGATAGGAACCGTTTGACCGGGATACCATGGACGATTGGATCGATTATTACGACTCCACGCACACGATCTATGTCAGCAAGCTGCATCGCGATTTGCACTTCCAGATCATCGCGCGGGACATCCTCGGCTACATCTCCTCGCCTGAGGCGACGGTGCTGGACTACGCCTGCGGCGAGGCGCTGTCGGCGGCCCAGGTGGCGGCGGCCTGCGGCAAGCTGATCCTGGCCGAGCCGGCCCCCGGCGTGCGCGGCCGGCTGATCGCGAGGTTCGCCCCGAACACCAAGATCCGGGTCCGTTCACTGGACGATGTCCGCAAGATGCAGGACCAGTCCATCGACCTCGTCGTGATGAACTCGGTCGCGCAATACATGACGTCGGCGGAGCTGGATGCCGCGCTCGTCAACATCCGCCGGCTGTTGACGCCGTCAGGCAAGCTGGTGCTCGGCGACATTCTCCAGCCCGACATCGGCATGGGCCGGGACGTGATGGCGCTGCTCAGCTTCGGCCTGCGCCACGGCTTTCTGAAGGACACGCTGATCGGGCTCGTCAGCACCGCGTTGTCGGACTACCGCAATCTGCGCTCCCGGATCGGGCTCCAGCGCTACAGCGAGGACGAGATCATCGCCAAGCTGAAGGCGGCCGGGTTCGCGGCGCAGCGTGCCAACACCAATATCGGCCACAACCGCTGGCGCATGACCTTCATCGCGCGGCCGCCTCTGGTCCGTTAAGCTTAACAATTGGCTGAGGTGGCTTGTCGCACTTCGATGGGCGATGATCCGGTCGGCCCGGTGGCGGAAGTGTCCACGCAAGAGCGGTGCATCGTTCTTTATCCTGGTTCAAATCCAGGCCGGGTCTCCACGCTTCCCCCCCGCGGCGGCTACGCGTGGCGCAGCCAAGAAGCGAAAGCTTGGACGGACTGCCCGCCCAAAATCGAAATCCTGAAAACAACCCCATGCACAGTAGCCGATGATTTCCGGCGGATGCCTCGCTGCTTCTTGCGAAGGTCTTGATACGGCGGACAAATCAGCGGCCCGCGCGCAATCGCTTCACGCGCGATCGGCCGCTACCACCTCACATTCCGAAAGCAGCGGGAGCCGGTCGGCGTCCTTGGCGGCGGCACTGAGCACGGCATCGAGCAGGCCCGGAAAGCGCGTCTCCAGATCCTCGCGGCGCAGCCGCGTCATGCGGCTGGTGCCGACGATACGGGTCTGCGTCAGCCCGCATTCCCGCAGCTTGGCGAAGTGATAAGCGAGGTTGGACTTGCCGCCGAGGCCGCTGAAATCGCCGCAGCGCAGCTCGCTGCTGACACGTTCCTGCTGCGCGAGCTGGTACACGATCGCCAACCGGATCGGATCGCCCAAGCAATCCAGAACCATTGGCAGCTCGATCTGCTCGCGGGTGGGGTGAAGCGGCGCGCGGCTCATGTCCGCGATCATAGCGAGACCATTGAAATGTTCAATAGTTCTTGAACCAATTGACTCCGCAGGCGCGGGAATCGATAGTTCAATAAACATTGAACATGGGGAATTCCACAATGAGCGTATTCTGGCTGGCCCTCGCGGCCTTTGCGATCGGCACGGAAGGCTTTGTCATTGCTGGTCTTTTACCGGCAATCGCCACCGATCTGTCGATTTCGGTGTCGGCGGCCGGCCAGCTCGTCACGGCCTATGCCCTCACCTACGCGGTGGGCTCGCCGATTCTGGCGGTGACACTGAACAACATCGACCGCCGCACGGTTTTGGCCCTCGCGTTGTCGACCTTCATCGTCGGCAATCTCGTTGCGGTCGTCGCGTCCGGCTACGCGCTGCTGCTGGCATCGCGGATGCTGATGGCACTGGGCGCAGGACTCTGCATGCCGACGGCGCTGGGGGTTTCAGTGGCGGTCGCCTCGCCCGAACGGCGCGGCCGGGCTGTGGCGCTGGTCACATCGGGCCTGACCGTCGCGACCGTGATCGGCGTTCCCCTCGGCAATCTCGTCGGCAGCCTGCTCGGCTGGCGCGCCACCTTCGTGATGGTCGCCCTGCTCGGCGCCGTCGCGCTGGCCGGCCTGCTTCTGGGCCTGCCCCGTGGCCTGCCGCGCAGCACGGCCTCACTGGCCGAACGGCTGGCGGTCGCCCGCCACGGCCATGTCCTGGTCGCGCTTCTGATCACGGTCCTCTGGGCGGTCGGCGGCTTCACCGTCTTCACCTATTTCGCGGTGCCGCTGCGGGACCTCGGATTCGATGCGTCCGGGGTCAGCCTGGCGCTGCTGGTTTTCGGCGGCGCCGCGGCGATCGGGAACATCCTCGGGGGCGTCCTGGCCGACCGGCTCGGCGTGCTCGCCACCGCGGCGCTCGGACTGGGCGGCATGGCAAGCGCGCTGATTCTGCACTCGCTGATCCTCAAGCTCATGCCCGGACAGGCGCATTACGCCGTGCTGGGTGCGATTTTCCTCTGGGGCATCTCGGGCTGGGCGTTCTATCCGGCCCAGATCGCCAGCATCATCCGGGTCGAGCCGCAGGCCTCGATGATCGCGCTCTCGCTGAACGCCTCCTCCATGTATCTCGGCTTCGCGATCGGTGGCGCGCTGGGCGGCGCGGTGCTGGCGGCGCTGTCTCCGACCGACCTCGGCTGGATCGGCGGATCGAGCGTTGCGGCCGCGCTTCTGGTGCATCTCGCCCGCAGCTGGCAGGCGCGGCCCAAACCCGTCAAAATTGCCGGTTGATGCGCATTTTTCGGGGTTTCGCCGCCCCGAAAACTGGTCTAAGACCCACCCGCGCGCGAGGGAGACCCCCGCGCTCTCGCCAAATGGGGACGCGCGGCAAGCGCGCCCTTTTTTTGTGCCCAAATTCCAGCCCGTGAGCGGTGATGCCCAAACGAACCGACATCTCGACCATCCTGATCATCGGCGCCGGCCCCATCGTGATCGGTCAGGCGTGCGAGTTCGACTACTCCGGCACTCAGGCGGTGAAGACGCTCAAGGAAGAGGGCTACCGCATCGTCCTCGTCAATTCCAACCCGGCCACCATCATGACCGACCCGGAATTGGCCGATGCGACCTATATCGAGCCGATCACGCCGGAGATCGTCGCCAAGATCATCGAGAAGGAACGTCACGTCATCCCCGGCGGCTTCGCGCTGTTGCCGACCATGGGCGGACAGACCGCGCTGAATTGCGCGCTGTCGCTGCGCCGGCAGGGCACGCTGGAAAAGTTCGACGTCGAGATGATCGGCGCGACCGCGGACGCGATCGACAAGGCGGAAGACCGCCAGCTTTTCCGCAACGCCATGGAGAAGATCGGGCTGCAGACGCCGAAGTCGCGGCTCGCCAACGCGTCCGAGCTGAAGAAGTCCTTCCGCGACAAATATCACGCCGAACGCGAGAAGCTCTCGGGCGCCGCCCAGGAAGAGCTCGATCGGCAGTGGACGCTCGGCGAAGGCGACCGCCGCAAGCGCTACCAGGAATATGCGATGGGACAGGCCATGATGGCGCTGTCCGAGATCGGCCTTCCCGCGATCATCCGTCCCTCCTTCACCATGGGCGGCACCGGCGGCGGCATCGCCTACAACAAGGAAGAGTTCCTCGACATCATCGAGCGCGGCCTCGACGCGTCCCCGACCAACGAAGTCCTGATCGAGGAATCCGTCCTCGGCTGGAAAGAGTTCGAGATGGAGGTGGTGCGCGACAAGAAAGACAATTGCATCATCGTCTGCTCGATCGAGAATTTCGATCCGATGGGCGTGCACACCGGCGATTCCATCACGGTGGCGCCGGCGCTGACGCTGACCGACAAGGAATACCAGATCATGCGCGACGCCTCGC
>NZ_JASGFS010000081.1:0-23748 GCF_047605465.1 Bradyrhizobium sp. | reverse complement strand
GGCCTGGATGAAATGCGTCGCCTTGTTGGCGCCGGCCGGATCGAGCGGGCCGTTGTTGGTGATGATCCCGATCGCCTGGCCCTCGATGCGGGCATGGCCGCAGACGGTGGCGGGGCCGTAGTTCGGCGCCATCTCGGTGAAATCGGAATCGTCGATGATGCGCGCGATCACCTGCTTCATGTCGACCGGACGCTTGTGATCCATCGGCATGATGCCGAGCAGCTCGTCCTGATCGTAGCGCGGCGGCTTGAACTGTGATGCGACGCCGCCCGGCCGTTCCCATTCCAGCGCCGCCATGATCTCGCGCGCGATGCGCAGCGCGTCGCGATCGTCCTCGGCGAGATAATCGCCGAGGCCGGACACCTGCGTGTGCATCTCGGCGCCGCCGAGCTCTTCCTCGGTGGCGATCTCGCCGGTCGCGGCCTTCAGCAGCGGCGGCCCGGCGAGGAAGGCGCGGGTGCGGCCGCGAACCATGACGATGTAGTCGGACAGGCCGGTCTGGTAGGCGCCGCCGGCCGTCGAGGAGCCGTGCGTCACCGTGACGACAGGCAAGCCCGCCGCCGAGAGCCGCGCCAGATTGCGAAAGATATTGCCGCCGCGCACGAAATCCTCGACGCGGTAACGCAGCAGGTTGGCCCCGGCGCTTTCGACGAGTTGCACGTAGGGCAGCCTGTTCTCGAGCGCCAGTTCCTGCGCCCGCAGCGTCTTGTCGAGACCGAAAGGCTGCAGCGCGCCGGCATCGATGCCGGCATCATTGGCGCTGACCATGCAGCGGATGCCCGACACGAAGCCGATGCCGGCGATGACGCCGCCGCCGGGCACGCTCCTGGCGGGATCAGGAACGTCGAACATGTAGCCGGCGAGCGTCGAGAGCTCGATGAAAGGCGCGCCGGGATCGAGCACCAGCGCGACGCGCTCGCGCGGCAGGAGCTGCCCGCGCTTGTGGAAGCGATCCTTCGCGGCGGCGGACGCCGCGCGTGTGCGCTCCTCCAGCTCGCGCATGCGGCTGATCAGGGCGAGCATGCCGTCGCGATTGGCGTGGTAGGTGGCGCTTCCAGGGGAAATGGAATTTTCGAGAATGGACATCACTCTATCCTGCTCGTCATTGCGAGGAGCAAAGCGACGAAGCAATCCGGACTGCTTTCGCCGGGGGATCCTGGATTTCTTCGCTCGCAATGACGGTTGAGGCGATCCTTACCTGTTCGTCCCGAAGATCTTCCGCGCCTCGACCGGGCTCGCGATCTCGCGGCCCGCGCGGCGGGCGCATGCGGCGATGGCTTCGATCAGCTGACCGTTCGACGTCACCTTCTTGCCGTCGGCGAGATAGAAGGCGTCTTCCAGGCCGGTGCGCAGGTGACCGCCGAGCTCGGCGCAGCGCTGGTGCAGCGGCCAGATCTCCTCGCGGCCGATCGCCGTGACCTGCCAATGCGCTTCCGGCCGCTTCAGCTTGAGCAGGATCGGCAGCAGCTCGGGATCGGACGGCATTCCGGACGCCACGCCCATCACGAAGTTGTATTCGAGCGGTCCCTTGTACATGCCGACCTGGTTGTACATCCCGACACAGCGGACGATGCCGACGTCGAAACATTCGAACTCGGGAATGGTGCCGACCTCTTTCATGACGTTGAGATAGTCCTGCACCTTCTCGACCGCGTTATCGAACATCATCGGCGGCCAGGCCCAGGTGTTGTCGGCCTTGACCTTCAGATAATTCAGCGAGCCGGCGTTGCAGGCCGCGATCTCCGGCTTCGTCTCGCGGATGCAGTCGAGCGCACCGCTGTAGTTCGGCCCGGAGACGCCCGAGGTGTGGTTGATGATGACGCCGGGGCAGGCTTCGCGGATCGCCTGCTGGATCTCCCTGCTGACGTTGACCTCCCAGGACGGCAGGTGCCCCTTGCCCGGCGCCTGCTGGCGCAGATGGATGTGCATGATGCTGGCGCCGGCATCGAACGCGGCCTTGGCCTCGCGCGCCATCTGCTCGGGCGTGACCGGAACGTTGTGCTGCTTGGGGTCGGTGAGCACGCCGTTCAGCGCGCAGGTGATGACGGCCTTGTCGCTCATGCCTTGTCGCTCATGACTTGGATGTCTCGCACGTTGAGAATTCAACGCTTGCGATCATGTGACGTGCGACATGCGGCTTCTTGCGCGGAGAAGCTAGGAAAAACCAGCACCCGCAGGGTGGATCAGCCGAAGGCTCATCCACCCGACGCAGAGCCGCGAGGTGCAGCGCTAGCTCGCTTCCGCGAGCTCCCTCACCGTCTTGCCGCTGCGATAGATCGCAAGGTCGCGCGAACCGACGAAGATCGCGCGCGGCTTCAATCCGTAGAAGCGGCGAATCGAATGGCTGAAGTGGGTGCTGTCGGGATAGCCGATGTCCTGCGCCAGATGCGCGAGGTTGAGGTCCTGATTGGCGTAGTGCAGCAGATGCCGCGCGCGCTTCCAGGCACGGAAGGAGCGGAACGAGATGCCGGTCTCCTCCTTGAACAGATGCAGGAAGCGCGAAGCCGACAGGCCCGCTTCCGCGGCACAGCAATCCGCCGTCACGGGCTCGCCGGAGAACCGTCCGATCCGGGCAACGGCGCGCATCACGCGCGGGTCGAGCACGCGGCGGGGCAGCGCCTCGCCGAAGCACATCTCGTCGAACTCGGCGGTGGTGATGTCGCCATAGCGGCGCTGACGCAGCAGCGCATAAGCGGCGAGGATCTTGCGGGCATACACGGCTCTGTCCGGGCCCATGAGCCGCTCCGCCAAGGATTCGATCACGCCGTCCGGCATGCTTTCCGGCTCCAGCGTCACGCTGATCGCGGTGCGGTAATCGCTGGCAATGGAGTGCCGCTGATTCGGAAGGGTGACGAACAGTTCGCCGGTGGCGTGGGCGTCGTCGATCGTCAGATGCAGGCTGCCTTTCACCGCGACGTAGACATGGCAGCAACCGGGTGTCCGCTTGCGCGGACGGCCGAGCAGACCGGCATAGAATACGCGCTCCGGCGTGATCAGCATCAGATGGTCGGATTCGCGACCCTTGTCTTCCATAGGCGGTCCTCCTCGCGCGGCTCTCTGGCTGCTGCGGATGAAGATCACCTTAGCGGAAATTTGGGCGCTGTCACGACGGGATAGCGCCGTCTCGGCGCGCAAAATACCGTCATCCGGAACGGTCAGGAGCCGTGTCCGAAACTTTGGCAACATCGTCGTCCCGGAACGGGAGCATCGCCCGGGGATGATAGCCTGACTACGCCCTCACACGCGGCGGAACGTTTTGCTCGACACCGGCCTTCCGCTCCGCGGCGACCGCACGTCCGTAGCCCTCGCGTTGCTGCAGGCGCGCCCAATAAGCTGCGACATTTGGCCCAAAATCCTTGGCGAGCCCGATGGCGTTGGCCAGCCGGAGCGCATAGCCGATCACGATGTCGGCGGCGGTGAAGCGGCCGCCGCACAATGTTTCGGCATTCGCGAGCGCTGCTTCGACCACGCGCAATCGCCCGAGGAACCATTTTGCGTAGTCGCCGGCGACCTGCGGATTACGGCGCTCCTCCGGCTCGAGCTGGGCGTATCGGAGCACCAGCGTTTGCGGGAAGGTTAATGTGGCGTCGCTGAAATACATCCAGTTCAGGAACGCGCCATAGGCGGGGTCTTCGGGTCCGACCATCAGCGGCGTCGGCCCGTGCCTGATGCCGAGATAATGACAGATGCCTGAGGACTCGCTCATCCGCGTCTCGCCGTCGATCAGGAAGGGGATCGTGCCGAGCGGGTTGATGCCTAGATAGTCCTTGGCGAGCACGCGCGGCGGGAACGGCAGCATCTTCAATTCATAGGGCAGCCCCATCTCCTCCAGCATCCACAGCGGACGGAAGGAGCGCGCGCCTTCGCAGTGATAGAGCGTTATCATGGGGCGTCTCCTCCTAGAGCATGACCCGGCCCGGAACGGCCGGGCCGGCGCGAAATGTGCAGCGGTCTTCCGATGAGATCATGCTCAGACCTTCTTGCTGCCGGGCAACGTGCCCATCATCTTGCAGAGCACCATCAGCATGACCTCGTCGGCGCCGCCGCCGATCGATGTCAGGCGGCTGTCGCGATAGGCGCGACTGACGGGCGTCTCGTTGGTAAAGCCCATTCCGCCCCAATATTGCAAGCAGGCGTCGGTGAGCTCGCGCCCGAGCCGCCCGGCCTTCAGCTTCGCCATCGTCGCGAGCCTCGTCACGTCCTCGCCGGCCACCAGCGCCTCGCCGGCGCGATAGATCAGGGCGCGGAGCAGCTCGACTTCGGTCTGCATCTCCGCGAGCTTGAAGTGCACGACCTGGTTGTCGAGGATGCTCTGGCCGAAGGCCTTGCGGTTGCGGGTGTATTCGATGGTCTGGTCGATGATGTATTCATGCGCCTTGAGGCAGGCGGCCGCGCCCCACAGCCGCTCCTCCTGAAACTGGATCATCTGGTAGGTGAAGCCCTTGCCCTCCTCGCCGATCCGGTTGCGCTTGGGCACGCGGACATCGTCGAAGAAGATCTGGGCGGTGTCCGAGGAGCGCATGCCCATCTTGTCGAGCTTGCGCGCCACCGTGACGCCCTTGCTCTTCATGGGCACGCAGATCAGCGACTTGTTGCGGTGGACCGGCCCTTCGCCGGTATTCGCGAGCAGGCAGATCCAGTCGGCCTGGGTGCCGTTGGTGATCCACATCTTGCCGCCGCTGATGATGTAGTCGTCGCCGTCCGAACGCGCATTGGTCTTGATCGAGGCGACGTCGGAGCCCGCGCCGGGCTCGGAAACGCCGATGCAGGCCACGAAATCGCCGGAGATCGAGGGAGAGAGGAACTCGCGCCGCACCTCGTCCGAGCCGAACCGCGCCAACGCCGGCGTCGCCATGTCGGTCTGCACCCCGATCGCCATCGGCACGCCGCCGCAGGTGATGGCGCCGAGCTCTTCGGCCATCATCAGCGCGTAGGAATAATCCAGCCCCGAGCCGCCGAACTCGACCGGCTTGTTCAGCCCGAGGAAGCCGAGGCTGCCCATCTTCCTGAACAGCTCGTGCGCCGGGAAGATGTCCGCCTTCTCCCATTCATCGACATGAGGATTGATCTCGCTGGCGATGAATTTCTGCAGGGAGCGGCGGACGTCGTCGTGTTCGGCGGTGAACAGCATGTTTTTCCCTTCGTCATTCCGGGGCGCACGAAGCGCGAAACCGGAATCCAGAGATAAGTCCTACAATGTCCAGAGTCCGGGTTCGACGCTTCGCGTCGCCCCGGAATGACGGCGAGAATCACAATCCCATCTGCCGCGATGCCAGATCCTTCATGATCTCCTCGGTGCCACCACCGATGGCGTTGACCTTGACCTCGCGGTAGATGCGCTCGGCCTTGATGCCGCGCATGAAGCCCGCACCGCCGAAAATCTGCACGGCCTCCGAGGCGCAGAACGCCATGGTCTGCGTCGCCTGGTTCTTCATCATGCAGATCTCCGCGACCGGGCTTTCGCCCTGCTCGAGCCGCCAGGCCAGCATGTCCAGCATCGCCTGCGACGCCGCGACCTTCTGCGCCATGTCGACGATCTTGTGCCGGATCACCTGATGCTGGGCGAGCGGCTTGCCGAAGGTCTTGCGCTCCCTGGCATAGGCGATCGCTTCGTCGAGACAGACACGCGCGAAGGCGGTGCAACTCGCCGCCATGCCCATCCGCTCGCTGTTGAAGTTCTGCATGATGATCTTGAAGCCCTGCCCCTCCTCGCCGATCAGATTTCCGGCCGGAACGCGGCAATCGTCGAAATGCAGCGTCGCGGTGTCGGAAGCCCACCAGCCCATCTTCTTGAGCTTGGTCCGCGACAGGCCGGGCGTATCGCCCTCGATCAGCAGCAGGCTGACACCGCCGGCGCCCTCGCCGCCGGTCCGCACCGCAACGGTCAGATAGTCGGCGCGCACGCCCGAGGTGATGAAGGTCTTCTCGCCGCTCACGACGTAGTGATCCCCCTCGCGCCGCGCTTTGGTGCGAAGGCCCGCGACGTCGGATCCCCCGCCCGGCTCGGTGATCGCGAGCGCGGAGATCTTCTCCCCCGAGAGCACCTGCGGCAGCACGCGCGCCTTGACCTCAGGGCGCGCGGCCCGCGCGATCGGCGGCGAGCCGATGGTGTGGCTCATCAGGCTGGCGCTGACACCGCCGGCGCCCGCCCGCGCCAATTCCTGGCTGGCGACGATCCTCATGAACTGGTCGGCGGCGATCCCGCCATATTCCTCGGGGAATCCCAGCCCCAGCAGCCCGATCTCGGCCGCCTTGCGGTAGAGCGCGCGGGGGAATTCGCCGGCCTCGTCCCATTCATGGGCGAACGGCTCGATCTCCTTCTCGACGAAGCGACGCATCACGTCGCGGAACGCCTCGTGCTCGGCGGTATAGAACGGGGTCTTCATTGCGCTTTCGCCTCGCTGACGGCGATTCCTCGCATTCACCATGGCCCGGAACATCGGCGAGCCACTTGCGCGGAGTGGCTAGCACCTGCGCGCGGCGTTACGGCGAGCCGTCTAGCAACTCAACGCAAGACGGTTTTCGCCCCGCGCGGGCCAACTCCGGATCAAAAAAGACGTGACGCACAGAACTCCGGCTGGCCCCAGGGCCATGCCGGGCATGGTGCGAAGCAATAAGAATGCAGGCGGGACGAGACCGCCGAGGGAGGGATTTTTGGCCGTTCGTCACTACGACTGGATCGCTCATCATGCTCGCCGCACCCGGGACAAGGTCGCGGCCATCGACCTCGCGAGCGGACGCCGCCTCACCTATTCGCAGCTCGACATGCGCATCTCCCTCCTCGCCGGATTTCTCCGCGACACGCTCGGCGTCTCGCGCGGCGACCGCGTTGCGGTGCTGGCGCTGAACACGACCGATACGCTGGAGGTCCAGTTCGCCTGCGGCCGGCTCGGCGCCGTCTTCGTGCCCCTGAACACGCGGCTCACCGTTCCGGAGCTCCAGTTCATCGTCGGCGACTGCGCGCCGAAGGTGATGATCCACGATGCCGATCTCGCCGAGACGGCGCTGAGCGTGGCGAAGCTCTGCGGCGTCGCGTCGAACCTTCTGCTCGGCGCGGGCGGCACCTACGAGGCCGGCATCAAGGCCGCGCGGCCGCTCGACCGCATCGAGCCGGTCACGCTCGATGACGTCTCGACCATCATGTACACGTCGGGCACGACGGGTCATCCGAAGGGCGCGACCATCACCCACGGCATGACCTTCTGGAATTGCGTCAATCTCGGCGGCCCCGCCTGCATCGGGCCGTCCTCGGTGCTGCTCACCGTGCTGCCGCTGTTCCACACCGGCGGACTGAATTGCTACACCAATCCCGTGCTGCATGCCGGCGGCACCGTGATGATCATGCGCGCGTTCGATCCCGGCGCGGCACTCGGCCTGATCGGCGATCCCACGCAGGGCATCAACGTCTTCTTCGGCGTGCCCGCGATCTACCAGTTCATGGCGCAGCATCCGGCCTTCGCCGCCACGGATTTCAGCCGGCTGATCATCGGCGGCGTCGGCGGCGCACCGATGCCGGTGCCGCTGCTGAAGGTCTGGGAGGCGCGCGGCGTCGCGCTGCAGCAGGGCTACGGCATGACCGAGACGTCACCGGCCGTGCTGGTTCTCGACCGCGAGGACGCGGCGCGGAAAGCCGGCTCCGCCGGCAAGCCGGTGCTGCACACCGAAGTCCGGATCGTGCGTCCCGACGGCACGGACGCCGACGTCGGCGAGCTCGGTGAGCTCTGGGTCAAGGGACCGAACATCACGCCGGGCTACTGGAACAGGCCGGAGGCAAACAGATCGTCCTTCACGGACGGCTGGCTGCACACGGGCGATGCGACGCGCGTCGACGAGGAAGGCTTCTACTACATCGTCGACCGCTGGAAGGACATGTACATCTCCGGCGGCGAGAACGTCTATCCGGCCGAGGTCGAGAACGTCCTGCACCAGATCACGGCCATTGCCGAAGCCGCCGTGATCGGCATTCCCGATCCGCAATGGGGCGAGGTGGGCCTTGCCATCGTCGCGGTCAAGCCGGGCCAGAGCTTGACCGAGGCGGACGTCTTCGCGCATTGCGCGTCCAACCTCGCGCGCTTCAAATGCCCGCGTCAGGTTCACTTCGTCACGGCGCTGCCGCGCAACGCCACCGGCAAGATCCACAAGCCGACACTCCGCAAGGAATTCTCGGTGACTTCGGAAGTCGACAAGAAAGTCGCCAATGCCTGACAAAAGGCGCCCCTCGCGGGCGCCCTTTGCTTTTCGACGTGCCTGCTCCAACCCAGAAGAACCCAAGGAATTTTCATGAACAGGAAACTCTCCCTGCTTGCCGCAGCCGCGGCCTTGATGTTGTTCACGGCCCAGGGTGCCTACGCGCAGAAGAAATACGACACCGGCGCAAGCGACACCGAGATCAAGATCGGCAACGTCGAGGCCTATTCGGGCCCGGCTTCGGCCTACGGCGTCATCGGCAAGACCGAGGAAGCCTATTTCAAGATGATCAACGAGCAGGGCGGCATCAACGGCCGCAAGATCAACTTCATCTCCTATGACGACGGCTACTCGCCGCCCAAGACGGTGGAGCAGATCCGCAAGCTGATCGAGAGCGACGAGGTCTTCCTGGTGTTCAACGCGCTGGGCACGCCGACCCAGACCGCCGTGCAGAAATATCACAACGCCAAGAAGGTGCCGCAGCTCTTCCTCGCCACCGGCGCCAGCAAGTGGAACGATCCGAAGGCCTTCCCGTGGACCATGGGCTTCCAGCCGAGCTACCGGGTCGAGGCGCGGATCTTCGCGAAGTACATCCTGAAGACCAAGCCCGACGCCAAGGTCGCCCTCTTCTATGCCAATGACGATTTCGGCAAGGACTACGTCGCGGGCATCAAGGAAATCTTCGGAGACAAGGCGTCATCGCTCATCGTCGCCGAAGAAAGCTACGAGACCACCGAGCCGTCGATCGACTCGCACATCGTCAAGCTGAAGGGCACCGGCGCCAACGTGTTCGTCAACATCGCGACGCCGAAATTCGCCGCGCAGGCGATCAAGAAGATCGCCGAGCTCGAGTGGAAGCCGATGCACCTGATGACCGACGTGTCGATCTCGATCGGCGCGGTGATGCAGCCGGCCGGCCTGCAGGCCTCCGAAGGCGTGCTCTCCGCGGGCTACCTGAAGGATGCCTCCGACCCGCAGTGGAAGGATGACGAGGGCATGAAGAAGTTCATGGCCTTCATCGGCAAGTACATGCCGGGCGCCGACGTCACCGACGCCAATACCGTGTACGGCTACGCCGCGGCCCAGACCATGGTCCAGGTGCTCAAGCAGTGCGGCGACGATCTGACCCGGGAAAACGTGATGAAGCAGGCGGCGAGCCTGAAGGGCTTTGCGCCCGACACGCTGATCCCCGGCATCACGATCAACACCGGCCCCAATGACTTCGCCCCGATCGAGCAGCTCAAGATGATGCAGTTCAAGGGCGGCAAGTGGGATCTGTTCGGCGACATCATCAGCGCCGAAGTAGGAGGCTAGCCCTTCACGAACGAGCGCGACGAGATAGCGGCCCGCAGGCCGCTATCTTTTTTCGGCAGGCGACGATCGCGACCTCGCGATCAAGCCTCGACGAGCACGGGCGCAAGACTGCCGCTCCCGGTTCCGCCCGATTCCTGGACTACCTTGATCGCCACGACGGGCAGCCCGAGACGGCGCGGATCGCCGCTCCCTCTGAGCAAAGGGCAACCCCACGCCAATGTGGCGACACCGGATGGAGGGAGATCGAGCCGCAGCGTATAGCTGTCGGTCCCGATCGTGACCGCCGCTTCGTCCACCGGCGTGCCGTCGATGTAGAAACGGCAACCGATCTTGTCCAACGACGCGCGAACGGTGAGACATTCGATCCGGACGATGTTGCGGCCCGCCGCTGCCTTGATCCGCACGGCGGCCTGCGGCTCGCTCCAGCAGAATCGTCGGCCCGACGATGCCTCGAAGCCATGGAATCCCGTCTGCGCGACAACCGGGCTTCCGAGCAACCCCGCCACGGGCCCTGACTGCCGGCGAACGCAACGAATGCACGCGAGCCGTTGCAGCCGGATCAGCGCGGCGTTGTAGCGCGACATCCATCGTTCGATCGCCTTCCCAGGACCGGCCACCGTCAGTGCGCTCAAGATCGTGCGCGCATGAATGACCGCGAGACGCGCCGCGATGCGCGCGGGAAGATCGGCCCACAGCACCGGCGCAATCCGACGCCAGAAGGCATGCAGCTTCTCGTCGGGTCGTCGCCAGCCCTTGCCCGCGAGGCTGTCGCGCAGCAGCGCGCTCAACGCGCCGCGCGCCACCGAAGCGTCGAAACCGGCCCACTCGTTCCACTCGGCCGGCACGTCCAGCAGCTCGCTGCCGGGATCGCGACGATCCTCGCCGAGATAGCGGATCTCTCCCTGCACGAAATCGAGCGTGAACTTCGTCAGCTCGTCGAGCCGGCCGATGTAGTAGTGATGGAAGCGCGCCTCCTCCAGATAGCCGATGGTGTAGCCGCGCGCGTGATATGCAGCGGCAAGCACCCATTCGGCGTAATGACCGAACTCCTCGCGCAGGCCTCCGCACGCGTCATAGGCGTCGCGCCGCGCCACGAAGCACTGATCCAGCACCTTGCGCCAGGGATGCTGCTTCAGGCCGAATTCGATGTCGGCCTGGTACATCGCGGCTTCCGCCCTGGACAGGCGATTGTGCAGGATGGGAACGGACTGACAGGAAAAGCCCGCCCAGTCGGGATGATCATCGATCGCGCGCATGCAGAGCGCGATCACATCGGGCTCGGGCCAACAGTGCGATTCCGTGAAGAACAGGTATCGCCCGCGCGCCTGGGCGGCGCCGAAGGCACATAGTCCGATGTCGTGATCGGAGTCGGAGAATTCGAGCCGCGCCCTGTCGCCGGCGATCGCTCTCAGCTCCTCGCGCGCCGTGAAGTCGGGCGGCACGACCAGAATGATTTCGTAGAGCGATTGATCCGCGGTCTGCGATGTCCAGCCGAGCCAGGACTGCTCCCACTGCCCGCGATGAAATTCGAGCGGGATGATGACGGAGAACAGCGGAAGCGCGCCGCCCGGGTTTGCGAGAGTGTTCGGCATGAGACCTTATGGACGGACACGAAGCGGCCGCCGGATTGAATTCATGGAGAGCGGGCCTACCCTGGCAGGAACAGGGCGAATGACTCATCGACTGTGCGCCGCAGATGCTTGCGGTACAATGCGTGATTGGCGTCGTTGGGCGCAACCCGTCCCAGGGACGGCTCCGGAATGTTCTTGAGCGGCACGTAGGCGATCGGCGCCGCAATCGGCGTCAGTTGCGAGCCGGGACCGGCGCGGAGCGTCGAGATGATGCCGTACATCTCGCCGGCGACCGTCGGCCGCGACACCGTGATCACGCGATGCTGGCCGTGCTTGATGATGACGAGATAGATGAAGCCGGACTGGTGGGGTACCGCGACCTCACCGGTGTGCTCATAGGCAGCGTCGGTCCGCTCACCTTCGCGGAAGACCAGCGATGACACCTTCGGCTCCCACATGATCTCGGTACGATAGGCAAAGATGGACTCCTTGTCGCCGAATGATGGCCTTAACGTGACATAGACGTCCTCGAGCCACGTCACCGCGCGATGCGCATAGGAGCCGAGGCTGTCGGGCGCGACATCGTTGCTGGCTGAAGGCGTCACCGCGCCGGTGGCCTTGCGCAGGGAGACGCCGAGCGCCTGCTCCAGCCGGACCGTGGTCGCGAGCGTGAACGGGCGACGCCCACCGAGCACCTTCTCCAGTGTGGACAGGCTGAGCTTGGCCTGCTCGGCCAATGCCTGCCGCGAGATCCGGCGCCTGGCGAGCTCCTCACGAATCGTCTCGGCGACCTCGCGGCTCTGCTCGTCCGACAGCTGCTTGTCGTTGAGTTTGTCCTGCGTCTGCATCGTCACCCCTGCTTCACGACGCCATCCTAGCAGAGCGGACAAGTCAGCACAAAACCGCACATCACCGCCACGGCCACAGCGTGCGCCGACCGGCCGCGGCCGAACATTGCCGATCATTCTGCTCGCGAAATCGGCCCTCCCGGCGAAAGCTGA
The DNA here is from genome assembly GCF_047605465.1 of Bradyrhizobium sp. GTDB lineage: Bacteria > Pseudomonadota > Alphaproteobacteria > Rhizobiales > Xanthobacteraceae > Bradyrhizobium. The sequence continues at coordinate 11,675 of NZ_JASGFS010000081.1, read as the reverse complement.
GCCTCACGAAACGTCCTTTGGGAGAAGATCGAGATGGACACCTACGACGCGGCCGGCGGCAACGAGCACCCCTTGCTGGGCAGGCTGATCAAGCTCGGACTGTTTCTTCTCGTGCAGGGCATCGCCGTGCTCCTGGTCGGCTTCGTGGCCCTGCTGGTGAGCTTCGAGCCGGGCTGGTCCGCGACCACCGAGCAGGCAAACCTGCTGCAGCCGGGCGATGCCCGTTCGGGCACCCTGCTTCTGAAGGACGATGGCGTCACCACGGAAGCGATCCGCCTCGGCATGGATGTCGACATCACGGTGTCGGGCCCGACACTGCGGGCCCGCGTCACGCAGGTCTTCCGCAATCCGACCAGCGACTGGGTCGAGGCGACCTATGTCTATCCGCTCGCAACCGATGGTGCGGTCGATACGCTGAAGATGGTGGTCGGCGACCGCGTCATCGTCGGCGACATCAAGGAGCGGCAGCAGGCCCGCGTGATCTACGAGCAGGCGCGGCGCGAGGGCCAGAAGGCCGCGCTGACGGAGCAGCAGCGGCCCAACATCTTCACCAACTCCGTCGCCAACATAGGACCCGGCGAGACCGTGCTGGTGCAGATCGAATATCAGGAGCCGGTACATCTGGCCGGCAGCGAATATTCGCTGCGGGTGCCCCTGGTGGTCGGGCCGCGCTACAATCCGGCGCCGATCGTGCAGAGCGTCGACTTCCGCAAGGACGGATCCGGCTGGGGCGCAACCACGTCTGCCCCGGTGCCGGACCGCGACCGCATCTCGCCTCCGGTGCTGGATCCCGCGAAGAATCCGCCGGTGAATCCGACCAGCATCACGGTGCGCCTGAAGGCCGGCTTCGCACTCGGCGACGTGAAGAGCCATCATCACAACGTCAAGGTGGAAAGCCCGGACAGCACGACGCGCGTCATTACGCTTGCCGACGGCACCGTACCGGCAGACCGCGATTTCGAGCTGACCTGGAAGGCCGCCGCCGAGAAGGCGCCTTCGGTGGGGCTGTTTCGCGAGCATGTCGGCGATGCCGACTATCTGCTGGCCTTCGTCACTCCGCCGGCCACCGAGCGGGCGACGCAGAAACCTCTGCCGCGCGAGGTCGTGTTCGTGATCGACAATTCGGGATCGATGGGCGGCACGTCGATCGTGCAGGCCAAGGCGAGCCTGCTGTATGCGCTCGGGCGCCTGCAGCCGAACGACCGGTTCAACGTCATCCGCTTCGACGACACGATGGACGTGCTGTTCCCGGCGTCCGTGTCCGCGGACACCGCGCATGTCGCAACGGCGACCTCGTTCGTCGGCGATCTGCAGGCCCGTGGCGGCACCGAGATGATCCCGGCGATGCGGGCCGCGCTGACCGACAAACTCGGCGACACCAACATGGTTCGCCAGGTGGTGTTCCTGACCGACGGCGCGATCGGCAACGAGCAGCAATTGTTCGAGACGATCACCGCGATGCGCGGCCGCTCGCGCATCTTCATGGTCGGCATCGGGTCGGCGCCCAACACCTATCTGATGACGCGCGCAGCCGAACTCGGCCGCGGCACTTTCACCCATATCGGCTCCGTCGAGCAGGTCGAGGAGCGCATGCGCGGCCTGTTCGCCAAGCTGGAGAACCCGGCCGTCACCGGCCTCACCGCGCGATTCTCCGATGCCAAGGCCGATGTTACGCCGGCGATCATTCCCGACGTCTATCTGGACGAACCGCTGGTGCTCGCGGCCCGGCTCGACAAGTTGGCGGGTTCGCTCGAGATCAAGGGACGCGTCGGCGACCGTCCATGGTCGGTGACTCTGCCGCTGCAGAACGCCGCCGAAGGCAGCGGATTGTCGAAGCTCTGGGCCAGGCGCAAGATCGGCGATGCCGAGGTCGCGCGTACCATGCGCGAGATGACGCCCGAAGATGCTGACAAGGCGATCCTGGCGCTGGCGCTCGACCATCAGATCGTCACGCGGCTGACCAGCCTCGTCGCCGTCGACAAGACGCCGAGCCGCCCCGCAGGCGAGCCGCTCAAGCTCAGCGAATTGCCGGTCAACCTGCCGGCCGGCTGGGATTTCGAGAAGGTGTTTGGCGAGCGTCCCCACCAGGGGCCTGCACAATCGGGCGAGCGCCGGGCCGATGCAAACGGCGCGACCACCGCACGGCGTCCGACGCCGGCCGCGCCCGACGCGATCCGTCTGCCCAAGACCGCAACCTCGGCCGAACTGAAGATGATCGCAGGCCTGATCACCATCCTGCTCGGCCTGATCCTGTTCATGTTCAACCGGCGCCAGCCCTTGCTCACTGACGCCGCTTGAGAGAGGAGCCCCCGAACTCCTCTGTCTCGGCGCGCGCGGCCGCCCGTCCCCCATCGGTCGCGCGCGCCCTTTTTGAACTGCCTGTTCCGGAACGCCCGAAGGCGAATCCGGGCCGTTGCTCCCAAGAGGAACCCATGCTCCGCCTCGTCTCCCCCTTCGCTCTCACTCTCATCGGCGCCATCCTGTTCGGTGACGGCGCCTACATCCACGCCAAGGCATGGCTGGCGCAGGTGCTCCTGGAACGCGCGTTCCAAACGAGCATTGCGACCGGTCACCCGGTCAAACCATGGTCTTGGGCGGATACCTGGCCGATCGCCCGGATCGAGGTGAAGCGTATCGGGGCCAGCGCCATCGTGCTCGCCGGTACGAGCGGCCAGGCGCTCGCCTTCGGCCCCGGCCATATCGACCAAACGGTTGACGCCGGCGAGCGCGGCGTCGCGGTCTACGCTGCGCACCGTGACACCCATTTCCGTTTCCTGCGGAATGTTTCCATCGGTGACGAGATCGAGATCACACGCAGCGACGGCAGGCATTTCAGCTACCGGGCGGACGCCTCGGCCGTGGTCCATTTCGACGCCTCGGGGATCGATCCGGCCACCCGCGGATTCGAGCTGGTGCTCGCCACCTGCTGGCCGTTCGATGCCGTCACATCCGGCCCGGAACGCTACGTCCTTCATGCCACCCTGCTGGGGACAGGCGGATAGTGTCGTTATCGCCACTATCCGGGCATTGCAGATCGCGCTAAAGGCGGCCACCGACATTCCGGGCGGCGGGGAACCGGCAACCAGTTTGCGCCACATTTTCAACGGTATGATGAGAATCGCGGCGTTGGTAGCTCTCCCTTAACCTCAGGGGCAGATCTGCGGGAGAGGGTATCCGGCGAGACTTCTCGGGCCGGGCGTGATGATGCATCACGTCCCGGAGCGAGCGCTGAACTGGCGCCGGCCACCATAGACCTATAAGAAGCCTTTTGATTTTGCAGTGCGTACGAATTGCGGGAAGAAGTAGTCGATGGACGAAGATCTCAGGCAACGCCTCGAGAAGCGACTGGAGCAGCTTGAGAATCGCGTTGCGCTGCTGGAGAGGAACCAGAACCTCATTGCCGCCGGACAACGACGCACGAGCCTGCGCAGCCTGTGGCGGCGTCCGCCGATGTGGACGTTCGAGCAGTACCCGCCTCGCCTGCTCAACCTGAAGGCTTCACGGCCCGGTCCCGCGCTCCCCGCGAACGCACCGCGGATCGCGATGGTCACCCCGAGCTACAACCATGCGCAATATCTCGGCGCCACAATCGAGAGCATCGTGAGCCAGGGCTATCCGAACCTGTACTACCACGTGCAGGACGGCGGCTCGATCGACAACACGGTCGATCTCCTGAAGAGCCTCGGCGGCAACTTCAGTTGGAAGAGCGAGCCTGACGGCGGGCAGTCCAATGCGATCAATCTCGGCTTCGCCGGCGTCGACTGCGAGATCATGGCTTATCTCAACAGCGACGACATGCTGCTGCCGGGCACGCTCGCCTATGTCGCCGACTACTTCATGTCTCACCCCGACGTCGACATCGTCTACGGCCATCGCGTCTTCGTCGACAACGAGGGACTCGAGGTCGGCCGCGCCGTGCTGCCGCCCCACGACGGGAAAACGCTGCAATACGCCGACTACATTCCCCAGGAGACGATGTTCTGGCGCAAGCGCGTGTGGGACAAGATCGGGCCTATCGACGAGAGCTTCCACTACGCGATGGACTGGGATTTCATCCTGCGTGCGCAGGAAGCGGGATTCAAGTTCGTGCGCCTGCCGCGATTCCTCGCCTGCTTCCGTATCCACGACGCGCAGAAGACCGCGGCGACCTACGCGATCGGCGTCAGGGAGATGGGCATCCTGCGGCGGCGCGTCCTCGGCTTCGAGCCGACGCAGATCCAGATCCGGCGCGCCATCGCCTACTTCCTGATGCAGCAAGTGATCTATCACTACGGCTACAAGTTCGGCCTGCTGCGGTACTGAACGGGCCACTCCGGCCACCCACACCAGCGCATGACGAAGCATGTCGGGTTCGAGCCCGGCACGACGGCGGACAGCAGCGACATGCCTTGCTCGCGCGCCGATGATCGCGCGCACGTCGCCGGGCCGTTCTTACTTTCGCCAGAAGTCCGGTGATGCTAGCCTTCCGACGTGAAGCCCAGCCCATTCCGTCACGCGGCATTGCGCCTGCCGCGATGGCCTCCCCAGAACTCGCCACAGACCAGAACGACGCGCCGCAACAAGAACAAAAGGTGAGGTCTCGCCATGGAAGCCAAGGTGCCTGCTGCGTCCGTTTCCGCTCGCCCATGGTCCCCGCAGCCCGACGCCGGCGATCTCGTCAAGAGCATCCACGCCATGCTGCACCCGCGCAACATCGTGCTGGTGGGCGCGACCGACAAGCCCGGCAACTATGCCGAACGCATCTGGAACAACCTCGTCAAATACGGTTTCGCCGGCGGCCTCTATCCCGTCAACGCCAAGCGCGAAACCATCTGGGGCGTCCCCTGCTACAAGGATTTCGCGAGCCTTCCGGAAAAACCGGACCACGTGCTGGTGCTGGTGCCGGCACGCTTTGCCGTTCAGGTGATTCGCGATGCGGCAGCAGCCGGTGCCCGTTCGGCCACCATCGTCACCTCCGGCTTCAGCGAGTTGCAGGATGAGGTAAGCCAGAAGCTCGCCGCCGAACTGCAGACGGCAATCCGCGAGACGGGACTGGCCGTCACCGGCCCGAATTGCCTCGGCAATCTGAGCGCCGGCGAAAAGCTCTTCACCAATATCGACGACCGCATCGTGACCATGGAGCAAGGCGCGGTGGCGATCGCCGGCCAGTCCGGCGCCATCGTCATGGCGATCCGCCAGGCGCTGGAGGATCGCGGCGTCGGCGTCGGCTACATGGTGACGACCGGCAACGAAGCCGGTCTCGAGACACCGGACCTGATGCGCTATTTCGCCGAAGAACCGAGCATCAGGGTGATCGTCGTCTATCTCGAAGGCGTGCGCAACACACGGGCATTCCGCGAGGCCTGCAAGGCCGCGCGCGCCGCGAGCAAACTCGTGATCGCGCTCAAGCTCGGCGCCTCCGAGGGCGGGCGCGCCGCGGCGATGGCGCATACCGGCGCGCTCGCGGGCTCGATCGAGACGTTCGATGCCATCGCCACGCGCGAGGGCGTAATCCGGGTCGGCGGCCTCGACGAGTTGATCGAGACCACTGAATGCTTCGTTCACGCCGCGGGACCGAGGGGCGGCCGGCTCGCCGCGGTCACGCTGTCCGGCGGCAAGCGCGGCATGCTGATCGACGCCTTCTATGAGAAGGGCCTGAACTTCGCGCCGCTGAGCCCGCATGTCAGCGCAGAGCTTGGAAAGATGCTCGGACCGGGCTCGATCGTCGGCAATCCGCTCGACGCCGGATTTGCCGCGGTGGTCGATCCCTCCGTCTACATGAAGTCGATCAAGCTGATGATCGACGATCCCGACATCGACATCGTCATCATCGACGCGGAGCTGCCGAAGGCCCCGCACGAGCTGCGCGAGCGCAATCTGCGCATCGTCGACGAGATGGCGAGCCGGGCCTCGAAACCCGTGATCTACATCAGCGCGATGTCGATCGGCTTCACCGAGTTCACCAAGGGACTGCGCAAATCGCTGCCGCATATCGCGGTGATGCAGGGCCTCGACCGCGCGGTGACCGCGATCAAATCGCTGCTCGACTACGCCAGGCTGCGCAAGGAGGTGCCCGATATCGTCTCGAGCTCCAAACCCGCCGCTCGCGCCGTGCTGGAGAAGGCGCTGAAATCCGCGACCGGCGCCGCGCTCGACGAGGTCGCCTCGAAGAAGCTGCTCAAGGCCTACGGCATCCCGGTTTCGAAGGAGGGAATCGCGCGGACGGCGGCGGAGGCGGTGAAGATCGCCAAGGGGATCGGCTTTCCGGTCGTGGCCAAGGTCGTCAGCGCCGAGATCCTGCACAAGTCGGATATCGGCGGCGTGGTGCTGAACCTCAACAGCGCGGCCGAGGTGAAGAAGGCGTTCGCGGACATCACGGCGCGGGTGAAGAAGCTGAAGGGCAAGCCCAGGCTCGACGGCATCCTGATCGCGCAGCAGGTCAAGGCCGATCTCGAGCTCGTGGTCGGCGCCTCGCTCGACGCCGAGATGGGACCCGTCGTGCTGTTCGGCACCGGCGGCGTCGACATCGAGCTGATAAAGGATGTGGCGCTCGCCGGCGCACCGCTCGACGCGGCCGAGGCAAGCACCCTGATCGGCCGCACCAAGGCCGGCGTCAAGATGCGGGGTTATCGCGGCAAGCCCGCGCTGCACGAGGCCTCCGCCGTGAAGGCGCTGGTCGGCCTGTCCAACCTGATCGCGGATGCCGGCAACCGGATCGCCTCGATCGACATCAACCCGTTCCTGATCAACGCCAGGACCGGCGTCGCGGTCGACGCGCTCATCGTCCTCAACAACGCCGCGGCCAAACGCGCCGCAGGGCATTGATGTCGCCCAGAGCGAGCTGATGCCGGCCAGGTCCGCCAATCCGCAAAGCAGGCGGCAGTAGGAAAAGCGGGTTACGCTTCGCTAACCCGCGCTCCCTACCATGGCGCCGGGGCTGCTTCCAACTTCCCCGCTTTGGCCTTAGAATCCCCTTCCATGGCACGCGCGAGCAATCTGGTGATCGGAACGGCGACGCTGGCGGTGATCGCCGTGGCGTTCGGCGGCCTGCTCGGCGTGCAGAAATGGCGCGCGGCCCAGAGCCGCAGCCAGTTGCGCGTGGTGTTCGAGGGCGGTTCCGCGAGTGGACTGCGACGCGGCGGTCCCGTCAATTTCGATGGCGTGCCGTCCGGGCAGATCCTGTCCATCAAGCTGGACAATCCCCGCAAGATCGTCGCGCTCGTGATGCTCGACAACAACGCGCCGATCCGCAAGGACACCGTGGCCGGGATCGAGTTCCAGGGCCTCACCGGCGTCGCCGCGATCTCGCTGGTCGGTGGCGCTCCCTCCGCGCCGCCGGTGCCGCTCGACGCCGACGGCATCCCGGTGCTGACCGCCGATCTCAGCGACGCCGAATCCATCGTCGAAACGCTGCATAGCGTCGACCGCGTGATCGTCAACAATTCCGACGCGATCAGGGACGGCCTGCGCACCTTCGAGGACTACACGGCCGATCTCAGGGGCAAGGGCGACGAGATCGATTCCGTCATGGCCAAGGTCGAGAGCGCCTTTACCGGTTTCGACAAGGCGGTGACGAAGATCGAGGGCGCGGTGCCCGGCTTCGTCGACGGCAAGGCCGACGAGCTGTTCGAGAAGGTGCGCGGACTGCGCGAGCTCGCCGACAGCATGAAGAAGAAATCGGCGAGCTTCATCGAGGACACCCGCCGGACGCTGCTCGACGTCAGCGACGCCGCCAACAAGATGAGCGGCGCGGCACCGCTTCCGCGCCCGCCGCGCAAGCCGCCCACGCAGCAGAAGCAGTAGGCGCGCCGAACCGGCATGTCCCGGTCGGCGGGTCGGCCGCGGCCATCCTTCGAGACGCCCGTTGATGCGGGCTCCACGGGATGCGGTCGGGCCGTGCGGGACGCCCACGGCAAAAATCGCGAAAACAACCCCATGCACAGTAGACACGCCGCGGCCCGCGGAAGGCTCGCGGCCACCGCGGATCCGTTTGACACGTCGGGCAAAACACCGGCACAATTCCATCATGGCGCCGGCTTCACCTGCCCGAGGGCTCAGCGAGATCACGACGGCACCTGGCCAAACCTCCGACAGCACATCCGGCTCGCATGGGTTCAACACGCAACGTGGCAAGCGCCGCGCTTCATCGCGCGCCGTCCTGACCCGTGCATGCGGTCATGCGACGGAATGACCGCATCATGTGCGGCCGATCGCATCAATGACTGATCATCCAGGGCCGCGCGGTGGGAAACCCCTTCGCGCCGCTCTTGCTCTTGGTCATGAGCCGGGCCGGCTTCTTCTTGCCCGAGGCACTCTTGCCCGTGGAACAGCAACCGCAACCCGGGCCATGCGAGGCCTTGTATTGCGCGAGCGTCTGCGGCGCGTGCGTGCTGCGCTCGTTGACGGCGTGCGCCTTGCGCGTCTCCGCCGGCATGCAGAAGAAATTCGGCGCGGTCAGGATCACGCGCGGCGCGAGAGTCTCGCAGTGCGGGCAGCTCTGCGGATCGTCGCATTCCGCCATCGGGCGCAGATCCTTGAAGGGCCCGCAATCGTCACAGAGATATTCGTAGACCGGCATCGCATCATCCCCACGTCTTGCCTGTTCAAACCCGCCCCGCGACCGATGCGGGGCGGCAGAAGCGCGCCGTCCCGCATCCGTCGCGCAGGGATCATTTGTCCGGCGATATCGGCATCTGGACATCGCCCTTGATGTGCTTGATGGGACCAGCCGCCGACGGCATCACGTCGAAGTCGAAGATCTCGGTCGGCAACCACAGCGTGGCGCAGGCGTTGGGCACGTCCACCACGCCGGAGATGTGGCCCTGGCACGGCGCGGTACCGAGGATCGAATAGGCCTGCGCGCCGGAGTAGCCGAACTTCTTGAGATACTCGATGGCGTTGAGGCAGGCCTGGCGATAGGCGATGTGAACGTCGAGATAGTGCTGCTTGCCGGCCTCGTCCACCGAGATGCCTTCGAAGATCAGGTAGTCCTTGTAGTTCGGTGTGATCGGCGACGGCTTGAAGATCGGATTCTTGATGCCGTATTTGGACATGCCGTCCTTGATCACCTCGACCTTCAGATGCAGCCAGCCGGCCATCTCGATCGCGCCGCAGAAGGTGATCTCGCCGTCACCCTGGCTGAAATGCAGATCACCCATCGAGAGCCCTGCGCCCGGAACGTAGACCGGGAAGTAGATCTTCGAGCCGCGCGACAGGTCCTTGATGTCGCAATTGCCGCCATGCTCGCGCGGCGGCACGGTGCGCGCGCCTTCCGCGCCGATCTTGGCTTTCGCATCGCCCTTGGCGCGGCCGCCATGGGCGGTCGGCGCGAACGGCGGATTGGCAAGGCCGGGCACGCGGGTCGGATTGGTCGAGATCAGCTCGGCCTCGCGCTTGTTCCACGTCTCGAGCATCTTCGGATCGGGCAGGCAGCCGATCAGGCCGGGATGGATCAACCCGGCGAAGTTCACGCCCGGCACGTGGCGCGACGAGGTGTAGAGGCCCTTGATGTCCCAGATCGATTTCTGCGCCAGCGGGAAATGATCGGTCAGGAAGCCGCCGCCATTCTGCTTGGAGAAGAAGCCGTTGAAGCCCCACAGGCTCTCCTTGAGCGGGCCGACGTCGAGCAGGTCCACGACCAGGAGGTCGCCGGGCTCGGCGCCCTTGACGCCGATCGGACCCGACAGGAAGTGGACGATCGACAGGTCGATGTCGCGGACGTCATCGGCGGAATCGTTGTTCTTGATGAAGCCGCCGGTCCAGTCGTAGGTCTCGATGATGAAATCGTCGCCGGGATTGACCCATGCCACGATCGGGATATCGGGGTGCCAGCGGTTGTGCACCATGTCGTTTTCATAGGCCGACTTGGTGAGATCGACCTTGATCAGTGTCTCTGGCATCGCGAAGCTCCCCTTTTACACGGTTGGTTAGACGGACAGATATTTCGAGACTTGTGCGGCATCGACGCTGTCGCGCGGATCGTCGCGGACGATCTCGCCGTTCTCGATGACCAGCACGCGGTCGGCGATGTCGAGCGCGAAGCTCAGGACCTGCTCCGACACGACGATCGACAAGCCGCGCTCGTCACGGATACGCTTCAGGGTCCGCGCCATGTCCTTGATGATGGAAGGCTGGATGCCTTCGGTCGGCTCGTCCAGCAGCAGCACCTTGGGCCTGGTCGCGAGCGCACGGGCGATCGCGAGCTGCTGCTGCTGGCCGCCGGAGAGATTGCCGCCGCGGCGGCCCTTCATCTCGAGCAGCACCGGAAACAATTCGTAGATGTCGCCGGGCACCTCGGACTCGCCGTGGACCACGAGTCCGGTCTCGATGTTCTCCTTCACCGTCATGGTGGAGAAGATCATGCGGCCCTGCGGCACATAGGCGAGACCCTTGGCGACCCGCTCGTAGCTCTTGAGGACGCCGAGCTCGGCGCCATCCATGGTCATCGAGCCGCTCTTGGCCGGCAGGATGCCCATCAGCGACTTCATCAGCGTCGTCTTGCCCATGCCGTTGCGACCCATGATCGCCACGATCTCGTTGGGCGCGACCTTGACGTTGAGCCCGTGCAGGACCTCGCTCTGGCCGTAGGCGACGTGGAGATCGGAGATTGCCAGCATCGATGGGCTCCTAATGACCGAGATAGACTTCGATGACCTTGGGATCGTTCTTCACCTTCTCCATGGTCCCCTCCGAGAGGATCTGGCCCTGATGCAGCACGGTCACCTTGTGGGCGATGTCCTCGACGAACTTCATGTCGTGCTCGATCACCAGCACCGACCGGTTCTTGATGATGCGGTTGAGCAGCTCGGCCGTCTTGGCGCGCTCGGACACGCTCATGCCCGCGACCGGCTCGTCCAGCATCAGCAGGTCCGGGTCCTGGATCAGGAGCATGCCGATCTCGAGCCACTGCTTCTGGCCATGGCTGAGCTCGGAAGCGTAGGTGTCGAGCCTGTCCTTGAGGAAGATCATCTCGGCGACCTCCCCGACCCGCTCCTTCACCGGCTGGTCGCGCTGGAAGGTCAGCGAGCCGAACACGGTGCGGCCGCGCGGAAACGAGATCTCGAGGTTCTCGAACACGGTGAGATCCTCGAACACCGACGGCGTCTGGAACTTGCGGCCGACGCCGGCCTGGACGATCTCGTTCTCCTTCATCTTCGTGAGTTCCTGCCCGCGAAACTGGATCGACCCGGAAGTCGCCTTGGTCTTCCCGCAGATCAGGTCGAGCACCGTGGTCTTGCCGGCGCCGTTCGGCCCGATGATGACGCGGATCTCGTTCTCCTCGACATAGAGCGAGAGGTCGTTGACCGCCTTGAAGCCGTCGAAGGACACGGTGAGACCGGAGACGGCGAGCAGGAAGTCCTTGGGCTGTTGTCCAACGAGCATGACGATCTCCTCACTCAGCCGGCGCGCCGTCGGCGACCGAATTGCCGTTCCACCCCGACTTGCGCGATCCGAACAGGCGATCGATGCGCGGCTGGACGTAGTCGGCCCAGATGCCGGACAGTCCGCTCGGGAAGGCCAGCACCACCGCGATGAACAGCGCGCCGAGGCCGAACAGCCAGAGCTGCGGGAAGGATTCCGACAGCGAGGTCTTGGCGAAGTTCACCAGCAGCGAGCCCCAGACGGCGCCGAAGATCGACATGCGGCCGCCGACCGCGGTGTAGATCACCATCTCGATCGACGGCACGATGCCGACG
>NZ_JASGFS010000080.1:0-23824 GCF_047605465.1 Bradyrhizobium sp. | reverse complement strand
GCCACCGGCATGAAGGATAGCGACTTCGGCAAGCCGATCATCGCGGTGGTGAACTCGTTCACGCAGTTCGTGCCCGGCCATGTTCACCTGAAGGACCTCGGCCAGCTCGTCGCGCGCGAGATCGAGGCCGCCGGCGGCGTCGCCAAGGAATTCAACACCATCGCGGTCGACGACGGCATCGCGATGGGCCATGACGGCATGCTCTACAGCCTGCCGTCGCGCGAGCTGATCGCCGACAGCGTCGAGTACATGGCCAACGCCCATTGCGCGGACGGCCTCGTCTGCATCTCCAACTGCGACAAGATCACGCCCGGCATGCTGATGGCCGCGCTGCGCCTCAACATTCCCGCCGTGTTCGTGTCGGGTGGCCCGATGGAGGCCGGCAAGGTCAAGCTGCAGGGCAAGACCAAGGCCGTCGACCTCATCGACGCCATGGTGGCCGCGGCCGATTCCAAGGTCAGCGACGAGGACGTCAAGGTGATCGAGCGTTCGGCGTGTCCGACCTGCGGCTCCTGCTCCGGCATGTTCACCGCCAACTCGATGAACTGCCTCACCGAGGCGCTCGGCCTGGCGCTGCCCGGCAACGGCACCGTGGTCGCGACCCATGCCGACCGCAAGCGCCTGTTCGTCGAGGCCGGCCACACCATCGTCGATCTCGTGCGCCGCTACTACGAACAGGACGATGCGTCCGTGCTGCCGCGCAACGTCGCGAACTTCAAGGCGTTCGAGAACGCGATGACGCTCGACATCGCGATGGGGGGCTCGACCAACACCGTGCTGCATCTGCTGGCCGCGGCTCACGAAGGGCAGGTCGCGTTCACCATGCAGGACATCGATCGCCTCTCGCGCCGCGTCCCCGTGCTGTGCAAGGTCGCGCCGTCCGTCGCCGACGTGCATGTCGAGGACGTGCATCGCGCCGGCGGCATCATGGGCATTCTCGGCGAGCTCGATCGCGCCGGCCTGATCGACACCTCGGTCTCCACCGTGCATGCGCCGACCATGAACGACGCGCTGGAACGCTGGGACATCAAGCGCTCCAAAAGCGAGACGGTGCGCACCTTCTACCGCGCCTCGCCGGGCGGCATCCCGACGCAGGTGGCGTTCAGCCAGGAGCGCCGCTACGACGAGCTCGATGCCGACCGAGAGAAGGGCGTCGTGCGCGATCTCGCGCATGCCTTCAGCAAGGACGGCGGCCTCGCCGTGCTCTACGGCAACCTCGCGCAGGACGGCTGCATCGTGAAGACCGCGGGCGTCGACGCCTCGATCCTGAAATTCAACGGCCCGGCGCGCGTGTTCGAAAGCCAGGACGCTGCCGTCGAGGGCATCCTGGGCGGCAAGGTCGTCGCCGGCGAGATCGTGGTCATCATCTATGAGGGCCCGCGCGGCGGCCCCGGCATGCAGGAGATGCTGTATCCGACGAGCTATTTGAAATCGATGGGCCTCGGCAAAGCCTGCGCGCTCGTGACCGACGGACGTTTTTCGGGCGGCTCCTCGGGCCTGTCGATCGGGCATCTGTCGCCGGAAGCGGCCGAAGGCGGCAACATCGGCCTGGTGCGGACCGGCGATCGCATCGCGATCGACATTCCGAACCGCAGCATCAGCCTGGAGGTCTCCGAAGAGGAACTCGCCAAGCGCCGCGCGGCGGAGGAGGCGAAGGGCGATGCCGCCTGGCAGCCGCAGAACCGCAAGCGCAGCGTCTCGACCGCGCTGCAGGCCTACGCTGCGCTCACCACCAGCGCCGCGCGCGGCGCGGTGCGCGAAGTGAAGCGGCGTTCGAACTGAGCGTTCCGGCGCGCGCGTAGCGCGCGGATGGTCAACAAGTCCTTAGCGGCCGGCGAAAGCCGGCCGCTTGCATTAAGGATGCCCCCACGAACTTCGGCAGCCCGGAATTTCGCGGCGTATACTGCCTGCGACTTTCGCAAATCCATTTCGGGCAACTGGGGCACCAACCACAATGTCTCGTACTCTCGCTATCGTTTTCTCCACGGCTGTCGCCGCGATGTCCATGACGGGCGCAGCCTCTGCCGGCTGCTACAATTGCTACGCGCCGCCGCCGTGCCAGACCTGCTACCAGCAGCAATACGTCGCGCCGCAGTATCGCACCGTCGACGAGACCGTGATGGTCTCGCCGGGCTCCGTCGTCGCGCACCGCACTCCCGCGCAATATCGCACCGTGATGGTTCCGCAGACCGTGATGGTGGCGCCGCCGGGCGTGCAGTACGAGCGCATTCCGCCGCAATACGCGACGCGCCAGCGCGTCGAGATGGTCTCGCCGGGCTATTCCTATTACGCGCCGGTGGCGACGGGCTGCGCGTCCTGCGGCTACTAGACCCGACGCAGTTCGTCATCGCTTCGCGCGGCGCTCTTTGGGGCGCCGCGTTTTCTTTTGCGGGCAGCTTGTGTTGAAGGCAGCAAACGAGGCCCGGAAATGGAGGCGAATCCAACCGGGCCTCGCAACCGACGACGCCCTGGGTGGCATCGCCAGTGTCCGGGATTGCTGATGATGGGGCCGACTCTCGTCGTGCGGCCAAGGTGTCGTCACGGTAATGGACAAGGCTGACGCCCGCCTGACAGACGGCTGCGCGCTCAAGGGAATCGCCACCGCCACATCGCCATCGCCAGCTCGAGCGGCGGGAAAAATGCCGCAGATGCAGCGAGCAGGTCAGTGGCGGCGAGGTTCCTGCAAATGCAGCGGCGACAGCTCCGCGAGAAATTCCGGCGTGAGCGGGCCATCGCCGGCGAACCACAAGCACTGACGGACATGCCGTGCAGAGGCGGCGTCCCGAGGCGAAGTGCCCGTCGGTTCACGCGCGTGCGTCTTCCAGGAATTCGATCTTCGTCCGGCGTTCGACGGCACCGAGGGGCGGGGCCGCGCCGCTTCCGTGCGGATCGTCGGCTAGTTGGGGGTGCTGCCGCTCTTGGCCTTGGACGAATGCTTCACCGCCGGCTTGGCCGGCGCTGCCGTCTTCTTCGCCGCATCGTCGCCGCGGGCCGCTCCCCAGGGATCGACGGCCTTCTGGTCGGGAACATTGTTGAGGGAGCGCTGATAGGCGCGCTCAGCCCGCCTGTCGTCCGCCTTCTGCGCCTCCGTCTTCTCCTTGGCCTCTTCGCCGTACTGCTGGATGTGGTCCTGCGCCAATGCGGGGCCGGCGATCAGGGCAAACATGGCGGCGACAAGGATCTTGCGCATCGAGAGACTCCCGGTTCTGCGGCGAGCATAACATCGCGCCGATGGCGGCATCAAATGCAACGGACGTGAGGAGGACACTTTGAGCGAGGTGTTCCTATCGCCCTGACTTCGACCCATGACGCCCCCACGGCCAAATCGCAAGCCGATGTGGCCGCGATGCCGAGCCGGAAGGCGACTGTGCGCCCGGCTGCGGGATCGATGAGGGGCGGATTCAAGGACGTGTCGGAGGCCGGATCGGGTCGAAGTTCGCGTTGCGTTCGAACAAAACGTGCGCTAATTGCCTGACCTCGCTGCGAGGGAAGGGTGGCCGAGTGGTTTAAGGCACCGGTCTTGAAAACCGGCGTGCCCGCAAGGGTACCGTGGGTTCGAATCCCACCCCTTCCGCCAGTTGATGCCAAAAGCCTCGGTATCTTCAGTATTTGGCGGTTTCCGCTCACCAAAGGCGACTAACCAATTGCACCGTTCTCGGCCACAAATTGAGCGTCTCTCGCCCGAAGCTGACGTTGCCGTGCTTTAACCCCAGGTGTGCTAAGTTGATTTGAGGACTGCCCCTGTCGAATTACGAACAAATCAGCGGCCCCGACGTCTTAGGAATAGGCGAACATCCCGCTCGCCCCCTGCGATTGCAGCTAGGCTCCTCCGGGCTATTTAATGTGAGTCTCTCGCGCGACGGTGCCGCGATGTCTCCTCGAAGGTTTATTTCCTGGCATTGAGCGCAAATTAACTCGCGTTTCCGGCCAGATGCGGCAGTGTCACCATGCCGGCGTCATCTCCCTGATGGGCCCTGACGGGAAATATCTCGGCTTCATGCCGCCGCAAACTGCGCCCGATCGGTGACTGCCGACGTATTTGATGAAGTCATTTTCAAGAGAGTTGCATGCCGGAAACGGTAGAAGCGCCATTGTGGTGTGCTGCGCTCGCAGCTTGGCTCATGATGTTGTTCGCGATCGTCAAAGAGGGCGCGAAGAGGATCATGCACTGCGCTCGCGTAAGGCTGAGCAGCAATCGAAAGGCTATTCGCTCGGCTTTGGTCGGGAAGGTGCTTCGCGCGAGACCTTGCGTCCCGAGTAGAGCCGTCTCGTCGACACGGGAAAGCGTGATGTTCTTGGCATGATCGTCGGGACGGCGCTTGGTTGGGCGGTCCGTGCACGAGAGTGTGAACCAGTTCACACTTGCGAACCTCAAAGGCTGCTATGGAGCGCTCGCTGGGGATTTAAGGGGCCAGCGAGAGGGCGCCGCCGGGACATCGTATTTCGAGCCCAGCGGCGTAGCTTTTTTTGGGGCCACCCTCGGATTGATCTGCCGGGCGGTGTTCGGGGCGACCACAACTGTCTTGGTCGTGCCGGGCGAGGCGAGCCGTGTAGGTCGTGGCCCATTCGCTTGCTTGTCCATGAAACAAAAAAGCCCCGCAGGATGTGCGGGTCTATGGTGGCAAACATCCCCCCGGCGGTTCCCGATCACGCCGGGATGGCGATGCCGCCGGTTCCCGGGATGCGGCTCCGGAATTTCCGCCGGGCGGTTCGAGAAATGAACCGATCCTTAACGGTGTTGGCTTCAGGCTTTTTTTCAATTCTCGCAACGCCGCCACCGGAGTCGTTCCACGTGTTGAAAGACGGTACCTATCGGGCATGGTTCACCACGCCGCTGGCTCAGGGCACCGGCATCGCTCACGTCGCGGGCGACAGGATCTGGGGCTGCGACAGCCTCATGAACTACAGCGGCACCTGCCAAATCGACGGTGAGCGATTTACCGCCGTCGTGTACACCAAGCGACACACGCTCGACCGCCCGACCATGTTCGGCGCGGACCACGCGAAGCTGCTGATCGAGGGGACATGCGACGGCAAGATCGGCCGCTATATCGCGACCGCGGAAGAGGCTCCGGGAATATTGCTCGATGGAACTCTCATTCTCAGCGAGGAAGAGGGGCTCGTCGAGGAGCCGGTGACGCTGGAGCCGGCATTCGATCCGGCCAAGCTGCGCAAGCTTCCGCGGCGGCGGACGGCCTAGCGCCGCGATCCGACAAAGACCTCGATTCCGAATTTTCGCTCCTGTGTTTTGCGGCGGCGGCGGCGCTCGCGTGCGGTGTTCGTCATAGAGCCGCAATCAAACGATCGTAGCCTGTAACGCTCTTGCAAATTGCCGATCGAACCGCGCCGTTTCGCTCGATATCGAGCCGCGGCCTTTTGTGAATCGTTTCAGTATTCAGGTATTCTGCACATGGCGTATGACACACCGACAGTGCATTTGCTGCGCAGCATTCTTGCCGAAGTGCTCGCCAGCCAGGCCTTCACCCGGCAGCGCCATCAGACGGCGGTGGACGTTGCGGAGCGGATCTTGTGGCTTGCATCTCAAGGCGAGCGAGATCCCGCGGCGATCAAGGAATATGTGCTGACCGAGGTTCTCGCGCGCAGCGCTGCCTGATCGTCCGGCGCGAGCAGGCAGCAAGATCGAACGGCTCAGACGCAGCATTTTGCGCAGGCGTCTTGCACGCCCGCGGCGGGGTCTTAGAGTGCGTCCCGAGAGGACGTATCGATGATCGTCAAGATCTACCACAACCCCGCCTGCGGCACGTCTCGCAACGCACTGGCGATGATCCGGCAGAGCGGTGAGGAGCCGGAGATCATCGAATATCTGAAGAACCCGCCGTCACGTCACGAACTGGTGCAGCTCATCGCCGCCATGGCCATCTCCCCGCGACAGCTGTTGCGCCGGAAGGGTACGCCCTATGGCGAACTCGGGCTCGACCGCGAAACATGGAGCGACGACCAGCTGATCGATCAGATGCTCGCCCATCCGATCCTGATCAACCGCCCCATCGTCGTGACCGAGAAGGGTACGCGGCTCTGCAGACCTTCCGAGGAGGTGCTGGACCTGCTGCCGAACCCACATATCGGCCGCTTCGTGAAGGAGGACGGCGAAGTGATCGAGGCTTCCTGAGCTGACCCAGCCGAGGCGCGGTGTCCAACTTCGCCATCGTGACAGGATGGCGGTGTTTTGCCCGACGTGTCAAACCGCACCGGAAGCCTGCGAGGTCCTGCTCCGGTGCGCCCGATGTACTGTGCATGGGGTTGTTTTCGACATTTTGCCCGGGCGGCACCGTCCGGCCGGCCCGGGCGCCGAAGCTTTTGACCAAAGCATGTGATCGGTCAGATACTTCGGACGTGCTCCGGCCAGCCGTTTGGGATCCGCAGCGTGGAACTTTCGGGCGGTATCCGCGTTAGGTCAATATGACAGAAGACCTTTCCTTCCGACGCAAACCATTGACCCCCGAAGAACGCCAGGCGCGCGATGCGGCACGCCGGGTTGAGGCCGAAAAGGCCATGCGCGACCATGAAGAAGCGCAGAAAGCGTTTCATGCCAATCGCGAGCGGCTGAAGGCCGAACGGCTCGCGCGGGAAGCGGCGGCAGCCAAAGGCTGATCGAGGGCCGACCCCCGTCGGCCGGCGCGGCCGTCCCTTCGGCGCGGGCGGTTGACGTTCAATGTCGGTTCGATGTGCGCGTGCGGTTCAGCATCTGCTTGAGCGCCTGAACCGCGTCGGCGATGGTCGCGCGGGGTGACGATCGCGCTTCGATCGCCTCGGCGGCCAGCCGAAAATCATCGGCGACCTTGAGCAGGCTGCTCCGCGCCAGATCCATGTCGGAAAGGGCGGCCTGTTCCAGGCACACGCGCTCGAGCCGGCGAAATTCCCGCAACTGCCTGCTCATGCGTCGGCTCTCATTCTCCACGAGATCATGCGGCGGCGGATCGATTCATAGATCGAAGCTCGATGTCATCCTAGCGGCCGGAGCTGACGCGGTGCTGACAGTCGCCAGACCTGCGACCGACCGCGCGGGCTTGACGGCCTTTGCCTTCCGCCGGAAGATTCGAACTGGTCCCAACAGAAAAACACGGAGACGATCGCGACCCGTCCGACCCATCGGCGAAACCGCAATGGAGCTGACCATGACCACGTTCGACAAGCGCGAGCAGGGGTTCGAAGCCAAATTCGCCCACGACGAGGATCTCATCTTCAGGACCACGGCGAGGTCCAACAAGCTGCTCGGTCTCTGGGCGGCGGAGCAGCTCGGGCTGACCGCAGATGCCGCGGCCGGCTACGCCACCGCGCTGGTGACGGGTAATCTGGAAAAGCAGGGCATCGATGACGTCCTGCGCAAGGTCTCGGACGATCTGGCCGACAAGGGCATATCGCGCGAGCAGGTCGCGCTGAAGCTGCAGGAGTGCCTGCATCAGGCCTTGCAGCAGCTCGAGGCCAAGGACTAGGGGCTTAGACGGAGATCGGAGCGACGGTCCGCGGCCCTCACTCCTCGTGGCGGCGCATTCCTGAATCGCTGATCTTGTCGACGAACGCGATGCCGATCGCCGAGACCACGAAGGTGATGTGGATCAGCACCTGCCACATCACGCCTTTCTCGGTGAAGCCGGCGCGGTCCGAGCCGAGATTGCCGGCCTCGATGAAAGTGCGCAGCAATGCGATCGAAGAAATGCCGATGATGGCCATCGCCAGCTTGATCTTCAGGACGCTCGCGTTGACGTGGCCGAGCCATTCCGGCTCGTCGGGATGACCCTGCAGATCGAGCCGGGAAACGAAGGTCTCGTAGCCGCCGACGATGACCATCACGAGCAGGTTCGAGATCATCACGACGTCGATCAGCGCCAGCACGCTCATCATGATCTGCTGCTCGGTGAGGTCGAGCGCATGCGACGACAGATGCCACAGCTCCTTCAGGAACAGCGCGATGTAGACGCATTGGGCCACGATCAGCCCGAGGTAGAGCGGCAGCTGCAGCCAGCGCGAGCCGAAGATCACCATCGGCAGCACGCGCAGGCGCGGCGAGGGCGGGCGAGGTTCGGTCGCGGGGGCGGGCTCGGCCGGCATTCAGGGAGCATCCACGTGTCGAGACGGTCAGGTCCGTTTCATGTAGCCCGGCAACGTGGCCGGTGGAAGACGCAAGACCGGCAGGCGCCGCATGCGGATCGCGCAGCTTTCGGGTTATCGTTCCGATGCCTGCAGTGTGACGGCCCCGATGGGGATGCGGAAGATGAGACGCGCGTTAGACGGAACGTCTGCCGAGATCACGCGGGCCGCGCTGTCGATGCTGGGTGCCGGCGGCGCCGCTGACGCCGTTTCGTGATGAGCCGCAGGGGCCGCGCCATTGTCCTCACGACCAGGTTGTCTGGCTGGATTTCGGGAAAGGCGTCTACCACGCGAAAGGCCAGAAGGTGTACGGCCAGTGACCTGACGGCGGCTTCGTCCGCCGGAGCGAGGCCCGCGACGGCTTCTGCCGTCGCTCGCTGTTGGGCCGCCGCTGAGTCGCGGTGATCGGGTCTTCGCGGACGGGCCGGCTATTTCTGGCTCGGCTGCAGGCTCACGGGCACGTGCGGAGAGGTGCTGGTGATGCGGGGGCTTCCGTCGGGATAGGTGCGGTCGCCGCGGATCAATGATTCAAGGACCAGAAAAAACTTCTCGGAAAGCATTTGCGTCACCCTCGTTGGTGATGGCCTCTTGAAATGTGTCGAGGCATGCGTTGCCGAAATTCAATCAACTAAACGGGAGCGCTGCAATCCTGACGAGGGCAGGTTGCGCTGCAATACGTTGCGATTGGAAAATGAAAGATTGCCAGGGGTCAGCCGAAGGCCAGTGCCACGAGGCTGGAGCAGAGGAGAAACAACCCGCCGGCCGTCAAGGCCAGGAAGCCATCGGATACGAGGTCATGGTTGCGCATAGGACACCTGCCGCTCTCGTCTTCGATGTTCGATCGGATCGATTAAAATTATCCGAACGTACCGTCTTGAAGAGGTGATGCGTGCCGTCCGCGCGAGTGCCTTCAGGCCCTCGTACGGTAACCTTCAAACGCATGGGCCAGGAAGATCCCCGCGCTAACCAAACCCATGAGTGCCGAAACCGTCTCGATCATCGTTAAATTCCATTCCGCCCCTGCAAGCGAGAAAACGCGTGCGGCCTTGCACAGTCAAAAGAATTCCAGTGCGTTCCGCGACAATCGGGGTGGGGTGAGGATTCGGCGCAACAGCGTGTCCGGGAGTGGCACAAATCGGCCTGCCGGCAGGCGTTCGTGCTCAGTAGATCAACGGAGGGCAGGCGAAGGTCCTGTTTACCATGCCGGCGCGATCGGCCCGGGCTCCCCATTTCCGCCGTGTTCAGGTTGCGATATCGTCACGCTTTCGAAGCGGTGGTGGGCCGCCTCGGGCGAAAGACCGGAAAGGCATGCTGGCCGCCAAGGCGGTTGGGCCTGTTTCCGGCAAAATGGTATTTGGGGCGAATGGGGATCCGACGGTCAGATTCGGTTTTGCGGGTCGCACGCGGCGTTGCGGCGGCCGCAACCTGCCTCGCGCTCGCCAATTGCGCCTCGTCGAACAAGTTCGCCAGCCGGGTCGATCCGAAATACGGCGTGTCCTCGAGCCCCCGTGTGGTGGCCCTGGGCGAGCCCGTGCCCAAGGGCGGCGGGACGTACCGCGTCGGCAAACCCTATGTCGTCGCCGGCCGGACCTACGTGCCGGAGGAGGACGTCAACTACCGGGCCGAAGGCGTGGCCTCGTGGTATGGCGATGATTTCCACGGCCGCCTGACCGCCAACGGCGAGGTGTTCGACATGGGCTCGCTCACGGCGGCGCATCCGACCCTGCCGATGCCGTCCTACGCGCGGGTGACCAACCTCTCGAACGGCAAGTCGCTCATCGTCCGCGTCAACGACCGCGGGCCCTATCACGGCAACCGGCTCATCGACGTCTCGAACAAGGCCGCCGAACTCCTTGAATTCAAGGGCAACGGCGTCGCCAAGGTGCGTGTCGAATATGTCGGCCGCGCGCCTCTGGAAGGCTCCGACGACCGCCAGCTGATGGCGACCCTGCGGACCGGAATTCCCGCGCCGTCCCCGTCCATGGTCCGCGTCGCCTCGGCGCGGCCCTTCGTGCCGGAGATGCCGTCATCGAGCCGCGGCGCGGTTCGTGGCGAGGTGCCGATGCCCGAGGGACGGCCCTACAGTCTCGGTAACACCTCGGCCGATATGGCCTCGATCAACGCGACCTCGGAAATGTCGGCCTCGAGCCGCAGCCGGGGCCGGACGCTGCAGAACGCGCGCCAGGTGTCCTATGATGCCGATGGCCGCTACGCGACTGATGACGGGCAAGGCTCCGCCTCGGACGGCGCCGCCGAGGCCCGCAGCATCCTGAGCGGCCGCGGCCTCTACTAGGCCCTTGCGCCCTTATCAGCGTGCCGCTTCGCGCAGGAAGCTGACCAGCGCCTCGTTCACCTCGCCGGGGCGCTCCTGCTGCACCCAATGGCCCGCGCCCTCGATGATCAGCTTGCGCCGCAGGTTCGGCAGCACCCGCTCCAACTCGTTGACCCGCTTGGCTCCGATCAGGCCGGTGATGACGGCATCCCTGGAGCCGGCGATGAAGAGGGAAGGCTGGTGGATCTGCGCATCCTGCCAGGGCGCGGTCAGCTCCCAGTTGCGGTCGATGTTGCGATACCAGTTCAGTCCGCCGCGGAAGCCGGACTTGCGGAAGGCATCGGTGAAATAGGCAAGGTCAGCCTCGCTCAGCCATGCCGGCAGCGGTTCTTCCGGGCTCCCGTGGCCCAGAAAGCCCTTGTCCTCGTGCACGAACATGGCGGCGGAGGGATCGGCAAGGCCACGCCCGCCGAGCACGACACGCATGGTGTGGCCGACGTCGCGCTCGAGCTCGGCCTCGGCGACGCCGGGCTTCTGGAAATACTGCCAGTAGAAATTGGTGATGCCGTTCTGCCGCAACAGGTCGAGCGGCTTGCCGCGACCACGGAACGGCGGCGGTACGCTCAGGCCCGCCACCGCCGTGAAGATGTCCGGCCTGAACAGCGCCGCGTGCCAGGCGACCGGCGCGCCCCAGTCGTGGCCGACCACCATCGCCCTGGTCTCGCCGAGTGCCTGCACCAGGCCGACGATGTCACCGACGGTATCGAAGATCGAATAGGCGGCGACCTCCGGAGGCGCCGTCGTCTGGCCGTAGCCGCGCATGTCGGGCGCGACGACATGAAACCCCGCATCGGCCAGCGCCGGGATCTGGTGACGCCACGAGTAGGAGAGTTCCGGCCAGCCATGGCACAGCACCACCAGCGGTCCCTGACCCTGCTCGCGGATGAGGAAGTCGATCCCGTTGGCCTTGATCATGCGGGTGGAAGACATCGCTTTTCCGCCTTGTTTCAGGGATTTGGTCGAGGTTCATCAGGTGCCACGATAGGGGCGTGACGAGAATCGTGCAATCTCGGGAGCCGCGACCTATCCTCGTGTTGTTCGCGCGGGGTGCAACTGTTAGAACGCCGCTCTCAGGGCTCAGCCATGGCATTTCGTCTTTCTTCGCTTAGTCGCATCCGGTTCACGGCCGGAGGGCTGGTCGCGGCGGCTCTCGTGGTGAGCGTCGGCTGGAGCGGGATGCTCTACGCCGCCAACCAGAGCGTCCAGGGCGCCAAGAAGGAAGACGCGGGGTTCGACGGCGATGCGCCCACCGCGATCCTGATCGAAGCATCCAGCGGCAGCGTGCTGTTCGAGAAGAACGCCGACGAGCTGCGCGCGCCCTCCAGCATGATGAAGCTGATGACGGCCGAGGTCGTCTTCAACGCGGTCAAGAAGGGCGACATCAAGCTGACCGACGAATACCGGATCAGCGAGAACGCCTGGCGCAGGGGCGGGGCGCCCTCCGGCGGGTCGACCATGTTCGCCGCGATCAACAGCAAGGTCTCGGTCGACGATCTCCTGCACGGCGCGATCATCCAGAGCGGCAACGACGCCTGCATCGCGCTGGCTGAGGGCCTCGCGGGCAGCGAGAAGATATTCGCCTCCGACTTCATGACCAAGCGCGCCCGCGAGCTCGGCATGACCAAGTCGACCTTCGGCAATTCCAACGGCCTGCCGGACCCCGGCAACAAGATGACGGTTCGGGAGCTCGGCATCCTCGCGCGCCACATCATTTTGGATTTTCCCGAATTCTACAAGCTGTTCGGCGAGAAGGAGTTCACCTGGAACAAGATCCGCCAGCCCAATCGCAATCCGCTGCTCAATGCGCTCGAAGGAGCCGACGGCCTGAAGACCGGCTACACCAAGGAAGGCGGCTACGGCATGGTCGGTTCGGCCGTGCAGAACGGCACGCGGCTGATCGTCGTGGTCAACGGCCTGGAGGATTCCGAGGACCGCGCCACCGAAGCCAAGAAGATGCTGGAATGGGGCTTCCGCAATTTCGAGACCCGCACCCTGATCGCGGCCGACCAGCCGGTCGGCTACGCCAAGGTCTTCGGCGGGGAGAGCCGGTCGGTGAAGCTCGTCGCCAAGTCGCCGGTGAAGGTGATGGTGCACAAGAGCGGCGGCGACAAGCTGATTGCGCGCATCGTCTATAGCGGACCGGTGAAGGCACCGATCGCGGTCGGGCAGCAGGTCGGCGTGGTGCGGGTCTGGCGCAGCGGGAATATCGCCGTGGAGACGCCCGTCTATGCCGCCGAAGCGATCGGCACCGGATCGACCGTGCGGCGCGCGATCGACGGTGCCAGCGAGCTCGTGATCGGCATGTTCCGCGCGGGCGCCGAGAAGCTCTGATCATGAACAAGGGCGCGGTACAGCGGCCGTCCGGACGCGGACGCTTCATCACCTTTGAAGGCGGCGAGGGGACTGGCAAGTCGACCCAGATCAAAAAGCTCGCCGACCGCCTCAATGCGGCCAGGCTCCAAACTCTCGTCACGCGCGAGCCGGGAGGCTCGCCGGGGGCCGAGATCATGCGCCATCTCGTCTTGTCCGGGATGGGCAAGCTGCTGGGGCCGGAGGCCGAGACGCTGCTCTTTGCCGCCGCGCGTGACGACCATGTCCGCACGGTGATCGAGCCCTCGCTCAGTCGCGGCACCTGGGTGCTGTGCGACCGTTTCGCCGACTCGACCCGGGCTTATCAAGGCGCCCTGGGCAGCGTGCCGGCCGGTCTCATCAATGCCATGCAGCGGGTCACGATCGGCGATCTCAAGCCGGATCTCACTATCATTCTGGACCTGCCTGTCGAGATCGGTCTGCAGCGCGCCGCCGCGCGTCGCGGCAGTGGGCCCCCGGACCGGTTCGAGGGCGAGAATTTGCGATTCCATCAGGGGCTTCGCGATGCCTATCGCAAGATCGCGGCTGACGATCCCGCGCGCTGCGTGCTGATCGATGCCAATTCCGATCCCGACACGGTCGCCGGACGCATCTGGATGGCGGTTTGCGACCGGCTTCTGCCGGCTCCCGCATCGGTGGCGTCCGCATGAGCCCGCGTCAGGCCGAGCGAGAATCCGCGATTCCGCACCCGCGCGAGACGGACGTTCTGTTCGGCCATCGCGAGGCCGAGACGGCGCTGCTGACGGCGTATCGCAGCGGGCGCATTCCGCATGCCTGGCTGATCGGCGGCCCGCAGGGGATCGGCAAGGCGACGCTGGCCTATCGCATGGCCCGCTTCGTGCTCGCCCACGGCCTGCCGACGGCGCCGGCCGTGCAGCGCGCCGAGAGTCTCGCGATCGATCGGGATGACGCAGTCGCGCGTCAGGTCGCCGCAGGCTCGCATGGCGGCCTGTTGACGCTCGAGCGCACCGCGAACGACCGCGGCGTGATGCGCACCGTGATCACCGTTGACGAGACGCGCGAGACGATCACCTTCTTCGGCTCGACCGCAGCGGCGGAAGGCTGGCGCGTCTGCATCGTCGATACCGTCGACGAGCTCAATCCCAATGCGGCGAACGCGCTTCTCAAGATTCTCGAGGAACCTCCGCAACGATCGCTGTTCCTGCTGGTGAGCCACGCTCCGGCGCGGGTACTGGCCACGATCCAGTCGCGCTGCCGCAAGCTGCGGCTGCGGCCGCTCGCGACCGACGAGGTGATCGCGGCCGCGACGAATGCGGCCGACCTCGATCCCACCGACCCGGCGCTGCGCGAGGCCGCGGAGGTGTCGGAGGGCAGTGTCGCGCGCGCCCTGACGCTGCTCGGGGGAGACGCCCTGAAGCTTCAGCAACGCACGGCCGCGCTGCTGGCGCGCCTGCCGCAGGTCGATCCGCGCGAATTGCACACGCTCGGCGATTCGCTCGGCACCAGCGATCGCGTCGCGCTCGCGGCCTTCATCGACGGCATCGATCGCTGGATTGCCGAGCGCCTGCATGCGGATGAGGCCAGCGCCAACCAGAACCTGCCGCGCCTTGCGCGCCTTGCGGAGGTATGGGAAAAGATCGTCCGCGCCGCGCGCGAAACCGAAACCTACAATTTGGAGCGAAAGCCCCTGGTTTTCTCGGTGTTCGGCTGGCTGGCGGACGCAACGCGCTAGGCGCAGGTTCGTTTCCAAATTTTGAGAAGACGATAAAGGAATTCGTGGTGGCAACGCGAGCTAAGAAAACCGTGAAGCGCAACAGCGGCAAGAAGGCCGCGAAAAAAGCTGCGAAGAAAGCCGCCAAGAAGGCGACGAAGGCAGGTGCGCGCAAAGTTGCCAAGAAGGTCAAGACGACCAAGAAGGCTCCCGCCAGGAAGGGCGTGAAGAAGAGCGCCGCGAAGACGGCAAAGAAGGCCGGCACGAAGGCTGCAAAGAAGCAGGCCGTCGCCAAGAAGACGACGAAGAAGGCCACTGCGAAGCCGGCCAAGGCTCTCGCGACCAAGGCTCTTGCGACCAAGGCTCCCGCGCGCAAGGCTGATCCGGCGCAGAAGGTCGCCAAGAAGGCGAGGGTTGCGACGCCAACCGTGATCGCTGCACCGGCTCCCGTCGTCGAGGCACCAAAGGCTGCCAAGCCGAAGGCGCCGCGCGCGGCGAAGGTTGTCGCCTCCGCGCAATCCGCGGCGCCCGTCGCCACGCCGGCGCGCGACAATGTCTTCTACATCACGACCGCGATCGCCTATCCGAACGGCAGTCCCCATATCGGCCACGCCTACGAGGCCATCGCGACCGACACGCTGGCGCGCTTTGCGCGCCTCGACGGCAAGGACGTGTTCTTCCTGACCGGGACCGACGAGCATGGCCTGAAGATGATCCAGACCGCGCAGAACGAGGGGCTGACCCCGTCCGCGCTCGCGGCGCGTAATGCCGGCCGTTTCAAGGAAATGGACGAGCGTCTCAACGTGTCGTTCGACCGGTTCATCCGCACCACCGAGGAACAGCATCATCGTTCCAGCCAGGAGATCTGGCGCCGCATGCAGGCGAACGGCGACATCTATGCCGACACCTATTCCGGCTGGTACTCGGTCCGCGACGAAGCCTACTACGCCGAGGACGAGACGCGCGTGAACGACGACGGCGTGCGCCTCGGACCGCAGGGCACGCCGGTCGATTGGGTCGAGGAGAAAAGCTACTTCTTCCGCCTCTCGGCCTATCAGGACAAGCTTCTGCAGCTCTACGCGGATCATCCCGACTTCATCGGGCCCGATTCCCGCAAGAACGAGGTGGTGAGCTTCGTGCGAGGCGGCCTGCGCGATCTCTCGATCTCGCGCACCACCTTTGACTGGGGCGTCAAGGTTCCCGGCGACGAAGAGCACGTGATGTATGTCTGGGTCGACGCGCTGACCAACTACATCACCGGCGTCGGCTTTCCCGATGAAAGCGACAAGAAATGGCGCTACTGGCCGGCGGATGTGCACATCATCGGCAAGGACATCATCCGCTTCCATGCCGTGTACTGGCCCGCGTTCCTGATGTCGGCGGGCATTCCCGTCCAGAAGCGCGTCTACGCCCATGGCTTCCTGTTCAACAGGGGCGAGAAGATGTCGAAGTCGGTCGGCAACGTCGTCGACCCCTTCAACCTTGCCGATCAGTACGGCGTCGACCAGATGCGGTATTTCTTCCTGCGTGAAGTGCCGTTCGGGCAGGACGGCAACTACAATCACGAGGCGATCGTCGCGCGCATCAACGCCGATCTCGCCAACGACCTCGGCAACCTCGCGCAGCGCTCGCTGTCCATGATCGCCAAGCAGTTCGCCGGCGTGCTGCCGGAGCCCGGCGAGTTCAGCGACAACGACAAGGCGATCCTGGGAATGGCAGACGCCATGATCGCCGCATCGCGCGAAGCGATGGCGACGCAGCAGATCCATCAATGGCTGAATACCGTGTGGGCTGTGGTCGCGGAGGCCAATCGCTATTTCGCGGGCGAGGCGCCGTGGGCGCTCGCCAAGACCGATCCCGCCCGGCAGAAGACGGTGCTGTACGTCACCGCGGAAGTGGTGCGTCAGGTCGCGATCCTGGCGCAGCCGGCGATGCCGACCGCGTCCGGATTGCTGCTCGACAGCCTCGGCATCCCCGGCGGAGAGCGCAACTTCGCGATGGTCGGCGGAGCCAAGCGCATCGCTGCCGGCACGACGCTGCCGGCACCGACGCCGGCATTCCCGCGCTACATCGAGCCGGCGGCCTGAAGGCGTTCGCGTGATGCTGGTCGACAGCCATTGCCATCTGGATTTTCCGGACTTCGCGGAGGATCTCGACGGGATCGTGTCACGTGCGCGTACGGCCGGAATCGGTCGCATGGTCACGATCTCGACACGGGTACGCCGGCTGAACCAGTTGCTCGCGATCGCCGAACGCTACGACGACGTGCTTTGTTCGGTCGGCACCCATCCGCACAATGCGGACGAGGAGGACGGCATTTCGCCGGACGAGTTGATCGCACTGACGCAGCATCCCAAGGTCGTGGCTCTCGGCGAGGCAGGGCTCGACTATTTCTACGACAACGGCTCGCCGGAGGCGCAAGCGCGCGGATTTCGTGCCCATATCGCCGCTGCCCGCGCCACCGGCCTGCCGCTGGTGATCCACACCCGCGAGGCAGACGAGGATTGCGGGCGCATCCTGGAGGAGGAGGCGGCGAAGGGATCGTTTCGCGCCGTGCTGCATTGTTACACGGGCGGACGGGAGCTTGCGTTAAAGGCGGTGTCGCTCGGTTTGTATATCGGCTTTACCGGCATCCTGACGTTCAAGAAGTCGGAGACGTTGCGGGCGCTCGCGGCCGAACTCCCCCCCGACCGTATTCTGGTTGAAACAGACTCGCCCTATCTTGCGCCGGGCAAGTTCCGGGGTAAGCGCAACGAACCAGCCTACGTGGTCGAGGTGGCAAAAGTGCTCGCCGAGACGCGTGGCGTGTCGCTCGATGAGATTTCACGACAGACCACGGAAAACTTCTTCCGCCTGTTCTCCAAGGTGCCAGCCTGAAGCCGGGAGCCGCATGACACTGACGCTGACGATCCTGGGATGTGGCTCCTCCGCCGGCGTGCCGCGCCCGGCACTCGGCTGGGGTGCGTGCGATCCCAGCAACACCAAGAACCGCCGTCGTCGCTGCTCGCTGATGGTCGAAAAGACGTCAGGCCACGGCACCACGCGCATCGTGATCGACACCTCGCCCGACCTGCGTGAGCAGTTGATCGACGCCGATGTCGACCACATCGACGCGGTATTCCTGACCCACGAGCACGCCGACCAGACCCATGGGATGGACGATCTGCGCTCGGTTGTCCTCCATATGCGCAAGCGCATTCCGGTCTACTTCAATCAGTCGACCGCCAAGGACATCATGGCTAGGTTCTCCTACTGCTTCATCTCGCCGGAGGGCAGCGACTACCCACCGATCCTCAGCCGGCATTCGATCGAGGCGGGCGAGAGCCAGACCATCAGCGGGAAGGGCGGCGACGTGACCATGACCGCCTTCCTGGTTCAGCACGGCCAGATCCCCGCGCTCGGCTATCGCATCGGCGATGCGGCCTACACGCCGGATCTCAACGACATTCCCCGCGAGAGCTGGGGCGCACTTGAGAATCTCGACCTCTGGATCGTCGACGGCCTGCGTTACGCCAGTCATTCCAGCCATTTCAGCATCAACGACGCGCTGTCCTGGATCGAACGCTTCAAGCCGAAGCGCGCCGTCATCACCAACATGACGGCCGATGTCGATTACGAGGTCATCCGGCAGTCGTTGCCGGCGGGCGTGGTGCCGGCCTATGACGGCATTCGGCTGGAGACCTGTTGAGCGCGCGCTACCAGGCGTAGCGTATCAGGGCCTTGCCGGTGTAGGCGTGCACCAGGCGTGACACTTCGCTATCGAAGTTCATCGCTGCGGACCATCCGTTCACGGCACGGAGCTCGAACGACATGCCCACTAGTGCCGCATCCGGTGCAAGCATCGCGCTTCCGTCGGCGAACCCGTAACCGGGCAGGGACTGGAAAGCTGCGGGCGTCGATTGTGCTGCGCTGAAATCATGGGCCCAGGCAAGCCGCGCACGCAGGCTCATGATGCTCCCCGGCAGTGCAAAAGACGTGGTCGTGCGCAAGCCGAGTTCGGTGCGGCTGTCGGTGAAGCTGTCGCTGCCCAACGCGGCCGTGAACGCGTTTCCCGCATAGGCCGGCTGATCTGCCGGTGATGCGAGGCGGAAGATGGTGATCTGCGCCGCTGCGTAGGGCGTGATCCCGAGCCATGGCGTGGCGAAGCGATAGCCGCCTTCCAGACGTCCGGAATAGGCATTGGCGGCGGTCGACGCATTGAACTGATCGGAGTTCGCCGGCGTCGCCGGATGATCGTTGGTGATCGCCTGCCAACCATAGGCCAGCGCCGTCGAAACATAGGCCGCTCCAGCGGTATGCCTGACAAAAGCACCGGCCTGGAAGAGATCGGATCGGCCGCTCGAGAAACTGTTGGCAAAGCCGGTGCCGCCGCCGGCGAGGGCAAAGCCCATTCGAGTCTGCGGCGAGAGCGCATAGTCGGCGCCGACTATGGTCCCGAAAATCCTGTTGGCCGAGCCGGCGCCGCCGGTCGAGACTTGCGAGCCGCCGAAGCCGGCGGCCCATATGCTCCATTGCGGTGCCGCGAGCGAGGGCTTGCCGTAGATCGCCTCGTAGGCCTCGCGTCCGATGCCGCCATGCGTTCGGTCTTCTCCGAGCGAGGCGTAGGCGGCAAGCTCCGCGTTGAATTCGGCGGGACCGATGTTGCGTCCGTCGATAGTTGGATCGAGCAGGGTCTGGGTGAACTGCGTCATGGCGAGGAACGTTGCCTGCGCGGTGCCGGCCTGCACGGATGCGTCGGAGCCGCCGCCGAAGGCCTGCTGCGGGCCGCCCCAGCCGCCGCCATTGCCGAATGGGACGCCGGGAAAACCCGGCGCCTGCGGTCCGCCGAGTGCGGGGCCCGCGAGATAGTTGAAGTTGGTGCCGGGCCCAGCCGGGCCGCCCAAGGTGAAGCCCTGCGCACCCGAGAATGCGCCGAGTTCGCGCATCACCTGCGCGCCGGCCGGGCCGGGCAGCAAGAGTGCAGCCGTCAACAGCATTAGCGACAGACGCGCACGCACGTCTGCGCTCACGACACCAACCGCATGAAGCGCCCCACAGCGCCGGTCGCTTGCCGCTCAGCCTGTGCGGCGAATCATCTGGAATCAGCGAATCCGACGAAGAGGAGTCGTAAATGCGTCTCTAACGTTTTCCAATCTTTTCCTGTCGTGTCTCGGCGTCATCGAAGCCGAACAAACGGTTTCGAAACGACGGCACGGTTGCAGCGGACACATCTTGTGTTTCCAAATGTGTCTGGAGTCGCCGGCTCAGGCCGAGATCGCCTTTGCCGAGCCGACCTCATTGCGCAGCAGGAATTTCTGGATCTTGCCGGTCGACGTCTTCGGGATGGGTCCGAACACGATCGCCTTCGGCGTCTTGAAGCCCGACATGTGGCTGCGGCAGAAGGCGATGATGTCGGCCTCGCTCGCGCTGGCGCCGTCCTTCAACTCGACGAAGGCGCAGGGCACTTCGCCCCATTTCGGATCGGGCTTGGCGACGACAGCGGCGAACAGCACGGCCGGGTGCTTGTAGAGAATGTCCTCGACCTCGACGGAGGAAATGTTCTCGCCGCCGGAGATGATGATGTCCTTGGAGCGATCCTTGATGGTGACGTAGCCGTGCTCGTCGAGCACACCGAGATCTCCGGTGTGAAACCAGCCGCCCGCGAAGGCTTCCTTCGTGGCCTTCTCGTTCTTGAGATAGCCCTTCATGACGATGTTGCCGCGGAACATGACCTCGCCGATGGTCTCGCCGTCGCGGGGCACTTCCTGCATGGTCTTGGGATCGATGACGGTGACGCCTTCCTCGAGCGGGTAGGGCACGCCCTGCCGGCGTTTCATTCGCGCGCGCTCGGCGGCCGGGAGTTCGTCCCATCCGGGCTGCTCGGCGCAGACGGAGGCGGGGCCGTAGACCTCGGTCAGGCCGTAGACATGGGTGAGCTTGATGCCGATGCTTTCGGCGCCTTCGAGCACGGCGACCGGCGGCGCAGCGCCCGCGATCAGGCCGACGACGCGGCGGGCGGTGTCGCCCTTCGGCGCGTCGGGCGCGTTGATCAGCACGTTGTAGACGATCGGCGCGCCGCACATGTGGGTGACGCCGTGCTGCTTGATCAGCTCGAAGATCCTGGTCGGCTCGACCTTGCGCAGGCAGACATTGATGCCGGCCGCCGCAGCGATGGTCCAGGGGAAGCACCAGCCGTTGCAATGGAACATCGGCAGCGTCCACAGATAGACCGGATGCTGGCCGAGATTGCCCGCCAGGATGTTGCTGACGGCATTCAGATAAGCGCCGCGATGATGCGTGACGACGCCCTTGGGGTTGCCGGTCGTGCCGGAGGTGTAGCTGAGCGCGATGGCGTTCCATTCATCGCTCGGCGGGACCGCCTCGAAGTTCGGATCGCCCTGCGCCACTGCGGCTTCGTATTCGATCGCGCCGATGCGCTGGCCGCCCTTGAACGCGGCATCGTCGACGTCGATCACGAACGGCTTCGGCCCCGTCATCTGGGCCAGCGCGTCGGTGATCACGCCCGAAAACTCGGGATCGACCAGGATGATCCTGGCGCCGCCATGATCGAGCTGGAACGCGATCGACGGCGCATCGAGGCGGATGTTGAGCGCGTTGAGCACGGCGCCGGTCATCGGCACGGCGAAATGCGCCTCGTTCATCGCCGGGATGTTCGGCAGCATCGCCGCGACGGTGTCACCGGTGCCGATGCCCTTGCTCGCGAGATAGGAGGCGAACCGCTTGCAGCGCTCGTGCGTCTGGCGCCAGGTGAAGCTGCGCCCCTCGTAGACGGTGCTGACGTGATCGGGATACACGGCGGCGCTGCGCGCGAGGAAGCTCAGCGGCGTCAGCGGCACGTAATTGGCGGGCGTCTTGTCGAGACCGATATTGTACTGATTCCGCCACTCGTCCATCGACACTCTCCTTCACGCGCGCCGGCTTACAGGAATCCGATCGAGATCCACGGAAAGACCGCGACGATGATCAGTCCCACAAGCAGCGCCAGCAGATAACCCCAGATCGGCTTGATGCCCTCGGCCGGATCGACGCGTCCGATGGCGCAGGCCGCATAATAGCCGACGCCGAACGGCGGGGCGAATAGTCCGATCCCCATCGCCAGGATGATGATCATGGCGTAGTGCACCTCGTGCACCCCAACGAGGCGCGCGATCGGAAACAACAGCGGCCCGAACAGCACGATCGCCGGAATGCCCTCCAGCACGCTGCCGAGGATGACGAAGGCCAGGATCGAGACCGCAATGAAGGTCGCCGATCCGCCGGGCAGGCCGGTCATGGATGCCGCCAGCGCGCGCGAGAAGCCGGATTGGGTCAGGCCCCAGGCCATGCCGGTCGCGGTCCCGATGATCAGCAGGATCGCTCCGGACAGGCAGGCCGTCTCGATCAGCATCGGCAACAGCCGCCGCCAGTTGAACTGGCGGTAGATCAGAAGCCCGATCAGCAGTGCATAGACGATGCCGATGGTGGAGACTTCGGTCGCGGTGGCGATGCCTTCGACCACGGCGTAGCGGATCACGAAGGGCAGGGCCAGGGCAGGGATCGCGACCAGGAACGACCATCCGATCTCGCGCGAGGTCGCGCGCTGGACGTGGCTGAGGTCCTCGTCGCGATAGCGCCACCACACCAGGCCCGACAGCGTCAGCGCCAGCACCACGCCGGGCAGCAGTCCGCCGGTGAACAGCGCCGAGATCGAGACGCCCGTCACCGATCCGATGGTGATCAGCACGAGGCTCGGAGGAATGGTTTCGGTCTGGGCGCCGGTCGCCGCCAGCAGCGCGACCAGATCGCCGGGGCGGGCGCCGCGCTGCTTCATCTCGGGAAACAGCACCGGCGCGACGGCCGCCATGTCGGCCGCCTTCGCGCCCGAGATGCCGGAGACCAGGTACATCGCGCCGACCAGGACATAATGCAGGCCGCCGCGGACATGGCCGAGCAGGCTCGCCAGGAACGCCACCATGGCCTTCGCCATGCCGGTCATCTCGATCAGGAGCCCCAGGAACACGAACAGAGGCACCGACAGCAGGATCAGGTGGCTCATGCCTTCGTCCATGCGCCCGACCAGGACCATCAACGGCGTCCGTGTGGTCAGCGCGAGATAGCCGAAGATGGCAAGCCCGAAGGCGAACGCGATCGGCACGCCCGCGAACACGCAGAACCCGACCACGCCGACGAAGAAGATGATCAGGTTGATGTTGCCGAGCGGCTTCAGCAGCGGCTGGGCGAACCAGAACAGGGCGATCAGGACGGCGACCGTCGCCGCGGCCGCCAGCATCGTCTTGAGGTCGCCGACGCGCAGCAGCCGCAGCAGCGCGAACAGGATCATCAGGCAGACGCCCACGGGCAGCGCCGCGGCGCGCCAGGTGTTGGAGATCTGCAGCGCCGGCGTGGTGATGAAGCTTTCCTCGTAGGCGTATTCATAGGCCGGGTGCACGATCAACAGCAGGAAGGCCAGCGCCGCACAGGTCGCGACCACGTCCAGATAGGCCCAAAGCCGCGGTCCGGCGCTGGCGACCAGCGCCGTCATCCGCATGTGCTCGCTGCGGCTGAAGGCAACGGCCGAGCCCAGCATCGCCAGCCACAGGAACAGCATGGAGGCGAGCTCGTCGGACCAGACCAGCGGCGCATGCAGCACGTAGCGCGAGATCACGCCGGCAAACAGGATGACGACCTCGGCGACGACCAGGATCGCCGCCGGGATCTCGACCAGCCATTTCAGCGCGAGCTCTATGGAACCGAGCAGGGACCGGCGGCGAGGGGGCTGAGCCACCTCGCCGGCCACGGCTGGCGTCATGTCGACATGAGCCATGGCTAGGCCCCTATTGCTTACGTGTTACGACAGCTTGCCGACGGACTTCTCGAGCAGTTCCCAGGCCTTCTCGCCGTACTTGCCCTTCCACTCGGCGTAGAAACCGGCCGCGCGCAGCTTGTCGCGGAACGGCCCGACCTCGGGCTGATTGAACACCAGACCCTTGCCCGACAGCTCCTGCTTCACGGTCGCATTGAGCTTCTCGGTGTCCTCGCGTTCCTTGACGGCGGCGGCGTTGACGTTCTTGGCGACGATGGTCTTGATGTCGTCCGGCAGCGCCTGCCAGGCACGGCGGTTCATCAGGAACCAGAAGCCGTCCCACATGTGGTTGGTCATCGAACAGTACTTCTGGACCTCGTAGAGCTTCGCCGCCGAGATCAGCGCCAGCGGGTTCTCCTGGCCTTCGACGATCTTGGTCTGAAGCGCCGAATAGACCTCGCTGAAATTGATCGAGGCGGGCGAGGCGTCGAACGCCTTGAACATGGAGGTCCACAGCGGCGACACCGGCACGCGGATCTTGAAGCCCTTGAAGTCGTCC
>NZ_JASGFS010000079.1:0-24867 GCF_047605465.1 Bradyrhizobium sp. | reverse complement strand
ATGTCGAAGCGGCCAACAGCCAGGCGCTGTCGACCCGCCAGTCGATCGCGGTCTCGGCGCTGTCGCTGGCCAACCAGTCGCAGCAGAGCGTGCTTCAGCTCCTCCGCTAACAAGCGGACCACATCGCAAGCAGGACAGGGCGGCGGAGCTTCGGCTCCGCCGCTTTTTCGTTGCCTGCGCGATTTCAAAACGTCTTTGCAGCGCTCCAAAAAGTAACCGTCGGTTATGGTTAATGGAACGTAAGCGCGCAGAATTGCCAATGATTTCAGTCCGCTTGCCGCGTGCGCCATTGCCCTTGCGCGGTTCATGGTGAACCGGCGCTTACGCCGGCGAGCTTCGTTTCACCCTTTGTTAGCCATGTCCGCGCAGGCTGTGCGTGTCACTCGATCCGAAGCGATCGAACGAAGACGCGTAAACCAGAAGGGTAAGAGTTATGTCCGGTATTGTTCTCTCTGCGTCGGTTCGTCAGAACCTCCTGTCTCTCCAGTCCACCGCCGACCTCCTCGCCACCACACAGAACCGTCTGTCGACCGGCAAGAGCGTCAACTCGGCCCTGGACAATCCCACCAACTTCTTCACCGCGCAGTCGCTCGACAACCGCGCCAGCGACATCAACAACCTGCTCGACGGCATCGCCAACGGCGTGCAGGTGCTGCAGGCCGCCAACACCGGCATCACCTCGCTGCAGAAGCTGATCGACAGCGCCAAGTCGATCGCCAACCAGGCGCTGCAGACCACGGTCGGCTACTCCACGAAGTCCAACGTCTCCACCACGATCTCCGGTGCGACGGCTTCGGACCTGCGCGGCACCACCAGCTTCGCCAGCGCGACTGCATTCAGCAACGTGCTGTACGACGGTACGGCCGGCGGCACCAACGCGGCGACATCAGGCACGACGCTCGGTGCGACCGCGGGTTCGCTGGTGGCTCCTGCCGCCGTGAAGGCGGCCGACGGTTCGACCACGCTCGCTCATGACGCGACCCTGATCGGCGCAGCGTCCGGCGCGACCGTGCTCAGTGGCTCGCCGGCCGACGGCGATACGCTGACCGTCAATGGCAAGACCATCACCTTCCGTTCCGGTTCGGCTCCGGCGAGCACTTCCGTCCCGACCGGTTCCGGCGTCAGCGGCAACCTCGTCACCGACGGCAACGGCAACAGCACCGTCTATCTCGGCACGACCGCCACCCCGGCGGCCACCGTTGATGACCTGCTGAGCGCGATCGACCTGGCCAGCGGCGTCCAGACGGCGAAGATCACCAGCGGCGCGGCGGTCATCTCCACCAGCGACAGCCAGTCGGCTTCGTCGATCTCCGGCGGCATCGTGACGCTCAACAGCTCGACCGGTGCGGATCTGTCCGTGACCGGCAAGGCGGACCTGCTCCACGGGCTCGGTCTGACCAGCGCGACGGGCGGCGGCAACGCCACGGTCTCGGCCAATCGCGCGCCGAGCGCGAACTCCCTGGGTGCGCAGATCACGGACGGTTCGACCCTGAACGTCGACGGTCACGTCATCACCTTCAAGAACGCGCCTGTCCCGGGCTCGACCGGTGCTCCGGCCGTGGCTGCCGGCTACGGCAAGAACGGCAACGTGATCACCGACGGCAACGGCAACTCGACGGTCTATCTGCAGGCCGGCACTGTCGCCGACGTGCTGAACGCGATCGACCTTGCCACCGGCGTTCAGACTGCGACCATCGCGGCCAACGGCACGGCGGCGCTGAAGACGGCCACCGGCCAGAGCAACTCGTCGATCAACAGCAGCGGCCAGCTGCAGCTCTCGACCGGTGTCAACTCCGACCTGTCGATCACCGGCACGGGCAACGCCCTGAACGTGCTCGGCTTCGGCGGCAACACCGGCACGGCGACGGCGTTCACCGCTGCGCGCACGTCCGGCATCGGCGGCATCAGCGGCAAGACCTTGACCTTCTCCTCCTTCAACGGCGGCACGGCGGTCAATGTCACCTTCGGTGACGGCACCAACGGCACGGTCAAGACGCTCGATCAGCTCAACGCGCAGCTCCAGGCGAACAATATGGCCGCCACGATCGATGCCAACGGCCTGCTGACGATCACTGCATCGAACGACTACGCGTCGTCGACGCTGGGTTCGACGGCTGCAGGTGGTTCGATCGGCGGTACGCTGACGACGGCGCTGACCTTCTCGACGGCATCCACGCCGGTGCAGGACGCCGTTGCGCAGACGGCCCGTGCCAATCTGGTCAGCCAGTACAACAACATCCTGAACCAGATCGACACGACCTCGCAGGACTCCTCGTTCAATGGTGTGAACCTCCTGAACGGTGACCAGCTCAAGCTGGTGTTCGACGAGACCGGCAAGTCGAGCCTGAACATCACGGGCGTGACCTACAACTCCAAGGGTCTGGGTCTCGCCGCGCTGACCGTCGGCGTCGACTTCATCGACAACGCCGCATCGAACCGCGTTCTGACCAGCCTCAACGCAGCCTCGAGCACGTTGCGCTCGGAAGCCTCGGCGCTCGGCTCGAACCTCTCGGTCGTGCAGATCCGCCAGGACTTCAACAAGAACCTGATCAACGTGCTGCAGACCGGTTCGTCGAACCTGACGCTGGCCGACACCAATGTCGAAGCGGCCAACAGCCAGGCGCTGTCGACCCGCCAGTCGATCGCGGTCTCCGCGCTGTCGCTGGCCAACACCTCGCAGCAGAGCGTGCTTCAGCTTCTCCGCTAACAAGTAGCTGAAATAACTCGATAAAATCGAGCGGCGGGGCCATTCGCCCCGCCGCTCTTTTTGCGTTTGGGCGAGGGCAGGGAGCGTTCA
Organism: Bradyrhizobium sp.; assembly: GCF_047605465.1. GTDB lineage: Bacteria > Pseudomonadota > Alphaproteobacteria > Rhizobiales > Xanthobacteraceae > Bradyrhizobium. Next base: position 22,070 of record NZ_JASGFS010000079.1, on the reverse strand, counting down.
CCGGCCATTAACCCTATCCCTTAAACCGGCGTTAACCATACTTTAAAGGACAGCCCCTAAAACTGGAACAACGCCCGCTTTCCAGACCGCGTGGCCGATCCGTACCCGGTTCAAGAGGAAGACTCGCCAATGTCCAACATCGTTCTCTCGGCGTCAGTTCGCCAGAACCTGTTGTCGCTGCAGTCGACGGCCGACTTGCTGGCCACGACGCAGGAGCGGTTGTCGACCGGCAAGAAGGTCAATAGCGCACTCGACAACCCCACCAACTTCTTCACCGCGCAGGGGCTGGACAACCGCGCGAGTGACATCAGCAACCTGCTCGACGGCATCAACAACGGTGTGCAGGTGCTGCAGGCGGCCAACACCGGCATCACTTCGCTGCAGAAGCTGATCGACAGCGCCAAATCGATCGCCAACCAGGCGCTGCAGACCACGGTCGGCTACTCCACCAAGTCCAACGTCTCCACCACGATTCCCGGTGCGACCCCGGCCGACCTGCGCGGCACGACGTCCTATGCAAGCGCGACGGCCAACAGCAACGTGCTCTATACCGGCGCACCCGGCGGCGTGACTCCGGTCACGGCGGCGGCCGCGCTCGGCGCCTCGCTCGGTTCGAACGCGGGCACGTTGAACGGCACCGCAGCGAAAGCCGCCGACGGCACCACGACGCTTGGCGGCGGGGCAACGCTCATCGGCTCGACCACGAGCAGCACGCTCGGGTCGTCACCCGCGGACGGCGACTCCATCACCGTCAACGGCAAGACCGTCACCTTCCGCACCGGGGCCGCGCCTTCGACGCAGCCGACCGGATGGGGGCTCGATCCCAGCGGTCACATCGCGACCGACGGCAACGGCAACTCGATCGTCTACATGGGGACCGCCGCTGCGCCCACCGGCACGGTCAACGACCTCCTGAGCGCGATCGACCTGGCGAGTGGCGTGCAGACCGCGACGATCAGTGCGGGCGCTGCGACCATCGCGACCAGCGGCGCGACCGTCGGCACGCCCCAGACGCCTTCGTCGATCTCGGCCGGCGGCGTCGTGACGCTGAAGAGCTCGACCGGTGCGGACCTGAGCGTGACGGGCAAGGCCGACTTCCTCAAGGCGCTCGGTCTGACCTCGGCGACCGGCGCGGGCAATGCCAGCGTCAGCGCCAACCGGTCGACCACCGCAAACTCGCTCGGCACGCTCGTCCAGGACGGCTCGACGCTGAACATCGACGGCCACACCATCACCTTCAAGAACGCGCAGACGCCGCAATCGGCGACCGGCGTAACCTCCGGCGGCATCAACGGCAACATCGTCACCGACGGAAACGGCAACTCGACGGTCTATCTTCAGAGCGCGACGCTGACCGACCTGCTCAACTCGATCGACCTCGCCACCGGCGTCAAGACCGCCAGCGTCTTCAACGGAGCCGCGTCGCTCTCGACCACGGCAGGCCAGATCCCGTCGTCGGTGAACTCCAGCGGCCAGCTGGCGCTCTCGACCGGCATCAATGCCGACCTCTCGATCACCGGGACCGGCAACGCGCTCAGCGCGTTCGGTCTCAGCGGCAACACGGGAACGGCGACCGCCTTCACCGCGTCGCGGACCTCCGGAGTCGGCGGCATCAGCGGCAAGACGCTGACCTTCACCTCCTTCAACGGCGGTACACCGGTGAACGTCACCTTCGGCGACGGCACCAACGGCACCGTCAAGACGCTGGATCAGCTCAACGCGCAGCTCCAGGCGAACCACATGACGGCGACCATCGACGCCAACGGCGTGCTCACGGTGACCACCGTCAACGAATACGCCTCCTCGACCCTCGGCTCGACGACCGCGGGCGGCGCGGTCGGCGGCACCATCACCGGCGTGCTGGCCTTCACCACGGCACAGCCCCCGGTCCAGGATCCCGTGGCCCAGACGGCGCGCTCGAACCTGGTCAACCAGTTCAACAACATCCTTGCGCAGATCGACACGACCTCGCAGGACTCCTCCTTCAACGGCGTCAACCTGCTGAACGGCGATACGCTCAAGCTCGTCTTCAACGAGACCGGCAGCTCGACGCTCGGCATCAACGGCGTTGTCTTCAATGCGGCCGGTCTCGGCCTCAGCAACCTCGTCAACGGTGTCGACTTCATCGACAACGGCGCCACGAACAAGGTGCTGACCAGCCTCAATGCGGCTTCGAGCACGCTGCGGTCGGAAGGCTCGGCGCTCGGTTCGAACCTCTCGATCGTGCAGGTTCGCCAGGACTTCTCGAAGAACCTGATCAACGTGCTGCAGACCGGTTCGTCGAACCTGACGCTGGCCGACACCAACGAGGAAGCGGCCAACAGCCAGGCGCTGTCGACCCGCCAGTCGATCGCGGTCTCCGCGCTGTCGCTGGCCAACCAGTCGCAGCAGAGCGTGCTTCAGCTCCTCCGCTAATTCGGCGGCGCAATGTCGCAAGTCGAGATATCGCGGCGGAGTTAACGCTCCGCCGTTCTTTTAAGGGAGACCGTAAGACAAGATTAGCTGAGATCGACGCGCATCACGCCAAGTGAGTTTACAGCATGCATGTGCGCATCTAGCGTTACGCCGACGAAGGACTCCACGCCCCGTAATAGTCCGGAGTGCTTCCAAGCGTACACGTAAGCAAATCTTAAGCGGTGCTGCCTAGGGTTGGGAAAGAAATCCTTAAGCCTGTTCAACGGGCTGGGAAGCTTCCAGGGTGTGATTGATGTCGAATTCCGCTGCCTCGGCCTACGCGCGTGTTGCAACGACCACCGCATCTCCTCGCGACGTCGAGGCGCAGACCCTGCTCAAGGCGGCGAACAAGCTCCAGGATGCGGTGAACAATGCCGATCCGCTCAGCGAGCAGACCATGCATGCGCTGATGTTCAACCGCAAGCTCTGGACGATCTTCCTCAGCGAGGCGATGCGCGACACCAATCCGCAGCCGCTCGACGTCCGGCAGAAGATCGCCAACATCAGCGTGTTCGTGCTGAGCCAGACCGCCGCGCTCCAGATGAGCCCGCAGTTCGATCACTTCCGTCCGCTGATCGAGATCAACCGGAACATCGCCGCTGGTCTGTCCGGCCGGCCGTAACGGAGACGCGTCGTGGCCGACATCATGAGCATCCTGTCGACCGCGTACAAGTCGAACGTTCTTTCGAACACCACGAGCTCGTCCAAATACGTCGCGGTCGATTCGTCGCTCTATCAGGGCAACTGGACCGGCACCTATCCCGACGGGAAGAAGTTCTCGCTCAGCATTTCCCAGGTCAACGGCTTTCGCGCCCAGATCCACTACCAGAGTGACGGGACGTCGCAGTACCAGCAGGTGCTGATCAAGGATTCCTCGTTCCGCTTCGGCAACACCAAGTTCACGCTGACCGATACGGGCAAGGCGCAGATCAAGAACGTCGTCACCGATCCCGCGACCGGCTCGACCTATCTCGACACCGCCGTCGCCACGCTCGACTCGTGACCGTCAGGCGCTGACGTCCGTATTGAGCGGACGCGTCGGCTCCGACTTCAAATCCAGTGCATGGAAATAGGCTCGCCGGCGCAGCATCGCTTCGTCGGGAAACTGATTGACGACCGCGTCGGTCTTGTCGTTGACGACCTGGAAGACGAAGGACGCGGCTGCCTGGTCGAACACGACCTGACGCGAGACGTTTTCGTTGCCTTGCGGATCGTTGCGCGCGGCGGCGGTCGCATCTGCCGCGGCGACCGTCTGGGTCACCGGCAAATCAGTTTGCACGGCCTCGCTCGCCGCCGGAGTCGACGCCGTTGCGATGGGTGCGGGGGCCGGTATCCCCACCGGCCTGATGCTGAAATCTGTGCTCATGGCAGCCTCCTGGTTGCCTTGTCTGAGTCAAATCCCAACCTCTCCAATCGCGCAACCATGGAGTACCAGGACTGAAGGCCCGGTAAGGAAACGTGCCTAACCGCGCGCCGTTACCGGCGCGCGGTTTTTCGTAAAATTGCGAGTGTTTTCCGGCGTGCGCTCAGAGCGAGCGGCTGACCGCGAGCGGAGTGATGTGGCGCGGGCCCGGTGTCGCGCGGCGCCCCGCCGCCGTGTAGGTGTTCGGGACGTTGCGCTTCTGGATCTCCGCGTTGACGCCGCGCACGACGCTTTCGGAGACCGCATGTGCGGTCGCGAGCACGGTCAGATTGACCTGGAGCATCGCGCGAAAGGCGTCGTGATGCCGATGCAGTGTCGAGAGCAGCTCCGGCGCCGATTTCGCGAACTGGGTCTGGTTCGCCTTCAACTGGCTGACCGCGCCGACATAGCGCCGCGACAGTTCCTGCTTCTTGCTCTCGAACGCCAGCGCCTCGCGAAGCTTGCCCGCGCGCACGAGTTCGGTCTCGCGTTCGATCAGGCCGAGCAGGGCGCTCATCGCGTCCATCAGCTCCTCGGCGAGCTTGCGCGCTTCGGCCGCGCCGAGCGCGTTGTTCGCGGGCTGGGCGGGCACCGGCTGGCGTGAGGCGTTGAACTGGTTCATGTCGAGGGGACCTTATGCCGTGCGGATGGTTTTCGACTGCTGCAGGATGAGGGTGCGATAGACCTCGGTGGCGACGCCGACGCCGCCGGCCTTGGCGAAGTTCTTGGAATATTGCTCGGTCAGCATCGAGCGCCATACGCCGGTGCCCGTTGTGTCGCCGAACGGGCCTTCGCCTTTCAGGCCGGAGGTCATCTGCGAGAACATGCTGTTGAGGAACATCGCCTCGAAATCGGTCGCGGTCTTCTGTGCCTTGGCCTGCTGCTGCGGTGAGACCTTCTGCAGCGCCGCGGCGAGCTCGAAGTCGGGCCGGCCGTTGCGGCTCTCTACCGAGAATGCCGGGTTCGACAGCGCCGATGCGACGACGTGCGAGGTGTTGAGCATGCTGACCTGCATCACATCACCTCGATATCGGCTTCGATCGCCCCGGCGGCCTTGATCGCCTGGAGGATGCTGATGAGGTCGCGCGGGCCGATGCCGAGGCCGTTGAGGCCATCCACCAGTTGCTGGAGCGACACGCCGTCCTTCACGACGGCGAACTTCTTGCCGTCCTCGGTGACGCCGACGCTGGTGCGCGGCGTGACCACGGTACGCCCACGCGACAGCGGGTTGGGCTGGCTGACCTGCGGGCTTTCGGAGATCGTGACGGTGAGATTGCCTTGCGCGACCGCGACGGTGGCGACGCGGACGTCACGGCCCATCACGATGATGCCGGAGCGCTCGTCGATGATGATCTTGGCGGCGAGATCCGGATCGACCTGAAGCTGCTCGATCTCGGTCAGGAAGGCGACGACGTTGCCCTTGAACTCCGGCGGAATCGCCAGTTGCACCGTGGACGGGTCGATCGGCTCGGCGGTCTTCACGCCGAGATAGTCGTTGATCGCGGCCGCGATGCGCTTGGCGGTGGTGAAGTCGGCGTTGCGCAGCGCCAGCCGCACGTTCGGCAGTCGGTTGAGTGCGAACTCGATCTCGCGCTCGATGATGGCGCCGTTGGCGATACGTCCGACCGTCGGCACGCCGCGCACGATCTTGGCCGCCTCGCCCTCGGCCTGGAAGCCGGAGATCGCGAGCGAGCCCTGGGCGACCGCGTAGACGTTACCGTCGGCGCCGAGCAGCGGCGTGACGAGTAGGGTCCCGCCCTGGAGGGTCTTGGCGTCGCCGAGCGCCGACACGGTGACGTCCATGCGCGTGCCCTGGGTGGCGAAGGCCGGCAGATTGCCGGTCACCATGACGGCCGCGACGTTGCCGGTGCGGATGGTGGCGCCGCGGATGTTGACGCCCATGCGCTCGAGCATCGCCTGCAGCGACTGCTTGGTGAAGGGAATGTTGTTCAGCGTGTCGCCGGTGCCGTTGAGACCGACGACGAGGCCGTAGCCGATGAGCTGGTTCTGCCGAACGCCCTCGATATTGGCGAGGTCCTTGATGCGCGAGGTCGCGGTCGCGGACGTGACCGACAACGCAAGCGCTGACAGCGCGGCGCAGGCCACCCCGAAAACCCCACTCAGAATCCTCACCCAACGAACGCCTGGCATCCTCTGCTCCCCGAGGCTCCTCAAATCCCGGACCTGATCGACACTCCCATGACGAGCCGGTCCGGTGCTTTCTATGCGAGCGCTGTGCCAGGATGGGGCGAGGGCGTCAGGGTATTGAATAGGTTGAATAAATCTCTTTCGAGCGACGCCACCCGGCATTGGTCGTCAGGAGCGAAACTGCCGCCTGTCGGCAGATTTTGCCGGGGCGTTTACGTCCCGTTAACCATAAAGCGGCGAAGCTCCGGCATCGATCACCCGGATTGCTTCGATGCGCATCTACGGACCGAACGGCACCACGTTGGGAGCGCCGGCCAGTCAGGCCAGGCGAACGAGCTCAGGCACCTTCGCGCTGCCCGACACCTCGTCGGCGCAGGAGACGAGGGCTGCTGCCGCACCGAAAGCCGCGACCAACATCGACGCCTTGCTCGCGCTGCAGGGCATCGAGGAGGATCCGGTCGAGCGCCGCAAGCGGTCGGTGGCCCGCGGCAAGACGGCGCTCGACGTGCTGGACGATCTCAAGATGGGACTTTTGTCCGGCAATCTCGACTCGTCCACCGTGATGCGGCTGCGTGATGCCGCGGCAAACCTGAAATCCTCTTCCGGCGATCCCGGCCTCGATGCCGTACTGTCCGAGATTGAGCTTCGTGTCGAAGTCGAACTCGCGAAGGCGGGGCAAGCGTAAGACGCGCCATCCGCTCTACCTTGAAGCCTCTCTCCTGTCGTCGCCGCCCGGCTTGAGCGGGCGATCCGGTATTCCAGAGACGTACGTTGTGGAGCGAACGGCCAGGCTGTCGCGTGCGTCTTACGCCGCTTCGTCCTTCTGTTGCGCATCGTAGCGGCGTTGGGCGGCGAGCACGTCCTTCAGGTTCTGCTCGGCCCAATCACGCAAGGGATCGACGGCGGCAGCGAGCGTTACGCCAAGCTGCGTGATCGAATATTCCACTGTTACCGGAACAGTCGCGATGGCGTGACGCTTGATCAAGCCGTCGCGTTCGAGCGACTTGAGAACCTGGCTCAGCATCTTCTGTGAAATGCCCTCGATCGTGCGGCGCAATTGATTGAAGCGCATCGGCTCTTCGCGCAGCAGCAAGAGGATCAAGACCGCCCATTTGTCGCCGACGCGATCGAGGATCTGGCGCGTCGGGCAATTGGCGGCATAGACATCGGGCTTCATCGTCCGTTCCTCGCGATCCGTTCCGGTTACCCCTGCGTAATCAGGTAAGCATGAAGTGCTCTCTTAACACCAGCATTCATTACGTTATCTAGTAACTACTAGTTACCAAAGAAGCACAGGAGCCTTCCATGAAAATCGCAATTGCCGGCGCCTCGGGCCGGGCCGGTTCGGAGATCACCAGGGAACTGTCCCGCCGCGGCCACGCGGTCACGGCAATCGCCCGTAATCCCGAGAAGATCGCGGCGCTGCCGAACGTCACCCCGACCAAGGGGGACGTCCTCGACCAGGCAGGCCTGACCGCGCTGTGGGCCGGGCACGACGTCGCGGTCAGTTCCGTGCATTTCCTGGCGAGCGATCCGCACAAGCTCATCGGCGCGGCGAAGGCATCCGGCGTCGGCCGCTACCTCGTCGTCGGCGGCGCAGGCAGCCTTGAAGTCGCTCCGGGCGTGAAATTGGTCACAACCCCCGGTTTTCCGGCCCAATACAAGGCCGAGGCCGAGGCCGGCTCCGTCTTCCTGGACCTGCTGCGGCAGGAAAAGGACCTGAACTGGACCTTCCTCTCGCCTTCGGCGCTGTTCATCGAGGGGGAGCGGACCGGCAAGTTCCGGCTCGGGACCGACCAGCTTCTCGCTGATGCGAACGGGAAGAGCTGGATCAGCTTCGCGGACTACGCCATCGCGCTCGCCGACGAGATCGAGCGGCCGGCCCACCAGAGGCAGCGCTTCACGGTCGGTTACTGAGCTGTCGGCCGCCCCCGGGGTTTTCCGGATATACCTTCCTGAGCAAGGGCTTGGGGGCGGCCGCCACGACATCAGGGAAATATTGTCTGTCACAGGTGGTCGCTATATAAGGCCCGGCTCAACGGACCCCGTTCCGTTCGCGAGTCGTTGCTTAAGAAGATAGGCCGCCCTTGGAAAAGTTGAAAAACTACCGACCGACCGAAAAAGAGCCTTTCATGAACGACCGGCAGAAGGAGTACTTCCGTTTGAAGCTCCTCGCCTGGAAGGATGAGATCCTCAAAGAGTCCAAGCTCACCCTGCAAGCCCTGCAGGAGGAGAACGTGAACCACCCCGATCTCGCCGATCGGGCTTCGTCCGAAACCGACCGTGCCATCGAACTCCGTGCCCGCGACCGTCAGCGCAAGCTGATCGCCAAGATCGACGCAGCGCTCCAGCGCATCGAGGACAACACCTACGGCTATTGCGAGGAGACCGGCGAGCCGATTTCCTTGAAACGGCTCGAGGCTCGTCCGATCGCGACGCTCTCGGTGGAGGCACAGGAGCGCCACGAGAAGCGCGAGAAGGTCTATCGCGACGAATAGAGTCCGAGCCGCCGAGTGCGGCTCTTCATTTTTGGGACGGGGCGCCGTTTCGCGCCGTGCTGGTATTTTGCCCTTTGCTTGCCGCCGAGAGCCGGGGTCCGTTGTCGCGATCGCGAAAAGTGAATCACGATCAATGGGCTAGACTCGGTTTCTTCGACCTCACGTGAATTCAGATCAGAAACAGCCTTCACTTCATCTGCGGAGGTTTTTGCGAGTCGCATCAACGAGATCTCTTCGATCGTTGAGGCGGTGATCGAGCAGCATCAAGTCCTGCTGCAATCACGTCTTTGCGGCTCTCGCGATGCCGCAAGGCACGCTCCGTCATAGAGCCTCGGCCAACTCAATATTTCCTTAAGTGTCGGCCGTCGGCCGCGCCCGACGCCTGCGTCACCCGAAGCAGCGAGCAACGAGGGAATTGCAATGAGCACTGTCCTGGTCACCGGCGGCTCGGGCTTCGTCGGCATCCATGTCGTCCTGCAACTCCTGGCCGGCGGCCACGAGGTCCGGACGACGGTGCGCCGGCCGGATCGGCGCGACGAGGTGCTGGCGATGCTGCGGGAGGGCGGGGCGGCCTCGCCCGAAACCCTGTCCTTCTTCACCGCAGACCTTACCCGCGACGAGGGTTGGCACGAAGCGGTCGGCGGCTGCGATTACGTGCTCCATGTGGCCTCGCCATTGTCGACCAGCGTGCCCAAGGACGAGAACGAGATGATCGTCCCGGCCCGCGACGGCACGCTCCGGGTGCTGCGTGCCGCGCGCGATGCGGGCGTGAAGCGCGTCGTCGTCACCTCGTCGCTTGGCGCCATCGGCTACGGCCATCCGCCGCGCGACAAGCCGTTCGACGAGACCGACTGGACCAATCTCGACGGCACGGACCTGCAGCCCTACGTGAAGTCCAAGACGCTGGCCGAGCGGGCCGCGTGGGAATTCGTAGCGCGCGAGGGCGGCGGCCTGGAATTGTCTGTGGTCAATCCGGTCGGGATTTTCGGACCCGTGCTGGGGCCTGATTTTTCCGGCTCGATCGAGATCGTCAAGTCGCTGCTGGACGGCGCCATGCCGGCGGTGCCCCGGGTCTATTTCGGCGTGGTCGACGTGCGCGACGTCGCCGACCTGCACCTGCGCGCGATGACGGCGCCGGAGGCAAAAGGCGAGCGGTTCATCGCGGCGTCCGGAGACACCCTCTCGATCCTCGACATCGCCAGGGTGCTGCGGCGGGAACTCGGTCCGCAGGCACGCCGGGTTCCGCGCCTGCAGGCGCCTGACTGGGTGGTGCGGCTGGCCGCGGCCAGAATTCCCCTGCTGCGCGCGGTCGTGCCCGTGCTCGGCAAGGTGCGCCACGCCACCGGCGCCAAGGCGGGGTCGTTGCTCGGCTGGCATGCGCGGTCGAGCAAGGAGGCGATCCTCGGCACGGCCGAGAGCCTGATCCGGCTCGGCCTGGTCAAGGCATAGGCGGCCCGCGCTTGTCAGGCCGGGGCGGGGATGCTGAAGTATTGCCGGCAAGTGCGTAGCGTAGGAGGCGGCGCCGATGGACAAGATTCTCGAAGCCGCAAAGGCCATCGCGCTGGCCCGGCGCAACCATGCGCCGCTCGCGGCACTGCAGAGCCCGCCCGAGGACGAGGCCGAGGGTTACCAGGTCCAGCGGGCGCTGCACGACCTTCTCCTGAAGAATGTGGGCCCGCTCGTCGGCTACAAGATCGGCTGCACCAGCCAGGTCATGCAGGATTACATCGGCATCCCGCACCCCTGCGGCGGCGGCGTGTTCCAGAAGGGCGTCCACGACAGCGGCGTGAAGCTCGCCGCCTCGGATTATGTCCGCGTCGGCGTCGAATGTGAGATCGCGGTTCGCCTGAAGCGCAATCTCTCGCCCGGCGAGGCGCCGTTCACGGCCGAATGGGTCGGCGAAGCGGTCGAGGCCTACCATCCCGCGATCGAGATCGTCGACGACCGCTACGTGAAATGGGAGACGATGGGCGCGCCGACGCTGATCGCCGACGATTTCTTCGCCGCCGGCTGCGTGCTGGGTGAGGCGGTGCCGCGTACCTCGGTTCCGGACCTCAAGGCGGTCAAGGGCCGGGCGCTGGTCAACGGCGAGGAGGTCAGCCACGGCACCGGCGCCGACGTGCTCGGCCACCCCCACAATGCGCTCGCCTGGCTCGCCAACCATCTCGCCGCCGAAGGCAAGGGCCTGCATGCGGGCCAGCTCGTGCTCACGGGAAGCCTGGTCAAGACGCTGTGGCTGAAGGCCGGCGACAAGGTGCGGATGGAGCTGGACGGGCTCGGCGTCGTGGAAGCGGAGTTCACGTAAGGCTCCAGCCACGCCGTCATGGCGAGCGCAGCGAAGCAAGCGCGCGAAATGACGGACAGAGCTTCGGCAACGGAACTTGACGGCCGCTGCACGCCGCAAAATACATGCGGCCTCCGGCAGGGGAGCTACCGGAGGCCGCGTAGTACATCGTCGCTCGCGCCTAGGTTCGCGAACACGATGTGGGAGCTCGGGAGAACCTCAGAAGGGCAGCAGCACGTCCATGACCTGTTGGCCGTAACGCGGCTGCTGCACGTCCATGATCTGGCCGCGGCCGCCATAGGCGATGCGGGCCTGCGCGATCTTGGTGGAATCGATGGTGTTGTCGCTCTGGATGTCTTCGGGGCGGACGATGCCGGCGACCACGAGTTCGCGGATCTCGTAGTTGACGCGGATCTCCTGCTTGCCCTCGACCACGAGGTTGCCGTTCGGCAGCACCTGCGTCACGACGGCCGCGACGTTGGTCTGCAACGCCTCCTGGCGATTGACCGAACCCTTGCCGTCGCTGGATGCGGTGGAGTCGGCGGTGAGGATGCGGCCGGGCAGCACTTTCTGCGCCTGTGCGCCGAGCGTCTTCGCGCCGATGAAGTCGGTGATGCCCGAGTCTTCCGAGTTGGTGCGGCTGCGCTGGGTCTCGTTGGAGAGATTGGCCTTGTCGGTGATGTTCACGGTCACGGTCAGGAGGTCGCCGACCTGATGGGCGCGCTGGTCCTTGAAGAAGGCGCGGCTGCCGTTGCGCCACAGCGAGTTCGGGTTGTAGGAGGCGACTTCCGGCTTCGGCATCGGCATTTGCACCGGCTTGTAGCCGGGCTGCGTCGTCGGATTGTCGATCGCCGACAGCTTCGGTTGCTCGCCGATCTGCGACAGGCGGTCGATCGAGGAGCAGCCGCTTGCCAGCGCGGATGTTGCCAGCAGCAGAGCGGAAATCGCGATGCGACGAGAGCGGGCAGCGGAACTGAACGTGGACATGACTTACTCTGACTTGGCTGGAGCTGGCGAGACTTGAGCTTGCGGAATCTGGGCTTGTGCCACCCGGGCCGAGGGCGCGGGGGTCTGGATCAGGCTCTGGGCGAGGGCTGCAGCCGGCGGAACGTCCTCGTGCTTGATCGAGGAGGTCTGCTCGACAGCCGGCGCCATCGGGATGGACTGGCTTGCGCCCTGCACGGTCACCTGGCCGCGGCCTGTGACGGTGCCGGTCAGCGTGCGCTTGGTCTGCACGTTGAGGACGCTGACGGTGTCGCCTTCGGCGCCGTTGTCGATCGCCTTGCCGCGCGTGGTGAGATAGAGGCCCGGCACCTGGTAGATGATGGTGACGTTCTGGTCGCGCTGGACGAAGTCCGGCTTGACGATGTCGGCGATGCGGATCGGCATGCCCGCCCGCATCGGACGGCGGAGCTGCATGCCGACCGTGCGGTCGCGCGAGGCGGCCTCGCCGGTGACCTCGGCCTTCGGCCGGCGCTCGAGCACGACGTCGGAGGATTTCAGCAGCTCGGCGCGGTCGATGTCGCGGGTGAGCACGGCGACCTCGACGGTCTCGATCGCGCTGCCGGTGAAACGCAGCTTGGTCGGTGTCGCGGTGTTGTCGTTGCTGATCTCGAAGGTCAGGTCGAAGCGGCCGCTGCGCGCATCGTAGCGGGTCGCGACCGGCTGGAGCGCACCGGTGTTGGACGCATCGAGCCGCATGTCGGCGACGCCGCGGTCGAAGGTGACGGTGATATTGGCGGCATCGCCGAGGCCGAAACGGCGCTCGAGCGCCGAGGCCACTGCGTTTTCGAGATCCTTGTTGGCGAGCGTGCGGGCGAGGCGGGTGACCGTCACTTCCTTGACGTCGCCGGTCATCACGCCGATCACCTGCTTTGCGCGCAGCACGCCGAGGACCTGGGCGACCGGCAGCACGCCGGTGGTGCCGAGGTCGGGCGAGCGGTAGACCGCGATCAGCGCGGCCGAGCCGGCATTGTCGATGAGATCGCCGACCCGCACCACGTCCGAGGTGACGGTGACGCTGGGGCGCAGCGTCGGCACCGCGACGGCATCGTCGGCGGCCCGCGCCGGCAGCGCCAGCACGAAGAGAGCGGAGATCGTGGCGAGTGTGGTGCGGATCATCGTCATCACCTCAGCGGAACAGCGCCGTGGTCGATTGCATCATCTGGTCGGCGGCGCTGATCACCTTGGCGTTCATCTCGTAGGCGCGCTGGGCCGCGATCAGGTCGCTCATCTCCGAGACGACGTCGACATTGGCCTGTTCGAGGCTGCCCTGGGTGATGTTGCCGTAGCCTTCGGCGGTCGCGGTGCCGTCCTGCGGCGGACCGGAGGAGGGCGTCTCGGTGAACTGATTGCTGCCGACCGGCTGCAGGCCGGCCTTGTTGATGAAGCGGGTCAGGCCGATCTGGCCGAGGATGGTCGAGGTCGACGAGCCCGGCAGCGTCACCGAGACCTGGCCCTGCACGTTGACGGTGAGGCCCGAGGCGTTGTTCGGGATCGTGATCGTCGGCTGGACCGGGTTGCCCTGCGCGGTGACGATACGGCCCTGATTGTCCATCTGGAAGGTGCCGTCGCGGGTGTACTGGTAGGTGCCGTCGGGCATCAGGATCTTGAAGAAGCCTTCGCCCGAGATCGCGAGGTCGAGGTCGTTGCCGGTCTGCGACAGCGTACCCTGCGTCATGCTGCGCGGCGTGCCGACGGTCTTGACGCCGCCGCCGATGTCGACGCCGACGGGCAGGATGGTGCCCTGGTCGGACGATTGCGCGCCGACGCGTCGGACGTGTTCGTAGATCAGGTCCTGGAACGCCGCGGTCTGCTTCTTGAAGCCGGTGGTGCGGAGGTTGGCGATGTTGTTGGAGATCACCTGAACGTTGAGTTCCTGTGCCGCCATTCCGGTCGCTGCGGTGTGAAGCGCCTGCATGTCAGTTCTCCTTCAATCAGGCCGGAACGTCGGCGAGCTTTTCGATCGCCGATTTGTGGAGGTCGCTCTGCTGCTGGAGCAGGTTGGCGATGGCGGTGTAGCTGCGCATCACCTCGACCATGCGGCTCATCTCGCCGACCGCATTCACGTTCGACTTCTCGATGTAGCCCTGCTGGACGGTGGACTTGGTGTCGGCCTGCTGGGTGGCCGAGCCGGCGCTGTAGAGGTTGGCACCGAGCTTGGTCAGCCTGGTCGGATCGTCGAAAGACACCATGCGGATCTTGCCGCGGATCGAATCGGTCTTGGCGGTGCCTTCGAGCACGGTCACGGTGCCGTCCGGCGCGACGTTGATGTCGTGGTCGGTCGGCTGGAAGGTGATCGGGCCGCCGGTGCCGAGCACGAGGTTGCCGTCCGAGGTGACGAGCTGGCCGCTGCTGTTCAGCGCGAACTTGCCGTCGCGGGTGTAGCGCTCGGCGCCATTGGCCTGCACGGCGAAATAGGCATTGCCGTTGATCGCCATGTCGAGCGGGTTGTTGGTCGCCTCCATCGGGCCCTGGCCGACGTCGCGGAAGGTCCCGCGGTCCTGCACGTACGAGACCCGGCGGTCGGAGCCGATGAAATTGTCCTCACGCGCGTTCGAGTTGAGATACTCCTCGAACAGCGAATGGTCGGCCTTGAAGCCGTTGGTGTTGGCGTTGGCGACGTTGTTGGCGATGACATCCATCTGCCGTTCCAACGTCATCTGCCGTGACAAGCCGATCAGAAGCGCGTTCTGCATCGGTAGATCTCCCCTGAGTGAAGTCTGCCTCGTCGCTCTCCCAAGCGCCTTGGCGGACCCCGTGAACGAGACCGTCTGGTTCTCCCAAACCATCGGGTCTCGGCCCTCTCTCAGCGAAAGCCGTGCCAACACGAAAAATTACATAATTACAATGCCTTGATCATTTTTCGAGGGCGATGCCGGGCGGCAGAAAGGTTCTGTTAGCCATGTTTGCCCGGCAGATTTTTCCTAGCGGGGGCCCGATCGAAAGGTTCCGTTAACCATTATTACCGTAGCGTTTGCGCGTGAGAGGAGCGCTTTGCGCTGGGGCATTTGTATCGCGTCATTGTCTGCCAGGAGGCTTCGCTCTTTCGGCCCTTCATGAGATGAGCGAGCCCTAGCGACCATGGCAGAGAATGAAGCGGAAGGCGGCGCAGCCGCCGAAGGCGCGGAGGCCGCTGCCCCGAAGAGCAAGTTCAAGCTGATCCTCATCATCGTCGGCGCGCTGGTCCTGCTTGGAGGCGGCGCCGCGACCTGGTTCCTGTTCTTCCGTCACGGCGACGACGAGCATCACGCCGAAGCGGCGCCCCAGGCGAAGCCGCCGGCCTTCGTCGACGTCCCCGACATGATGGTCAACCTCGCCGGCGCTCCCGGCGAGCGCGTGCAATATCTGCGGCTGAAGATCGTGCTCGAACTCAAGGAAGAGAAGCAGATCGAGGCGATCAAGCCGACGATGCCGCGCGTGACCGATATCTTCCAGACCTATGTGCGGGAACTCCGCCCCTCCGACCTCAACGGCTCCGCCGGCATCTTCCGCCTCAAGGAAGAACTGACCAAGCGCGTCAACGCGGCGGTCGCGCCGGTCCAGGTCAGCGCGGTGCTGTTCAAGGAAGTCGTGATCCAGTGAGCATGGTGGACTAGGATCATGGCGGGCAACGACCAAGTCGACCAGGATGCCATAGCCGCCCAATGGGAGGCCTCGCTCGATTCCGAGGATCCCGCGGAGGCCGCCAAGGCTGCAGCCGAGAACGAGCTGTCGGAGACCATGGCCCTGCAATGGGCGGCCATGGTCGAGGACGGCAGCCGTGATCTCGGCACCGGCAAGAATTCCGGCGAGCGCGTGCTGTCGCAGGAGGAGATCGACAATCTCCTCGGCTTCGCCGTCGGAGACGTCAATCTCGACGACCATTCGGGCATTCGCGCGATCATCGATTCGGCGATGGTCTCCTACGAGCGTCTGCCGATGCTCGAAATCGTCTTCGACCGCCTGGTGCGGCTGATGACGACCTCGCTGCGCAATTTCACCTCCGACAACGTCGAAGTCTCGCTCGACCGCATCACCTCGGTGCGCTTCGGCGACTACATGAACTCGATCCCGCTGCCGGCCGTCCTCTCGGTGTTCAAGGCCGAGGAGTGGGAAAACTTCGGCATGGCGACGGTCGATTCCAACCTGATCTATTCGATGATCGACGTGCTGCTCGGCGGACGTCGCGGCGCGAGCCAGCTTCGCATCGAGGGCCGGCCCTACACCACGATCGAGACGAACCTCGTCAAGCGCCTCGTCGAGGTGGTGCTGGCCGACGCCGAGCAGGCGTTCCGTCCGTTGTCGCCTGTGACCTTCACGATCGACCGCCTCGAGACCAATCCGCGTTTCGCCGCGATCAGCCGTCCCGCCAATGCCGCGATCCTGGTGCGCCTGCGCATCGACATGGAAGATCGCGGCGGCAATATCGAACTGCTGCTGCCTTATGCGACCATCGAACCGATCCGCGGCGTCCTGCTGCAGATGTTCATGGGCGAAAAATTCGGCCGCGATCCGATCTGGGAAGGCCATTTCGCCACCGAGATCGTGCAGGCCGAGATCGCCGTCGACGCCGTGCTCTACGAGGCCGAAATTCCGCTCAAGCAGTTGATGCGGCTCAAGGTCGGCGACACGCTGCCGCTCGAGATGCGGGCCGATGCCAACGTCTCGGTGCGTTGCGGCGACGTCACGCTGACCGAAGGGCGGATGGGCCGGGTCGGCGACCGCGTCGCGATCCGCGTGACGAAACCCCTGCGCAAGCCGAGTACCACGCTTGCGATGTTCGAGAGGGTAGACGAGCAGAACAAGATGATGGAGGCCCCATGAACCACTCCCTGGGAATGGCGATCGAGACGCTGGTGGCTATCCTGCTGATGCTCACCATCGGCTACTGCATCCTGCTCAACAAGCGGCTGATGCGGCTGAAGGCGGACGAGCATTCGCTGAAGGCGGTCATCGCCGAGCTGATCACGGCGACGGAGATCGCCGAACGGGCGATCGGCGGGCTGAAGCTCGCGGTGCGCGACGTCAACGAGAATCTCGGCAGCCAGCTCGCCGCCGCGACGCAGATGTCGGACCAGCTTTACAAACAGCTCAGCGAAGCCGACAACGTGGTGCGCCGCCTGTCCAAGATCGCGATCGCCGCGCGCCCCGCGACCAGTCCGGAGCCGGTTGCCGCGCCTGCCGCCAAGCCCTCGTCGGCGAAGGCGGTGGCGGCCGCGGCCGAGGCATTCTCCGAACGTCGACGGTCCAATGGTCTTGCCGCATGAAGTCAGGGTATGAAGTCTTTTCGTAACATTCGCGTCATTCCGGTCGTCCTGGTTGCGGTCGCGGGCCTTGCCACGCTCAAGGTCGCGGGCCTCGTGCTCAATGGCGGCTATGTGTTCGACTATCGGCCGAGCACGGGCAAGAAATCCTGGGCGCAGGAGAACCTGAATTTTCCGACGGGCCGCGAGGATGCGGACATCACGGGATCGACGCATGGCGCCCCGGCGGCGGAGGCGCCCAAGCCGGCCGCGCCCGAGACCAAGCCTGAAGGCACCGTCGTGAAGGTCGACGAAGCCCAGCCGCAGGTCTCGGCCTCTGAGCGCGCGATCCTGGAGCGCCTGCAGTCGCGGCGCCAGGAGATCGAAGCCCGCCAGCGCGAAATCGACATCCGCGAGAGCCTGCTCAAATCGGCCGAGAAGCGCATCGAGAACAAGGTCGAGGAGATGAAGGCGGTGGAGTCGCGCATCTCCGCCACCGCGGCCGACCAGAAAGCCGCCGAGGCCCAGCGCATGAAGGGCCTCGTGACGATGTATGAGAGCATGAAGCCCAAGGATGCCGCGCGGGTGTTCGACCGGCTGGAGATGGGCGTGCTGATCGAGATCGCCACCCAGATCGCGCCGCGAAAGATGTCGGACATTCTGGGTTTGATGTCTTCGGAGGCCGCCGAGCGGCTCACGGTCGAGATGGCACGACGTGCCGGCGGCGGTGGCGATCAATCGGCTTCGGCCGGCGATCTCCCCAAGATCGACGGAAAGCCGACGCAGAAGCCGAACTGAGGGCGCCAATCGCTAGGCGCCTTGCGTTCGGACGGATGTCAGCGCTGATCCGCCGTCCGGAATCGGTAGATGATGCAGCTTTCGATGTGACCGTAGCCGCGCCACAATTCGACGAGGCGCGGGTCCGGCACGGGTCCGAACGGCGGATTGCCGACGCAGTCGAGCACGACCGCGTTCGGTGTCGCCGCGGCGCGCTCGATCACCGCATGAATATCGACCGGCGCCAGGCGCGCCTTGTCCCAGATCACGAAACTCCCTTCGCGCATGCCTGATCCGTAGAACGCCTTCGGCGCCTGAAGATAGGCGACGACGGTCGCGGAGAGATGGTCGCGAAGCACAAACAGCGGCGCCGAACCCAGACCCGCGTTGACCAAAGCGCGAGCCGTGGCGCGGGCTGCGGAATAGTCCACGGTCCGGTCGTAGATGGCGACCCGAATGCCGTGCCAGGCCTGCGCGACGAGGACCATTGCGAACAGGATGCGGGGAACCAGAGCAGGCCCGTCCGGACCTTGTGTCCCGCGCCCCAGCCAGACGGCCGCCACGAGGATGATGAAGAGAAGGGACCGGTGCCAGACCTCGAAGCCGTATTTGGCGTGCAGGAAGGTCATGAGCGCGGCGACCGCGACGCCGAAAAACGCTGCGGCCACCGGTGCCCGCCGCGCGCGACACAGGATGATCAGGCACAGCAATATCCCGAGGCCCATGTGGACGAACGCCGACGTATCGAGCGCCACACGGTCGGTGATGAATGCGCCCAGGTTGGATGCGGTCCGCCTGACGTGATCGAAATCGAGATCGAACCGCCAGCCGATCGCGACGCCGCTGTCCGCGGGCTGGCGCGTCACCGCGATCGCGATCGCAAGACCGAGCGCGAGCACGACGAAGATCGGGGCGTCCGAGCGACGAATGATCCGCCGGATGCCGTCGTCTCGCCAGCGCTGCACGGCGACGCATGCGAGCCCTCCGAGCGCGATGCAGCCGAACATCGCGTGCACGTTCACGAGGAGCGCGAGCAGCACTGCGAGCAGCAGCGGAGACCGGCGTGCGACGAAGGCGGCGCAAAACGCGAAGAGGATCAGGTCTCCGAGCGAATAGCTGCGGCTCTTGATCGCGTATTCGAACAGCAGCGGAGAGCTCAACAGCAGCAAAGCCAGTTCGAGCCGGCCGAACGGTCCCCGCCAGAGCAGAAGCGCCGCTGCTCCGAGCGCGCACGCACCCTGCACGACCTGGATCCATTCGGGTTGACGGCCGAGCAGCCGGAACGGCCAGATCAGCAGATACCAGCCGAGCGGATGGCCTTCATAAGCCAGATTGTGGATGAGTTCGCCGAGGCTGGTGCTGTCGCGAACGATCAGCCAGTGCTGCACCTCGTCGAGCCACATGGCGTGGTTCGCAAGACCCGTCACGATATGCAGCGCGTAGAGGCCGAAGATCGCCAGGCGGAAGCCCTGCGTCGGCGGCGCCATCAGCCAGTCCCACGCACGGCGCGGGTGAATCCTGTCCGCGGCGAGCGATGCAATCGTCATGACGCGGCCTGTGCCTCGATCGGCTCGACCACGAGGCCGGCGGCGGTGATCGTGGAGCTCTCGTGATATTCGTCGTCCGCATTGACCTGCCAGAGGTCGTGGACGTGGCGGCCCAGAATGGTCTCCGCGGCGAGTATGCCCATCAGGATGCTGTGGTCCTGGTTGTTGTACTTGAACGCGCCGTAACGGCCGATCGGCCACAGGTTCCGCTGCGTCTTCAGGAACGCGACGATCGGTGCGAGCTGGCTCTTGTAGTCGCGGCTGTAGACGGGATAGCACCGCGGAACGCGGACGACCTTGGCTTGAAGGATGTCCTCGGGCAGGACGAGACCGGTCGCGGCAATTTCCCGACGTGCGCGGTCGGCGAGAGTGTCGTCCGTCGCCGACCAATCGGCATCCGAATCGTCACACCAATATTCCAGCGCCAGGATCGTCTCTTCGCGCCCACGGCAGATCTCGGGTGCCCAATTGCGAAAATTGGTGACCCGTCCCATTCCGAGCTCCGGCGAATGGATGTAAAGCCATTGGTCCGGGAAGATGGCTGCCTGCGCGATCTGCAGATAGACGAGGATCGTGTTGCGAAACCGCAGCACGCGCGTGGCCTCGAGGACTGCGTCCGGAACGTCGGCGAGACTGCGGACCATGGTCGTCAGCGGCATCGTCGACACGACGTGATCGCACGCGACGATCTCGCCGTCGGCCAGCACGATGCCGGTGGCGACCCCGCGTTCCACCTGCACGCGGTTGACCGGCGTCGAGAGCCGTATCCGTCCGCCCATCGCCGTGATCGCACGCGACATGCGCTCATAGACCTCTCCGTTGCCGCTGGTCGGATAGGCGAAGCTGTCGACGAGCGTTCGATGCGATCGGCTGGAGAGGCCGGTCATCGTGCGCAGGGCTTCGGCGAGCGAAAAGGACTTGATGCGTTGGGCGGCGAAATCGGCGCTCAACTCGCTGCATCGGATGCCCCACAGCTTTTCGCTGTAGGACTTGAAGAACATCTCGAACAGTTTGCGGCCGAACCGTGCGACCACCCAGTCCTCGAACGTGATCTCGGGGGAGGGAGCGAGGCGCGCTTTCATTCGCGTCGTGGCATAGCTCGCGATGCAGGCTGCGGCCCGGGCGAGACCCATGTTCGCGAGCGCATTGCCGAGACGAAGCGGATAATCGTAAAGCCGGCGGCGATAGAGGATGCGCGACTGCCGCCGCACCATGCGGTAGTCGCGACCCATGATGTCGAGCCAGAGCCGGTTGACTCTCGGGTCCTTGCTGAAAAAACGGTGTGAACCGAGATCGACGCGCTGGCCCCAGAGGTCGAAGCTGCGGGCCATGCCACCGACCTCGGGACCGGCCTCGAACACGATCACCTCGACGCCGGCCGCCGCGAGTTGATAGCCGGCCGTCAATCCCGCCGGACCGGCACCGATAATCGCGACCTTCATCGTCGACCCAATTCCTTGCTGCCGGAAGCATTCGGAGCAAGGAGAGGGATCACCTGACTCGGTAGTGCCGCGGACGCGAAAGACTCAAAATATGAGCCGCAATCTAGGGGGTTTGTCCGATCGCTGCCAATGCTTTGAATGCGGCCGGCGCGGAACGAGCAGCCCGTTGACGGGCGGCCTTGGGGATGGTGGCGGCCGGTTCCGTTCGGGACCGGGCGAGCGTGGCGGGGCGCCGCCCATGGCCGCGTGAGGCGGAGCGAAAATCGGCAAGATAGCGTTAAGAAGTCCTTAATTGGCAAAACCTTACATTCGCGGGCACCGGCCCGGCATTCGTGCCGGCACGGACCGTCGAATCGGAAGAAATGCCGCCAATGGCGCGAGAGGCTGCCGCTGGATTGTTGTCGCGAGGCCGCGCCCTGGCGCGAGGCCTGCTGCGTCATGTCCGGATGGCCCCGCTGCTGGCAGCCTGTTTCCTGGTCGGCGTCGACGCCGCGCCGGCCGCCGATGCGATCCGGGGTGATGCGACCTTCTCGGCCGGCGGCGGTTTCGCGCGCCTGGTGATCAAGCTCGGCGAGGACGTTCCCTCCGAGGTGACGACGGCCGGTTCCATTCTCATTATTCGCTTCGACCGTCCGGTCGATGTTCCCGTCGACCGCGTTCCGGAAGGCGCGCCCGACTACGTCAATTCGGCGCGGCGCGATCCCGACGGCGGCGCGATCCGGCTGTCGCTGGCACGGCGAGTCACCGTCAACACCATGAATGCCGGCGAGCGCACCTTCATCGACCTCCTGCCGGAGGGCTGGAAGGGGCCGCCGCCGAGCCTGCCCATGGACGTCGTCAAGGAACTCGCCGAGCGCGCCCGCGTCGCCGAGCGCGCGCTGCGCGCCCAGCGCGCCGCCGCCGAGACCAAGAAGCGTCCGCCGATACGCGTGCGCGCCTCGGTGCAGCCGACCTTCGTGCGCTTCGTGTTCGAGATGCCCGACGGCGTCGGCGTGTCCTCGGTGCTCAACGAGCAGAAGCTGACGCTCGCCTTCAACGCCAACCTCAATTTCGACCTAGCCGATGCGGTGGTGGCCGCGCCGCCGAACGTCGCCTCGATCAAGCAGAAGGCCGACACCGACCAGACCACCGTCGAGATCGCCCTGATCGGCGATTCCGACGTGCACTCTTTCCGTGACGAGAAGAACTACGTCGTCGACGTCGCCTTCCAGCCCGACAAGGGCAAGACCGCGGCGGCGACGCCCGAGGCTGCGATCGCGCAGGCCGCGCCGGCGGCCCGCGGGCCTGCGCCGGC
>NZ_JASGFS010000078.1:0-26536 GCF_047605465.1 Bradyrhizobium sp. | reverse complement strand
CGACAAGGAGAACACCACGATCGTCAACGGCGCCGGCAAGAAGGCCGACATCGAGGCGCGCGTGGCCCAGATCAAGGCGCAGATCGAGGAAACCACCTCGGACTACGACCGTGAGAAGCTCCAGGAGCGTCTTGCCAAGCTCGCAGGCGGCGTCGCGGTGATCCGCGTCGGCGGCGCGACCGAGGTCGAGGTGAAGGAGCGCAAGGATCGCGTTGATGACGCGATGCATGCGACCCGCGCGGCTGTCGAGGAAGGCATCGTCCCGGGTGGCGGCGTCGCCCTGCTCCGTGCTTCCGAGCAGCTCAAGGGCCTGCGCACCAAGAACGACGACCAAAAGACCGGCGTCGAGATCGTGCGCAAGGCGCTGTCGGCTCCGGCTCGCCAGATCGCGATCAACGCCGGTGAAGACGGCTCGGTGATCGTCGGCAAGATCC
This sequence comes from Bradyrhizobium sp., assembly GCF_047605465.1. Lineage (GTDB taxonomy): Bacteria > Pseudomonadota > Alphaproteobacteria > Rhizobiales > Xanthobacteraceae > Bradyrhizobium. The sequence goes on along the minus strand of NZ_JASGFS010000078.1, from coordinate 26,102 downwards.
TCGAGAACAAGACCTACGCCTACGGCTTCGACTCCCAGAGCGGCGAGTACGTCAATCTCGTCACCAAGGGCATCATCGACCCGACCAAGGTGGTCCGTACCGCGATCCAGAACGCAGCCTCGGTTGCGGCCCTGCTGATCACCACGGAAGCCATGGTCGCCGAGCTGCCCAAGAAGGGCGGCGCCGGTCCGGCGATGCCCCCGGGCGGCGGCATGGGCGGCATGGACTTCTGATCCAGCCGATCAGGCAACGAAGACAATGCGAAACCCCGGCAGCGATGCCGGGGTTTTTGCTTTTGGGAACGCGAGGCGAAAGACCTGTGCAATTGCGGCCAGACCATCCGAGCCGCCGCACTCTTCACGCGCGACCAGGCATCGTCAGGCTCGCGCAACGTCCCTGAAGCAGTGCCGCACCCATTCGATGGTGAGCCGCATCGCGGGATCGCGCTTCAGGTGGTTCTGCACCAGCAGCCAGACGTCGCGGCGTTTCGGCAGCAGCGTCGCGCGCAGGCGGCGGTCGGCGAGCAGGTCCGTGCAACTGTGCTCCGGCAGCACGCCCGCGGCCTGATGCGAGCGGATCAGGTTGCGGATGACGCGGACGTTGTCGGTGACGCAGCGCGCGCGGATCTTCTTCGCGCGCAGGAATTGCGTCTCGGGAATGGCGCCGAGTTCGTCCGGGTAAGCGCACAGCACCGGCTCGCGCTCGGCCGCGACCGGCTCGAAATAATAGATGCGGACGTCGCCGAGCCTGGAGATCGCGAAGTCGCCCTTGTCGGGCTTGCGCAGGCGGATCGCCAGATCGGCCTCCCAGCGCGAGAACTTGACGTTTTCGCTCGAGGTGAGGAATTGCAGCGTCAGCCCCGGATTGGCGCGCAGGAAATCGCTCGCGCGCGGCGACAGCACCTCTTCGGCAACCGCGCTGGTGGAGGCGATGCGCAGGTGTCCCACCGGACCCGGCAGGCTCTCGCCGACGCGACCGATCTCGGCGGCATGCGCGGCCATCGCCTCGACATGCGCCAGCACCGCCTCGCATTGCCGCGTCGGCCTCCTGACGCCGTCGGCGGCCTCGAACAAGCGCAGACCGAGCGCCCGCTCGATGCGCGACAGCCTGCGCCCGACCGTGGTCTCGTCGATGCGCAGCCGTGCGCTGGCGCCGGCGTAGGTGCCCTCGTCCCTGACGGCGGCGATGATGCGCAGATCGTCCCAGTTCATGCTGAAGGCTACCTCGACCGCAGGCAGCCTGCAATATCGCAGCCATCCGCTGCAATATCCCTGCATATCGGCAGGCCGTCCCGGGGCTATGTTGGTCCGAGCTTTCGCTACGGAGATTTCAGAACCCATGACCACCGCCAAGACCCTGATGCAGCTCGCCGGCGCCGACCTCAACCCGCCGCGTCTTGCCGACGCCGCGCTGGTGCTGATCGACATCCAGAACGAGTATCTCGACGGCCCCCTCGCCCTGCCCGACGCGCGACCCGCGATCGTGCGGGCGGCCGCGCTGCTGGCGCGGGCGCGCGAGGCCGGCGCCGCGATCATCCATATCGCCCATCGCGGCCAAGCCGGCAGCCTGTTCGATCGCAGCGCCAAGCGCGGTGCCATCGTCGCCGAGCTCACCCCCCGGGCCGGCGAGCTGGTGGTCGAGAAGGAGCTGCCCAATGCCTTCGCCGGCACCGACCTGCAGGCGCGACTGGCCGCGACCGGACGCACCAACATCGTGCTCGCCGGCTTCATGACGCATATGTGCGTCAGCTCCACCGCGCGGGCCGCGCTCGATCTCGGCTTCCGCACGACGATCGACGCCGATGCCTGCGCCACGCGCGACCTGCCCGACGGGCGCGGCGGCACGCTGGACGCCCGGACCATCCACGATGTTGCGCTCACCGAGCTGTCGGACCGCTTCGCGATCATCGTGCGCGGCGACGCGCTGAGCTGACGGAGGCCGGCGATGCTGCAGCTCTATTTCTTTCCGATGGCCTGCTCGCTCGCCAGCCGGATCGCATTGATGGAGGCCGGCATCGAGGCGCGCTACCACCTCGCCCATATCTGGACCAAGAAGATCGCGGACGACGACAGCGATTTTCGCGGCATCTCGCCGAAAGGCGCGGTGCCGGTCCTGGTGCTGGAGAACGGCGAGCGGCTGACCGAGAGCGCGGCGGTGCTGCAATACATCGCCGATGCGAAGCCCGAGCGCGGCCTGGCGCCGCCTCCGGGCGACGTCGATCGCTATCGCCTGCAGGAATGGCTCAGCTTCATCGGCAGCGAGATCCACAAGGCGTTCCTGTTCCCGGCCTTCCGGTACAAGGACGACGGCTCGCTCGCCAAGCCGCGTGCCAGGATCGGGCAGACCTTGTCGGTGCCGTCGGCCCATCTGGCGGACCGCGAATTCCTCGTCGGCGACCGTTTCACCGTCGCGGATGCGCATCTCACCTGGGCGCTGTTGCTGCTCCGTCCGGCCGGCGTCGACATCGTGCAATGGCCGTCGCTTGTGGCCTATCTCGACCGCATGCAGGCGCGTCCCGCCGTCCGCGGCGCGATCGCGACGGAGATGGCGCTGCGCAAGACCATGGCGGTCTGAAAGGGCTGGGAGGTTCGCCTGTGGCCATCCTTCGAGACGCCCGCCTCGGCGGGCATCTCAGGATGAGGTCGGGCCTTGCGGCGCGACAGGCCGGACACAGCCGGCGGCCTCGCAGCCGTGGTGTGACTACTCGACCCGCGCCAGCACCGCGAGCTTGCGGATGCCCTTGTTGCGATAGGCGTCGAGGAACGCGTAGTAGTCCTTGAACGACACGCAGCCGTTGGAGTCGCCGTTCGGCCCGAGCATGAAGGTGTGGGCGAGCAGGCCGTCGCGGCCGTAGATCGCGCTCTCGCCGCCGATCGGGGTCAGGCGCAACGCCGGCACGCCGTGGAACAGCGCCTCACGCGGCTTCAGCGCGTAGATGTGCGGCGGCGTCACGCCGCGCATGCGCACGCGCGAGGAGCGCGGATCGTCGAGATTGGAGCCGAGGCCGGAATGCGCCTCGAGCTTGGTGCCGTCGGGCAGATACACCGTCTTGGCGGTGATGTCGTAGACCGCGGTGTCGCGCTCGTAGGGCGGCGCGCCGCCGAACATCGGGTTCTGCTCCTTCGGCGCGATGCTCGCGGTCACGCTGGCATCGGCCGAGGCATAGGCCAGCAGCCCGCCGGACGGCTCGCGCTTGCCCCAGAGCTTCTCGACCATCGACTGGCGCGGCCCGGTGATCGACAGCACGGCGGCCTTGGCGCGATCGGCGAAGGATTTCGGCTTCGCCGCGGGCGCCGGCACGATGTCGGCCGGATCGGCCGACGCGACCTGCACCGGCGCATCAGGCGCACGCTTGGCCTTGGCAGCATCGGCGATCTTGGCGGGACCCTGCGGCTTCGGCACTTCCGCGACCTTCGCGGTCGATGCCGGCTTCGGAGCCTCCTTGGCTTCGGCGACCTTGGTGGCCGGAACCTGCGGCGCGGCGCTCGCCGCATTCGATTCGACGCCCAGCGTCGCGGCCGCGGCAAAACGTTCGTTGAACATCTCGCGCGAGATCGGCGCGGCGACCTGCAGCCGGTCGGGCAACAGCGCGAAGGCTTCCCTGACGGCCTCGCCCGCGTCGCGCAACGCGACCTTGGGCGCGCGCTTGATCACCGGCTCGTCGTAGCCGACGTTGCCGACGGTCGGATAGACGCTCGCGGCAAAGATGGTGCTGTAGACGGTCCAGCCCGCGCCGAGCACGGCGCAGCCGATCACCGCGGCGCCAAGCGCGTTATAGGTTGCCGCTTTCCGGGAAGACTTCCGCGAAGAACCCTTCGGGAATTTCTTGGACTTCCGTGCCGCGTTACTCTGCGCAGCGATACTCGTACTCATTCGCCTTGCGTCCAGGACGGTGTCACTCAGTCCCCCTTCGAAGTGCCGCTGCTGGTCACGTATCGAGAGCAGCATCTCGCAGAGGGGCGGAGCGTCATTAAGGCGACTTTTAGTTAAATGCAGATTAAGTTCGGGCAGATGTGGGGCAACTCGTTAATGCTGTCCCATTTCGAGAAAAAAGTCCGCAGAACTACGGACTTAGCGGAAAGCGTTAACCAGTTTTCCCAAGCCGGATCGGCGCCGTCACCCCACGCCTCCAGCCGCATTCCTTGACGCATCCAACCACGTCATTTTCGTGATCCTGGGCATGGCCGCAGCATCGCGGCGAAGCGTCGCGCGAGGCCGGCGCATGTCGGCACGGACGTGCTCATGCGGAGGCTCCGAGCCGGCTACCGCGCCTCCGGCGGCGGCGAGCGATCGAGCACGTCCCCCTTGGCGCCCTCCAGGAGATCGACGCCGTAGGTCTCGACCACCAGCGGCCCCCGCTTGCGCTGCAATTCCCCGACGCGCGTCACCCGCGCGAAGAGATCGTTGAGGAAGGGATGGCCGTCCGCGCGCAACTCGTCGACATAGAGGAGCTTGCCCGCGAGCTGCTTCGGATCCGGCTCGGGCATGTTGACCCAGCGGATGCGCTGGTTCTGCTGCACCACGCAGGTGCCGCGCGGCAGGTAGAAGGCGAGCCAGCCGGTCGTGCCGTAGTCGGGCGCGAGGATGCAGGTCGCATCGTTGCGCGCCCGCAGCGCCTCGATCCCGGCGGCAAGCTCGCGCCAGCCGACGCCGACGCTGCGCACGGTCGCGTCGCGGCGGTAGCCGGACAACCAGCCGGTGTTGGCCTGCACGATCAGGGCTGCGAACATAACGATGCCGGCGGGCGCGGCCCAGCGCAGGCAGAAATCCACCAGGCGTCGCTCGCGCGGCTTCCACTGCACGAGATTGGCGGCGGCGGCCGCCGCGACGACGAAGGGCGGATAGACCGGCGCGAACCAGTTGGCCTCGACCCGCGCATGCAGCGAATGCCAGATGAAATAGGCGACGATGGTCCAGAACATCGTCTCGATCAGCACGCGAGAGGCCAGCGCGCCGGCCCTGCGCCAGGTCAGCGCGTGCAGCCCCATCGCACCGAGAATGAAGACCAGCGGGGTGGCGAACGCGATCTGGGTCGGGATCAGCTCGGCGATGTAGACCGGGCGGAAGTCCTCGATCCTGGCGCGGCCGAGCTGCTTTGCGAACGAGACCCATTGGTGGTCCGCATTCCAGAGGATCACCGGCGAGAACAACGCGAATGCGACGATGCCGCCGAGATAGGGCCAGGGCGACAGAAACCAGCGCCTCAGCTTCGGGACCGCCGCGAGCCAGATCAGGATCGCCGGGCCGAAGAACATCGCGGTGTATTTCGACAGCAGCGCCGTGCCGACCGCCGCGCCGGCCGCGAGCCACCAGGCGCCGCGCCCGGTCTCCAAGACCTTGGCGAGGAAGAACAGCACGAAGCTGGAGGCGACCAGCAGCGGCGCATCCGGCGTCACGATCAGCGTGCCGACGGCGGCCATCAGCGTGACGTTGAGCAGGATGGCGCTGGTCGCGGCGACACGCGCGCCGCCGAACAGGATCGCGGCCGAGCGATAGACCGCATAGCTCATCGGCAGCGCGAGCAGGATCGAGACCAGGCGGACGCCGAGCTCGGTATCGCCGGCGATCATGGTGCCGGCGCGGATCACGTAGGCGACCATCGGCGGGTGGTCGTAATAACCGCCCGCCAGATTTCGCGACCACATCCAGTAATAGGCTTCGTCGAAGGTGATCGGCGTGAAAGCCGCCGCCACCAGCCGCAGGCCGACCAGCGCGAGGATCACCAGCGCCGTGTTGCGGACGATCCGCGCGTCAGCCCCGCCCATGCCAGATTCCTCGGCGCGCTACTTCTTGCGCCAGACGAACAGTCCGGACATCGCGTAATTCCACACCACGCCCATCAGCGCGCCGGCAAGACCGGCGAGCCACCAGATCGGCTCCTGGTCGTAGACCGAGAAGGCGACGCCGACATTGGCGAGCAGGCCGACGCTGCACACGATGTAGAACGCGATCAGGCCGCGCAGGATCGCAAAGCCCTTCAGCCGCTGGTCGCGATAGGTGAGGAAGTTGTTGAGGACGAAATTCGTGGTCATCGCGACGAGGGCGCCCGAGGCCTGCGCCTCCGCGAACGGCGCCTTGAACAGCTGGAGTGCGATGAACAGCGTCGTCAGGTGCACCACGAGGCCGATGCCGCCGACCATCGCGAACAGGATGAAGCGCAGCGAGACGACGTCGTTGGTCAATTTCGCCAGCACGAGGCCGAGAAAATCCAGCGCGACCATGGAATCCAGCTTGCTCTCGCCGTGCTGGCGGGCGCCGAACGTGTAGGGAATTTCGACGGCACGCAAACCGCCGCGCGCGGTCGCGACGACGTCGAGCAGGATCTTGAAGCCGTGCACCGAAAGCTTCGGCGCCAGTTGCTCGAAACGGTCGCGGCGGATCATGAAGAAGCCGCTCATGGGATCGGCGATCTCGACACGCAGGGCTTTCCTGGCCACTTCGGTGGCGAGCGCGCTGGCGCCGGCGCGCTGCTTGTTGAAGCCCTCGGTCTTGTAGCCCTCGATGTAACGGCTGCCGACGACCAGCTCGGCCTCGCCGTTGGCGAGCAGCGCCAGCATCTTCGGCAATTGCGTCTCGTCGTGCTGGAGATCGGCGTCGATCACCGCCGCGTAAGGCGCGCTCGAGGCCAGGATGCCCTCGATGCAGGCGCCCGACAGACCGCGGCGGCCGATGCGGCGGATGCAGCGCACGCGGCTGTCGCGCTGGGCCAGCGCGCGCACCACGTCCCAGGTGCCGTCAGGGGAATTGTCGTCGACGAACACGACCTCCCAGGCGATCCCGGCGAGCGTCGCCTCCAGGCGCCGGTACAGCACCATGACGTTGTCGCGCTCATTGAAGGTCGGGACGACGACCGACAGTTCCGGCGACGGAGAACCGGCCTGCGGGGGCTGAGGCGGACCGCCGGGGCCCGGTCTGATCGCTTCATTCATGACGGCAGCGTATATCTGCCGCGTCCTGCGATGCCAAGCCGGGGTTCTCTGGGGAACGGCCCAAAACAGGCCCAAAAATGCCAACGACCCCGGAACGGCGGGCTGCGCGTACATCCGGCGCTGGCCTGAGCTATTCCAAGGTCGTCCCAGCGCCGGAACTCATCGCTCAACGTCGCCGTTACAGGCTAGATAGGAACGAGGAACGGCCTCCGCAAGGGGCCCAAAACCCGATTCTAAGCCCTACTGGTTCGGCACTTCCCGGATCACCGGCCCTCGCGGCGCAGGCGCGGCCGGGGCAGCGGGGGCTGCGGCCGGCGCAGGCTCGACCTTGGCGGGCTTCGGTGGCTTTCCGTACTGGCCGATCGGCCCAAAGATGACGGCGACCGCCAGCACGATCGCAGCGACGATCGCGCCCAGAATGCCACCTACCGACTCAGACGACATGCGCGCCAATCCCTGTTCCAGACAGGCTCAGTGTTATCATGGATGATTGCGGAGCTGGAAGAGCCCCCATCGAGCGGCAAATGGCGCATGGCGAGCCGCGAACGAGGACGTCGGGCTTTCCGACCTGCTCGCCAACGGCCCTCTTCCATTCCTTACTTGACCGGCGGCCGGTGCTTGACGAAGGCCGTCACGATGTCCTTCTGCGCCGCCTCCACGGCCCTGTTCGCAGTGGCGAGATGAGCACCGGAATCGATGTTGGGATATTGCGTCGTCAGATAGTCGAGCAGCGCCACGCGATAATATTGCCGCTCCGACGGACAGGCACCGGCGACCGAACGGCTGAAATCCTGTTCCGACAGGCCCTGATTGCTGTCGCGCGAATATTCCCGCGCCAGACAATGCCAATAGTCGTCGCGGCCCTGAATGGCGAGCTTCTGCGCGCCCCGCATATCATCGTCATCCGCCATGGCGGCAGATGTCATCATGGCAAGCGCCGCTCCCATCATCAGCATCCGCATTCTTGTTCTCCTTGTTCGCAGATCCCGGCGGAGAGCTTAGACGGGACAGGGCAACTGGCCAATCACATCTCGTTTGACTAGGATGAACTCCCTCTCCTCCTCGTCGATGCGAGATCTTCCCGTGGCCAAAGCAAAAACCGTGTCCAAGACATCCGGCAACATCTTCATCGGCATCGGCGGCTGGACCTTCGAGCCCTGGCGCGGCGTCTTCTATCCGGAGAAGCTCACGCAGGCGAAGGAACTGTCCTACGCCGCCTCGAAGCTGACATCGATCGAGATCAACGGCACCTATTACGGCTCGCAGAAACCGGAGAGCTTTCGCAAATGGGCGAGCGAGGTGCCCGCGGGTTTCGTGTTCTCGGTGAAGGGGCCGCGCTTCGCGACCAATCGCCGGGTGCTCGCCGAGGCCGGCGATTCCATCAAGCGGTTCTATGATTCCGGCGTGCTGGAGCTCGGCGACCATCTCGGCCCGGTGCTGTGGCAGTTCGCGCCGACCAAGAAGTTCGACGGCGCCGATTTCGGCAAATTCCTCGAACTGCTGCCGCGCAAGCTCGAGGGACGCGCGCTGCGCCATGTCGTCGAGGTCCGCCACGACAGTTTCTGCACGCCGGATTTCGTCGCGCTGATCCGCGAATTCGAGACACCGGTGGTGTTCGCCGAGCACGGCAAATATCCCGCGATCGCCGACGTCGCCGGCGATTTCGTCTATGCGCGGCTGCAGAAGGGCAATGACGAGATCAAGACCTGCTACCCGCCGAAGGAGCTCGATGCCTGGAGCAAGCGGTTTCAGGCCTGGGCCGATGGCGGCGAGCCCGGCGATCTGCCGAAAGTCGACAAGGCCAAGCCGAAGAAGGAGCCGCGCGACGTCTTCGCCTACGTCATCCACGAGGGAAAGGTGCGCGCGCCGGCCGGCGCCATGGAGCTGATCGCAAGGGTGAGTTGAACGAGGCGATCGTCCATGACGTGCGCGCCCGGCAATTTAAGCTTCAGCACGGTTGCTCCGGTCCGAAGAACGAGGATGCCCGGGACGCGCCCGGGCATGACAACGCGTCCAGAGGTGATCCATGGCCAGGGCGAAGAAGCTGTTCACCATCGGCTATGAGCAGACGCCGCCCAAGGCCGTGCTGGACGAACTGGAGCGGGCCGGCGTCAAGCTCGTGGTCGACGTGCGCGCGGTAACCTCGTCGCGGCGGCCAGGCTTTTCCAAGAACCAGCTTTCGGCGGGCCTCGACGAGCGTGGCATTGCCTATGTCCATCTCGCCGCCCTCGGCACGCCCAAGGACGGGCGTCTCGCCGCCCGCAGCGGCCAGTACGATGTGCTGGAAAAGATCTTTTCCAGGCACCTGAAGACTCCGCAGGCGAAAGAACAGATGGACGAACTCTCGGCACTGGTGAAGAAGGCCGGCCCGGTCTGCCTGCTCTGCTACGAGCGGGACCATACCCACTGCCATCGTCACATGATCGCCGAGATCATCGAGGAGCGCGACGGCGTGGCGATCACCAATCTGGCGGGACGGCAGGCGTAGCGCGCCTCCGGAGGCACGCGTCGGACTTCAATCTACAACTCCCGTCTCGTCATTCCGGTACGCGTAGCGCGAGCTATGATGCGCAATTGCGCATCAGCGACTCCATCAGGCTCCAGGTTGGCAGAAAAATGGATTCCGGGCGCGTGACTTCGTCACGTCCGGAACGACGGACGGAGAAAGTGCGCTCCGACCAACCGAGGACTCACCCCTCACCGCCGAGCCGGAACGTTCCTTCCATCATCTGCACGCAGTTGCCGCCGACATGGGCGGAGACGATCCTGCCGTCCTGTTTGCGCACGCGCGTCAACAGGATGCTGGGCCGTCCCATGTCGAACCCCTGCCCGACCGTGAGCTTCAATTCGCCGTCCCGCATGGGATCGAGATCGGCGAACAGCGCCGCGGCGGCGACGGTGGCGCTGCCGGTCGCGGGATCCTCGGCGAGGCCGCCGGTGCCGCGCATGAACATCCGCGCCTGCCGCTCGCACGGCGCTTCAGCTGCGGGCACGTCGCGCGTGTAGAACCACGCCGCGAAGGCGCCGTCGCGCGGAAACACATGGCCGAAGGCCGCCGCATCTGGCCTCGCCCGCTTCAACGCATCGCGCGAATGCAGCTCCATCACCAGAAATGGGGTACCGACACCGACGACCTCAGGCGCATGGCGATCGACCTTGACGTCGTCCGCGTGGAGCGAGATGCAGCTTGCGGCCTCGGCCGCCGACAATTGCGACAGCCGCGCCAAGGGCTGCGGCGCGGTGAGCTCGGTGCTCACCACCCGGCCCTGCTCCCGCACGATGTCGACCGGCACGATTCCCGCCTTCTCCTCGAACAGCAGCCGCGGCTTCGGCTCTTTCGCGAGCGTTGCCAGCACGAAGGCCGTGCCGACATTGGGATGCCCCGCGAAAGGAAGCTCCCTGACCGGCGTGAAGATGCGCACCTCCGCATCATTCGACTTGTCGCGCGGCGGCAACACGAAGGTCGTCTCCGAATAGTTGAACTCGGTGGCGATCGCCTGCATCTGCGCCGTCGACAGTCCCCCGGCGTCGAGCACCACGGCGAGCGGATTGCCGCCGAAGGCGCGGTCCGTGAACACGTCGACGGTGATGTAGCGTCGCTGCATCGCTGGCTTCCTCTGCACATTGCAGCCGCGACCGACTGCATCGGCGAGCATCCTACAAGCCGGCGACATCGCTCGTCATGTCCAATACTCGGAGCATTCGGAGCAATCAGGTATCGAGTTTGCAAACCATCGCAGGGACGACCCGCATGCGCGGCGCGCGAGACCGGACGGCGGATCGCGCCGATCCGGCCTCACCTGGTCATGCGTCAATTCATGGTCTTCGGCATGCAGGGCGGCTCCTTGTAGGGCGCAGAGGCGAACGCGCCCTCCGCCGGAGCCCTGACGCAATCGGCCGTAGCGTGGGCAACGGCACGGCGCGGGGCCGCGTCGCGCGCGGCTGCGGCCTGCATCTGATAGACGGCGGCGGCGATCAGGGCGACAGAGACGAGGGTCAATCGGGTCATGGGTTTTCTCCGCGAGACAAACGAAAGCCGATATTTCGGCCTCCAGAGTGCAAGAGCGGAAAGCGGCGGCCGATATTTCATCACGCGCCTTCACCGACGCGCGAGCTTCGCCTGAAGGAACCCTAGCCGAGCTGAAACACCGCGACCGGCTGCTCATAGCCGCGCACAGCGACCTGGCCGAGCGCCACCGCATCGCCGCCGTCCTCTCCAAGCGCCTCGCGCACGGCAGCCGAGATCAGGAGCTGCGAGCCGAACTCCTTGTTCAGCGCCTCCAGCCGCGACGCGAAGTTCACGGTATCGCCGATGACCGTATATTCCTTGCGCCGCGGCGAACCGATATTGCCGGCGACGACCTCGCCGAAATGGATGCCGATGCCGATCCGAAGCGGCCAGCTCGTCTGCGCGTTGATGCGGTCCATCGCGGTCAGCATCTCGCGGCCCGCAGCGACAGCGCGATGCGCGGCGTCCGAGGCCTCCAGCGGCGCGCCGAACAGAGCGAGGAAGCCGTCACCGAGAAATTTGTTCACGATGCCGCCCTGACGGTCGAGGATATCGACCAGCACGGCGAAGGCGCCGTCGAGCCGGTCCACGACCTCCTGCGGTGTGCGCGATTGCGCGCCGGCCGTGAAGCCGCGGAAATCGACGAACATCACGGCCACGCGGCGAACGTCGCCGGTCGCGGCCGTCCCCTCCGCCATCAACCGTTCCACCACCTGCGGCGAGACATGCTGACCGAACAGATTGGTCACCCGATCGCGCGCGGTCGCGGCGGCGATGCTCGCGGAAAACTGGCGACGGAGCTGGGCGCCGACGGAGCCCGCGAGCACGCCGCAGATCAGGATGATGATGCTGCGGACGGCATGGAAATAGGTCTGCGGCTCGCCGATGCCGCTGGAGGAGTCGTAGACCATCGCGATCGCGAGCAGCTCGGCCGCGGCGACGAAGCCGGTGAAGGTGGACAGCCAGAAATCGAGCCGCAGGGTCGAGAGAATGATGAAGATGAAATAGATCAACGGCACGGCATAACCGAGCGCCTGGCTCGCGCCGATGGTCCGGATCTGCAGGATGAGGATCACCGTCGGCAGTGACGTCTCGATCAAGGCGCCGATATAGCGCCGCACCACCGGGAGATCCCGGTCGAGGCGGAGGTTCTTCCTGATCTGGGAGTGAACCCAGACCTCGAACAGGATGAAGCCGGCGAGGACGCCGTAGAACTCGGCGAGCCCCTCCGCGCCGCGCCAGACCTGCCCCACGGCAGCGGGATCGACGAGGTGGATCACCGTCAGAAACAGAGCCATGACGCAGCCCGTCATGATCAGGGCCCGTACCCGCAACAACTCGGTGCGCAGCACTTCCCGGGTCAGTTCGCGCTCGAACTCCTCCGACAGGACGGCATGCTGTCGGTCTTTCCTGCTCGCAAAGCGGACCATCTCTCCCCCTTTGGTTACCAGGACTATCGCATATGAGGAAAAACGTGGCGAGAAGCTCGCCAGCAGCCGGCCTTCGAGACGACCCCGATCCCCGAATATCGAGCCTCAATCCAGCGTGCGGCGGAAGCGCGTCACGGCGATGGTCATCGCGACCAGCATCAGAGCCGCCAGCGCCAGGGTGTCGAAGCGCAAATTCTGCATGGTCGCGCCCTTCAGCATGATGGCCCGGACGATGCGCAGATAATGGGTCAGCGGCAGGCATTCGCCGATATATTGCGCCCAGACCGGCATGCCGGCGAACGGAAACATGAATCCGGAGAGCAGGATGCTCGGCAGGAAGAACATCATCGACATCTGCATGGCCTGGAGCTGGTTCTGCACCAGCGTCGAGATCGTGTAGCCGATCGACAGATTGGTCGTGATGAACAGCGTCGAGAGCAGCGCCAGCAGGAACAGATTTCCCAGCACGGGCACGCCGAACAGGAGCACACCGATGCCGATGATCAGGGAAGCCTGGATGAAGCCGACCAGCACGTAGGGGATGATCTTGCCGAACATCACCTCGACCGGCTTGATCGGCATCGACAACAGGGCCTCCATGGTGCCGCGCTCGATCTCACGGGTGACCGAGAGCGAGGTGAAGATCAGCATGGTCATGGTGAGAATGGTGCCGACGAGGCCCGGCACGATGTTGAGCACGGAGGACGCCGCCGGATTGTAGCGCGCATGGGCCCGGATCTCGAACGGCATCTCCGGGGGATCGCCGATATAGAGATCGTGCGCGAGCGCGGTCTGCACGATCATGCCGAGCGAGCCGAGCGCTGCGCTCGCCGCCACCGGATCGGTGGCATCGGCCGCGACCAGCAGCGCCGGCTTTTCGCCGCGCCGGACCGCGCGCTCGAAGCCGCGCGGGATCTCGACGCCGAACAGCACCTTGCCGGACTTGAGGAGATTGTCGAAATCGTCGACGTCGTGCACCTCGTAGATGAAGCGAAAATAGGCGGTGTTTTCCAGCGCCTTCAGCACCGAGCGCGCGAGATCGCTGTCCTCCTGCAGCAGCACCGCGCTCGGCAGATTGCGCGGCGTGGTGTTGATGGCATAACCGAACAGCAAGAGCTGCATCACCGGCAGCATCACGATCATCGCGAACGAGACGCGATCGCGCTTGAGCTGGATGAACTCCTTGATCAGCATCGCATAGGAGCGCTTCCAGAAGCCGAAGCGCTCACGGGACTCGTGCGCAGGCGCGGGATGATCGAGGGCGGTCATTGGAAATTGTCTTTCGACCGGCCCATCAGCTCGATGAACACGTCCTCAAGCGAGGGCGACGATTTCTGCCAGTGCAGGCCGCTCCTGTCGCGCCACGGCGCGATGCTCGCCTCGAGCGCTCCGGCATCGCGGCCGGAGACGTGCAGCGAGGTGCCGAACGGCGCCACCATGTCGACGCCGGGCTTGCCGGTGAGCGCGGCCGTGAGGCCGTTCAGGTCTTCACCGGTCACGGTATAGGTCGTCAGCGCGGATTTCGCGATCACCTCGTCCACCGTGCCGTGCGCCAGCAGATGGCCGTAGGCGATGTAGGCGATCTCGTGGCAGCGCTCGGCCTCGTCCATGTAGTGGGTGGAGACCAGCACGGTGAGACCATCGGCCGCGAGCGCGTGGATCTCGTTCCAGAAGTCGCGCCGCGCCTTCGGATCGACGCCGGCGGTCGGCTCGTCGAGCAGCAGCAGTTGCGGATTGGGCAGCGTGCAGGCCCCGAGCGCCAGCCGCTGCTTCCAGCCACCCGAAAGCTCGCCCGCGAGCTGTTCCTCGCGCCCGGTCAATCCGAGCCGCTTGATCATGTCGCGCGCCGCACCGCGGGCATCGACCAGACCATAGAGCCGCGCCACGAATTCGAGGTTCTCTCGCACCGAGAGGTCCTGATAGAGGCTGAAGCGCTGGGTCATGTAGCCGACCTGGCGCCTGATCTTCTCGGCATCCCTGCGGATGTCGTAGCCGAGGCAGGTGCCCTCGCCGCTGTCGGGCGTGAGCAGGCCGCAGAGGATGCGGATCGTCGTGGTCTTGCCCGAGCCGTTGGGGCCGAGGAAGCCGTAGATCGAGCCGCGCTTCACCTGCATCGACAAATCGTGCACGACCTCGCGGCCGCCAAACGATTTCGTCAGGCCCTTGACGTCGATCGCGATGCCGTTGCGGGGCGCGCCGCTCATCGCTTGTCCGCCACCGGCGTCTTGGGATCGAGATAGACGCTGATCGGCTGGCCGACGCGCAAGGCATCCGGCCGGGACGGCCTGGCCTGGATCAGATAGACGAGCTTGCTGCGCTCATCGAGGCTGTAGATCACAGGGGGGGTATATTCGGCCGTCGTCGCGATGAAATAGATCTTCGCGGTGAGATCGGCCGCGCAGTTGTCGCAGGTGACCCGCACCTGGTCGCCGATCGCGAGCCTCGGCAGTTCGGTCTCCGGCACGAAGAAACGCAGCTTCATGTTGCCGGGCGGCATGATCGAGAGCACCGGGCGCTGCGCCGCGACCATCTCGCCCTCGCGGAAATAGATCTGCTGGATGGTGCCGGCGACCGGTGCGAAGCCCTTGCGCCGCGCCATCCGCGTCTCCGACGTCGCCACCCGCGCTTCCGCCACCCGCAGGGCGGAGACGGCGGAATCGAGGCTGGCCTGCGTACCCGAGCCCGTCTTGCTCAGCGATGCCGCGCGGTCATAGGTCTGCTGGGCGTTCGCCAGCGTCGCCTTGTTCTGGTTGAGATCGGCGAGCTGAAGATCGTCATCGACGGAATAGAGGGCATCGCCGACCTTAACCTTGTCGCCCTCACGTACGTTGAGCTTGGTCACCCGGCCCGCTTCGTCCGGGCTGACGAAGATCATGTCGGCCTCGACCCAGCCCTGGAAACCGGGATTGCGCTTCTCGTTGCAGCCGGCGAGACCCGTCGCGAGCGCGGCGACCAATGCGAATTTCAGGATCGCCCGCGTAAGCCCATGCCGTCGATCCCCTGCCCCGAGGCGGGCGAGACGCGCGCCGCGAAGGGCGACGGACAACAGCCGGGCCTTCGTCTTCCGGGACGCGCGTTCCGCGCTGCTCAGGACGAGGTGAGAGATGGTTTGCGACGACCTCATGTCGTCCTCCGTTCGCCAAAGATCAGATCGAGATGGACGCGCAGCATCTCCTGCGCATCGAGTGGCGCGTGACGCGCAAACAGGCTCTGCCAGATCACCGCGATCATCGCCGGCGCGACCAGGATCTGCGGATAGCGCGCGAGGTCCTTGTCGCGGATCTCGCCGCGGGCGATGCCAAGTTCGATCAGCGCGCGCATGCCGGCGATTCCGCGCGAGACGACCTCGCGGTAGTAGAAATCGGCCACCGACGGAAAACGCGGCCCCTCCGCCACGATCAGCCGCACGAGATCGCCGCGCCGGGTGCCGACGACCTCTTTCAGGAAGTTGCCCGCGAAGGTCTCGACGAGGTCGCGCACCGAGCCGGTCGGCGGCGGCAGCGACGTGAGGCGCTCCACCACCGGCACGATCACGGTGCGGACCAGCTCCTCGAACATCGATTCCTTGTCCTTGAAGTGCAGATAGATGGTGCCCTTGGCGACGCCCGCGCGCTTGGCGATGTCGTCGAGCCGGGTTGCGGCGAAGCCGCGCGAGATGAACTCTTCCATCGCGGCGTCCACGATCGCGGCGCGCCGCTCGGCCGCGCGTGTGGCCCGGCTCGAGGCAGGCGCCTGCCCGGTCGCCTCGGGCACATGGCTGACGGCAGAAGGCGTCGCGGATTTGGTGGGCTTCTTCGACATCATCAATTTATGACTGACTAGTCAGTCATAATCAATCCATGAAGAGGAGAGGCAACGGGCGAGAAGCCGATCGCAATGCATTAGCATTGACTAATTGATTAGCGATCGCTAATTTAAAAATCATGATCGAAGCCATTCCAAACTCCGTCACCACCGTGATGCGCGCCCTCGCCGACCCGACCCGCCGCGCGGTTTTCGAGCGGGTCTTCGACAGCAAGGAGATCAGCGTCGCCGAACTGACGCGCGGCAGCGGCGTGACCCAGGGCGCGATCTCGCAGCACCTGAAGTCGCTGAAGCAGGCCGGCCTCGTCGCCGAGCGCGCCGAGGGCCGCAACGTCTATTACCGCGCCGCGCCGCAGGGCCTCGAGCCGCTGGTCGAATGGATGGACCATTACGGCGTCTTCTGGCGCGAGCGCTTCCAGAACCTGCGTGACCTCTTGAAGGAGATCGATCCGTGAGTGCAGCCGAGTTGAAAGCCGAGACCAGGGACATTGTCATCGACGAGGTCTTCCCTCACACGGCCGAGACGATCTGGAAGGCGCTGACCAGCGCGCAATTGATCGGGCGCTGGCTGATGCCGCCGACCGGCTTCGAGGCCGTCGAAGGCAACGCCTTCACGTTCCAGACCACGCCGGGCGGCAACTGGGATGGCGTGATCCATTGCAGGGTTCTGGAGGTCGTGGCCTTCAGGCGTCTCGTCTACGCCTGGAAGGGTGGCGATGCCCGCAACACCGGCTACGGCGCGCCGCTCGATACGGTCGTGACATGGTCCCTCACCCCGGTCGAAGCCGGCACGCGGATCCGCCTGGTTCATGCGGGCTTCGTCCTGCCCAGGAACGACTCGGCCTACACCATCATGAGCGGCGGGTGGAAGAAGGTCGTCAGGCAGCTCGACGAGATCAGCGGCGAAGAGTGAACGGGAGACAGCGCGATGACCAAGCCCTTTACCGGCGGCTGCGCCTGCGGCGCGATCCGCTATTCGATCACCGGTGAGCCCCTCTTCAGCAATCACTGCCAGTGCCGGGATTGCCAGCGGGAAAGCGGCAGCGGCCACGGCTCGTACATGACCTTCGCGCGCGCCGGCGTGACATTGACGGGCGAAGCAAGTCACTGGGACATGGTCGGCGACAGCGGCAATCTGAAGACGCGCGGATTCTGTCCGGTCTGCGGCCTGCCCGTGTACATGACCTTCGCGGCGATGCCCGACATCTTCACCATCCGTGTGGCGAGCCTCGACGAGCCCGCCCGCTATCAGCCGCAGGCGGTCACCTATGCCGCGCGCGGATATGGCTGGGATCATCTCGATCCCAGCCTGCCGAAATTCGCCGGCATGCCGCCGGCGTGAGGCGCTGGACTGTTGCATCAACGCGTTTCCCGAGGCGAACTGGTATTCCCTTCGCTCGAAAACGCTTCAGCCGAAATCGAGCACCACGCGGCCGTCGATCTTGCCGGCCTTCATCCGCTCGAAGACGTTGTTGATCTCGGCGAGCGGCACCCTGGCGACCTCGGCCTTCACCTTGCCGTCGGCCGCGAAGGCAATGGCCTCGTCGAGATCGCGGCGCGTGCCGACGATGGAGCCGCGCACGGTGATGCGCTTGAGCACGACGTCGAAGATCGGCGTCGGGAATTCGCCCGGCGGCAGGCCGACGAGGCTGACGGTGCCCTTCCGGCGCACCATCTGCAGCGCCTGCGCGAACGCGGAGGTCGAGACCGCCGTCACCAGCACGCCGTGCGCCCCGCCGCCGGTCCCTGCCACCACCTCGTCCACCGCATCGGCGGCGAGCGCGTTGACCGCGAGATCGGCGCCGGTCTCGCGCGCGAGCTTCAGCTTGTCCTCGGCGATGTCGATCGCCGCGACCTTGAACCCCATCGCCTTGGCGTACTGGATCGCGACATGGCCGAGCCCGCCGACGCCCGAGATCGCGACCCACTCGCCGGGCCGCGCGTCCGTCTCCTTCAGGCCCTTGTAGGTGGTGACGCCGGCGCACAGGATCGGCGCCACGGCGGCGAAATCGATCGTCGCGGGAAGCCTCGCCGCAAACGCCGCCGAGGCGACGACATATTCGGCAAAGCCGCCGTTCACGCTGTAGCCGGTGTTGTGCTGGTGCTCGCACAGCGTCTCCCAGCCGGTCTCGCAATATTCGCAGGACATGCAGGCGTCGTGCAGCCAGGCGACACCGACCGCGTCTCCCACCTTCAGGTTTCTCACGCCGGGCCCGAGCGCTGCGACGATGCCGGCGGCCTCATGCCCGGGGATGAAGGGCGGGACCGGCTTCACCGGCCAGTCGCCGGACGCCGCATGCAGATCGGTGTGGCAGACGCCGCACGCCTTCACCTTGACCAGAACCTCGCCGGGACCGGGCTGCGGCACCGGCACATCCTCGATCACCAGCGGCTTGCCGAATTGTCCGACGACGGCGGCTTTCATGGTCGGCATCTGTCTGCTCCGTTGCAATACAGAAGGCAGACTAGAGATACCGCAGGAGGCTCCCTTGATTGGAGTCAAAGAAGCGCAGGTTTATCCGCCGCAGGGGCCATCATCACGCGGTCGTGACGCCGCCGCGCCAGGACGCGCGGGCGTCAGCTATGGAACTTCAAACCGTCGACGATCTTGTCGATCACCCTGCGCTCGGCGCGCATCGCGATGCCGACGAGATTGAGATCAGTGCGCGCGACCGCCTTCACCGCCTCGCGATTGGCGGCATCATGCGTGGTCTTGAACATGTCCTCGGTATAGACCGCCGCCATGACGTTACGCGTCAGCGCACGATCGAGCGCGCGCGACAGTGCCGGACCGTCGGCACCGTAGATCAGGATCGGCTGGCCGATCAGCGGGTGATATTTCGTGCCGGAGGCATCCTCATAGGGCTCGCCTATGCATTCCGGAAAGGCCGCCGCGATGCCGCTGGTGAGAAACGAGGCAACGTTGAGCTTCTGCCAGGCCTGAAGATCGGTGCGGATCACGACGGCGATCTTGGTATCGAACTGCATGCATGTCTCCACAAATGGTCATTCCGGGATGCGCCGTCGGGCGCAGGCCCGGAATCCGGAGATTGTTGCATGAAATTCTCAGCTGCGCGATTGCGCACCACAGGTCGCGCTACGCGCGCCCGGAAATGACAGAGCCGAAAATCAACCCTTGGCGTCGCAGGCCCATGCCCGGATCACGCATTCCTTGCCGCCGTACTTGTAGCATTCGCGCGTGGCGGCATTGAGCGACGCCGATATCTTCGGCTTCACGGCATAGCCGTAGGCGCCGCAGGGGTTCGCCATGTCGACCGACATCGCCGCGCAAGCGCGCTTCATCGTCACGGTGGTGCACTCGCCCTTGCACTGCTTCTGCGCCGCGACGCGGGCCTCGTGCTCGGCACCGTAATCGAAGGCCTGGCCGTAGGCGCCGCATTTGCCGACAGAAAACGCGCCGGCCGCGTGGGCCTGGGTGACATACCGCGCGCCGGCGACACACACCGACAGCGCAAAGAAAAACATCGCGCAACGGCGCGCGACGACGTTCGAAGCCATGGAAAAACCCCTCCCCCCAAGGCAGGTGGCCGCGACTGTAAGCGGCGGTCGTTTCCAGATGGTGAACGGGTAGTTGAAATCGCCGGATGAGGAAGTGCCGGTTCGCTCGGACCTCATCGTGAGGAAACCGCGCGGCGCGTCGTCTCGAAGGATGGTTCGCGCAGGAGTGGTGCCGGCATGGTTCGAGACGGCGCTTCGCGCCTCCTCACCATGAGGAATTGAGAGCGAGGATTCGAGAATACCGTGGGGTGGGCAAGCGAAGCCCGCGCACCAATTGCAGATCAGCGCATGGCGAAATGGTGGGCACGGCGCGGCGCGCCTGTGCCCACCCTACGGCATCGTCATCCGCGGCGCGCCGCTTCGAGGGCCTGCGGCGTGTCGATGTCGAGGAAGGCGCCTTCGCCATTCACCGGCACTTCGGCGACCGCCTCGGCGTGCCTGGCGATCAGGTGGCGTGCGCCGACATCGCCGTCGAGCGTCATCAGCTCCTTGAAGAAGCGGCGCGACCACAACACGGGATTGCCGCGGCGACCTTCGCTGACAGGCACCACGATGAGATTGCCGCGCTCCGGCGCGAAGCCGTCGATGAGGCGGTCGATCAGCCCGGCATCGATCAGCGGCATGTCGCCGAGGCAGACCACGGCGCCGTCGCAACTCTCCGGCACGGCCGCGATACCGGCCTTGACCGAGCTCGCGATGCCGCCGGCGAAATCCGGGTTCTTGACGAACCTCACCTTCAGGCCGCGCAACGCCTGCTCGACCAGCTCGGTCTGATGGCCGGTGACGACGATCACTTCGGAGGCCTTCGAGGCCAGCGCCTGCTCGGTCGCGATCCGCACCAGCTTCTTGCCGTCGAGTTCGGCGAGCAGCTTGTTCGGGCCGCCCATCCGGGTCGAACGTCCCGCCGCGAGCACGATGGCCGCGACCTGGCTGTTGCCCTCGGTCTCCGGCTTGGCGCGCGGCTGCGGCCGCGTCACGATCTCCATCAGCAGGCCGCCGACGCCCATGCCCATCAGCTCGGAACGCGTCACCTCGATGCCGGCGAGCAGCCGCATCAACACCCAGTCGAAGCCGTTCTCGACCGGCGAACGCGCGCACCCGGGCGCACCCAGCACCGGCACGCCGCCGGCGTGCGCAATGAGCAGAAGATTGCCGGGATCGACCGGCATGCCGAAATGCTCGATCTTGCCGCCGATCCCGGTGACGGCCGCCGGGATCACGTCGCGACGGTCGGCGATCGCGGAAGCCCCGAACACGATCACGAGTTCGGCGCCGAGCCCAAGCAGCTCCTTGATCGCCTCCGACAGCGCGCGTTCCTCGTGCTGGACCCGCCGCTCGGCGATGATGCCGGCACCGGCCGGCGCAAGCCGCTCGGCGGTGACGCGCAGCGTCTTGTCGACCACCTTGGAGGACAGGCCGGGAAGCAGCGTCGAGACCACGCCCACCCGCTTGATGACGTAAGGCGCGATCTTCAGCACATCGCGACCTGCGGCCTTCACCGCGGCATCGCGCAAGGCGCCCTCGACGCCGAACGGGATGATCTTGACGGTGCCGACCATCTCGCCCTCGACCACCGGCTTGAAGGCGGGGAGCGTGGCGAAAGTGATGGCCTCGTCGATGTTGTTGATGCGGTCGACCGCGGCGCGGTCGATCACCAGCACGCCCGGGCCCGCTGCGAACAGATTGGCGCGGCCGGTGAAGGCGCGCTCGACATGGATGCCCTCGCCGCCGACGGCAAGCGCGATGCCGGCGGCCGCGACGTCCTCGGAGACGTCGCCCTCCTCCATGCGCACCACCACGACATCCTTGATGCCGGCGCGCGTCAGCGCCTCGACCTCGGCGGCGCCGATCGTCGTGCCTTTCTTCAGCACCAGCGGTCCCTGGCGCAGGGTGTGGACGGTCACCCCGCCGATCGCATCCTTGGGGCTCGCCGGGCCGAACTTCATGCCGCTTCTTCTTTTTCCTTGGGAGGCAGGCGGAGCACCGCCGTGATCTCGGCCATGATCGACACCGCGATCTCGGACGGCGACACCGCGCCGATCGCAAGACCGATCGGCGCATGGATGCGCGCGATGTCGCTGTCCTTCGCGCCCTGCGCCCGCAACCGGTCGCCGCGCTTGGCATGCGTCTTCCGCGAGCCCAGCGCGCCGATGTAGAAGCAGTTGCGCTCGAAGGCATGCAGCAGCGCGGGATCATCGATCTTCGGGTCGTGCGTCACCGCGACGAAGGCGGTGTAGGCATCGACATTGAGCGGCGGCAACGCCGTGTCGGGCCATTCGGCCACCAGCGGAATGTCGGGGAAGCGCTCGGGGCTTGCGAAGGCGGTACGGGGATCGACCACGGTGACGTCATAACCGAGCGAACGGGCCAGCGGCGCCAGCGCCTGGCTGATATGGACGGCGCCGATGATGACGAGCTTGGCGGTCGGCGCGTAGACGTTGAGGAAGAACTTCCTGTCGCCGATCTCGACATTGGCGCTCTTGCCCATGCGAAGCTGCTTCTCGAGCTCGGCGCGCAGCGGATCGCCTGCGAAATCCTTGGCCTTCACGAGGCGCTGCTCGCCGTTCCCGGTGTCCGTCACCAGGATCGCCGGCCGGCGCGCGGCGCGCTCGGCGTTGAGTTCATGCAGGATCTCGAGCTTCACGGCTAGCCGACCTTCTCGACGAAGACGCGGATGGTGCCGCCGCAGGACAACCCAACATTCCAGGCGGTCTCGTCGGCCACGCCGAACTCCAGCATCTTCGGCTTGCCGCTCTCAATCACGTCCATCGCCTCGGTGACCACGGCACCCTCGACGCAGCCGCCGGAGACCGAGCCGAGGAAGGTCCCCTCGTCGTTGATGACGAGGCTCGAGCCCGCCGGGCGCGGCGCCGAACCCCAGGTCTCCACCACGGTAGCAAGCGCGACGCCACGGCCGGCCTTCTGCCAGTCCTCCGCCGCCTTCAGAATATCCTCGTCGCGATCGAGCATGGATGGCCTCTCAAGCTGCGGAGCGGATCAGGCTGCGGTGATGCGGCGGCAGCGGCCGGGAGAGCGTGGTGATCAGCTCCTGGATCGAACTCAAATTATGCACCGGGCGGAATTCGTCAACGTGCGGGAGCATCATTTTGATGCCCTGCGCCTTGGCCTCGAAGCCGCCGAACCTGAGCAGCGGATTGAGCCAGATCAGCCGCCGGCAGGACCGGTGCAGCCGGTCCATCTCGAAGGCAAGCTTGGAATCGGCCTCCCGTTCCAGGCCGTCCGAGATCAGCAGCACGATGGCGCCCTGGCTCAGCACGCGCCGCGCCCACAGCTTGTTGAAGTTGTGCAGCGAGGCCGAGATCCGCGTGCCGCCGGCCCAGTCCTCGACCGCTGCCGAGCAGCTCGCCAACGCCTCGTCGGGATCGCGCTGACGCAGCGCGCGGGTCACGTTGGTGAGCCGAGTGCCGAACAGGAACACCGAGACGCGCTTCCTCGCATCGGTGATGGCATGGAGGAAATGCAGGAACAGGCGGGTGTACTCGCTCATCGAACCCGAGATATCGAGCAGCGCCACGATCGGCGCCGGCTTCTCGATCCGCCCGAGGCGATGGATGTCGACGATGTCGCCGCCGGTGCGCAGGGAGGCCCGCAGCGTCCGGCGCAGGTCGACACGCAGGCCGCTCGGATCAGGCCGATGCCGGCGCGTCAGAAGCTCGGCTTGCGGCAGCCGCATCCGCTCGATGGCGCGAAGCGCCTCGGCGATCTCGGCTGCGCTCATCTGCGCGAAATCCTTCTTCTGAAGGATCTCCTTGTCGGAGACCGACAACCGCAGATCCTGCTCCTGGTGCTGCGGCGTCTCGGTCATGCGCGGCTGCGACATCGCCTCCTGCACGCGGCGCGAGGCCGCCGGCGGCTTCTTCTTGGCCTGGTCCGGCAACGGCACCGAATCCAGCATGTGCTTCCATTCCTCGGAGGCACGGAAGAACAGGTTGAAGGCCTGCTTGAAGATCAGCGCGTGCTCGTGGCGCTTGACGAAGATCGCCTCCAGGGTGGTGAAGACGTCGGCGCGGCTGCCGATGTCGATCACCTGGAGCGCGTTCACGGCATCGATGACGGCGCCCGGCCCGACCGGCATGCCCGCCGCACGCAGCGCACGGGCAAAGCCGACGACGTTGTCGGCGAACTGCTCGGTCCGCTCGGGGGCAAGGTGATTGATGGCCATCGTCTGCTGCCTCTGCCGTCATTCCGGGGCGTGCGAAGCGCGAACCCGGAATGACAAGCTAATCGCTCGTCGCGTCCTTCAGCACCTTCTGCAAGGTGTCGCCCTGCATCCGGGTAATGTCGTCCTGATATTTGAGCAGCGCGCCCAGCGTGTCGCCGACCACTTGCGGGGTCAGCGAGCGGGCGTCGAGCTCGGACAGCGCGGTGGCCCAGTCGATGGTCTCGGCGACGCCCGGCGACTTGTAGAAATCCTGGTTGCGCAGTGCCTGCACGAAACGAACCACCTGCTGCGACAGCTTCGCGGAGATGCCGGGCACGCGTGTCTTGACGATCGCGAGTTCGCGGTCCGCGGCGGGATAATCGACCCAATGATAGAGACAGCGCCGCTTCAGCGCGTCGTGGATCTCGCGGGTGCGGTTGGAGGTGATGATGACGATCGGCGGACTGGGCGCCTTCACCGTGCCGAATTCGGGGATCGTCACCTGGAAGTCGCTGAGGATTTCCAGGAGGTAGGCTTCGAACGCTTCGTCGGCGCGGTCGAGCTCGTCGATCAGCAACACCGGCGGACCGGCGACCTCGGGCTCCAGCGCCTGCAGCAGCGGACGCTTGATCAAATAGCGGTCGGCGAAGATGTCCGACGAAAGCTGCTCGCGATCGGTGTCGCCGGCGGCCTCCGCCATCCGGATCGCGATCATCTGCGCGGCGCTGTTCCACTCGTAGACGGCGGAGGAAACATCGAGGCCTTCGTAGCATTGCAGGCGGATCAGCTTGCGCCCCAGCGCGGCCGACAGCACCTTCGCGATCTCGGTCTTGCCGACGCCCGCCTCGCCTTCCAGGAACAGCGGACGGCCCATGCGCAGCGACAGATAGGTCACCGTCGCGAGCGACCGCTCCGCGAGGTAGCCGCGCGACGTCAGGAGTTCGAGCATCGCATCGACCGATGCAGGCAAGGCACCGGAAGTATTGGTCGCTGAAGTCATGAAAGAGCCAGTCTCGCTACGCCCTCATCGGGCCGAATATGGGCCGAGGCGTGAGGTCCGCTCACTCCTTGGCGTTGGCAGCGTCGATAGCGCGCCGCGTCAACACCCCGATCAGATGTGCGCGGTATTCGGCGCTGCCGTGGATGTCGCTGTTGAGGCCATCCGCCGGCACCTCGATCCCTTCCAGCACCTTCGACGAGAAACGCTTCTTCAGCGCTTCCTCGAACGCGGTGACACGGAACACGCCGTCCGAGCCTGCCCCGGTGACCGCGACGCGCACGTCCGACGGACGCCGCGCCACGAACACTCCCACCAGCGCGTAGCGCGAGGCCTGATTGCGGAACTTGATGTAGGCGGCCTTCTTCGGCAGCGGGAACATCACCCTGGTGATGATCTCGTCGGCTTCGAGCGCGGTCGAGAACAGGCCCTGGAAATACTCCTCGGCCTTGAGGCGGCGCTTGTTGGTGACGATGGTCGCACCGAGTGCGAGCACGGCGGCCGGATAGTCGGCGGTCGGATCGTTGTTGGCGAGCGAGCCGCCGATCGTGCCCTTGTGGCGCACGGCGGGATCGCCGATCTGGCCGGCAAGGCTGGCGAGCGCCGGGATCGCCTCGCCGACGATCGCGGAGCCCGCGACCTCGGCATGCTTGGCGGTGGCGCCGATCACCAGCGAGCGGCCCTTCATCTCGATCTCGTTGAGCCCCTCGATGTGGGAGAGGTCGACAAGGTGCGGCGGGCTGGCGAGGCGCTGCTTCATGACCGGAATCAGCGTGTGACCGCCGGCGATGACCTTGGCGTCCTCGTTCTTGACCAGCAGATTGGCCGCCTGCCGCACGGTCGCGGGACGATGATATTTGAATTCGTACATCTGAATGTCCTGATCGCGGAGTGTGCGCGGCTTAAGCGAGGTCGGACTTCGCCATCGCCTTCGCGCCGGCGGAGATCGAGGCGACGATGTTCTGATAGCCGGTGCAGCGGCAGAGATTGCCTTCCAACTCTTCGCGGATGGTGTGGTCGTCGAGCTCGTGGCCCTTGCGATGGACGATGTCGATCGCGGTCATGATCATGCCCGGCGTGCAGAAGCCGCACTGCAGGCCATGGTGCTCTCGGAAAGCTTCCTGCATCGGATGCAGCGGCGCGCCGTCGGCCGCCAGTCCCTCGATCGTCTTGACCTCATGGCCGTCGGCCATCACCGCGAGCGTGGTGCAGGACTTCACCGCCTTGCCGTCGAGATGCACGACGCAGGCGC
>NZ_JASGFS010000077.1:0-26539 GCF_047605465.1 Bradyrhizobium sp. | reverse complement strand
TCGGCGCCATCGCCGTCGGCTACGGCCGCTCGACGCTGTCGGAGCGGTTCCCGACTCGCGACGCGCTGCCGCTCGGCGGCGGCCGCCTGCTGCTGCGCCTGTTCCTTGGCCTGCTGCGCGGCAAGCTGCGCCTGCTCGGCTGCCTTCGCATCGGCCGCGGCCTTGGCTTGTGCATCCTTCTGCGCGCCGACGGCCGCGAGACGATCGCGCTCGGCCTCGGCCTGCCTGGCCTTCTCGATCGCCGCGGCATGAGCCTGCTCGGCCGTGATCTTCTCGAGCTGCAGCTTGGCGAGGCTCGCGTAGAAACCATCGGGGTGCTGGGCAAGGAAGGCATCCCAAGCCGGCTTGTTGCCGACCTGAAGCGCGAGCTCGTAGTCGCGTCGCATGTCGGCCAGCGGATTCGGCGCGGGAGCCGCCGGCGTCGCCTTCACCGGCACCAGCGGCACGTCCTCGCCGCCGAGCGAACCATAGACGAACGGCTCCTGCTTGTTCCCGGTCGACTTCAGCACATCGTCGCGCACGAAGCCGAAGGCGCGGCGGACATCGAGGCCCGGCGTCGTCAGATGCCGCGACAGTGCAACCGTGAACGGGCTGTTGGCGCCATCGCCGTCCTGGGCCGTGAACCCGGCCTTGGCCGAATAGGCGATCAGCGTGTTCGGGCTGGTCGGCTCGACCTGGGCCAGACCGCGGCCGATGCCGCGCGTGGCGACGGTGCGCTTCATCGACTTGCCGAACGGATTGTCGCGGCAGGCGTCGAGGATCACCAGGCGAAGCTGCTTGGCCGGCTCCACCGCGACCAGGATGCGGTCGAGCGAGAGCGCCTCGTCATAGACGTCGGTGTCGCGCTCGAGCTTGGCGTCGACCGGGATCAGATAGTTGGAGCCTTCGACCTCGATGCCATGACCGGCGTAATAGACCACGGCGATGTCGGCATCGCGGGTCGCATCGGCGAAATCGCGCAGCACGCGCCGGGTGTCCAGCGCCGTCAGATCGTGCCGGGAATCGACGACGTCGAAGCCGGCATCCTTCAGCGTCTTGGCCATCACCGCGCCGTCGTTGACGGGATTGGTGAGTGGCGGCGCATGCTGATAGGCCGAGTTCGCCAGCACCAGCGCCACGCGCTTTCCTGCGAAGGCGGGCCCGGCGCCGAGCAACAGCGCGAGAGCGATGAGAAGCGGGCAAAGTCTGAGCAGGTTGCGCATGACACGACTTCCAACGTTCAGGGCGATCTCGGGCCCCTTTGGGATCGCTTTAGCAAGGTCTGCGGCGCTTGCTTGTGACGAAGATCACGAAGGCCGCGATAGAAAGCCTTCCCTTCTGTTTGTCGCACCAGCGGGGTCGCGGTTCGCCGGCGATACCGGACTTGGTCCGGGTTCCCTCAGCCATCGCCGACATGCCCCCGGTACTGCGGCAGATTGTCCGTGATCTCGTGCCAGGGCGCCTTCGAGCCCACGAAAATATGGGCGCTCGGCCGGATCGAGGGCGCATCGACCAGGGTTCCCATGGCGACATGGACCCATTTTCCCTCGCGCACCTGGGAATACAGCAGCGATCCGCAGCGGGCGCAGTGGGCGTCATGGGTGGTGTCGTCGCCATAGATGATGCGCCGGTCCTCGCCATGGACGATGCGGAGCTTGTCCCGCGGGATGCCCGCGAACGGCTTGAAGGCGGAGCCGGTGGTGCGGCGGCAGTTCGAGCAATGACAGTTCAAGGCATAAGTGAACTGGTCCGCCACCTCGTAGCGCACCGCCCGGCAATAGCATTCGCCGATCAGGATGCGGGCGTTCGAATTGTCCGATTCGGTCATGACGGCAGCCTCGCGCAAGGACCGACACAGCCATAGCGCAAATTGACGTGTACGACTAAATTCCCGCCGAGCCATCATTCAAAGGGATGACCCATGAGCCAGAACCGTTCGAGCGTCGAAGCCGTCGTGCAAAGCTATTTCGACGGACTTTACGAGGGCGACGCCGACAAGCTCGGCGCCATCTTCCACCCCTCCGCCGACCTGCGCTGGGTCGAGAAGGGCGAATTGCAGATACTGTCCCTGCCCGACTGGCTCGACCGCGTGCGCAAGCGCGCTTCCGCCAAGGCGGAGGGCAAGCCACGCGAGGATTTCGTCGTCACCATCGACCGTTCGGATGAGAAGACCGCCTTCATCAAGGTCAAATGCCAATTGCCGCCGCGCTATTTCACCGACTATCTCGTGGCAATGAAGCTGGCCGACGGCTGGCAGATCGTGTCGAAATCGTATCGGTACGACCTGAGGGAGTGACGGCCTCGCGCCCAACCCCTTCCGCGGCCTGAAATCGGGCATCATTCCCCGTCATTGCGAGCACCGCGAAGCAATCCAGCGTTCTGCGAGAATGGTCTGGATCGCTTCGCGCCTCGCAACGACGATGTGGGCGAGGCGCGCCTCGCTGACCCCAACCATCCCACCCGAAGATTCCCATGCCTCTCGACCGCCGCTCCCTGCTCGCCTCGCTCTGCTGGATGGCCGTGTCTCCCGCGCTCGCCTCGGAGGCGCCGCCCGAATTAGCAAGCTATGAGCGCGAGAGCGGCGGGCGGATCGGGGTCTATGCGGAGAACCTGACAAGCGGCGCAAAGCTCGCATGGCGCGCCGACGAGCGCTTCGTCATGTGCTCGACCTTCAAGGCCTCGCTTGCGGCCTGCGTGCTGGCCCGCGTCGATCGCGGCAAGGACCAGCTTGCCGCGATGGTGCCCTACGGCAGGAAAGACCTGCTGGACTACGCGCCGGTCGCCCGGCAGAACCTCGCGGCCGGCGCGATGTCGGTGGCCGACATGTGCCAGGCGATCGTCGAGCTCAGCGACAACACCTGCGCCAACCTGCTGCTGGCGCGGGTCGGGGGCCCGGCCGCGCTGACCGCATTCTGGCGGTCGCTCGGCGACAGCACGTCACGGCTCGACCACAACGAACCCGCCCTCAACCGCTCGCCACCCGGCGATCCCCACGACACCACGACGCCCGCCGCGATGGCGGGCAATCTGCGCCGCCTGGTGCTCGGCGAGAAGCTGTCGCCGCAATCGCGGGCCCGGCTCACCGAATGGATGGTGGGTTGCAAGACCGGCGCCAACCGGCTGCGCGGCGGCCTGCCGGCAGACTGGAAGATCGGCGACAAGACCGGGAACAACGGCAAGGACGCCGCGGGCGACATCGCCGTGGTCTGGCCCAGGCCCGACGCGCCGATCCTGATCGCGGCCTACACCCAGGGCGGCACGCCGACGCCTGCGCAGATCGAGGCGGTGTTCGCGCGCATCGGGCGAATGGTGGCGGACCGGCTGGCTTGACCGCCGCGCATTGACCTTGCCGATGCTTCCGGGCCAAGACAGGTCATGATCGCAGCGAAGTTTCAGACCTTCCTCATCCTGCTCGGCGTCCTCGCGGGCACGGCGCTCGCCGCACGCCGCTTCAACGTCGCGCCGGCCATTCTGCTGATGCTCGCCGGCGTCGGTCTCGCCTTCGTGCCGGGGATGCCGCCGGTCGAGCTGCCGCCGGAACTGGTGCTGCTGATGGTGCTGCCGCCGCTGATCTATTCGGCGAGCGTCGCGATGAGCTGGCGCGAGTTCAAGAACAATCTGCGTCCGATCGTGCTGCTCGCGGTCGGCGCGGTGATTTTCACCGCTGCGATGGTCGCCGCGGCCACCCATTATGTGATCGGCCTGCCCTGGACGATCGGCTTCCTGCTCGGAGCCATCGTCGCACCGCCCGACGTGGTGGCGCCGCTCGCGATCGCGCGACGGCTGCACATGCCGCGCCGCATCCTGGTCGTGCTCGAAGGCGAAGGGCTCGCCAACGACGCCACCGCGCTGATCCTCTACCGCTTCGCGCTCGCCGCGATCATGGTCGGGCATTTCTCGCTGCCGCTGGCGGCCGGCGAGTTCGTCCTCATCGTCGCCGGCGAGATCGCCTTCGGCATCGGCATCGGCTGGCTCTCTTTGCGAGCCCGCAAATGGTCGAGGGATCCGCAGGTCGAGCTGACGCTGTCGTTGATCACGCCCTACGTCTCCTACTGGCTGCCCGAGCATGTCGGCGGTTCCGGCGTGATCGCGACGGTGGCCTGCGGCCTCTATGTGAGCTGGAACGGCCCGCTCTGGATTTCGGCGGCGACGCGCCTGCAGGGCATCTTCTTCTGGGACCTCGTGATCTACATGATCGAGGGCCTGCTTTTCCTGCTCACCGGCTTCCAGATGCGCGCGCTGTACGAGAAATCGAAGGCGTTCCCGCTCGACGACATCATGATCGCGACGGCCGTGGTCATGACCATCATCGTCCTCGCGCGCTTCGTCTGGCTCTATCCCGCGATCTATCTGCCGCGAATATTGAGCAAGCGCCTGCGCGAGCGCGATCCGTCGCCGCCCTGGCAATGGGCGTTCACGCTCGCCTTCACCGGCGTGCGCGGCGCCGTGTCGCTCGCGGCCGCGCTGGCCCTGCCGTTCACGCTGCCCGGCGGCGAGGCCTTCCCGTATCGCGACCTGATCCTGTTCGTGGCGTTCGGCGTCATCTTCATCACGCTGATCGGGGTCGGCCTGACGCTGCCGCCGGTGGTCCGCTGGCTCGGCATCGCGGAAGCCGGCCGCAACGAGCACATCGCCGAACACGAGTCCGAGATCGCCGCGCGGCGCCAGGCGCTCGACGCGGCCCTGAAATCGCTGGACACGCTGACCGAAGAAAAGGACGTGTCCCAGGAGGTGGTCAGGCTGCTGCGCGCACGTCACGAGATCCGCGTCAGCCAGCTTCCGGACTCGCTCGACCCCAACCACCACGACGTCTCCGCCGCCGGCACCGCGCTGACCCGCGAACTGATCGTCGCCGAACGCAAGTTCATCCACGATCTCCTGCGCGACGGCCGGATCACGGACGAGACCCGGCGCCGGATCGAACGTGACCTGGACCTGGAGGAAGCGAGCCTGGCAAACCGGGAATATCAGGGCGCGCCGCTCTAGGTGCCAATCGCCATCAATGAGCGAAGCTAGGGCCGACACCGTCATTGCAAGCGCAGCGACACAATCCGCTGCGCTCGCGGTGACGCTGGTTCAAACGGCGGGGGCCATCTACCGCCTCGCACAGAACTCCCCCATCGCCGCCGTCACGGCGTCTGCGATCAGCTCCTGCCGCGCCGGCGAATTCATCGCCATCTCCTCGTCGCGGTTGATGATCGAGCCGGCTTCGAGCAGCGCGGCGACACTCGTCGCCCGGGAGAGCACGACGAGCCCGTCATAGCGGTAGACGCCGACGTCCTTGTCGAGCAATTGCCGCCGGTAGCGGCCCATCAGCGGAAGGCTGTATTGGCCGGCATATTGCAGGCCGCGGCTCTTCAGCTCCTTGCCGAGCAACCGGGCGAGGACGAGGCTCGCGCCGAACTTCGGATTGCGCTCGGACACGAACAGCGAATGGCCGCTGAAGCGGTCGCTGAACCAGCTCCTGGCGCCCTCGAACTCCCATTCCTCGAGCAGCTTGTCCGGCACCGAATCGTGATGGATGGAGAGCAGGACGTCGGCATGCGCGGCGGTGGCCGTGGCGACACGCTTGAACAGGCTCGGCCTCGCCTTGCCGTCGGTGACCAGGACCCGGGTCGCCGCGAAGCCCGCCGACGTCAATCTCTCCCCGATCAGCTTCGCAAGGCGCAGGTTGAACCCGAACTCCGGATCGTTGCGCGCGCTCATCGCGCCGTAGGATTCGGAGGTGTGCCCGACATCGAGGACGATGCGGAAACTGCGCGGCTCGCATGGCGCGGGCGGCGAGGGCCTGGACTTGGCTTTCGCAGCCTTCCGCGCTCCGGCCGCGATGCCGGCGTCGATCGGCGGCAGCGACAGCAGCGAAACGGCGATGGCGGCGATGAGGCACCATGGCCGCCTCACACCGGCCGTTCTCCCTTCACGGTCACGCGGGTGCCGGAGCGGGTGTGCGGCCAGTAGTCCCACATCGCGCGGTGCTGGGCGCAGCGATTGTCCCAGAAGGCGATGGCGTTCTCGGTCCAGCGGAAGCGGCACTGGAACAGCGGGTTTTCGGCATGCTGATAGAGATAGGCGAGCATTGCATCGCTCTCGTCGCGCGGAACGCCGTTGATGTGGCGGGTGAAGCCGCGATTGACGTAGAGCGCCTTCCGGCCGGTGACCGGATGCGTGCGGACCACGGGATGCTCCGCGTTCGGATAGGACGGACGATCGGCGACGCCGTAATTGGCGTAGAGGCCGCGATAGATCGGCTCGCCGTCGTGCAGCGCGGTGAGGCCGTCGAGATAGGCCTTCATCCGGTCCGACAGCGCTTCATAGGCCGCGTACATGTTGGCGAACAGCGTGTCACCGCCGCGCGGCGGGCATTGCTTGATGTAGAGGATCGAACCCATCGGCGGCTCGACATCGCAGGACACGTCGGAATGCCAGCCCTCGCCGTTGGCGCGCGGCGAGTTCCTGTCGGCGTAGATCTTCATCAGCGCCGGGTCTTCGTCCTCGTGCGGGGCCGCGGGATGCACATGCAGCTCACCGAACTTGCGGCCGAAGGCGAGATGCTGTTGCGGCGTGATGTTCTGGTCGCGGAAGAAGATGACGAGGTTTTCCGCCAGCGCGCGATGGATCTCGTCCATCTGGCGGTTGGAGCGGGCATCGTCCGAGACGAGCCTGCCGAGATCGACGCCGGATATTTCCGCGCCGATGATGGGCGTGAGCTTTTCGACCGCGATGGTCTCGTAAGGAGCGCCGTCTTCAGCCGTGTGGCGATAGCGCGGACCCTGCTTGCCGGCGAGTGAGCTCATGGGCGTTGCTCCCAATCGTTCTGATTGGGGAGCATCGTAGCGCGTGGCGATGGATGTGCAATCCGCGTCGAAAACACGGATGTCGTCCCGGCGATGACCAGGACCCGTAGCGACCGAACCGGATGTGGAAGACGCTCAACCAACATCTCGCGCCATGACCACGGTCTGCGGTCATGGGTCCCGGCCCTCGCCGGGACGACAGCGGGATGTCGGGTTGCTGGCGGAGCTAAATCACTCCGCCGCGGGTGCCGGCACCTTGGCGCCCTGGCCGTAGCGCTGGTCGATATAGTCGATCACGAGCGCCTTGAAGTCGGCGGAGATCGTCGGGCCGCGCAGGGTCCGGAACTTCTTGCCGTCGACGAACACCGGCGCTGCCGGAGCCTCACCAGTGCCGGGCAGCGAGATACCGATATTGGCGTGCTTGGATTCGCCGGGACCGTTGACGATGCAGCCCATCACCGCGACGTTGAGCTCCTCGACGCCCGGATATTTCGTCTTCCAGTTCGGCATCTCGTCTCGGATGAAATCCTGGATCGAGCGGGCCAGCTCCTGGAACGTGGTCGAGGTGGTGCGGCCGCAACCGGGGCAGGCCGCGACCAGCGGCACGAAGGTGCGGAAGCCCATGGTCTGCAGCAGTTCCTGGCCGACCTGCACCTCACGGGTGCGGTCGCCGCCGGGCTCGGGCGTCAGCGAGATGCGGATGGTGTCGCCGATACCCTGCTGAAGCAGGATGCCGAGCGCGGCCGAGGATGCCACGATGCCCTTCGAGCCCATGCCGGCCTCGGTGAGACCGAGATGGATGGCGTAATCGGAGCGGCTGGCGAGATCCTGATAGACGGCGATGAGATCCTGCACCGCCGAGACCTTCGCGGAGAGGATGATGCGATCCTTCGACATGCCGAGCTCTTCGGCGCGCGCGGCCGAGAGCAGCGCGGACTGCACCATGGCCTCGCGCGTCACCGCGCGCACGTCGCGCGGATTGGCGGACGCGGCGTTCTCGTCCATCAGCTTGGTCAGCAGTTCCTGGTCGAGCGAGCCCCAATTGGCACCGATGCGCACAGGCTTGTTGTTCCTGTTGGCGATCTCGATGATGTCGGCGAACTGGGTGTCGCGCTTGTCCTTGAAGCCGACATTGCCGGGATTGATGCGGTACTTGGCGAGCGCTTCGGCGCAGGCCGGATAGGCCGCGAGCAGCTTGTGGCCGATATAGTGGAAGTCGCCGATCAGGGGCGTGGTGATGCCACGCTTGAGCAGGCCGTCGCGGATGTGCGGGACGGCGGCAGCGGCCTCCTCGCGGTCGACCGTGATGCGGACCATTTCGGAGCCGGCGCGCGCGAGCGCTGCGACCTGGGCGATGGTGCCGTCAATGTCGGCGGTGTCGGTGTTGGTCATCGACTGCACGACGATCGGCGCACCGCCGCCGACGGCGACGTTGCCGACCTTGACCTGGGTGGTGTGGTGCCGGGGCGACGGGCCCGCGATGTCGGAATCGATGGGGTTTTCGAGCTTGTTCATGGGGTCCAAATATCAGGTTTTGGTGACTTTCAGCAATGCATCGCGCGGCGCCGCGGCGATTGGGCTGGGACGGTTAACCAGAAAAAGCCCAGCAATCACAAGGACGGCAGCAGCGCCGAAAGCCAAGCTTAGGCTGTCATGCATGATGAAATAGCTACCCACCACGCCAAACAAAGGGGTGATGAAGGTAAAAGCCGACAATTTGCTGGCGGAATAGGCCTTCACCAGCGCGAACCAAAGCGTGAACGTGGTTCCCACCACCCAGACCGCCTGGAATGCCACCAGCCCGATCGATTGCGCCGACGGCATACGAGGGATGGACTCGCCGAACAGCCAGGCCGCCACTCCCAGGATCGGAATCGAGGTCGCGACCTGATAGCCGAGCGCCTTCTCGGGCGCGGCCAGGCGCAGCCGCGTGCCCTTGGCGACCAGCGTGGTCGCGGCCCAAAGCGAGGCCCCGCACACGATCAGGAGGTCGCCGAGCAGCACTTTGGCATCGACATCGGCCTGGGGAACGCCGATCGCCAGGGCGACGCCGGCGAAGCTGACGGCGAGCCCAAGCCATTGTCCGCCGCTCAGCCGCTCGCCGAGCATCTGGTAGGAGCCGAGCGCAACGAAGAACGGCGCGGTGTAGAGGAAGACGACCGCGCGCGAGGTCGTCGTCAGGCGCAGGCCCTGGTAGATCAGGACGAACTCGATGCCGAACATCAGCCCGGCGATGAGACCGGGCTTCCACGTCCCGTCCCGTTCGAAGAACTTGACGCCGCGCAGGGTGCCGATGAGGAGCAGCACCGGCAGGGCCCCCAGCGAGCGGAACATGGCCTGAAGCATCGGCGGGATTTCGGGAAGCACGAGCTTCACCGCGATCTGGTTGAACCCCCATGTCAGGCACAGCATGAGCATCAGGGCGATGGCGCCGGCGCTGAGCGGGCGCGCGGCGGACGATGCAGCTTGAGGTACGGACATGTCTTCCCGGAAACCGGCTTGGTGCCGTTGTTGCTTTAGGACTTCTTCTGGCAGTGGGTGCAGACGCCCGTGATCTCCACCACGGATAATTTGGGCGCGAAGCCCGAGCTGCGCGCGGCGGCGGTGAGACCCTGCGCGAACGAGGCCGACGGTATCTCGCCGACGAGGCCGCAGCGCTCGCAGATCAGGAACGCCACCGCCGAGGTGACGTCATGGTCGTGGGCGGCACAGGCGAGATAGGCGTTGCGGCTCTCGATGCGGTGCACGAGGCCGTTGGCCATCAAAAAATCGAGAGCACGATAGACGGTGATCGGCGCCGGCCGCGGCATCGATTTCGCCAGTTCCTCGATCACCTCATAGGCGCCCAATGGCCGGTGGCTGGACAGCAGCGCGCCGAGGACCTGCCGGCGAATCGGCGTGAATTTCTGCGCCCGCTGCTGGCAAACCTGCTCGGCATGCGCCAGCGCGTCCGCGGTACAGCGGCCGTGATCGTGGTCGGGCGTGGGGAAAGCCGGCTTCGCGAGGGTCATCTGACCTTATTCTAGCAGTTCGGTCCCGGAACCCAAAGCGCGACCGGCAAACGGCGATCAGCCATGCCTTTGCTGCGGGACAGCATCCCATTATCCCGCCATGAAATAATCATAAGCTTGCTTATTATATTCAAGCTCATTGGAGACAAAGCTTATGACCCGGGGGTCTGTCGACCAGAACTTCCTGTTCACGCTCGGTGAACTCTATCGGCTGCTGCGTGTCTACGCCGACAAGGAAGCCTCGCGCTTCGGCATCACCCGCGCCCAGTGGGCGGTGCTGTCCAAGGTCGAGCGCAGCGAAGGCATGAAACAATCCGAGCTTGCCGAGCTGCTGGAGATGCAGCCGATCACGCTGACGCGCCTGATCGACAAGCTCTGCGAGAGCGACTGGATCGAGCGCCGCAGCGACGCCTCCGACCGCCGCGTCAACCGCCTCTATCTGAAGAAGGCCGGCCGGGCGCTGCTCGGCAAGATGAGCGGCCTCAAATCCGAACTCACGGCGAACGCGCTCGACGGCATCAATCCGGCGGACGCTCATCGTCTCCTCACCCAACTCGAAACCATCAAAGAAAACGTGCGAAACGCGATCCAGACCAGCGGAGCGGAACAGGCGCGTAAGGAGCAGCGCTATGGCTGATCAGGTCCTGAAATTCCCGCCCGAGCAGAAAATCGACAGCGGCAAGCCCAGCAAGAGAGCCGGCACGCAGCCGCGCCGCCGCCTGATGGCGGGCCTGCGGCGCTATCGCCGTTTCCTGCTGATGGTGGTCCTGCCGATCGCCGTCGCGATCGCGGGCATCATCTTCTATCTCCATGGCGGCCGCTATATCGGCACCGACGACGCCTATGTCGGCGCGCAGAAGGTGCTGGTGACCCCCGACATCTCCGGCAAGATCGAGAAGGTCGTCGTCCGGGAAGGCCAGCTGGTCCAGCAGGGCGACGTTCTCTTCGAAATCGATCCCGTGCCGTTCCGCCTCGCCGTGGACGAGGCCAGGGCGCAGCTGATGCAGGCGCAGACGACCTACGACAACCTGCGCGCCAACATCAAGATCTACGGCGACATGCTCAATCTCGCCCAGCAGGGCGTCGACCTGAAGCAGCGCGACGTGGAGCGCAAGCAGGCGCTGGTGAAGAACAGCTTCGGCTCGCAGCTCGACCTCGACAATGCGTCGAACGCGCTGGTGACGTCCGGCTCGATCGCGCAATACGTCAAGCAGCAGCTCTCGACCGCCAAGACGCAACTGCTCGGCGACACCGACCTGCCGCTGGAGAAATTCCCGCCTTACGCGCAGGCCAAGTCCAAGCTCGACAACGCCGAGCGCAATCTCGACCACGCCGTGGTGCGCGCCTCGATGGGCGGCATCGCGACCCAGGTCGAGCAGATCCAGCTCGGCCGCTACGTCACCGCCGGCACGCCGGTGTTCTCCATCATCGACATCGCCCACCCCTGGGTCGATGCCAACCCGAAGGAGAGCGACCTCACCTATGTCACCGAAGGCCAGCCCGTCACGCTCGAGGTCGACGCGTTCCCGAACCACGTCTTCAAGGGCAAGATCGGTTCGCTCTCGCCCGGCACAGGTGCGCAATTCGCGATCCTGCCGCCGCAGAACGCCACCGGCAACTTCGTCAAGGTGGTGCAGCGCGTGCCGATCCGGATCTATTTCGACGAGAGCGACAAATACGTGAAGAAGCTGAAGGCCGGCATGAGCGTCTACGCCACGATCGACACCGGCCATCAGCGCTCGCTCGCCGGCCTGCTCGGCCTGTCGGCGACCGCGAGCCAAGACAAAGACTGAGACGAGGACTGATCCGATGTCCGGCCCCAATGCCAGCCTGATGGTCCCCGGCCTGCGCCGGAACATGGTGACGATCTGCGCCATGACGGCGACCATCATGCAGGCGCTGGATACCACCATCGCCAACGTCGCGCTGCCCTACATGCAGGGCACGCTGTCGGCCTCGCAGGACCAGATCAACTGGGTCCTGACCTCCTACATCGTCGCCGCCGCGATCATGACGGCGCCGGTGGGCTGGATCGCCAATCGCTTCGGCCGCAAGCGCATCTTCATCATCTGCTCGGCCGGCTTCACCCTCGCTTCGGTGCTGTGCGGCCTTGCGCAGGATATCAACCAGATGGTGCTGTTCCGCCTGCTGCAGGGCGTGTTCGGCGCGGCGCTGGTGCCGTTGTCGCAGGCGGTGATGCTCGACTATTACACGCTGCAGGAACGTGCCACCGCGATGTCGATCTGGGGCATGGGCGTGATGATGGGCCCGATCATGGGTCCCTCGCTCGGCGCCTGGCTGACCGAGACCTATTCCTGGCACTGGGTGTTCTTCGTCAACCTGCCGTTCGGAATCGTCACCGTGCTCGGGCTCGCCGTCTTCATGGACGAGACCGACAAGAATCTCAGCCTGAAATTCGACTGGTTCGGCTTCGGCGCGTTGGCGATCGGGATCGGCGCTCTTCAGTTGGCACTCGACCGCGGCGAGCAGCTCGACTGGTTCGAATCGGTCGAGATCGTGACCGAGTTCGTGATCTCGGGCGTCGCCTTCTATTATTTCTTCGCCCACTCCTTCACGACCACGCGCCCCTTCATCCAGTTCGCGCTGTTCAAGGACCGCAACTTCCTCACGGGCTGCATCTTCATGACCGTGATGGGCCTCGTGCTCTACTCGACCATGGCGCTGGCCTCGCCCTACCTGCAGAACGTGATCGGCTATCCCATCATGAGCGCCGGCGGTCTGCTCGCGAGCCGCGGCTTCGGCACCTTCTTCGCCATGATGATGGTCGGTCGCATCATGCGCTTCATCGAGGCGCGCACACTGATCATTTCCGGCCTGACGCTGACGGCGGCGTCGCTGTTCCAGATGACCGGCTGGACCGACCAGACCCAGTCGCTGGAGATCGTCATCGTCAGCGTGATCCAGGGCTTCGGCTTCGGCCTCGTCTTCGTGCCGCTCTCGACGGTGGCGTTCCTGACGCTGCCGAACCATCTGCGCACCGACGGCACCTCGATGCTGACGCTGCTCCGCAACGTCGCGAGCTCGGTCGGCATCTCCATCGTCATTGCGCAACTGACGCAAGGCACGCGCAGGACCTATGCGATCCTCTCGGAGCACATCAACCCGTTCAACAATGCGCTGCAGATGCCTGACGTCCGCGGCATGATCAATCTCTCCACCGATGCCGGCCGCGCCATGGCCGACCGCATGGTCAGCATCCAGTCGCAGATCATCGCGTTCGCGCACGACTACCAGCTCGTGATGTTCTTCATCCTCTGCACCATCCCGCTGGCGCTGATGATCGGCTCGACCAAGGCTACGCTGCGCAAGCAGTCGGCAGCGCCGGAACATGCGGTGATGGAGTAGACGCAAGGCCCCCCGCCATCCCCACCGTCGTCCCGGACGAGCGAAGCGCAGATCCGGGGTGACGGCGAGGCGCGACCTACAGCAGCTCTTCGCAGCCCAAATCCTCGACCGCCATCATCGCCCGCTCCAGATTGGTCCACCAGATCAGCGGCGGGATGTCGATGCTCCACTGCCAGACCGGCCTGGTGATCTGCCAGAGCACCGACCAGCGGTAATCCCGATCGAGCGCGCCGCGCGTATAGCCGGTGATGCCGCTCGCGAGCAACGTCTCGTGGTAGAGATTGAGCAGCGGGCGTTCCAGCGCTTGCCGCCTTTCCGGATACCAGTGCAGCGCCATCATGTAGGCGAGGTCTCCGGTCGGCACGTTGATGCTCCACAGGTCGAAATCGAAGATGCGCGCGGTGTCGGCGACGCCGGCACGGGGGAGCAGGAAATTCCAGGTGTGGGCATCGCCATGCGTGATGCTGAGATGGCGGCGTGAATGGTAGCGCTCGGACAGGCGGGCGGATTGATCGATGAGACGGCGGTAGAGGATGCGCCGCTCCTCGCTGAGACGATCCCCGAGCAGATCGGCGAAGCGGTCGTAATGGCCGGCGAAGACCTCCATGCGCCTGGCGCTGTCCTCGGCGCTCGCCCAGGCGCCGACCGTGTCGCCGAGAGCGGGATGATCCCACCAGGCCGCGTGCCAGCGCGCGAGCGTGGCGACGATGGCGGCGGTCTGATCACGCGACGGCGGCAACGGCCATTGCGTCGCGACCTCGTGGCTGTCGGTGAGATCCTCGAGCAGGAGATGCCAGGTCCGGGTCTCCTCGTCGAAAAATCCATCGAAGCAACGCGGCACGAGCCCCGGCGGCATTTGCGGCGCGAGCGCGGTGTAGAAGGCCACCTCGCTCCGGCCGCCGTCCGCAAGCGTTTCCGCGAACGCCGAATTCGCCGTCTTCAGGATCAGGGATTGCGGGGCGCCGGCGGATTCCCCGACATAGCGCAAGCCGAGGCGGATGATATGCGACACGACGGTGTCACGCTGATGCAGAACCTTCACCTCGCGGACCGCACCGCGATCCAGCACCCCGCCCCTGCGAAGCGCAGCCGTCAATTGGGCGGGCTCAACGACCGCCGGCAGTTGTGGAGGTGTCATCGAGCGCGCCCCGGGTGCCGCGCTCATACTGCCCGAACGCCCAGCCGAGCGCCACACCCTCCGCTCGTCGTCCCCGACAAGCGAAGCTCCGACCCTGGGCCGCACGGGCCGGGGCGGATGTCGTTACGAGGCTTCGGCGTTGGCCTCCGGCAGGGCAGCGACCTTCTGAGCCTTTGCGTCCCGGTGTTCGCCGGGACGGCACCGGCGTCAGACGTCGAAGAACACCGTCTCGTTGTCGCCCTGCAGGCGCACGTCGAGCCGATAGACCCCATTTCCGGCTTCGCGTGTCGCGATCAGCGTGGCGCGGCGATCGGCGGGCACCAATGCCAGCACGGGATCGGCGGCATTGCCGGCCTCGTCGCTGAAATAGATGCGGGTATAGAGATGCCGCAGCATGCCGCGCCCGAACACCGCCACGAGGATATGCGGCGCCTGCGGCTTGCCGTCGGCGTCGGGCACCGAACCGGGCCGGATGGTGTCGAAGGAATAATTGCCGTCCTTGTCGGTGCCGCAACGGGCAAAGCCGCGGAAGCTGGCATTCGGCAGCGCGCGCTTGTCCTGCGGGTCGGCGAAGCGGCCCTGCGCATCGGCCTGCCAGATCTCCAGCATGCAGTCGGGCACAACGACGCCGTCGCCGTCGAGCACCCTGCCCTCGATACGGATGCGCTCGCCCGAGACGTCAGGCGTGATCGTGGAGTTGGTGAACGCGTCGTTCCACTCGTATTCGCCGTTCGGCGTCAGGCCGTATTTGAAGAACGGACCGACGGTCTGCGATGGGGTGATACCGTTGTCCTGCACTTAATGGTTCTCCATTGGCGTGGCGTTCTTGCCGCGCAGCACGATGTCAAAGCGGTAGCACAGCGCCCATTCGGGCTGGGTGTTCTCGAGGTCGAACGACGACACCATGCGCGCACGCGCTTTCTCGTCAGGCACCGAGTTGAAGATCGGGTCGAACGGGAACAGCGGATCGTTCGGGAAATACATCTGCGTCACGAGCCGCGTGACGAAGGAATGGCCGAACACCGACAGATGGATGTGCGCGGGACGCCAGGCATTGTGATGGTTGCCCCAGGGATACGCGCCGGGCTTGATGGAGACGAAGCGGTAATAGCCGGAGGGATCGCTCACGGTGCGGCCCGCTCCGGTGAAGTTCGGATCGAGCGGCGCCGGATGCTGATCGCGGACATGGACGTAGCGGCCGCAGGAATTGGCCTGCCAGATCTCGATCAGCGAGTTCGGCACGCCGCGGCCGTCCTCGTCGCGCACATGGCCGTGTACGATGATGCGCTCGCCGAGCGGCTCGCCGCTGTGCTGGCGCGTCAGATCGGCATCGCCCTCGCGCACGGTCTCGTGGCCGTAGACCGGGCCGGTCAGCTCCGACAGCGTGTGGCGCATCGGGATCAAGGGCTTGTTCGGCGCGCGCTTGATCGAGCTTTTGTATTCGGGCGACAGCGGCAGCGGATGCGCCTTGTTGCTGTCGACGGGATAGATGAATGTCATCGGCGAACTCCTCCCCGGCCATTTTCGTCCGGCCGGCCAACGCTTATCCCGATCATTATAATATATAACTAATCGGGGGAAGCCGGTTTCGCGCAGGGCTCCTGCCTCCTGCGGCAGCCCGCTACTTGATCGGCGGCCGCGGCAGCACGGCTTCTCCCGCCTCGAGCCGGTAGGTGTGGTCGAGCGAGTACCAGGGCACCCCGACGTCGGGCGCCTCCGGATGCGGTGAATCGTGCCGCAGGAACTTGCCGATCAGCGCCTGTGTCACGCCGAACTGCACGTCGCTGTCGATATGCGGATCGGTGGGATCGTAGACCTGCGAGATCAGCACCTTGAATCCGGGCTTGAAGATCAGCGCGTGCAGATGCGCGGGACGATAGGGGTGCCGGCCCTGCGCCTCCAGCAGGCGTCCGACCACGCCGTCGGTCGGAATGGGATAGCCGATCATCATCACCGAGCGGAAGGAGAAGCGTCCGTCAGGATCGGTGGTGAACTTGCCGCGCAGGTTCATGTCGGCCTGTTCGGGATCCTGATTCTCGTAGAGGCCGACCGGCGATGCGTGCCAGACATCGACCTCGGCGCCGGCGACGGGCCGGCCCTCCCTGTCGACGACGCGGCCATGAACGAACAGCGGCGCACCCGGGGTCTCGGACCGGACGATCGATCCGCCATTTTCCACTCGCGGCGAATTCAAGCGCCAGAACGGCCCGAGCAGCGATTGATCGGTCTCGGTGTTGCCTTGGTCGCCATTGTTCAGCAGGCACACCAGCGGCGAGACGCCGAGCGAGCCCGCCATCAGCACGACCTCGTTGTGCGTGTCGGTGGTCAGCTTGCCGAGTTCGGCCACGATCGCCGTGGCGTCGCGGAATTCCTTCTCGGTCAGGCGCACGTCGCGGACGAAGGCATGCAGATGCGTCACCAGCGACACCATGATCTGGCGCAGTCGCGGATCGGACGTCCGCTCCATCACCGCCAAAGCCGCGGCCGTGACGTCCTGCTCGCGCTCAATGATCATGGTCGTCTCCCGGCCGTCCGCGGGCTCTTCACCTCACCCCGCCTGCGGGGAGAGAGATCGGAATTCGCGACAGCAAATTCCGGGTGAGGGGGTACGGGTCCCACGGCCATCTCTCCCGCAGAGAGGCCCCTCACCCCACCCCTCTCCCCGTGAGAACGGGAAGAGGGAGAGGACAGAGTCTCAGCTCAGCTTTTCGATCGCGACCGCGACACCCTGGCCGACACCGACGCACATGGTGGCAAGCGCGAGCTTGCCGCCGCGCTTCTCCATGCCGTGCACGGCGGTGAGCGCGAGGCGCGCGCCGCTCATGCCGAGGGGATGGCCGAGCGCGATGGCGCCGCCATGCGGATTGACGTAGTCGGCATCGTCGGCGACGCCGAGCTGGCGCATGCAGGCGATGCCCTGCGAGGCGAAGGCCTCGTTCAGCTCGATCAGGTCGAAATCGCTGATCTTCTTGCCGAGGCGCTCCATCAGCTTGCGGGTCGCGGGCACCGGGCCGATGCCCATGATGCGCGGCGGCACGCCGGCGGAGGCGAGGCCGAGGATGCGGGCGCGCGGCGTCAGGCCGTGCTTCTTCACGGCGGCTTCGGACGCCAGGATCATCGCGGCGGCGCCGTCATTGACGCCGGAGGCGTTGCCTGCGGTCACCGTGCCGGGATTGCGCACGATCGGCTTCAGCTTGGCGAGGCCTTCCAGCGTGGTCTCGGGACGCGGATGCTCGTCCTTGTCCACGGTGATCGGGCCGGCCTTGCCGCCGGGAATGGTGATCGGCGTGATCTCCTCGGCGAAATAGCCCGCCGCGATCGCCGCACCCGCGCGCTGCTGCGAGCGGATCGCGAACGCATCCTGGTCGGCGCGCGAGACCTGGAATTCCTCGGCGACGTTCTCGCCGGTCTCGGGCATCGCGTCGACGCCGTACTGGGCCTTGAGCAGCGGATTGATGAAGCGCCAGCCGATCGTGGTGTCGAAGATCTCGGCCGAGCGCGAGAAGGCTTCCTGCGCCTTGCCCATCACGAAGGGAGCCCGCGTCATGGATTCGACGCCGCCGGCAATCGCAAGCTCGATTTCGCCGGAGCGGATCGCGCGGCCCGCGGCACCGACCGCATCGAGGCCGGAGGCGCACAGCCGGTTCAGGGTCTGGCCCGGAACCGAATCCGGAAGTCCGGCAAGCAACAGCGCCATGCGCGCAACGTTGCGGTTGTCCTCGCCGGCCTGGTTGGCGCAGCCGAAGAACACCTCATCCACCTGCGACCAGTCGAGCTTGGGGTGCTTGGCCATCAGCGCCTTGATCGGGGCCGCCGCGAGATCGTCGGCACGCACCTTGGCGAGCGAGCCGCCGAAGCGGCCGATCGGGGTCCGCACGGCATCGCAGATAAAGACGTCACGCATTGCTGTTCTCCCTGAATGCCGCGGTC
This sequence comes from Bradyrhizobium sp., assembly GCF_047605465.1. Taxonomy (GTDB): domain Bacteria; phylum Pseudomonadota; class Alphaproteobacteria; order Rhizobiales; family Xanthobacteraceae; genus Bradyrhizobium. The sequence goes on along the minus strand of NZ_JASGFS010000077.1, from coordinate 8,321 downwards.
CGGCCAGAATTCTTCAATGACGGCGGAGTTTTAGGAGGGTGCCCGCAGCAGGTCAATTGACGCTTTCGCGCGTGTTCCGAGGGGCGCGCACGCCCGCAGCGCATGCCGCAATGCGGACAACGTGGAAAACCCGCGTCCCCGGGCCGAAGCCATGGGACCATGGAGGCGAAATTTTGTAGGTTGCGCCGCCCATGACGATGCAACAGCCCATTCACGCACCCGCCCCTGAAACCGCACCCGCGCCGCAGGCGGAAGCCGCCGCGCGCGTCACGCCGATGATGGAACAATATCTGGAGATCAAGGCGGCGCATCAGGGCCTCCTGCTGTTCTACCGGATGGGCGATTTCTACGAATTGTTCTTCGAGGACGCGGAGATCGCCTCGAAGACGCTCGGCATCGTGCTGACCAAGCGCGGCAAGCACCAGGGCGCCGACATTCCGATGTGCGGCGTACCGGTCGAGCGCTCCGAGGATTACCTGCATCGCCTGATAACGGCGGGACACCGGGTCGCCGTCTGCGAGCAGACCGAGGATCCAGCCGCGGCCAAGGCGCGCGGCAACAAGAGCGTGGTCCGCCGCGGCGTGGTGCGGCTGGTGACGCCGGGCACGCTGACCGAAGACACGCTGCTGGATGCGCGCGCCAACAATTACCTGCTGGCGATCGCGCGCGCCCGCTCCTCCGCCGGAGGCGACCGCTTCGGCCTCGCCTGGATCGACATCTCGACCGCTGAATTCACCGTGACGGAATGCTCGGGCGGCGAACTCGCCGCGACACTGGCGCGCATCAATCCGAACGAGGCGATCGTCACCGACGCGCTCTACAACGACAGCGAGCTCGGGCCGACCTTGCGCGAATTGCCGGCGGTGACGCCGCTGACCCGCGATGTCTTCGACGGCGCCACCGCCGAGAAGCGCCTGTGCGACTATTTCGCGGTCGCGACCATGGACGGGCTCGCGCAACTGACACGGCTGGAGGCCACGGCGGCGGCCGCCGCCGTCACCTATGTCGACCGTACCCAGGTCGGCAAGCACCCGCCGCTGTCGCCGCCAGCGCATGAAGCCTCCGGCGCGACCATGGCGATCGATCCCGCCACCCGCGCCAATCTCGAACTGACTCGAACCCTGGCCGGCGAGCGGCGCGGCTCGCTGCTCGACGCCATCGACTGCACCGTGACGTCGGCCGGTTCGCGCCTGCTGGCGCAGCGCCTCGCCGCGCCGCTGACGGATGCGGCCGCGATCGCGCGGCGGCTCGACGGGGTCAGCGCCTTCGTGGCCGATTCCGCCGCGCGCGAAGACATCCGCAGCATCCTGCGCGGCGCGCCCGACATGTCGCGCGCACTGGCGCGCCTTTCGGTCGGTCGCGGCGGACCGCGCGACCTCGCCGGCCTTCGTGACGGCATCATGGCTGCGGACCAGGTCGTGGCGCGGCTCGGCGAGCTGGATCAGCCGCCCCAGGAGATCGCGGCGGTGATCGCCGCCCTCCAGAAGCCGTCGCGCGAGCTTGCGGCCGAACTCGCCAGCGCCCTCGACGAGCAATTGCCGCTGATCAAGCGCGACGGCGGCTTCGTGCGCCAGGGCTACGAGCCCGCGCTCGACGAAGCAAGAAACCTGCGCGACGCCTCGCGCCTGGTGGTCGCCTCGATGCAGGCCCGCTACGCCGACCAGACCGGCGTGAAGGGCCTGAAGATCCGGCACAACAACGTGCTCGGCTATTTCGTCGAGGTCACCGCGCAGCACGGCGACAAGCTGATGTCGGCGCCGCTGAACGCGACCTTCATCCATCGCCAGACGCTGGCGGGCCAGGTGCGCTTCACCACGTCGGAGCTGGGCGAGATCGAAGCCAAGATCGCCAATGCCGGCGACCGCGCGCTGGGCCTCGAGCTCGAGATCTTCGAGCGGCTCTGCGCCAAGGCGCTCGCGGTCAGCGACGATCTGCGCGCCGCCGCGCATGCCTTCGCATTGCTCGACGTCGCGACGTCGCTGGCCAAGCTCGCGATCGACGACAATTATGTCCGGCCGGATGTCGACGGCTCGCTCGGCTTCGCCATCGAAGCCGGCCGCCATCCCGTGGTCGAGCAGGCCTTGAAGCGCAACGGCGAGCCCTTCATCGCCAATGCCTGCGACCTCTCGCCTGCGCCCGCGCAGAAGTCCGGCCAGCTCTGGCTGCTCACCGGTCCGAACATGGCCGGTAAATCGACCTTCCTGCGCCAGAACGCGCTGATCGCCCTGATGGCGCAGATCGGCAGCTTCGTGCCGGCGACGCGCGCGCGGATCGGCATCATCGACCGCCTGTTCTCGCGCGTCGGCGCCGCCGACGATCTCGCGCGCGGCCGTTCCACCTTCATGGTGGAGATGGTCGAGACCGCGGCGATCCTGAACCAGGCCGGCGAGCGCTCGCTCGTGATCCTGGATGAGATCGGCCGCGGCACGGCGACCTTCGACGGCCTCTCGATCGCCTGGGCCGCGATCGAGCACCTGCACGAGAGCAACCGCTGCCGCACGCTGTTCGCCACGCATTATCACGAGCTGACCGCGCTCTCGGCCAAACTGCCGCGCATGTTCAACGCGACGGTACGGGTCAAGGAGTGGCACGGCAATGTCGTCTTCCTGCACGAGGTGCTGCCAGGCTCGGCCGACCGCTCCTACGGCATCCAGGTGGCGAAGCTCGCCGGCCTGCCGCCGGCCGTGATCACGCGCGCCAAATCGGTGCTGGCGAAACTCGAAGCGCAGGACCGCGGCCAGACCGCCCGCGCCCTCGCCGACGATCTGCCGTTGTTCGCCGTGCCTTCGCGCGCCGCCGCGGAAGCCGCGCCGCCGAGCGAGGCCGAGCTGCTGATGGACGCGGTGAAGGCGCTGCACCCGGACGAGATGTCGCCGCGCGAGGCGCTCGATGCGCTCTACGCGCTGAAGGCGAAACTGCCGAAGCCGTAAGAAGGTCCTCATCCTGAGGAGCCGCGAAGCGGCGTCTCGAAGGATGGCCGCGGCCAGGATCGGCCTTCATGGTTCGCGACGGTGTTTGCGCGCCTCATCACCGTGAAGGACGCGACGTCTAGGCTGCGGGGACGACGCGCTTCCTTCGCCCGTTCCACCACAACGTCAGATTCCAGACGATGCAGGTGGCGAGGCCGAGGCTAAGGCCGGCCACGGAGCCGAAATTGGCGGCTCCGACGTGCAGCACCGCGACCGCCATGCCGAAGCCGAGCAGGCCCCAGGCCGAATTGGCGAGCACGGCCGCGGTCGGCGGGCCGCCGATGCGCGGGTGCAGGATCACCATCATGCTGGTGAAGACGATCGGGAAGAGCGCGATGACGCCGGAGACCCGCGGGCCGACCCAGCTCGACGTCGAAACCACGATGCCGATCAGGGTCGCAACCAGCGTGGCGCGGAACGGAATGTCGTACCAGCGGCGCGTCACCAGCGGCATCTTCACATGGCGATACTGCGCGAGCAGCGGGATGCAGATGCCGAAGGCGATCAGGTTCACGGCGACGCCGGCCGTCAGGGTCCAGTCGAACAGGCGGATGATCGATGCCAGCACGATCCACACGGCGATCGCGCTTCCGACGCTCAAGGCGAAGCTGTGCCGCTGCGCCAGCACGACATAGGTGAGCCCGAGGAAGATCGTCGCGGCGTTGACCGGAAGGCTCGACAGGGCGCCTTGCGCGATGAAGGCGGCGTCATGGTCTATGGCGAGGAAGACGTAGGACGGGCCCGCCGAGATCGGAAGCGTTGCAACCAGCGCACCGATCACCGGCCCGGAGCGCTCGGTGATGACGGACGCCGACACCACGAACGCGGCCGCGATGCCCATGCGCAGCAGAAGGAAGAGGATGTAGGAGAGTTCCGGAGGCATTCGGCCGGGATGATTTTTGTTGAGGTGAGTTATCCGCGGGCTCGTTCCTCTCCCGGAGGGAGAGGTCATTTGGCGCGACAAATAGGGTGAGGGCTTCAAGTCCTGCGAGAGACCGCAGCCCCTCACCCACACGTCAATGCGACCTCTTGGGAGAGGTGAAGCAGCTAGATCCGCTGCATCGACACCGACACCTTCGGACCGTTCTTGATGGTCTGATAGACGACGCAATAGCGCTCGGTGAGCTTGAGCAAAAGGTCGAGCTTGTCCTGCGGCGCGTCGGTGTCGACCTCGAAGCGCAGGCGAATCTCGGCGAAGCCGACCGGGGTCTCCTTGTCGACGCCGAGCGTGCCGCGGAAATCGAGATCGCCCTCGGCATAGACATTGCCGGTCTTGAGCGGCACCTCGATCGCGGTCGCGACCGATTTCAACGTGACGCCGGCGCAGGCGACCAGCGCTTCCAGCAGCATGTCGCCGGAGCAGAGCTCGAGGCCGGAGCCTCCGGTCGCCGGATGCAGGCCCGCCATCGCGATGGCGCGGCCCGTCTCGATCTTGCAGGCGATGCCGTCGCTGTCGGTCGAGCCCTTGGCCTTCAGCGTGATCAGCGCGGCCTTGGGATCGGTCTTGTAGCGCTCCTTGATCGGGGCCTGCATCTGGCGCAGTGCTGCGGCGTCCATTTTCGTTCTCTCCCGGAAAAATCAGCCTCCGATGTACCGGCTCGGCGAGAGATTGTCACCACCACATGGCCTGGCCGGGACCCTGGGTTGCGTCACGGTCGGGCACGCTGCGGTCGAGCGAACGGTCGAGTGACGTCAGCACACTTCGCTTGAAATTCTCGAACAGCGGCGAATTGCGGTCGCGCGGCCGCGCCAGATTGATCTCGATCTGATCGAACAGCCGACCCGGCCGCGGCCGCATCACCAGCACGCGGTCGGCCAGCACCACGGCCTCGTCGACGTCATGTGTGACGAGGATCAATGTCGGCCGCGTATCGGCCCAAAGATCGAGAAGATGGTCCTGGAGGTCGCGCCGGGTGAACGCATCGAGCGCCGAGAACGGCTCGTCGAGCAGCAGCACTTCGGGCTGCGGCACCAGCGCACGGGCAATCGCGACACGCTGCGCCTGCCCCCCGGACAGCTCGCGCGGCCAGGCCTCGGCCTTGTCGGCCAGGCCGACGCGGGCGAGCGCACGCGCCACCTTCTCGCGCCGCTCGGCAGCGGACAGATCGGCGAGGCCGAAGCCGATATTGTCGGCGACGCTGAGCCAGGGCAGCAGCCGCGGCTCCTGGAAGATGATGCCGATCTTGGCGTGCGGCGAGGCAATCGCCTCATTGTCGAGGGTCACCGTGCCGGAGCTGGCGCGATCGAGGCCGGCGATGGCGCGCAGCAGCGTGGACTTGCCGCAGCCGGAGCCGCCGATGATGGCGAGGATCTCGCCCTGGCGGATCTCGGCGGAGAAACGCGCCAGCGCCTGCACGCCGTTTGGATAGGTCTTGCTGACCCGGTCGAGCGCCAGCATCGTTATGTTCCCTTCGCGCGACCGAAGGCGTCCTGCCAGCGCAGGAAGGGCGCGGCCACGACTTCGATCAGCCAGTCGGTGAGCTTGCCGAGGATGGCGAAGATCACGATGGCGGCCAGGATCTGCGCCGGCTTGCCGAGCTGCTGGCCGTCGAGCAGGAGATAGCCGAGGCCTTCGGACGCGCCGATCAGTTCGGCCGCGACCACGAACATCCAGCCGAGGCCGAGGCCGACGCGCAGCGACACCACATAGGCCGGCAGCACCGCGGGCAGCAGGATGCGGCGGATCATCGCGAAACCCGACAGGCGGAAGACGCGGCCGACTTCGACGACCTTGCGGTCGACCGAGAGGATCGCACCCATCACGCCGAGATAGACCGGGAAGAAGACGCCGACCGCGATCAACGCGATCTTGGACGTCTCGAAGATACCGAGCCAGAGGATGAACAGCGGCACCCAGGCGAGCGAGGGGATCGCGCGCAGGGCCTGCACGGTCGGATCGAGCAGCCGCCGGGCCAGCGACCAATAGCCGGAGATGGCCCCGAGCAGCGTGCCCGCCACCACGCCGAACGCGAAGCCGAGGCCGACGCGCCACAGGGTCGCGGCGATGTGACGGACCAGTTCGCCGGAGCGGGCGAGATCGGTGATGGTGGCAAGGACGCGCGAGGGCGGCGGCACCAGCCGGCCGTTCGACCAGCCGAGCCAGACCACCAGCTCCCAGCCGAGCGCGAGCGTCAGCGGCAGCAAGAGTCCCAGCAACGGCCCCGCATAGCGCGAGAGCCGCGAAGGCGCGGCGGCGGCTTCGGCCGGTTCCGAAGTTGGTTGCAAGACGGGCGCGTCGGAAATCATGGCCGGTAGGAAGCGCGTCTGGCGAGGGAATGCAAGGCCGCGCAGCAATCTCCGCCGATCTCTTCTTCGCCCCTTGCGGGAGAAGGAGGCGCGAAGCGCCGGATGAGGGGTTCTCTCCGCGCGATAGATCGATCGTTAGGATCGATACCCCTCACCCGGCTTCGCCTTGCGAAGTCCCCCTCCCCCACACAGGGGGGAGGGTGAAAGGATCAATTCGTCGGCAGCGGGACCTGGTCGTCGATCAGGGCATCGAGCGTCGCCTTCACGTCGACCTTGGCATCGACGACGCCGGCCTGCTGCAGGGCGAGGCCGGCAGCGAGGATCGAGTCGCGCTGGGGTGCGCCGATGCGACTGTGGGTGAGCTCGGTGCGCTCCTTGAGCTGCTTGTCGACCACGGCCTCCGGCAGCTTGGTGACAGCGATGAAGGTCTTCTTCAGGTCGTCGTAGTTCGCCAGCGAATATTTCCGCGCCTCCTCATAGACCGCGAGCACGCGGCGGGCAGCGTCCGGATAGTCCTTCAGGAACTGCTCGCGCACATTGAGGATGCCCCAGGTGTTGGCGCCGGCGTTCCGATAGAATAGCTTCGCGCCCTCCTCGACCTCGGCCTGCGCCATCATCGGATCGAGCCCGGCCCAGGCATCGACGTCGCCGCGGATCAGCGCGGTCTTGCCGTCGGCATGCTGCAGCAGCACCGGGGTGATGTCCTTCTCGGTGAGGCCGGCGCCGAGTAGCGCGCGCACCAGGAAGATGTGCGGATCGGTGCCGCGCGTCACCGCGACGCGCTTGCCCTTGAGATCGGCGACGCTCGCGATCTTGGAATCCTTGGCTGCGACCAGCGCGGTCCATTCGGGGCGCGAATAGACATAGATCGACTTGATCGGGTTGCCGTTGATCCGGGCGACCAGCGCCGCCGAACCCGCGGTCGAGCCGAAGTCGATCGAGCCGGCGTTGAGGAATTCGAGCGCCTTGTTGGATCCCGCCGACTGCACCCAGGTGATGGTGATGCCGTCCTTGGCGAACTCCTTCTCGAGGAGCCCTTTCTGCTTCAGGACCAGCGACACCGGATTGTAGGTCGCCCAGTCGATGCGGATTTCCTTCAGCGGCTCGGCCGCCCTTGCCGCAGGGGTTACGGCGAGAGCAAATGCTCCTGCCAGAAGAGTGCGTCGTGATATCGTGGTCATGCCCAGCCTCCTCAAGAATTTCATTGTTCTTCAATGAGTTATATCTAGAGGTCAATGAGAAAATCCCCCCTTGAAAGCGCGCCGGTCGAGAACAACCTTGTCCAAAACCGGCCTTTTCCAGCATGGAACGACTATTGCCTCAGAATGGCGGGTGACAGCGCCTGTCACCTCTTATATCCGGTGAGACATGGACAGCGTTGCGACTGAGCCCAGGGCAGATGTGGATGATCGCTTCGACACCGCGCGGATCACCGCCGCGGTCGATGCGCTCGCCGAAAAGCATGAGGGCCGCGAAGACGCGTTCCGCACCGCCATGGCGCAACTGCTCAAGGCGGAGCTGATCGCAGCGCGCGCCGCCGCCCAGGCGATCCTGCTGAAAGACCGTCACGGCCGGCGCTGCGCCGAACGGCTGTGCCACGTCCAGGACGAGATCATCCGCATCCTGTATTCGGCCGCGACCCGGCATCTCTACCGCTCGCCGATCCCGAGCGGGGCCGAGCGCATGGCGGTGGTCGCGACCGGCGGCTATGGCCGCGGCCTGATGGCTCCCGAGTCCGACATCGATCTGCTCTTCATCCTGCCCTACAAGCAAACGGCCTGGGGCGAGCAGGTCGCCGAGGCGATCCTGTACTGCCTCTGGGACATGGGGCTGAAGGTCGGCCACGCCACCCGCTCGGTCGATGAATCGATCCGCCAGGCGCGCGGCGACATGACGATCCGCACCGCGATCCTGGAGACACGCTTCCTCACCGGCGACAAGCCGCTCTATGACGAGCTGGTCGCGCGCTTCGACAAGGAAGTGGTGCAGGGCACCGCGTCCGAATTCGTCACGGCCAAGCTCGCCGAGCGCGAAGAGCGCCACCGCCGCGGCGGCCAGTCGCGCTATCTGGTCGAGCCCAACGTCAAGGACGGCAAGGGCGGCCTG
>NZ_JASGFS010000076.1:0-26983 GCF_047605465.1 Bradyrhizobium sp. | reverse complement strand
CGAGCGCCCCGCCGCCGAACGAGAAAAACGACAGGAAGAAGCTCGATGCGGCGAAGGCGATCGACAGGCCGAATACGATCTGGATCAGCTTGCGAAAGCCGCCCGACGTGTCGCCGAAGGCAAGCGCCAGGCCCGTCGCGATGATGATGATGACCGCGATAATCTTGGCAACCGGGCCTTCGATCGACTGAAGGATTTTCTGGAGCGGCGCTTCCCACGGCATCGACGAGCCGGAGGCATGGGCGGCCGGGACGAGGACAAGGTTGACGTAGGTGACGGCGGCGACGGTCGCGATGGTGCGGCGAACGCGCATGGGGATGCGGATCATGAAGGTTCTCCTGTGCTGCTGGGGATGGCCAAAGGGATGGGATGCGTGACGTGGTAGTCCCCGTCCGGGCCGAGCCCTTCGACGCGGGCGAGTTCGGCGAGCCGGCGTGCGGAGCCGCGGCCGGAGAGGACGGCCACGAGGTCGATCGTCTCGGCGATCAGCGCGCGCGGGACGGTGACGACGGCTTCCTGGATGAGCTGTTCGAGACGGCGCAGCGCGCCGATGCCGGTGCCGGCGTGGATGGTCCCGACGCCGCCCGGATGGCCGGTGCCCCAGGCTTTGAGAAGGTCGAGCGCTTCGGAGCCTCGCACCTCACCGATGGGGATGCGGTCGGGGCGCAGACGGAGCGAAGAGCGGACGAGATCGGAGAGCGTGACGACGCCTTCCTTGGTCCGCATCGAGACGAGGTTGGGCGCGGCGCACTGGAGTTCGCGCGTGTCCTCGATGATGACGACGCGATCCTGCGTCTTCGCCACCTCGGCCAACAGCGCATTGGTCAGCGTGGTCTTGCCGGTGGAGGTGCCGCCCGCAACGAGGATGTTGGCGCGGGACGCGACGGCCGCGCGCAAGGTCACGGCCTGGTCCGCCGACATGATCCCGGCGGCCACATAGTCGTCGAGCGTGAAGACGGCGACGGCTGGCTTGCGGATGGCGAAGGCGGGTGCGGCGACGACCGGAGGCAACAGGCCCTCGAATCGCTCCCCCGTCTCGGGCAGCTCGGCCGAGACACGCGGCGAGCGGGCATGAACTTCCGCGCCGACATGGTGCGCGACCAGGCGCACGATGCGCTCGCCATCGGCGGGCGATAGGGTTTCGCCCGTGTCGGCCAGCCCTTCGGAAAGCCGGTCGATCCAGATGCGCCCGTCGGGGTTCAGCATCACCTCGACGACGGCGGGGTCTTCCAGAAAGCGCGCGATGGCGGACCCAAGCGCCGTGCGCAACATGCGCGCGCCGCGCTGGATTGCCTCCGGTTTCTGATGAGAAGAAGTCATGCCGTCCCCAAAATCCAAGGGGACGCAACAGATGGTTCCCCGATCGGGGATGATTAAAGGAGCCGGAAATCGGGGCTGTTCAACAAGTATCGGAGGCCGTGCGGCGGTCGGCGGCTATCGGCGGCGAATAGGACGGGCGCTAATATTCAGGCGGGATCGCCACTCGTCTTTGTAACCTCCATCTCGGCTTCTCCGGACAGCGAGTCGATGTCGCGCGACAGTTCCTTGAGGAGCCTGTCTCCGGTCGCGAGACGCTTGCCGAGCGTTTGCAGGAAGCCGTCGAAACGCTCCGCGCCCTTGGCGCGCGCCGATGCCTGCGCATTGTCGGAGAGCGGCGGGGTGAAGATCAGCCAGTAGCGGACGAACAGCGCCAGCGTCTCGCCGAGCACCGCGACATCCTCGTCGAGCGCGCCGATCTGGCGGCCGAGCCGGTCGAGGCGGCGGGACATGGCGGCTTCCAGCTTCTCGCTCGTATCGCCGGACAGGAAGGAGGCCACGGCCGCTTCGACGATGGCGGATTTGGAGATGTTCCGGCGCAGCGCCAACGCCTCGACCTGCTTGAGCAGGGTCGGATCGAAATAGACGTTCATGCGGGTGCGCGAACTCATGGGCAGCTCCTCAAAGCTCTATGCCGTCGCCGGGATCGAGCGAGGCTTGCCGCGCGACCATCCGCATCCGTGCGCGCATGGCGTTGGCCTTGGCCGCGTCGACATCGGGTTCGTCGTCCAGAAGCTCAAACTCCTGCGCTGGCGACGGCGGAGGAGGCAGAATTTCTTCATGCTCGGGCAACTCCGGTTCGCGGCGGATGCCGGCATTGGCGGGATCGCCGCCGTCATCGCCGCCCGCACCTATGCCGGCCTGGCCCGCCGCCGCGACGACACGGCCCGACCAGTCATCTGTCGCCGTTGCATTCGCGGGCGCGGCCACCAGCTCCGGTGGCGGAAGGATGCGCTCCTGCAAGCGCGCGTCCTCGAAATACTTCGCCTTGTTGGCGCGGATCGGTGGCGTGCCCGCGACCATGACGATTTCCTCGTGGGGCGGGAACTGCATGATCTCGCCGGGCGTCAGCAGCGGCCGCGCCGTCTCCTGCCGCGAGACCATGAGATGGCCGAGCCAGGGCGATAGCCGGTGGCCGGCATAGTTGGTGGAATCGCGCAGCTCGGTTGCGGTGCCGAGCGCGTCGGACACGCGCTTGGCGGTGCGTTCGTCGTTGGTCGCGAAGCTGACGCGCACATGGCAGTTGTCGAGAATGGCGTTGTTCGGCCCGTAAGCGCGCTCGATCTGGTTGAGCGATTGGGCGATCAGGAAACCCTTGAGCCCATAGCCCGCCATGAAGGCGAGCGCGGATTCAAAGAAGTCGAGACGGCCGAGAGCCGGAAATTCGTCGAGCATCAGGAGCAGTCGATGACGCTTACCCGATGCGGTTAGCTCCTCGGTCAGCCGGCGGCCGATCTGGTTGAGGATGAGGCGAATGAGCGGCTTGGTGCGGTTGATGTCTGACGGCGGGACGACGAGATAGAGACTGATCGGCTTCTCGCCGCCGACAAGATCGGCGATGCGCCAGTCGCAGCGCGCCGTGACGCGGGCGACGACGGGATCGCGGTAGAGGCCGAGGAACGACATGGCGGTCGAGAGCACGCCGGAGCGCTCGTTGTCGGATTTGTTCAGCAGCTCGCGCGCCGAAGATGCGATGACGGGGTGCACGCCTGCCTCGCCGAGATGCGGCGTGCCCATCATCGCGCGCAGGGTGGCTTCCACCGGGCGGCGTGGATCGGAGAGGAAGTTGGCGACGCCGGCCAGCGTCTTGTCGGGCTCGGCATAGAGGACGTGCAGGATCGCGCCGACCAGCAGCGAATGGGAGGTTTTTTCCCAGTGGTTGCGCTTGTCGAGCGATCCTTCGGGATCGACCAGGATGTCGGCGATGTTCTGAACGTCGCGGACTTCCCATTCCCCCTGCCGGACCTCCAGCAGCGGATTGTAGGCTGACGATCGGGCATTGGTCGGATCGAACAGAAGCACGCGGCCGTGACGGGAGCGGAAACCCGCCGTCAGCGTCCAGTTCTCGCCTTTGATGTCATGGATGATGCAACTCCCCGGCCAGGTGAGCAGCGTCGGCACGACGAGCCCGACGCCCTTGCCCGATCGGGTCGGTGCGAAGCAAAGCACGTGCTCCGGCCCATCATGGCGTAGATAGTCGCGATCGTATCGGCCGAGCAAGACGCCATCGGGGCCGAGCAGCCCGGCGCTGCGGATCTCCTTGTCCTCGGCCCATCGCGCCGAACCATAGGTCACGACGTTGCGCGCCTCGCGCGCCCTGATGATCGACATGAGGATAGCGGCAGCGATGGCAAGGATGCCGCCGGACGCGGCGATGGCTGCGCCTTCCATGAAGATCGTGGGCGCATAGGCGTCAAAGGAGAACCACCACCAGAAGAAGGCGAGCGGATGATAGAACGGCCAACCGGCGAGATCGAACCAGGGGTTTCCGAGCTGGGACTGAAAGCCAAGCCGCAACGCCACCCATTGCGTTGCGGCCCATGTCATCACAATGACAATGCTGAAGACGACGGTGATCTGACCCCAGAGTATTTGGCCTCCGCGCATAGTGACTCCGATCGGCAAAGTGACAGAGCCGATCAGAGAATAAGCAATCATCGCGGCTGCAACAGTAAAGGTGTTGCCGGAGGGCTATGGGATACTGCCGACGGCAAATAGGACGGATTGTCGCGGCACTCCTCCGGCACTGCACTGGTGGGTTGGTTGAGAATCGGTCGACGGAAAGATCAACGCATGTTTGTCGCGAGCGCGAGTAACTTGAGAAGCGCGGGTGCGCGATTGGACGGCGACCAGATAGCCGAAAATGGGATGGTTTCAGGTTCGTCCCGGATCGGTCGGAAAACGACATTCGCCGTGTTCGCCGCTACGCCTTCTTCGGCAAAGAGCGAAATACCATGCCCGGCTGCGATCATCGACAGCAATGCGGTGCGACCGACAGCAACGCGGATAATCGCTGGTGTCAGCCATTTTCCCGCCGACCGGGTCACGATCAGGTCGTAAACCTGCGGGCCGCTCCCGCCATGGCGGACAAGAAAGGTTTCCTCGGCAAGCTGTTGCCAATCGACATCCGGCCGCCCCGCCAATAAGTGCTTCGCCGACAGCGCCACCAGTAGGCGATCGCGCCAGATAATGCGGGCATTGAGGTCCGAAATATCATGGGCGCCAACCATGAACGCAAGATCGAGCTTCCCCTCCCGCACCATGAACTGCCCGTCTCTCGCCGTTCCCTCGGTGATGTGCAAACGAACACTCGGATAGTCATCGTGGAATCGCTCAAGCAGCCGGTCGAGGAAACAACCCGTTGTGAGGGCGTGAACGCCGATGCGTAATTCTCCTTCCTCGCCGCGGGACTGCATCCCGGCTGTCTTTATCGCCCGATCAAGGATACTCATCGCATCATGGACCTGATCGACGAAGCGGCGTCCGGCTTCGGTTAGCCGGACACCGCGTGTGTTACGGTCGAAGAGGACAATGCCAAGGTCTTCCTCCAGGGTCTTGATACGGGCACTGACGCTCGACTGGCTGGTGCCGAGCGCCAGAGCGGCGCGATGGAAGCTTAGATATTCCGCAACGGCGAGCGTCTGGATCAGAGCGACCATTGGAACACGGCCGTTCAGCAGTTTGCTTGGCACTCCGCTCTTCGTTTGCCTTCGCCGCATCATTTTCTTACGCTGTCAGCGAATACGCAGTCATGCCGAATACCTGCATAATGACCACTTACAAGTTGAACTTGCTACAATTCGCCTACCATCCAACTCGCGCTCCCTATGTGATAGATTACTCCGCCACTTCTCTTTTCATTACTGACTGCCGAACGCATTTGTACCCGTCAGTTCTGCGGAGATTTCCCAGAGACGCTCGGCTTCGTTCTCATCGACGGCATAGGCTTTTACCCCCACCAGTGGCGGCGTACTATCGTCGGCACGAATAGCCACATCACAATCCTCACAATAGAGGCCGCCGAACCCTTCAAGCTGAGGTGTAGTTGCTACCCATACGGCCGTAGCGGCTCCCTGTTCAGGTGATTTAAGTGGAATAAGAGGGTTTCCTTCAGCGTCGATCCAGCCGGCCGCCACCATTTCTTCAACAGTCAGGTGACGCTGGAGCGGGGTTGCGATGCTTCCTGGATGCACCGAAAAGGCCCGGACGCCTTTTTCGCGTCCAAGCCGATCAAGCTCCACTGCAAAGAGTGCGTTGGCGGTTTTGGACTGACCATAGGCAACCCATTTGTCATAACCAGTAGCGAAGTGAAGATCATCCCAACGCATCGGAGAGAAATGGTGCCCCGCCGATGAAACCGAAACGATCCGGGCGCCGCCGGACAAGACGGGCCAAAGCCTGTTTGTCAGCGCGAAGTGTCCAAGGTGATTAGTAGCGAACTGCATCTCCCAGTTCGGTCCGACGCGCGTTTCAGGAGCCGCCATAACGCCTGCATTGTTAATGAGAATGTCAATATGCTTGCCCCGCTTGAGAATCTTCTCCGCAAAGGCTTCAACGCTCTTCAGATCCGCCAGATTGAGCGCTTCTACCGTGACTCCAGAAATGCCGTTCGTCGCGGCGCGCGCGTCATCGAGATTTCGGGAGGCTACCGTTACCGCTGCGCCTGCCGTCGATAGGGCTTTGGTGGTTTCGAGACCGAGGCCTGAGTGTCCCCCGGTTACAATCACCTGCTTCCCCGAGAGGTCGATATTGGCGATAACGTCAGTTGTTGAGCTATTGGCTCCGAAACCCGAGGGAATCGGCTTTTGGTAGTTGGTCATGTACACTCTCCAATAGGTGTTGGCTGTATTTCATCCTTGTCGGGAAAAAGTTGGGATGCGCACATGGAACAATCCATGCTAAATAGTACGAATATATTTCTCGATCGTTCGGATTTCGCGATATGGACCCTTTGTCAAATGCACTTTCGTTGCTGAAACCCAAAGGAACCATCAGTGTGGGGCTTGATGCCGGCGGGGACTGGGCGATCAGCTTCCCTGCTCACGAAGGGATAAAATTTAACGCGGTAATGAAGGGCAACTGCTGGCTCACGGTTGAAGGCGAGTTGGAACCGCGCCGGATTGAGGCTGGGGATTGCGTGTTGTTTACACGCGGTTATCCCGTTGTTGCGGCGAGTGGCCTTGGGCTGCCGGCGATAGAGGCGGGATCAATCTACAACGGCGCTGTAGGTGGGATGGCCACGTGCAACGGTGGTGGGGATTTCGTCCTGATCGGCGGGCGCTTTTCCTTTGAGAAGGAACGCTTCGCTCAGCTGTTTGCGGCGCTGCCTGCCGTAATTCACGTCCGCGGAGCATCGAGACAGGCGGAAGTGTTGAGGTGGTCTCTGGAACAACTTGCGGCGGAACTGGCTCAAGACTCACCTGGCAGCAGCCTAATGGCTGAGCATCTGGCACATATCATGTTACTACAGGTGCTGCGACTCTGGCTGGAATCGTCTGAGGATCAGAGAGGTTGGCTCGGCGCACTCGCCGATGCACGCCTCTCTCGAGCAATCGCCGGCATGCATGCCGAGCCAACACGACGCTGGACCGTGGCCGACCTTGCCGGGCTCGCCAACATGTCCCGGACGACTTTCGCCGTGCGCTTTCGCGAAGTGGTCGGACAAACCCCGCTCGGCTATCTCACCAACTGGCGCATGCAACTCGCTGCGAATCTACTCCAGTCCACAGAAAGCAATGTGCGAAAGATAGCCTTCTCTGTCGGGTACTTGTCGGAGGCGGCTTTCAGTACCGTCTTCCAGCGGGCGCTCGGTTGCACGCCGGTTCAATATAGGCGCCGCATGTTGAACACATCGAACAATCGCAGTCTATAACCCAAATGGAGCTGGAAACGCATTCGTCGAGGTTCGAATCCGATTTGAGAGAGATGCGAAGGAACGAATCTCACTGGATCAGAACATGACGAGACCGCCGTCGACAGCATACTGGCTTCCCGTCACATAGCTTGCGTCATCTGATAGCAGGAACAGCGCCACCGCTGCCGCCTCGGCAGGCTCCGCCACACGCGACAGTGGCGTTATCGACGTCAGGCGCTCTTCAAATTCAACCTCCTGCTCGGCAGACAGGAAACTGCGAAGATTCGTCTTTACGGCACCCGGAATCAACACATTGACGCGGATGTTGCGTGGCGCGAGGGCGGTCGCCCAGCACCGTGCCATCGACACGAGCGCACCTTTGGTCGCGGAGTAGATGCTGGTAATGGCCGTCTGTTCGTAAGCGGAAGTAGATGAAGTCAAGACAACCGACGCACCGTCGTTCAGCCGCTCCGCGAGTGCGGCAAGCTGTAGAGCCGGACCGCGAACGTTGGTATTCATCAGTTGATCAAAGAACGCAGCATCGACGTCTTCAAATGGGCGTATGCCGACAATGCCGGCATTGAGCCATAGTCCGTCAAACCTCACACCACTGTCGAGTTGGGCGACAAGATTACTCCCCGCATCGGGCGAGGCAGCGTCATTTTGAATTACCCGGATGTCGGACGGTAGCGACGACGATGCCCTGGCAATGCCCTCGTCCGACCGTCCCGTAATCGTGACAACCGCACCTTCGGCAAATAACCGCTCGGCACCCGCCAAACCCATGCCGCTCGTTCCACCTGTCACCAATATCGTCTTGCCATCAAATCGCTTCATCGCCTCGATCTTTCCTTGCGTGATTGGGCGTTCTTGCCAGCAGCAAGACAGTGTCTCCTGCCAGCCGTGCGGATCGGATTGCTTCTGCAATTTGTTAGCAGAAACAGCCTATCCAACGTGCGTCATCAAATTGATCCTTGTGTTCTTCCTATTGTGCCCGCCATCGCCTCACCAGCGGATGATGAGCCAAATGTGTGGTACTTTGAGCCGCGCAAGAATTCGATGCTTTCCAAACGTGCTTGGCATTGCCAGCATTGCGAGTGCGATGCCCAATAAAGCGTCCGTGTCGCTGTTCGGCGACATAGGAGAGCCCAAGACGAGCGGTGATACCGGCACTGGCGATCAGAATGAAAGCGCAGCGCCATCTCGGCTTGGAGCAGGCGCCGACGAGCAAACCTTCATCTCGCTGGTCGTCCGCGCTCAAAGTAATATTTACACCCTGACGAAGCTCGCAGTCAGTATTGTGATTTCCGCACGATAGTGACGCGCAATTTCTATGGCTGCTTCTTTTTCGCCGGACCAAACCAGCGTCGCCATGCCCTGTTAAAGCTCGCCGGATCGTCATATCCCAGTCGAGAGGCAATATCATCGCGGCGCAGTTTTGTTTTTTTCAGCTCAACAGCCCTGCGACGCAACTCAGCGTCAAGCAACTCCCGGAAACCGGTTCCGGCTTTTTGCAGTCGGCGCACCATTGTCCGTCGTGATAAACCCAGGCTGGCGGCGACCATTTCGGCGCTTGGACGCCCGTCGGGCATCGTCTGCAGCAAGCGTTCCACTCGCCCCTGAAGCGGGACCGAGTTTTCCTGCCGGCGCTGCACGGCAAGTTCCAACTCATCTATCGCCCTCTTATAGAGGACAGGGTCTGCGGCGACCGACCGCATAGGCCACCAGGATCGCGGAAATTTCACACGATTGACCGACGCACCATATTGCACCTTCCCACCAAGGACCTCACGGACGCGATCTGCGTAAGACGGAGCAGGCGCGGCAAATGCAAATTCCAGTTCGAGAGCCTCAACGCCCAGGGCAGCCCGGATCATCGAGCGGATAGCAAGAAAATTGACCTCCATCATCGGCAGCCATTGCGCCTCGGTGAGGGGAACTGTGACTTCCCAGTCCAACAGCATACAAGTCCCCGAAGGCTTGATCACCCCACGCTGATATGGCGTTCGTGCAGGACCGTAGCGGGGCAAAACAGCCACCCCGTCTCCAATGGTTGGCGCCGAGATAGCAGCGATTGCGACGGCCCCATGGATAGAGGTGTTCCAAATATCCGGCTTCAGGAACACGAAGCCTGGCCCATAGAGCGTGAGCAGGTTGTCGATCGCACGAACCTGCTGGAAAAGGCTGATTTCCGTATGAGGATTGTCGAGGTCGTCTTCAGTCAGGCTCGTGCCCGCCAACACGTGATCGCTCCCGGTTCCGTAGGCACGGCACAGAAGGCGCAAATAGCTCGTAGTCATAGGCAGTTGATGTAGCGAATCCTCCATTGGCTCAAAATGCCACATTTTTGGCCTGAGGCCAACTGGCCGCTTGGGACTGGCAAACTCTATTGTCGGTGGACGTCAGAAGATTGGGCCAATCACGGCTGGAGCACTGGAGGTTGCTTGAGCGCTTTGTGGCTTGTGGCTCGCCCTGACGATGGGAGGAAATGCATGAACGAGCAAACAGGTACCAAAGTGCTGAGCGTGTTTGACACCGATCGGCCGGAAATTGAACATTTTGACGTATTGATTGTCGGCGCCGGTATTTCGGGGATCGGCTCCGCTGCACGTCTCATTCGGGATTGCCCTTGGGCGCGTTTCGTTATGCTCGACGCTCTCGATGGCCATGGCGGGACATGGCGCTCAAACAGCTTTCCGGGCGCACGATCCGATAGTGATCTGTTCACCTACGCCTACAGCTTTAAACCGTGGGAAGGCCCCCCAATCGCGCGACGTGACGCAATCCTTCAATATCTGGGTGACGTTATCGACGACTACGGTCTTCAGAAGCACATTCGTTATGGTCATAAGATACTGCGCGCCATGTGGTCGAGTACACAGTCGTGCTGGTTTGTCAGTGTTCAAACTGACCGGCAGGAGGTCGTAACGATCAAGGCCAATTTTCTCTGGATGTGCCAAGGTTATTATCGGCATCTTGACGGGTACACACCAGACTGGCCGGGCATGAAGGATTACACGGGCGATATAGTTCACCCGCAACGCTGGCCGAAGGACCATAATTACGCTGGCAAGCAGATTGTCGTGATCGGCTCCGGCGCTACAGCCGCGACGCTCGTTCCTGCCCTTAGCGAGGCGGCAGCGCACGTTGTCCAGCTTCAACGCTCCCCGTCGTATTATTTCGCTTCGCCGAACGAGCATCCTTTGGCAACGCAGCTGCGTCAATTGGATCTTCCAAAGGAGTGGATCCACGAAATCCTGCGCCAGCAACTCCTGAAGGAGCACAATGCCTGGGTCCGCCACAGCCTTGATAATCCAGAAGTGGCAACGAAGGAAATGCTCGATGGCGTTCGCAACGCGCTTGGCGGAATCCTGCCGGACGACTTTGTCCCGAATTACAAGCCGTGGCAACAGCGTGTCTGCATGATCCCGGATGGCGATTTTTTCAACGCAATTAACAGCGGCAAGGCAAGTGTGATCACAGGAGAAATCGACAGATTCACGACGGCTGGCATTCTCCTGAAGTCTGGAAAACTGCTTGAAGCGGATCTGGTCGTCACAGCGACAGGTTTCAATGTCAACGCATTCGGGGATATCCAGATTGCCAAGGATGGCGTCGCCTTCGACATGGCGCAGACCATCACTTACCGCGGCTTGATGTTTACGGATGTTCCCAACCTCGCCTGGGTGGCGGGTTATTTCCGCTCCGCCGCCTACACAGTGAGAGCCGAACTTGTCGGCGACCTCGTCTGCAAAATGTTGAATTTCATGCGCGCGAAGGGTTTCAAGTCTATTACCCCAAAACTGCAGGATGAAGAACGAAGCATGAAGCTGGGCTCCGTGCTCGATACTGAAGAATGGAATCCGGGCTACGGCATGCGTGGGGCGGAATTATTGCCGAAGAGCGGTGACAGGCAGCCATGGCGTCACTCGCAGGATTACTGGGCGGATCGGGTTGATTTTGAGGCGCTCGAGTTCAACCAGGAACCCCTCGCTTTCAAATGATGACCCTGTCGCCGTGGTGTCTTTGACGCCCCAAAGCGCTCTTCTTGGCAGAGGTAAAATCATTCTGATCGGAATCAAATCTATTTTGTAGAGGAGGCCATGGTACATGGCTCATACAATCAAATTTCCATCAATTGTTCGGCCAGACGTCCAGATATTCCTGAACGGCTTGAACGATATGCCGGGTCCCAAATTGCACGAACTGGAACCCGAGGAGGCACGCTCACGCTTTCTTGAGGATGTGAGCATGACCGATCTGCCCATGGGAGATCTGGCTGTCATACGTGATCTCGAGATTCCCAGTGCGGATGGGTTGGTTCGTGCAAGGATGTTTGATCCACGCGCGAGACAAGGAACGGCGGCAGTAGTGGTGTTCTTCCACGGCGGTGGGTTTGTAATTGGCAACCTTGATTCCCACGCCAGCTTCTGCGCGGAAATGGCGCGCGCGCTCGATCTGCCGGTGATCGCTATTGATTATCGGCTGGCACCAGAGGCGAAGTGGCCGGCGGCGCCAGATGATTGCGAGATTGCCTGCCGTTGGGTAGCCGAAAGCCCGGCTACGCTCGGATTCGACGTCTCCGGGCTAATACTCGTTGGCGACTCGGCCGGCGGCAATCTTGCGATCGTCAGTGCTCTCGCTTTGCGAGACCGTCCCGCCAGCGTGCCTGTGCTGCTACAAGCACCTATCTATCCGGCCACCGATATCAGTCGCTCTTATCCCAGTGTTGAAGAATTTTCCGAAGGTTATCTGCTAACCGGACCGATGCTGGACTGGTTTATCGCTTGTTACGGTGCCGATGCACAGGACCATCGCACCTCTCCACTACTTGCAAATCTTCAAGGTCTTCCGCCCGCCGTTGTTGTCACTGCAGGGCTAGATCCGCTTCGCGACCAAGGGCGTGCCTATGCGATGGCATTGGCTAAAGCTGGGGTCGAAGTCTCGTTTCACCAAGCAGAAGGGAATGTCCACGGTTTTATAGCATTGAGGCAGGCAATCCCGTCCGCAACTGCAGATGTGTCGTGGATTTTGACGATGTTGCGTACCGAAATCTACCGGGTCGCCACGCGAAACTTATCACCAGATACTCGATGAGATGTCACGAATGCTTTTAAGCGTCTATCCGGAGCCCGTTCATTAATCAATCTGGCACCGTGCGACAATTTACCAAGAAATGGGAGGAGGCAGCAATGCATGGTATGATGATGAACGTTCCCCTGCTGGTTTCATCAATACTGAATCATGCGGTCGCAAATCACGGTGAGACCGAAATTGTTTCACGCGCGACGGAAGGCGGAATTCACAAATATACATATTTCGACCTTGAGCGGCGCAGTAAGAAGCTGGCGAATGCACTCCATGGAATGGGCTTGAAATCAGGTGACCGCGTTGGAACGCTCGCATGGAATGGATACCGGCATATGGAACTCTATTACGGCGTCTCTTGCTCCGGGTTCATTTGCCATACGATCAATCCACGCCTCTTTCACGATCAAATCGCCTACATTGTGAACCATGCCGATGACAGCGTTATCTTCGTTGACCTGACCTTTGTACCGATACTGGAAGCGATTGCTCCGAAGATTGCGAGCGTAAAAGCCATCGTTGTACTAACAGACGAGGCGAACATGCCAAGATCGGCTATTCTGCCAAATCTGCTTTGCTATGAAGACTTGATCGCTCCAGAATCCGACGCGTTTGATTGGCCTGACCTGGATGAGAACACGGCTTCCGGTCTCTGCTACACGTCGGGCACGACAAGCGCCCCCAAAGGTGTGCTCTATAGTCATCGGTCCAGCGTGTTGCATGCATTGACGTCCTGCTTACCCGAGGTTTTTGGTTTTACCGCATGCGACGTGATTACTCCCATCGTGCCGATGTTCCATGTTAACGCATGGGGCATTCCATTTTCGGCACTGATTGTGGGGGCCAAGCTGGTTATGCCCGGCGCCAACCTCGATGGAGCAAGCCTGCATTCCTTATTCGAAAGTGAAGGTGTCACAATTGCCGGCGGCGTCCCGACCGTTTGGATGACGCTGCTTGACTGGGTTGATGCAAACGCCCAGTCTTTTTCCACCCTTCAACGAATTGCGGTGGGTGGGTCAGCGCCATCGCTTGACATTATCAACCGCTTCCATAGCCGAAGCATCATGGTACGCCATGCGTGGGGTATGACAGAGACGAGTCCTATCGGCTTGGTATCGGCAAAGCTGCCAAAACATCGGAATCTGTCATCGGAAAAGCAAGCGCTCAACCTGACCAAGCAGGGGCGACCGATTTACGGTGTCGAAATCCGCGTGAATGATGCCGATGGCCAACCTATAACGCATGACGGGAAGGCCATGGGTAATCTGCTGGTTCGTGGACCCTGGGTTGCATCCGGCTACTTTAACAGCGGGCAAAACTCTACATATGAAGACAACGCTTGGTTTGACACGAATGATGTCGTTACGGTCGATGAAGACAATATCGTCCAGATCGTTGATCGCACCAAGGATCTGATCAAATCTGGCGGCGAATGGATCAGCTCGATCGAACTGGAAAACATTGCCCAGGCCCATCCCTCTATCATTGAAGCAGCAGTTGTTGCGCGACCCGATCAACGTTGGGGGGAGAGGCCCGTCCTGGTTGTACAACTCCAGCCCGACGCGATGTTCACACATGACGATATGATATCACTCTATTCCGGTAAGGTCGGAAGGTGGTGCGTCCCGGACGAAGTCATCATCGTTGACGAACTTCCCCACAACGCTACCGGAAAGCTCCTTAAATCGGCCATTCGCGAACTTGTCACCCCTTGACCTGAGACCCTGATCTTCCTCCAGATTTGAGTAGAGTCCGTCACTCACGGAGACGGACGATGCGCCCCTCACGGTTCACGGAAGAGCAGATCATCGGGATGCTGAAGGAGCAGGAGGCTGGAGCTGCGACGGCGGATGTCTGCCGCAAGCACGGCATCTCCTCGGCGACCTTCTACAAGTTCAAGGCGAAGTACGGCGGGATGGACGTGTCGGATGCGCGCCGGCTGAAGACCCTCGAGGATGAGAACGCCCGCCTCAAGAAGCTGCTGGCCGAACAGATGCTCGACAACGCGATCCTGAAGGATGTCGCCGCAAAAAAATGGTGACGCCCGATGCGAAGCGGAAGGCGGTGGCTCATGCCTGCACGGTGCATGCAGTGAGCCAGCGTCGGGCGTGCCTGGCCTTGACGATCGACCGCTCGACGGTGCGCTACACGAGCACCCGGCCGGACGATGCCCTGTTGCGCGAGGCGATGAAGGCCGTGGCAGGAGAGCGCCGGCGGTTCGGCTACCGCAGGATCCACATCATGCTGGACCGCCAGGGCATCGTGATGAACCAGAAGAAGCTGCGGCGGCTCTATCGCGAGGAGAAGTTGCAGGTGCGCCGGCGCGGCGGCCGCAAACGGGCACTGGGCACGCGCAGGCCCATGCTCGTGCCTGATCGGGCCAATGCGCGCTGGAGCCTCGATTTTCTCTCCGACACGATCTCGGACGGCCGCCGCTTCAGGGTGCTCGCCATCGTCGACGACTATACGCGGGAGTGCCTCGCGCTCGTCGCCGACACCTCGCTCTCGGGCCTGCGCGTGGCTCGCGAACTGGATGGCGTCATTCGTCTGCGCGGCGGGCCGGGGACGATCGTGTCCGACAACGGCACCGAATTCACCTCGATGGCGATCCTGCGCTGGTGCCAGGAGACCGGCGTCGAGTGGCACTACATCGCCCCCGGCAAGCCGACACAGAATGCCTTCGTCGAGAGCTTCAACGGACGCTTCCGGGACGAGTGCCTCAACGACACGCTGTTCTCGACGCTTGTCGAGGCCCGCAGCGCCATCACCTCATGGAAGGAGGATTACAACCGCCACAGACCCCACTCGGCCCTCGGCAACATCACGCCCGCCGAGTTCGCCCTCAAATCCTCGCTGGAAAAACAGGCCGCCTGAGGTCAGAAATGAAACCCAGGACTCTCCCTCAGGTCGGAGGAGAAAAGGGTCTCAGGTCACCCTCACTCGGCTGGGAAGGCAGGCGTGGCAGTTGATGACTAAGAGACCTGCCAGCCAGTTTCGGTAAAAACGAGATCACCGGGGGCCAGGTGCGATGAACGCGATTCAATCACCTCGGCCAATGACATGCCGGCCATGAGGTCGCCGCTCTTAAGTCCTGCCCGATAGGTGGCCCCATGCATCCAAGCTCGACTTGCAGCATCCAGGGCGACGTAGAGCGTTTGTACGAGGACTTCTCCCTCAGCAGGGCCAGGAAGTTCAGTTTCATGCAGTTCAAAATGATCTGTGGAAAGCTTGTCCTTCGGAAGTGTGGTCAGAAAGAATTGACGATTCCTCACAATGCTCTCTCCTTCTTTTGCTAAATCAAATGCCTTCGGCCGACGTCACGGTGGTGCGGACGGATCGTCTCGATATCCGGTAGACGCTTGCTGGTGGAAAATTCGCGATTGTGCCACCGATCCGAGTTGCCTTTAACCCGAGGCGATCGAGTAATTTTCTGGAAACAGGACAGGTAGGGCCGTAGGTAAACTGGAAAAATGATCCCCCTTGCCCAAGCGCGGCAAAGGATCCTTCGAGAATTCGCATTACTGTTCGTGGCCGCATCGACAGGAGCGGAAGGCCACTGACAATGGCACCAAAGCTGGATTGCTGAAAGCGTGTATCAGCAGGCAGGGAGGAGGCATTCATTTGCAGTACGGTGGCGTCAGGGAATCTGTTGGTCAGAAGTTCTGCAAATGCTTCCTCGAACTCAATCAGAGTCAGGTCCGTTTCTGGAACACCACGCCTCAAGATCGCACGGGTAAACACGCCAGTCCCGGGCCCCAATTCCAGAACTTTCCCCGTCTTGGGTGAGAGCTCCTTGGTAATCAGTTGCGCAAGAGCAGAACCGGAGGGAGCTAGCGCCGCGATTTGCAGAGGTTTCGCGCGCCAGGCATTGAAGAATCGCAACCTATCGCCGCGAATGTGGTTCCGGCTCGATTCAATAGGAGTTGTGGGCTTCGGCGATGGCAATTGCTTTGCTTCTTCATCGCAGGAGCAGAGTGAAAAGATGAAATGATGGCTTTTACCGGCTATGTGTTCGCGCATTATCGTCCTTCTTGACAGGATAAGACTATCAGTCTCCACTGATGGATGGGATTGCTGCACCGACCTGTCGCCACACAGTATTCGGCATTTGATCGCGGGCGATGGGGCTTCGCCGTTGGTTCGGATCGTTCGCAGAGTCCGGTTTGCACTGCCGCCTGCGCGCAGTACTCGCCGTGGATGCTATTCCGGTATTTTGCTCGCCCGATAGATAGTCCCGATCGCCAAAAATACGCCGACCAGAAATGCGTATCGAAGACCAACTGCATCAGAGAGAAAACCGACCAATGGCGGAAAAATGAGAAGCCCCGCAAACCCAATGGTCAGAACAGATGCGATTGCGGAGCTCGGAGCCATGGTCGAAGATCTGGCGGCAGCGCCTGCGACCAGCGGAATAACGCCGCAAATGCCGAGTCCTGCGAGGCAGAATCCGATTGCCGATAGTACGAGACTTGGAAATAGAATTGCCGTCCCGAAACCCGCTAAAATGAATATTCCGCTCCATTGCAAGGTTTTTCTCATGCCGAACCGGTTTACGAAACTGTTCAATATGAACAGTCTGCCAACAGTCATCGCGCCCATGAACACTGCGAAGCCTATACCAACGTATCGCTGATCAGGAGAGACGACGTCCTGAAAATAAACAGTACTCCAGTCATACATGATCGATTCACATGCCATGCCGAAAAAAGCGATAAGACCGTAGTTGAGCAACGACCTATCCGGCGCCGCGAATGCCCTTCCTGTTTGTTCCAGGCTTGGCTCGTTGTACAGAAAGCGCCAGCAGGCCAACGCCGATATAGCTGCTACAGTGGAAATCAGCCCAAAATGCAGAGATAGACTTATGCCTTGACCAATGGTGAGGGCACCTATTCCTGCGCCAGCGAAACCTGCCAGTCCCCATAATCCGTGAAAGAACGGCAACCTAGTTTCTCCGCTGAATTTCTCAACAATACTGGCTTGCGTGTTGTTTGAGACATTGACCGCGCTGTAGGAGAAACCGAAGACAAACATTACGACAGCTAGCTGAGAAACGCTTGAAACAAAGGGCACAAGAGCAAGGAGAGCAGCAATGGTGATAATCGTGAACACACCAACTGTCCGGCTACCAAATCTCGTGATTGCCCACCCAGATACAGGTAATGAAATCAACAGGCCGGATGTCATAGCAAGCAGCACGCTTCCCAGCATGCTATCCGACATTGAAAGCCCATCCCTGATTGTTGCGATCCGAGAACTCCAGCTTCCAAAACACAGACCCAGTATGAAGAACATACTGGATACAGCAAAATTTTTTCCATTCATGTTTAGTTCCGCATTCGGTTGCCGCGTACCGCCAGATCTAAATGCAGCTGGATCGATAGCAAGGAGACTGCCCACTTGGGCCACTGGTTAATTGATATCTGTCCGGGGACCGAGGCGAGGTAGGCCTTCCTTCGCTTGCTCTGCTTCAAAATCCCCTTTCTATTTTTGGTCGCACGGCACGAACGCACCTCCTGTGATCGGATTGCAGATCACGCCGCACAGCGAGGGACGGTCGTGTAAAATTTCGGTGTTAACGCTGGTATTTGCGAGTGTAGGAGACGCCAATAAAGTGGCATTTTGCGCCACACACTCAAGGCCGGTTCGCGCGAGGGTGGCCAGCGAGAGGGTAGCTTTGGCGTCTCCATTCGGATTTTTGTTTTCCGGCTTTTGGGGGCATTGATGACTTCCCCCAAAGAGATTTCATTCAGTTATAGCAACAAGCGTTAGTTGTCCCATCTGCCTCAAATTGAGATGTCTTTACTCCGTCCCAACTGCCATGATACCGAACCGCCCTGAACGATACCGCTGACCTCCCGACCAAGCTGGCGGTCGATCACAGGCCGCCAGGGGACCATCGTGAATTCATGGCTCTGCTCGACCAGAGCGAACTTGCCGCTCGATAGCTGGACGGTTCCGGTGAACTTGCCGCTGACGGTCTCGCCGTCGCTCGCCGCGCGGAACGGCAGGTTCTTGGTCGTGGCGATCTCGCCACCGACGCGGGCAACCTCACGCTCGCGCAGCGTGGCGAGAAGATTGCGCCGATAGGCGATGCCGCCGGCCGGCTGGCGGGCAGCGTCGCCCCGGTCGATATGATGCTCGCGGCGGCGCTCCATCGCCTCGCGCACCTGTTGACCGAATCCAGATGGCGCGAGATCCGATGTCTCGGCCGAGACCAGTCGCCGGTCGAGCCAGGTCACGCCGTCCGCGCCGATCTGCTGTTCGAGCCGAGCGGCGGAGAGGATGCGGATATTGGCCTGCCGGTTGCGGTCGGCGTCATAGGCGGCGGCGCGGCTCTCGAAGTCTTGCGGGATACGCCACTGATCGGCGTCGATCCGTTCGGCGATCCCGGTGCGGCGCAGCGCCTCTAGTCGCCGAACATGAGCATCGACAAAGCCCTCATAGTCACCACCCGGCACGCGGCCCTCGAACTTCGCCTGTTCCAAATGGCGGCTCGGCCGATAGATGCCGTCCTCGGCGATGGCCGCGATAGTGCGGTCGGACGGACGGCTTGCGGTGTCGGCCGGGCCGATCTCGACGACGCTGCCGATCCGGGCGTCCGCGACGTGGGCCGCGTCGATACCGGCGACATGGTGTGTGCGGCCGTCGATGCCATCGACTACGACGGTCAGCTTCTCGCCCAGCTCGTCGGTCAGATGTTTGTCGACGACGCGGCCGACGATCGGGACTTCCGGCGCGGCGTCGTGAATCTGGAAGGTCATGGGGTCGCGCTCCAGCCCGTCGGCCTTCAGCGCCTTGTGGATGTTGCGGATGATGTCGCCGCGCTCGCCCAGCTCGCGCAGCGCCGGTTCCATGCGCTCACCCAACTCCCAGACGCCCGGCGTGTGCTCGGTGGCGAGGCCCATCTTCTCCAGCTTGGCGAGACGGCGCAGGCGGAGCGTCCGGTTGAACTGGCGCTTCGGATCGGCGGGCTCGTGGCGCAGGTCGAGGAACCTGTCATCGGCTTCCTCGGTCATGGCACGGTCGATGCGGGTGAAGCGGTCCTGGCCGATCTCGGCGATGAGCTTGCGGCTCTGCTCGATCTCGGTGACGGGACCAAGCTCCAGTGTCGCCAGATCACTCGCCCGCTCGCGGATGCCGTTGGCGAGATAGTCGCCGTTGATGACAAGGTTCTCGCCCAGCTCGTCCACGCCGCGCGCGATGACATGGACATGCGGATGGCCTGTGTTGTGATGATTGACCGCGACCCAATCGAGCTTCGTACCGAGATCGGTTTCTACCTGGGCCATGAGGTCGCGGGTATAGGCCGTGAGGTCGGAGAGGTCCGCGCCGTCCTCGGGCGAGACGATGAAGCGGAACTGATGGCGATCGTCCGCGCCGCGCTCGACGAAGGCCGCGCCGTCGGCGCGATCCTCGTTGGCGGAATAGAGCTGGCCACGCTCGCCCTCGCACGAAGTGCCCTCGCGCTGGATGTAGCGCAGATGCGCGGCGGATTTTCCTTGTCTGCCCGCGCCCTGCACGTAGCGGGTTTTGACGACAACGCGGCGCACGCCGGGCACGCTGTGACGCCAGCCGCCCGACAGGGCGCGGGCGCGCACGAAGGCCGCACCGCGTCCCCGTTTCAGGCCCGGCCCGCCGCTCGTCCGCGCGCTCTTGCCGCTCTTGGCGGCGCCCTGCGATCGGGACCGCTGCGACGATGGCGACGACGATGATGACGAGTCCCGTGACGGGGTGTTGCTATGCTGGCGGGCGATCTTCTTCGCCTGCGTCAAGAAGCTCTTCGCCTTGCCGAGCTTGGGCGCATCGGCGCGCACGCGGCCCGGCCTCGGGCGGAAGCGGAATTCCTCGTCGTCGCTCAAGCCAGCGCCTCCGAGGCAAAACCACGGAAAACGGGTGATTTCGGGCCGTGGTGCCGCTCAAAACCCCGCAAAGCCAAGGCTTTGCGCGAAGACGCGGCACGCGATGCCCAAAACGAAGGTGCCGCCAGCGCCGCTCCAAAACAGTATGCAGACAAGGGCTTGCCCCGAAACCGGGCCAGCGGAGTGCCGGTTTCCTTTATCTTGCCCTCCGCCCTTTCTTCCCTTCCTGTCCCTCCAGACGAGAATGCAGCCAGGTGTTCCCTTGCCTGACTGCACACCGGATGACGCACGCAAGAACGCGGGACCGCGATGCTCATCGCCGTTCCCCATCGTTCGCGCGGGCCACGAACATGCTGCCGCGCCGTGGCTCCGTATCGACGGCAGCGCGCACTGGAACGGCAGCGCGACCGTCGCTGGATTGCCTTTCGGAAGACGGTTCGGCTGTGGCTCGCCGGTCGGTCACGCGCATGATGAAGAGCGGTGCATCGCGCCAATCGGGCGGCGGTTCGGCACGCTTCTCCGGCGCATCGGATGTCGCCGCGCCGCCGAGCAGCGGCAGGAGCGCAGCGACATAGGCGCGGGTCTCGGCGGGCAGCGGACGGCCCGTCCCGCGATGATCGTCGTAACGGCGGGGACCGGCGTTATAGGCGGCGAGCATCGCAGCGACATTGCCGTAGCGGTCCCACATCTCGCGTAGATAGGCTGTGCCTGCGAGGATGTTGTCGCGCGGATCGTAGGGATCGCGGCCGAGCCGGTAGCGCACGCGCAGGCCCGCCCAGGTGTCGGGCATGACCTGCATCAGACCGAGCGCGCCGGCCGTCGAGATCGCGCGCACGTCGCCCGCGCTCTCGGCGCGCAGGACGGCGCGAATCCAGTGCTCGGGGATGCCGAAACGCTGCGACGCCTCGGCGATATGCGCGCCATCGGGATAGCTGACGGGCCGCGTGACGACGGCCGATTGCGCGATCGTGACGCCCGGTTCCGACGTGATCGCCAGCACCGTCAGAGACAAGAGCACGGCATAGCGCCGGCCGGACCCGTCCCCGCCTCGACGCCAGCCTGCCAGCGTGCTCGCTGCGGTCAAGGGTGCGCGCGATGCGCCGGGCGAGGGCCGCCCTTGACCTTCGCTGCGCGCGCCGGCCGTCCTGCGGTCGAGCGGGACGAAGGAATGAGACGGCCTTTTCGCGAACAAAGGAATGAGGGCTTTGAGCGCGATGATGACTGAGGGCCGCATGGTTTCAGTCCCGCTCTTCGCGCGGCTTCGGGCGCGTCCAGTGCAGCGACCATGACGCGCCCGCATCGTCGTCGCGGAACAGGTTGGCGCGGATCGGCTGCGACAAGGCGGGATCGTCGATGAGCACGGACAGATATTCGCCGGCCTTCTCGCCGGTGCGTTTCCACGCCGCGCCGATCTCCGCGCCATCGTCGGCCCCGTGATGGACGCGGTAGTCTGGCGCGTTCTCCGCGTCGGAATGCTCGGCCGGGATGATGGTGAGTTCGCGGTAGAGCGTCAGCGTATGAACGCGCCCCGTGAAGCCGGAAGCCTCGCGCGTGAATTGACCGATCTGGGGCATGTCTAGTCTCCATGCGGTGGCGTTGAGAAATCCATCGGCGGACACCGCTCCCGCCGATCGGGAAGCGGTCAGCGGGTCGGCGCGCGCCAGACGAAGCGGCGGCCGCCGTCCTCATCGGTCCAGAGGGGCTGCGCGCGGCCGATGACGGCGCGGGTCGGAAGCGGGCCGAAGTAGCGGCCGTCCAGGCTGTCGCGGACGCCGCTGTTCATGAGGAAGAGTTCGCCGGGCGCGATGACGCGGCAGCCCTGCCAGACGGGCAGGTTGCGGCCGATCCGGTCGCGGTCGAGCGCATCGCCCATCGCCACGCCGTCGACCGTGACGGCGCGGCCGGTTCGGCAAACCCGCTGGCCTGGAAGACCGGCGACGCGCTTCAGGAGCGGCACGCTGTCGCCGACATAGCCGCGCTGGACGATGAAGGCGGAGAGCGGTTCGGGCGGCATCACGGCGACCAGCTCGGGCACGGTCAGCCGGTCGGCGGGCTCGATCGCATAGAAGCCGATCGGCGCGCTGGCGGTGGCGTTCCAGAGAAGTTTCGTCGGCATGTCCACGGCGACGGCGGTGACGGCGAGCAGCGCCGCGCCAAGGACGCGGCGGCGGCTCATGGCTCGATCCTCCGGCGGCCGATCCACGCAGCATGGCGCTCGGGCGTGTAGGCGTTCGGCTCCAGTCCGGCGCTGAGCCGGTTATGGACGTGCCGCCAGTGATCGGGCGAAGCGTCGGCCGGATCGACGCTGAGTGCTTCCACCGCGTCGATCGCGGCAAGCGCGCGCTGGACCTTGGGCCAGCCGTCGAGCCTGAGCAGGATGTCGCCGCCGGGACGGACGAAGGGCAAGGTCTGGAACGGCTCGCCGCGCCGGATGGCCTGCACGATGTCGATGCGAGAAATGACCGTGCCGTGCTCGCCGGCGGCCCAGCGGACGAAGGCGAAAAGGCTGCCCGGTGCGAAGCCGACTATGCTGCGGCGGCGGTCGAGGATCTGTTCGTAGCTCTTGTGGCCGAACCTGATCCAATGCTCGATCCGGCGTTTCTCGAAGGTCAGTTCGACCAACGTTGTGAACGGCACAGGCCCGTCCGGTTGCGGGCGGCCATGCGCGCGATGGGAGGCTTTGCCGCTCATGGCCGTCCTCCCTGGCCGTCGTCGCTGGCGAGCATGTCGCGCAGCACGTCGGCAATGGATCGGGCGGCACCGGCACGACGGCTCGCGCGGGGGTGCGTCAAAGACGAGAAGTTAGATTCTCTGTTAGACTCTAAGTTAGCAGTCGGATTCCGCTTTTCGGGCCATAGACTTAGCTGCGGTCCGTGCGCCTGATGTGCCGATAGGGTTGCGCCTGATGTGCCGATACCGCGTGCGCCTGATGTGCCGATGGTTTTCACAGGGGTTTCCACAGGCACTGTGGACAAGGTTTCGGGACGGATGCGCAGCAGCTCGCGGCCGTGCTCCCGCTCGATCTGAAGGCGATAGCCGGGGAGCGGCTGACGGGCCGCGATGCGGCGCAGGTCGAGCGCGAAGTCGGAGACGCGCGCGAGGCTGCCGGATTTTACATGGAGGTGGGCGACCTCGAACAGCCAGCCATGGCGCTGGTGGCCGGCGTGCTTGCGCGCGACGCGATAGAGCCAGCGTTCGATACCGCCGGTCAGCCGGAAATAGGCCGGGTCGATGGTGAGGACGAGCGAGTGGTCGACGACGCTGTTGTAGAACCATTCGGGCAGGACGAATTCCATGCCCTCGACGCGGCCGGCGCGCGTAGTCATCTCCTCCCATTCGTTGATCCAGGAGAATTGCCGACGCCGCCAATGCGGGCCGTTGCGGATGGTGGTAGCGATGACGGTCGATTGCAGGCGTGCGAGCGCGGCCTTCAGCAGTACATATTGGCGGTTGCCGGTCGGTCGCCCGATGGCGCGCAACAGGTGGTAGGGTGTGAAGCGGAAGAAGCGCGATGTGCGCAGGCCGTCGTTCTCGGCCGCCACGATCTGCGAGGCCGCCCATATCAACACGTCGGCATCCCAGATGGTCGCCATGCCGTGTTCGGGCATAGCGAGCACCTGCACCTCAACATCGGCCGCCTTGTAGAGGATCGGCTTGGTGCGCGGCGTCTTCGCCAGCGAGAAGAAAGGCCGCTCCATGAGGTCGCGTTGATCGCGCGGGCTGGCGTCGCCAGTCGCGACCACGAAGGGAGCCAGACGATTGCGCTCGCTCGCGTCGGTCGGCTGCGCGGGGCTATGATCGTCGTCGCGCAGCATTCAGCACTCACCCCGCTCTTGCGGCGTCAGCGGGCGGGCCGGAAAGACCGTGCCGGCGGTGGTATCGCGGGTGGATTTGCGGGAGCCGATCTCGGTCCAGGCTTCGAGATCGCGCACAGTGTAGAGGACGCGGCCGCCGACCTTGCGATAGGTCGGGCCGGTGCCATAGGTGCGATGCTTTTCAAGGGTGCGGATGGAGATGCCGAGGAAGCGCGCGGCTTCCTGTGTGCGCAACAGGCGCGGCGGCATGTCCGCGTTGGGGCGGATGGCCATAGATCACCTCTGGTTCGTCGATGGATGCGCGCTGCCGTCGTGGCGGCGGGCTATGGCGAACCATGGCGAGGGATCGGCGGCAGGTAGCGTGCCGCATTTGCACCTATGCGCAGGCGGCACCCCATTTTGGCCGTTGTAAAGCAAATAAGTTGAGGTAATTCAGCGATGCATTGCCTGTCGCGTGGATCGGCGAAGACATCGTCGCGCGGTTCGGCTAATACTGAACGCGGAGCAGAGACGCACTGCTCCGGGGCGTCGAAACCCCTGGTTAGCGGTTGGTGCCGGCCGTGACGGCATCGAACTCCTTGATCTTATGGTCGGGGAGCCTGTGGCGTATACAACAGGCTCTCCAGGCTAAAGGCTATAGGGCCGTCTAACCACGGTTTCGAACTCCCCGATCACCAAGAGTCAGAGAGGATTTTTGCGGGGGCGCACCGCAGACGAAACCTTCTCAAGAATGGGGAGTGTCGCCGATGCTCAATCCGGTCGAACTTGATCCCGAGGTGGATGACGTAGCGCCGAGCGGCAACATCGTCACCGACTATGACGAACAGCATTACGTCACCTATCTGCGCCTGCTGGATGCGAATCGCGACGGTGCGGACTGGCGAGAAGTGGCGCGGATCGTCCTGCACCGTGATCCTGTCACCGGGGAACCGCGCAGCCGGCATTGCTGGGAAACCCATCTGGCCCGCGCGCAATGGCTGTCGAAAGCAGGCTATCGGCGCATTCTGGAACAGGCCGTTACGAGCGCCACGCAGGGCCGCGGAACGTCATCCCTGCGGTGATTTGATCGGATAGCGAAGCAGAAGCCGGTAGCCCCCGCGCATCATTTTGATGCCGTGAGCGACAAGCCGGCGAGCTTTGTTCTTTTGCGGCCCGATCTCCCAATCCTCTTTCGTCCCCTCAAATCCGAGCAGCACTTCGGCAATGGTGCGATAGCTCTCGCCGCGTAGTCGCGCGTCCAGCGCGCGCAGGGACAAGATATGCCACTGTCGAAGCTGGGCCGGCATCGCACGGAAGTCGGAGCCAGGCGGGCGGCCATTGATTGCGCGCCAGAGGCGGCGAGCGGCATGAGCGCGCAGTTCCAGAAAGGAATCCATCGGCAGGGCCGCGGCGTAGAAAGCGGCAGCGTCAGGAACGGCTTGCGGAAGCCAGAACTGGTGCGCAACGCCATCGACCTGCCAGATGCCGTGCCAGCCATCGGACGCCTGGCGTAAATCGAGGCCATCGAGATGCGCCAGCGTCACGATTGGCTCCGTTTCGCCATGCCGATGCTGCACTGGAGAAAGCAGCACGGCTTGCGGCTGAAGACTCGGAATCCAGAAGAGAGATTGCTGATCGGACGGCGTTTCAGGATCGGTCGGAAAATCGCAACCCCCAGCGCTGCACGAAGGCTTCCATGCGCTCCGGGTCTGGCTCGCGCAATCCGGCTATTGCCTGAAACTCGCGACGGTAATCGTCGTGTCGGCGAAGATATTCCCAAGCGAAACCGGCAGCGGGGATGCTTTTGGCAAATCTGTATTCCGCCGGAGAACGCCAGTCGATGCTCAGCATGGCGTTACCTCTCTATACCGGACACGCAGAACAATGCCCGGATAGAGAGCGTCCAATACAAGTCGAAATAATTGTAGCCGCGCTATCCAGATAACTGGAGCGTGTAACGCGATCAATCTCTTGGTTATTTTCTTCTTAACAATGCTTGCGTGATTCTGCGAGCCGGGCGTAGCCCGGCGAGCGCGACCATGTTCGATGGCATGGCCGCACCGCCGATCCGCGAAGCCGGATCGGCGCGAATTTTCCGCCCCTGTCGTCGCCGCGAAAAGGAGGGGCCGCCGGGGGTGGCGGCCCTGTCGCGTTCGGGATCAAGCGCCCTTCAGTTTTTGCATCCCTTCCGCCAGCGTCCAGAGCGCGCGGTTGAGCGTCACATTCTGGTCGATGCCGTTGATGGCGCGGGTCTGGCTGCGACGGATGCGGCCTTCGGCATTCTGCTTGCGGCCTTGAAGCCCGCCCTTGGTCAAATGCTCCTGAATGACGTTGAACGTGCTCCAAAGGCTCCCGCCCATATCCTCGCGGCGACGCGGTTCGATGATCTGTTCCGGGCGCAGCGGGCTTTCCTCCTCGCCATAGCGGGCGACAAGGCTCGCCTCGGCCAGCACACGGCGCTCGTCTGCGGAAATGTGGATTTCCTTCATGGTCTCGCTGGCGTCGATCAGGCGCGGGAAGTCCTCTGCGACGGTATAAACACCCTCGATAATATCGTGCTGGATATTGCCCTTGTGCGGCACGCGGATTTCCTCGAACCGCTCGCCGGCAATCATGCTGTTGGTGCAGACGAAACGGAGCATCCCGGCGAACATTTGATAGGCGCTGGTTCCGTCATGGCTGTTGACGATGATGACTTCCGCCGCTTCCGGCTTGCCGATGCCGCCATCGCGGCGCAGACGCAGCATATGCTTGGCGTGGCCGTGGCGGCTGCCGTCGCGCGGGACCGATTGCACGGCGAAGAACGGGAACCATCCTTCCCGGCGCAAGCCTTCCACGATGTCGATGGTGGGGACATAGACATAACGCTCGGAACGGCTGTCATGCGCCTCGCGGGCGAAGATCGATGGGACGTGCCGATAAAGCGCCCCGTTATCCAGCGGCTCGCGCCCGCTGATCTGATGGGCGTTGCGGCCGAACCGGGTGGCGAGCTGGTGATACATGGTCTTTCCTTTCGTGGGCTTGGGTTGGAGCGCAGCGCTGCGCTGCAACCCTGCCCGTCGGCGAGACCG
>NZ_JASGFS010000075.1:0-27336 GCF_047605465.1 Bradyrhizobium sp. | reverse complement strand
CCCGCCGGCTCGGCGAGCCCTGCCGGCACCGCCGTCGCATCGCTGACGCCGTCCGCTCCGCCCGCCGATCTCAACAGGTCGGTGCAGACCGAGCTCGGCCGCGTCGGCTGCTTCTCGGGTGCCGCCGACGGCAATTGGAGCACGTCGTCGCAGCGGTCGTTGTCGCAGTTCAACCGCTATGCCGGCACCAAGCTCGACGTGAAGGTGGCGAGCACCGATGCCCTCGACGCGGTCAAGGCCAAGCCGGCGCGCGTCTGTCCGCTGGTCTGCGAGCACGGCTTCAAGGTTGATGGCGACAAGTGCAGCAAGATCGTCTGCGGCGACGGCTATCAGCTCAACGACGACAACGAGTGCGAGAAGAAGCGCGCGTCCAAGCCCGCGTCGTCCAAGCCCGCGACCTCGCGCCGCGACGACAGTGAGGATCGTCCGGCCCGCCAGCGTCGGCAGGCAGGTGCCGCCGGCGGCTATGGCGGCATGGGCGGGGGAATGGGCGGAATCGGCGGTGCCGCGGCGGGCATCGCCGCCGGCGCAGGTCGCTCCTCGGGCGGCGGTGGCCAGATCTACTGCGACAGCAGTGTCTGCCGGCAGGTCAACCGCGGCTGCCATCTCGAGTATCGCGGCGGCGGCGGCCCGGGCAATGCCGCCAATACCGAGGTTTGCTACTGAGGGCGTGATGTCCTTCGCGCGGCCATCCCGGCGTCAGCCGGGACGGCCTCCGGAGCGATCTAGGTCGCGATCGCGCTTGCCGCGATGTTCACCGTCAGCGCCAGCAATGCCGTGTTGTAGATGAAGGACACGATGCCGTGCGCGGTCGCGGTGCGGCGGATCGTCTTGTCGGTGATGCCGACGTCGGAGACCTGCGCGGTCATGCCGATCACGAAGGAAAAGTAGACGAAATCCCAGTAGTCGGCGTGGTCTTCCTTGTCGCCGCTCGGAAACTGCAGGCCGCCCGGCGGGTGCCGGTAATAGTCGTGGGCGTAATGCAGCGCGAAGGTGGTGTGCACGGCGGCCCAGGACAGAGCGATGGTGGCGATCGCGATGGTCAGTTCGGCCGCGCCGCGCTGTGGCGTGCCGAGCTCGTAGACGATCGCGGCGATACTGGCGAAAGCTCCGATCGCAACCACCAGCAGGATCACGAAGCGGCCGTCGTCCTGCATGGCGGCGGCGCGGCGGATGTGCTGGTGGTCGTTGTTCAGCATCATGCCGTAGACCAGCACCAGATAGACCGCGATCAGCGTGTCCCAGCCGAACAGCAGCCGTGTCACCAGCCTGTGCTCGCCCGGGAGCAGCAGGCAGACGAGAATTCCGGCACCGAGCGCGATGAACGTGCGCGGCCGCGCATAGAGCAGCCGCATCGGCCGCGACATCTGGCGGAAGCGGACGAGAACGGGATCTTCTTTGTCGCTTGCCATGATGATGGCTATCCCATTGATGCCGCAGCGGCGGTCCGCTTCCTCACCCCGCTTGCGGTGGAGAGGGTCACAGTGAAGGTGCGCCTCCGCAAAGAAGGCGAGAGCTGAATTCGCGGAAGGTTTTTCCTCACCCGACATTCTCGCTGCGCTTGAATGTCCATCTCTCCCCGCGAGCGGGGCGAGGTGAAGTCGTGCGCCGCGTCAGCTCTTCCGCTCGGCGACGAACCGCGCCGCGGCGCGCAGCACGTCGGCGCGATCGCCGAAGATCGACACGGCGGCATCAGCGCGCGCGAGCAGGTCGCGCACGCGCTGCTTGGCGCCTTCGATGCCGAGCTGGGTGACGAAGGTGGTCTTGCCGAGCGCCGCATCCTGGCCCGAAGGCTTGCCGAGCGCGGTGGCGTCGCCCTCGACGTCGAGCAGGTCGTCGGCGATCTGGAAGGCTTCGCCGAGCGCGCGGCCGTAATCGTCGAGCGCCTGATATTCCTTCTCCGAGGCCTGGCCGAGGATCGCACCGGCGATGCAGCCGTAGCGCAGAAGCGCGCCGGTCTTCATCTGCTGGAGGCGCGCGACGTCGACCGGCTCGCGGTCGCCGAAGCGTCCTTCGCCCGCGAGATCCAGCATCTGGCCGCCGACCATGCCGCCGATGCCGGCGCAGCGCGCCAGCGCGCGCGTCAGGAGCAGCCGCACATTGGCGTCGCGATGGATCTCGTCGCGGGTGATGATGTCGAAAGCCAGCGTCAGCAGGCCGTCGCCGGCGAGGATCGCGGTGGCATCGTCGGTTTTCTTGTGCAGGGTCGGGCGGCCGCGGCGCAGGTCCGAATTGTCCATCGCGGGCAGATCGTCATGGATCAGCGAATAGCAATGGATGCATTCGAGCGCAGCGCCCGCGAGCAGCGCCGCCTCGCGGGAGACGCCGAACACGGCTGCGCTCTCGACCACCAGGAACGGCCGCAGGCGCTTTCCGCCGCCGAGGCTCGAATAGCGCATTGCGTCCATGAGTCGCTTGGGGCGAGCGATTTCATCGGGCAAAATGTCGTCCGACAGGAGGCGCGCAAGCAGGGCCTCGGTGTCGTCAGCGGTCTTGTCCAGGCGTTTGGCGAAGTCGGACGGGGACGTGCCGGTCATCAAGAAAGGCTCCAGAACCAAAATTCGGCCGGACAATCCTTTATGCAATGGCCCCAGTCAATCGTTTGGAAGGCCTAAAAAGTGCTGGAAAAGGCCAAGATTATCACAGGCTTGGTGGCCAGACCCGTGGCCGCGTCGGATTTTACCCCGGAAAGGTTGATTTGCGCATCGTCAAGACCCTGCTCCTGGTGCTCGCGATCGTGGCTCTCGCGCCCTATCTGATCGCGCCATTCTACCGCGCCGGGCACCCCGTTTCGACGCTGATGGCATGGCGGTCGCTGCGCGGCGCGCCGATGCAGCGGGAATGGATCGATCTGGCGGCGATGTCGCCCTATCTGCCGCGCTCGGTGGTGGCAGCCGAGGACGCCCATTTCTGCAAGCATCATGGCATCGACTGGGGCGCGTTGCGCGAGGCCATCGACGACGCCCAGGAGGACGGCACTCCGTTCCGGGGCGCTTCCACCATCACCCAGCAGGTCGCCAAGAATCTGTTCCTCTGGCAGGGCCGGGATTTCGTCCGCAAGGCGCTGGAATTCCCGCTGGCGCTCTGGATCGATCTCGTGCTGCCGAAATCGCGGATTCTGGAGATTTACCTCAATGTCGCCGAGCTCGGGCCGCGGGGCCAGTTCGGGGTGGAGGCTGCCAGCGCCTATGCCTTCGGCAAATCGGCGGCCAACCTCTCCCCCCGGGAAGCGGCCCTGCTGGCCTCGATCCTGCCGAATCCGGTCAAACGGAGCGCCCGGACCCCGGGGCCGGGCGTCCGGCGGCTGGCCGGCACCTATGTGGCGAGGGCCCAGGCAGCCTCGCTTGCGACCTGCTGGCGCGAAAATCGCTGATTTCGGGCCATTTTCGGGCGCATTTTCCGGTCCAAAACCCTAGCTTTGCGGCCGGCCTTCCTCTATAA
Source organism: Bradyrhizobium sp. (assembly GCF_047605465.1). GTDB lineage: Bacteria > Pseudomonadota > Alphaproteobacteria > Rhizobiales > Xanthobacteraceae > Bradyrhizobium. Next base: position 23,895 of record NZ_JASGFS010000075.1, on the reverse strand, counting down.
GCGCGGCCTTGATCGGCATTCAGCTCGCCTCCTGTTGCGGGTGCTGAGCCGTCCCTTCGCGGACGATGCCCTGACAACACCAATCCCTAGAGGATATCGACAATGGCCGTTCCGAGAAGAAAAACCTCGCCGTCGCGCCGTGGCATGCGCCGCTCGGCGGACGCCATCAAGAAGCCGACCTATGTGGAAGACAAGGACTCCGGCGAGCTCCGTCGTCCGCATCATCTCGACCTCAAGACCGGCATGTACAAGGGCCGGCAGGTCCTGAAGAAGAAAGAGTCCTGAGGCCGGGGTTTTCCTCAGGCGCGTCGATCCGACCTGCCTGATTTCGGCCAATCCATGAGATAAGACGATGACGGCGGCGGAGCCTGCGCTTCGCCGCCGCATTGTCCTGCCCGGACGTCTTGATCGAGAAGGCCCGCCGATGGTCGGTTTCCCGTTGCTGCTGATTCCGCTCGCGGTCTACAACATCATCGCCTTCCTGATGCCGAGCGTGTCCTTCACGGACGTGCTGTTCAGGGTGCCGATGATCACGGGCGAGGTCTGGCCGGTCACGCTCGCCGATCTCCTGCTCGCACTCGGCGTGGTGCTGCTGCTGCTCGAAGTGGTCAAGGGGGCGCGGCCCGGCGCGAAATTCCTGATGGATCACCTGCTGTCGCTGATCGTGTTCGGCGCGGCCGCCGCCGAATTCGTGATGTGGCCCAAGTTCGGCAACTCCACCTATTTCCTGCTGGTGCTGCTCGCGATGGCCGATTTCCTCGGCGGCATCGCCCAGCGCGCGCGCCGTCGCGTTGCCTATGTCGCGGAGGTGGCTCCGGCGCCGCGCAAGTCCAGGCGCCAGGCCGAAGCACCGGCGGATGACACGGCATCCGAATCCAGGTTCGAACCCGTCCCGCAACCGGCGCCCGTGGTGCAGCCCACGACGGCTCCCTCGGCGCAATCGGTCGCCGAATCCGTGTTGATGGATCATCCCGCGCCGAAGCCGGCGCCGACCATCCCGTCATCACCGGAAATTCCCTCGCCGGATCTGCAGCCGGGTAACGGCACGCCGTCCTCGCCCGACGCGCCGCGCTGATACCGGCTTCGCCGGCGTCCGACCGTTGCGCCGATGCGCGTCATGGCGGCCGCGCAGGCGCGTTCGGCTGCGATGCGCCCGTCGCCGACGCGGCGATGTTCAGGGAAAAGCGGTCTCAGGCCACCTGGCGTGTGCGCGCGCTGACGCTCTGCAGCGGGAGCTTGCCGCCATAGGCCATGCGCGCATCCGCGGGCGTTGCGCGGCGCAGGCGGCTTGTCTGGGGCACGTGCTCGGCATTGGCGATGAGCTGGGTGACGAAGCTCGGATCAGGGCGCGGCAGCGGCGCCTTGTGCACCCACTGCAAAGTCGGCATCAGCGGCACCAGCGCGGTGCCCGCGCCGCCGTCCATCTCGTCTGATCGATCAGTACTCAACATCGCATTCACCGTTGACCCGGCGGGAGCTGTCGCGTTTCGAGACGCTGGCGCCGGTGCGTGTCATGTACTCGCAAGGCCTATGCCGACGCGGGCGGTTTGGTTCCTGGGCGCCGGGAAACGTGGTTTCCAAATTGTTTATGAACTTCGCATAGGGTTGGGGGCGAATCTGGCTCTATCCTGTGCCGGCTCAGGACTCCCGCTGTCCCGAAACGAGGCGACCTTGACCCCAGCATTGCCGCAGGCCTCCGAAATCCTGGCCGCCCTCGGCCAGGCCGTGTTTGCCTGGGATATCGCCAGCGATGCCATCGTCTGGGGCGAGCAGGCCGGCGCCGTCTTCCCCGGCATTCCCGCCGAGCGGCTTGCCACCGGCGCGGAGTTCGCCAAGCTGATCGAGCCGGTGCAATCGCTGCGAACCGCCGCGCTGGCGCAGACCTCCGCCGTGCACGGCGCCGACGGCACCCCCTACCGGGTCGAATACGGCGTGCGCCTCAATGCATCGGAGCCCGTGGTCTGGATCGAGGAGAACGGCCGCTGGTTCGCCGGCGCCGATGGGCGCCCGGTTCGTGCGATCGGCTCCGTCCGCATCAACAACGAGCGTCACGCGCGTGACGAGGAACTCGCCAAGCTCGCCCGGCTCGATCCGCTGACCGGCGAGCTCAACCGTTTTCATCTGATCGCGGCGCTGGCCGAGGCGATCGAGGAGACGACCCGCTTCCGTTCGACGTCGGCCTTCATGCTGGTCGGCATCGATCATCTCGCCCGCGTCAACGATGCCTTCGGCTTCGATGTCGCGGATGCCGTGATCCTCGACGTCGCCAAACGCATTCGCGCGCGGCTGCGTGGCGGCGACGTGCTCGGCAGGTTCTCCGGCAACAAGTTCGGCCTGATCCTGAAGAACTGCACCATCGACGACATGAACGTGGCCGCCGAACGTTTCCTCGCCGGCATTCGCGACGAGGTGGTGCCGACGAAGTCCGGCCCGGTCTCGGTCACGGCCTCGATCGGCGCGGTCAGCCTGCCGCGCTATGCCCGCAGCACCGACGAGGCCGTCAATCGCGCCCACGAGACGCTCGACGCCGCCAAGCATCGCCGCGCCGGTTCGTTCGCGGCGTGGCGTCCGGATGCCGCGCGCGATGCGCAGCGCCGCGTCAACATCCGCGTCACCGACGAGATCGTCACCGCGCTGAACGAGCGCCGCATCAAGCTCGCCTACGAGCCGGTGGTGTCGGCCGGCTCGCGCGAGGGCGCTTTCCACGAGTGCCTGGTGCGGATGGACCAGGGCAACGGCCAGGTCCTGCTCGCGCCCGACATCGTGCCGGTGGCCGAGCGGCTCGGCCTCATCCGCCTGGTCGATCATCGCGTGCTCGAGCTCGTGGTCGCCGAACTCGCCGCTGCGCCGGACATCAGGCTGAGCCTGAACATCTCGCCGGACACGACCATGGACCCGGACTGGTGGGCCGGAATCGAATCGCTGATGCACGCCCATCCCGGTGTCGCCGGACGGTTGATCATCGAGATCACCGAAACGGTCGCGATCCAGGACATCGACGACGTCCGTGCCTTCGTCGGCCGCCTCAAGCATTTCGGCAGCCGGATCGCCATCGACGATTTCGGCGCCGGCTACACTTCGTTCCGCAATCTGCGCAAGCTCGGCGTCGACATCGTCAAGATCGACGGCGCATTCGTCCAGAACATCACCCGTTCCGCCGACGACCGCGCCTTCGTGCAGACTCTGATCGACCTCGCCCGTCGTCTCGACATCAAGACCGTCGCCGAATGGGTGCAGGACGAGGAAGCCGCGGGCATGCTGCGCGACTGGGGCTGCGACTACATCCAGGGCCGCCTGATAGGTCTCGCCTCGGCCGAACGCCCCTGGGGCGCGGCGGACAGTGTGCTTCCGGCGACGGGGTAGGACTGCGATCTCACGTCGCCCGGCAACGGCATGATCGTTGTCATGGCCCGCGAAGGCGAGAGATCCGGTATCTCGGGGGCAATCGTGATCGAACCGCGAAGCTGCGGTGAGCTGGGTGTCCCGTCTTCACGGGGCACGGCAGCTGAACACGTGCTGCGCGCTCACGCCACGCGTCGAACTTCGTTCAGCCGCGCGATGACGCGGTCAACTTCCGCCGCCGGGCACGGCTTGCCGAAATAATAGCCCTGTACCGCGGTGCAGCCGCATTCGCGCACGAAGTCGAGCTGCTCGACCGTCTCCACGCCTTCCGCCGTGGTCTCGACGCCGAGCACGGAGCCGAGGCTGGCAATGGTCCGGACGATCGCAACGCTCTCCGGGCTCTCGCCGAGCGTGCCGACGAAGGAGCGGTCGATCTTGATGCGATCGAACGGAAACTTGCGCAGATAGCTGAGCGAGGAATAGCCGACGCCGAAATCGTCGAGGCTGACGCGCACGCCTAGCGCGCGGAGCTGGTGCAGGATCTCGATCGTCGCCTCGCTGTCGTCGAGCAGCGCGGTCTCGGTGACTTCGAGTTCGAGCCGCTGCGGCGGCAGGCCGGCTTCGGCCAGCGCGTTCGTGACCATCGCCACCAGTCCGCGGGCGCGGAACTGCACCGGCGACAGGTTGACCGCGACGGTGATGTCGGGCCACGCGGCCGCGGTCGCGCAGGCGGTACGCAGCACCCACTCGCCGATCGGAACGATCAGGCCGGTCTCTTCCGCGATAGGAATGAAGTCGGCCGGCGAGACCAGGCCGCGCGACGGATGCTGCCAGCGCAGCAGCGCCTCGAAGCCGGTGAGTTCGGAATTGTCGAGCCGCACCTGCGGCTGGAACACCAGATGGAATTCACGGGCCTCCAGGGCGCCGCGCAGATCCTGCTCGAGCGCATGTCGGACGCGCGCCTGCTCCTCCATCTCCGGCTCGAACAACTGATAGGCGCCGCGGCCCTTGCCCTTGGCCTGGTAGAGCGCGAGGTCGGCGCATTTCATCAATTCGTCGGCGTCGAGCCCGTGGTCGGGCGCGATCGCGATGCCGATGGAGGCGCCGACATGGATCGACTGGCTTTCCAGCGGCGGCGGCCGGCCGATGATCTCGACCAGGCGGCGCGCGAGGAGCTCGGCCGATTGCGGCTGCGGGCCGCGCTGGAGAACGGCGAACTCGTCGCCGCCGAGACGCGCCACCGTGGCGTGCTCTCCGGAATGTTCCTTGATCTGCGCGGCGACCCAGCGCAGCAGCCGGTCGCCGGCGGCGTGGCCGAGCCGGTCGTTGACGGTCTTGAAATTGTCGAGGTCGATGAAGAGCACGGCAAGCTCGCCGCCGGCGGTGCCGACCTCGCCGAGACCGTCGCCCATCTTCTCTCGGAACACGGTGCGGTTGGGCAGGTCGGTCAGCGAATCGTGACGCGCCATGTGTGCGACGCGCGCCTGCGTCTTGTGGCGCTCGGTGACGTCCTCATAGGTGACGACCCAGCCGCCGTGCTCCATGCGCGTATGGTTGAGCTTGATGATGCGGCCGTCGCCGAGATGGCGATGGACGGTGTGCGAGCCGTCGCGAAGCCGCTCGAGATAATCGGCGTAGAGCTTGGCCGCCGTCATCGTGGGATGATTGCCGAGCGAGCAGCTGTATTCCATGACCTCGCGCATGGAGATGCCGGGCTTCACCACGTCCGGGGACAGGCCGTACATCTCCATGTAGCGCTTGTTGTAGACGATGATGCGCAGCTGATTGTCGAGCATGCACAGGCCGTGCGGCATGTTGTTGAGCGCGGCATCGAACCGGCGGTACTGCTCGCTCAGCTCCTCCACCGCGCGCTCGCGCTCGGTGATGTCCTCGTAGGTCGCGACGAAGCCGCCTTCCGGCAGCGAGCAGTAGCGAACCGAAACCACCGTGCCGTTCGACATCCGCCGGCGCATCGGCGAGGAATCGCCGCGGGCGATCCGCACGCGGGCCGCATCGAGAACCTGCTCCGGGCCGTCTTCGGAGCTGAACGCGCCGTTCGCCATCGACCGCGCAATCAGCTCGGACAGATGCGTTCCGGGCCGCGTCTCGTCCGGCGACAGCAGATAGATCTTGCGGTAGGTGGTGTTGCAGACGCGCAGGCGCATCTCGCTGTCGTAGAAGGCGAGGCCGTGCGCCATGTTCTCGAGCGCGGCGTCCAGCATGAAATTCTGCTGCTTCAGCGTCTCTTCGTATTGCAGCCGTTCGGTCACGTCCTCGTGCACCGTCACCCAGCCGCCGTCGGGCATGAAGCGCGAGGCGGCCTGCACCATGCGGCCGTCGTAGCGGGTCACCAGCACGGGCCTCGCGTTCCGGGCGCGTACGTCGTTCATCCGCTGAGCATGGAATTCGTCCTGCGGCAGTCCCGACAGGTTGCCGCGCGACATCCAGTGCGCGACGATCTCGCTGTGCGGGGTGCCCGCCTTCACGATGGCGGGGTCGAGGTCATAGAGGCGCAGAAAGCGTTCGTTGCAGACCACGAGACGGCTGTCGGCATCGTACATGATGAGGCCGTGCGACATGTGGGCGAGCGCATGCTGGCTGCGCTCGGTCTGAAGCCGCAGCTCGGCTTCGAGCCTGGCCCGGCGGGTGACGTCGTCGCAGATCGTCATCCAGCCGCCGCCGGGGAGCGGCTTGAGCTCGAGGGCGACGACCATGCCGCTCGCCAGCGTCTGCTCGGTGCGGAAAGGCTCGCCGGTTGCGATCAGTGCGATGCGCGCGGCGTAGAGTGCGTCGAGCTCGTGCTGCGGAATGTTGCCGCGCGCCGTGCTGTGCGCGAGCACGTCGCGGTAGCTCGTTCCCAGCCGGATCGCGTCGGGGGACATGTCGAACAGCTCGACATAACGGCGGTTCACCAGCACGATCCGGTTGTCGGCGTCGTAGACGCACAGGCCCTGCTCCATGCCGTCGAGCGCAAGCTGGCTCAGCGCGACCAGCGCCTCCGGGCTCTGCTCGCGGTGGGCGACGGGCTCGTGGTTGCGGGTCGAAGTCATGGGATCTGCGGGATCTCGCCAGGCTTTACAATGAACGCAACGTAACCGTGCCGCCGAGCGTAGCGGACACCCGGGAAAATTCCCTTAAGCGCAGTAGTTTACGGAGGATGACTGACGGCCGGGAGCGCGCGTATCGGGGCACCGCGAGCAATGCAATGCACGGCGGGCACGTCGCGCGCTTATGGCCCGTAGAGCACGAGCTCGGTATCGGTGAGGTCGCCCAGCCGCGGCCGCTGCGGGCCCTTGAAATATTTGCGGCCGCGTCGCTCGGTATAGATGCCCACGACACCGGGGATCGGGTCGTTGGAATCGACGATCACCGGGATCTTGCCGAGCCGCAGCAGCAGCCGGCCGATACGGCCGGCGCAGGTGGCGTATTCGGTCGCGCTGCGGCAGTAGATCAGTTGCATCGCCGGCGGTGCGATGAAACCGCGGCGGATGCGCACCGGCTGCAGGATGAAGGGGAACGTGCCCTTCGGCGTGCGGCAGACCAGGCTGAGGCAATTGTAGCGCGCGTGCCGCGTCAGCAACTCGGTCTCGGCGTCGGAGAGTCCTTCGATCTGCTTGGTGTGGGGCGAGATCACCTCGACCTGGCTCCAGCGCGGGGCACGCGACAGGATCGGCACCGAGAAGAACAGGCCGCGGCAATAGGCGCGGAAGCCCTGCGTCTCGATGATCGGCCAGGTCCATAGCGCCGGGCTGATGTTGAGATAGGTCACGTCCTTGTGCCGCTGCGCGATCTTGGTCAGCAGCGGGGCGTAGTTGCGATAGGCCGGCTCCACGTACCAGCTCGACAAATTGCACTGGATCGCGGTCTCTTCGCCGTTCTGCCGCGCCGTGTAGATCAGCAGCAGCACGCCGACGGGCGTGCCGTCATTGTCGAGCATGTAGCCGAAGCGCGGATAGCCCTCCGGCACGGGCCGGAAGGCCTGCCGGCGCAGGCCCTGGATCCAATAGTTGCGCGAGCGGCCGACGAAGCCGTGCGTCAGCAGATCCGCGATCGCCTCGACGTCGGCCTCGGTGATTTCGCGGCATCTGACCTTGGTGTGGATCACGCTCGTCTTGCCCGTGGAAATGAGAAGCCTCGTGCCCTCGTCAGCGCCAGCCTTCGCCGTGGGCGCCGGCAGTCACCCGCGGCTGCATGCCGAGGATCTCCTGCACCTTGGCGGGCCACGCGGCGAGGTCGGTGCCGTGGGTGTGGAACATGGCGACCGCGAGCCGGTCCATGCCGAAGGCGACGCAGCCGGTATGGGCAGGTTCGCCATGGGCGTCCTGGATGTCCCAGGTCGTGCCGAAATGCTCGCGGTGATAGTTGAAGCTCATGCAGGCGGTCGGTTGTTCTTCCGAGCGCAGCGGGATCAGGAGCTCGAACTTGAGCTGCTGCTGCTTCTGGCTCACCGCCTTCATCTGGCCGACGCGGCCGAAGAAGGGATCGCTGGCATAGTCGACGCGGAAGGTCAGGCCGAGGTCGCGGGCGATCGCCTGGGCGCGCACCATCCAGCGCTCGCGGAAATCCGCGACGTCGTCGGGCGTGCCGATGCAGACATATTCGCGCATCCGGAACGATTGCAGCCGGTCGAGATGCTTCGACGGTTCGCGGCGGAAGCAGTCGGCGGCGACGTCGAAGCGCAGGCCGCCCTTCGGCAGCGGGCCGCGGCTCGCTGCGATCGGATAGACCGGATAGCAGGCGGCGGGCGACAGCACGAGATCGGCCGGCGACAGCGACGTGGTCCAGTCGCCGCCGGCATCGAAGCGGCTCACGGCGGCGTTGATCTCGCGTTCGGTGCCATGCAGGCCGCAGACGCAGCCGAGCAGGTTCGGAAAGCTCTTCAAGTAGCCGGATTTCTCGAGCTGGGCGCGGCTCATCACCGGGGGAAAGCGCATCACTTCGGTGCCGGCCTCGCGATGCGACGTGATCAGCGCGGCGAGCTTCTCGACGACGCCCTCGTAGAGCGCGGTGCGGGCATAGACGCCGTCCGAGCCCATGCTGTGGAACAGCGTGTCGGCGAGATGATCGAGCGGATCGGCGGCCTGCGGCGCGGTCTCGGGCGAAATGGGAAGAACGGCAATCTTCATGTCACAATTCCTGCTATCTCGAATTCTTCTCGTCAGTCGCGAAGGCTTGTCGGGATGCCGCTCATCAGCGTTGAGGTCGCGGCGTTGGCCAGGATGCGATCGTTGTTGATCATGATCGGCGACGACAGCACGTCGCGCAGGTGGCGGCCCATGGTGAACTCGCCGTCGTTGCGGTAGCCGGAGAGGCCGGCCGTGCGCATCGCGTGCATCACGGTCTCGACCGCGAGCTCGGACGCCTGCACCTTCAACAGCGTGATCGAGGACTGGAAGTCGAGCGAGCTCAGTGCGCGCTCGTCGTGCTCGTTCCGCGCGAAGGCGTCGAGATTGGCCGCGATCAGCGCGCGGAGCTTGGCCAGCGACATCTTCGCGGCGGTGAAATGCGCGGCCGCCGGCGGCATCTGTCCGCCGGAGCTGCGCGCCGCCTTGCGGATGAAGGCCTGCGCACGGGTCACGGCCGCGGCGGCGATGCCGGCCCAGGCCGACGACCAGCACAGATGCGCGAAGGGCGTCATCGTCTGGGCGTGGATCTTGTCATAGGATTCGGGGAAGACGCGATCGGCGGGGCAATCCACCCTCAGCTCGAAGCCGGTCGAGCAGGTACCGCGCATCCCGAGCGTTTCCCAGCCCAGCGTCCGCTTCAGCGAATAGTCGTCCTTGGCGAGCGCCAGCAGCACCTGGTCGGAGGCGGAGGCATCGGTGGCGCGGCGGGCGATGGTGACGAGGCCGTCGGCCTCGGCGCCGTAGGAGATCACGGTGGCGTCGCGCACGAGCGAGACGGTGTCGCCGGCGTGGTCGACGGCGGCGGCGCTGGCGCGGATGTTGCCGCCATTCTGGCCCTCGGTGGTGGAGGAGGCGAGCAGCCACTGGTCGCGGGCGACCCGGCGCATCATCGTTTCCATCCAGGGAATGCCGTGGCCGTGCCTGACGACGCAGGCGACCTTGGTCTGGTGCATCGCGTAGATCATCGCCGTGGAGGCGCAGGCGCGACCGAGCGTGTAGCAGATGTCGGTGACGTCGTAGATCGAGGCGCCGAGACCCCCATACTCGACGGGGATCATGACACCGAGCAGCTTCTGCTCGCGCGCGACCTCGAAAGCCTTGTGCGGAAAGCGGGCGTCACGATCGACGGCGTCGGCATCTGCAGCCGCGGCGGTGGCGGTTCGCGCCGCGCGTTCGACCAGGGACGGACCCTGATCGAGATAATCCGCCTGTGCGTCGTCGACCGTCAGGACTGCTTCACGCACATTCATGTCGTCCGCCTCCGCTACGTCGTTCGAGACCGCAGGGCATCGGTTCCGATGCCACCTTGCGATCATCCGACCTGATCTACGTTCGAAGCGAGGCTAGGGATTTGACTCAAATTAGTCGATTAAATTCAGGGTAAACGATCTCCCATTCGGAATGGAGAGTTAAGGTCCGGTTGTTCCGATCGCGTGGATTTTGATGGTCCCATTAGCAAATTGGAAGAGCCGTTAATTTTAATCAACGTGAGTCATCGTTTGCTAAGCAGGACGAGGTTATGATGGCGCCAATCGCAGCAATGGCAGGGTCGCACAGTCCCGCCGTCAAGGAACAACAAGGGAAGCTTCAAATGCAGGCCTTCGACATCGATGTCCGCAATCGCATCGTCAAGCTGGTGAAGGGCATCCTCGATCAGAATGCGCTCACCGCGGACGTCGCTCCCGCGACCAAGCTCGTCGACGTCGGCCTGACTTCGATGGACATGGTCAACCTGATGCTCGGCGTCGAAGCCGAGTTCGACTTCACCATTCCGCAAGCGGAGATCACGCCGGAGAATTTCGTCTCGGTCGAGACTCTCGAGCGCATGGTGGTCAGCCAGTTGCAGCCCGCGAACGCGGCTTGAGTCGAACGGACAAGTTGTTCTCCGCGTCGTCCCGGCGAAGGCCGGGACCCATACCGCGGAATCCGTCGGTTGCGGCTGGTCGCAATACCGACAACCGATCTTCGCCAAACGACATCCTGTGGCTATGGGGCCCGGCCCTCGCCGGGACGACAGGTTGACCGTGCGCTTCTCGCGACGCACCTCCCCGGTTTCAAATCCGCCGCAAAACTGGCATAGCTTTCTCCACGTGATCGCGGGTTGCGAACGGGTGGAGCGGGCATGGCGCAGGCGGTATTGGGCATCATCGGCGGCTCCGGCATTTACGACCTGCCGGGTCTCGAAGGCGCTCGCGAAGAGGTGATCCGCAGCCCCTGGGGCGAGCCGTCGGCCCCGGTGCGTCGCGGTACCATCGCCGGCCTGCCGATCGTGTTCCTGCCGCGGCACGACAAGGGCCACCGGCTGTCGCCCTCCGACATCAACTACCGCGCCAATATCGACGTGTTGAAGCGGGCCGGCGTCACCGACCTGATCTCGCTGTCGGCCTGCGGTTCCTTCAAGGAGGAACTGCCGCCCGGCACCTTCGTGCTCGTCGACCAGTTCGTCGACCGTACCCACAAGCGGGAGAGCTCGTTCTTCGGCAGGGGCTGCGTCGCGCATGTGTCGATGGCGCATCCGGTCTCGCCGCGGCTGCGCATCCATCTCGCCGCGGCTGCCGAGGCCGAGGGGATCGCGGTGGCGCGCGGCGGCACCTATGTCTGCATGGAAGGACCGCAATTCTCCACTTACGCGGAGAGCATGACCTACAAGACCGCAGGCTATTCCGTGATCGGCATGACCAACATGCCCGAGGCGAAACTCGCCCGCGAGGCGGAGATCTGTTACGCCACGGTGGCGATGGTGACGGATTTCGACTGCTGGCATCCCGATCACGACGCCGTCACCGTGCAGGACATCATCCGCGTCCTCACCTCGAACGCCGACAAGGCGAAGGCGCTGGTCGCGCGGCTGGCCGATGATTTTCCGCGCGAGCACGAACCGTGCCCGATCGGTTCGGACCGCGCGCTCGATACTGCGCTGATCACGGCGCCGGAGGCGCGCGATCCGGAGCTCCTGAAAAAGCTCGATGCGGTGGCGGGACGCGTGCTGCGCGGCTGAAGCGAGAGGCGAACGCGATGAAGGTCGACGGCAAGCATTTCCGCAGCATCTGGCGCGAGCGTGACGGCTGGTCTGTCGGCGCCATAGACCAGCGCAGGCTGCCGCACGAATTCGTCGTCGCGCGCCTGACCTCGTGCGCGGACGCCGCGGTCGCGATCCGCGACATGCTGGTGCGCGGCGCGCCGCTGATCGGGGCCACCGCGGCCTATGGCATGGCGCTCGCGATGCGCGAGGATGCCTCCGACGCCGGCCTGGCGCGCGCCTACGAGACGCTGGTCGTGGCGCGGCCGACCGCGATCAACCTGAAATGGGCGCTGGACGAGATGCGCGCGACGCTCGCGCCGATCGATCCGGTCGAGAGGGCCGAGGCGGCGTATGCGCGGGCCGACGAGATCGTCGAGCAGGACGTCGAGATCAATCGCGGCATCGCCGGTCACGGCCTGAAGCTGATCGAGGCCATCGCGACGAAGAAGCAACCCGGCGATGCCATCAACGTGCTGACCCATTGCAATGCCGGCTGGCTCGCGACGGTCGACTGGGGCACCGCGACGGCGCCGATCTATCTCGCGCACGAGCGCGGCATCAAGGTCCATGTCTGGGTCGACGAGACGCGCCCGCGCAACCAGGGTGCTTCGCTCACCGCCTGGGAACTCGGCCATCACGGCGTCCCCCACACCGTGATCCCCGACAACACCGGCGGCCATCTGATGCAGCACGGCATGGTCGATCTCGCCATCGTCGGCACCGACCGCGTGGCCGCCAATGGCGATGTCTGCAACAAGATCGGAACGTACCTGAAAGCGCTCGCCGCTCATGACAACGGCGTTCCGTTCTACGTCGCGCTGCCGTCGCCGACGATCGACTTCGCGGTCCATGACGGCATCCGCGACATTCCGATCGAGCAGCGCAGCGGCACGGAGGTCACCGACATGACCGGCCGTACCGCCGACGGCAGGCTCGAGACGGTGCGCATCGTGCCGGAGGGATCGCCGGTCGCCAATTACGCGTTCGATGTCACGCCCGCGCGCCTCGTCACCGGCCTCATCACCGAACGCGGCGTGCTGAAGCCGGATCGCGCCGCTCTCGCCGCCGCATTTCCCGAACGCAGCGCCGCCGCTGCGGAGTAGCTGGGGCCCTGGCTCTCATAGTTCCCCGCCGTCGTTGCGAGCGCAGCGAAGCAAGCCAGACTGTCGCCGCGGAAAGATTCTGGATTGCTTCGCTGCGCTCGCAATGACGAGTTCGTCGATGCGGCGTGCGATCCTCTCTCTCCCTCACCCTGAGGAGCCGCGAAGCGGCGTCTCGAAGGGCGAGGGCAGGAGGGGAGGCGAGCGGCACGAGCGAGGCCTCGATCCTTCGAGACGCGCACCAGGGCGCGCTCCTCAGGATGAGGAGCCGGCGGGCGCGACTAGCTCAGCTTCAGACCCGTCGCGGCCTCGAGCTCGCGAATTGCCTGGGCGCCGCTGGCGACCTTGATCGTGGTCATCCCCATTTCGCGCGCCGGCTTCAGATTGACACCGAGATCGTCGAGATAAACGCAATTGCCCGGATCGACCTGCAGCGTCTCGGTCATCATCCGGTAGATGCGCGGGTCGGGTTTGCGCAGGCCGATCTTGGCGGATTCGATGACATGGTCGAACAGCGTCATCACCTCGGCGACATAGAGCGTACGCCCGGTCATGCTGCCGATCGCATTGGCCGGAAGATTATTGGTGATGCAACCGGTCTTGAACTTCGCCTTGATGCGCTTCAACGCCTCGACCATCTCCGGCCGCAGATCGCCCTGAAGCAGCGGCAGTACGTCGCGCCCGCGCACCTCCGCGCCGAGCGCGAGCGATTCGGCGGCGAACAGGCCGTCGAACGTGTCGATGTCGACCTCGGCGCGCTCGAATTTCGCCCAGGCATTTTCGAGGTGGTTGGTGGCATTGGTGCGCCGGATGATGTCGGCGGGCAGGCCGCGCTCGGTCTCGAAGCGGGAAAACGCCTCGAACGGCGAGGTGGTCAGTACGCCGCCGAAATCAAAGATCACCGCTTCGATCGCCAATGTCGAACCCTCGTCAATTCTGTGCCGGGACGGGCTGACAAGATCGCTAGCACGCGCTATCGGCTAGGACCAGTCCGAAGCCATCCCGCCTCCGCCGGGTCGAACCGACAAGACGTGTTCCCATGAAGATCATCGCGACGCTCGTCACGACCACGCTGCTGCTCGCAGCACCCGCTCATGCCATCGTCGGCGGCGGCACGCCGCAGGTCGACGGTGTCGCGCGTGCCGTCGTCACCATCGTCGGCTCGCGCGGCAATTTCTGCACCGGCAGCCTGATTGCGCCGAAGCTGGTGCTGACCGTGGCTCATTGCGTGCAGCCCGGCGCGGACTACAAGATCGTCGATCGCAGCGCCGATGGTCAGCCGCAATTGATGAACGTCCGGCTCGTCGCGATCCATCCGAACTTCAACATGCAGGCGATGCAGGCACATCGCGCCACCGCCGACGTGGCGCTGCTGCAACTGGAAATTCCACTCAAGGGAAAATCGACGGTGCCCGTCGGCGCGCCGAACATTCCGATTCGTGTCGGCAGCCGTTTCACCATCGCCGGTATCGGCGTCACGGTGCGCGGCGACGGCAAGAGCGGCGGCGGGACGCGCGTCGCCGCGCTGGTCGCCACCGGACAGCCCGGAACCCTGCAGGTGCGCCTGGTCGATCCCGTAACCAACGGCGTTCGTGACGGAATCGGCGCCTGCACCGGCGATTCCGGCGGCCCGGTATTCGAGGACAGGCCGAACGGCCCGGTGCTCGTGGGCGTCATCAGCTGGTCCACCGGGCCGAACGGCGCTGCCGGCTGTGGCGGATTGACGGGGGTGACGCCGCTCACGCTCTATCGCGACTGGATTTTTCAGACCGCGCGGAGCTGGGGTGCAGCGCTGTGATTTGATCGCGGCCTGATCTATGCCATCTTGAAGTGGGAACGCGATGGGAGACGATACCCCTCGCGAGGAAACGCGCCGTCCGGTCAAGGACGGCCCAAGAGCAAGGCATGGAAGCAACGATGAACGTCGCTGTTCGCAGTCACGACACCGCGAGGCAAGCCTCCGAGCATTTCGACGTGTTGATCGTCGGCGCCGGCATCTCAGGCATCGGCAGCGCCTATCATCTCACCAAACAGCTTCCCGGCACGAGCTTCGTCATTCTGGAAACGCAGGCGTCGTTCGGCGGGACGTGGATCACGCACCGTTATCCCGGCATCCGCTCCGACAGCGATCTCTACACGTTCGGCTATCGCTTCAAGCCGTGGGTCGGTCCGCCGATCGCGACGGCGGAGGAAATCCTCGCCTACATGAACGATGTGATCGAGGAGAACGATATCGCCCCGCACATCCGCTACAGGCACAGGATCAATTCGGCGAGCTGGTCGAGCGAGCGGAATCTCTGGACCGTCGAGGCGGTGGTGACGGATACGGGCGAGACGCGGACCTTCACCACGAATTTCCTCTGGATGTGTCAGGGCTATTATCGCCATTCAGAGGGCTACACGCCGGAATGGAAGGGCACGGATCGCTTCAAGGGCCGTATCGTGCATCCGCAGACCTGGCCCGAGGACATCGATCTCGCGGACAAGAAGGTGGTGGTGATCGGCTCGGGCGCGACGGCGGCAACGCTGGTGCCGAACATCGCGGACAAGTGCGCGCACGTCACGATGCTGCAGCGCTCGCCGACCTATTTCCGGCTCGGCCGCAACGCCATCGAGATCGCCGAGGAGCTGCGCAGGCTTCAGGTCGATCCCGCCTGGATCCACGAGATCGTTCGCCGCAAGATCCTGTTCGAGCAGGATGCGTTCACGAAGCTCTGCGTGACCAAGCCCGAGCAGGTCAAGAAGGAGCTGATCGGGCAGATCAGCGCGGTCCTCGGCCCGGACTACGACGTCGAGACGCACTTCACGCCGACCTACCGGCCGTGGCGGCAGCGTATCGCCTTCGTGCCGGATTCCGATCTGTTCAAGGGCATTGCCAGCGGCAAGGCGTCCGTCGTCACCGACGAGATCGAATGCTTCGTCGAGAACGGAATCCAGTTGAAGTCGGGCAAGCTGCTCGAAGCCGACATCGTCGTCACCGCGACTGGCTTCAATCTCGCGGCGCTCGGCGACATCGCCTTCGAGATCGACGGCAAGCCGCTGACCTTCGGCGACAGCATCACCTATCGCGGCATGATGTTCACGGGCCTGCCGAACCTGGTGTGGGTGTTCGGCTATCTCCGTGCGAGCTGGACGTTGCGCGTCGACCTGGTCGCCGACTTCGTCTGCCGCCTGCTCGGTCACATGAAGGACAAGGGCGCGAACAAGGTCGAGGTCAAGCTGCGCCCCGAAGACCACAACATGCCGGTCCTGTCCTGGATGGATCCGGAGAACTTCAATCCCGGTTACATGATGCGCAGCATGGAACTCTGGCCCAAGCGCGGCGACAAGCCGGAATGGCAGCACAGCCAGGACTACTGGACCGAGAAGGACGAGATTCCGAAGATCGATCTCGACGACGGGGCGTTCGTCTATCGTTGACGTCGATCGTTGCTGCGAACGCGTCGTGCCCGGGCTGGTGCCGGGCATCCATGTCCCCGCAGCAGAGGCAAAGCAGGTGGATGGCCGGGACTAGCCCGGCCATGACGCCGAGCAAGTTGCTCTCGCGCGAGACTCAGGAATTCCACCGCGCGGTATGTGTCCCGGCCCTCGCCGGGACGACGCTGTGCGACGGGCAAACGCCATCGCGACGCATCTGCATCGAGTCTATGAATTCCGCCGCGTCGCATTCGTCGCGATCGCGGCGGCTGCCGTGCGGTTCTCGACGCCGAGCTTGGCGTAGATCTGCTCCAGATGCTTGTCGACCGTGCGCGGGCTGAGGCCCAGGATCTGCGCGATGTCGCGATTGGTCTTGCCCTTGCTGAGCCAGGCCAGCACCTCGCCCTCACGGGTGGTGAGGCCGAGCTCGCTGGTGAACTCGGGCGGCAGCGTGGCGCCGGATTCCTTGGAGAGCCGCAGCAGGAATTCGTTCGGCGCGGTCTCGCCCATGTAATGGAGCCGGAGCTGCGGATTGTCGCGCAGGGAGGCGGCCTGCGATTTCGAGCTGCCCTTGCCCCTGGCCTGTTCGAGCCACTGCAGCAGTGCCGGCGGCAGGATGAAATCGTCTTCGGTCTGGGCGCCGTGATGGTCGGACAGCAGCTTCTGCGCCTGCGGCGTCGCCCAGAGGATGTTGCCCTGGCGGTTGACCGCGAACAGGAAGCGGCCGGATACGTCGAGCGCGGCACGCGCGCTCTGCGTCAGGCGCGCATTGCCGAGATGGACGCGGATGCGTGCCAGCATCTCCTCGATCACGATCGGCTTGGTCACGTAGTCGACGCCTCCGGCCTCCAGTCCGCGCACGATGTGCTCGGTCTCGGCGAGGCCCGTCATGAAGATCACGGGGACGTTGGCGAGACCGGCATCGCGCTTCAGCCGGCGGCAGGTCTCGAACCCGTCGATGCCGGGCATCACGGCATCGAGCAGCACGATGTCGGGCGTGATCTGGTCGACGATGCGCATCGCCGCGGCGCCGTCGAGTGCAACCATCACCGTCATGCCGGCACCGTCGAGCGCATCGGTGAGCAGCCGCAGCGTTTCCGGGGAATCGTCGACAACGAGCGCGACGTCGCGCTTTTTCGGCTCAATGCTCATAAGCATGCAATGTTTTCAATGTGGCCATGTACTGGTCGAGATCGAAGCGGTCCACCAGCGCGCGCATTTCCGCGACGAAGTCGGCATGTTCGGGATGTTCGGTGCCGATCTCGTCCAGCTTCAGCTGGATGCCCTTGACGTATCCGATCTGGCCGAGCCCGAGCAGGGCCTCGATATGCCGCACCGGTGGCCGCGAACCGCTGTCCGGCCGCCATAGCGGCACGGCGATCTCGTCCGAACCATATTGCCATTCGATCTTCAGCAGCTGGCGGACGCTCTCCAGAAGCCGCGGAATGTCGATCGGCTTCATCAGATAGCCGTCGTGGAACGGCTGCGCCAGCGGCGTGCCATGGGCTTCGAGCGCGCTGGCCGACACCATCAGGATCCGCGCCTGGTGATGGCCGCTCGCGCGCAGCGCTTCCGCGACCGTCCAGCCGTCCATGCCCGGCATGGAGATGTCGAGCAGGAACAGGTCCGGCCGGCAATGCTGCGCCAGGGCGAGGCATCCCGGCCCGTCGGTGGCGCTGAGCAGGATGAAGCCGAGCGGCGTCAGCACCTCGCGAAGCAGGTCGCGGTGCACCGGATCATCGTCGGTGATGAGGATGGTCTTGCGCGGGCCGTGATAGCCGGAGACCGGGGCCTCGACCGGCGCGATGAGCTGCGGGTTGGTGACTTCCGACAGCAGGATCTTCACCTTGAACGTGCTGCCGGTGCCGACCGTGCTCAACACCTTGATGTCGCCGCCCATGACCCCGGCGAGCAGCCGGCTGATGGTCAGGCCGAGTCCGGTACCGGTCTGCGGCTGCGAGACGCCGAGTGCGCCGCGTTCGAAGGGAGCGAAGATGCGTTCGAGATCGTCGCCCTGGATACCGGGGCCGGTGTCGATCACCTCGAACTCGGCGACCGGGCTGCGATAATGCACCACGAACTGCACGCTGCCGGTCTGGGTGAACTTGATCGCGTTGGACAGCAGGTTGATCAGCACCTGGCGCAGCCGCTTCTCGTCGGCATAGACCACGACCGGCAGATGCGCCGGGCGCTTGAACAGGAAGTCGATGCCCTTGGCGGTCGCCTGCAGGCGGAACATGCCGACGAGCTGGTCGAGAAACTCGCTGAAGCGCACCTCGTCGCGCGACAGATAGAGCCGTCCCGCCTCGATCTTGGAGATGTCCAGGATGCCGTCGATCAAGCCTGAGAGGTGGTCGGCGCTGCGGCGGACGACGCGGACCTGGTCGCGCGGCTTGGTGTTGAGCGTCGCGTCCTGCTCGAGCAGCTGGGCATAGCCGCTGATCGCATTCAGGGGCGAGCGCAGCTCGTGGCTGAGGCCCACCACGTAGCGGCTCTTGGCGAGATTGGCGGACTCGGCGACCTCCTTGGCGCGCTGGAGCTCGGCGTCGGTGCGCTTGTGCGCGTCGATCTCCTGGATCAGCAGCGTGGTCTGCCGCCGCGTCTCGGCCTCGGCGGCGCGGCGGCTCTGCTGCGCCAGCACGAACAGCCAGGCCACCACGCCGATGATGATGCTGAGCGAGAAGAACACCTTCCACAGCACGTTGGAGACGAGCATGTTCTCGCCGTGCACGCTCGCCGAAGTCTGCAGATAGATCAGTCCCAGCACCAGCGCGACCAGCCCCGCCGAGACCACGAACACGCCGATATAGTGGCCGAACTGCGAGTTGATGCGCTGATAGATCGGTTGCGGCAGGATCTTGCCGAGCGCCTCGGAGAACTGCACCTGGGCCCGCGCATGGGGCTTGCAGAGATCGTGACAGCGCGCGTCGAGCGAGCAGCACAGCGAGCAGATCGGGCCGGCATAGGCCGGGCAGGACGTGGTGTCCTCCGGCTCGAAACTGTGCTCGCAGATGCAGCACTGGATGGCCTCGATATTGGCCCAGCTCCGCTTGGGCTTGCGCGCGATGTAGAATTTTCCGTCGGTGAGCCAGGCGATGATCGGCGCCGTGACGAAGGCCACCGCGAGCGCGACGAAGGCGGCGAGCGCCTTCATGGTCGGACCGAACAGGCCGTAGAACGCCGCGATCGAGACGATGGTGGCGATCGTCATCGCGCCGACGCCGACCGGATTGATGTCGTAGAGATGGGCGCGCTTGAACTCCATCTGCGGCGGCCGCAGGCCGAGCGGCTTGTTGACGACGAGGTCGGACACCAGCGCGCCGACCCAGGCGATCGCGACGTTGGAGTACAGCGCCAGCGTCTGCTCCAGCGCCTTGTAGACGCCGATCTCCATCAGCAGCAGCGCCACCATGACGTTGAACACCAGCCACACCACGCGGCCCGGATGGCTGTGGGTCAGGCGGGAGAAGAAGTTCGACCAGGCGATCGAGCCGGCATAGGCGTTGGTCACGTTGATCTTGAGCTGCGACAGGATCACGAAGGTGCCGGTCAGGGCGAGCGCGAGGTCGGGCTGCGAGAGCACGTAGCGAAACGCCTCGAGATACATGTGCGCGGGTTCGGCGGCCTCTTCGGGCGGCACGCCATGGCTGAGCGCGAAGAAGGCGAGGAACGAGCCGGCCAGCAGCTTCATCGCGCCGAGCACGATCCAGCCGGGGCCCGCGCTCATCAGCGCGATCCACCAGGAAACCTTCGAGGCGCGGCGGTCACGCGGCAGGAAGCGCAGGAAGTCGACCTGTTCGCCGATCTGCGCCACCAGCGAGAACACCACCGAAGCTGCGACACCGAACAGCAACAGATCGAAATGTCCGTTGAGATCGCCGTGCTCGCCGGAGAATTTGCGCCATTCGGTGAACGAGTGGGGGTTGGCCCAGGCGATCGCGGCGAAGGGCAGCACGTGCAGGATGATCCAGAGCGGCTGGGTCCAGAGCTGGAAGCGGCTGATCAGCGTGATGCCGTAGGTCACGAGCGGGATGATCGCGACGGCGCTGATGAGATACCCGATCGGGCGCGGGATGCCGAAGCACATCTCCAGCGCCGTCGCCAGGATCACGGCCTCGATCGCGAAGAAGATGAAGGTGAAGGAGGCGTAGATCAGCGACGTGACGGTGGAGCCGATATAGCCGAAGCCGGCGCCGCGGGTCAGCAGGTCGATGTCGATGCCGCATTTGGCGGCGTAATAGGCGATCGGCACGCCGCAGCAGAAGATGATGGTCGAGACGACGAGGATCGCCGCGCTGGCGTTGGTGACGCCGTAGTTCAGGGTGATGGTGCCGCCGATCGCTTCCAGCGCCAGGAAGGAAATCGCGCCGATCGCGGTGTTGGCGACGCGGGCGGCGGACCAGCGGCGCGCGCTCTTGGCGGTGAAGCGCAGCGCGTAGTCTTCCAGCGTCTGATTGGCGACCCATTGATTGTACTGGCGCCTGACGCGGTCTATTCGCTGCCGCCCTGCCACTTAACCCCACTCCCGATACGGACGCCAATCCCTCGCAAATCCCGTACCAAAAGCCTACGTCGTTATTTTGCGGTGCAGTATACGCGATCTTGCGTATGCTCGCGCTGCACAAATTCGAGCCATCCTCACCCCGCCAATCGCGTTCATCGAACAAAAAGTGGGGTGCTCATGTCAGACGAAGCCAATAAGGGCCTGAATTCGCCGCTTCGGCGCAAGTTACTGATGGGAATGGCGGCACTGCCGGCCATCACGATGCTGCCGCGCACGTCGTTTGCGCAGGCGCCGGCCACCTCGGCCGTCAACACCACCGGTCTGGCGGTCACCGACACCGAGGTGACGGTCGGCATCCTCCACTCCGTCACCGGCACCATGGCGATCTCCGAGACGGGCTCGGTCGAGGCCGAGAAGCTCGCCATCGAGCAGATCAACGCCTCCGGCGGCGTGCTCGGCCGCAAGATCAAGTTCATCCAGGAGGACGGCGCCTCGGACTGGCCGACCTTCGCGGAGAAGGCCAAGAAGCTGCTGGTCAACGACAAATGCGCCGCCGTCATGGGCTGCTGGACCTCGGCCTCGCGCAAGGCCGTGCTGCCGGTGTTCGAGCAGTACAACGGCATGCTTTATTACCCGACCTTCTACGAAGGCCTCGAACAGTCTAAGAACGTCATCTACACCGGCCAGGAAGCGACCCAGCAGATCATCGCAGGCCTCGACTGGGTCAACAAGACCAAGGGCGCGAAGACCTTCTATTTGCTCGGCTCCGATTACATCTGGCCGCGCACCTCGAACAAGATCGCGCGCAAGCACATCGAAGGACATCTGCAGGGCGCCAAGGTCGTCGGCGAGGAATACTTCCCGCTCGGCCACACCCAGTTCAACTCGGTGATCAACAAGATCAAGCTGACCAAGCCGGACGTCATCTACGCGATCATCGTCGGCGGCTCCAACGTCGCCTTCTACAAGCAGCTGAAGGCCGCCGGCATCGACCTCTCCAAGCAGACGCTGCTGACCATCTCGGTGACGGAAGACGAGATCGACGGCATCGGCGGCGAGAACATCGCGGGCGCGTTCGCCTGCATGAAGTACTTCCAGTCGCTCGACAACGCCAACAACAAGGCTTTCGTCTCCGCCTTCAAGAAGATGTGGGGCGAGAAGACGGTGATCGGAGACGTCACCCAGGCTGCCTATCTCGGCCCGTGGCTGTGGAAGCTGACGGTGGAGAAGGCCGGCTCCTTCGACATCGACAAGGTGGCCGCGGCCTCGCCCGGCGTCGAGTTCAAGGGTGCGCCGGAAGGCTATGTGCGCATCCACGAGAACCATCACCTCTGGTCGAAGACACGCGTCGGCAAAGCCAAGGCGGACGGCCAGTACGAGTTGGTCTACGAGACCGCCGACCTGGTCGAGCCCGATCCGTTCCCGAAGGGCTATCAGTGAGCCCGGCGCGCGGCTGAGCTCCGCTCATTTCCCGACATCAGGCGTGGACCTTCCCGGCCCACGCCCTTCCTTCCCGCGCGCGGCTGCGCGTGCGGACTGACCTGGAATCCCGGAGGGCGGTTCATGTTCGGTGACTATTCGCTCGGCGATCTCGGCGCCATCTTCGCGATGCAGGGCTTCGCCGGATTGATCCTGTTCTCCGTCTACGTGCTGATGGCGCTGGGGCTCGCCATCATCTTCGGCCAGATGGGCGTCATCAACATGGCCCATGGCGAGTTCATGATCCTGGGGGCCTACGTCACCTGGATGACCTCGAACGCCGTCCAGCAATTCGCGCCCTGGCTGTTCCCCGGCTACTTCTTCATCGCCATGACGCTGGCGTTCATCGCCTCCGGCGCGCTCGGCATGCTGGTCGAATGGGCGATGATACGCCACCTCTACAAGCGTCCGCTGGATACGCTGCTGGCGACCTGGGGCCTCAGCCTGATCCTGCAGCAGGCCTATCGTTCGGTGTTCGGCGCGCGCGAGGTCGGCGTCGAGCTGCCGGAGTGGATGATGGGCTCGTGGCAGGCGACCGATTCCATCCAGATCCCGATCAACGGCATGTTCGTGATGGCGTTGACGACGCTGATCACCGTCGCCGTCGCCTACGTCCTGTTCTGGTCGAGCTGGGGCAAGCAGGTCCGTGCCGTCGTGCAGAACCGCGTGATGGCGGGCGCGGTCGGCATCAACACCGAGAAGGTCGACCGCTACACCTTCGGCCTCGGCTGCGGCATCGCCGGCGTCGCGGGCTCGGCCTTCACCATGATCGGCTCGACCGGGCCGACGGCCGGCCAGCTCTACATCGTGGACACGTTTCTGGTCGTCGTCTTCGGCGGTGCCGCCAGCCTGTTCGGCACCATCGCCTCGGCCTTCTCGATCTCGCAGACCCAGTCGACGCTGGAATTCTTCCTGTCGGGCTCGATGGCCAAGGTCATCACGCTGCTGACCATCGTCGCGATCCTGATGGTGCGGCCGCAGGGGCTCTTCGCGCTCAAGGTCCGCAAGTAGGAAGCAAGTAGGAACAGGCAGGCATCACAGTCATGATCAACGCGCGCTTCTTCAATCGCTCCGAGCTGGTCGGCTTCCTCGCGCTCGCCGTGCTGCTCTTCGTCATCCTGCCGCTGTCGCTGGATATCTTCCGTCTCAATCTCGTCGCCAAGTACCTGACCTACGCCTTCGTCGGCATCGGGCTCGTGATCTGCTGGGGCTACGGCGGCATCCTGAGCCTCGGCCAGGGCGTGTTCTTCGGCCTCGGCGGCTACTGCATGGCCATGTACCTGAAGCTGGAGGCGTCCAGCGTCGCGAACACCAAGATCCAGTCGACGCCCGGCATTCCCGATTTCATGGACTGGAATCAGCTCACCGCGCTGCCGTTCTTCTGGAAGCCGTTCCACAGCTTTCCCCTGACCCTGGTCGCGATCCTGCTGGTGCCCGGCATCTTCGCCCTGCTCATCGGCGCCGCCATGTTCAAGCGGCGGGTCGGGGGCGTCTACTTCGCCATCATCACTCAGGCGATCGCGGCGATCCTCACCATCCTGATCATCGGTCAGCAGGGATATACCGGCGGCGTCAACGGCATCACCGATCTGCGCACGCTGCACGGCTGGGACATCCGCACCGACCACGCCAAGTTCGTTCTCTACTTCGTCGAGGTGGTGCTGTTGTTCGCCTGCATCGTCGCCGCCCAGTTCATCCGCTTGACCAAGCTCGGCCGCATCCTGGTGGCGATGCGCGAGCAGGAGGACCGCGTCCGCTTCTCCGGCTACAGCGTCGCGAACTTCAAGATCTTCGCGTTCTGCGCCGCCGCGATCTTCGCCGCGATCGGCGGCGCCATGTTCACGCTCGAGGTCGGCTTCATGTCGCCGTCCTTCGTCGGCATCGTGCCGTCGATCGAGATGGTGA
>NZ_JASGFS010000074.1:0-27930 GCF_047605465.1 Bradyrhizobium sp. | reverse complement strand
TGGCTCGAGGTCAAGGGCGGCAAGCTCGCCGTCAGCAAGACCCCGAACGGCGAGAGCCCGCTCGTCCATGGCGGCACGCCGATCCTCGGCGTCGACGTCTGGGAGCACTCCTACTACATCGACTATCGCAACCGCCGTCCCGACTATCTCAAGGCGTTCGTCGAGAACCTCGTGAACTGGGAATACGTCGAGTCCCTGTTCGACAAGGCGTAAGCATCCGGAGCCATCGCGGGCGCGCGAAGCGTGAACCCGCGATCCCTCTCCGCACGGAATCGAAAAAGGCGGCTGCTCGCGCGGCCGCCTTTTTTGCTGCGCGGAATTCATCGGGCCGTCCCTGCGCGATGAGCGCGCAGATCCGTCATCGTTCCGTTTGCATCGCGTCGGCGGCGCCCTTAATCAGGACGGGCATCCCACCGGTCCGATCCTAGCCCCTTGTCAGAACCTTCCTCGAAAGACCCGGCACCTGCCGAGGACGCGGAGTCCGAGCCGCGGCCGGGTCGCGCGCGCAAGCCGATCGGCTGGTCGACGATCATCATCGCGGCCCTGGTCGCGATCAGCGTGGCGCTGGTCTGGCGGCGTGACGGCGCCGACGGCGTCCTGGAGATCCTCACCCACGATCTCTCGCTGTTCGGCGGCATCCTGCCGCGCGTGCTGGCGGGCTGCCTGCTCGGCGCGTTCATCTCCGAAATCCTGCCGCACGAAAAGGTCTCGCGCTCGCTCGGACCGAAATCCGGCCTGATGGGCCTGCTGATCGGCACCGCCTTCGGCGCGATCCTGCCGGGCGGCCCCTTCACCGCCTATCCGGTGGCGAGCGCGCTGCTGGCGGTCGGCGCGGATTTCGGCGCCACCATCGCCATGGTCGTGAGCTGGACGCTGATCGGCTACGGCCGGGCAGTCGCCTGGGAAATCCCGATCATGGGCACGGACTTCACGCTGTGGCGGATCGTCATCTCGTTGCCGCTCCCAGTGCTCGCCGGTGCGCTCGGCCGCTTCGTCTATGTCCGGATCTATCCGAAGCGCGCAGGCGATGAGGACGCGCGATGAGCGCCGCGCTTCTGATCGACATCCTGCTGTGGGGTTCGGTACTCGGCGTCGGCTTGATCGCCTTTCGCCGCGGTCGGCCGGTGTTCGCGGCCTCGCTCCGTGAAGGCTCGATGGACTTCATCAACATCGTGCCGCGGATCGCGCTGGGCGTGATCGGCTCCGGCTACATCGCCGCCATCATCCCGCAGGAGATGATCACCGGCTGGCTCGGACCGGACAGCGGCTGGGCCGGGGTCGCCACCGCCGTGGTCGCCGGCGCGGCCACGCCGGGCGGCCCGGTGATCGGCTTCTCCATCGGCACCGTCGCCCTGAAGTCGGGCGGCGGCGTGCCCCAGGTGGTCGCCTATGTCGTCGCCTGGGCGCTGTTCGCCTTCCAGCGGGTGATCCTGTGGGAGATCCCGTTCATGCCGGCCCGGTTCGTCTGGTTTCGCTGTGCGGTCTCCTTGCCGTTTCCCTTCGTCGCCGCGGCGATCGCCATGGTGATCGGCAAGCCCTGAGCCGGACGTGGACAGGCGTAATGTTATAATGTAACGTCCCGCCATGGTTCCCGCCGCGTCCCACGCCCACCATCACGGTCATTCGCACGACCATGCCCATTCCCACGGGCACGATCACGCGCATGCCCACGTCCATGGCGTCACGGCGCCGCATCCGGCCCAGGCTGCGCCCTGGTCGATCCTGCGCATGACCCTGGCCGCCCGCCTTTCGGCGGCCCTTGCCGTCTGCGCCGTGCTCTGGGGCATCGTCTGGCTGGCGATGAGGTGACCATGGCGGCGCTGCACTTCCACAACGTCACGCTCGGCTATGACCGCCATCCGGCGGTTCATCACCTCGATGGCGAGGTCGCGCCCGGTTCGCTGGTCGCCGTGATCGGCCCGAACGGCGCCGGCAAATCGACGCTGCTGCGCGGCATCGTCGGCATCCTCAGGCCGCTCGACGGCAGCATCCATCTCGGCGGTCTCGACAGCCGGGACATCGCCTATCTGCCGCAGAGCGCGGAAATCGACCGCAGCTTTCCGATCTCGGTATTCGATTTCGTCGGCACCGGGCTGTGGCGCGGGACCGGCCTGTTCGGCGGCATCGGCAAGGCCGCGCGCGACAGGATCCTTCATGCGATCGCGGCCGTCGGTCTCAGCGGCTTCGAGAACCGCCCGATCGGCACGCTGTCGGGCGGCCAGATGCAGCGGGTGCTGTTCGCGCGCGTGCTGCTTCAGGATGCAAGCCTGATCGTGCTCGACGAGCCCTTCAATGCCATCGACAGCAAGACCACGGCCGATCTGCTGGAACTGGTGAAGCGCTGGCACGGCGAGGGCCGCACGGTGCTGGCCGCTCTGCACGACATGGAGATGGTGCGCAATCATTTCACCCAGACGCTGGTGCTGGCGCGCGGGCCTGTGGCGTGGGGACCGACGGCGGAGGTTCTGACCCCGGAGAACCTCATGGTCGCGATGCGGATGTGCGAGGCCTTCGACGACACCGCCGCGGCCTGCGCCGACGATGACGGACGTTCGCAGGCTGCGTGATGCTATCCGACGTGCTGATCGGTCCGTTCACCGAATTCGAGTTCATGCGGCGCGCGCTCGCCGCCGTCATCGCGCTGTCCCTGGCCGGTGCGCCGATCGGCGTCTTCCTGATGCTGCGGCGGATGAGTCTCGTCGGCGACGCCATGGCGCATGCGATCCTTCCCGGTGCGGCGGTCGGCTTCCTGCTGTCCGGCCTGAACCTGTTCGCGATGACCGCCGGCGGCCTGATCGCCGGGTTCACGGTCGCGATCCTGTCCGGCGTCGTCTCCCGCTCCACAGGGCTGAAGGAAGACGCCTCACTCGCGACCTTTTATCTCGCCTCGCTGGCGCTGGGCGTCACCATCGTGTCGATCAAGGGCACCAATATCGACCTGCTGCATGTGCTGTTCGGCAACATCCTCGCGATGGACGACCAGACGCTGCTCGTCGTCGCCTTCAACGCCACCATCACGTTCCTGGTGCTGGCGGTGATCTATCGGCCGCTGGTGATCGAGAGCGTGGACCCGCTGTTCCTGCGCACCGTGAGCCGGGCCGGCGGCCCCGCGCATCTCGCTTTCCTCGCGCTCGTCGTGATCAACCTCGTCAACGGCTTCCAGGCGCTCGGCACGCTGCTGGCGGTCGGGCTCATGATCCTGCCCGCGGGCATCGCCAGGTTCTGGTCGCGCGACCTGACCGCGATGATCTGCATCGCCGTCGTCGCTGCGGCCGTCTCCGGTTATGCCGGCCTCGTGCTGTCGTTCCAGACCCGCGTGCCGCCGGGCCCGGCGATCATTCTCGTGGCGACGGTGCTCTACATCGTTTCGGTCCTGTTCGGCCGCGTCGGCGGTGTCGTCAGGCAGTTGTTCCCCGGCCGACATCTGGAAGCGTGACGCGTGATGCGGCTTATCGTTCTTTGTGTGCTCCTGTTGACCGCGTCGCCGCTCTCTGCTGCCGAACGGCTCAATGTCGTCGCGAGCTTCTCGATCGTTGCGGATTTCGTCCGCATCATCGGAGGCGACCGCGTCAACCTCTCGACGCTGGTCGGCCCCGACGGCGACGTACACGTCTATACGCCGGCGCCGGGCGATGCGAAGCGGATCGCGGAGGCACGGCTCGTCATCGTCAACGGGCTCGGCCTGGAAGGCTGGCTGCCGCGGCTCGTGCAGTCCTCCGGCGCCAAGGCCGAGGTGGTGACCGCCAGCAAGGGCATCGCGCCGCTCAAGCTTCGCTCTGGCGCCGACCCGCACGCCTGGCAGTCCGTCGTCAACGCCAAGATCTATGTGGCCAATATCGCCGATGCGCTGGTCGCGGCCGGCCCAGAGGACGCGGATTTCTTCCGCGCCCAGGCAAAGGCCTATCTGGAAAAGCTCGAAGCGCTCGACCGGGAGGTCCGCGATGCCGTGGCGTCGATTCCGACCGAGCGGCGCAAGGTCATCACGACCCACAACGCCTTCGGCTATTTCGCCGCCGAATATGGCGTCCAGTTCGTGGCTCCCCTGGGTGTCTCCACGGAAACCGAGCCCAGCGCGCGCGACATCGCCGCCATCATCGGCCAGATCAAGGCCGAGAAGATTTCGGCCGTTTTCCTGGAGAATATCAGCGACGACCGGCTGATCCGGCGGATCGCGGCGGAGACCGGGGCCAAGGTCGGCGGGATCTTGATTTCGGACGGTCTGACGGGCGAAAAGGGGCCTGCCCCCACTTACATTGACATGGTCAGGCACAATATAAAGGCCCTGACCAGCGCGCTTGACCACTAGGGCAGGGGGCTACCCCGCCTCGCGTCGCGCGGATAAGCCGATGTCGGAGTTGTTATGTCTGAAGCGACCGCCCCCAAAATTCCCGTGACCGTCCTGACCGGCTATCTCGGTGCCGGCAAGACCACGCTGCTCAACCGCATCCTGTCGGAGAACCACGGCAAGAAATACGCCGTCATCGTCAACGAATTCGGTGAGATCGGCATCGACAACGACCTCATCATCGGCGCCGACGAGGAAGTGTTCGAGATGAACAACGGCTGCATCTGCTGCACCGTGCGCGGCGACCTCGTCCGCATCATGGACGGCCTGATGCGGCGCAAGGGCAAGTTCGACGCCATCATCGTCGAGACCACGGGGCTCGCGGACCCGGCGCCGGTCGCCCAGACCTTCTTCGTCGACGAGGACGTGCAGAAGAACGCCCGCCTCGATGCGGTGGTCACGGTCGCGGACGCCAAATGGCTGTCGGACCGGCTCAAGGATGCGCCCGAGGCGAAGAACCAGATCGCTTTCGCGGACGTCATCGTGCTGAACAAGACCGATCTCGTCTCCAAGCCCGAGCTCGCAGAGGTCGAGGCCCGCATCCGCGGCATCAATCCATATGCGAAGCTGCACCGGACCGAGCGCTGCCAGGTGGCGCTGGCGGACGTGCTCGACCGCGGTGCGTTCGACCTCGACCGCATCCTCGACATCGAGCCCTCCTTCCTGGAGGCCGATGATCATGACCACGACCACGATCATCACCACCATCACGATCACGACCATCATCACCACCATGATCACGGCCATGGTCTGAAGCACTATCACGACGAGGACATGCAGTCGCTGTCGCTCAAGACCGACAAGCCGCTCGATCCCAACGTGTTCATGCCCTGGCTCCAGAACCTGGTTCAGGTCGAGGGCCAGAAGATCCTGCGTTCCAAGGGCATCCTGGCCTTCCACGACGACGACGACCGCTATGTCTTCCAGGGCGTGCACATGATGCTGGAGGGCAATCACCAGCGGAAGTGGAAGGACGGCGAGCCGCGTGAAAGCCGCCTCGTCTTCATCGGCCGCGAGTTGCCGGAGGAGACCATTCGCAAGGGCTTCGAGAGCTGCATCGTCTCGTGATGACAGAGTTCACGCCGGCTCCGGATTCCGCCTCCATCGTCTCCGTCACCGACCGCGTCAAGCCTGTCGCGCTCGGCATGGGCGTCACGTCGGTGCATTTTCTCGCCGACCGCGCCGCCTTCGTCGGCGCCGAGGAGAATGTGGCGCTCGTCGACGGCAAGGGCGAGATCACCACCGTCGCCGTCCACAGCGGCGGCATTCTCTCGTCGGCCTCCGACGGCAAGCGCCTGGTGATGGGCGGCGACGACGGCAAGGTCGTTTCGCTCAATGCCAAGGGCGAGGTCACGCTGCTCGCCACCGATCCGAAACGGCGCTGGATCGATGCGGTGGCGCTGCATCCGGACGGCGCCTTCGCCTGGTCGGCCGGCAAGACCGCCTTCGTCAAGAGCGGCAAGCTCGAGGAGAAATCGATCGAGGTGCCTTCGACCGTCGGCGGCCTCGCATTCGCGCCGAAGGGCCTGCGGCTCGCGATCGCCCATTACAACGGGGCCACGCTGTGGTTTCCCAACATGGCGGCCACGGCCGAATTCCTGCCCTGGGCCGGCTCGCATCTCGGCGTGACCTTCAGCCCGGACAACAAGTTTCTGGTCACCTCGATGCACGAGCCGGCGCTGCATGGCTGGCGGCTCGCCGACAACAAGCACATGCGCATGACCGGCTATCCCGGCCGCGTCCGCTCGATGTCCTGGAGCGCGGGGGGCAAGGCGCTTGCGACCTCGGGCGCCGACACCGTGATCCTGTGGCCCTTCGCGAGCAAGGACGGCCCGATGGGCAAGGAGCCCGCGATGCTCGCGCCATTGCAGGCGCGTGTCGCGGTGGTCGCCTGCCATCCGAAGAACGACATCTTCGCCGCGGGCTACAGCAACGGCACCGTACTGATGGTGCGGATGGAGGACGGCGCGGAGATCCTGGTCCGTCGCAACGGCTCGGCCCCCGTGGCCGCGCTCGCCTGGAACGCCAAGGGTACGCTGCTTGCTTTTTCCGATGAATCGGGCGAGGCAGGGCTCCTCGAACTCTAGAGTCGGGTTCGCCGTAGCGAGGCGCCATGCGGTTTCTGACGACCTTCCAGCTGGCCGATTTCTTGGACACGCTGGTCAGCCTGTTCACGGCCTTCGTGCTGGGAACGCTGATCGGCGCCGAGCGGCAATACCGGCAGCGCACGGCGGGCCTGCGCACCAACGTGCTGGTCGCGGTCGGTGCCGCCGCCTTCGTCGATCTGGCGATGCATCTGGATGGTGCCGACGGCGCGGTGCGCGTGATCGCCTACGTCGTGTCCGGCATCGGCTTCCTTGGTGCGGGCGTCATCATGAAGCAGGGCATGGACGTCCGCGGGCTCAACACCGCCGCGACGCTGTGGGCCTCGGCGGCCGTCGGCTCGTGCGCCGGCGCCGACATGGTCGCCCAGGCCGCGGCCCTGACCGTGTTCGTGATCGCCGGCAACACGCTGCTGCGGCCGCTGGTCAATGCCATCAACCGCATTCCGCTGAACGTCCAGGCGCTGGAGGCGACCTACTATTTCAAGCTTGCGGTCACGACCGAAGCCTTGCCCGACATGCGCGACCGTCTCGTCGACAAGCTCGAGGCCGCCAAATATCCGGTGGCCGATGTCGACGTGGTCGAGATCGGCGACGACGACCTCCTGGAGATCGTCGCAAAGCTGGTGGCGACCGCGGTTGATCCAAACGAGCTGAATGCGGTGGCGACCGATCTGCAGCATCTGCCCGGCGTCCGCCACGCGACGTGGGAAGTCAACACCACGGAATAGACGCGGCCTCTTGACGCGCGACCGCGCGGTTCCCGCCTCTTCGGCCACGGAACCCGCGCGCCCCAGCTTCGTTGATTCCGCGGAAAAAGGCGGTGATCGACATGCCCGGCCACAACGACAAGCGAAATCCGAAGCTCGACCTGACAATCGCCTGCTCGCTTTTTGCGGCGGGTGTTCTGGTGTCGGTGGTGTCCCTCGCTCAAATTCGAGCCGAAAGCCGCACGGAGTTGGCGCAGGCGACACAGCCGCTTCAGGGCACGCCGTCCAACGATCAGGACAAGACGCCCGCCGAGGCAAAGCCCGGCGGCGACCGGCCGACCACGCCGGCTCCCGAGCCCGCGCGGCCCGATCCGCAGACCCAAGGCGCGGCGGGCGCCGCCAAGCCGGCGCTTCCGCCGGCGCCGGCCGAAAAGGTCGCGCCCCCGATCGAGAAGAAATAGCGAAAGCTCTCTCGCTGCGTCTGGCCGGGCTGGTCCCGGCCATTCACGTTTCGACCCAGCGCCAGGCTCGTCGGAGGATGCCCGGGACAAGCCCGGGCATGAGGGCAGCGTCTACCGCACCAGAACGTTCCGGAACTGCCAGGGGTCGCTGGTGTCGATGTCTTCCGGGAACAGTCCCGGGCGGTCCGTGAGCGGGGTCCAGTCGGTGTAGAAACCCTTCACGGGGCCGAGATAGGGCATCTGGATTTCCAGCAGACGATCGAAATCCATCTCGTCGGCCTCGACGATGCCCTCGTTCGGATTCTCCAGCGCCCAGACCATGCCGCCGAGTACGGCGGAGGTCACCTGCAGGCCGGTGGCGTTCTGATAGGGCGCGAGCTTGCGGGTCTCCTCGATGGAGAGCTGCGAGCCGTACCAATAGGCATTGTTGTCGTGGCCGAACAGCAGCACCCCGAGTTCGTCGATGCCGTCGACGATCTCGTTCTCGTCGAGGATGTGATGCTTCTCCTGCATCTTCGCGGCGCGGCCGAACATCTCGTGCAGCGACAGCACGGCATCGTCGGCCGGGTGATAGGCGTAATGGCAGGTCGGCCGATAGATCGCCTTGCCGGACGCATCGCGCACCGTGAAGTAGTCGGAGATCGAGATCGACTCGTTGTGGGTGACGAGGAAGCCGTATTGCGCGCCGCGGGTCGGGCACCACGTGCGCACGCGCGTGTTGGCGCCGGGCTGCATCAGATAGATGGCGGCGCCGCAGCCGGCTTCGTGGGTGCGCGCGTTCTCGGGCATCCATTTCTCATGGGTGCCCCAGCCGAGTTCGGACGGCTGCACGCCTTCCGAGAGGAAGCCTTCCACCGACCAGGTGTTGACGAAGACGTCGGGCTCTTTCGGCGTCTTGGACCGCTGGGTATCGCGTTCGGCGATGTGAATGCCCTTGATACCGGCCTGCCGCATCAAGTCCGCCCATTCGGCCTTGGTCTTCGGCCGGGGAGCGTTGAGCTTCAGGTCGGCGGCGACGTTGAGAAGCGCCTGCTTGACGAAGAAGGAGACCATGCCGGGGTTAGCGCCGCAGCAGGAGACCGCGGTCGTCGAGCCCGCGGGGCGTGCCTTCTTGGCGGCCAGCGTCGTTTCACGCAGCGCATAGTTTGAGCGCGCTTCGGGGCCTTTCGAGGCATCGAAATAGAAGCCGAGCCAGGGCTCGTTGACGGTGTCGATATAGAGTGCGCCAAGCTCGTTGCAGAGCTCCATGATGTCGGTGGAGCCGGTATCGACCGAGAGATTGACGCAGAAACCCTGGCCGCCGCCTTCGGTGAGCAGCGGGGTCAGCAATTCACGGTAATTGTCCCTGGTTACGGCCTTCTGGATGAACCGCACATTCTGCTTCTCGCAATGCGCCTTGCGGCCCTCGTCCTTGGGATCGATCACGGTGATGCGCGACTTGTCGTAATCGAGGTGCCGCTCGATCATCGGCAGCGTGCCTTTGCCGATCGAGCCGAAGCCGACCATGACGATGGGGCCGGTAATCTTTGCGAGGATCTGCGAGGAGGGGCTCATCAAGTATCTCCAGGAGACTGTCTAAGGTCCAGGTTCGGTGGTGGTGGGATCAGGTGCGGCGCTTCGCGGTCACTTCGATTTCGACCTTCATCTCGGGCTTGAGCAGCGCCGAGACGACGAGAAGCGTTGCGGCCGGGCGGATCTCGCCGAGGACTTCGCCACAGACCGCGAAATGCGCGTCTGCGTCCTTGGCATCGGTGAGGTAGTAGGTCGCGCGGACGATGTCGGCCAGCTCGAAGCCGCCGTCCTTCAGCGCGGCCTCGATGGTCTTGAAGCAGTTGCGTGACTGGCTCGTGACATCGGCCGGCATGGACATCGTCGTGTAGTCGTAGCCGGTGGTTCCCGCGACGAAGGCGAACTCGCCGTCGACCACGGCGCGGCTGTAGCCGGCGGTTTTCTCGAAGGGCGAACCGGTGGAGATGAGGCGACGGGACATGGGTTTCGACCTTGGCTGAATGGGTATTTCGTGGGGTTTAGGGGCAATCGACGCGCCGGTGCAACCCCGAAGGCAGCGCGGCTGAGCTTAGCGGGACCGCTGGTCCGTGTCCTGCGCGGGCCGCAGGGCGTCGGTCCAGCGCCGCGCCAGGATGCCCCTGGCGATCATGACCGTGATCGGGATCAGCGGGGCCGTCGTGACGAGCCCGCGCGGGCGCGCGCGGGCAACGCCGCCGGATGCGGCTTCGGTCTTCGCCATGATGGCAATCCCTTAAGCCGCGTGTGCGTGAGGAACGCGCGATGCCCTCCGCCTGGGCGAGACCGCGCCGGTCGGGACGATCATCCCGGCAGCACCGTCGAGGGCGCCTGCGACGAACTCGATCGCGAGCAGGCGGTCGCGCTCGAACGGACCGGGCAGCGAGAGCTCCGCGGTCTTTTCGGCCGAGAAGCCGAAGCGGGCGTAATAGGGGGCATCGCCGAGCAGGATCACGGCGGCATGCCCGCGCGCCCGGGCGGCGGCCAGCGCTTGATGCATCAGCGCGGCGCCGATCCCGAGCTCGCGGCAGGCAGGGTCGACCGCCAGTGGTCCGAGGACCAGGGCGGGCCTGCCTCCGGCGCTGACGTGCCACAGCCGCACGGTTCCCACGAGCTTCCCCTCGTGCACGGCCGCCAGCGCGAGGCCGGCGGCAGGTGCACGTCCGTCGCGCAGGCGCTGGCAGGTGCGGCCATGGCGGTTATCGCCAAAGCTGGCATCGAGCAGCGCTTCACGGGCGGCGACGTCGGCAGCACGCTCCGCACGGATCGCGAACGGAGCGGCTTTCGAAGTGTGGGCGACTTGTGGCTTCCGAAGAGCAGTCATGGCGCGTCAGTCCCCGCTTGAACCCGCGTGCGCAAGGCACGCCGGCTCAAGGCGTCGTCAGAAATCGAAATGTCGGATGAGGAGCCGGCAAGCCGGCTCCCGGGTTCGTCAGGCCTCAAACCAGGAGGCGGATCTGATGTGGCAGATCAGATGTGGTAGGTCTTCAGCGGCGGAATGCCGTTGAACGCCACCGACGAGTAGGTCGACGTGTAGGCCCCGGTGCCTTCGATCAGAACCTTGTCGCCGATCTCGAGCGTGACCGGGAGCGGATACGGGTTCTTCTCGTACAGCACGTCGGCGGAATCGCAGGTCGGGCCCGCGAGCACGCACGGCGTCATGTCCGCCCCGTCATGCGGGGTGCGGATGGCGTAGCGGATCGACTCGTCCATGGTCTCGGCGAGACCGCCGAACTTGCCGATATCCAGATAGACCCAGCGCACCTCGTCCTCGTCGCTCTTGCGCGAGATCAGCACGACCTCGGACTCGATGATGCCGGCGTTGCCCACCATGCCGCGGCCCGGCTCGATGATCGTCTCCGGGATCTGGTTGCCGAAGTGCTTGCGCAGGGCGCGGAAGATCGACCGGCCGTAGGTCACGACCGGCGGCACGTCCTTCAGGTACTTGGTCGGGAAGCCGCCGCCCATGTTGACCATGGACAGGTTGATGCCGCGCTCGGCACAGTCACGGAACACCTGCGAGGCCATCGCCAGCGCACGGTCCCATGCCTTCACCTTGCGCTGCTGCGAGCCGACATGGAAGGAAATTCCGCACGGCTCCAGGCCCAGGCGCTTGGCGGCGTCGAGCACCTCGACGGCCATCTCCGGGTCGCAGCCGAACTTGCGCGACAGCGGCCATTCGGCGCCGGCGCAATCGTAGAGGATGCGGCAGAACACCTTCGCGGCCGGAGCGGCACGGGCGACCTTCTCGACCTCGGCGACGCAATCGACGGCGAACAGGCGGATGCCGAGCGCGAAGGCGCGCGCGATGTCGCGCTCCTTTTTGATCGTGTTGCCGAAGGAGACGCGGTCGGGCGTCGCACCGGCGGCCAGCGCCATCTCGATCTCGGCGACCGTCGCGGTGTCGAAGCAGGAGCCCATGGAGGCGAGCATGGCGAGCACTTCCGGCGCCGGGTTCGCCTTGACGGCGTAGAAAACGCGGCTGTCGGGGAGCGCCTTGGCGAAGCTCTGGTAATTGTCGCGCACGACCTCGAGGTCGACGACGAGGCACGGCTCGGTGTCGAGGCCATCCTTGCGGCGGTTGCGCAGGAATTCCTGGATACGTTCGGTCATAGCACTCTCCAAAGCGGCCCCAGCGACGGGGCTCGTTCAAAGTGGTTCTCGGACGAGGGTGCTTTGCCGCTGCCGCACGATGGAGACGCGACAGGGCCAAAAACCCTAGACCGAATTGTGCTGCCGTGGATTGGTTGGGAATTTCCCGCCCGCACACCTGGCAATGAAGGACAAGCCTTTTCAGTAGCCCGCGCCGGCGTTGGAATGCCGGTAGAGACCAAAAAAGCCCGATCCGTCGTTGCTTTAAGTCGCGTCCCCCGTTGAGAGCGGGGTGCGCCGGTTCGCCTCCGGCTGTCAGTCACGGTTGCAAAGAGCGAAGTCACCTTCGACAAGGCATCTCTTGAGAGAGATGCTGGACGCTCCGGGTTTGCTTCAGTCTTCCGACTTCGGCACTTCCGAAGAGCCCCTCGGCTTCTTCACCCTTTGGCGGCTGTCCGGCCTCTTGTCCGGATACCCACCGACCGACACACGACCACAGGCACGTGCGAAATTGGGCAAGACCGCACATAAGGGTTTTGACTCTGGTTCGCAAGAATTTTTTTAGGCTGCGAGCAGAATTGCCTAACGTCCGCTTGCGCTGTGATGCGCGAGCGCCGCTGAAGATGAATGGACGTTAAGTTTTCAGCGTCGCGCGCGCGTCACTCGCGCGCGTGTGCGCATCAGCCGCGCTTGGTGAAGGGCTCGACGCGCTGCGCGGCGCGGATGAAGGCCGTCATCACCAGCACGCCGAGTGCGAACAGGATGGCCTGGAGGATGTGCGCGCCCTGATCGCCGAGACCGAACAGGATCGCGAGCGCCCAGCCGCCCGCGAACGCCGCGCCGAACACTTCGGCGCCGATCAGGATGGCGGCGCTGATGACGGTGATGACGCTCGGCCAGAGGATCCGGCGGGAGGAAGAGGCAGGCGCGTTCATGGGCTTCGGGTCCGTGATCTCAGAGGGCCGCAATCTCCTCGAAAAGGCGGCCGGGAGCAAGGCCAAATGGCCCAAAAAAGCCCCATCGCGTGCTATAGCTGGCCCCAACAAATCAGCTCAAAAACGAGACCAAAGATGTCAGAACCCCGCCAAAATACGGGCGCCGCGCCGGCCGAGACCAACCCGCTGCTGAAAGCCTGGCTCACCCCGTTCGCGACCCCGCCATTCGACGAGATCAAGCCGGAGCATTTCCTGCCGGCCTTCGAGCAGGCCTTCGCCGACCATTCGGCCGAGATCGCGGCGATCACCAACGATCCGGCCGGGCCTGACTTCGCCAACACCATCACGGCGCTGGAGCGCTCGGGCAAGTTGCTGAACAAGGTCGCGGCCGTCTTCTACGATCTGGTCTCGGCGCATTCCAACCCGGCCATCCTGGAGATCGACAAGGAGGTCTCGCTGCGGATGGCGCGGCACTGGAATCCGGTCATGATGAATGCCGTGCTGTTTGGCCGCATCGCGCATCTGCACGAGAACCGCGCCAATCTCGGTCTCGCTCCCGAGCAGCTCCGCCTGCTGGAGCGCACCTACACCCGTTTCCACCGCTCCGGCGCCGGGCTCTCCGAGGAGGCCAAGGCGCGCATGGCGGAGATCAACGAGAAGCTCGCCCAGCTCGGCACTAGCTTCAGCCATCATCTGCTCGGCGACGAGCAGGAATGGTTCATGGAGCTCGGTGAGGCCGATCGCCAGGGCCTGCCGGAGAGCTTCGTCGCGGCGGCCAGGGCCGCGGCAGAAGATCGCGGCATGGCGGGCAAGGCCATCGTCACCCTGTCGCGCTCCTCGACCGAGCCGTTCCTGAAGAGCTCCGCCCGGCGAGACCTGCGCGAGAAGGTCTACAAGGCCTTCACCGCGCGCGGCGACAACGGCAACGCCAACGACAACAACGGAACGATCGTCGAGATCCTGAAGCTGCGCGAGGAGAGCGCCAAGCTCCTGGGTTATCCGACCTTCGCGGCCTACCGTCTCGAAGACTCCATGGCCAAGACGCCGGATGCGGTGCGGGGCCTTCTCGAGCGGGTCTGGAAGCCCGCGCGGGCCCGCGCGCTCGCCGACCGCGACGAGATGCAGGCGCTGATCACGGCCGAGGGCGGCAATTTCAGGCTCGCGCCCTGGGACTGGCGCTTCTACGCCGAGAAGCTCCGTCTACAGCGCGCCAATTTCGACGATGCCGCGATCAAGCCGTATCTGACGCTCGACCACATGATCGCGGCCGCCTTCGACTGCGCCACGCGCCTGTTCGGCATCACCTTCGAGGAGCGCAAGGACGTTCCGGCCTGGCACCCGGACGTTCGGGTCTGGGAGGTCAAGGGTCCGGACGGCAAGCACAAGGCGCTGTTCTACGGCGACTATTATGCCCGGCCGTCGAAGCGTTCCGGCGCCTGGATGACCTCGCTGCGCGACCAGCAGAAGCTCGACGGCGAGGTCGCGCCCCTGATCATCAACGTCTGCAATTTCGCGAAGGGCGCGGGCGGAGAACCCTCGCTGCTGTCGCCGGACGACGCCCGTACCCTGTTCCACGAGTTCGGCCACGGGCTGCACGGCATGCTTTCCAACGTGACCTACCCGTCGCTGTCGGGCACCTCCGTGTTCACCGATTTCGTCGAGCTGCCGTCCCAGCTCTACGAGCACTGGCAGGAGCGCCCCGAGGTGCTCCAGCAGTTCGCCCGCCACTACCAGACCGGCGAGCCGCTGCCGGACGATCTGCTCAAGCGTTTCCTCGCCGCGCGCAAGTTCAACCAGGGCTTTGCCACGGTCGAATTCGTCTCCTCGGCGCTGGTCGATCTCGAATTCCACACCCAGCCGGCTGCGGCCGCCGCGGACGTGCGGGCCTTCGAGAAGAAGGAACTCGAGAAGATCGGCATGCCCGAGGAGATCTCGCTGCGCCATCGGCCGACGCAGTTCGGCCATATCTTCTCCGGGGATCACTATGCCGCCGGCTATTACAGCTACATGTGGTCGGAAGTGATGGACGCCGACGCCTTCGGCGCGTTCGAGGAGGCCGGCAACATCTTCGATCCCGCTGTCGCGAAGCGCCTCCACGACGACATCTATTCGACGGGCGGATCGGTCGATCCGGAAGCGGCGTATGAAGCCTTCCGCGGCCGGCCGCCGGAGCCTGATGCGTTGCTCCGCCGGCGCGGCCTGCTCGATAGCGCAAAGGCGGCCTGATGGGAATGCGAAGCCTGTTCGCACTGCTGCTCGCCGCCGGCCTCGCGCTCGCGTCGAGCGCGGCCCAGGCGCACCCGCACGTCTGGATCACCGCGACCAGCGAACTGCTCTACGCACCCGACGGCTCGATCACGGGCGTCCGTCACGCCTGGACATTCGACGACATGTTCTCGGCCTATGCGGTGCAGGGGCTCGAAAGCAAAACCAAGGGCGCCTATTCGCGCGAGGAGCTCGCGCCCCTGGCGCAGACCAACGTCGAGTCGCTGAAGGAATACGCCTACTTCACCTTTGCGCGAGCGGACGGCAAGAAGGAGCGATTCCAGGAGCCGGTCGACTACTTCCTCGACTACAAGGATACGGTGTTGACCCTGCACTTCACGCTGCCGCTGAAGACGCCGGTCAAGCCCAGGCAACTGATGCTCGAAGTGTTCGACCGCTCGTTTTTCATCGATTTCCAGATGGCCAAGGACAATCCGGTCAAGCTGGTCGGTGCCCCCGCCGGTTGCCAGATGAAACTGGAGCGCCCGAATGACGGCACCGCCAGCGCCCAGAAGCTCGACGAGCAGACCTTCATGAACGGGCCGAACGCCAATTTCGGCATGATGTTCGCCAACAAGATCACGGTGGATTGCCCTTGAAGCCGCAGCTTTCTTCCCTCGGACGCGGGCTCATCGTCTGTGCCGCAGCTCTCCTCGTGCTCGGCGTGGCCGATGCCGCGCTCCACGATGTCCTCGCGCAAAATCCGTTCGGCGCGCCGCGCAGCGCGCAGGCCGCCGATCCAGAGGCAAGCGGCCTCATCGGCTGGCTGCTGGCGAAGCAGTCGGAGTTCTATCGCCAGATGTCCTCGACCATCCGCGCCGCGAAGTCCGATGGTTCCGCGGTATGGACGCTGCTCCTGATCTCGTTTGCCTATGGGATCTTCCACGCCGCCGGCCCCGGTCACGGCAAGGCGGTGATCGCCTCCTATCTCGTCGCCAACCGCGAGACGGCGCGGCGCGGTATCGTGCTGTCCTTTGCGTCGGCGCTGATGCAGTCGCTGGTGGCCGTCCTCATCGTCGGCGTCTCGGCCTGGGCGCTGAATGTGACCGCAAAAACCATGTGCAGGGCGGAAGGGGCGATCGAGATCGCGAGCTACGCGCTGATTGCGCTGTTCGGCCTGCGCCTGGTCTGGGTCAAGGGCGGCGGCTTCGTCCGAGCGCTCCAGGCGGCCCAGCCGGTCCCGGCGATCGCCGGCGTCCCGCACGACCATCATGACCACGGCCATCATCATGATGCGCACGATCATCACGATCACGGTCATGACCATCACCACCACGGCGACGGTCATGGCCACGGCCATGGTCGCGCCCACACTCATGCCCACGCCCATCATGACCATGGGCACGACCACGTCCACGACGAGCATTGCGGCCATTCCCATGGTCCCACGCCGAGCGAGCTTGCCGGGCCCGGCGGTTGGCGACGCGGGTTCGCCGCAATCCTCACGGTCGGCATCCGTCCCTGCTCGGGCGCCATCCTGG
Organism: Bradyrhizobium sp.; assembly: GCF_047605465.1. Lineage (GTDB taxonomy): Bacteria > Pseudomonadota > Alphaproteobacteria > Rhizobiales > Xanthobacteraceae > Bradyrhizobium. The sequence continues at coordinate 11,515 of NZ_JASGFS010000074.1, read as the reverse complement.
TGCTGGTGTTCTCGCTGGCCCAGGGCCTGTTCTGGGCCGGCATCGCGGCGACCTTCCTGATGGGGCTGGGCACCGCGATCACGGTCGCGGCCATCGCGATCATCGCCGTCTCCGCCAAGGACATCGCGGGCCGCCTCAGCGCAGGGCGCGACGGCGGTGGTGCGCTGTTCATGCGCGGCATCGAGTTCGGCGCCGCCGCCCTCGTGCTGCTGTTCGGTGTCGGCCTGTTGTTCGGCTACATCGCCGCCGAGCGGACGACCTGCTTCTGAGCTCTCTTCCTTCTCCGGCAACGGAGAGGGGAGAACGTCACACCGGCAGGAACCGCTTCAGCGCCGGCATGAAGAAGATCCCGAGATTGATCGCAAAGCCGATGCTCCAGAGGATGGAGCGCAGCGTCGGGCGGTTACCGAGATAGGTGAAGACATAGGCGATCCGCACGATCAGGAACAGCACGGCGAGTTCGTCGATCAGCCGCTGCGGCGAATCCCGGAATTCCGCCAGCAGCACCGCGAAGGCGAAGAACGGGAAGGTCTCGATGCCGTTCTGATGCGCGCCGAGCGCCCGCTGCGCGATGGCGTCCCCAAAGAAGGCCGGATCACGCGGCCGGGAATTGTCGAAGCTACGAAACCTGATCCATTTGATCGGGGCGATCGTCAGGAGATAGAGCAGCAGCGCTCCGAGAACGCACCATTCCGCGAGTGTCATCGGTCCTCCCCCGCTCGGCTGCGACCCTAGCGAAACAGGCCTCATCTTGACAAGTTCGGAGCAACGCGCGACCCACGGGGCCATGACGACGATTGCCCCCCTCGAGACCAGGAAGCCAGCCGTGCAATCCGCCCAGCCGCGGGTCGGTGTGCTTCTGGTCAATCTCGGCACGCCCGACACGGCCGATGCGCCCGGCGTCCGGGTCTATCTGAAGGAATTCCTGTCGGACCCTCGTGTGATCGAGGATCAGGGCCTGATCTGGCAGTTCGTGCTGAACGGCATCATCCTGCGCAGCCGCCCCCGCACCAAGGCGCTCGACTACCGCAAGATCTGGAATAACGAGAAGAACGAATCCCCGCTCAAGACCATCACGCGGTCCCAGAGCGACAAGCTCGCCTCCGCCTTGTCGGATCGCGACCACGTCGTCGTGGATTGGGCGATGCGTTACGGCAATCCCTCGATCAAATCGGGCATCGATGCGCTGATCGCGAAAGGGTGCGACCGGATTCTCGCGGTGCCGCTTTATCCGCAATATTCCGCCTCGACCTCTGCGACCGTTTGCGACGAGGTGTTTCGCGTGCTGGCTCGCCTGAGGGCGCAGCCGACGCTGCGGGTGACGCCGCCTTACTACGAGGACGCGGCCTATATCGAGGCGCTGGCGATCTCCATCGAGACGCATTTGGCTACCCTGCCGTTCACGCCGGAACTGATCGTCGCCTCCTTCCACGGCATGCCGAAATCCTATGTCGACAGGGGCGATCCCTATCAGCAGCACTGCGTCGCCACCACGGAGGCGCTGCGCCGCCGGCTCGGGATGGACAGTTCGAAACTGCTGCTCACCTTTCAGTCGCGCTTCGGCAACGACGAGTGGCTCCAGCCCTACACCGACAAGACGATGGAGCGCCTTGCGAAAGAGGGCGTGCGCCGGATCGCAGTGGTGACGCCGGGCTTCGCGGCGGACTGCCTGGAGACGCTCGAGGAGATCGCCCAGGAGAATGCCGAGATCTTCAAGCATAATGGCGGCGAGCAGTTTTCCGCGATCCCCTGCCTCAACGACAGTGAACCCGGCATCGACGTGATACGCACCCTCGTGCTGCGCGAGCTTCAGGGCTGGATCTGATGGTCATCCCATGAACCGCCGCGAGCTTCTGGCGCTTCTTGGGACGATCGCGGCGCTGTCGCCTCCCGCGCAAGGGCAGCAGCCGAACGCGGTGCGCCGGCTCGGCGTGCTCTCCGTCACGGCCGACGACGATGCCGCCGGGCAGACCCGCGGCGCGATCCTGGTGGCGGCGCTTGCGGCGCACGGCTGGAAGGAAGGCGACAACCTCCGGATCGATTGGCGCAGCGGCGGCGGCGATCGGGTGCGGATCGCGCGGCTTGCCGACGAACTCATCGCGCTCAAGCCCGACATCCTGCTTGCGATCGGCACGCCGTCGGTGGAAGAGCTGCGTCAGCGCACCACGACGACGCCGATCGTGTTCGCCGTGGTGACCGATCCCGTCAGCCAGGGCTTTGTGCAGAACCTCGCGCGTCCCGGCGGCAATCTCACCGGCTTCACCGACTATGACGGGCCTCTGGCCGGCAAATGGCTGGAGATGCTGACGCAGATCACGCCGCGCATCGCCCATGTGCTCGTCGTCTACAATCCGGCCACTGCGCCTTTCGCCGGCCTGATGCTGCGCACGATCGAGGATGCGGCGCGGACGCTTCGCATGACCGTGGAGCCCGCGCCGGTCCAGGACGCAGCCTCGATCGCAGAGCTTGCCTCGCGAAAAGGCGACGGCCTGCTCGTGCTGCCGGACTTCTTCACCATGGCCAACCGCGGGCAATTGCTCGCCGTGATCGCTGAGGCACGGTTGCCGGCCGTGTTCTGGAGCCGGACTTTCGTCGACGAAGGCGGCCTGATGTCCTACAGCACGGATAGCGGCGAACAATTGCGCCGTGCCGCGTCCTATGTCGATCGCATCCTCAGGGGCGCGCAGGCTGCCGATCTGCCGGTCGAAAACCCCACCAAGTTCGAGCTGGTGTTCAACCTCAGGGCGGCCAGGGCGCTCGGCGTCACCATTTCCGATGGCCTGCTTGCAATTGCGAACGATGTCATCGAATAGCGCCGTCCGCGACGGGTCACTTCGTCGCAAGACTTCGGCATTGCCGATAGGTCGGCGCCTTCGTCTTTCAAGACTCGTCCCGCAAATACTTAATCAAAGTCGTTCCCTCTCCGTACGTCTTGTGCAGAATCGGACGAACGTCGACATGAATCGCGACCGCTGAACCGGTAGGGTCGTGATCCCGACCAATGACAGCGCGGGAAGGGTCTTTCCCGCCTTGGAGGAAATATGAGCGGTTTCGATATTTTCGCGATTGTCCTGGTGTTGCTCGTCATCGTCACGCTGCTTGCCGGTGTGAAGACGGTGCCGCAGGGCTACGACTGGACGATCGAGCGCTTCGGCAAATACACCCAGACCCTCAGCCCCGGGCTGAACCTGATCGTGCCCTATTTCGATCGCGTCGGGCGCAAGATCAACATGATGGAGCAGGTGATCGACATTCCCGAGCAGGAGGTGATCACCAAGGACAACGCCACCGTGACGGTGGACGGCGTCGCCTTCTTCCAGGTGTTCGACGCCGCGAAGGCGAGCTACGAAGTCGCCAACCTCACCCAGGCGATCACGGTGCTGACCATGACCAACATCCGTTCGGTGATGGGCTCGATGGATCTCGACCAGGTGCTGTCGCATCGCGACGAGATCAACGAACGCCTGTTGCGCGTCGTCGATGCCGCCGTCTCGCCCTGGGGCGTCAAGGTCAACCGCATCGAGATCAAGGACATCGTGCCGCCCGCCGATCTCGTCGAGGCGATGGGCCGGCAGATGAAGGCCGAGCGCGTCAAGCGCGCCGACATCCTCGCCGCTGAAGGCCAGCGCCAATCCGAGATCCTGCGCGCCGAGGGCGCCAAGCAGGGACAGATCCTCCAGGCCGAAGGTCGCCGCGAGGCCGCCTTCCGCGACGCCGAGGCGCGTGAGCGTTTGGCCGAGGCCGAGGCCAAGGCGACGCAGGCGGTGTCGGAAGCCATCGCCAAGGGTGATATCGCGGCGTTGAACTATTTTATCGCCGACAAATATATCAAGGCATTCGGCCAGTTCGCGGACGCGCCGAACCAGAAGATCATCATGCTGCCGGTGGAGGCCACCAGCATGTTGGGCTCGCTTGCCGGTATCGGTGAGATCGCCAAGGCGACGTTCGGCGAAAGCGCGGCATCGGCGGCCGCCGCCGCCCGGCGTGGCAGCTCGGTGCCGCCGACCGGCAGCACGCCGCCGGCAGTGCCTCCGCGGCAAGGCTAATGAGGTCGTGTCATGACTGACATGTTCGCATCACTCGGGACCTGGAACTGGCTGATCTTCGGCTTCATCCTGATGGCGCTGGAGACGATCGCCCCGGGCGTATTTCTATTCTGGCTCGGGCTCGCTGCGCTGCTGGTCGGACTGGTCTCGTTCGTCGCTCATCCGTCCTGGCAAGTGCAACTCGTGATGTTTGCCGTCTTCGCTGCGGCCGCGGTGCCGGTATGGCGCCGCCTTGCCCGGCCGAAGCTGGGCGCAAGCGCAAGCCCCTTCCTGAACAAGCGCACCGAGGCGCTGCTCGGCCGCGAGTTCACGCTGGAGAAGCCGATCATCGACGGCTCCGGCACGGTGCGCATCGGCGACACGGTGTGGCGCGTCGCCGGTCCCGACACGCCGGCGGGGACCCGGGTAAAGGTCGTGCAGGTGGACGGCGCCAATCTGACGGTGGCGGCGGCGTAGCCTAAGCTGTCCCCCCTGTGGGAGAGGGTGGCTGCGCGAAGCGCAGCCGGGGTGACGGGTCTCTCTCGGCGCGGCGACTACCTAAGTTAATTTCGCAGAGAAATACCCCTCATCCGGCGCGCAAATGCGCGCCACCTTCTCCCGCAAGAGGAGAAAGAAGATCGGAGTCAGCGACCCTCGCTGAGTCTCACTTGCTCCACCGCTCGGCAAACCGGTGCAGCGGCATGAAGGTCTCGCACAATTCCCGGCCGAGTTTGGTCAACCCGTAACCGCCACCCTCGCCCAGCTCGACGAACCCAGCCTCGCGCAACTCGCTCAGCCGTGTCTGCAGCACCGTCGGCGATGCCTCGTCGCAGGCGGTGCGCAGCGCACGGGAGGTGAGGGGCTCGCCGCGCAATTCCCAGAGGATGCGCAAGCACCAGCGCCGGCCAAGCAGATCGAGCAGCGCCATGATCGGTCGACCGGTACGCGAGCCGCGCACGGGGCGGCTCGCTGATGCTGCCTGTTTCGCCATCGCGATCCTCTTGCGTATTGCTACAGATATTGTAGCGTGTTGCTACAGTAATTGTAGCAAAGAGGCCGGCCATGTCATCCACGATGCCGCGTATTGCGCCGCTCGAACCGCCTTATCCCCCGGAGATCCAGGGACAGTTCGACCGCATCATGCGCGGCGCGCCGCCGTTGGCGTTGTTCCGGGTGATGGCCGGTCACACGCGCGCCTGGGACAAATTTCGCGCCGGTAGCCTGCTCGATCCCGGGCCGCTCTCCCTGCGCCAGCGCGAGATCGTCATCGATCGCACCTGTGCGCTGAACAGTTGCGAATATGAATGGGGCGTGCATGTCGCGATCTTCGCTGCGCCCGCAATGACGCCGCGGAGGCAGGTGCGGGCTATCCCTCTCGCTGGGATTCCGGGGCGCGACGAAGTCGCGAGCCCGGAATCCATTGGGCAGCGATCCCGGTGTGGAATGGATTCCGGGCTCGCGCCCAAACGGGCGCGCCCCGGAATGACGGATCGAGACAGCGCGCTTTACGCCACGCCCGCCCGCAACAGGTCGTGCAGGTGGACGATGCCGACGACCTTGCTCGCCTCGGTCACGACCAGCGTGGTGATCTTGCTTGTGTTCAGCACCTCGATCATCTCAGTGGCGAGCATCGAAGGCGGTACGGTCTTCGGTTGCTTCGTCATGATGTCGTCGACCGTCGCCGTCAGCAGGTCGGGCCGCATGTGGCGGCGCAGGTCGCCGTCGGTGATGATGCCTGCAACCTCGCCGGCATCGTTGACGATGCAGACGCAGCCGAGGCCCTTGGCCGACATCTCCATCACCGCATCCGACATCTTCGTCCCGAGCGGCTTCACCGGGATTTCCGTCCCCGTGCGCATGTAGTCGCGAACGAATTTCAGCATCGCGCCCAGCTTGCCGCCGGGATGGAAATGCGCGAATTCAAGTGCGGTGAAGCCGCGGCCCTCGAGTAGCGCGATCGCGATGGCATCGCCGATCGCGGCCTGCATCAGCGTCGAGGTGGTCGGCGCCAGGTTGTGCGGGCAGGCCTCGCGTGCCTTCGGCAGCTCGATCACGATATCGGCGGCCTGTCCGAGCGAGGAGGCGGCGTTCGACGTCACCGCGATCATCGGGATCGCGAAGCGGGCCGAATAGTTCACGAGGGTCTTCATCTCCGGCTGCTCGCCGGACCAGGACAACGCCATGATGACGTCGTCCGTGGTGATCATGCCGAGGTCGCCATGGGCGGCTTCGGCGGTGTGCACGAAGAAGGCGGGCGTGCCGGTCGAGGCGAGCGTCGCCGCGATCTTGCGCGCCATGTGACCGGACTTGCCGAGCCCGGTGACGATGACACGGCCCTTGGCCTGGCGGATCAGGTCGACTGCCGCCGCGAAGGTCGTGCCCAGCGGGCCGCGCAGGGCGGCCGCGAGCGCGTTGATGCCGCCGCTCTCCGTCTCCAGCGTGCGGAGCGCGGATTCGACGCTGGCGGGGGTGGTGCCGGATGATTGGGTCATCAGCGGTTTCGAGCTCGGCATGTCCTGATCCAGGGGAGGGGCGGTGGCCCGTTGGCGCCTGCTTAGCACGCCGCGTCTGGTGAGGCGACGCGGCACCCCGAGTCCTCAACGGCTCATTAACCATAATTGTTTTAACTCCATTAACGATGGTTCCCGCCAGCCGGTGAGGGGTCGTCGATGAAGTATTTGATTTCGTTGGAGTTGTTCCATCGTGGGGTCGCCTCCAGGCAGGGGCCGGAGCAAGCGCGCGCAACTTGTCCGCGCGGCTTTGCCATGCCTTGTGCTGACCGCGCTGGAAGCCGCCCCGGCGGCGGCCCAGAGCCTCACGCCGGACCTGTTCAATCCCAGCCGCGGCGGATTCGTTTCGCCTGACACGCTGCCCACGCGCCGCACGGCGGGCGTTCCGCAGGCACCGTCGGACGCGGTGCCGACGCCGCCGGATCCCGACGCCGATCCGGGCAAGCGCCGGGACGCGCCGGCGCCGTCGCGCATCGGTCAGATCCCGACCTACGGCCTGCCGGCGGCCAATGGCGCGAGCGGCTCAGGCTACGACTCCCTCAACCGCAAGCGTCAGCAGCCGAAGCTCTATCCCGGGCAGCCGAAGCCGAAGCGGCCGGCGGGTCCTGGCTCGCCCGTGCCGGCGACAGCACCGGCCAGCAGCCTCGGCCCGCCACGCATCGCGCCGCCGCCATCGGAGACCGCGAACAAGACGCCGGTGCCGCCGGCCATGGCCGGCACCGTGCCAGGTCAGCCGCAGCGCCGTCGTCTCAAGCGCGACGACGATCCGTTCGGTCCCGTCGGCGACTATGCCGGCAGCTTCCTGATCAAGGGCGCACTCGAACTCTCGGGCGGCTACGACACCAATCCGGCGCGCCTCAGCAAGCCGGTCGGCTCGCCCGTCTATGTGGTCGCGCCCGAGCTTCTCGTGATGTCCGATTGGGAGCGTCACGCGCTGGTCGCGGATCTGCGGGGCTCCTTCAGCGGCTACGGCAACCAGATGCCGGCGACCATCGACGGCCTCGCTTCGCCGTCGCCGGTCGAGATCGATCGTCCGGATTTCACCGGTCATGTCGATGGCCGCATCGACGTCGACCGCGATCTCAAGCTCACCTCGCAACTGCGCCTGCGGCTCGCCACCGACAATCCCGGCAGCCCGAACGTGCAGGCGGGCCTGCAGAAATATCCGATCTACGCCACCTATGGCGGGACGTTCGGCTTCGACCAGACCTTCAACCGGTTCGAGGTCGCGGCCGGCGCCACCGTCGATCGCACCGCCTACACGAATTCCAAGCTCACCGACGGCACCGTCTCCAGCAACGACGACCGCGACTTCAACCAGTATGGCGGCGTCGGCCGGCTCTCCTACGAGCTCAAGCCGGGCCTGAAGCCGTTCGTCGAGGTGGAGGGCGACAGCCGCGTGCACGATCAGGCCGCCGACCGCAACGGCTATTTCCGCGATTCATCCGGCGGCTATGCCAAGGTCGGTACGTCCTTCGAGTTCTCCCGCATCCTCACCGGCGAGGTCTCGGTCGGCTATTCCGCGCGCAACTATGTCGACCCGCGCCTCAGCCAGCTCTCGGGCTTCCTGACCTCGGGCTCGCTGATCTGGAACGCGAGTGGGCTGACGACCGTGAAATTCAACACCGACACGCAGATCGCCGAAACCACGATCCCCGGCTCCTCCGGTGTGTTGGTGCATACCTACGCCGCCGAAGTCGATCACGATTTCCGCCGCTGGCTCACCGCGGTCGGCAAGTTCACCTTCGGCACGTACGACTACCAGGAGCAGAATCGCAACGACAAGACCTACTCGCTCGAAGGCAACCTGATCTACAAGCTCAACCGCAATCTCTGGATCAAGGGCACGCTGCGTCACGACATCCTGGATTCAAACCAGGTGGGGTCGAGTTCTCAGGGGACCGTGGTGATGGTGGGCGTGAGGATGCAGAACTAAGAGGGCCTGCAGGGCATCGGACGCGCGTGGCGCCGAATCCAGGTCTCGTCCTGGCGAAAGCCAGGACCCATTCCCCCGAGTCTTAATTCGGACCCCAAATATTAGGCTGGCAGCGGCCGGTCGTTCGGGACTCGCAGCAGGCGCAATCGATGGATTCCGCGGTACGGGTCCTGGCTTTCGCCAGGACGACAGTGATTACCGCGGCAGGTCCGTCTTCCCCATCAGGAACGTGTCGATCGAGCGGGCGCAGAGCCGGCCCTCGCGGATGGCCCAGACCACCAGCGACTGGCCGCGGCGCATGTCGCCGGCGGTGAACACGTTCGGGCGCGAGGTCTGGTAGTCCAGGGTGTTGGCCTTGACGTTGCCGCGCGGGTCGAGGTCGACCGAGAGCAGCTTCAGCAGGCCCTCGTGCACGGGGTGGACGAAGCCCATCGCGAGCAGCACGAGCTCGGCATCGAGATCGAACTCGGTGCCGGCGATCGGCTTGAACTTGTCGTCGACGCGCACGCAGTGCAGCTTCTTGACCTTGCCGTTCTCGCCGGAAAACTTCTGCGTCAGAACGGCGAACTCGCGAACCGCGCCTTCGGCCTGGCTGGACGAGGTGCGCATCTTCAGCGGCCAGTTCGGCCAGGTCAGGCCCTTGTTCTCGTGCTCGGGCGGAGCCGGCATGATCTCGAGCTGGGTCACGGAGAGCGCGCCCTGGCGCAGCGAGGTGCCGATGCAGTCGGAGCCGGTGTCGCCGCCGCCGATAACGACGACGTGCTTGCCGCCGGCGAGGATCTCGGCGACGCCGCCCAAGGATTCGCTGGAGACGCGGCGGTTCTGCTGCGGCAGGAAGTCCATCGCATAGTGGATGCCGGCGAGGTCGCGGCCGGGGATCGGCAGATCGCGTGGCGCTTCCGCACCGCCGGTCAGCGCGACGGCGTCATACTCGTTGAGCATCTCGCGCGGATCGACATTGCCGTCAGCGCCGACATGGCTGTTGTAGTGGAAGGTGACGCCTTCGCCTTCCATCTGATTGACGCGGCGGTCGATGACGCCCTTCTCCATCTTGAAGTCGGGAATGCCGTAGCGCAGCAGGCCGCCGGCCTTGGCGTACTTCTCGAACAGATGCACGTCGTGGCCCGCGCGCGCGAGCTGCTGTGCGCAGGCCATGCCCGCCGGGCCCGAGCCGATCACCGCGACCTTCTTGCCGGTCTTGACGGCGGCCACTTCCGGCTTCAGCCAGCCATTGTCCCAGGCGCGATCGACGATCGCGCATTCGATCGTCTTGATGGTGACGGGGTTGTCGTCGATGTTGAGCGTGCAGGACGCTTCGCAGGGTGCCGGACAGATGCGGCCCGTGAACTCCGGGAAGTTGTTGGTCGAGTGCAGATTGCGCGCGGCCTCTTCCCAGTTGCCCTGATAGACGAGGTCGTTGAAATCGGGGATCTGGTTGTTGACCGGGCAGCCGGGCGTGCCGGGCGCGACCGAGCCGGTGCCGTGGCAATAGGGAATGCCGCAGTTCATGCAGCGCGCGGCCTGGTCGCGCGTTTCCTTCTCGGTCAGCGGAACGACGAACTCGTTGTAATGCTTCACGCGATCGGAGACCGGGGTGTACTTGCGGTCATGCCGTTCGATTTCGAGAAATCCCGTGATCTTGCCCATTAAACCCGAAGTCCCTGCCGCTCTAATTCATTTTCTCTAGACCCTCACCCTGAGGAGCGCGGAACGCGCGTCTCGAAGGACGGAGGCCCTGCTGGAGGCCTCATGGTGCGAGAGGGCGCTGCGCGCCTCCTCGCCATGAGAGGCCTGGAATTACGCTCCGATCGCGATTTTCGGCTCGGCGTCCGCGTTGGCGGCCATTTCGCGCAGCGCGCGCCGGTATTCGACCGGCATCACCTTGCGGAATTTCGGCAGCCACTCCTTCCAGTTGGCAAGGATGTCGGTGGCGCGCTTGGAGCCGGTCGCTTTCGCGTGGCGCGAGATCAGGACGTGCAGGCGCTCGACATCGGAGTCGAGCAGGTTCTTGAACACGTCGACCCGGCCATGCGCCTCGAGATCGCCGGAGTGATGATAGGTGCCGGCGTTGATCAGCTCTTCCGACAGCACCGGCTCGAGCTCGACCATCGCCATGTTGCACAGCTTGTCGAAGTCTCCGGTCTCGTCGAGCACATAGGCGATGCCGCCGGACATGCCGGCCGCGAAGTTGCGCCCGGTCTTGCCGAGCACGACCACGATGCCGCCGGTCATGTATTCGCAGCAATGATCGCCCGCGCCCTCGACCACGGCGATCGCGCCGGAATTGCGCACGGCGAAGCGTTCGCCGGCGACGCCGCGGAAGTAGCACTCGCCCTCGACGGCGCCGTAGAGCACGGTGTTGCCGACGATGATGCTCTCTTCCGGCACGATGGCGCTGTTCTTTGGCGGCTTGACGATGATCTTGCCACCCGAGAGCCCCTTGCCGACGTAGTCGTTGCCTTCACCTTCGAGCTCGAAGGTGACGCCATGGGCGAGCCACGCACCGAAGGCCTGGCCGGCCGTGCCCTTGAGGCTGACATGAATCGTGTCATGCGGCAGGCCGGCATGGCCGTAGATCTTGGCGACCGCACCCGACAGCATCGCGCCGGCGGACCGGTTGGTGCTGTTGATGGTGGCGTCGATCTTGACCGGTGCGCCGCGGTCGAGCGCGGGCGTTGCCTTCTCGATCAGCGAGCGGTCGAGCACGGCTTCCAGATGATGGTTCTGGCGCTCGGAGTGATAGATCTTCTGGCCCTTCTCTTCCTTCTGCTTGACGAACAGCTTCGAGAAGTCGAGGCCCTTGGCCTTCCAATGCGCCACCAGCTTGGTCTGGTCGAGCAATTGGACCTGGCCGACCATCTCGTTGAAGGTGCGGAAGCCGAGAGACGCCATGATCTCGCGGACTTCCTCGGCGACGAAGAAGAAGTAGTTGATCACGTGCTCGGGCTGGCCGGTGAAGCGCTTGCGCAGCACCGGATCCTGCGTCGCAACGCCGACCGGGCAGGTGTTGAGATGGCACTTGCGCATCATGATGCAGCCGGCCG
>NZ_JASGFS010000073.1:0-29045 GCF_047605465.1 Bradyrhizobium sp. | reverse complement strand
GCGAGTTGCTGACCATCGAAGGCGTCATGATGCCCGGCAAGGGCAAGATGACGGTCACGGGCAATCTGCGCGACGTGATGAAGGAATCGATCTCGGCGGCGGCGTCCTACGTCCGCTCGCGTGCGATCACCTACGGCATCGAGCCGCCGCTGTTCGACCGGCGCGACATCCACGTGCACGTGCCGGAAGGCGCGACGCCGAAGGATGGTCCGTCCGCGGGCGTGGCGATGGCCACCGCGATCATCTCGGTGATGACCGGCATTCCGGTCCGCCACGATGTCGCGATGACCGGCGAGATCACGCTGCGCGGCCGCGTGCTGCCGATCGGCGGTCTGAAGGAGAAGCTGCTTGCCGCCGCGCGCGGCGGCATCAAGACGGTGCTGATCCCCGAGGACAACGCCAAGGATCTCACGGAGATTTCCGATGCGATCAAGGGCGGCATGGAGATCATCCCGGTCTCGCGCCTCGACGACGTCGTCGCCAAGGCGCTGGTGAAGAAGCCGGTTCCGATCGTCTGGGAAGAGGACACCAAGGTGACGGTGAAGCCGGACGGCGACGAAGCCGCCGGCGGCCTGACCGCTCACTGAGATCGCAAGTCGAAAAGATGATAAAACGGCGCCTTCGGGCGCCGTTTTTGTTTTGGGAACAGACCATGCGGATCGACGGGCAATGCCATTGCGGGAACATCACCTACGAGGCTGAGATCGATCCCGAGGCGGTCTCGATCTGCCATTGCCGGGATTGCCAGGCCCTGACGGGGTCACCGTTCCGGGTGACGGCGGTTTGTACCGAAGCCGACATCAGGCTCACCGGCGGGGCGCCCAAGGTCTACGGCAAGCGGGGCGACAATGGCCGGATGCGCTTCCAGCATTTTTGCGCCGATTGCGGTTCCCCGCTGTTCACGAGCGGCGAGGGCGATCAGGCCGACGATTGGGGTATCCGCTGGGGCAGCATCAGTCAGCGCGACGCGCTGCGGCCCAGCCGCCAGATCTGGTGCCAGTCGGCCGCGGTGTGGATCGATGCCGTGCCGGTGCTGCCGGGCCGTCCGGGGGATTGAGAAGGGTTCATTTGGCTGAAGCTCGTTGCCCGCCTGCGCTTGTTGCGGCTTCGGAGCTTCGGTCTGCCTCGCTCCGCGAGCGCAAGCGCGTGGGCGGTCAAGGATTCGATTCAGGTCCCAATGGCGGAGGCCGGGCACTCTCACCCGACGAAAGGGGCGCGCGCGAGAGCGCGCATCGGGGCGGGGGTCAATTACACGTCAGCGCGCCGACAGTGCCTCTGTTCTTGCTTGAGTCTCCGCCAGACTCCAGGCGACAGCCTTGAGGCACGGGCTTGCAACCTGCATTGTTGCAGTATATCTGGCCGCTCGCTTGAGGCTTGGCTGGCGCTGCTTCCCGCCCCGTCCTCTGCTCGTCCTTCCTGGTCCCGTCGTTGCGCGTCGCAACGGGCTTCTTCTCGGTCGTCTTCTCGCACTCGTTGTCATCGTTGACGCGATAGCCGGCCCGGCAGGCGATCTTGGTGCATTGGTCGCCATCGGCCCTGAAACCATGATCGCAAACCAGCGGACAGACACGGCCGGGTTTTGCCTTGAGAGCATCGAGGGCATCGGAGCTCGCGAGCTTCGCGTCGAACTTGGTGCCGGCGTACTTGTTGAACAAGCTCAGGGAGCGTTGTGCGCTTTCTCCCCAGTCGCCATTGGGCTCGGCTCTCATGCAGCCGACGCGCCGGAGTTCCGATTGCACCAGCTTCGCCGTCTCCTGCGGCGAGAGAGTCGGTTGTGATGAGGTCGGCGTCAGCACGGCGACCTTCTGGTCACTCTCGCCATTCGCTTTCGCCTCGGTCGTCTGCTTGTCCGCGGCCTGCTGGGCGATCTTGCCGGCGAGTGCCTTCTCTGCCGTCTGCTTGTCGGCCAGGGCCTTCGCAACGGCGGCCTCGATCTCCTTCCGCCGCTGCTCGGCTGCCGTGGCCTTTGCGTCTTCGATCTGCTTGGTCTTCTCGGCAGCAAGGCGGGCATCCTCCGCGACCTTCGCAGCGGATGCGGCCTTGTCCTGTTCGGTCTTCTGAGCCCGTTCGACGGCAAGCCGAGACTTTTCGTCTTCCGCCAGGCGCGCCTTTTCGACTGCCGCGGTGCGAGCTTCCTCGGCCGCGATCTTGTTGATCTGCCCTTTGGCAAGCCCCGCATAGAAGCCGTCCGGATACTGTGCGAGGAAAACGTTCCAGCCGTCGCGGGTGCCGAGTTGCAGGGCAAGTTCGTAGTTCCGGCGAACTGCGTCGTCAGGACTTGCCTGCGGACCGGGTGCTGCCGGCTTCGCTGCCACAAGTGGCACATCGTCGCCGCCAAGCGAGCCGTAGACATAGGGCTCCTGCTTGTAACCGGTGTTCTTCAAGACGTCATCGCGCACGAAGCCGAAGGCCTTGCGCAAGTCGAGGCCGGGCGTCGGCAGGCGGTCGACCAACGCCGCGGCGAACGGGCTGTTTTTCGAGTCCCCATCCGACGCCGTGGACCCAGCCTTTGCCGCGAATGCGATCATGGTGTTCGGGCTCGTCGGCTCGACCTTGGCAAGGCCGCGTCCGATCGCGCGGGACGCAACCGTTCGCTTCATGGACTTGGCGAACGGATTGTCACGGCAGGCGTCCAGGATGATGAGGCGGAGCTGCTTCGCAGGCTCAACCGTGGCCAGAACACGGTCGAGCGCAAAGGCCTCGTCGTAGACGTCGGTATCGGCTTCGAGGACCGCGTCGATGGGAATGAGATAGTTGTTGCCGTCGATCTCAATTCCGTGCCCGGCGTAGTAGATGACGGCGATCTCGGAATCGCGAGTCCTCATGCCGAAGTCTCGCAGGGCCTTACGCATCTCGGGGATGGTGAGGTCCACTTTGACCTCGACGCTGTCAAATCCGGCCTTCTTGAACATGCCCCCGACAAGCGTTGCATCGTTGACGGGGTTGGTAAGCCTGGCCACGTTCTTGTAGGCGGAGTTGCCGATCACGAGCGCGACCCGACGTTCCGCCTGGGCCGCGCCACTGGTCAGCAGGAACGCGAAAACCAACAGAAGCCAGCGTAGCGCGCCCATCTCAGCCCCGAACGATCCATGCGCAGCGTATCCAGAGGCTATCGGAAGGCAAGCGTGACTTATGTGACGTTAGTCACGCCGCGAGGCGCGCCAGTCGTTGCTCCCGCAATGCTGGTAACTAGGCCGCCTGTTCAACGCTCGCTGGTGCCCGGCTCTCCAGCATTCCGATGGAGGCGCAGAGATTGTCACGACGCGTCCGCAGCGTGAGAGCCAGGATGGGGTAGGAGAGGCTGCTGGGGTCGGCGTTGCCGGCCTTTTGTTCCTCCTCGTGGATATCGGCCTCCAGCAACCTGACCCGCCATTGCAAGTCGGCGAGCAAGGCATGGAAGTGAAGAGATGTGGTCGCGTCGAACCGGGACATGTGCCGCATGAATATCGCCTCGATCTGAAACAGACCCCGTGCAAGCTTGGGGATTGAGCTCAATGCCAGCAAGCTCGATGCCAATCGAGGTTGGAGCGCGCGGCGTCGATGCGGCAGGGGGCAGGTATCGATCCTTCATCCGCTTGGCGGAGCCGCCGAACGCGCCGGCGGCGCGTGTAATGGTGGCCTTCGCTGCCGGCTCACAGAACAGCGAGTCCTCAGGCGCCAGGACCGGCGTGCTCGGGGGCGCCCGATCGACGGATCAACGATCGCAGCGCTGCACGCCTTGCTACACGCTGAATAGGCCAAATATTTGAGTTGGTTATCTGGTGGGCGGTCACGGATTCGAACCGCGGACCCTCTCGGTGTAAACGAGATGCTCTAACCAGCTGAGCTAACCGCCCCACGGCGCCTCTTTAGCGCCCCGGCGGGGGGCGGAGCAAGGGGCGGCCTTGCCGCAACCGCGTGCATTTGACCGCTTGGGATGCTTTCGGCGTGGTAAGACCGCCGACAAAGCGACAGGGAGGGGCCTCATGCAACAGCCGAGCGGACACGCCGGGAACGCTGATCAGATCGCCTATTGGAACGGCCCGAGCGGCCAGCGCTGGGCCGATCGCCACGCCGCCCAGGAAAAGCTGCTCGGCCCCATCGCCGACGTTCTGATCGACCGTGCCAGGCCCAAGCCCGGCGAGCGCGTGATCGATGTCGGATGCGGCTCGGGGGCTACGACCGTCGCATTTGCAAAGGCGGTGGTGCCGAACGGCTTTGCGCTCGGCCTCGACGTTTCCGATCCCATGCTGTCGCAGGCGCGTGCGTTCGCGCCGAAGGGATTGCCGCTCGATTTCGTGCTGGCGGATGCGACGGTGCATCCGTTCGAGCCCGCGAGCTTCGATCTCCTCGCCTCGCGCTTCGGCGTGATGTTCTTCGCCGATCCCGTCGCTTCGTTCGTCAATCTGCGTCGTGCGTTGAAGCCGTCGGGCCGGCTCGCTTTCGCCTGCTGGCGCGAGCCCAAGCAGAACCCCTGGATGATGGCGCCGCTGATGGCGGTCTACAAGCACGTGCCGAAAATGCCGCCGGTCGGGCCGGAGGAGCCGGGCCCGTTCGCTTTCGCCGCGGAGGAGCGGGTGATGCGCATCCTCGAAGGTGCGGGCTTCGTCGACGTGGCGATGGAGCCGCACGATCTCGCGATGGACATCGCGATCGGCGGTGGGCTCGATGCCGCCGTCGACGGCTCGCTTCAGATCGGCCCGGCGAGCCGCGCGCTGCAGGGCCACCCGCCCGAGACCTGCGCCGCCGCCAGAGCTTCCATCCGCGACACGCTCGCGCCGTTTCTCAGGGGGCAGAGCGTCCCGTTGCAGGGTGCGATCTGGATCGTGACGGCGAAGGCGGCGTAGCGCTGCTTTCCGCGTCGTCATCGCGGACGTCACTGCCGAGCACTTGGCGTCATCCCGGTGTAGGCCGGGACTCAAACCCGGGGACGACATTGTGGTGCGAGGACGGGAGCCGCGAGTTCTCGTCAAACTTCGTCGTGTGATGATGGGTCCCGGATCCGCGCTTCGCTTGTCCGGGACGACACTGAAGATCGGAGCGGCCGCGCGGCCCTCAAACCACGTCATCCGGCGCCAGCGCGCAGCCGTTGTCGGGATGCGTCTCGACCTGAAGCGTGGTGTGGCCGATGCGGAACGACGTCTTCAGGAGACGCGCCGTTTCCATCAGGAACGCATCGACCGTGCCGGCCGGCATCACGAGGTGGCAGGTCAGCGCCGTTTCGGTGGTCGAGATCGGCCAGACATGGAGATCGTGGATCGCGCTGACGCCGGGCCGCTGCAGCAGGAATGCCCTGATCGCGTCGAGATCGGTGCCCTTCGGCGCGGCTGCCATCGACATGTCGACGGAGGCGCGCAGCAGGCTGGTCGTGCTCCAGAGGATGACGGCACAGATGACGAGGCTGGTCACGGGATCGAGCCAGAGCCAGCCGGTCCAGATGATCAGCGCCGCCGAGACGACGACGCCGAGCGAGACCGCGGCGTCGGCCGCCATGTGCAGATAGGCGCCCTCGATGTTGATGTCGTCCTTGCGTCCGCGCGCGAACAGCATGGCGGTGAATCCGTTGATGAGGATGCCGATGCCCGCGACCACCATCACGGTCACGCCGGCGATCGGCTCCGGCTCGCGCAGCCGCAGGATCGCCTCCCAGCCGATGGCGCCGGTTGCGACCAGCAGGAAAACGGCATTGCTGAGCGCAGCCAGGATCGTCGAGGCGCGCAGGCCGTAGGTGAAGCGCCCGCTCGGCGCCCGCCGGGCCGCGACCGAGGCGGCCCACGCCACGATTAGGCCGAGCACGTCGCTCAGGTTATGGCCGGCATCGGCGAGCAGCGCGGTGGAGTTGCCGATATAGCCGTAGAACGCTTCGGCGACGACCAGCGCGATGTTGAGCGAAATGCCGATCGCGAAGGCCTTGCCGAAATTGGCGGGCGCGTGGACATGGCCGTGGCCATGATCGTGATCATGGCCATTCCCATGGCCGCCATGGTCGTGGTGGTGATGGCCGTGATGATTGTGGCTGGCCACGTCTATCGTCCCCCGGCAGTTGTCAGATCGGACGCCATTGTAGGCGCTTCGTTCCGCGCGTCACGGCGGAACAGCACGTAGAGCGCCGGGAGCACAAGCAATGTGAGGATGGTCGAGGAGATGATGCCGCCGATGACGACGGTCGCAAGCGGCCGCTGCACCTCGGCGCCGGCACCGGTGGCGAGCGCCATCGGCACGAAGCCGAGCGAGGCGACCAGCGCGGTCATCAGCACCGGACGTAGCCGGGTCAGCGCGCCTTCGCGGACGGCGTCCGCCACGGGGCGCCCCTCGCTGCGCAGGCGCTCGATGAAGGCGATGATGACGAGGCCGTTGAGCACCGCGACGCCCGACAGCGCGATGAAGCCCACCCCGGCGCTGATCGACAGAGGAATGCCGCGCAGCAGCAGCGCCGCGATCCCGCCGCTCAAGGCCAGCGGCACGCCGCTGAACACCAGAAGCGCATCCGCCGCCGATCCCATGCCCATGAAAAGCAGCAGGAACACCAGCAGCAGCGCCACCGGCACCACGATCGTCAGCCGCTTGGTCGCGGAGACCAGTTGCTCGAACTGTCCGCCCCAGCCGATCCAGTAGCCGGGCGGCAGCTTGACCTTCTCCGCGACGGCGGATTGCGCCTCGGCCACGAAGGAGCGCAGGTCGCGCCCCCTGACATTGGCCATCACCACCACGCGGCGCTTGCCGTTCTCGCGGCTGATCTGGTTGGGGCCCGGCGCGATCTCGATCGCGGCGACGGAGGACAGCGGGACATAGCGCAGCGCGGTGCTTGCCGCGCCCGGCCAGGCGGTCCGCGTGACGGTCGCGGCGTCCTCGCTCGGCGGCAGCGGGATCGGCAGCGACTTGATCGCGTCCGGGTTGGCGCGCAGGCTTTCCGGCAGGCGCACCACGATGTCGAAGCGGCGGTCGCCTTCGAACAGCTTTCCGACCGGCTTGCCGCCGATCGCGATCTCGACGAGATTTTGCACCTCGCCGACGCTGAGGCCGTAGCGCGACAGCGCCTGACGGTCGAGCTTGACGGTGAGGATCGGCAGGCCCGCGACCTGCTCCGTCTTCACGTCGGCGGCGCCCTCGATGCCGCGAACGGCTCCATTGATCTGCTGGGCGATGCCGGCGAGCACGTCGAGATCGTCGCCGAAGACCTTGACGCCGACGTCGCTGCGGATGCCGGCAATGAGCTCGTTGAAGCGCATCTGGATCGGCTGGGTCATGCCATAGGCGGTGCCGGGCAGGGTGTTGGCGGTGTGTTCGAGCTCGGCGACCACCTCGTCCTTCGGCTTGGCCGGATCGGGCCACTGGTCGCGCGGTTTCAGCGTGACATACGTGTCGGCCACGTTCGGCGGCATCGGATCGTTGGCGATCTCGGCGGTGCCGATCCGGGAGAAGATGTTCGCCACCTCCGGAAGCTGCCTGACCGCCTTCTCCAGCCTGAGCTGCATGTCGACGCTCTGGGTCAGGCTGGTGCCGGGAATCCTGACGGTCTCGATGGTGATGTCGCCCTCGTCGAGGCTCGGGATGAACTCGCCGCCCATGCGGGTTGCGGCAAACAGGCTGCCGGCGACGATCAGCACGGCGGCGCATGCGACGCTGCCGCGATGGCGGATGGCGCGATCGAGCAGGGGCACGTAGACCCGCTTTGCTGCCCGCATGAAGATATTCTCCTTCTCCGACACCTTGCCGGTGACGAAGATCGCGACCGCGGCCGGCACGAAGGTCACCGACAGCAGCGCGGCGCCGGCCAGCGCCATCAGCACTGTGAGCGCCATCGGCGTGAACATCTTGCCCTCGGTCCCCGTCAGAGTCAGGACGGGCAGGTAGACCACGGCGATGATGAGCGTGCCGAACAGGCTCGGCTTGATGACCTCGCTGCTCGCCGCCTGGATCGTCCGCATCCGCTCGTCCAGCGACAACAGCCGGCCGCGCCGGTGCTGCTCGGCGGCAAGCAGCCGGAGGCAATTCTCCACGATGATGACCGCGCCGTCGACGATGATGCCGAAATCGATCGCGCCGAGACTCATCAGATTGGCACTGACCTTGCTCCCGACCATGCCTGAGATCGTGAACAGCATGGAGAGGGGAATGACGCAGGCGGTGATCAGGGCGGCGCGGATATTGCCGAGGATCAGGAACAGCACCGCGATCACCAGCGCCGCGCCCTCGACCAGATTCTTCTCGACGGTCGCGATGGTCGCTTCGACCAGATGGGTGCGGTCATAGACCGCGCGCGCGATCACGCCCTCAGGCAGCGATTTCGCGACCTCCTTGAGCTTTGCCGCCACGCGCTGGGCCACGGTGCGGCTGTTCTCGCCGATCAGCAGCATGGCGGTGCCGAGCACGGTCTCGCTGCCGTTTGCGGTCGCAGCGCCCGAGCGCAGGTCCTGGCCTTCCTGCACGTCGGCGACGTCGCGGATGCGGACGGGTACGCCGCCGCGCGATCCGATCACGATGTCCCTGATCTCGTCGAGATTGGCGACCTGGCCGGGCGCGCGGACGAGATATTGCTCGCCGTTGCGCTCGATATAGCCGGCGCCGACATTGGCGTTGTTCGCCGCGAGCGCCGTCATGATATCGCGGAAGCCGAGCTTGTAGGCCATCAGCCGGCCGGGGATCGGCAGCACGTGGAATTGCCGCTCATAGCCGCCGATCGAGTTGACCTCGACCACGCCGGGGACGGTGCGCAGTTGCGGCTTGATGATCCAGTCCTGGATAGTGCGCAGCTCCGTCGGCGTGAACGCGGCGCCAGTCGCCGATTTCGCGTCCGCCCTCGCCTCGACGGAATAGACGTAGATCTCGCCGAGACCGGTCGAGATCGGACCCATCGCGACCTCGACGCCGGCCGGCAATTGTTCCCGCGCCTGCTGGATGCGCTCGTTGACGAGCTGCCGCGCGAAATAGATGTCGGTGCCGTCCTGGAACACGACCGTGACCTGGCTCAGCCCGTAGCGCGAGATCGAGCGGGTGTAGTCGAGCCTGGGCAGTCCGCCCATCGCGGTCTCGATCGGGAAGGTGATGCGCTGCTCGGCTTCGAGCGGCGAGAGGCCAGGGGCGCGCGTGTTGATCTGGACCTGGACGTTGGTGACGTCGGGCACGGCGTCGATCGGCAGGCGCGTGAAGTTCCAGACCCCGAAAGCGCCCGCCGCGAGCGCGAGGAGGACGACGAGCCAGCGCTGGCGGATCGCGGCGGCGAGGAGCGCGTCAATCATGATCGGCGTCTCCCTTGCCCATCTCCGCCTTCACCACGAAGCTGTTCTCGGCGACGTAGTGCTCTCCGACCGAAAGGCCGGCCCGGATCTCCACGAAGCGGGGATCGGAATCGCCGAGCTCGACCGGGCGGGCCTCGATCTTGTCGCCATCCTCGCGCACGAACACGATGGTCCGGTTCTCCAATGTCTGGATCGCGCTCCTGCGAACGGCGACCGCGACGTTGCGCGCGGCGAGGATCAGCCGCGCCGTGACGAACAGGCCGGGGCGCAGCCGGCCGTCCGGGTTGGGCAGCACGACGCGGGCGAGCGCGGTCTGGGTCTCGCTCGAGCCGATCGGCGCGATGTAGGAGATCGTCCCCTTGATCTCGCCGCGGCCGTCGTCCGGATCGATCAGCACCTCGTCGCCGAGCCGAACGCGCCGGAGGTCGAGGCGGTAGATCGACAGGTCGACCCAGATGGTCGAGAGATCGGCGACGACGAAGGCCGGCTTCTGCTCGGAGGCGTATTCGCCGAGCGAGATCTGCCGCTCGATGATCGTGCCCGCGATCGGCGCCTTGAGTTCGTAGACCGTCAGGCTCTGGTTGCTCTCGATGGTGGCGAGCAGATCGTCCTTGCCGACCCTGTCGCCGATGCGTTTCAGGATCGAGCGCGCGACGCCCGGAAAGCGCGGCGTCACCTGCACGACAGCCTCCTGGTTGGCGCGCAGGATGCCGTTGAAGGCGAGCGTATCGGTCAGCGTAGCAGTCGCGGCCTCCGCCAGCGTGACGCCCGCTGCGGCGAGCTTGACGTCGGAAATGCGGATCCGGTCGGCGCCGTGCTCGTCCTGCTCGACATGGTCGTTCGGCTTCTCGGATTTCCTCTCGGTCGTGTGACCGGCCGGCTCGACCCTTGTCGGCCCCAGCATCGCATAGCCGGAGGCGCCGAGTGCGGCGGTCACGATGGCGATGAGGATGGTGGAGGATGTCTTCATCGCGCGCTCTCCCGGGCCAGCGCAAAGGGGTTGCCGACGAGGCCCTCGATGGTGGCCACGCCCGCGTGGAAGTTCTGCAGCGCTTCCTGCTCGCGCAGGCGCGCCTGCGTGACGCTCGCCTGGGCGTCGAGCACTTCAAGCAGCGTGAAGCGGCCCTGACCGTAGCCCTGCGAGATCGCTTCCGCCGCCTCCGTCGCCTTCGGGATCGCGGTCTCGCGCAGCACCGCAAGCTCGCGCAGCGAGCCCTGCAGCGAGTCGTAGGCGCGTCCGGCCACCACGATCAGCGTGTTGCGGTTGGTGTCGCGCTCGGCCCGGGTCTTGGCGAGGCTCTCCTGTGCGGAAAGGATGTTGCCCTGGTTCTGGTCGAAGACCGGGATCGGGACCGAGACGGTGAGGCGGACCGCATCGTCATTGGTCTCGTTGAAATGACGCCAGCCGGCGGCGATCCGCACGTCCGGATAGGGCTTGAGTCGCGCCATCAGCAGTTCCGCGTTGCGCTGTGCATAGACGGCGGTCCAGCGCACCAGTTGCGGATTGGCATCGATGGCCGCGACCACCGACTGGAACGAGGGCGGCCGCCCGGTGGTGTCGAGCCGGCCGGAGACCTCGGCGAATTTCGGCGCCGGATCGCCCATCAGCACCGCAAGCTCGCGCCGAGCGCTGGCCAGCGTCGCCTTGAAACGCTCGCGGTCGGCCTTCACCAGCGCGGAAGCGACCTCGGCGCGGCCGGTCTCGGCCGGGGAGGAGGCGCCTGCCTCGACGCGGCGGCGCAGCAGCGGCGTCAGGCGGTCGATCGCCGCGATCTGCTCGTCGAGGATCTGGATGCGCCGCTGCGCGCCGAGCACGCTCAGGAAGGCGATGGCGGTCTCCGACAGCACCTCGAGCCGGACGGCCTTGCGCTGGATCGCGGCGACCTCGATGCCGGCCTGGCCTGCGGCGATCCGGGCGTCGCGCTTGCCGAACAGCTCGAAGGCCTGGCTGATCTGCAGCGTGGTCTCGGCCGATCGCGTGCCGCGATAGGCGCCCGAGCCGAACGTATTGTCCTGCTCGTAGGACAGTTCCGGATTGATGAGCGCACCGGCCTGGATGCGCTGGCCGGTGGCGATCCCGACGTCGCGCTCCGCCGCGGTCAGGCGCGGGCTCGCGGCCAGCGCGCGCGACAGCGCGGCGCGCATGGTGAGGGTTTGGGCGTGTGAGGACAGCACCAGGAATGGGCTGATGAGAAGCACCGTCGCGCACGCCACGCGCGCGGCCGCTCGCCTGCAGAACATGAATGTGACCTGTGAGGGAAAATCGATCGGAGCCAAGGCGCCCCGGGTGATCCGTCAGGTCAGACGTTTGGGAGGCGGCGAGACCGTATCGGGCGCGACGCCGACGAGGGGCAGCTGCCGGTGCAGGATCGGTACGGCAACGACGTCGGCGGCTGCGTCGGATTGCATCGGCTGGGCCATCGCGATCGAGAAGCAACCATGGCAGTGATGGCCGGCGAGCGCCTTGTGGCCGTCATGCCCCGCGAGGCCATCGTCGAGGATCGAGGCGATCTCCGAGCCGCCGGACGGGCTGGTCACGTCGATGTCGTGGGCGCCATGGAGTGCGCCCGACAGCAGATGCAAGACCGCGACGAGCACGGCCAGCAGCCCGCGCCAGTTGCGCAGGCGGCCAAATCTGTCGGGCTGGCGGATCAACGTCACGACGTCACTCGGGTTCTCGATCCGCATGCGGTAGCATGACGGCTAGAACAGTGTCGACCCGCAACATTGTTACGTGTGGGGAACTCGATGCCGTAGCCAAATCCCCTCATGCGACTGCGAGCAAGTCGCAATGTGAAAGCGGCGCCTTCATTCGGCGGCCTCCGAAGCAGGTGCGGAGACGGAGGCCTTGTCGACAGCGCGCAACCCGAATCCCTTGACGAGCCCGAAGATCGCGGGGATCACGACCAGTGTCAGCAAGGTCGAGGAGATCATGCCGCCAATCATGGGGACGGCGATGCGCTGCATGATCTCCGATCCCGTCCCGGTGTTCCACAGGATCGGCAACAGGCCTGCCATGATTGCCACCACCGTCATCATCTTCGGTCGGACGCGCTCGACGGCGCCTTGCATGATGGCCTCGTCGAGATCCCTGCGGGTCAGCGCACGGCCTGCATGCGCGCAGCGTGCTTCAGCTTCGGCCAGCGCGTGGTCGAGATAGATCAGCATCACCACACCGGTCTCGGCCGCGACGCCCGCCAGTGCGATGAAGCCGACGACAACCGCGACCGAGAGGTTGATGCCGAGCCACCACATGAGCCACAGTCCGCCGACGAGAGCGAACGGCAGCGATAGCATCACGATCGCGGTTTCCGTGACCGAGCGGAAGTTGAGATAGAGCAGCAGGAAGATGATCAGCAGCGTCACCGGCACGACGATCTTCAGCCGCGCCGTGGCCCGCTCCAGATATTCATATTGCCCGCTCCAGACCACGTAGGAGCCCGGCGGGAACTGGATGCTCGCTTCCACCGCGCGCTGCGCATCTGCGACGTAGCCGCCGAGGTCGCGATCGCGGATGTCGACGTAGATGTAAGTGGCGAGCTGTCCGTTCTCGGTCCGGATCGAGGTCGGCCCGCGCGCCGGGGTGACGCTGGCGACCTCGCCGAGGGGAACGGCGCCGCCGGCCGGCATCGGCACGAGGATATCGCTGGCGATGGCCTTGGGATTGTCGCGCAGGTCGCGTGGATAGCGCATGTTGACCGTGAAGCGTTGACGGCCCTCGACCGTCGTCGTCACGGTCTGGCCGCCGAGCGCGGCCGCGATCGTATCCTGGACATCCTGTACCATGATGCCGTAGCGCGACAGCGCCTCGCGGTTCGGCGTGATCTCCAGATAGTAACCGCCGAGGCTGCGCTCCGCATAAGCGGAGGATGTACCGGGCACTGCCTTGAGGACCTGCTCGACCTGCCTTGCGAGCTTGTCGATTCCCGTAAGATCGGTCCCCATCACCTTGACGCCGACGGGGGTGCGGATGCCGGTCGAGAGCATGTCGATGCGGGCCCGGATCGGCATGGTCCAGGCGTTGGCGACGCCGGGAAACTGAAGCGCCTTGTCCATCTCGGCGATCAGGCTGTCGACGGTCACGCCTGTGCGCCAGTCCGCTTTCGGCTTTAGATTGACGATGGTCTCGAACATCTCCGACGGTGCGGGATCGGTCGCGGTGGCCGCACGCCCGGACTTGCCATAGACCGAGGCGACCTCGGGGAACGAACGGATGATGCGGTCCTGGGTCTGCATCAGTTCGGCGGCCTTGGTGACGGAAATGCCGGGCAGCGTCGTCGGCATGTAGAGCAGCGTGCCTTCGTCGAGGTTCGGCATGAACTCGGTGCCGAGCCGGCCGGCCGGCCAGATCGAAACGGCGATCACGCCGAGCGCGAGCAGGATCACCGGGATCTTGGCGCGCAAAACGCCTGATATCACCGGGCGATAAATCCAGATCAGGAAGCGATTGATCGGGTTTCTGTGCTCCGGAATGATCCGGCCGCGGACGAAGATCACCATCAGCGCGGGCACCAGCGTGACCGACAACAGCGCGGCAGCCGCCATCGCAAAGGTCTTGGTGAAGGCGAGCGGGCTGAACAGCCGGCCTTCCTGCGATTCCAGCGTGAAGATCGGCATGAACGACACGGTGATGATGAGCAGGCTGAAGAACAGCGCCGGGCCGACCTCGGCGGCCGCCTCGATCAGGATCGCGACCCGCGGGCGGCCGGGCTCGGCGCGTTCGAGATGCTTGTGCGCGTTCTCGATCATGACGATCGCGGCATCGATCATGGCGCCGATCGCAATCGCGATGCCGCCCAGGCTCATGATGTTGGAGCCGATCCCGAGCAGTTTCATGGCGCCGAACGCCATCAGCACGCCGACGGGAAGCATCAGGATCGCCACGAGCGCGCTGCGGACGTGAAGCAGGAACACGATGCAGACGAGCGCGACGACGACGCTCTCTTCGAGCAGCGTGTCCTTCAACGTGTCGATCGCCGCATGGATCAGATTGGAGCGGTCGTAGACCGGAACGATCTCGATGGATTTCGGCAGGCTGGTCGCGATCTCGCGGAAGCGTTTCTTGACATTCTCGATCACATCGAGCGCGTTCATGCCGAAACGCTGCAGCACGATGCCGCTCGCGACCTCGCCTTCGCCGTCGAGCTCGGCGATGCCGCGCCGCTCGTCCGGGCCCAATTCGACACGGGCGACGTCGCGCAACTTGACCGGCGTGCCGTTGTCGGTCTTCAGAACGATGCTGGCGAGATCGTCGGCGCTTCTGAGATAACCCTTGCCGCGGATGACGTATTCGAATTCGGAGAGTTCGACGGTGCGGCCGCCCACGTCGGAATTGCTGGCGCGGATCGCCTCGCGCATCTTCTGCATGCTGATGCCGAGATCGCGCATGCGCTGCGGATCGAGAATGACATTGTACTGCTTGACGAAGCCGCCGACGCTGGCGACCTCCGCGACGCCTTCGGCCCTGGCGAGTGCGAATTTCAGGTTCCAGTCCTGTACCGTCCGGGTCTCTGCAAGATTCAGCTCTTTCGACGTCACGGCATATTGGTAGACCCAGCCGACTCCGGTGGCGTCGGGGCCGATCGTCGGCGTGACACCGGCAGGCAGGCGGGCCGCCGCGCCATTGAGGAATTCGAGCACCCGCGAGCGGGCCCAGTAGATGTCGGTGCCGTCCTCGAAGATGATGTAGACGAACGACACCCCGAAAAAGGAGAAGCCGCGCACGACCTTCGATCGCGGCACCGTCAGCATGGCGGTGGTGAGGGGATAGGTGACCTGGTCTTCGATCACCTGCGGCGCCTGGCCGGGATATTCGGTGTAGACGATGACCTGGGTGTCGGAGAGATCGGGAATAGCGTCGAGCGGCAGATGGACGAGCGCATAGAAGCCTGCGGCCGCGGCAAAGCCGGTTCCGAACAGCACCAGCAGCAGATTGCGTGCCGACCATGCGATGATGCGTGCGATCATGGCCGGGCTCCCGTCGCGTTTTCGCCCGCTTCGGCAAAGCCCTTGAGGGCCGCTTTCAGATTGCTCTCGGCATCGATCAGGAAGTTGGCGGAGGTGACGACCGCATCGCCTTCGGCAAGGCCATCGCGGATTTCGACATAGCCGTCACCGTGCCGCCCGAGCTTGACGTCCCGCGGCTCGAAGCGGCCCTGTCCCTTGTCGATCAGCACGGCCTGCCGGCTGCCGGTGTCGAGCACCGCGCTCTCGGCCACGCTGAGCACCGGCGCCGGAGCGCCGGTGTCGATCTCGGCGTCGACATACATGTCGGGAAGCAACGCGAGATCGGCATTGGCGAGCTCGATCCGGACCCGCGCGGTGCGCGTGTCCTTGTTCACCTGCGGATAGATCACGCTGATCCGGCTCTCGAAATTCCGGCCGGGATAGCTGCGGGCCCGCACGGTGACGGGCTGGCCGACGGCAACATGGCCGAGGTCGCGTTCGGCGATATCGACGGTTGACCACACCTGCGAGATGTCGGCGATACGGAACAGGACGTCGCCGGGTTGGGCGCGCATGCCCTCGATCGCGTTGCGCTGGAGGACGATGCCGTCGCGCGGGGACGACCATTGGATGGTGGTCGGTACCGAATGGCTCTTCTCCATCTCGGCAATGACGGGATTGGGGACGTCGAGATTGACGAGGCGCTGCCGCGAGCCGCGGCCATAGGGCTCGATGCCGGCCGTCGTCTTCGAGGTGATCGTGGCGAGATATTCGGCGGCCGCGGACGAGACCGCCGAGCTGTAGATATCCATCAGAGGCTGTCCCTTCGTCACCCGGCTGCCGGTGGTGACGTCGGCGACCTTCTGCACGAAGCTCTCGGCGCGCATGGCGACCACCGAGACCCTGCGCTCGTCGAGCTGGATGGTGCCCGGCGCGCGAACGAGCGTCCTGATCCGGCGCAGTTCGGCGGGTTCGGACCTGACTCCGGTGCGCTGGATCCTGCCGGGCGACAGCCTCACCGAACCGTCGTCGCGATCATCGCCGTCGTAGACGGGGATGTAGTCCATCCCCATCGGGTCCTTCTTCGGCACCGGCGAGGTATCTGGCAGGCCCATCGGATTTCGATAATATCTGATCCTGCGATCGGACTTGGTCTGGATCGCGGGCTGATCGGACATATCCGTCGGAGCCGGCACGGCGACGTAGTCGCGGCCGTCCTCCGTCTTCTTCGGTGTCGGCGAATAGAGCGGCTTGCCGTCGGGGTCCTGATAATAGAGCGGGGCGGGCGCATCCGCCGCCGTGGCCGCGGACACGATGGCGCGATTCGTCGCGTGCGGATGTGGAGACCCGGCGAACAGCGTCGCGCCTGCCGCTGCTAGGATCGCAGCGGCAGCGCCCAGGAGGATATTGCGCGTCATTTCTCGGCCGTGATGACGAGCTTGTTGTCGACCGTGCCGGTTTCGCCCTGGACCTTGGCCCCGAGCGATAGCTGCCAGCGGCCGGCCATGCCGAAGGTCGCCTTGAAGCGATAGGTGCCGGGCTCCGTGCTCGGCATGGGCGTGACCTTGGTGGCCATCTCCTGCATGCCGTCGGGCGCCATGTCGAGCCGATTGGCGAAGACCACCGCATCGGGCACCGCGTTGCCGGTCGTCTTGTCGACCAGCCGCACCGTGACGATGCGATCGGCACCGGCCTGCACGGTCGGTTGAACGAGCCGGAATTCGTAGTTCTTGATCTCGGCATGGGCCGCGCCGCTGAGGGCAGCACCGAGCAGCGCGGCCATGGCGGCGCGCGCGAAATTGGACGTCGTCATTTCAATTCCTCGATTGGTCTGATGGAGCCGCCACTGCGACACGCGGCAACCGGGTGCAGCGCGGCGGCAGGCAACGGTGCACGCGCCGGGGCGCGGCGCGTACGTCATCGGGCGCAAAAGCGCCGATCAGGCCGGGGTTCGAGGGGGATGATCCGGAGGCTTCGTGCCGAGCCCGTCGATCAGGAGATCGTCGCTCGGGGCGAGCGAACTGTGCTGCGCATGGCGATCAATCAAGGCCATGGCGCCGGACGGGGCGGGAAGGGAAAGGCTCAGCAGGCACAGCGCCACGAACGGGCACGACCCGCAATCCTTGGGCCCAGGCCGTCCCGGGCAGCAGGGCATGTCGTCGGTCATGGCCTGGAGATCATCGGCCATGTCCTGCGTGTCGCCCGACATCGCCGGCGTGTCGTGAGACATCGCCCGCGTGTCGCCCGACATCGCATGGCTATCGTCAGACATCATCTGCATGTCGTTGTGATGCGCGGCGCCGGATGACGGTCCGGCAAGCGCGGGAGCCGCCAGCGGCGCGAGCAGGAGCCCGGACGCGACCAGCAGCATCACCAGAGCATTGGCGAACCGTTTCAGGATCATGGCCCCTTGTCGCACGCAGCGGCAGAACCCGCAAATCGCCTCGCCATCACGATTTGGCCAGCGAGGTTCGAACGGATCGCTCCGGGCTTCAACGGTTGGGAAGCCTCATGTCCTCGCCTCTTTGCCATGCCCGGGCTTGTTCCCGGCATCCACATTGTTCGTGCGGTGAGGCGGCGATGGCCGGGGCAAGCCCGGCCATGACACGGAGAAAACCGCGCTGCTACGCCTTTTCTTCCCAGATCATCGCGAGATGCACGATGGTCTGCACCGCCTTTTCCATGTCCTGCCGGCTGACCCATTCGAGGCGCGAGTGGAACGCGTGTTCACCGGCGAAGATGTTGGGGCAGGGCAGTCCCATGAAGGACAGGCGCGAGCCGTCGGTGCCGCCGCGGATCGCGGTACGCATCGGGCGCAGGCCCGCGCGGCGGATCGCCTCGATGGCGTATTCGAGGATGTGCGGGTGACGGTCGATCACCTGCTTCATGTTGCGGTACTGCTCCTTCACCTCGAACTTGTAGGTCGAGCGCGGATAGTCCTTCATCACGTCCTTGACGATCCCTTCGAGTAGGACCTCCTTCTCCTTCAACCCTTCCTCGGTGAAGTCGCGCACGATGAAGGAGAGCGTCGCCTGCTCCAGCGCGCCGTCGATGCCGATCGGGTGCAGGAAGCCCTGCTTGCCGGACGTCGTCTCCGGCGAGCAGCCCTCCTTGGGCAGGCGCTCGACGATGGCGGCGGCGATCTTGATCGCGTGTTCCATCTTGCCCTTGGCGTAGCCGGGGTGGGCGCTGACACCGTTGATGGTGATGGTGGCGCCGTCGGCCGAAAACGTCTCGTCCTCGACCGAGCCGGCGCTCTCGCCGTCCATGGTGTAGCCGAAATCGGCACCGAGCTTCTTCAGGTCGACATTGTCGACGCCGCGGCCGATTTCCTCGTCGGGTGTGAACAGGATCTTGATCGTGCCGTGCTTCACGTCGGGATTGTTGATGAAGAAATGCGCGGCATCCATGATCTCGGCGACGCCGGCCTTGTTGTCGGCGCCGAGCAGCGTGGTGCCGTCGGTGGTGATGATGTCGTTGCCGATCTGGTTCTTCAGTGCGGGATGTTCGGCGAAGCGGATCACCTGGCTGGTGTCGCCCGGCAGGATGATGTCGCCGCCGCGATAATTCTTCACGACTTGCGGCTTGACGCCCTTGCCGGTGACGTCGGGCGAGGTGTCCATGTGCGAGCAGAAGCAGATCACCGGCACCTTCTTGTCGGAGTTGGCCGGGATCGTGCCGTAGACGTAGCCGTAATCGTCGAGATGCGCGTCCGCGATGCCGATCGCCTTCAACTCGGTGACGAGCACGCGGCCGAGATCCTTCTGCTTCTCGGAGGACGGCGAGGTCGGGGATTCCGGATCGGACTGGGTGTCGATGGTGACGTAGCGCAGGAAGCGTTCGGTCACGGTATGCGAAAAGGTGAGAGAGGACATTTCTGGTCAAACCGCCGGGTCAGGTGAGCCAAGCGATATATCAGAAAAGCGTCATTCCGGGGGCCGCACTGAATCCGGCCGGGCCGGCGGATCGGATGCCGGATCAGGCTTAACGAAGCGTAACGCTTCAGATCGCTTCCTTGAGTTCCTTGACCGGCCGGAACGCGACCTTCTTGCTGGCCTTGATGTGGATGGGCTCGCCGGTCGCGGGATTGCGGCCGGTGCGGGCGGCGCGTTTGCGGACCTGGAGAATGCCGAGACCGACGATCCGGACGCGGTCGCCTTTCTTCAGGTGCCTGGTGATCAGGTCGACCATCTCTGTGAGGATCGCCTCGGCGTGCTTTTTCGACAGATCCTGGCTTTCCGCGATGTCCGCGGCGAGGTGCTTGAGCGTGATCGTGGCTGGAGCGGCTGCCTTCTTCGCCATGTCGGGCCTCCCAATGTCTTGCCGGAGGCACCGTGCAGGGCCTCGGAACCTCGCAAGTCCCAGGAGGCGTAGACGATTCGGGACCGGACTGACTACGCCGCAGGGCGGCGGAGCGCG
This sequence comes from Bradyrhizobium sp., assembly GCF_047605465.1. Taxonomy (GTDB): domain Bacteria; phylum Pseudomonadota; class Alphaproteobacteria; order Rhizobiales; family Xanthobacteraceae; genus Bradyrhizobium. The sequence goes on along the minus strand of NZ_JASGFS010000073.1, from coordinate 9,462 downwards.
TCGGACCCGATGGATTTGGCCTGTGGATGCAACGTCCTTGACTTCACAATGACGCGCCTTTAAGTCCCCCCTCGTTCCGCGGACATCGCGTCATGCGGGAGTAGCTCAGTTGGTTAGAGCGCCGGCCTGTCACGCCGGAGGTCGCGGGTTCGAGCCCCGTCTCTCGCGCCATTTCATGGCGGAATATCAATCACTTAATAATTGGTCCGATTTGGTCCCGTCGCGCGCTTATCCGGCACTACGTCGAGTGCTGCGCTAATCCGCATCGAGAGCGGCCGAAAGCTCGCTAGATAGGGATTCGGTGTTCTGCGACCTGCCTTTGCGAGCGCAGGCGGAAGGCGAGCGCATTCTCGGGCGTGAATCTGAAGTGCAGATCCTCCCCCTCCTGATGGGTGAACGTCGCGCCGGCGCGCAGGTGAAAGGCGAGCACACTGCCGTTGAATTGCCGAACGTCGAAATGGCAAGCTTCGAAACCCAGTGCATCGAAGCCCAGCTCATAGACCATCACGGCAGAGACCGTGGCCAGACCAGAGACCTTGGGTGGTGGAATGATCCAGCTGCCCCAGCAGAACGAGCTGCGACCGTCGATCTCGCGAAAGTCGTACATGCGAACAACGCCATGCGGGACGCGGTCATGTGCGATGACGAAATAAAACTCGAGGCCGTCTCGCTCTCTCTCCTTGTACCGCTCCAACCATTGACGCTGGGCGACTACATCGTCGGCTCCCTTGTTGAGGTGCCGGGAGAGTTCGTCATCCGCACGCAGGCTGAAGATGAATTCCGCATCGTCCGGCTCTGCCATGCGGAAGTGCGTCTTGTACTTCGGGTTGAGGGCGGACGTCGCGGCGATCCTGTGAAAGGCCGGAATGTCGGCGAGGTCCTGCCGGGCGAGCGAGCGGCGCAAATGGCTCATTGGCTAGAAATTCCAGGAAGAAAATCAAAATAATAGTCTACGGTAGAGTCCGTGGACGGCGTGCGCCACGGGCTGTTTGTCGCAACCCGTTAGAGTTTCCCGCACATGGGACTTCCGTCGCTGCTTTGCTGCCCCGTGTTGCGCGATACGGTCGTCACCCAAACGACGAAGGCCGCCCGGAGGCGGCCTTTTGGTACCAAACCGGACCTTTCGGGTATCAACGAATCTGCGACGTCCCGGAGCTCGTGACAGTCACCGGCTTGCCGGCCTTGACCACGTGGGCGGACTGGGCGGTCTGGGTGAGGTCCGCGCTGGTGCGGGTCGCGATGCCGAAGGCGGCCACGCCAATGCCGGCCACAAGCGCCACCACCACGATTTTCAGGTGCGTCGCACGATCAGCAGAGTGAATTGAATGGTTCATCTGAGCCTCCCGACGGGCTTTTGCCGCCGTCTGTTGGCTCTTTTCTAGGGAGCATCTGTTTCCGGATGGTTTCGCCGGTTCCGCAAAATGGTTTCATACCGCCGCCCGATTGATTTCGCCGGGCGGCGCAGGGGGAGAGCGGGCCTCAAGCCGCCGCCCGGGCGATATCGGCCCTGATCGGACGGGCGGCCCAGACGAACAGGAGCGCTCCGAGCGTGGTCGTGATCGCGGCCGACAGCAGCGAGTACCGCACGGCGTCGGCGCCGAAACTGCCCTTCAGTGCATCGTTGACCACGCCCACGGCGAGGGGGCCGACACCCTGGCCGAAGCAGGTCGCGGTGAGCGCGATGAGTGCGGAGGCCAGCGCCCGCATGCTCGGCTTCGCCACCGTCTGGGCGATCGCGAAGATCGGGCCGAGATGGAATCCGACCAGGAACGAGGTCAGCGCCAGCATGGCCACCATCGTCGCGAAATCCTGCGTCAGCATGCACACCGCGAACACCGGGCCGGCGAGGCCCGAGGTGATGGCGGGCGCCCAGAGTTTCCAGCGGTCGTCGCGTCGGCTCACCTGTGCCACCACGAAACCGCCGAGCAGGGTGCCGGCCATGCCGGCGAGGCCCTTGAAGGTGCCGGCATAGGTGCCGATCTCCGCGCTCGACAGATGATGCACGCGCGCGAGGAACGGCGGAATCCAGGCCGCCGTCGCATAGTTGGTGTAGGTGGTCAGGCAGAAGCCGATCAGCACGATCACGAAGCTCCGCTGCGAGGCCAGGAAGCGCAGCGTCGGCCCCAGCGGCTCGGGCACGAAGCTCTCCTGCATCGCGCCGCGCTTCGGCTCGGAGATCGTCAGCCACAGGATCGCGGCGAGCAGGATGCCCGGCAGGCCCGCGACATAGAAGGCGCTTCGCCAGCCGTAATGCTGGTTGACGTAGCCGCCGACGAAATAGCCGAGGAAGACGCCGAGATAGGTGCCGATGGCATAGATGCCGAGGGCGCGCGGACGCTCGTTCTTGGCGAAGAGGTCGGCGACGATGGATTGCGAGGCGGGCGAGCCTGCGGATTCGCCGATCCCGACGCCGATCCGCGCCAGCGCCAGCGACGTCACGCTCGAGGCCGCGCCGCACAGCGCCGTCATCGCGCTCCAGAACGCGAACGCGAGGGCGACGATGTTGCGCCGGTTGAGCCGGTCGGCCACGCGCGCGATGGGAATGCCGAGCACCGAATAGAACAGCGCGAAGCCGAAGCCTGCCAGCAGTCCCATCATGGTGTCGCTGAGCTGGAATTCCTTCTTGATGGGCTCGATCAGGACATTGAAGATCGTGCGGTCGAGGAAGTTCAGCGCGTAGATGATCGTGAGCAGCCCCAGCACGTAATAGCGCCGCGCCGCCGGCGCTGCCGTGGCCGCCTGCACCGGCACCTGTGACGTCACGTCGACCATCGCTTCCCCCAATTTCATTTTGTTGTCGTTGTCGGTGCAGCCCTGATCGGACTGTGGTCTAGCTTTCGCGGATGTAATTCCCCGCTTCGAATTCGACCGGCGGCGCGCCTGCGTCGAAGCTGACGCCGATCGGGTCGCGCTCGGCCGCGAGCGCTTCGAGCTGATCGCTCAGCATGCGACGGATCATCAGGATGCCGCGGTCGCTCTGGCCGAAATGCTCTTCGGAATGGACCGTGATCTCGCCCTGGCCGACCTGTGCCTCGTAATCGCCCGGGAATTGCTGGTGCTCGGCTTCCGTCATGTCCCACCAGAACTTGCCGTTGAACTTCGAGCGCATGCGGCCGATGTCTCCGGAATTCTTGACGCGGCCGGCGACATAGATGCGGAACGAGGTGTCGTCGATCGGCAGCGTCCAGCCGATCGACTCGACGCGGGCGAACTGCGCCACGCGCGGGTTCGGCACCACGCGCAAGGTGGGGAGGGCGGCTTCGGTGACGCGGTAGAACACCTTGCCGTCGTCCTGCCGGCGGATCGAGCGCACGGCGATCCCGCGCGGCGTCTTGTCGAACTTCACCTCCGGCATCGAGGCCATCATGTTGGTGAACTGCGGGCCCGAGAACGAGCCGTGCAGCACCGGCACGTGGTAGGGATCGACCACGTTCTCGAAATGCTGCAGCCAGTTGCAGGGGATGACCGCCGGTCCGCCGCCGCCGATCGAGGAATCGTCCGCCTCGACGAACTCGCCGTCGTCCATGGTCTCCAGGCACTCGTAGCGCGGCAGCACCGGGCGTTTCTCGGCCGGGCCCATATAGGCGAAGATCAGGCCGTAGCGCTCTTCGACCGGATACCAGGGCTGACGCACCTTGTCCTTGAACTGGCCGCCGTCGGGCTCGCAGGGCTGCTCCAGGCAATGGCCTTCGGTGTCGAACTTCCAGCCGTGATAGCAGCAGCGGATGCCGTCCTCCTCGACCTTGCCGTAATAGAGCGTGGTGCCGCGATGGCAGCAGCGCGCGTGCAGCAGGCCGACGCGGTCGTGCTTGTCGCGGAACAGGACGAGGTCCTCACCGAGCACGCGCACCTTCTTCGGCGTGTCGGTGGCGTCAGCGGCGAGGCCGACCGGATGCCAGTAGCGGCGGAGCAGTTCTCCCATCGGCGTGCCGCGCGCGACCGACGTCAGCTCGGAGCGCGTGTGTGCCGGCTTCATGGCATAGGCCGTCCCGAGATCGCGATCCCGCTGGGTGATGGTCATGTCGTTCCTCCCGCCGCAGCCCTTCATGGCCGGGTCGCTTCTGCTCTTGATCCAAGTCAAGGACAGATCGTTGATAATGTCAACGGTATTCAAATCGCTTCTTAGTTGCATTCGGAAGACGATGACCGGCATCGCCGGGCGGGCTTGGCAGGCTGCAGCTTTCTTGGCAGAGGTGGGCCATGAGCCAGACAAAGAGCAGGGACGGGCGCGCATCGCCCAAGGCGGACGAGAGCGAAGCCTCGCCGGCGCCGATCACCGTGATGCTGTCGTCACGATTGATGGTGCTCGCCAACCTGCTCAAGCGCGGCGCCATGCTGCGCTACAAGCGCCTGGCGGGATTGTCCTCGGTCGAGTTCGGCCTCGTCGCCTCGCTCGGCCGCCGTCCACCGATGAGCGTGGCGCGGCTCGCCGAAGCCGTGGGCCAGGACAAGGGCCAGATCAGCCGCGCGCTCGCCGACCTCGTGTCGCGCAAACTGATCGCGAAGGCGGCCAATCCCAGGGACAGCCGCGAGGTGCTGGTCTCGCTGACGACGGCCGGTCTCGCCGCGCACGATACGATCGTGGCCGGCGCGCAGGAGCGCAATCGGCGATTGCTTGAACATCTCAGCGATGACGAGTTCCACACGCTCCTGCAGCAGATCGACCAGCTCACCGCGATCGCCGCGGGGATGCTCGAGGCGGAGAAAGTTCCGCGCTGATGGAAACATCTGGAAATGTTGGATCGCTTCTAAGAGGAGTTCTAAGAAGCTTTCAATTAGCGATATCGCGCGCGCTCCAATAAAGCGTCGCTGAAACGCATGCTGCTGGGGGATCGGCGGCATGACGAGCGAAGCACGCAGTTTTGGGGTGGCGCGTTGAACAATCTCCGCATGTTGCGGTCGGCCGTATTGGCGACCGCGTCCGCTTGGGTGCTGATGCCGCAGGCATCGCTTGCGCAATCGTCCGCGCAGAGTGGCGCGCAGAATCTGCCGCCGGTGACCGTCGCTGCGCCGGAGCAGCGCCGTCGCGCTGCCACCGCCGCGCCGCGCCGCGCGCAGCGATCCGCACCGAGCGCGAATAGCCAGAAGCCGCAGCCACAGCGCAACGTCGGCTTCGTCGAGACGGCACGCGGTCCGGTGCGCGGCTACGTCGCCAATCGCAGCTCGTCCGGCACCAAGACCAACACGCCGATCATGGAGACGCCGCAAGCGGTCTCCGTCATCGGGGCGGAGCAGATCCGCGACCAGAAGCCGAACAAGCTCGACGAGGTGCTGCGCTACACCGCCGGCGTTCGCGCCGGGACCTTCGGCGCGGATACGCGCAACGACTGGTGGCTGATCCGCGGCTTCAAGTCCGACGACATCGGACTGTTCCTCGACGGCATGCAGCTGTTCTACACGGCCTATGCGAGCTGGAAGCTCCAGCCGTCGAACATGGAGCGCGTCGAGGTGCTGCGCGGCCCGGCGGCGGTGCTCTACGGCGGATCGAGCCCGAGCGGCATCGTCAACGTCATCAGCAAGCTGCCGCCGACCGAGCCGATCCGCTACATCGAGGCCGGCGTCAACAATTTCGGCAACGCTTACATCGGCTTCGACATCGGCGGTCCGGTCGCGACGCAGCCCCAGGACGGCAAGCTGTACTACCGCTTCGTCGGCCAGGTGCAGAACGGCGGCACCCAGGTCGACTTCATCTCGGACAACAACTACTTCATCGCGCCGTCGTTCACCTGGAAGCCGGACGCCGACACGACCTTCACCGTGCTGGCCTCGGCATCGAAGCAGGACACCCGCGGCATCAACTTCCTGCCCTACCAGGGCACGGTGACCAACGCGCCCTTCGGCAAGATCCCGACCAGCTTCTTCGCCGGCGATCCCAGCGTCGACAAGTTCACGCGCGAGCAGGAGATGCTCGGCTATCAGTTCGAGCGCAACCTGACCGACGACCTGACGTTTCGTCAGAACGCGCGCTTCGCGCATGTCGACCTGACCTATCGCGGCTATGTCGGCAGCGTCTGGACCGACATCAATACGGCAAGCCTCAGCCGCTACAATTGGTACGCGAAGGACACCGCCAACCAGGCCAATCTCGACAACCAGCTCGAGTACCGTTTCAACACCGGCCCGGTGAAGCACACGATGTTGTTCGGGGTCGACCTCAAGGGCTACCAGATCGACGACTACCAGGCCTTCGGGTTCGGCGTGTCCTCGATCAACGTCCTCAATCCCACCTATGGCGCGGCCGAGGTCCCGCTGCCGACCGCTCCGTTCCGCAACTTCCTGATCACGCAGAAGCAGGCCGGCACCTATCTCCAGGACCAGATGAAGCTCGGCAACTTCACGCTGGTGCTGAGCGGACGCAACGACTGGGTCGAGACGACACAGGCCGCTCGTGACACCGGTGCCATCGTCGGCCAGCGCGACGACAGCAAGTTCAGCGGGCGCGCGGGGCTGATCTACAATTTCGACAACGGCATCGCGCCCTACGTTTCGTACTCCACCAGCTACAATCCGATCATCGGCCTGAACGCGGCGAACCAGTTGTTCCTGCCCGAAACCGGCAAGCAGGCCGAAGTCGGCGTGAAGGTCGCGCCGAAGGGCTTCGACGGCTATTTCACGGTCTCGGCCTTCGACCTGGTCCGTCAGAACGTGGCGACGACGCTGCCGGGCAGCACGCCGGTCCTGCAGAACCAGACCGGCGAGGTGACCTCACGCGGCATCGAGCTCGAAGCCGTGGCCAACGTGACGCGCGAGTTGAAGCTGATCGGCGCCTTCACGGCCTATCATCTCTTCACCAGCAAGGACCTCGATCCGACCCTGGTCGGCAAGACCCCGACCAACACGCCCCAGACGCTGATCTCGGGCTGGGCGGACTACACCTTCAAGGACGGCCCGCTGGCGGGATTTGGCTTCGGCGGCGGCGTGCGCTATGTCGGCTCCTCCTGGGCCGATACCGCCAACACGCTCGAAGTTCCCTCGGTCGTGCTCGGCGATCTCGCGGTCCATTACGAGTGGCAGAACTGGCGCACGGCGATCAACGTCATCAACCTGACGGACAAGATCTACGTCGCGAGCTGCGCATCGGATACGTCCTGCTTCTACGGCGACCGCCGGCGCGTGACCGCCAGCGTCTCCTACAAGTGGTAGTGACAGATGAGGGAAGGGCATCGTGAAGGCGCGTACCGTCAGGCTCTGGTCCGTGGTCCACACCTGGACCAGCCTGATCTCGACCGTCTTCCTGCTGCTGCTCTGCCTCACCGGCCTGCCGCTGATCTTCCACCACGAGATCGATGAGCTCCTGGGCTACGCCCCCCGGCCCGAAGCTCATGCGAGCGCGGCGCGCGCGACGCCACAGCAAGTCGCCGACGCCGCGCTCGCCGCCGATCCCGGCCGCGTGATGCAATACATCTCCTGGGACAAGGACGAGCCCGGGATCGTCACCGCCTTCACCAACAATGCCGTCGACGGCTTGCCGGACAATGCGACCGTACGCGCCTTCGACGCCGTGTCGAAGAAGCTGCTCGGCCCGGTCGGCGTCGGACCGATGCTGATCGTGCTCAAGCTGCACACCGACATGTTCGTCGGGCAGGGCGGAAAACTGTTTCTCGGCGCGATGGGGCTGCTGTTCGCCGTCGCCATCGTCTCCGGCGTGGTGCTGTACTGGCCGTTCACCCGCCGCCAGCGCTTCGCCGCCATCCGCGACCGCGCCTCGCGCCGTGTCGTCTGGCTGGACTGGCACAATCTGATCGGGGTGGTGACGGTCGCCTGGGCCCTGGTGGTCGGCCTGACCGGCGTCGTCAACACCTGGGCCGAACTGATGCTCAGCCAATGGAAGGCGACCGAGCTTGCGAGCATGGTCGCGCCCTATGCCGGCAAGCCGCCGCCGTCGCATCTGGCCTCGCTCGACGATGTCGTCACGCGCGCGAAGCAGGCGGCTCCCGGCATGGAGATCGCCTTCATCGCCTATCCGGGCACGCCGTTCACCTCCTCGCATCACTTCGCCGCCTTCATGCGCGGCGACACCGCCCTGACCGCGCGGCTCCTGAAGCCGGTCCTGCTGGACGGCGAAACCGGGGATGTCGCCGATAGCCGGGCCCTGCCGGTCTATCTCCAAGCCCTGCTGATCTCGCAGCCCCTGCATTTCGGCGATTATGGCGGCATGCCCCTGAAGCTGATCTGGGCTGCGCTCGACATCCTGACGATCATCGTGATCGGCAGCGGTCTCTATCTCTGGCTGGCCCGGCGACGGAGGCGAACGCCCGCCGGCGCGGACGCATTCGCCAAACGAGCCCCGGTCCCGTCGTGATGCATGGCTCGCCCGATCGCTCGCGGCTGTGGATACGCGTCTTTGGTGCCCCCATCCTGCTCGCGGCTGCGACCGTCACCGGCCTGTTGGCGGCGCTGCTGTGGGGGACGGCCGGCCAATATGTCGCCTGGGTGACGGTGGGGGCTCCCGTGTTGGTCGTCGCCTGGGTTTGGGTGCGCTGCCGCACGAAGAAAACCGGGTGATTCCGAAGCACCCGACGGGGTGAATGGCGGTCCAACCGCTGTGCGCTGCAGGCTCGGGATTGCCGGCCTGCCGAACTGTGGCCGCCCTTGCTGGGTCTGGCGATCTGCTCCATACCAGCGCGGGGTGATTCCGGGATTTCCACGATTCCGGACGTGGCAAAGGGCTTAAAAAGAGCGTGTCTTGCGCCCATTGGTGCACTGCGCTAAGGCTCAGAATAATTCCAAATCGGACGAATCCGTGGCTGTCCCGAGGCCACGGGAAAAAGGGCTCGCCAATGAGCGGCATTCTGCAGAACTATCTTCCACTCGTCGTCTTTATAGGTGTTGCGGGTATCATCGGCCTTGTGCTGTTGATCGCGCCCTTCATCGTGGCGTTCCAGCAGCCGGACCCGGAAAAGCTGTCGGCGTATGAGTGCGGTTTCAACGCCTTCGACGACGCCCGCATGAAGTTCGACGTCCGATTTTACCTGGTCGCCATCCTCTTCATCATCTTCGATCTCGAGGTGGCGTTCCTGTTTCCGTGGGCGGTGGCGTTCGGCAAGCTCGGCGCGACCGGCTTCTGGTCCATGGTGGTGTTCCTCGCCGTGCTGACGGTCGGGTTCGCCTATGAATGGAAGAAAGGGGCACTCGAATGGGATTGAACCCTGCCACGCCGTCCGCCGGTCCGCTGCTCGCGCCGGCCCCGAAGGGCATCCTGGATCCGTCGACCGGCAAGCCGGTCGGTGCCAATGATCCGTTCTTCCTCGAGGTCAATCACGAGCTGTCCGACAAGGGCTTCTTCGTCGCCGCGACCGACGATCTCATCACCTGGGCCCGCACCGGCTCGCTGATGTGGATGACCTTCGGCCTCGCCTGCTGCGCGGTCGAGATGATGCAGGTCTCGATGCCGCGCTACGACGTCGAGCGCTTCGGCTTCGCGCCGCGCGCCTCGCCGCGCCAGTCCGACGTGATGATCGT
>NZ_JASGFS010000072.1:0-29206 GCF_047605465.1 Bradyrhizobium sp. | reverse complement strand
GCCGGCGGTGGCGGCGCTGCCGGGTGCGCGGCAGGCGGTGGCGGCGCCTTCGGCAACTCCTTCGGCGGCTGCTTCGGTTTTCCGTCAGGGCCCGCCTCTGGCTGGGCCTGCGCGACCACGAAGGGAGTCGCGACTTGCGCATGCGATGCGGAGCTTGCCAATTGCATCGCGGTCAAAGCCGTCGTCGCAAGCAGCACGAAACGAAGGTTGGTCATGATGGTGAGATTCCCCGGAAGGTTCTTTGACGAAGTCTGGTGATGAACAGCTACGCGTTAGGCCGGATTGTGGCGGGCGAAGAGGTCGCGGCTCGATTTATTTCTGCACGCAAATCACGTCACTATGGCGACGTTCATTGCGCATTCAGATGCAGGTTGCAATTGCCTCACATGTGATGCTTCGCCTCATATGTGATCCCGCGACGACGTCATGTCCGTCGCGGGATTCGGTGTGAGCGGGCCGTTCGGTCCCCGCGATGGAATCTCTTCGGGAATGCGCGGCGGCAATTCCTCCGGCTGCGGTGGTGCGTCAGGTTCACGCACCGGCGGCGAAATGTCGGGCTGCGGATTGCCCGGCGGAATTCCCGGCGGCGGCTCGGTCGGATTGCCCGGTGTCGCCGGAGGAATCTCGGGCGGGTCGATCGGCATCACATCGTGACCTTGCGATTCTCGCCGATGTCCGGACGTGAGTTCGTCATCACGGCGGCCGCCATCTTCACGTAGGAAATGACCGTTCCCGGCGAATCCCAGAACTCGGCATCGTCGGGCGAAACCTTGAGCACGCGAATGTTGGGATCGTCAGCGGAGTCCCACCACGCCTTCGCCGGTGTCGAGAACAATTCCCTGATCCTGGCGCGATCGTTGGAGACGACGGCGGTGCCGGTCAGTGAAACATATTTCTGGCTGCCGGCATCCGCGAACGACAGGTTGATGGATGGATTGCGCGCGATCTCCTCGTCCTTGTGACGCCGCGCGTCGGTGAGGAAGTAGATCGCGTTGGCATCGCGGTCGAGATAGGCGCTCATCGGCCGTGCACGCAGCTTGTCGCCGTCGCGAGTCACGAGCATCGCGAATCCGATCTTCTTCATCAGATCCCAGGCGCGGTCCACGTCACGGGCGTTGTCGTTGGCCATATCGGGCTCCCTCTTGCAAGGGACGATAACGGCCTGCGCGAAACGATGTTCCTGCCGGAATCCGGAACCCGATTATTCGGGGGTGTGGCAAACCGCCTCGATGTTGTGGCCATCGGGATCGAGCACGAAGGCGCCGTAGTAGTTCGGATGATAATGCGGGCGGATGCCGGGCGGTCCGTTGTCGCGACCGCCGGCCGCGATCGCCGCATTGTAGAAGGCATCGACCGCGGCGCGGTTCTTCGCGAGGATCGCGACATGCACCGGCTTGTTCATCGCGCCTTCTCCGCCGATCCAGAAGTCCGGCTTGCCGTCGGCACCGAAGCCCGCAGCCGCATCGTGGCCGGTCTGCTCCGCCGTCACTTCCATGACCAGGCCGTAGCCGAGCGGCGCCAGTGCCTTGGCGTAGAACGCCTTGGCCCGCTCATAGTCGGAGACGGAGAAGCCCAAATGATCGATCATCGCAACCTCCGCTGTTGATCCCTGTCAGCGCGACAGGAACGTATTGCTCCGCGTCTTGCGCACGATCGCAAAGCCGCGCGAGACCATGTCGGCGATACAATCCTGCTGCCATTCGTTTTGTGACAGATGTTCGATGACGACGGCGCGCGGCCACAGCGACGGCGGGGCATCGCGGAAAAAGCCGATCAGCACGCGGTCCTCGAAACCTTCGACATCGATCTTCAGCGAATCGACCTGGGTGACGCCGGCCTCGTCCAGGATGCGCGTCAGCCGCAGCGACGGCACCTTGATCGCCTCGGCGCTGGCCGTGCCGGTGACGACATGTGTCGCACCGAGATTGCCGCCGCCGCTCTCGATCATCAGCTCGCCGTCGCTGCCGCCCGCAGCAGCCTGCACCAGGCGCACCTGCGTCGTCCGCGATGCGGCCTGGTTGAACGAGAGCCGTGCAAAGGTCAGCGGATGCGGCTCGATCGCGACCACCTTGCCCGATGGTCCGACCTGGCGCGCCATCACCAGCGCGAAGGTGCCGACATTGGCGCCGACGTCGACGAACGTGCCGCCCGCGGGGGCGTGCTGGCGCAGGAAGTCGAGCTCATCGAGATTGTAATCGGGATTGAACAGCGCGCCGCGCTCGGTCGCGCTGCCCTGATGATAGAGGCGGAACGAAGCGCCTTGGTAGCTCACATCGACCGGACCGCCGCGCAGCAGATCGACCAGCCGCGACATCCAGGGCCGGAACGCGCCGCGCTTCAGCCCGGTTCGTTGCGCGAGGCGAATGATGGCAGCCTGCGCCGCGTTCGGCGCGAACGCGCCGAATGGCGCGGACGAAAGGGCGTTGTCTGGCGTCAAGCAGGCGGTCCTCGTTGCAGGCGGCGCATGCATAGCCGTTTTCGAGCGTAACTCCAACGGCGCCGCGCCAGAATGTGGCGCGGGCCGCGCCTCGCTCCATCCGGGTCGCGGGGTTACGCCGCCTTCTTCGCAACCGGCTTTCGCTGGCGCAGGAAGCGGCCGAGCAGCTTGCGCTTGCCCTTGCGCGGGATCAGGTCGATGTCGCTGACCAGCTTGGCGCCGCCCTTGCGGCGTTCCAGCACGATCTTGCGGCTGTGGAAGGCCTCCAATTCCACGCGATGCGCGACGCTGACGATGGTCGCCTTCGGCAACTCGCCGGTGATCATCTTCATCATCTTGTCCTGGCTCTTCTCGTCGAGCGCGGAGGTGGCTTCGTCGAGCACGACGATGTCCGGGTTGTGCAGCAGAAGCCGCGCAAAGGCGAGGCGCTGCTTTTCGCCGCCGGACAGCGTCTGGTCCCACGGCCCGTCTTCCTCGATCTTCTCCTTGAGATGATCGAGCCCGACCTTGTCCAGGGCCTCGGCGACCTGCTCGACCGTCCAGTCGTCGGCCGCGCCGGGATAGGCGACCGCGCGGCGCAGTGATCCGGATGGTACGTAGGGCCGTTGCGGCAGCATGAACAGCCGCCGGTCGGGGTGGAAGTTGACGCTGCCGCCGCCCCAGGGCCAAAGGCCGGCGATGGCGCGCACCAGCGTGCTCTTGCCGGTGCCGGATTCGCCGGCGACGAGCAGCCGCTCACCGGGTTCGATCACCACTTCGGTCTCGCCGACGACTGCGGTGCCGTCGTCGAGCGTGACCGACAGATCTTTCAGCTCCAGCATGGCGTCGTTGCTGGTCTCGCCGCGCTTGATGCGGCCCAGGCCATCGCCCTGCTCGGCGCGCTCGAGGCCGTCGAGGGACATCATCAGCGAGGCGATGCGGCGCGCGCAGGCGTTCCAGTCGGCGAGCCGCGGGTAATTGTCGACCAGCCAGCCGAACGCGCTCTGAACGATGGTGAAGGCGGAGGCCGCCTGCATCACCTGTCCGAGCGTCATGCTGCCGTCGAGGAATTTCGGCGCGCAGAGCAGGAGAGGCACCACGGGAGCAACCAGGCTCGATCCCTGCGACACCAGGGTGGTGCGCATGTGCTGGCCGGCAAGCCGCGCCCATTGCCGCAGCACGCTGGTGAAGTTGCGGTCGATGCCGCCGCGCTCCTCCTCCTCGCCGCCGAGCAGCGCGATGCTCTCGCCGTTCTCGCGCACGCGCGTCAGCGTGTAGCGGAAATCGGCTTCGGCCTGATTCTTGTCCTCGGAGACCTGCACGAATTGGCGGCCGATCACCAGGATCGAGCCGGAGGCGATCGCGGCATACAGCATCGCGGCGATCACGAGGAAGCCGGGAATGGTGATGGTCGATCCGCCGAGCGTGACGGTGAGCGCGCCGCCGATGGTCCAGAGCACGACGATGAAAGTGGCCGCCGAGAGCAGCGCCGAGGTGACGCCGGCGAGGAAGTCGACCGGCGAATCGGTCGCGATGCGCAGATCCTCCGCGATCCGGTATTCCGGATTTTTGTGGTCGCCGCCGACGAGATTGAGCTGGTAGTAGCGTCCGTTCTTGAGCCAGCGCGTCAGCACGCTGTTGGTGAGCCAGGCGCGCCAGCGCCGCTGGATGCTCATCCGCGCGAAGACCTGCGCCACGCCGAGCACGATGCTCCCGATCGCGAGCGGGAAGAACAATGCGGTGAGATGAAAGACGGTGGAGGCGTCGCGCTTCTCGATGGCGTCGAAGATCGCGCGATTCCAGACGTTGATGCCGTACTGGAAGCCGACCGTCAGAAAGATCAGGATGATGAGGCCGATCGAGAACGGCCAGGCGAGACGGTCGCCGTTGCGTCCCCAGAAGCCGCGAGCGCTGATCCAGAAGCGGGTGAGGAGATAGTCCTTGCGGGCCTGCTCGGCCTGTTCGGGCGAAAGCTCCGGGTCAGGCTCGAGCACCTCGGGCGGTGGCGGGGCGACTTTGCCGCCGTCCTCGCCCTTGATCTCGACGATGGGTGGCTTCCTGCCCTGTTCGCGCTTTTCGGCTGGCTTTTGCATGGCCGGATAACGCGAGGGAAATCAAGCGGTTCCCTCGCGGTTCCAGCATTGATTCGACAGCCTTAAATCTGTCTTTCGACCATCTTGAGCTTGAGCTCGGCGATGGCTTCGGCCGGGTTGAGGCCCTTCGGGCAGGCCTTGGCGCAGTTCATGATGGTGTGGCAGCGATACAGTCGGAACGGATCCTCGAGATTGTCGAGCCGTTCGCCGGTGGCTTCGTCACGCGAATCCGAGACCCAGCGGTTGGCCTGGAGCAGCGCGGCGGGGCCGAGATAGCGGTCGCTGTTCCACCAGTAGCTCGGGCACGAGGTCGAGCAGCAGGCGCAGAGGATGCACTCGTAGAGACCATCGAGCTTCTCGCGATCCTCGTGGCTCTGGCGCCATTCCTTCTGCGGGGTCGGCGAAGTCGTCTTCAGCCACGGCTCGACCGAAGCATATTGCGCGTAGAAGTTGGTGAGGTCGGGGACGAGGTCCTTGACCACCGGCTGGTGCGGCAGCGGATTGATCTTCACCGCGCCGTCCTTCACGTCGTGCATCGAGCGGGTGCAGGCGAGCGTGTTCTGGCCGTCGATGTTCATCGCGCAGGAGCCGCAGACGCCTTCGCGGCAGGAGCGGCGGAAGGTCAGCGACGGGTCGATGTGATTCTTGATCCAGATCAGGCCGTCCAGGACCATCGGACCGCAATCGTTGGTGTCGACGTAATAGGTGTCGACGCTCGGATTCTTGCCGTCGTCCGGATTCCAGCGATAGACGCGGAATTCGCGAACTTCTGTCGCGCCCGCGGGCTTCGGCCAGGTCTTGCCGCCGGTGATCCTTGAGTTCTTCGGAAGTGCGAATTCAACCATAAGTCCTGCCTCTGGTTTCTTCCGTCATGCGCGGGCTTGATCCGCGCATCCATCTTCGAGGGATGGATTGCCGGGGCAAGCCCGGCAATGACAAGCAATGATCAGTACACGCGCGCCTTCGGCGGGATGTACTGCACGTCGTTGGTCATGGTGTAGTTGTGAACCGGGCGGTACTCGATCTTGACCTTGCCGGCATCGTCCAGCCAGGCCAGCGTGTGCTTCATCCAGTTCTTGTCGTCGCGCTCGGAGAAATCCTCGCGCGCATGCGCGCCGCGGCTCTCGGTGCGGTTGGCGGCCGAGTTCATCGTCACCACCGCCTGCGAGATCAGATTGTCGAATTCGAGCGTCTCGACGAGATCCGAATTCCACACCAGCGAGCGGTCGGAGACGGCGATGTCGGTGATGCCGCTGTGGACCTTCTCGATCAGGTTCTGGCCTTCGCTCAGCACGTCGCCAGTCCGGAACACGGCGCAGTTGTTCTGCATCACGTGCTGCATGCCTTCGCGCAGCTTCGCGGTCGGCGTGCCGCCGGAGGCGTAGCGGTAATGATCGAGGCGGCCGAGCGCGAGCTCGGCGGAATTGGCCGGCAGCTCCGGCTGCTTGCCGTTGGGCGTCAGCTTCTCGGCGAGACGGAGCGCGGCGGCGCGGCCGAACACGACGAGGTCGATCAGCGAGTTGGAGCCGAGACGGTTGGCGCCGTGCACGGAGACGCAGGCTGCCTCGCCGATCGCCATCAGGCCGGGAATGACCGCGTTGTCGTCGCCGTCCTTCTTGGTCAGCACTTCGCCGTGATAATTGGTCGGGATGCCGCCCATGTTGTAGTGCACCGTCGGCACGATCGGGATCGGCTCGCGCGTCACGTCGACATTGGCGAAGATCTTCGCCGACTCGGAGATGCCCGGCAGGCGCTCGGCGAGCACCGCGGGATCGAGATGATCCAGATGCAGGAAGATGTGGTCTTTCTTCTTGCCGACGCCGCGGCCTTCGCGGATCTCGATGGTCATCGCGCGCGAGACGACGTCGCGCGAGGCGAGATCCTTGGCCGACGGTGCGTAGCGCTCCATGAAGCGCTCGCCCTCGGAGTTGACGAGATAGCCGCCTTCGCCGCGCGCGCCCTCGGTGACGAGACATCCCGAGCCGTAGATGCCGGTCGGGTGGAACTGCACGAACTCCATGTCCTGCATCGGCAGGCCGGCGCGCAGCACCATGCCGCCGCCGTCGCCGGTGCAGGTGTGGGCCGAGGTGCAGGACGCGTAGGCGCGGCCATAGCCGCCGGTCGCCAGGATCGTGGTCTGGGCGCGGAAGCGATGCAGCGTGCCGTCGTCGAGCTTGAGCGCGATGACGCCGCGGCAGGTGCCCTGGTCGTCCATGATCAGGTCGATGGCGAAGAACTCGATGAAGAACTCGGCCGCGTGACGCAGCGACTGTCCGTACATCGTGTGCAGCATGGCGTGGCCGGTGCGGTCGGCGGCGGCGCAGGTGCGCTGCGCCTGGCCCTTGCCGTAGTCCATGGTCATGCCGCCGAACGGACGCTGGTAGATCTTGCCGTCCTCGGTGCGCGAGAACGGCACGCCCCAATGTTCGAGCTCGTAGACCGCGTCGGGCGCGTTGCGCACCATGTATTCGATCGCGTCCTGGTCGCCGAGCCAGTCCGACCCCTTCACGGTGTCGTACATGTGCCAGCGCCAGTCGTCCTTGTGCATGTTGCCGAGGGAAGCCGAGATGCCGCCCTGTGCCGCGACGGTGTGCGAGCGGGTCGGAAACACCTTGGTGATGCAGGCCGTGCGCAGGCCCGCCTCGCTGCAGCCGACGACCGCGCGCAGGCCCGCGCCGCCGGCGCCGACCACGACGACGTCGTAGGTGTGGTCCTCGATGGGATAGGCTTTTCCGTTGGTGGCGGGAGCGCCGTCGCCCTTGCCATTCGTTGTGGCGGCCATGGGTTACACTCCGGATGAAAGTTTCAGGATCGCGTAGGTCGAGGCGAGTGCGACGGCGATCGCGAAGAAGTTGTTCAACATGACCGAGACGAGCTTCAGCTTCTCGTTGTGGACGTAGTCCTCGATCACGACCTGCATGCCGATCTTCATGTGCCAGGCGCTGGCGAGGATGAAGAGCAGCAGGATCACGGCGATCGGCAGCGAGCCGAGGATCTGCGCGGCGCCGGCCTGGTTGCGGCCGAGCAGCATCATGATGATCACCAGCACGGGGATCATCAGCAGCGTCATGGCGACGCCGGTGATGCGCTGGCGCCAGAAATCGGACGTGCCGGAATGCGCGGCGCCGAGATTGCGGACGCGGCCGAGCGGGGTGCGCATGCTGCGCTTCGGCGAATCGGTCGCGCTCATCGTCCACCTCCGATCGCGTAGGCGATGATCCAGATCAGCACCGTCAGGACGATGCCGCCGATCAGCGCGCCCCAGGTCAGCGCTTCGCGCTCATTGGCCTTGAAGCCGAAGCCGAGGTCCCACACGAAGTGCCGGATGCCACTGAGCATATGGTGCATCAGCGCCCAAGTGTAGCCGAACACGATCAGGCGCCCGATGATGCTGCCGGTGAAGGCCTGGACATTGGCATAGGCGGCCGGGCCGGAGGCCGCCGCGATCAGCCACCAGGCCAGCAGCAGGGTCCCGAAATAAAGGGCGACACCGGTGGCGCGATGGACGATGGACAGCGCCATCGTCAGGGTCCAGCGGTAGGTTTGCAGATGCGGTGAAAGCGGTCGTTCGATCCGTGCGGTCATGGGCTTTGATGTTTTATGGCGGCCCAGCAGGGGGCGCGCGGGGATCGCGAAAGGTCGGCTCTATTTACGGAGTCGATTCCGCCTGCGCAATCACCAAATCGCCATAAATCGAACCGTGGTTCAGCGCTACCGCGTTGATGAAACAGGGCCAATCCGGAAGCTGGTATACCAGTGCAATGGTCGACCGGCGTATAAGTGAATCAATAATCATTTCTTTGTGGCGGGTCCGGGCGCATTGAAATCACTATTGGAACGCCTCTAATCCGGTGCGAACCGCTCAGGTTTCGAACCAGTCAGTTCATCGCCTCCATGCCGGGCCTCCGGCCGGCTGAGACCGCCCGAACCGCTCCTCGCGGCGTCGCGCGCGTCCCGGTCCGGATATGCGCAACCTGCATTCCACCCCAGCCGGAAGGCGTGACGTGTCGACCGGAGAGGGCGGATCGCCTAGAGCACCGCTGGCAGCGCCTCTTCGTCAGCGAATCGGGCAGGCTGCGATCAGCCGCCGGGGGCAAATCAGGTGATTGCAGGTCTCGACATCAAGGAAGTCGTCGAACTCGCGCTGCTGTTGATCGGGACCGGCGCGCTGTCCGGATTCCTGGCCGGCGTGTTCGGCATCGGCGGCGGCGCGATCCTGGTGCCGGTGTTCTACGAATGCTTCCGCATTGCCGGCGTGCCGCTCGAGGTGCGGATGCCGCTCTGCGTCGGCACCTCGCTCGCGGTGATCATCCCGACCTCGATCCGGTCGTTCCAGGCGCATTACAAGCGCGGCGCCGTCGACTTGACCATCCTTCGCGTCTGGTGGCTGCCGATCGTGATCGGCGTCGTTGCCGGCAGCGTCGTCGCGCGCTACGCGCCGGAGCGGCTGTTCAAGATCGTCTTCGTCTGCGTTGCCTATTCGGCGGCCGCCCGGCTCGTCTTCGCGCGCGAAGGCTGGAAGTTCGGCGACGATCTGCCGAAGGGCCCGTTGATGCGCGTCTACGGCTTCTGCGTCGGCATCCTCTCGACGCTGATGGGCATCGGCGGCGGGTTGTTTTCGAACCTCTTGATGACGTTCTACGGCCGGCCGATCCACCAGGCCGTGGCGACGTCATCGGCGCTCGCCGTGTTGATCTCGATTCCCGGCGCGCTTGGCTACATCTACGCCGGCTGGCCGGCGGCCGCGACCTATCCGAGCGTTGCCGCGCTGCAGGTCCCGTTCGCGCTCGGCTACGTCTCGCTGATCGGGGCCGTGCTGGTGATGCCGATGAGTCTCGTCACCGCACCGTTGGGTGTGAAAGCCGCGCATGCGATGTCGAAGCGAACGCTCGAAGTGGCGTTCGGCTGCTATCTCTTCATCGTCGGCAGCCGGTTCGTGATGAGCCTGGTCGGCGGACAGTAGCCCTGCCCACTCGGTCATTGCGAGCGCAGCGACGTCATCCGGAATCCCTGAGCGGCGACAGTCCGGATTGCTTCGTCCCAAGAGCTTCGCGCAATGACGGCGAGAGTCATCGCCGGACGGGTCAGCCGGAGGCGTCACCCACCACGGTCTATTTCTTCGCGTAGATGTCCTTGTAGGTGTCGCGCAGGACGTTCTTCTGAACCTTGCCCATGGTGTTGCGCGGCAGCTCGTCGACGACGAAGACGCGCTTGGGCATCTTGAATTTGGCGAGTCGTCCGTCGAGCGCGTTCAGCACCGAAGCCTCGCTCACCTCGGCGCCCTTGTTGCAGACGAGAACCGCCGTCACGCCCTCGCCGAAATCGGCGTGGGGCACGCCGATCACGGCGGATTCGATCACGCCCGGCATGGCGTCGATCTCGCTCTCGATCTCCTTCGGGTAGACGTTGAAGCCGCCGGAGATCACGAGATCCTTGCCGCGGCCAAGGATGTGGACATAGCCCTTGCCGTCGATCTTGCCGAGGTCGCCGGTGATGAAGAAGCCGTCGGGGCGGAATTCGGACTTGGTCTTCTCCGGCATGCGCCAGTAGCCTTTGAAGACGTTCGGGCCCTTGACCTCGATCATGCCGATCTCTTCGCGCGGCAATTCCTTGCCGGTCTCGGGCTCGGTCACGCGCACGGAGACGCCGGGCAGCGGGAAGCCGACTGCGCCGGGCACGCGCTCGCCGTCATAGGGATTCGACGTGTTCATGTTGGTTTCGGTCATGCCGTAGCGCTCGAGCACGGCATGGCCGGTGCGCGCCGACCATTCGCGATGGGTTTCGGCCAGCAGCGGCGCCGAGCCCGAGATAAAAAGCCGCATGTGCTTCGTGGTCTCGCGCGACAGCGCGGGATTCTGCAGAAGCCGTGTATAGAAGGTCGGCACGCCCATCAGCACCGTGGCGCGCGCCATCAGCTTGATGATCAGGTCCGGATCGAGCTTCGGCAGGAAGATCATCGACGCCCGCGAAAACAGCGTCACGTTGGTCGCCACGAACAGGCCGTGCGTGTGGTAGATCGGCAATGCGTGGATCAGCACGTCCTTGTCGGTGAAGCGCCAGTAGCCGACCAGGCTCAGCGAATTCGACGCGAGGTTGTCGTGGGTCAGCATCGCGCCCTTGGAGCGGCCGGTGGTGCCCGACGTGTAGAGGATCGCGGCGAGATCATCGCCGGCCCGCGACACCGTGGTGAACTCGCTGCTCGCCTTGTCGGCGGCCGCGGTCAGCGAGCCCTTGCCGTCAGCCCCGAGCGTTTCAACCCTGGCCTTGACCTTGGCGGCGATCGGGGCGAGGCCCTCGGCCTTGGAGGGATCGCAGACCACCAGCGACGGTTCGGCGTCACCGATGAAATAGTCGAGCTCGTTCAGCGTATAGGCGGTGTTGAGCGGCAGATAGACCGCGCCCGCCCGCACCGTGCCGAGATACAGCACGATATTCGCCACGGATTTCTCGACCTGCACCGCGACGCGATCGCCGGGCTTCACGCCGCGAGCGACCAGCACATTCGCCATCTGCCCGGCCCGCGCGATCAGATCGCCATAGCTGATATGGGCGCCGTCCTGCGTCTCGATCGCGAGCCGCTTGGGATCGTCGAGGCCGTCGAACAGGCGGGAAAACAGATTGGCGTTGGCTGCTTGGTTCATGCAAGATTTCCTCGACGGCAAGGCTCGTAAGACAAGGCCGGTCAAAACCGAGGGCTGGATTAGCAAAAACCGCCCCAATGAAGCAACGGAGACAGTTGGCATGACCAAGAATGGGAAACGCGTGGCCTGGGTCACGGGAGGCGGCAGCGGGATCGGGGAGGCCGGCGCCGAAGCGCTCGCGGCCGACGGCTGGACGGTGGTGATTTCCGGCCGCCGCAAGGATGCCCTGGATGCCGTGGTCGCGAAGATCGCCAAGGCGGGCGGGTCGGCCGAGGCCCTCGCGCTGGACGTGTCCGACGCGGCCGAAGCCCAGAAGGCGGCCGATCGGATCGTCGCCAAGCATGGCCGGATCGACCTGCTGGTGAACAATGCCGGTATCAATGTCCCGAAGCGCAGCTGGAAGGACATGGAACTGGACGGCTGGGACAAGCTGGTCCAGGTCAATCTCAACGGCGTGCTCTATTGCATGCGCGCGGTGCTGCCGACGATGCGCAAGCAACAGGACGGGTCGATCATCAACGTCTCGTCATGGGCCGGCCGTCACGTTTCGAAGATGCCGGGTCCCGCCTACACCACCACCAAACATGCGGTACTGGCGCTGACCCATTCCTTCAACATGGACGAATGCGTCAACGGGCTCCGCGCCTGCTGCCTGATGCCGGGCGAGGTGGCGACGCCGATCCTGAAACTGCGGCCGGTGGTGCCGAGCGAGGCGGAGCAGGCGAAGATGCTGCAGTCCGAAGATCTCGGCCGCACCATCGCGTTCATCGCGAGCATGCCGCCGCGCGTGTGCATCAACGAGCTGCTGATCAGCCCGACGCACAATCGCGGTTTCATCCAGACGCCGCACAATCGGGATTGAGGCGCGGCAAACGGCCGCCACGGACACAACTGCCGCAGGGTGGGCAGAGCGAAGCGTGCCCGCGAAATGTATCAGGCCGCGACAGATGGTGGGCTCGGCGCTTCGCGCCTTGGCCCACCCTAAGGCACCGTCAGCACGGCTTGCGCGTGCATCTCGCACCGCGCGACGTTTTTCCGGGCGACAGCCACGTATGTCGGGCGCTTCTTCGCACACGGACGCGCCGCCGCGAAGTTTCACGCATCACAAAGAATTTTTGTCCGAAACCAGCCCGCGAACCCTCCCGTAGTTCGGCCAACGACGGCGCTGCTGCCTCACGCAAGAAAGCCGCAAGCGCCGTTGTTGCCCCAACGCAAAGACCGGCGATCGCCGGTCACAATCCAATCGGGAGAGTTTCCATGTCGAAGCGCATTGCCTATCTCGCCGCCGCAGCCTTCAGCGCCCTGGCCATCACCGCGACCGTGGTCGCGCCCGTGCGGGCCGAGGAGAAGACCGTCATGGTCGGCGGCGCCGCGATGTTCCCGTCGAAGAACATCGTCCAGAACGCGGTCAATTCGAAGGATCACACCACGCTGGTTGCAGCCGTGAAGGCCGCCGGTCTGGTGCCGACACTTGAAGGCAAGGGCCCGTTCACGGTGTTCGCGCCGACCAACGCCGCCTTCGGCAAGCTGCCGGCCGGCACGGTCGACAATCTCGTCAAGCCCGAGAACAAGGCGACCCTGACCAAGATCCTCACCTACCATGTCGTGCCCGGCAAGCTCGAAGCTTCCGACCTCACCGACGGCAAGAAGCTGAAGACCGCCGAAGGCGAGGAACTGACGGTGAAGAAGCAGGATGGCAAGACCTGGATCGTCGATGCCAAGGGCGGCACGTCGATGGTGACAATCTCCAACGTCAACCAGTCGAACGGTGTGATCCATGTGGTCGACACCGTGCTGATGCCCGCGACGTAACACCGCGGCGTCCTCTTTCATTCCCGAAACAGGATGCGACGAAAAGGCGGGCCGGGCGTCCCGGCTCGCCTTTTTGTGACCGCGACGTCCCGCCGATTCCGATCCGATGGCGGCTCCGGCGTAACGAAAGCGGAGCGACCGGCGTATATTCGCTGACACGCGGCCTCAGGACGGAACCACCATGTCGAGCCTCACCGTAACCGACGATCAGGTCAGGGCCACTCCGGCCAAAGTGATCCAGCCGGCCTGGGTCCGCATCATGCACTGGGTCAACGCCCTCGCCATGATCCTGATGATCCTGTCGGGCTGGCAAATCTACAACGCCTCGCCGCTGTTCGGTTTCAGCTTCCCGCGCGAGTACACGCTCGGCGGCTGGCTCGGCGGCGGCCTGCTCTGGCATTTCGCGGCGATGTGGCTGCTGATGATCAACGGCTTCGCTTATCTGGTCACGGGCTTCGCGACGGGCCGCTTCCGCAGGAAGCTCCTGCCGATCACCCCCGGAGGCGTGCTTCACGACGTCAGGGCGGCGCTGACCTTCAGGCTCGGCCATGACGACCTCACCGTCTACAATTACGTGCAGCGCCTGCTCTATGCCGGCATCATCGTGGTCGGCGTGCTGATCGTGCTGTCCGGCCTGTCGATGTGGAAGCCGGTCCAGCTCTATTATCTGGTGATGCTGTTCGGCGACTATCCGACCGCGCGCTACGTCCATTTCTTCTGCATGGCCGCGATCTGCGCGTTCCTCGTCGTCCACGTCCTGCTCGCGCTGCTGGTGCCGAAGAGCCTGCGCGCGATGATCATCGGACGTTGAGGGGAAACAGCCATGGCCAAGCGCTCGTTCCTCATTCCCGGCATCGACAAGCGGCTGCTGATCAAGGACTCGCTGAAGACGATGCCGGACCTCACCCGCCGCCGCTTCATCGCCGGCGGCGCCAGCCTCGGCGCCTTGACGCTGCTCACCGGCTGCGACGTGGTCGATTCGTCATCGGCGGAAACCCTGCTGGCGAAGGTCTCGAAATTCAACGACGCCGTGCAGGCGCTCATCTTCAATCCGGATGCGCTCGCGCCGACCTTCCCCGAAAGCGCGATCACGAAGCCGTTTCCGTTCAACGCCTATTACGATCTCGACGACGCGCCGGAGGTCGACGGCGACGACTGGAAGCTCGAGGTCCGCGGCCTCGTCGACAACAAGAAGTCCTGGACGCTGCCGGAATTGCACAAGCTCCCGCAGGTCACCCAGATCACGCGTCACATCTGCGTCGAGGGCTGGAGCGCGATCGGAAGCTGGACCGGCACGCCGCTGCGCGATTTCCTCAAGCTGATCGGCGCCGACACCCGCGCGAAATATGTCTGGTTCCAGTGCGCCGACAAGGACGGCTACAATTCGCCGCTCGACATGCGCACGGCGCTGCATCCGCAGACGCAGATGACGTTCAAATACGCCAACGAGATCCTGCCGCGCGCCTACGGTTTCCCGATGAAGATCCGCGTGCCGACCAAGCTCGGCTTCAAGAACCCGAAATACGTGGTCTCGATGGAAGTCACCAACGACTACAAGGGCGGCTACTGGGAGGACCAGGGCTACAATTCATTCAGCGGGAGTTGATGGCTCGTCATTCCGGGGCTCGCGAAGCGAGAACCCGGAATCGATCGGGTCACAGCGTTGATGGATGAATTGATTCCGGGTTCGCGCGGTGCGCGCCCCGGAATGACAGCTAGGCAGGTCCCACCTTGCGCTGGCACAGCGCCGCCACCGCGCCGAGCGCGAGCAGTGCCGCCGACACGTTCAGCGCATAGGACAGGCTGCCCAGCGCATCGGTGATCGCGCCGACCGCCAGCGGTCCCA
The DNA here is from genome assembly GCF_047605465.1 of Bradyrhizobium sp. Taxonomy (GTDB): domain Bacteria; phylum Pseudomonadota; class Alphaproteobacteria; order Rhizobiales; family Xanthobacteraceae; genus Bradyrhizobium. Next base: position 14,398 of record NZ_JASGFS010000072.1, on the reverse strand, counting down.
GCGTCTGGCCGATGCCGAATGAGATCGTCATCGCTGCGATCGCGGTCGGCCACATCTCCGGCGGATAATTGAAGCGCACGAAGGCGGTGGTCGAGCTGACCACGGCGAAGAAGGCGACGCCGAACACCACCGCCGAGACCGCGAGCCACGCCGTCGAATGTCCGAGCATCGGCAGGCCGGCGCCGATCGCGTTGGCGCCGAGGATGATGGCGGTCGCGAGCCCGCCGCGATCGAGCGCGAGCACGCGGCGCCAGACCCAGGGCGTCACGAAGGCGCTGATGCCGATCAGGCCCCAGAACGACGCCTGCGCCGTCGCATCGCCGCCGCCGTCGCGCACATAGGCGATCATGAAAGTCATGTAGGCGATATAGCCCGCGCCGAACAGGAAGTAGCCGGCGAGGTAGAGCAGCACGGGGAGGATCGCGAATGACGCGCGGCTCGCCTCGGCGAAGCGCGCGCTGCTCTCGATGCGGATCAGGAACAGCGGAACGGTCATCGCCGCGGACAGCAGCGTCAGCGCCCACCACACGATCCACCACGAGCCCGGCCCGAACCATTGCAGCGTGAACGGCGCGATCAGGCCGGAGCCGAGAATGCCGATACCGGGCCCGGCGTAGAACAGGCTGAGCAGGAAATTCGCCCGCTCGGGATGCGACTGCGCGATGGTCGCGGCCAGCGCGCCGCCGGCGACGAAGCCGAGGGCGGCGCCGATGCCCAGGACGAGACGCGCCAGGCTGAGTGCGACGAAATTGCCGGTCAGCGCGCACACCGCGAGTGCCGCGAGGCAGGCCAGGGTTCCGCCGCGGATGGCGACCGACCAGCCGACGCGCCGGATCAGCCGCGAAGCGATCAGCGCGCCCACGAGGTAGCCGACGGCGTTGATGGTGTTCATGAAACCGGCCGCCGAATACGACCACTGCAGCGACTCCCGCATGTCCGGCAGCACCAGCGCATAGGCAAAGCGGCCGATGCCGAGCCCGACCGTCGCGGCCAGCGACAGGATCAGGATCAGCCGGGCGGGACGGTCGTGGATCTGGGGGCGGTCAGGGGCGTGCAAGGGGGGACTCCGGCGCGCGCATAGTGGCAGGCCCTGCCGGCCTTGCACAGCCGCGACGCGGCAATGGTGTCTTGCCAAGCGCGCAACACCGCTCTAGCACTCCGGCCGAATTCATCCCCGTTCGTCATGCCCGGGCTCGCCCCGGGCATCCCGTCTCTGAGAAGGCTGGATTGCCGGGTCAAGCCCGGCAAGGACGAGAAAATCTGAGGTGACGACCATGGCGACCCACAAACTGCTGCTGCTCCCCGGCGACGGTATCGGCCCCGAGGTGATGGGCGAGGTGAAGCGGCTGATCGACTGGCTCAATGCGGCCGGGATCGCCAAGTTCGAGACCGACACCGGCCTCGTCGGCGGCTCCGCCTATGATGCGCACAAGGTGTCGATCTCCGAGGGCGACATGGTCAAGGCCAAGGACGCCGACGCCGTGATCTTCGGCGCGGTCGGCGGTCCGAAGTGGGATGCGGTGCCCTATGAGGTGCGCCCCGAAGCCGGCCTGCTGCGCCTGCGCAAGGATCTCGGCCTGTTCGCCAATCTCCGCCCGGCTGTGTGCTACCCGGCGCTGGCGGATGCCTCCAGCCTGAAGCGCGAGGCGATCGAGGGCCTCGACATCGTCATCGTGCGCGAGCTCACCGGCGGCGTCTATTTCGGCGAGCCCAAGACCATCACCGATCTCGGCAACGGCCAGAAGCGCGCCATCGATACCCAGGTCTACGACACCTATGAGATCGAGCGCATCGCCCGCGTCGCCTTCGACCTTGCCAAGGTGCGCAAGAACAAAGTGACGTCGATGGAGAAGCGCAACGTCATGAAGTCCGGCGTGCTCTGGAACGAGGTCGTGACCCAGGTCCACAAGCGCGAATATGCCGACGTCACGCTCGAGCACCAGCTCGCCGATTCCGGCGGCATGATGCTGGTGAAATGGCCGAAGCAGTTCGACGTCATCGTCACCGACAATCTGTTCGGCGACATGCTCTCCGACATCGCGGCGATGCTCACCGGTTCGCTCGGCATGCTGCCCTCGGCCTCGCTCGGCGAGGTCGACGTCAAGAGCAAGAAGCGCAAGGCGCTGTACGAGCCCGTGCACGGTTCGGCGCCGGACATCGCGGGCCAGGGCCTCGCCAATCCGATCGCGATGATCTCGTCCTTCGGCATGGCGTTGCGCTACTCCTTCGACATGGGCGCGCTTGCCGACAAGGTCGATGCCGCGATCGCCGCGGTGCTCGCCAGCGGCCTGCGCACCGCCGACATCAAGTCGGAAGGCACGACCGCGGCCTCGACCACGCAGATGGGCGAAGCGATCCTGAAGGAACTGCAGAAGCTGCACGCGTAGCGGCAAGCACCGCAATCGCAAGGGGTGGGCGAAGCGACAGCGTGTCCACCCCTTCGATCGCGACGTCGAGAGATGGTGGTCGCGGCGCTCGGCGCCTTTGCCCACCCTGCCGTGCCGTCCCCTACGACACCTCAGGAGCCGCTTTATGGATGCGCATCGCCCCAAGATCGCGGAAACGATCGTCCATGAAACGGTACGCCAGCGCGAGGCGCAGATCGGGCGGCGTTGCGAAATTCTCGCCAACACCCGCATCGAATATTCCGCGCTCGGCGACTATTCCTATCTCGGCGAGAATTGCGATGTCGCCGATGCCGTGATCGGAAAGTTCACGGCCATCGCCAATTCGGTGCGGATCGGCGCGCCGAATCATCCGATGGGCCGTCCGTCCCAGCATCGCTTCACCTATTGCCCGGAATATTACGAGGCGACAGCGTCCCGCGACCGCGATTTCTTCGCGGACCGCCGCGGCGACCGCGTCGTCGTCGGCAACGATGTCTGGATCGGCCACGCCGCGATCCTGCTGCCGGGCGTGACGGTCGGCGACGGCGCGGTGATCGGGGCGGGCGCGGTCGTCAGCCGCGATGTCGCACCCTACACCATCGTCGGCGGTGTTCCCGCGCGTGCCATCCGCAAGCGCTTCGATGACGCTGTCGCGGAGAGCCTCGGCCGTATCGCCTGGTGGGATTGGCCGGACGACCTCATCTTCGAACGTCTCGCCGATTTCCGCTCCGAGGCGATCGAAGACTTCTGCCGGCGTTACGACCCGGCGGCCAATTCGTGAGGCTGCTCCGGCCGGAGACCTGACGGGCCTCGTCTCTCTCTCTCTGCGACACAAACAAAAAGGCCGGGCGCAAGCCCGGCCTCTTGATTCGGTCGTGAGGTCCGCCTCAGTACAGCGGGAAATTCTGCGGATAGCCGCCGACGTCGGACGGCGGGCTGAGCGGCTGGCGATCAATCGGCCGGTTGAGGTTCTCGCGGGCGAAGGACGGATAGCCCACGGCCGGCGGGAAGGCATAGTCGCTGAACTTGCGGTCGCCCGGATTGACCTCGGTGCCGCCGTCGAGCCAGGAGCGCTTGCTGACGTAAATGCGGGTGCGACCCTGCTGGTAGACCGCGTTGGGGCCGCTCGGACCGTAATAATGGCGGCCGCGATCGTCGTAGCGCTGCTTGGTCTTGGTGTCGGCCGAGGCCGGCGTCGCGAGGGACGACACGGCAAGAACGGCGCCCGCCGCAAGCCAGGTCGCCAATTTGTTCGCCGCAGAGAATTTCGAGCTCATCACGTCCCCTTCAGGCGGCAGGCCGCCAGTCGAATTTCATTCCCATACTAGCCCGGTCGGGGCGGCCGCAACTAGGTCTATTGGGTCACACCATGGCGGAATAATCGTGCGCGCTGGCAAAAGTTGCATCAATACCAGCTACTTGAGCTTGATGCCGGTCAAAGCGCTCCGCGCAATTGCGCGTTGTCGACGCCCAGGAGCCAGTCCGCCGAGCCCGCCAGGCTGCACGGCTTCCGTTTGAGTTCGGCGTGGGCGAAGAATTCCGCGAGCTTCGGCTCGTTGCCGGAGGCCAGAAGTGTCAGCCGGTTCAGCGTGCAGGCGATCGCCGCGCGCTGGGCGGGCAGGGTGTCGCCCTGGCAGGAGAAGCCCGAAATCTGCAGCGCCGGCTCCTCGTTGCGCTTGAGATAGCCGAGGCAGGCCTGCGCTCCCTTCGCCGTGCCGGTGGGCCGGAACAGGACGACGGGGCCGAACTTCGTGTCGATGAGGCCGGCCTGTTCGAGCGGGGTGTCCCCGGCGATGCCCATCCGCGCGGCGAGGTCGGCGGTCGCCGGACGGGTCACGTCGAATTCGCCGCCCTCACGGTAGATGTCGAGCTCGGCTAGCTGCCTGTCCGCATCGCCGGTCCAGCGCAGGACGTCCCGGCGGCCACCTTCGGGGTGCCGGAAAATGGTGTAAGATACTGTCTTGTCTGATGAATCGAGCTTGCTGAGGGCGAAGGCCGGGTGCGACCGCTCGGCGACGCTCCACCCCGGCTTCGGCGCGGACTCGTCGCGCAGGTCGGGCAATTGGCCCAGTGCCGCGAGGCCGAGGATGGCAAACAGGGCGAGCGCCCCCACATAGGCGAACAGGCGCGCCAGCGTGCCGACGACTTCGTCGGCGAAGCCGGCCAGCGCCAGATGGATGGCAGTCCAGGTGGGAGGTGCGGCCGTGCTGGCCTCAGGCGATTGCATCCACGGCCTTCAGGCATGGTCCAACGTTGTCTTGAGGCCGGTTCTCGCATAGAAGCGCTGCTCTTCCTGTTTAAGCATCAGCTCGCGGGAAGGGCTTTTTCGTCGGAGAGTGAACGATGGGTTACAAAGTCGCAGTGGTCGGCGCGACCGGCAATGTCGGGCGGGAAATGCTCAACATCCTGGACGAGCGCAAATTCCCCGCAGACGAGGTCGTGGCCCTGGCGTCGCGCCGCAGCGTCGGCGTCGAGGTCTCCTATGGCGACCGTACGCTGAAGGTCAAAGCGCTCGAGCACTACGACTTCTCCGACGTCGACATCTGCCTGATGTCGGCGGGCGGCTCGGTGTCGAAGGAATGGTCGCCGAAGATCGGCGCCGCCGGCGTCGTCGTGATCGACAATTCCTCGGCCTGGCGCATGGATCCGGACGTGCCGCTGATCGTGCCGGAAGTGAACGCGGACGCCACCAAGGGTTTTGCGAAGAAGAACATCATCGCCAACCCGAACTGCTCGACCGCGCAGCTCGTCGTCGCGCTGAAGCCGCTGCACGACAAGGCGACCATCAAGCGCGTCGTCGTCTCGACCTATCAATCGGTCTCGGGCGCCGGCAAGGACGCGATGGACGAATTGTTCTCGCAGACCAAGGCCGTCTACACCAATGACGAGCTGATCGCGAAGAAATTCCCCAAGCGCATCGCCTTCAACGTCATCCCCCACATCGACGTCTTCATGGAGGACGGCTACACCAAGGAAGAGTGGAAGATGATGGCGGAGACCAAGAAGATCCTTGATCCCAAGATCAAGCTCTCCGCCACCTGCGTCCGCGTTCCCGTGTTCGTCGGCCACTCCGAGGCCGTCAACATCGAGTTCGAGAACCCGATCACGGCCGACGAGGCGCGCGAGATCCTGCGCAAGGCGCCCGGCTGTCTCGTCATCGACAAGCAGGAGCCCGGCGGCTACGCCACGCCCTACGAGGCGGCCGGCGAGGACGCCACTTACATCAGCCGCATCCGCGAGGACGCGACGGTGGAGAACGGTCTCGTGCTGTGGTGCGTGTCGGACAATCTGCGCAAGGGCGCTGCGCTCAACGCGATCCAGATCGCGGAAGTGCTGATCAACCGCAAGCTGATCAGCGCGAAGAAGAAGGCGGCGTAAGAGCCGGCCCAGGTCTCGCAGGGTGGGCAACGCGAAGCGTGCCCGCCACCTGTGCTTCGCCGCGACAGTTGGTCGGCACCGCGCGTTGCGCCTTTGCCGAGCTGCGAGATTGTCTGCCGCCGTCCACTTCGCCTCGTCCTGAGGAGCCCGCCATCGGCGGGCATCTCGAAGGATCGCCAAACGCGAAGTCGGAGCCTCATGGTTCGAGGCGCGCGTTTCGCGCTCCTCACCGCGACGGCTTTTCGGCGCGGTTGCGCTAGGTCACGCTCCGCGCGCTCTTGAATTCCTTGGTCGCCTTGTCGAGCACGAAGAGAGTTCCCTCCGCGACGCCGAAATAGGCGCCGTGCGTCTGCATCTGGCCGCTCTCGACCGCCTTGCGCACGAACGGGAACGTCATCAGGTTCTCGAGGCTGCGGAACACGGCCGCCTTCTCGATACGCTCGACGAATTGCGCCATCGTCTCGTGGTCGCGCTGCTCGACCACTTCGCCCGGCTTGATGAACATCTGCATCCATTTGCCGATGAAATCGCCGGGGGTGAGCGGCTCGATCTTGTCGACGAAGGCGCGGATGCCGCCGCATTGCGCGTGCCCCAGCACGACGATGTGCTTCACCTTCAGCACCGTCACGGCATATTCCAGCGCGGCCGAGACGCCGTGCGCGTTGCCGTCGGGCTGATACACCGGCACCAGGTTGGCGATGTTGCGAACGACGAACAGCTCACCCGGACCGACGTCGAAAATCACCTCGGGCGAGACGCGGCTGTCGCAGCAGCCAATCACCATCACTTCGGGGAACTGTCCCTTCACCGACAGCTCGCGATAGCGGCTCTGCTCGGTCGGCAGCCGCTGGGTGGCGAAGGCCTTGTAGCCTTCGAGCAAGGACTTCGGGAATGTGATCATGGCCTATGCCTAACCATATACCGCAGGGGTGAACAAGCCTTTCGAATAGGCATGCCAGATGCTATCGCCTCCGGGGAAAGATCGCTCGAGGAAACCGCAAGGAACGCCTGCATGACCCGCCCGCGCCGCAGCCATTTGTTCATGCCCGGCTCCAACCCCCGCGCGCTGGAAAAGGCGCGCAATCTCGCCGCCGACGGCCTGATCCTCGATCTGGAAGATTCCGTCGCGCCCGATGCCAAGGCGGTGGCGCGCGACCAGATCGCCGCCGCGATCGCGGCCAAGGGCTTCGGCAAGCGCGAGATTTTGATCCGGACCAACGGCCTCGACACCCCGTGGTGGGCCGACGACGTCGCGATGGCCGCCAAGGCGTCGCCGGACGGGATCGTGGTTCCAAAGGTGTCGAGCGTCGAGGACCTCCAGACCATCGGCAACCGGCTCGCCGAACTCGGCGCCGCGCCGACCGTCAAGGTCTGGGCCATGATCGAGACCGCGCGCGCGGTGCTGCATGCGGAGGAACTGGCCGACGCCGGTCGCGATTCCAGCACGCGCCTGTCCGGCTTCGTGTTCGGACCGAACGACATTTCGCGGGAAACGCGCATCAAGATGCTGCCGGGCCGCGCCGCGATGATCCCGATGATCACCCATTGCATCCTGGCGACGCGCGCCCATGGCCTCGAGATGCTCGACGGCCCCTATAGTGACATCGCCAATCCGGACGGCTTCGCCACCGAATGCGCGCAGGGCCGCGATCTCGGCTTCGACGGCAAGACGTTGATCCATCCGTCGCAGATCGAGGCCTGCAACGCCATCTTCACGCCGCCCGAGGACGAAGTCGCGCGCGCACGCAAGATCATCGCGGCGTTCGAGCTGCCCGAAAACGTCTCGCGCGGTGCGATCCGGCTCGATGGCGCGATGGTCGAGCGCCTGCACGCCGACATGGCGCGGCGCACGATCGAGATCGCGGATGCGATCGCCGCGATGAGCAAAGGCTGACGGGCGCGAAACTCCGGCCGACATGCCGCCGAATCGATGTCTCGTCGCGATGGGCCCGCGGCCTGCCTGAGGCGTTCGAGCTGCTCGCTCATGGAAGCGTGACCGCGTCGTCACGGCAGTATGGTTGACTCGCGTGAGCAAGAGGCTGCAGGATGCGGCATTGCATATTCTGGTTGTGATCCAAGACGGTTTCAGTTGAACTGATAAAGCTTCGAGCGCGCTCTGAGGGGTCCTCATGACGGCACTTGCGGAGACTATCGATACAAGCCTGGTCGACGAGCTCACCGCGCATGCGGTCGCGAGCATCGAAGCGGCCGATCATTTCTCCTCGCCCTTTCCCCACATCGTCTTCGGGAATTTCTTTCCGAAGGATTTTTACCGCGACCTGATCCGGAACATCCCCACCCAGGGATACGATCCGATCACGGGCACGGGGACCCGCATGGCGCTGCGCCTCTACGGCGAGAACGTCGACAAGATCGATGCGTCGCTGCGGCCCGCATGGGCCGCGGTGTCGGCCATGCTGACGTCGGAGAGCGTCACGCAGGCCATCCGCAGGAGACTTCATGACGGGCTGGAGATCCGGGCCCGCGGCGACAAGGTGGCGAGTGCCGCCGACCTGACCCTGGTCGCAAAACCGGTGGTCTACGTCGACCGCGACGGCTACCAGATCAAGCCGCATCCGGACACGCGCAAGAAGGTCGTGACGATGCAGCTCTATTGTCCGCCCGACGCCAGCCAGGAGAATTTGGGAACGACGCTCTATCAGGCATCCCTCAAGGGCCTGTTTCACGTCGGCTCCTATTGCCTCGAGCCAGTGAAGACGATCCCGTTCCTGCCCAATGTCGGATACGCCTTCGTGGTGCTGAAGGCCTATCATACGCTGACCCGGATGAGCTGGCATGGCCGCCCGCCGATCCAGACCGATCGCGACCGGATCAGCATCCTCAACACGTTCTACATGAACGAAACCGTCGGCTTCTGATCGCTCGGGCTGATTTGGCCGGGCGATGCGTCCGCGCGACGTCGCCGTCTTACCGCGGCGTGAGATCGGCGCGGTCGAGCGCTTCCAGCGTCGATGCGTTGTCGCAATAGCCGTGGTAGTTCGCTGCAGCGGTGCCGCTGGCGAGATCGCGGTCGCACTGTCCCTTGTGGTGGCAGAGCGAGCAGACCCGCTCCATGTCACGCAGCAGCAGGGGCTGCGCGCGGCCGAGCCGCTCGGCGCTGATCCCAAGCTGTTCCAGCATCTTCGGCAGTTCGTCGGCAGCGTGCCTGCCGTGACGAACCAGCTGCTCGAGGTCGTCAGGCGCGATCTTGAGGTCGTGCGCGATGCGGTCGAAATCGGAGCGGTCGAGCTGCCGGATCTCGCTCAGCTCGCGGCGGTGCTTCAGCCAGCCGGCGAAGGATTCGATGAGGTCCTGGACAACGGGGTAAGATTTGCTTGCGGTGCTCATGCGAAGCTCCATTCGGACAGCGGAATGGAAGCAAGACTAGGCACAATGGTGCAGAAGCGCGTTGCGCTGGATCAAATCCAGCCCGCATGTCCCGGACGCGCTGCGGCCTGCAACGCTGCTGCGCAGCGCCGGACCCATCTCGCCGCATCAGCGAGGCTTCGGACCGGCAGCGCCAAGAGAGCTACGCGAACCGCTCCGTCGCCCAGGCATACAGGCTGCCCGCGATCGGCGGCTGCTTGCTGCGTCCCTTGCCGGAAATGTGCAGGCCGATCACCTTGGGGTCGGTGACGATGCCGAGATAGCTCGACGGTTCGAAAAAAAGTCTCGGCTCGGCATGCACGGCGTAGAAGGATTGTTTCGGCAGCGCCTGGTGCAACTCGCCGGTACGGCGGGCAAGCGCCGTCAGCGCCGCGGGTCCGAAGATCGCGATGCGGATGTCGGACAGACGGTTCGATCCGCCGCGCAGGCGATGCATCGCAAAGGTGAGGCGATGGCGCACCGACAGCCAGTTCGGCGTGAGCTCCTCCTGCTCCATCAACTCCTCGAAGGCGCGAACGATGCCGTGTTCAGCCGGCAGATAGATCACGGAATTGCCGAGCTGCCGCGGCCGCTCCCAGGCGAAATAGGGTTTTGCCGGATCGATCGCGACGGGCTTGAGCAGCAGCACGTCGGCGTCGAGCCAGAGGCCGAGGCCCTTGGCCATCAGCTTCATGCGAAAGAAGTCGCTGAACTGAAGCGTGGTCCAGTCGCGCCAGCTTCCGTCCGGCTGCGGCGGCCGCAATCGTTCGGAGAAGGCGTGCGGCAGGATCGCCTCCGCGTCCGCGTTGCCGACGCCGGCAGGCAGGCCGGGGATCGGATCGAAGCTGTAGACCGTGACCTTGTGGCCGGCGACGAGCTGCGAGCGCAGACAGGTCTGGCGCAGTGCGTCCATCGGGCCATGCCAGAACGTGACGATGTCGGGAAGCATGCGTCGAAGCTATCAGCGGTTCTGCGAAAGACGAAAGGGCAAAGAAAAAGCCCCGGCATCCTGATGCCGGGGCTTGAACCGAAATCGTACTCAGGCCCAGGCGCGTTCGCGCTTGAGCTTTTCCTCGTAGGTGTCGATCGACGACTTCTTCTCCATCGTGAGGCCGATGTCGTCGAGGCCGTTGATCAGGCAGTGCTTGCGGAACGGATCGATCTCGAACTTGACCTTGCCGCCGTCGGGACCGCGGATCTCCTGGTTCGGCAGGTCGATCGTCAGCGTCGCATTGGCGCCGCGCTCGGCATCGTCGAACAGCTTGTCGAGATCTTCCTGGGAGACGCGGATCGGCAGGATGCCGTTCTTGAAGCAGTTGTTGTAGAAAATGTCGCCGAACGAGGTCGAGATCACGCAGCGGATGCCGAAGTCGAGCAGCGCCCAGGGCGCGTGCTCGCGGCTGGAGCCGCAGCCGAAATTGTCGCCGGCCACCAGCACCTTCGCGTTGCGATAGGCAGGCTGGTTGAGGACGAATTCCGAGTTCTCGCTGCCGTCGTCCTTGTAGCGCTGCTCGGAGAAGAGTCCCTTGCCGAGGCCGGTGCGCTTGATGGTCTTGAGGTACTGCTTCGGAATGATCATGTCGGTGTCGACATTGATGATCTTCAGCGGTGCCGCGACGCCTTCCAGCGTGGTGAACTTGTCCATGATTGCGCTTCCCGGATAGGGTTCAGGGGAACGGCTGTTTATCGTGATTGGAGGCCGAATCCTAGGCCGAATTCGGCAGGTCTAGTCTGCTTGAGCCTCGATCGCGGCCATATCGTCGTCCGAAAGGCCGAAATGGTGGCCGATCTCGTGGATCAGGACGTGGCGGACGATGTGGCCGATCGTTTCATCGTGCTCGGCCCAGTAGTCGAGGATCGGCCTGCGGTAGAGCCAGACCATGTTGGGCAGCCGCGCCACGTCGCCGAGGCTCTGCTGCGGCAGGCCGATGCCCTGGAACAGGCCGAGCAGGTCGAACTCGCTCTCGCACCCCATCTCGTCCAGGACCTCCTCGGTCGGGAAGTCGTCGACGCGGAGGATGACGCCTTCGCAGAGCTTGCGAAACTGTGCCGGGAGGCGCTCGAAAATGTCGTGCGCCACCACTTCCATCTCAGCCAGCGAGGGCGCTTTCAGGTCTGTCCACATGGGTCTGTCTTAGAGCGTTTTCGAACGACGTGGCTACCGGTTCGCAGAAAGAAAACGCGTCGAAGCACGAAGCCGGCGCCCCGTTCCCACTTCATCGGAACGGATTTGGCGCCGGCGTGGGTTCCACGGCCATGCATCCGGCTTTATAAGCGCGGCGAGGTTGACGCGCGCCGCCAAAACGGGGAGCGTACGGCACCTCGACAGGGGACGTTTCAGGTGGGTGGCACGATGCGGGCGGGAACAGCGCTTCTACTTTGCATGGGGTTGTTTTCGCAGTTTTGCGTCGATGCCCAGGCCCAGACGGCCGGCCCGGAGATCCGGCTGGCCCAGGCGACCTCGCCCGATGCTCCGCCGCCGCGCAGGCGGCCGCCGCCCCGTATCCGTGTGACGCCCTATTACAGCCCGGACGGGGTCTATCCGCGCTACAATCCGGGCCCGGACGCGGTCCGTGAGTGCAACGCGACCTATGTGCAGGAATTCCGGCCGAGCGGCACGGTCATCGTGCCGCATATGAGCTGTTACTGGCGCCGGGGCTGACGCGGCGAACGCCGGGCCTCTCTGGCTTGCAGGCGGTCGCGTGATGCCCGCAAGTCGAGGGCGGAGATCGTCATGATGAAATGGATGGCGTTGGTCGTGATCGCCGGGCTTGCCGCCGGACTGCCTCGCGCGTCCATCGCGCAGGGCGCGCGGACGCCGGATGCCTCGGCCGGAACCGCGATCTTCGATGCGCGTCGGCATTCAACGTACATCGACGTCGCGCGGCACACGCCGCCCCGCGATCCGCATTATTACGCGCGGCCTGTCTACTACCGGCCTTACGCCTACGGCGTGCCTGTGCCCTTCGTATTCGGCTACGGGCCGTGGTGGCGCTAGCTACCAGGCGCAAATCCGTTGACCAGCAGCACGACCGCCTCCGCGCCCGCCTTGCGATCGCGCGAGATCTCCACATAGTCCGGCGAGTTCGAGAACGCGGCAAACGCAGCCTCGTCGGGAAACGACATCATCACGAGCTTGTCGAACGGCCACTTGCCCTCGATCTGGCGCGGCGTCTCGTCGGCCGCGAGCAGCCGTCCATTGAATTTCCTGAACACGTCGAAGAAGCGCGCTTGATAACGGTCGTAGGCCGCGCGGTCCTTCATCTTCAGTTGTGCGATCGCGTAGACAGTCATCCAGAAATCCTCCCGTCAGAGATCTTTCCGTCACGGAACTGCGCCGAAACGGTTGCCGCGAACGCCGTCGTTCATTCATGACGCGTTCACGTCGCTGTCCCTAATTTAACGTTGGGAGCGACCGCACATGAACAGCGATGATGCGCGCCGGGACGTCGCGTCGCAGCTGTTCGGATCAGGGAGAATTCCATGCGGATGAATTTGAGGCTCGGGCAGCGCCCGATGCGCCTGCTCGGGCTCGCGGCCATTGCCACGCTGATGCTGTCGGCCGGGACGGCGCGTCGTGCCGAAGCGATGACTCCCATCAATCCGGCGGCGCTGCCGGCCGCGAAGGCCGCGAGCGACGGCATGATCACGCAGGTTCGCCACGGCGGCGGGCATGGCGGTGGCGGACACGGTGGCGGCTTTCACGGTGGCGGCTTCCGCGGCGGCGGAGGACATTTCCATGGCGGCGGCTTCCGCGGCGGTGGCTTCCGCGCGGCGCGCGTCTATCACGGTGGCGGCTATCGCTATGGCGGATTCCGTCATTACGGCGGCTATCACCGCCATTGGGGCTATCGTCCCCATTACGGCTACCGCCATTTCCATCGGCGCTACTACGGCGGCTACTATCCGTATTACCAGTATCCGCGGCGCTGCAGGGTGGTCTGGACCTATTACGGTCCGCGCCGCATCTGCCGCTGGCACCATTGGCATCGCTGGCACCGTCCGTACCGCTATTGGTGATGTGAGGCGCGCGATTGATCCGCGCACGTCGCGGCCGGGCTCGTCCCGGCCATTCACGTTCCGGATTCTCGCAAGGATCGCGGATGCCCGGAGCGAAGCCCGGGCATGACGGCGCGCGCCGCTAAAGCCAGTTCTTGGGTTTCCACGATGCCGGCTTCCAGCGCATCAAGGTCTCGAGCTTCCACTGCTTGAACATCGCCGGCGGCCAGCGGCTGAGGCGCGAGGTTTCCTCGACCTCCGGCTTGGCCACGATCCGCAGCGGCGTCGCGCGGCGCCGGCGCTGGCGGGTCGCGTCGCTGATCAGGTCGACATATTCAGGCTTGTTGGCCATGGCTGCGTCCCCGCGAAATCGTCGCGAGGACGCAATGTCGGCGATGCCGATTAACCGCGGTTTGCCGCGATCGTTACAATTGCAGGCAGTCGCCTAGCGCCAGTCCCTGACGTCGACGAAGTGACCGGCGATCGCGGCAGCGGCGGCCATGGCCGGCGACACCAGATGCGTGCGGCCCTTGAAGCCCTGGCGGCCCTCGAAGTTGCGGTTCGAGGTGGAAGCGCAGCGCTCTTCCGGCCTCAGCTTGTCCGGGTTCATGGCAAGGCACATCGAGCAGCCCGGCTCACGCCATTCGAAGCCGGCCTTGATGAAGATCTTGTCCAGACCTTCGGCCTCGGCCTGCTCCTTCACGATGCCGGAGCCCGGCACGACCATGGCGTTGACATGCGCCGACACGGTCTTGCCTTCCGCGATCTTCGCTGCCGCGCGCAGATCCTCGATGCGGCCGTTGGTGCAGGAGCCGATGAAGATGCGGTCGAGCTTGATGTCGGTGATCTTCGTGCCCGCGGTCAGGCCCATGTACTTCAAGGCGCGATGCTTGGAGATGCGCTTGGCCTCGTCCTCGATCTTGTCGGGATCGGGCACGATGCCGGTCACCGAGATCACGTCCTCGGGGCTCGTGCCCCAGGTCACGATCGGCGGCAGCTTGGCCGCATCGAGCCGCAGTTCGTGGTCGAAATGCGCGCCCTCGTCGGAGCGCAGGCCTTCCCAATAGCGCAACGCGGCGTCCCAGGCGGCGCCCTTCGGCGACTTCGGACGGTCGCGCAGGAAGTCGTAGGCCTTATGGTCGGGCGCGACGAGGCCGGCGCGCGCGCCGCCTTCGATCGACATGTTGCAGACCGTCATGCGGCCTTCCATCGACAGGCCGCGGATGGCCTCGCCGGCATATTCGATCACCGAGCCGGTGCCGCCGGCC
>NZ_JASGFS010000071.1:0-31131 GCF_047605465.1 Bradyrhizobium sp. | reverse complement strand
GTTTCCGAAATTCGGTAAAGGAGAATATATTCGGCGGCGCGGATTGACCGACCGCATGGGTGTTTTGCCCGACGGGCAACTCAAGGTGTCGTAGCCGGGATCGGCGAAGCGACATGCAAGGAGTCCGTCGCGGCATTCCCGGATATCGCTCACCCGGACCACGAAGCTAGGAGACAAGCGCGACGATGCAGAACACGCTCGCGAGGACCGATGCGACCGTGCGCACATGGTTCCAGAAGGTCCAGTCCTTCAGATAGGCCGCCCACACCGAAGCCGCGTCCGGCGTCGACGCCCCCACGGCCGCGAGCGCGTTGTTGAGCGGGACATTGAAGGCGACCGTCACGACGAACATGCCGATGACGTAAAGACCACCGCCGGCGATCATGCTTGCCGCTCCCGGCTCGCTGATGCGCAACGCCCCCATCACCGCCAATGCGGCGCCCGCCACGGTCGTGCCGAGGAACAAGGGCATGAACGGCGAGCGCACGATGTCGACATTGATGGCGTTCATCGCCGCGATGCCCGCGGCCTGGTCGAGGCGGCCGAGCGCGGTCATCACGAAGGTCGAGAAGGCGAAATAGACCCCTGCCATCAGGCCGCACCCGATCGCCGAGAACCAGAGAAGCCCGGTCGTGATCGCCTGTCGCATCCAGCACCTCCATTAAACACGATAATCTCTCGCATTTGATAAATGCGATAGACTCTCTTATTTCTCACGTCAAGCGGAGATGGCGGGAACCACGATGCCGGAACGGAAGAGCAGGACGGGCAAACCGGCGCATGCGGCCGGACGTCGCGCGCCGCTGGTGCCGACACAGGAGCGGAGCCGGGAGCGCTTCGATCGCATCCTGACTGCCGCCGCCGAGATCCTCACCGAGAAGGGCAGCGACGCCTTCCGGATGAGCGATATCGTCGAGCGAACGGGCATCGCCTTCGGCTCGCTCTATCAATATTTTCCGGACAAGAGCGCCGTGATCGGGACGCTGGCGGAGCGCTGCAACACCATCGGCCGTGAATGCGTCCGGCGTGATCTCGCCGACATGAAGAATCTATCCGACCTCCGCGCCGCGCTGATCCGGATCACCGACGGCTATTACCAGATGTTTCGCGATCATCCCGTGATGCATCACATCTGGCAGGCGACACAGGCCGACAAAACGCTGCAGGAGATCGACGAGGACGATGTCGCCTTTCTCGCCGGCCTGCTCTGCGACGCGCTGCGACGCGTCGCACCCAGGCAGCCCGCCCCTGCCCTCACCGCGTTCTCGCAACTGGTGATGATCCAGATCGCCGCCGCGGTCCGTCATGCGATCTCGCTGCAGGCGGCAGATGCTCTCCGCATGCTGGATCTGTTCAAGCGCATGCTGCCGGCGGATCTCTCCGCGCTTCGCGCTTAGGACAGCGCCTCCCCGGTCCGATCCTTCAGCGTCAGCACCATCGCCAGGCTGATCAGCGCCGCGCCGGCCAGATAGAACGCAACGGCGATCGGCTGTCCGGTCCAATTGATCAGCGCCGTGATGAGCGCCGGCGTGAAACCGCCGAAGATCGCCACACCGAGGCTGTAGGTCAGCGAGATGCCGGTGGCGCGGACCCTGGTCGGGAACAGTTCGGCCAGCACCGCCGAGGCCGGCGCCGTATAGATCAGCATGAAGAACGCGACCGCGACCTGGCTGAGAACCAGCCGCTCCGGCGTCGGCGAAGCGATCAGGTAAGCGAAGGCCGGATAGGCGACGAGCGCGAGACCCGCGGCACCGACGATCATGATGCGCCGGCGACGGAAGCGATCGGCCAGCATCCCGACGAGCGGGCAGAACAACAGCACCGTGCCGACGGTGACGGGACCGAGGTAGGATTGCGACAGCGACATCTTCAGCTCGCGCGCCGCGAAGGTCGGGAAATAGTTCGCGACATATTGCGCGACCGTCCACAACATCACCACCAGCATGCCGGTCAGCACCGCGCGCCAATGCTCGCGCAGGACAGAGCGGATCGGCGCCTCCGCCGCGTGGGTCGACGCCTTGAACAGCGGCGCATCCTCCAACTCGCGCCGGATGTAGAGCCCCACCGGAGCGATCAGGAGGCCGACGACGAAGGCAACGCGCCAGCCCCATTCCGTGACCGCGGAAGCCGGGAGCGCCAGCGAGATCACGAGCGCGACAAGGCCGGACAGCATGGTCGAGCCGCCCTGCGACATCTGCTGGAACGAGGCGTAGAAGGCGCGGCGCGCGGGCGGCGCGTGCTCGACCAGCGTCGACACCGCGCCGCCGATCTCGCCGCCCGCGGAAAAGCCCTGGACGATGCGCGCGAGCAGAATGATGATCGGCGCAGCGAGCCCGATGCGATCGTAACCCGGACACAGGGCGATGATCCCGGTGCCGAGGGCCATCAACAGGATGGTCAGGCTCAGCGCATCGCGGCGACCGCGCCGGTCGGCGAAACTGCCGAGTACGACCGCGCCGAACGGACGCGCGACGAACCCGATGCCGAAGGTCACGAAGCCGAGCAGCAGCGATACGACCTCACTGTCGGCCGGGAAGAACGCCTTCGAGATCGGCACCGCGAACGCCGCATAGATCGTGAAGTCGTACCATTCGAGCATGTTGCCGACAGTGGCGGCGAAGGCCGCGCGTCCCGCCGACTGGCGCTCATTCGTGATCCCGCGCTCCGCAATTGCACTCACGCCGCTCTCCCCGTGTTGCCTGCCATGTCCCGTGCCGCGCCGCGCGGCCGGGTCCGTCGTTCAGGTCGTCTCGGGGCAAAAAGCTTGCACGCAGGATCATGCTATGCAAATATTTATTTCCTTTTCCAATTTCTATGCATTGAATGAATAGAAAAACCAACAACGTCGAAACCGCTGATGGCGCCAGGCTTCGTCCCTCGTTGCGCGAGATCGAAGCGCTGCGTGCCATGATCGCGACGGGCAAGACCACGCAGGCCGCGCGCCAGCTGGGCACATCGCAGCCGTCGGTGTCGCGCGCGATCGCAAGCCTCGAAGCGAGGCTCGGGCAGCCGCTGTTCGCGCGCCGCAACGGTCGACTCGCGCCGACCGCGGAAGCCCTGGCGCTGGAGGCGCGCGCCGCCGTCGTCTTCGACCTGCTCGACCAGATCGCAGCGCCCCGCAACGACGGGGCGACCGCGATCCGCGTCGCCGCGCCGCCGACGCTGGCCAATCTGTTCCTCGCGCCGCTGCTGGCGCGCTTCATCGCGCGCGAACCGGGCACCCGCATCCACATGGAAGTCGGCAAGTCGACCGATTGCCTCGGCTCGGTTGCCGACGGCAGCGCCGATCTTGCGCTGGTCGACCAGGCCTCATCGCACGACGGCGTGCGGCTGGAAGTCTTCCGGCAGGCGCGCCCGCACGTGCTGATGTCGAAGCGTCATCGCCTGGCGGCGCGCGCGGACCTTGCGATCGGCGATCTCGCCGGCGAGGCCATGATCGCACTCAGCCGTCGCTTCCCGCTGCGCAACAAGGTGGATGCTGCCTTCGCCGCGATCCGTGCAGAGCCCGCGATCGTCGCGGAAGCCTCGACATCGACCTTTCTGGTCGAGATGGTGCGCGCCGGCCTCGGCCTTGCGATCCTCAACCCCTTCCCGCTGGAGCTGCGCCCGGAAAAATCCCTGGTGTTCCGTCCGCTGGATCTGAAGATGTCGCTCGAGACCGCCGTCGTCGTTCCCGCGCGGGGATCGTTGACGCCGGCCGCGCGTTCACTCGCCAACTTCATCCGGACCGAACAGCCGGAGAGCCCGTTCTCCAAACCCATCGAGTAGACCGACAATGCCCAACCCGATATTCCCGAGTTCGCGATCCGATCGGATCCGCAACCTCCTCGCCGAGCTCGTTGCCTTCGACACCGTCAGCGATCGTTCCAACCTGCCCCTGATCGCGCACATCGAGAGCTATCTCGGCTTTCTCGGCGTCACGTCCGAACGCATTACCGACGAGACCGGCAAGAAGGCGTCGCTCTGGGTCACGATCGGACCGGAGGATCGCCCCGGCCTCGTGCTGTCGGGCCATACCGACGTGGTGCCGGTGGCCGGGCAGCACTGGACCCACGACCCGTTCAAGCTGCGCGAGCACGACGGCAAGCTCTACGGGCGCGGCACCACCGACATGAAGGGCTTTGTCGCGGTGTGCCTGGCGATGGTGCCGGACATGCTCGAGGCCACGCTCACGACGCCGATCCATCTGGCGATCTCCTATGACGAGGAGGTCGGTTGCGTCGGCGTGCGGCCGATGCTCGCCGAGGTCGCGCGGAAGAAGGTCAAGCCGCTCGGCTGCTTCGTCGGCGAACCGACCCGGATGCAGGTCATCATCGGCCACAAGGGCAAGCACGGCGTGCGCGCGACGTTCAAGGGGCTCGCCCGCCACTCCTCGATCGCGCCCGACGGCGTCAACGCCATCGAATATGCCGCCGAGATGATCACCGAGATCCGCCGCCGCGCGGTGAAACTCGCCGGTGAAGGCGCGCGCGACGATCTCTACGACGTACCCCACTCCACGCTGCTCACCAGCATCGTCCATGGCGGCGCCGCGCTGAACATCGTGCCCGATCAATGCGTCGTGGAGTTCGAATGCCGCGGCATCGGCATCACCGAGTCGCGGCAGGTGACGGATTCGATCGTCGCCTGGGCGAGGGCTGAACTGGAGCCCGCGATGAAGGCGAAGAATCCCGAATGCGGCATCAGCTTCGAGGAGATCCTGGATTATCCCGCACTCGACACCAAGGCGGACGCGGCGATCGTCACGCTGGCCAAGAGCCTCGCCGGCCGCAACGACCACGCCAAGGTCGCCTTCGGCACCGAAGCCGGCCTGTTCGTCAGCATGGCCGATGTGCCCTCGGTGGTGATCGGCCCCGGCGCGATCGCGCAGGCGCATACGCCGGACGAGTTCGTGGAGATGGCGGAGTTGGAGAAATGCGCGGCCTTCGTCGAGAAGCTGATCGCGCATTGCGCAAAGGGGTAGGTGCTCTCGCATCAACGTGGGTCCCGGCTCAGCGGAGCAGCACTTCGTGCTGCACCGCGTCCGGGACACGGCAACGGCTGCTCAGCAGATATGGAGAGAGAGGTCGAGACCCTCGTGTCCCGGACGCAGTGCGGCACGAAGTGACGCGCTGCAGAGCCGGGACCCGGACCGCTTGGCGACAACATCGAGACATGCCACCCTCGGCTGCCCGCTATCAGCGCTGGTTGCAGAACAATGCCGTTCTTCGTGTACATCCTTGCAAGCAAGCGAAACGGCACACTTTATGTCGGGGTCACTAACGACCTTGCCCGCAGGATGGCGGAGCATAAGGCCAAACTCATACCCGGCTTCACGCGGCAATACGGCGTGACTTTGCTCGTCTATTTCGAAACCTTCGACTCGGTGCTCGAGGCCCGGGCGCGCGAACATTCCTTGAAGCGCTGGCGCCGCGCTTGGAAACTCAAGCTGATCGAAGAGCTCAATCCCGATTGGCGCGATCTCGCGAATGATCTGAATTCGCTGGCAACCTGACACTGGGTCCCGGCTCTGCGGGGCAGCACTTCGCGCTGCATCGCGTTCGGGACACGAGAGAGCCAGGCTGCACAAAAAAGGCGCGGCTATCGCCGCGCCCTCGTATCTCCTAGACCGCGCCCGCCTTCTGCGCGTAATCCCATGATGCCTTCGACAGCGGCACGGTGCGCTTGGCGGATTCGAGCGCCTTGGCGTTCGCGGCGGTGCCGTCGCGGATGCGGCCGGCGATGCCCTGGGTGATGCCCGCGAGGCGGAACAGGTTGTAGGAGAAGTACCAGTTGAGATCCGGCACGCTCATCTTGGTGACGTTGCAATAGATCTGCGCCGCCTCTTCCAGGCTCGGGATGTTCAGCGCCTTGAGATCGACGCCGTGCAGGCCCGGCATGATCCATTGCATCAACAGATAGGTGAAGTCGGCCATGGGATCGCCGAGCGTCGACAGCTCCCAGTCCAGCACGGCCTGCACGCGCGGTTCCGTCGCGTGGAAAATCATGTTGTCGAGGCGATAGTCGCCGTGGACGATGGAGACGCGCGCCTGCTCCGGCACGGTCTTCGGCAGCCATTCGGCGACCTTCTCGAACTCGGGAATGTGCTGCGTCTCGGAGGCGCGATACTGCTTGGTCCAGCGGTCGATCTGTCGCGCGAAATAATTGCCGGGCTTGCCGAAATCGCCGAGCCCGATCGCGTTGGGATCGAACATGTGGAGCTTGCCCAGCGTCTCGATCTTGCTGGTGAAGATCTTCCGGCGATCTTCCGGCGCCTGGCTCGGCAGCGTCGGATCCCAGAACACGCGGCCATCCTCCATCGACATGATGTAGAAGGCGGCGCCGATGATGCCGTCGTCCTGGCACAGCGCATAGGCGCGCGCGACGGGGAAGCCCTGCTTTCCAAGCGCCGCGATCACCCGGTATTCGCGATCGACCGCATGCGCCGACGGCAGCAACTTGCCGAACGGCTTGCGGCGCATGACGTAGGAGCGGTTCGGCGTGTTGAGCCGGTAGGTCGGATTGGACTGGCCGCCCTTGAACTGAAGGACGACCAGCGGTCCCTCATAGCCTTCGACGTTCTCGCGCATCCAGGCTTCGAGCCGCATCTCGTCGAAACGATGCCGCTCCTCCACCGGCTTGGTGCCCGAGAACTCCTCGTCTTTCCTGACGCCGTCAGCCACGGTGACGCTCCCTCTTCAGTCCGGACCCGTTCGGGTCGAGCATGATCCTAATCGGTAACCACTGACGCACTTGCGTCAAGCGGTCATTGCGAATGCGGATCATGCCCTTTCGTTTCTTCAAGTCGGAAGCGCCTGCCGGCTCTCCCGCTTAATGCTTGGGAGAGTTTGCATACTTCCGGATTTCAAGTCTGGCAATGGCGCGATTGTGCACCTCGTCCGGACCGTCGGCGAGCCGCAGCGTGCGGATGCCTGCGTAGTCCTTGGCGAGGCCGGCCTCGTCGGACACGCCGGCGCCGCCGAAAGCCTGGATCGCCTCGTCGATGATCTTCAGCGCCATGTTGGGTGCGGCGACCTTGATCATGGCGATCTCGGCCTGCGCGGTCTTGTTGCCGACCTTGTCCATCATGTCGGCGGCCTTGAGGCACAGAAGACGCGTCATCTCGATGTTGGTGCGGGCTTCGCCGATGCGCTGCTCCCACACCGAATGCTCGACGATCTTCTTGCCGAACGCGGTGCGCGACATCAGGCGCTTCACCATCTTCTCCAGCGCTTCCTCGGCCTTGCCGATGGTGCGCATGCAGTGATGGATGCGGCCCGGACCGAGGCGGCCCTGCGCGATCTCGAAACCGCGACCCTCGCCGAGCAGGATGTTCTCCTTCGGCACGCGCACGTTCTCGAGCAGCACCTGGGCGTGGCCGTGCGGCGCGTCGTCGAAGCCGAACACCGGAAGCATCTTCTCGACCTTGATGCCGGGAGTGTCGAGCGGAACCAGGATCTGCGACTGCTGCTGGTGCTTGGCCGCCTTCGGATCGGTCTTGCCCATCAGGATCGCGATCTTGCAGCGGGGATCGCCGACGCCGGACGACCACCATTTGCGGCCGTTGATGACGTAATGGTCGCCGTCACGCTCGATGCGGGTCTCGATGTTGGTGGCGTCGGACGAGGCGACCGCAGGTTCCGTCATCAGGAAGGCGGAGCGGATCTCGCCGTCCATCAACGGACGCAGCCATTTGCGCTTCTGCTCCTTGGAGCCGTAGCGGATGAACACTTCCATGTTGCCGGTGTCGGGCGCGGAACAGTTGAACACTTCCGAGGCCCAGGAGATGTGGCCCATCTGCTCCGACAGCAGCGCGTATTCCAGATTGGACAGTCCCGCGCCGCGGAATTCGTCGTCCTCGTGCTCGGACGGCGGCATGAACATGTTCCAGAGGCCTTCGGCCTTCGCCTTCTTCTTGAGGTCCTCGAGGATCGGAATGACTTTCCAGCGTTCGCCGCTGTGATCCTGCTCGTTGTAGATCGGCACCGCCGGACGCACGTGCTTGGCCATGAAGGACTGCACGCGGTCGAGCCATTCCTTCTGCTTGGGCGACATATCGAAGTCCATGGGACGCTCCTCGTTTCTCTCACAGATCGCTTTTGTGCCGGACTGTCCTCCCGCCGCGCGCGTCCCGCAAGCGCGAATGCGCGACTTGCGAGGCATTCCGGAACCGGCGCGCAGTTGCGAACGGGTCCCGATTGCGGATTGACATTTCCGAGCCTTCAAACGATAGTTTCATACAAGTGTTTGAATTGCAACCCCGGCCGCTTCGCTAACCCTGCCCGGTCATTGCGGGGCGAAGTGAAGCGTCGAAGCCGGACTACCGAGATTGCGGCGCGAGAATCCCGGATGCGCCGTTGCGCACCACGGTTCGCGACCGCCTCGCGCCCCGGAATGACGAGGTCCTGAACCATGGCCAGTGATCAGACCCGGACATCCATTCTCGCCGCCGCCGAACGGCTCTATGCCGATCGCGGCTTCGGCGACGTGACGCTGCGCGACATCGTCGCGGAGGCCAACGTCAATCTCGCGGCGGTGAACTATCATTTCGGCTCGAAGGACGAACTGATCGCGGAACTGTTCGTCACCCGCTCGATCGCCACCAACCGCGAGCGCCTGCGCGAGTTGAAGGCGGCGGAAGAGCAAGGCGGCGGACGCGCCCCGATCGAGGTGATCCTGCGCGCCCTCGTCGGCCCGACCTTGCGCGGTTGCCTCGGTCCGGAAAACCAGCGTTCGACCGCGGCGCGCTTCATGATCCGCGCCTCGATCGAGTCCGTGCCGCCGATCCGCCGCATCAAGAACCGCGAGATCGACCATCTGCGGAAATTCGTCGGCGCGATGCGCAGGTCCCTGCCCGACCGCGGCGACGTCGACATCTACTGGGGCCTGAACTTCGCTCTCGCCATGGCCCATCACACCATCCGCGAGAGCGAGCGGCTGACGAAGCTGTCGGAAGGCCAGTGCGATCTCGACGACGTCGAGGACGTCGTCGCGCGCGTGGTCAGCGTCGCGACGATGGCGCTGACGGCGGGAAAGCCCGAGACCAGGGCGCCGGCGCGCGCGCTGGCACGCGACGCGCGCTAGGACCTCACGTCATCGCGATGCAGTCGATCTCGACGTCGAACGGGCCGAACCATTCCGGCGTGCAGACGAAGATCCGCGCCGGCGGGTCCTTCGGGAAGTAGCGGGCATAAACCGCGTTGAACGCGGCGAAATGCTTCACCGAGGTGCAGTAGACGTTGCACTTCATGACGTTGTCCAGCGAAGCGCCCGCCGCTTCCAGGCACAGCGTCATCTGCTTCATGACGATCTCGCTCTGCCGCTCGATCGGCGCCTCGGCGATCTCGCCGGTGTCGAAGTCGAACGGCGGCAGACCAGAGACGAAGATCATGTTGCCGGCGCGCGTCACTGGCGATGCCGGCGCCTTCCAGCGGTCGAGAAAGGTCGAGATCGGTTCGACGCGGAGCGCTTCGCGTGTCATGGGCAGCCACCTTCGGTTCGAGCGGGATGGCGCCCTGACTACATCAATCCGCAGCCGGCATGCTTCGCTTCCGATCGAAATGTGGCTGCGCCGCGGCTAGACGCGCCGCGGCATCTCCTCGGCCTCCTCCTTGGCCAGCAACAGCAGCATCTCGATGCCCATGTCGCCTTCCTGCGGCGAGCGGATGAACTTGATCTCGTCGGCGCTCTGCCGCAGCGCGGCAACGATGGCGACCGCCTGGTTCGCGGTCGGCGCTTCCGTCGCCAGGATCGACGCGTTGTTCTTGGCCTGAAATCCGATCGTGTATGACATGTTTTGTTTCCCCCTCACGCTGTGCACCGATCGGGAGATCGAATCTGAGTCGCGCGCGAAGCGGAAGCCCGTCCAATGACGGACCGGGTTTATCTGGGGATTGCGTGCAAGCTTCGTACAAGCGCGGACATCCGCCCGCTACCAGCTTACCCGCGAGCCCGCCGAATGGTCGGCGGGCATGACGCCTTACGCGAGCCCAAGCATCGCGCGCGCGTCCTGTGCGGTCGCAACGCTCGCACCGAGGCTTTTCAGGATGGACGCCGCGTGCGCGACCAGTTCCGCATTGGTCTTCGCCAGCACGCCCTTCGACATGTAGAGATTGTCCTCCATGCCGACGCGAACGTGGCCGCCGAACAGATAGGCCTGCGCAACCATCGGGAATTCGGCGCGGCCGATGCCGAAGCCGGACCAGATCGCCCCCGGCGGCAACAGCCCGCGGGCGTAGAGCATCGTCTCCGGCGTCGCGGAGAAGCCGTACTTCACGCCGAGCACGAGCGAGAACAGGCCCGGCCCCTTCAGCGAGCCGTCGGCGAACATGTCGCGCGCCAGATGGCAGTCGCCAGAATCGAACAGCTCGATCTCCGGCAGCACTCCGACCGCCTTCATCCGCTCGGCCATGATGCGGACGTTGCGCGGCGTGTTGATCACGACCTCGCCGCCGGAATTCATGGTGTTGAGGTCGAGCGTGCAGATGTCCGGCTTGAGCAGCTCGATATGCTCGACACGTTTTTCCGGCTGGATCAGCGTGGTGCCGGGACCGGCGACGCGCGGATCCTCGATCGAGGGGACGAAGCGTCCGCCGGGACCGGTGGTGAGATTGATGACGAGGCTCTTGTTGCGGGCGCGGATGCGCTCGACGACATCGCGGTAGAGATCGATCGACATCGAGGGCCGTCCCATGGCGGGATCGCGCACGTGAATATGGGCGATCGCGGCCCCGGCTTCGGCGGCCTCGAGTGCGGATGTCGCGATCTGCTCAGGCGTGATCGGCAGGTAAGGCGACTGCTCGGGCTTCGTGAGGTTGCCCGTGATCGCGCAGGTGATGATGGTCTTGCCTGATGTCATCGATGTCCTCCGTCTCCCCTGGCCGCATACATACACGATTGGGCGGATGCGCAAGCGAGGTTCAGCTCTGCCCGATGAGGGACGGAAAGCGTCCCACGTCGCGACGCGGATCGCGAGAAGTCCGCTGCACAGCGCTCGATACCCCCGACAGGTACAATCAAGACTTGATTAACCATAAGGGGGCAATCTGCTCGTGTGGCGGGGGACATACCATGAGACCGAAACTGCTGATTCCAGCGCTGGTCGCGGCATGCGTCGCGCCTGCATCGGCGCTCGCTCAAGGCGCCGGCTTCTTCGTCGGCCTCGATGCATCGGCCGGCATGGCGTTCGGGTCGTCCAGCACGACCAACGGTGGCGCTCCCTGGGCCGGCGGCGGCGTGGTCAACAACGTCAAGTTCGGCGAGACCGCCGGCATCGGCGGACACGCCGGCTACCGGTTCGACCCGGCCCTGTCAGCCTATGTCAGCTATCAATATGTCCGGGGCGATGTGAGTTGGGACGCGACCTTTCCCATGTTCGGCGTCGCCTCGGATTTCAAGGGGACGGCCGTCAGCCATGTCGTCATGGGCAATCTCGCCTATGAGTTTGCGCTGTCCGACAGGACCTCCATCCGGACCAGCGCTGGCCTCGGACTATCGTTCAACTCCCTGTCGAGCGTCATGGAAACAGACGTTGGGACAGGACTATTCCTCGCCGATGTGGCCGATCACACCCGGTTGAGCCCCGCGGCCCAGATCGGCGCAGGGCTCCAGCACAGGATCGCTCCGAAGGCCATGCTCAGTCTGAACACATCCGTGAGCTATACGGGCAGCTTCGAAACCGGCAACACACGAAGCGGCAATCTCGGCATCACACCGATCACGCCCTACAAGATCGACGACGTCTGGCGCGCCAGCCTGAGCGGATCGATACGGTTGGAGTTCTGAGCAGCCTCGCGTCCGGAGCAGATGTGCCGCCGGCCAGGTAAGCCTGGGGCCTCCACCGGCCGACGCCGCACAGACGCATCCGGCTAGATTACGCCCTGCTTCTTCAGCGCCTCGATCTTCTCGGCATCGTAGCCCAGCTTGCCGCCGAGCACCTCGCTGGTGTGCTCACCGAGCAGCGGCGGAGCACGGTAGGTCTCGATCGGCGTTCCCGAGAGGGTCAGCGCGTTGCGGATCAGCGAGAGATCGGGCTCGAAGGGATGGTCGACCTTCACCCTCATGCCGCGCGACTGGACGTGCGGATCGCTGAAGACCTGCTCGAAATTGTTGATCGGGCCCGACGGCACGCCGGCCTCCTCCAGCTTGTCCAGCCAGTACGCCACCGGCTTCTTCAGGAACAGGCCGGCGAAGATCGCCATGATCTCCTTGCCGTGCACGACGCGGTCGTTGTTCTTGAGGAAACGCTTGTCGTTCGCGAGCTCGGGCTCGCCGAGCACGGCGCAGGTGCGCTGGAACTGGCCGTCATTGCCGACCACCAGCATCAACTCGCCATCGGTGCAGCGGAACACGCCGGCCGGCATGCCGCCATTGCCCCAGGTGCCGCGACGCGGCGGCATCTTGCCGTTGACGAGATAGATCTGCAG
Organism: Bradyrhizobium sp.; assembly: GCF_047605465.1. Lineage (GTDB taxonomy): Bacteria > Pseudomonadota > Alphaproteobacteria > Rhizobiales > Xanthobacteraceae > Bradyrhizobium. The sequence goes on along the minus strand of NZ_JASGFS010000071.1, from coordinate 18,727 downwards.
CCAGTGCGACAACGACGCGATGACGGTGTCGAACAGGCAGACGTCGATGTGCTGCCCTGCCCCGCCATTGGCATCGCGATGATAGAGCGCGGACAGAATCCCGATCGAGGTGTTCATGCCGGTCATGTAGTCGACGATCGACGGGCCAACCTTCATCGGGCCCTCGCCGGGTTCGCCGTCGATATGACCGGTGACGCTCATCAGGCCGCCCATCGCCTGCAGGATGGCGTCATAGCCGGCGCGCGGAGCGTAGGGTCCGGTCTGGCCGAAGCCGGTCACCGAGCAATAGATGATGCGCGGGTTGATCGCCTTGAGCGAGTCATAGTCGAGGCCGTAGCGCTTGAGATCGCCGACCTTGTAGTTCTCCATGAAGACGTCGACGTCCTTGGCGAGTTCACGGATGATCGCCTGCCCTTCCGGCTTGGCGATGTTCACGGTGATCGATTTCTTGTTGCGGTTGGCGCAGAGGTAGAACGAGTTGTTGTTGTTCGCCTTGCCCTCGGGGTCGGTCAGATAGGGAGGGCCGAAGGCGCGCGCGTCGTCGCCGGTGCCCGGGCGCTCGATCTTGATGACCTCCGCGCCGAGATCGCCCAGCATCTGGGCCGACAGAGGCCCGGCTAGAACGCGCGTGAGATCAAGGATCTTGATGCCTGAGAGCGGCAAGGCCGACATGTCGAATTCCTCCGGGAACCATCTCTTGGCGCGGCCGCTCGAAGCGGACCGCGCCATCTGCGGATACACCATTTTGGCCCCGTGAGCACTGCACTCCGGGCATATGCGCCTCCCCTCCCGGGCACCAATGGCATCTGCCCGCGCAATTTCCGCGGCGCGAATTTTACCGTCAGGCTCAGATCGCGCCCGCCGCGGCAACCTGCGGACGCCGCCGGCCGAGCAGGACCAGCATGAGCAGCGCTGCACAGGAGCACACGAAGGTGAGACCGAGCGCGCCGCGACCGCCGAACTGCGTGATCAGGCCGACGAGAAGCGGTGGAGAGAGCGCGGACGCGAGATTGAGCGGCAGCGCGATCATGGACATCGCCTTGGCGAACTCGGCCTGGTCGTAGAACACGAGCGGGATGGTTGCCCGCGCCACTGCCATCGCGCCGCTACCCGCGCCATAGACCAGGATGAAGACCGCGACCGCCCAAGTCACCCCGTCGCTCACCATCAGAAGCAGCATGGAAAGCGGCAGCGCCGTGCTCGCGACAAGGCCGGTGGTGATCCCGTCCCATCGCCCGCCGCCGAGAAAGTCGAGACCGCGGGCGCTGACCTGGATCACGCCCAGCATCGAGCCGAAGGCAAGCGCTTGCGCCGGCGGCAGGCCCTCCGCCCTCAGCAACTCGATGAGAACGGAGCTCAGACCGAAAGTGACGAAGGCATTGAGGGTGACCGCGCAAACGACGAGCCCGAAAGTGCTCCTCGGTGTCGCGGGCACGTGTGCGGGTTTTGCCGCCGCGCCGCCGCCTGTCACGACGCTGCGGCGCGGGACGGCAAAGGCGTAAAGCGGAAGCGACACGAGGAGCAGCACCGCCGCGTAGACGAGGCAGGTCCCGCGCCAGCCAAGATGGCTGCTGAGAAACGACGTCGTCGGCCAGAAGATGCTGCTCGACAGCCCCGTGACCAGCATGAGCGCACCGATGGCGCTCTTGGCCTGCCGCCCCGCGATCTCGTTCAGCAGGATATAGGCGCCGGTCGAAAGCGTGGCGCTGCCGGCCATGCCGAGGACAAGCCAGGCGCCGAAATACAGCAACGGCTCCCGAGCGAAGGACAGGAGAATGAAGCCCGGCACGGCGACGAGCGTGCCGGCCATCATGACCTTGCGCGCGCCATGCCTTGCGTAGGATTTGGCCAGCCAGGGCGCACACAGCCCCATCGTCACATAGAGAACCGAGGTGCCGGCGAAGACCGCCGGCAGGCTCATGCCGAGATCGGCCGCCAGATCGCGCCCGACGATGGCCGGAAGCCCGATCGTGCCCCATCCGACGAGTTGGGTGATCGCAAGCACCAGCAGGACGCCGACGAGCCTGCCGTCAGATTTCAGAAACCGCATTCCAGTCGCCGCCTGCCCGGCAGGCGCCGATCACGCCTGTGGGGTCAGTTCTAGCCGGAGTCGCGGCAATCGGAAATGTCGGTTCCGAATGGCACGACGGCGCCGGCCGCAATGCGGCCCAGTCGTGTCAGCAGCAGGCAGCAGCGGACGACGCTCTCCGGTATCGGCCGCCGAGCGTTGAATAGCCGCTCGAGCGGGCACGCCCTGGCCACCTCACAGCCTCGCGAGGCAGGAGACCAGGACGAGGCCCACAAGGAAGACGCCGACGATGCAGATCACCGCCAACCAGGCCTGGCTGAACGAGAAGAAGCGCATCGGCGTTCGTCAATCGGACACGGCGAGAACGACCAGCGACCTCGTCTGCTGACTGGGCGTCTGAAATTCGATGCCCTGTCCGACGGACAGGCCGATGAGCGCGGCCCCGACCGGAGTCAGAACCGAGATCCGGTTCAACTCGATGTTGGCCTCGTGCGGATAGACGAGCACCACGTCGCGGGTCTCGCCCGTCCCCTCGTCGCGATAGGTCACGCGCGAACTCATCCTGACGACGCCGCGCAGATCGGCATCGCCCGCGACGATCTGGGCCCGGTCCATCTCCCTTGCGAGGAAATGAGCCACGCGCGGAAACAGCTCCATGCTCGAGTTGGCGAGAGCATTGAGACGATGCAATTCGTCCTCGGTCACCTTGATCGGCGGCAGCGTTGCTTCCTGCTTGTTGCCGTGGCTGGTCTTGGTCATCGTCATGAGTGTTCTCTCAGGGTTATGCGGCGGTCGGGCCCGAATTCCATCCTCGCCGACGCGCCGACGTCGTTCGTGTCGGAGACGATGTCGCCATGATTGCAGGCAACGCGCGCGCCGTTCGAGACGGGACAGAGGAATGCGGTCGGTGCGATCTTCGGAAGAAGCAACACGGCATGCTCCTTCTCGCGCAAGACAACGCGGCTTCGAAAGCTGAAGCCACACAGATCCAGGTTTTCAAGGAGTCATAGAGGTCCGGACGGCGCAAACGACCGTCCGGCTAACCACCTGCGTGAAGGCGGCCCGCATGCAGACAATGACGCGCGATGCGCGCATCGATTTCGACGACGTAAGTCATGATCCGATCAACATAGTCCGTTATCGAAAGAGCGACATTGCGGCGAAAGCGCACATCGTGTTTCCCGTGACTCGTTTCGAGGCGATCACGGATCGGGATTCTTGAACGCTTCAGCCGGCATCGCGGCGAGAGGCCTGTCGTCGCATTCGATGCTGGACAACGAACTTTCGCTCGCGGCTCTTGTCGTCGATGGCGTCCGGCCCTCTGGCGCGACCATGAGCGCCGTGCCGGTGGTGGGCGGCCTGGCGCGACGAGGGAAAAGAAGAAGGCGCGGCGGGAGGGTCCCGTCGCGCCCGATTTCTTGCTCGCTGGTCCAGGGCTGAGAGCGCCCCGATGCCAAGCTCTATTCAAAGCTTAGCGGGCGATCCCAGCGAGGTGACAGCGCTTGAGATAAGACACTGGATCACCTCCTTTCGTTGGTTTCGGGAAGCCTAGATATAGGCCGTGCGGCCGCCGCTGTTAAGAGGAGCTCGCCAGGGCGGAACCAAGCCCGTGCGCAACGCCGCAGGGACGCGCTCAGGGCAGTTGAGACCGCCGTCCGGCCGTGTTAGGGAGCCCGTATCGCGGGTGTAGCTCAATGGTAGAGCAGCAGCCTTCCAAGCTGAATACGAGGGTTCGATTCCCTTCACCCGCTCCAATCGACATCCCTAAAATCATCGGCCTCTCAATAGGTTGAGCGACTTTTCATCGTCGTCAGCCGACACGTCCAGGCTGAGCGCATTTCGATCGGGCGCAGCTCTTTTGCAAGGCATGCCCGGGGCGTTGAAGTCGAATCCTCGTCGCGAGACCATCAGCTCCTGCGACTGATGACGAGACGGCATCGCGACCCGCGTCGTCATGTCGGCATTCGGCAAGGACATCGGACTGCTTCTCGAACCGCGTTGAACCGAAAAGTCCGTAGCCGCGGATGATCATCGCGCGGCCTTCGACATTTGAGAGCTGAAGGCATTGCGGAAGAGCCGGCTGGGTCAGAAACCGCAGACATTGAGTGCACGCGGCCGCTTTCCCCGGCGGCTTTCGACGATGCGCTCGCCGCCGTTCTGGACGGAACTGCCGTAGTAGCGATGATGGCCGGTCTGGTCGTGCAGGTCGGGCGGCTCCAACCTCCCTGCCCGCCGCGCGTCGCAGATGATCCTGATGGTCCGACCCGACATTGCCGCCTCCTAGAGTTCTCAGTGTTCCTGGTGGCCATCAGTCGCCTCGGCTTTGAGCAGCGTTCATCCGGCGACGCGACAATCGGGTTTCAGGACGGTTTCGCGAGAGTCCGCACGACGCAATATTTCGCCGATGGGATTGTCGGAAACCGCAGCGCTGATACGTCCTTTGAACCGCACAGCCGATTTAACGAGGTGAACATGCTCTACGCCATCCTGGCCTACCATGAGGAAGACCACGTCATGTCCTGGACCGCCGAAGAGGACGCGGCCGTCATGACCAAGTTGAACGACGTCCAGGCGTCTCTGCGCGCCAATGGCCATTTCGGTCCCGCCGCCCGGCTCGACGAGACCCGCAAGAGCCGCACCCTGCGCGGCCCCGGCGCGGGAATGGTGGTGGACGGCCCCTACGCGGAGACCAAGGAGCAGCTGCTCGGCTTCTACATCATGGAGTTCGACAGCGAGGACGGCGCGATCGCCGCGGCGCGCGAGCTGCGCAAGGCCAATCCGAGCGCGGTCTACGAGATCCGGCCGATCCGGCTTTTCGTCCCGTCCGAGGGGTTCGGCACAACGCCTTCGGCCGGGTGACGCATCCGACCCGCGACGTTTTCCAGTCTAGGCGTCGGGCCCGGTCCGCGCGGTATAGAACCGCTGGATCAGAAGTCCGCCGAAGGCGATGAACCAGACATAGGGCGCGATGCGCGGTGCGAACGCCGCGACGATCGTGCCCGGCACGAACACCAAAAGCGGAAACAGCGAGGCCATGATCTCGTGGCGCCAGCCGCCGATGATCGTCCACCACAGCCACGCATTGAGGCCCGCGATCGCGCTCAGATGCAGGCCGTACAGCACCGCGACCGCGCTGCTCGTGGCGTAATTGGTGTAGAGGCCGTTGGTCACGGGCAGCAGCACGATCGAAAGCAGGAACAGCAGGTTGAGGATGACGACGCCGCGGCTGCCCTCGGGCTGGCGCGCGAGCCGCCGGTGATGGCTGATCCAGAACACGCCGGCGATGATGAAGCTGAGCGCGAAGCCGGCGAGCTTGCCGGAATAGACCTGGGCGAGATCGGTCCAGCTCGGCGCGCTGGTGAAGACCGCGGCCTTGGGCAGATCATAGGCCAGCAGCGTCATGGCGACGCCGAAGATGGTGTTGCTCAGCGATTCCAGCCGCCGCATCTCGAACTGGTCGGGCTTGAGCTCGGTCATGCCGGAAGCGCGCTTTTCGGGCTGGAACTCGGGACTTTCTTCCCTAGGTGCTAAATCCGGTTTCGTCCAGCCGCATTGCGATTCGCGCCGGGATGGCCGAGTCTGCCGCTTTCACCGGGGCGATTCGTGGCGGCGACATATCTGGACACGCTCAACGCGGAGCAGCGCCGCGCCGTCGAACATGGCGTGGCCGATGGCGCGACCGTGGGCGGCCCCCTGCTCGTCATCGCCGGCGCCGGTTCCGGCAAGACCAACACGCTCGCCCATCGCGTGGCGCATCTGATCGTCGCGGGCGCCGATCCGCGTCGCATCCTGCTGATGACATTCTCGCGCCGTGCGGCCGCCGAGATGGCCGGCCGCGTGGAGCGGATCGCGCGAAAGGTGCTCGGCGAGAACAACGCCGCGATCATGCGCGACGCCTTGAGCTGGGCCGGAACCTTCCACGGCATCGGCGCGCGACTCCTGCGCGAATATGCCGAGCGCATCGGGGTCGATCCCGCCTTCACCATTCACGACCGCGAGGATTCCGCCGACCTGATGAATCTGGTCCGACACGAACGCGGCCTGTCGAGGACCGAGAACCGCTTTCCGGCCAAGGGCACCTGCCTGTCGATCTACTCGCGCTGCGTCAACGCGGAGATGGAGATCGAGAAGGTGCTCGGCCAGCACTATCCCTGGTGCGCGGGCTGGGCCGCCGAGCTCAAGGGCCTGTTCGCGGCCTATGTCGAGGCCAAGCAGGCCCAGCACGTGCTCGATTACGACGACCTCCTGCTGTACTGGTCGCAGATGATGGGCGATGCGCTGATCGCCGAGGAGATCGGCGGCCGCTTCGATCACGTACTGGTCGACGAATATCAGGACACCAATCGTCTGCAATCCTCGATCCTGCTGGCGCTCAAGCCGGACGGACGCGGCCTCACCGTCGTCGGGGACGACGCCCAGTCGATCTATTCCTTCCGTGCCGCCACCGTGCGCAACATCCTGGAGTTTCCGCAGAGCTTCTCACCGCGCGCGGACATGATCACGCTCGATCGCAACTACCGCTCGACGCAATCCGTGCTGGCGGCAGCCAACGGCGTCATCGGCCTCGCCCGCGAACGCTTCACCAAGAACCTCTGGACCGACCGCACCTCGTCGCAGAAGCCGCAGCTCGTCACCGTGCATGACGAGGCCGACCAGGCCCGCTACATCGTCGAGCAGGTGCTGGCGAACCGCGAGCAAGGATCGCTGCTGAAGCACCAGTCCGTGCTGTTCCGCACCTCCTCGCATTCGGGTCCGCTGGAGATCGAGCTGACCCGCCGCAACATCCCCTTCGTGAAGTTCGGCGGGCTGAAGTTCCTCGACGCGGCGCACGTCAAGGACGTGCTGGCGCTGCTGCGCTTCGCCGAAAATCCGCGCGACCGTGTCGCGGGCTTCCGCATCCTGCATCTGTTGCCGGGCATCGGACCCGCGACCGCCCAACGCGTGCTCGACCAGATGGCGGAGAGTCCCGAGCCGCTCCGCGCGCTCGGCCAGATCCCGACGCCGCCGCGCACCGGCGACGACTGGACCGGCTTCGTCCGCACGATCGAGAACCTCCGTTATTCGGAGTGGCCGGCCGACCTCGAGCGTGTCCGGCTCTGGTACGAGCCGCATCTCGATCGCATCCACGAAGACTCCGAGACACGCCGCGCCGATCTCATGCAGCTCGAACAGATCGCGAGCGGCTATCCGTCGCGCGAGAAATTCCTGACCGAGCTCACGCTCGATCCGCCGGATGCGACCAGCGATCAATCCGGCCCGCCGCTCCGCGACGAGGACTACCTGATCCTCTCCACCATCCACTCCGCCAAGGGCCAGGAATGGAAATCGGTGTTCGTGCTCAATGTCGTCGACGGCTGCATGCCCTCCGACCTCGGCGCCGGCACCAGCGCGGAGCTCGAGGAGGAGCGCCGCCTGCTCTATGTCGCGATGACACGCGCGAAGGACGACCTGCATCTCGTCGTGCCGCAGCGCTTCTTCACCCATGGCCAGGCCGCCAAGGGCGACCGCCACGTCTACGCCTCGCGCACGCGCTTCATCCCGGAATCGCTGGTCTATCTGTTCGAACGCACGGCCTGGCCGAAATCCGCCGCGGGCGCGGCGCGCAGCGCGGCCCAGGGCCCGAAGATCGACATCGGCGCGCGGATGCGGGGGATGTGGCGGTAGGCTAGTCTCGGGTTTCGTCAGGACGCATAACAAGGCCAGAAGAGACCCGACATGAAAGCCGTCATCGTCGAACGATATGCCCCCATCGATCAAGTTGAACTGAAGGACATCCCTCGCCCGCTCCTAGAGCCCGGTCAGTTGCGCATCCGGGTGGAGGCCGCCGGCATCGGATTTGTCGACGGCTTGAAGATTCAGGGCCTCTATCAGACCAAGGATCCGCTGCCCTTCATTCCCGGGACCGAATTCGCGGGCGTCGTGGACGAAGCCCCGGGCAGTCCCGCCGGTTATCGACCCGGCATGCGCGTGATGGGAATGACGCGGTCGGGTGCTCTTGCCGAAGAGATCGTCGTCGCCCCCGAAGCGGTCCATCCGCTGCCGGACGGCGTTGCCGCCGAGGTCGGCGCCTCGTTTCGTGCCAATTACCTGACTGCGGTCTACGCGCTGAGCGCGCGCGCTGCGCTGGGCGCCGGCGAGCAGCTTCTCGTGCTGGGCGCAGCAGGCGGCGTCGGCATCGCCGCCGTCCAGATCGGCAAGCTGCTCGGCGCCCGCGTGATCGCGGCCGCATCGACGCCGGAGAAGCGCGCGTTCGCGAGCCAGCATGGCGCGGATGCGACCATCGACTATACGCAGGCCGGCTGGCGCGACCAGTTCAAGGAATTGACCGGCGGACACGGCGCCGACGTGATCTTCGATCCCGTCGGCGGCGAGATCTCGGTGCAGGCCTTCCGATCCATCGCCTGGCGGGGCCGCCATCTCGTGGTCGGCTTTGCCGCCGGCGCCATCCCGGCGCTGCCGTTCAATCTGCCGCTCCTGAAGGGCGGCGCCCTTCTCGGCGTCGATCTCGCACAGATCGCCAAGCGCGAGCCGGACGTTCAGCAGCGCCTGATGTCGGAGCTGACGGGTTGGCTCGCCGAGGGCAAACTGAAGCCCGCGGTCGGCCGTGTCTTCGCGCTGGACGATTTCCGTGACGCGTTCAAGACGATGCAGACGCGCGCGGCGCTCGGCAAGATGGTCGTGCGGATACCGGGCTAGGACCCAGGATCGGAAACCGAGCATTTCCGAAACCAGCCTTGTGACGTTGCGGCCATGCACTAAGTCTCCATCATCCTCCCACAGAGACTTGATCGATGACCGCACCGCTCGAATTCGGACTGGATACCTTTGGCGACGTCACCGTCGACGCCACCGGCTCAACGCTTGCGCATGCGCAGGTGATCCGCAACGTCGTCGACGAAGCAGTGCTGGCCGACGAACTCGGCCTCGACTTCATCGGCCTCGGCGAGCACCACCGCGCCGATTTCGCCATCTCCTCGCCGGAGACGGTGCTCGCGGCCGTCGCGGCGCGCACCAAGCACATCCATCTCGGCTCGGCCGTGACGGTCCTGAGCTCGGACGATCCCATTCGCGTCTTCCAGCGCTTCGCGACGCTGGACGCGCTCTCGAACGGGCGCGCCGAGGTGATCCTCGGCCGCGGCTCCTTCACCGAGTCGTTTCCGCTGTTCGGCTTCGACCTGCGCAAATACGAGGAGCTGTTCGAGGAGAAGCTCGACCTGTTCACGGCGCTCCTGCCGCAGAAGCCCGTCACCTGGCAAGGCAAGCTGCGTCCGCCGCTGACGGACCAGCTCGTCTATCCGCCGGTCGAGCACGGCGCGCTCAAGACCTGGATCGGTGTCGGCGGCAGCCCGCAATCGGTGGTGCGCGCCGCGCATTACGACCTGCCCTTGATGCTCGCGATCATCGGCGGCGATCCCGCGCGCTTTGCGCCCTTCGTCGATCTCTATCATCGCGCCTTCAAGGAATTCGGCCGCGCCGCGCAGCCGATCGGCGTGCACTCGCCGGGCTATGTCGCCGAGACCGACGACAAGGCGCGCGAAGAGCTGTGGCCCCATTACAAGGTCATGCGCGACCGCATCGGCAAGGAGCGCGGCTGGCCGCCGATGGGCCGCGACGAATTCGTGAACGAGGCCGAGCACGGCTCGCTCTATGTCGGCTCGCCGGAAACGGTGGCGCGCAAGATCGCCAGGACCGCGAAGACGCTCGGCATCGCGCGTTTCCAGTTGAAATATTCGGCCGGCCCCCTGCCGCACGAGAAGCTGATGACGAGCATCGAGCTCTACGGCCGCAAGGTGGTGCCGATGGTCAGGGGGATGATGGCGTAGCGCTTCGAGGCGTCCGCGCGCGCCCTTGGGCTAGCGCGCGGCGCCCTGCTTCATCAGTCCGAGCCGGCTCGCGCCGACATAGAGCGAGAGCACGGCGGCGTTGGACACGTTGAGGCTCTTGATCTCGCCGGGCATGTCGAGCCGGGCCACGACGCTGCAGGTCTCGCGGGTCAATTGCCGCAATCCCTTGCCCTCGGCGCCGAGCACCAGCGCAAGCGGCTCGCGCAACGCGACGTCGCTGAGATCCTCGCTGCCCTCGCTGTCGAGGCCGACGGTCTGGAAGCCGCGCTCGTTCAGCGCGGTCAGCGCGCGCGCAAGGTTCTGCACCGTGATCATCGGCACCAGTTCGAGCGCGCCGGAGGCGGCTTTCGCGAGCACCCCGGTCGCTTCCGGACTGTGGCGCGCCGTGGTCACGATCGCCTTCACCGCGAACGCGGCAGCCGAGCGCAGGATGGCACCGACATTGTGGGGATCGGTGATCTGGTCGAGCACCAGCACCATCCCTTCCTGCTTCAAGGTCTCGATGTCGGGCGAAGGCAGCGGATCGGCTTCCGCCAGCAGTCCCTGATGCACGGCGTCCGGAGAAAGCAGGCGGTCGATCTCCTGCGGCCTGACGATCTCCGGCGCGATGCGGGTCTGGATGTTCTCGTCCGCGAGCCGCCGGGCGGCGTTCTCGGTCAGCGTGAGCTTGCGGATCCGCCGCTCCGGATTGGCCAGCGCCATGGTGACGGTGTGCCAGCCATAAAGGATGACGGGACCGTCGGCGTGCGAATCGCGCTCCCGCCAGGCAGGCCGGCCGGCCGATTTTCCCGGTTTGTTGAAGGGCTTAGCCCCGCCACGGGGGCCCCTAGGGGCGAATTTTCGATCCTTCATGGGCTCGCTTGTGTCACGGGCGCCGCAATATGGCAATTTGGGTGCGAATGGGCCCATTTTAGCTGTTCGCCTCGGTTGACTTTGCCCCACCGCATCGCCCATAAACGCGCCCGGTCGCGCCCCTATCCGGGTTGCCGCGGCCTTCACGTTCCATGGCCGTATTCGGTCCGCCGGCAAGGCCCGGCCCGATTGTGCTGCCGTCGAGCGGGGGAGTGTCCCGAGTGGCAAAGGGAGCTGACTGTAAATCAGCCGCCTCATGGCTTCGCAGGTTCGAGTCCTGCCTCCCCCACCAACCTTCAAATCAGCGATTGATCGGTTGAGGCTTTTTCGCTGACGCCCGCACTGCCCGGCAAGGCGCGGGATGAGATGCCGGCAGCGTCCCCGCGGCGCGTTCCCATGAACAAGACCGCATCCAGCCGCACACGGATCGCCCGGGTCCTACGATCCCGAGAACGCACAGCGACGCAGAACCGGATCGGCTTCCTCCAGAAATCGTCTCGACCACCGTTGCGCGCTTGACCAAGTCAGGTGCGAGCCATCCCACGTATACAAATCACGGACCCCGGGAAGCACCAGTTTGACGGCGAGTGCGTCGGCCAAATGGGTGACGTAGGCGTCAGCGTCTGTCTGGGAATTGGGCGTCGCCGTTAGGATCAGACATTCCTTTGAAATCCCGCTCACCCTGATGAGCCGGTTGGCCTTTTCGATGTCGATCGCCTCCGGTAGCCCCTCCACCTCCTTGCCCTGGCCGACGGGAATGTTGCCCTGCTCTTCGCGCGTATATGCGTTTCGCCAAATCCATGAGCCATCACGCGCGTCCCGATAGATCGAAAGATTCTGCTGCAAGCAGAGCGAAGGTCGTTGGTCGCAAATTCCCCAGCGCACCATGCCGAAGAGCTTCTTCTCCAGCGCGTCAAGAAAAGCGCGGCTCCTGTCGAATGCGGCCATCGCGTTGTCTATCGGCGCGACCAGATCGGGAGAAAAGCTCGAACGGCCGCGAAAGAACGGGTCCGCGTTCACAACGATCGCCTTCGGAGCAAGTCGATATTTCTTGATGAGCGCGAGTTCGAACTCGTATCGCTCGTCGTACCCAAATCCCAAGACATAGTATGGAATCCGATGGTCTCGGAAATATCTGTTCACCTCATCCGTGGAGAACCCGATCTGTGAGCGGCTATTTCCGAGGAACAGCACCTCGGCCCGCTTCAAGTTTTCAACGGCCTCCGCTTCCACGCCGAAATAATAGGCGCCGTGCTCGTAGTCGCCATATTGCGTCGACCCGCAATACGCCATGAAACTATCGGTCGTTCTGTGTTCGTAACAGCCGAGAGCATCCAGCGACCGGCCCACAAATCGGGAGGCTACGCCCGCGATCAGAGCAAATATCAGAAAGCACAGGATGTAGCTGCTCCCGACCTTGCGCTGCATGACTAGAACCTGAAGTACAGAAAGACTGTCGGCTTCGTCATCGTGCCGGCTATCGCGATGCCGAACAGGCAGCCGATCACGCCAGCCCAGAGAACATTAGGCCGCCATTGCAGAAGGCGCTCCTTTGCAGCAGATCCGCGTTGAAAGGTCTGTTGGGTGTTCGGAAAGAACAGAGCGATGCAGGAAAGGATGGCAATCCAGCGAAGGGGGTGTCCATCGAGGAGCGCAATGTCTCCGATACCGTTCAATCCCAGCATTCCGCGCCACATTTCGAGGGACGAGCCAAGCGTTTCGGCCCGGAACGGCACCCACGCGAAAACAACGAGCAGCGCTGTGAGGAACCAGCCGACGACATGCGGCAGATGTAGCCGATAGCGATCGGCGAAGCCGCGCCACAGGTGATTTATCAACAGTGCAGTGCCGTGAATTGCGCCCCACACGACGAAATTCCATGTCGCCCCGTGCCACAATCCGCCAAGGACCATCGTGATCATGAGGTTGAGATGGCGGCGAAAGGGTCCTTTGCGATTTCCTCCCAAGGGAAAATAGAGATAGTCCCTGAGGAAACGGGACAACGTCATATGCCATCGCCGCCAAAAATCGATGATGCTCGCGGCCTTGTACGGCGAGGCGAAATTCAAGGGAAAAGCGATACCCATGATCATGGCGAGTCCGATCGCCATGTCGGAATACCCTGAAAAATCGAAGTAGATCTGAAGGGTGTAGCTGAGAGCGCCGATCCAGGCATCGCCGAAGCCAACCAATTGCGACGCGGCCGTTTTGAATGGCGCATCGACGAAGGCGGCGATGTTGTCGGCGAGGATGACCTTCTTGAACAAGCCGAAGGTAAACCAGCTCAGTCCGATCGTGACGGATGTAAGCCTGGGCTGGAAAGTCTTCGGGTCGTCGAATTGCGGCATCATCTCCTTGTGGTGGAGAATCGGCCCAGCGATCACATGGGGAAAGTAGGCGATGAAGAGACCGTATTTCAGGAAATCGTACTCCCGTGCTTCGCGTCGATAGGCATCAACCAAAAATGCGATCTGGGTGAAAGTGTAGAAGGAGATGCCGATCGGAAGCGTCGTGCTGATGGAGGGAGCAGCCATTCCGGTCAGGAGCGAAACATTCTCCATGAAGAACGATGCGTATTTGAAGTAGCCCAGCAGCGCCAAATTGGCCGCGACTCCAAGAAACAGCAACCCGCTGCTCGGCTGGCGGGTAAGACCGCGGCCAACCAGGAAATTGAAAACTCCGGAGGCCACAATGATCGGCAAGAGGCGCGCCGGATCATCCCATCCATAGAAAATGAGCGAGGCGGCCAGCAGCCACGCGATGGCGCATTTCCTCAGTTGCAATCGACCCAGGACGAAGAAGCCGAGCAGAACAGCCGGATAAAAGCAGAAGATGAAAACGACTGAATTGAACAGCATCAGAATTCCAACGGTCTAGCCGGCCGCTGACCTGCTTCTTGGAACCGTTCGACTCACAGGCAGCGCGTGCTTTGTATGTGGTCGTTCTCTCGGCAGCAAACGCGCTCCGGTGACATTTGGAGGGAACATGAAGCTGCCCCCCGCATCATCCATCCTTGCCTCCTCGTCATCGTTCGATTTGCGCGCAGCCGAGCAGATCGCGCCATCCGCGATCTGACCGCACAATTTTGCGGCTCGATCGATCGTCGGCTTGCGACCATGACAGTTGATTGAGAGCGGATCCGCCGCCTCGTCTCGGCGGCGGTCACCATCCCGCCCTTCGATGCGCGATCGAAAACCTCCTGGAGAGGCGCGCGAGAGCCGGCAGGCCACCGCCTCAATCCACGAGAACCAAGCCGATTCCGATCGCGGCCCGATCAGGCTCGGACAAAAAACAAAGCGCCCGTCCGCAGCACGCGGACGAGCGCCTCTTCAGTTCAACCGATCAGGCGATCAGTAGTAGCGGCGCAGCACGCGATGGCCGCCGTAATAATACGGCGCGGGACGATGAGCGTAGCCGTAGCGCGGACCGTAGCCGTAATGCACGCGCGGCAGATAGCCGGCGCGCGGGCCGTAGCCATAGCGGTACGGACGGTAATACGGCCGATGATAGGGATAGGCGACCGGCGGTGCGACCGCGGCGGCACGATAGCCGTAGCCGTAGTTCGCGGGAGCGACGACCGCGTCCTCACGATAGGTCGGATACGGCGCGAACGCGCCCGGGCCGGTGTAGGTCGGGCCCTGGTTGACGTAGTAATACTGGGTGGTCGGCTCGGCGAGGCGCTCGTAGCCCCAGCCACCGCAGCCGGTGTTGCAGCCGGAATAGACCGGAGCGACCGGCTGGCAGGGATTGAAGCCGCAGGCCATGGCCGGCGCGCTGCCCACGATCATCACGGCAACCGCCGCGACCAGTCCCGAAATCATTTGACGCATTACTCTCTCCTGTTGACGTCCGTTCGTTGGATTCGACGTTTCTCAGCCGGGCGGTCTGCCCGGCCCTTCTGCACGGGGCGGTGGCAGCCGACGGTGCGGCGGATTGGTGTTGATCTGCGGTGCGAGGATCACCGGCGGCGGATCGACGGGAACGTTCATCTGCGGCGGCAACGGCGCGGACTGCGCGCCCCAGCTCTGATGATAGCTCTCCGCCGGCTGCGGCAGTTTGCGGTTCGCAGGCGGCTCGATCTCGAGCCGGCCGTAGCCAGGACGCACGCCGAGGCTGGGATAATAGTGGCCGACGTCGGAGGGCTGCCGCTCGCCGATGTAGCGTCCGCCATAGATCGTGGGCTGCACCTGGATGTTCTTGCCCAAACCCCAGGTGCCCTCGATCACGGTGTAGGACGCATCGATTCCGTTGATGATGATGGGCACGCCGGGACGGCCGGGCACGACGACATCGAAGCCGCTGCCGGCAAAGGCCGCAGCAGGCAGTCCGATCAAAATGGCTGCGAGCGCGAAAGCGCGCATGTAGTGATCCCGGTTGTCCAAGCCTGCACGCTATCCGATCACCACGGAGAGAGGGTTAAGGCCGCCTCACCAAATTCCGGTAAGCCTAACGTGCGAGGCTCGTTCCCCGTTCAAATGCTGCGAGGCGCACTAGCGCGGCGTTAACATCTTGCAACGGTCGCGACGTCTCGCGTCGCGTGAGCCAGTCGGAGATGCGTGGCACAAACTGCACATCCTCTGCGCGATCACACCGAAGTGACGCCGCTCACACAAAATCAAGGAACGACTTGCTCACGGTCGCGCTTAGCGTGGCGCTTGACGACGGTCTCACCCACATGGAGCAAATACCATGACGAGCCTTAAGTTGATCGGCGCCGCCGCTATCGCCGCATCCGCACTAGCGAGCCCTGCACTGGGTCAGGCATCCATCACCAATCCGGCCGCCTGCGAATCCCAGTTCGCCAGCGCCAACTGCCTGAACGCAGGCCCAGGCAGCCCGTATGCCACCAGCCGGCAAGGGCGACAATATCGGCGCGCGGCCTACCGCCAGCCTGATACGTACAAGCCCGAGAACGGCTTCTGGCCGATCGCGGCCGCAGGAGCGGTGGCAGGCGCGGCCGTCGGAACGGCGGCTGCGGTAGCCTCGGCTCCGTTCGGCGGTTGGGGCAACTCCTACGCCTACGACAATTCCGGCACTTACAACGCCAGCTATGATCGCGGCGAACAGGGCTGGTACGGCAACTGGGATACTTACGCGGCCCGAAACGGCATCGTTTGCCGGCCCGGTACCTGGTTCAAGGCCGAAGACGGTCGCCAACACCTCTGCCAGTAGACCTGTTAAACTCGAATGCAATGAAACAGGCGGCCTCAGGCCGCCTGTTTCATGTCGGGGGGATGATCGCGGGTTCTGGCACTTTCGGGCCGAGTCTGGTATTGCGGCGCGCGGGCGGATGACCCCGGCGCATGCCGGCTCCGACCCGCCTCGTCTTCAGGCGTCGCCGGCTTAGCTCAGCGGTAGAGCAGCGGTTTTGTAAACCGAAGGTCGGGGGTTCAATCCCCTCAGCCGGCACCATGAAGAGGCCGGTCGGCCTGAAATCGTTTCCGGAACCCAGGCGTCCCCCAGGCAAACACCTTCCTCAGGGGTTGCGGCCCTCCCCACCTGCGACGCTGGTTTTGGCGCATCGGGTTTTCCATCGCGCCTGACGCCGTATCGCCAGAATCGGCGGCCTTGGACCGACAAAGGTAACGTGGTGCGACATTTCAGCGCGTTGCTAGATTGTTTCCATCTATTTCAGATGGCGCATGCTGACGCGCCTCCTCCGAATGCTGCCTTCGTCGACGATCGAGGGCTATGAACATCCCGAACTGGTTTCGGAAATCTTCGCGAAGACCGTCGCCGCCGAGCCGGCCGGCGAATGGCCCGAGGTCCGCGGTGCCGAAACCGTTCTGGACTTCGGCGGCGCATGCGGCATCCATTACAAGCTCGCGCGCCGCGAAGCTCCTTTGATCAGGTGGGCCGTGGTCGAGACGCCCGCGATGGTGCGCCAGGCGGCGCAACTCGAAACCGACCGTCTTCGCTTCTTCGAGACCGTCGAGGCTGCGGCCTCATGGCTCGGAACCATCGACCTGATGCATTCCAACGGCGCGGTTCAATACACGGCGAAGCCGTCGGAGACGGTGCGGCAACTCGCGGGCGTCGGCGCCACGCGTATGCATTGGAAGCGGCTCTTCTTCTCCGATCAGCCCATCGCAGAGCGTCAGCGATCGATGCTGATCGAAAACGGGCCACGCACCGACGGTCGTCGCCTCCGGTTCACAACCAAGGCCGTCTCATACGATCGCAAGAGCCTTTCGCGCGCAGAGTTCGAGGCTGCCCATAGCGGCTATCGCGCGGAGGCAAGCGGGCCCGACTGGTTCAATTTCGTCAAAGCGTCCGAGTAAAGTCCAAGCAAGCGATCGTCGGCCGCGCGATCGCATGAGCATTGCCAGCCCGCCTCGGGCGCAGTGCCCCCGCGCGACGCCGCGATCGTCACCGCGGTCGGCGGCGGCGTCATCACCTGTTTGAAGCCATTCTCAAACTCTATCGAATCGACCAGCGCACCTTTGCAAGCGACGATCCGTTGCAGCTTCCCGGCGTGTTTCTCTTGCGGGATGGCTTCTTCACCACTCACTGATCATGCGCGCAGCAGGGAAGCAGTCGGCAATCAGTTCTTGCAAGACCGGTCCGATCAATCGTCCACGCCAAAGTCCGTCAATTTCCAGCCGGATTCATCCTTGCTGAAAGAGTAGATGAGCGAAGCGCAAAAGGCAGAATAACTGACCACCCCCTTGGGGGATGTATCTTTGACGGGCTTCTGTTTGGCAAGACACGCCCGGTGCGCAGGTTTGAAAGCTCCCCTCCAGATCACGGGAAACTCCGCCGCTTGTCGCAAATCAATGTAGAGGACCGGATATTTGATCATCTCCGATACGGCCTTCTGGTCGCTCTTGGAGACCGCGGTTTTGAATTGCGTCCAGAACGCTGCGAAACCGTCATCACTTTCCACTGCCCGCACCGATCCGGCTGATATCAGTAAACCAGCTGCAAGCAGCCCGCCGCCGATCAGCGATCCCATCGAATTCATTTCAATCTCTCCAGCGGGCCATTATCGGGTTTGAGGCCGGCCAGGCATCGCACGGCATCAACAACCTCGGGACATCTGTCGCAGAAAAGAACCGGTAGGTTCACCCGGTATCATCAGTGCTTCCCCCGAGCCGAGACCGGAGACCGAGGTCGTCGCGCCCCACAAATTCGTCCTTTCAATGCGCTCGAGCCGCGCGGCGAGATCGAGCCCCGCAAGATTCTCGCGATCGCCAACGAAGCACTCATGGGCAAGCACGGGCGGACGGCTGGAGGTCATCGGCGAGAACGCGCGTGAGTCTTGCTCGCAAAACCATGCGAGCGTTCGAGACTGCCGCTGAACAAGCCTGCTCGCCTCACAGATTGGATCGGAGCTCGACATGGCGTAGCATCCGCATCCGATGCGCCCGACCACCACCCGAGAGAAGGCCAGGATCGCCGCCGGTGCGGCCACGGCCGTCGTCATGACGGCCGTGCTGTTGGTGCTCGCGCTCGGTTTCCTGCTCGCACGGTAACGATCACGCGGCAGACGGAAGCGCGCCGCGCGGGCCTTACGCGGTGCGCACCGTCGAGAGGAATTTTCCGACTTCGAGCTTCAGCCGGCTGCTGTCGGTCGCCAGCATTTTCGCGGTCGAGAGCACCTGCGAGGAGGCCGAACCGGTCTCGGCCGCACCGCGCTGCACGTCGGTGATGTTGGTGGAGACCTGCTGGGTGCCCTGAGCCGCCTGCTGCACGTTGCGTGCGATCTCCTGGGTCGCCGCACCCTGCTCCTCGACCGCAGCCGCGATGGTCGACGACACCTCCGACAGCCGCTCGATCGTCGCGGAAATGTCGCGGATCGCGCTGACGGATTCCTGGGTCGCAGACTGGATGCCGGAGATCTGCTGGCTGATCTCCCCGGTCGCCTTCGCGGTCTGCTCGGCCAGCGTCTTCACTTCGGACGCGACGACCGCGAAACCGCGGCCGGCTTCGCCCGCGCGCGCGGCCTCGATCGTGGCGTTGAGCGCGAGCAGGTTGGTCTGGCCGGCGATGGTGTTGATCA
>NZ_JASGFS010000070.1:0-31729 GCF_047605465.1 Bradyrhizobium sp. | reverse complement strand
ACTTCGGTGGTGGCGTGGTTCATCATGGTGCGGATCGGGCGGATCTCGAGGCCGTTGTTCTTCGCCTCGCGCATGTCGACGATGAATACCGAGAGGCCGTCGGTGCGCTTCTTGACCTGCTCCTTCGGCGTGGTGCGCGCGAGCAGCACCATCAGGTCGGAATGTTCGGCGCGGCTGGTCCAGATCTTCTGGCCATTGACGATGTAGCTGTCATTGCCTTCCTTGCGCGCGAAGGTCTTCAGCGACGACGTGTCGGTGCCGCTGGTGGGCTCGGTGACGCCGAAGGCCTGCAGCCGCAATTCGCCGCTCGCGATCTTCGGCAGATATTTTGCCTTCTGCTCGTCGCTGCCGTGCCGCAGCACGGTGCCCATCGTGTACATCTGCGCGTGGCAGCCGCCGCCGTTGCAGCCGGCGCGCTGGATCTCCTCCAGGATCGCCGCGGCCGCGGAGAGCTTCAGGCCCGCGCCGCCATATTCCTCGGGGATCAGCACCGAGAGATAGCCGGCCTGCGTCAGCGCGTCGACGAACGCCTTGGGATAGGCCATCTCGCGATCGAGCTTGCGCCAGTACTCGCCGGGAAACTGCGCGCAGAGCTTTGCGACGGCTTCGCGGATGTCGGCGTGATCTTCGGTGTGGTGTTCCTGGCTCATGGCGTTTCCCGTTGATAGCGGCGGTTAAGATAACGCCGGCCAACCCTCCAGCGTTGTGAAAACAACGCCAGCCCCCTATGCTCATTTGCTATAGCGTATGGAGTAGCATTCCAGGATTGGCAAGCATGGATTTCCGGCAGCTCAGGACCTTCAGTTGCGTGGCGGAGCTCGGCAGCCTCTCCAAGGCATCCGACACGCTGCGCGTGGCGCAGCCGGCGCTCAGCCGGCAGATCAAGCTGCTGGAGCACGAGCTGCGCACCGAACTGTTCACCCGCAACGGCCGCGGCATGGTGCTGACGGAAGCCGGGCGCCTGCTGCTGGCGCGCACGTCCGGCATCGTGCGGCAGATCGACCAGATCCGTGACGACATCCAATCGGCCAAGGGACCGCCATCCGGCCAGGTCGTGCTCGGGCTGGTTCCGACCGTGAGCTGCGTGCTGTCGGCGCGTTTCGCGCGGCGCTGTGTCGAGAAGTTTCCCGGCATCTCGCTGCGCATCGTCGAGAGCTACAGCGGCCATCTCGTCGAATGGCTGCATCGCGGCGAGATGGATCTCGCCATCCTCTACGGCCGCTCGGCCGATCTGCATCTCAACGTACAGAGCCTCGGCCGCGACAACATCGTCGCGGTCGGCCCGCGCGGCTGCGGTCTCGCCCGCAAGAAGAGCATCGACATCGGCTGGCTGCTGCGGCAGCGGCTGGTGCTGCCCAGTCATTCGCACGGCCTCCGCGCGCTGATCGAGCACGCCGCCGCCCAGCGCAAGATCAAGCTCAACGTCCAGCTCGAGGCGGATTCCTTCCGCGTGCTGACGAGTCTCGTGGAGGAGGGGCTCGGCTTTGCCCTGCTGCCGCCCTCGTCGGTCCATGGCGAGGTCGCGGATGGACGGCTGGAAACCACGGCCGTTTCGAAGCCGATGACGCGCGAGCTCATTTTCGCATCTCCGATCGACCGTCCGGCCTCGACCGCGTCGATTGCCGTCACAGCGCTCCTGCGCGAGGAGGTCGCCGCCTGCCGCAAGGAAGGCTTGTGGGATATCAGGCTGGCCTGAACGCCGGTGCCGACGTTCTGCTGGATGTAGGACACAAGCCCGCGCCCGGCCCTTCGCATCTTGCGCGAGCTGTCATGCCGGATTTCTATAGCTGGGGCAGACGTTCATCCCGGGGAGCGCGTCTTGCGCGCGTCTCGAAGGATGACGGCCCGGCTCTGGGCCTCGCCCTTCGAGACGCCTGCTGCGCAGGCTCCTCAGGGTGAGGGGAACGAGCTGAGTGTACCGCAACGGCCGCCGCCCGCGCATGTGGCGCGCCGATGCCTCCAGGACCTCGTCATTGCGCGCGTCGCGAAGCAATCCAGGAATCGTTCATCGGCGCCGTCTGGATTGCTTCGTCGCGAGGGCTCCTCGCCATGACGTAGGACAGAGCTTACGCCGGAATGCGCACCGGCAGCGTCTCATATCCCTTGATGAAGCTTGAATAGATCCGCTTCGGCTCGCCCATCACCTCGATGCGGTCGAAGCGCTTCAGCATCTCTTCCCAGACGATCCGGAGCTGCAATTCGGCGAGCCGCATGCCGACGCAGCGGTGGATGCCGAAGCCGAAGGAGAGATGCGTGCGCGGCCGCGGGCGGTCGATGATGAACGCGTCCGGGTTCTCGAACATCTCCTCGTCGCGGTTGCCGGAGACGTACCACATCACGACGCGGTCGCCCTTGCGGATGTGCTTGCCGCCGATCTCGGTATCCTGCAGCGCCGTGCGCCGCATATGCGCCAGCGGGGTCTGCCAGCGGATCACTTCCGGCACCATGGAATCGATCAGCGCCGGATTGGCGCGGAGCTTGTCGTATTGGTCCGGGTTCTCGTTCAGCGCCAGCACCGAGCCGGTCATGGTGTTGCGCGTGGTGTCGTTCCCGCCGACGATGAGCAGGATGATGTTGCCCATGAGGTTGTCGGGGTCCATGAAGCGCGTGGCGTCGCTATGGGCCATCAGCGACAGCAGATCGTTGCGCGGCGCCGAGTTGACGCGCTCGTTCCAGAGCTTCGACATGTAGGCGTAGCACTCGTCCATCTCGCGGCGGCGCTCCTCTGCCGATGCGACGATTCCGCTCTTGGGCAGGGCCGTCGAGACGTCGGACCAGCGCGTCAGCTTGCGCCGCTCCTCCCAGGGGAAATCGAACAGGGTGGCCAGCATCTGGGTCGTCAGCTCGATCGAGACGCGCTCGACAAAGTTGAAGGTCTCGTTGCGGGGCAGATTATCCAGCACGGTCTGCGAGCGCTGGCGGATCAGTTTCGCCAGCTCGTCGAGATGCGCCGGCGTGAACATCGGCGACACGGTCTTGCGCTGTGCCGAGTGTTGCGGCTGGTCCATGGCGATGAAGCTCGGCCAGTCGTAGCCGGGCGGCACGTCGCGGATCGCGATGCCGCCGAGCGTCGAGTCCGAGGAGAAGATGCCGTGGTTGGTGTCGACATGCATGATGTCGTTGTACTTCACCACCGACCAGTAGGGCTCGATCGGCGCGTTGGTGCAATAGTGCACCGGCTCTTCCTTGCGCAGCCGCTCGAACCAGGGCCACAGCGTATCGTCCTGGAAGAGCCTCGGCGCACCGGGGTGGAAGTGCGCCAGCGGCGTCGCGTAGGCCTCCTCGCGCGCCCTGCGCATGCGTTCGGCCTTGTCCACGTTGACCGGCGTCTGGATGTTCATGGTGGTGGCTCCAAAGTTTTGCCCCTCGAGCTTCGGTTCACGCCGCAATCTTGACCGGCAGCGTTTCCAAACCCTTTACGAAACTCGAATAGACCCGCTTGGGCTCGCCCAACACGTCGATATGATCGAACCGCTTCAGTATCTCCTCCCAGATGATCTTGAGCTGGAGTTCGGCAAGCCGCAGGCCGACGCAGCGGTGGATGCCGAAGCCGAAGGACAGATGCGTGCGCGGGCGGGCGCGGTCGATGATGAAGTCGTACGGCTTCTCGATCGCCTCCTCGTCGCGGTTGCCCGAGACGTACCACATCACGACCTTGTCACCCTTCCTGATCTGTTTGCCCCGGAACTCGAAGTCCGTCAGCGCAGTGCGCCGCATGTGTGCCAGCGGGGTCTGCCAGCGGATCACCTCCGGCACGAAACTGTC
Organism: Bradyrhizobium sp.; assembly: GCF_047605465.1. GTDB lineage: Bacteria > Pseudomonadota > Alphaproteobacteria > Rhizobiales > Xanthobacteraceae > Bradyrhizobium. The sequence goes on along the minus strand of NZ_JASGFS010000070.1, from coordinate 27,964 downwards.
GAGCAGCGCCGGATTCTCGCGCAACTTACGGTACTCCTCGGGATGCTGGCTCAGCGCATAGATCGAGCCCGACATCGTGTTCCGCGTGGTGTCGTTGCCGCCGACGATGAGCAGGATGAGGTTGCCGAGAAAATTCCGCGCGTCCATGTCGCGGGTCGCGGCGCCGTGCGCCATCATCGAGAGAAGATCGCTCTTCGGCGGCTGCTCGATGCGTTCTTTCCAGAGGCGGGAGAAATAGCCCGCGCATTCCGTGAGCTCGGCCATCCGTTCGTCCTCGGTTGCGACGAGGCCGCCGGGACCGGGGATGGTCGTCGCGATGTCTGACCAGCGGGTCAGCTTGCGGCGGTCTTCCCAGGGGAAGTCGAACAGCACCGCGAGCATCTGCGTGGTGAGCTCGATCGAGACGTGATCGACCCAGTCGAACACCTCGCCGCGCGGAAGATTGTCGAGACATTCGGCCGAGCGCTTGCGGATGTTGAGGGCGAGGTTGTCCAGATGCGTCGGCGTGAACATCGGCGCCACGGTCTTGCGCTGCGCGGCATGGCGCGGCGGGTCCATCGAGATGAAGCTCTCGCGCCGGAGGTCGGGATCGATGTCGCGGATGGTGATGCCGCCGAGCGAGGAAGCGGAGGAGAACACCGAATGATTGGTCTCGATCTCCATGATGTCGTTGTAGCGCGTCACCGACCAGTACGGCCCGAACATCGAGTCTTTGCAGTAGTGAACGGGCTCCTCGCGGCGCAGGCGATCGAAATAGGGCCAGAACGCATCGGTTCGGAACAGCTCGGGATCGCCCGGGTCGAATTGATCGAGCGGCAGTGACGAGGCGCGTGCGCGCAGCGCATCGCGCTTCGCCACGCTTTCGGTGGTCCCGTGCATGACCGTTCTCCCTGACATGAACCGCGCGTTCTCGTTCAATTCTGCGCTGCGGCATTTGGGGTGCAATTACAGCCGGTTGTCTGCGCCGGAGCAAGGGAGAGTTTTGCCACACCCAACCTTGACGAGAGGCGGATCGGGGCGCTGCCCGCGGTCGCGCCAGGCCCGACATAATTCCGTCGCCGATCGCTGGTCAGTTCCATCGAGAGGAATGCCGGGGGAGGGCGCCGTGCTCAGGACATTTGTCGCGTGTGCCTCGATCCTGTGCGCCCTGGCCGCTCCGGCCGGCGCCGCCGGCATCCAGCTTCTCGATTCGGAGACGGGCTTGCGCGGCGCCATCTGGTATCCCTGCGCGAGGGAGCCCGAGCGCGTCGCTCTCGGCAATCTGGACGTCGGCGCCGATTTCCGGCTGATGGGCGTCAAGGATTGCCCCATGGCGGGCGGAAAGCTGCCGCTGGTTCTGTTTTCCCATGGACGCGGGGGCTGGTTCGGACAACATCATGACACCGCCGAGGCGCTCGCCGACGCCGGGTTCATCGTCGCGGCGATCAATCATCCCGGTGACACTTTCAGCGACTCGTCCCGGCGCGACACCCTGTCCATCCTGGCATCGCGTCCGGTCGACATGATCCGTCTGCTCGACTTCGCGCTGTACGACTGGAAGGACCGGGCGACGATCGATCCCGCCAGGATCGGCTTCTTCGGCTTCTCGCTCGGAGGTTATACCGGCCTGGTGCTGATCGGGACCACGCCGGATTTCGAGAGGGTGGCAGGTCTCTGCAAGGAGACGACCGGAACGTGCGCGCAACTCCACAGCGGAGAAGCGCGGCCGAACCCGCCCCATGACGCGCGTATCCGCGCCGCCGTGATCGTCGATCCGGTGCCGAGCTTGTTCACGCAGACCAATCTCGCCGCCATCCATGTCCCCTTCCAGTTCTGGCGATCCCAATTCGGAGGTCCCGGCGTCGGTGACGGCGCCGGCAATGCGCGCGTCGCCGGTGTCCTGCCCGGCACGCCCGACATCCACGTCGTGCCGGCCGGCCACTACGCCTTCCTCGCCCCGTGCTCGCCGGAGCTCGCCGCCGCCATCCCGCGCATCTGCACCGACACGCCGGCGGATTTCGACAGGGCGGCCTTTCACCGGGAGTTCAACGCGAACGTCATCCGCTTCCTGCGCGAACATCTCGGGCCGTGATCCCTCGCCATTCGCGCGATGGGATGAGCACGATGATCGGAGACGCGCCTAGACCAGTTGCCGGTCGCCGCGCGGTGTTGTGATCACCGCCCGGAACGACGGCCGCGGATCGACGCAATAGCGGATGCGCGGGTCGTCGAGGAAGCCTTCGAGCGAAGCCCGGATCGTCGCCGCATCGGGGTGCCGAATTTCGAACTCGACGAGCGCGCAACCGAGGTCGGCCATGCGTGATGCCGGATGCGGACCGGCCGGCCACTGGATCAAGCTCGGGAATGCGCCGCCGAACGGCATCGATCCGTCGGGCGGCACGGAAATGAGCCATTCGAGAGTACCGCGCGTCACGGTGATCGCGGGTCGGGCGGCATGCGGGATTTTCGCCAGCGCCGCGTGGATGTCGGATGTCCGCGCGACCCAGGTCACAAACCTTGGTGACGCCGCCAGCGCCTCGCGCGTCGGCGCTCCGTCCAGCGCGAACCAGCGCGGCCGTGTCGGCGGAGCAGCCGACGGATTCGGCGCGATGACTTCGAGGAACAGCGTCTCGCTCAGCCGCAGCAGATGGTTGTGCGTTCCCATCAACGGATGCGCGCCGCCGGCCGGAGGCGCAATGCCGAGCGCCGCCTCGACATAGGCGACGCCTTCGGCGAGGTCATTCGCGGCGATTGTGATGTGATCGAGATGAAGCATGTCCGGCGTCTCAATTCATCGGCGGGGATTGCGGCTGATCGATCGACGCATGCGCCTTGGAAGGGGCGGCGTCAATGTCGTGCTTGCCCCGCGGCGCGGTTCGGGCGCGGGCGCGCAGCGTCCGCACCCGGTGGACCAGTGCTCTGCGCGCCCGGGCGGCAAGCGCCCGGAGCCGCGACAGGGACGTGATCTGGATCGTCCTGACATGGGCGCCGAGCACGCGTTCGTCGTCATTGATCCCGGCGTCCTTCGGGCAGAAGGCATGTGCGCATGCTATCTCCAGCTCCACGCGGTCGCTCCCGGCGGCATCCCCGAGGTCGAGATCGAAGGACATCCGCCCGGATGACCTGATCTCGCCCTCGATCGGCTTGCCCCGATATTTCAGTGCGATCTCCCTGCAATGGAACGTCTCCATGAAGGTCAATTCGAGCCGGCAGGTCGAAGCCAGCCAGGCGCGCGGAAGCTGGATGGTCGCCGACGCTCCGTCGGTCCACCGGCCTCCGGGCTCGTCATGCAGCCAATTTCGTCCCAGGTAGCGTCGGTCATTGCCGCCGGCGCCGAAGCGGATGCGCCTGTCGACGGAATCGACCGAAGCAGCGGTCGCAGGCGCCTGGTCGAGGCAAGCCAGGAAGTCCGCGCGAAGTTGGCTCCTGTCGGCGACGGACTCCATCGCCAGGCTCAATGCGCGCGCGTGACTTGTCGCGGGCCACAGCAGCGCCGCCGCGGTGGAGACGTCGTCGCGGCGCTGCTCGAGCAGGGTATCGTCGTTCAGCAAGTCGAGAATCTGGTCTCGCATGTCGGCCGCGCTGTCCGCGGGCGGGATCAGGCGGAGAATCTCGTCGGGGAGGCCGCGCAGCGCGGTCCGCGTGGCGATCAAGGGATGCCCGGCAGCGATCGCTGTCAGCGTCTTGATGGCGATCCCCGTGCCGTGCAGATCCGGGCACACCGAAATGCGCGCGGAATCGCGCAAAGCGTCGACGTCGCCGACATAGCCGAGCCAGGCGGTCGCGGGCAGCCGGTCCTTCCAGGCTGGTTCGAGCACTTCGTTCACGCGCCCGGCGACGGCAATGCGAAGCGTGGACAGGCGGGGATCACCGGCGATCACGTCGCTCAGGAAGCGGTCGAGCGCCGGGATATTGAAATGATGCGGATTCATGATGATGAGAATGTCCCACCGGGCATCGTGCCCGGCCCTGGCGGCGGTGCGCACATAGGGACGCGGAAGCACGAACACGAATTGGGACGTGTGGCGCCGGATCTTCGCGAGATCGGATAGCGACAGCGCGATGCAGACATCGGCCAGACGCCAGGCGAGCCGTTCCAGCCTGACGTGCCGGCTCAGCGTTGCGAAATCCGGAAACGCCGCGGGGTGCCCGAACTCGCGCCACTGCGTCAGTCGCATGGAGGTGACGTCGTCATGGGTCTCCAGGACGAGCCTTGCGGCCGGGCAGGCCTTCAGCGCGAAGCCGAGGTGGAGGACGTAGTTGACGACGGCAATGTCGGCCCGGGCGACCATACGCGACATCAGGTCGTCGGGGATGACGAGCCGCATCGTGTTGCGAAGCGAATGGCGCTGCAGCTCGTACGCATTTTCGTCTTCGATGGTCTCGGGAGCTCCCGCCGTGCAGGCCAGCGTATCGATGTGAGGCGTCGCGTCGACATTCGCGTCCGCGACGGTCCCGATCATGCGCCGCCGCATCGACGGGCCCGGACCGCATTCGGGATCGACGATGATGCGCAGGACGAACCAGCCGCGGTCGAGCAGCGCGTCGATCTGGTTGGAGAAGACGGTATGGCTGCCGCCATACGGCCACGCCGGCTGGATGTGCACGGCGAGCATCTGATCGGCCAGCATGCTCTCGAACGTGCCCTCGCGGCGTTCGAGCAGCGCCGACAGGCCAAGCCCGGCCGCTTCGGTCCGCGCGAGAGCTGCGAGGCCTTCGCTGCGCAATCGTTCGACGGTGGCCGCGTCGCCAATGAACAGCGCGGATCGGAACGGCCAGGCGCTGCGCACCCGGTCACCCAGGCGATGAAAGCAATCCGAAGGCGTGTTTGGCGGGACGATGATGATGGAGGGAGCGTCAAACCGGGCCCGGCGTTCGAGCACTTGCATGGCGCGCAGATTGAAGAGCGATTCAATCCCGGTGAGAGACAGTCCCGACACGACGAAACCATCGAAGGATGGCGAAGCGGCGTGTAGGGCCTGGATGACGTCCTGATCGTTGCCGAACGCGAACCGGGATGGCGTCCAGGGAAAGAGCTGTCGCTGATCGGCGGCTAGACCCGAAATCAGACCGAGATCATCCGCATCGGCTCGAGGGGATATCCAGCCGATACGCAATGAACCGTCGTGCATTGGCGAAGAGCCCGAATTCCTTCTTGGGATATACCGGCGCCTTGGCGACGCCCTGAAATCGATGTGCTGCAAACGGGCGCGCGGCCGTGCCGCGCTGGTATCGGCCAAGAATACACTCTGGGACAGCAGAGGCAACCGGCCGGCCATGTGCCGTATCGCAGCGCGCCTCGAGATTTCCAGGCTGCCTGTCCGGCTTCGCGAGCGGCGCACGACCACCGGATCCCGATATGCGATCTGGACAGAACGCAAATCATCGGACACATCGTATGGGTCCTTTTCGGGAGACCTCCTGTGCCTGCCGCCAGCTACATCGATCCTCGCAACGGAAAACTCTATCCGCTGGACCAGCCGCGCTGGTGCTCTGACGAGCGTACGCCGCTTCTGGTGACGCCGGGCGTCGGGATGTCGCGCGAAGAGGTCGAAGGCCGTACGCGATCGCTCTGGCGCTACAGGGCCGCGCTACCCGTCGAGATCGGCAATCCGATCACGCTCGGCGAGGGGTGCACGCCTCTGGTGCAGCAGGGTTGGGGTGACCTGCGGCCGTTCTTCAAGCTCGAATGGTTCAACCCTACCGGCAGCTTCAAGGACAGGGGCTCGTCGGTGATGCTGTCCTTCCTGCGCCAGATCGGCGTATCGGCAGTGCTGGAGGACAGTTCCGGCAATGGCGGTTCGTCGATGGCGGGGCTCGGCGTCGCCGGGGGGATGTGCGTGAAGATTCTCGCGCCGGCCTCCACGTCACCAGCCAAGATCGCGCAGGTGCGCGCCTATGGCGCCCAGGTGCAACTCGTCGAGGGGCCGCGCGAGGAGTCGGAAGCCGAGGCCATCCGCCAGTCGAACGCGACGTTCTATGCCAGCCACAATTGGCAGCCCTTCTTCCTCGAGGGCACGAAATCGCTCGCCTATGAGCTTTGGGAGGATCTCGGATACCGAGCTCCCGACAACGTCATCGTCCCCGTCGGCGCGGGCAGCAGCCTGCTCGGTTGCGCCTTCGGCTTCCGCGAGTTGTTGAAGGCCGGCCAGATTTCAAAGTTGCCGCGCCTGTTCGCCGCGCAGCCGCTGAATTGCTCGCCGATCGATGCCAGCTTCAAGGCCGGCGTCGATACGCCGGTCGCGCGCGAGGTGAACAAGACCATCGCGGAGGGCACGGCGATCAAGCATCCGCTGCGTCTGCGCGAGATCATCGGGGCCTTGCGTGAAAGCGGTGGCGGCACGGTCGCGCTCACCGAAGAGGAGATCGTCGCCGCCCTGCGGCGGCTGGCGCACCAGGGATTGTTCGCCGAGCCGACCAGCGCGAGCGCGGCCGCCGCTCTGGAGAAACTGTCCGGCGCCCGCGCCATCAAGGCCGGCGAGACCACGGTGGCGGTGCTCACCGGGACCGGCCTGAAGGCCGCGACCATGGTTGCCGACCTCGTGGAGCAGGCCGGATAAGGCGCCGCCGCGAGGGGCGTGGCGCCGGTTTTCCGGCGCGAGCGACTTCGGATTCCTGAACAGCGCGAACCCCAAGCCGCCGGAACGATGGGGGCCGGCTACTCCGCCAGATTGTTCACCCGCTTCACCCACGCACGCACGTCGGCGAGCACTTCGGGCAGCACCGCCTTCACCGCCTGCACCGTCATGCCGGGCTTGACGCGGGGATCGTAGAGCAGGTTGAGGATGTATTGGTCGTAGACGTCGAAATAGCCCATCGAGACGTTGTCGTTGAACATGGTCCACGGAACGCTTGCGGTGTCGTTGATCGGGCCGAGCGATTGCAGCAATTCCTCATAGGCGCAATCGAGGAAGATGAAATCGCCGTTGTCGACGGTGAGGATGACGTCGGAATGCTCGATCTCGAAATTGTCGTTCTTGCGGAAGCCGGACAGGCATTGCGGATCGAGCGAGGTGCGGATCTCGCGCGCCTTCTCGGCGCCGTAGAAACTGGAAATCGTGCGGTAGAGATCGCGATCGCGCACGAGCTTGACCCGCACGTTCGCCGTCTCGCTCGTGTCGGTCATGTCGATGTCGAGATGCTGCACGCGCTTGCCGATGTCGGCCACGACCCTGGCGAGTTGCGCCTTGCGGTCGGCGCGGTCGCTCTCGGCGTAGACGCGCACCGGCCCGTCGAACTTTCGGATGCGGTCGACGCGCCCGGCGAGATGGTATTCCGCGCCGAACGCGGTCTTCAGGAAACCCTCGACGATCTCGCCGTCGGTGAAGCTCTTCTTCTCGACGCGCTGGCGCGAGGCGATCGCGGGCAGCTCGCCGGCGTCAGCCGTGGTCGCGGTGTCGCCGGTAAACAAGAGCGCTGCGAGCGCCACGAGGGCGAGGCGGAAGCCGGAGAGCGGGCTCAATGCTTTCATCGTTGCGCGACGCTGCCGCATTCGCGGCGCGTGCACAAGACGGCAAATTCGCGCGCCGTGCGGGTTCCCTCTATCGGCGGGCTAGTTCAGCACCACCACCGTCGTGCCGACCGAGACGCGGCCGTAGAGGTCGCTGACGTCGTCATTGGTCATGCGGAAACAGCCCGAGGACACCGCCTGGCCGATCGTCTCGGGTTCGTTCGACCCGTGGATGCGGTAGAGCGTCGAGCCGAGATACATCGCGCGCGCGCCGAGCGGATTCTCGATGCCACCCTTCATGTGGCGGGGCAGGTCCGGCCGGCGGGCCAGCATCTGTGACGGCGGGGTCCAGTCCGGCCATTCCTTCTTGGCCGTGATCTTGTGCACCCCGCCCCAGCGGAAGCCGTCGCGGCCGACGCCGATACCGTAGCGCAGCGCCTGGCCGTTCTGCAGCACCAGATAGAGCCGCCGCTCGCTGGTGTTCACCACGATCGTGCCTGGTGCGTAATTGCCGGCATAGGTGACCGTGGTGCGGGGGATCGGATTGGCGCCGGACCGGAAGAAGTTCGGGCCGCCGCCCATGATGTCGCGCGAGTCGAACTCTTCCGCGAACGCGCCGCCCGCAAAGGCCGTCAGGAGCGCGATGGCTGCAATCGGCGCGGCGAAAATCCGGATCATTGTAACCCCCAGCAAAAAAATCGATTCAACCAGAACCAGAGGCCATATTTGCGGCTGTTCTGCAACCCACGGCCCCGTGAGCGGCGTCTTCCCCTGCGATTGGCGTTACCAAATCCGGAAGCGTTCCTGCCTGCGGACAAAGCACGCCAGGCCGGCGTTTCACGGCGCCGGGCAGGGCAGCAATGCCCGCTATTGCTTTGACGGGACCGGCGAACAATGATTGATCGGACGGGTCGCTGGAGATTGCCGGTTTCGGGAGCTGAAGAATGAACGGTGCGGAAAGCCTGGTACGGACAATGGTCAAGGGTGGGGTCGACGTCTGCTTCACCAACCCCGGCACATCCGAGATGCATTTTGTCGCAGCGCTCGACCGCGTCCCCGGCATGCGCTGTGTGCTCGGCCTGTTCGAAGGCGTGGTGACGGGGGCAGCCGACGGCTATTTCCGCATGAAGGGAACGCCGGCCTCGACCTTGCTGCATCTGGGCCCCGGCCTCGCCAACGGCCTCGCCAACCTGCACAATGCCAAGAAGGCGAACTCCGGCATCGTCAACATTGTCGGCCAGCACGCGGTCTACCACATCGGCTACAATGCGCCGTTGACCTCGGACATCGAGGGGCTCGCCCGGCCGATGTCGTCATGGGTTCGCACCTCTCCGGATTCCAAATCGGTCGCTGCCGACGGCGCCGCGGCGATCGCCGCGGCCAGGAGCGCTCCGCCCCAGATCGCGACCCTGATCCTGCCTGCCGACACTGCGTGGAACGAGGCCGACGGTATTGCCGAGGTCCCGGCCGAGCAGCAGCGGGCCAGCTATTCGCCGCAGGCGGTCGAGCAGGCCGCCAGGATCCTGCATGGTGACGGCGAGGGCACGCTGCTCCTGATGACCGGCAGCGCACTCAGCGAGCAGGGCCTGGCGCTGGCCGAGCGCATCGCGAACAAGACCGGCTGCACGGTGATGGGGCCGACCTTCCGTCCCAGGATGGCACGCGGCCGTGGCCGCTTCTCGATCGACCGGATCCACTACGTGATCGAGCAGGCGCTGCCGATGCTGGCGAAGTTCCGTCACATCGTGCTGGTCGAGTCCGACGATCCCGTGGCCTTCTTCGCCTATCCGAACAAGCCGAGCATGCTCAAGCCGGAGGGCTGCGAGGTGCATCGCATGACCTCCTGGGGCGAGAATTCGGTCGCGGCGCTGGAAGCGCTCGCCGGCGCAGTGAAAGCCACCGCGAAGGACGTCAAGCCGCAGCCCCTGCAGGAACTGGTCAAGCCGACCGGGGCGCTCACCCACGCCTCGATCGCGCAGTCGATCGCCTACGCGATCCCGGAGAACGCGATCCTGGTCGACGAATCCCTGACCACGGGCCGCGCCTTCTTCCCGCCGACGGCCGCGGCGGCGCCGCACGACTGGCTCCAGAACATGGGCGGCTCGATCGGCTTCTCCACCCCGCTGTCGATCGGAGCCGCGATCGCCTGTCCGGACCGCAAGGTGATCTGCATGGTCGGTGACGGCAGCGCGATGTACACGATCCAGTCGCTGTGGACGCAGGCTCGCGAGAACCTCAACATCGTCACCATCGTGTTCGCCAACCGCATCTATCAGATCCTGCGCGGCGAGTTCGACAATGTCGGCGCCGGCGAACCCGGCCAGCGCGCCAACGACATGCTCCGGCTCGACCGGCCGACGCTCGATTTCGTGGCGTTGGCGAAGGGCATGGGCGTGCCCGGCCGCGCGGTCACCAATGCGGACGAGTTCAACAAGGCGCTGGCCGAAGCCGTGGCCGAGCCGGGGCCGCGTCTGATCGAAGTCCAGATGTGAGGACCGGCCGATTGCGCCGCGACGTCCCGCCCTCATCCCGCGGAGCCCGCTTCATGCGGGTGTCCCGGAGGACTGCTATGGGGGGATAGGGGTCTTCATGGTTCGGGACGCGTTCCACGCGGCTTGCCTGAGGGTCTTGTGACGGCGCAACTGGGCGCGCGGGATGGTCGGGGGGCAAGATGCAGACCGAGCTGAACAAGGTGATCGCCGCGGTCGGGGACTTCTACGCGCACGAGGACTTCCTGTTCGAAAAGGACGTTGGCGAACGCTCGGTGACCCACCGCTTCGCCGTCTATCTCGAACGGCAATTCCCGGGATGGTCGGTCGATTGCAACTACGACCGGCTCGGCGAGCGCACGCTGCATCTGCCGCGCGGCTCCATCATCTCGACCGACGATCATTTGGGCAAGTCGATCTATCCCGACGTCGTCGTGCATCAGCGCGAGATCCCGAACAACCTGCTCGCCGTCGAGGTCCGCAAGGCGAACAATCACACCTCGCTCGAATACGATCAGCACAAGCTGAGGGCGCTGACCGATCCGCACGTCTGGTTCGCCTATTGGGTCGGGGTGTTGCTGGTGCTGGCGAGGCACAACGTGACGGTGTCGGAGGTCTATGTCGGCGGCATCGTCGATCGGCCGCTGTCGCTCTGGTTCGCCGCGCGCCTGGAGGAGATCGGCCTCGGCGCCGCCCCCTGAGCCCGCTTCGGCGGAGCGGATGCGAGGACGAGCATTCTCTTATGTGATCTCGGCCACAGTTCGTGGCCCGGTTCCGTCCTATTGTCAGCGGACTTGCACACGTCGATCCCGCGGGACTACGCTTCCCTCATTCGGATCAGGTTTATTTTGGAGGTTCTGATGCAAAGGTCATATCTGCTGGCTGCGACGGCGGCGCTGGCGCTTTTCACGCAAACATCGCTGGCGTCGGCCCAGAGCGCACCGGCCGCAGCGCCGCCTGCCGCGACCTCCGCGCCTGCCGCAACCTCCGCGCCGGCCACGACGGCTGCGCCTGCGGCCACCACGGCCCCGAGCGCAACCACCGACACCGCGAGCCCCGCGACCGATTCGAAGAAGAGTGCGTCGAAGAAGCCCGCGAAGAAGAAGATGACCCGGCAGCAGGAGATCGACCATTCGATCGACAGCGGCACGGTTCCCGCGCGCTATCGCAGCTCGGTGCCGAAGCAGTACCAGCAGTATATTCCGTTCGATAAGCAGTGAACGATCGCATGGCGGCGCGACCCGATCCGGTGTTGCGCCGCAGGCCTCGCGACGTCGCGAGAGGCCGCATGGGACCGGATCTGCTCATCTTGTGGCGCTCGACCCTCGTGGTGCTAGAGTAGACGGGAGCACCGGGGGGAAACATGAGTGAGGATGGGAGGGATGCTGGTCTGGTCGCGATGATCAGCAGCATCCTGGGAGGCGGCAAGCGCACCGAGACCGTAGAGCCTCCCGTGCTTGCCGAGGTTCCGCCGAGCGCGCCGTCGAACGGAGCCGAGGCGCCCCTCGTACCGACCCCGCCAGAGCCGTCGTCGACGCATCAGGACGAGTCCGATGCGGCGACGGATTCCGTGAAGCCGATCGAGGCACCCGCTCACGTCACGGCGCAGCCGGATGGCAAGCGACGACTCCCCGCCGAGGCGATTGCCGAGCTCGTGCTCGGCGAGTTGCGTAAGATCGAGAGCTTTCCGGCATCGGGTGCCTCGGTGACCGTCTACGGCTATCGCCACTGGAACGCCATGATCACCTTCGCGCCGTTCTCGACCACGTTCCAGAACGCGACGCGGTTCCGCCAGGCGCTGCCCGATCTCGTGTTCAAGCTGCGACGTTTCGTCGAACTCGAGATCTAGATCGGGTATGATCGCCGGCGGATGGTCGCGCGTTCTCCCGAATTTCGGGCCGCGCGCCGCCGCATTCGAGACAGTGCGATAGGATATTCAGTTGAGCGTCGCGTTTACGAAAGAAGAGAGCGCCGAAACCGCGTCCGAGACGCTGTTGCCGGATCGCCCGATCTCGCCTCATCCCAATCTGGTGACGCAGACAGGCTTGCGGGCGCTGGAGGCCCAGCTTGGGCAAGCACGCGAGGCCTATGAGGCCGCGCAGCAGATCGAGGACGTCAACGAGCGACGCCGGCAGTCGGCGGTTCCGCTGCGCGACATCCGCTATTTCGGCGAGCGGTTGCGCACGGCCCAGCTAGTCGCTGATCCAGCGTCGATCGAGACCGTCGCTTTCGGCAGCACCGTGACCTTCAGCCGAGCCGACGGCCGCGTGCAGACCTATCGCATCGTCGGAGAGGATGAGGCGGATCCGAAGGCCGGATCGATCTCCTTCGTGGCTCCGGTCGCGAAGTCCCTGATGGGGAAGGCCGTGGGAGACGTCGCCGGTTCGGGCAGCCAGGAGATCGAGATCCTGTCGATAGGATAGCGGCGCTGTCCCGGCGATCGCGACGCGCGCATCGCCTTAGCAACGACGGAACGAATAGAGCAGCCGGCGCGAGTCCTCAAAGATCTTGCACGACGTCTCGTCGAGATTGGCGGCGAACGCCCGCCATTCGTCTTCGCTCAGGGGCGCCTTGTCGATGACCGCGCCGTTGAATCCCATCGCGGCGGCAGCGCCGGCAAGGCCGTGCGGTTGATTGTCGCGAAGCATCTTCTCGATGATCTGGTAGCTCGCCTGGTCAAGGCGCGAACCATAGCTCCAGCGCGTCGTCGAGCCCTTGCGATCAAGCACGAAATAGGCCTGCAGCGACAGCATGTCATACGACCGCTGCGGGGCGGTCTCTGGCCATGCGGCATGCGGCAACTGAAGCACCGCCGTGAGGTTCTCCCTGTCCTTCGCGGCGAGCAATTGCCTGATGCTGGCGATGTTCTCGACCATGGCCGGACCGTCCATGATCGCGCGATGATATCGCGCCAGACCATTGACGCTCGGAAGCATGCTCACCAGCAGCGCCGCGAGGACGAGACCCGCTCCGATCTTCGACAGCAGTCGGCGCGCCAGAAGAATGTCGACGGTCGCGAGCAATACGACCAGTGCAAAGAATGCCAGGAATGGAATGATCCGGTCGGTCGCCCGGATCGAGGGATTGATGAACAGGCCGAAATAGTAGGCGAGGCCCCCTTCCATCGCGTAGATGATGCCGAATGCGATGCTCGCGGTGGCGAGCAGGATCAGCTGCGATTGATACGATCGCGGTCCGGTCGTATTGGCGAGAATGGGCAGGATCACCGGCGAGGCGAGCATCACCAGCGTCAGCGTCAGGCCCGGCCAGTCAGGCATGTTGTGCGGGTATTTCAGATAAGGCCAGAAAGCGACGTACTCCTGACGAACCCACGCCATTCTCGGGATGTCGTCGAACAAGTGCGTCGCTTCGGAGAAGTTGAGGCCGAACACGAGCTGGGCCCCTGCGATCCGTTTCGTGGGAGGGATCGCCCCGGTCAGGATATCGGGCAGGGCACTTCCGTAGCCCGTGACCATCAAGAGGACGAGGACGCCGGCGGTGACCACGCAAATGCTGACGGCCGGTTGCCATTGCTGCCGCGATATTCCACCGACAGCGCCGAGAAACGCGATGAACATCAGCGAGAAGAACGCGTAGTAGACCCCGGACGTCGCCACCACGAGCAGAGACAGCGCGGCGCCGCTCAGCCGCCATGCCAGAATTTCCGGATATAGGCCTACCCGCAACGCCAGCGCGACGCCAAGCGGTGCCGAATAGTAAAGTGCCAGGAAATCGTGGGAGAAGGCGCGGATGACGAGCCACGGCGACACGACGTAGACGATTGCGCCGAAGATGGAGAGCCAATGGTTGAATCTCAGCGATCGCAGCGCAAAAGCGCTTGTGGCGAACATCGCTGCGACACCAGCCACGTACAACAGGTAGTAAACCGGGGCCGGCCCGTCGCTGAACCAGGCAACCATCCGCATGAACGCGCGATAGCTGAAGTCGAACGACGGAAAGTAGGCATTGTCCTGAATTTCCGGAAATGCGAGGTATGGATTCACCCGGAACCCAGCGCCGTTCACGTAGTTCTTGGCGAAGTTGAGGGTGTAGAAACTGTCGTTGCTCAGCGAAAGCAGCGAGAAGGGCTTGATCGAGCCGAAACCCAGGAGCAGCCAGCAGGCGATCAGCCCGGCCACATAGGCCGCGATCAGCCGAAGCGAAAGCGAGCGTGGTGGTCCAGTTTCTTCGACCTTTGAGGAATGAACGATCTGCATTCTTGTGTTCCGGACATGGAGGCGCGACCCCAATCCGGAGCGTCCATGCCGCCATACGTATCGAACGAATGCCGGCGACGAAAGCCCGGAATCGCAGCTTGTCACAGGCTGTGCCGCCTCGATTTTTCCGCGAAAGTTGCAATTGAGTCTCGGCCACAGCTAAAGAGGTCCGCGGCGGGCTTGAATGCTTGCGGAGCGCGAGGCCCTGAAATGTCTGCTTGGAGAAAAACTTGAGGGTCCTGCATTTCTTCAAGACCTATCGCCCTGAATCCTATGGGGGGATCGAGCAGTTCATTTTCCAGCTCGCGCATGGGTCGAGCCGGCGCGGGCTGGAGGTCGAGGTGCTGTCGCTGAGCTCCGATCTCGACGATCAATCTGAGCGGTTCGACAATCACACCATTCATCGTGTCAGGCGCGATTTCGAGATCAGTTCGACCGGGTTTTCGCTTCGCTCGTTCGGGAAATTCAGGCGCCTCGCGCAGCAGGCTGATGTCCTGCATCTGCATTTTCCATGGCCGTTCGCGGATCTGGTGCATCTGCTGGCGAACGTCTCGAAGCCGGTCGTGCTCACTTATCACTCCGACATCGTACGGCAGCGGATGTTATTGAAGCTGTACGCGCCGCTGATGCGCCGGTTCCTCGGGAGCGTGGATCGGATCGTCGCGACGTCACCCAACTATTTGAAGACGAGCGACGTGCTGTCCGGTTTTGCCGGGAAGACGGAGGTGATCCCGATCGGGTTGGACCGCGACACCTATCCGCCTTACGATCCCTCCTTGCAGGACAAGTGGCCGTTCCTCAAGGGAAAGCGCTTCTTCCTGTTCGTCGGTGTCCTGCGCTACTACAAGGGGCTTCATATTCTGCTCGATGCGCTTCGGGGAACGGATCATACGATCGTCATCGTCGGAGCGGGTCCCATCGAAGGCGAGTTGCGGCAGCATGCGAGCGACGTCGGGCTGACCGATGTCCACTTCCTGGGGGCGGTCAGCGACGATGAAAAGGTCGCGCTGCTCAACTTTTGCCATGCCGCGATATTCCCGTCGCACCTGAGAGCGGAAGCCTTCGGGATCTCCCTGCTGGAGGCGGCGATGTACTCCAAGCCGCTGATTTCGAGCGAAGTCGGCACCGGCACGAGCTATGTGAACGTCGACGGCGAGACAGGCATCGTCGTGCCGCCGAGCGATCCGGGTGCACTCAGGCGCGCCATGGACGTCCTGCTGGATCAGCCGGACCTGGCCAGCAAGATGGGGACGGCGGCCGGTCAGCGATATGAGCGCTATTTCAGAGCGGACCAGATGATCGACCGCTATCTGGATCTCTATCAGCGACTGCTCTCGGAGCGGAGCTCGACGCCCGGTCGAGCGGGAACGTCCCGCTGAGTATCTGCTCCGCGCCCGCGTCCACCTCGCCCAGTGATCCAATCGCCGATCCCGCGGGAGACGTGGCGATCTTGTCCAGCAGGCCGATGTAGTCATCGACGACGTCGCTCCAGGAGCGCCTTGCGAGTTCCTGATACAGGGGCAACTGCTTCTCGAGCAGAACTTGCCTGTTCGCGAGGCCCCATTCGATCCTTCTTGCGATGTCCATCCAGTCATAGGGATCGAACAGCATCATGTCCTGCAGTTCTGGATCCGTCACGACCTCCTGCGTGACGGCAATGCGCGCCATCACGGCAGGCGTTCCGACCGAGAGGGCTTCGGTGAAGGTGAAGGGGCATCCGCCTTCGCTCAGACTTGGATTCACCGCAAGGTCCGCCAGCCGGTAGCAGGCGGCAAGTTCTCGTTCCGATATTTCGCGGAGAAACAGCACGTCGTCCCAGAGGTTGTTCTGGCGAACGTATTCCGCGATCTCCGGCATGGCTTGAGGATCTCCCGTCAAGACCAATTTGTGGGAGATGTATCTTGTCCGGAGCAGGTAGCGGTACGCCCGGATGAGGTTGAGGACGTTCTTGTTCGGGCGGATCTGACTGGCGTAGAAAATGAACTGCGTCGCACCAAACCGGCCGGCGTCAGACTGGCCGGCCTGCTTGGCGAGGGCCATGCGGAACAGGGTGGCGCAATAGGCGTCGATGGACCTTCTGGTGTCGGTCCCGCCGGAGATCGCGATGGCGCCATCCAAATTGCTGGCGCCATGCGGAATGACGGCAACGAGGTCGGGGGCGATCTGATACCGGTCGACCAGGACGTCGAACTTGGTGGCCTCGCTATACGCGGTGAAGTACGTTCCACGCCTGATGGCGTCTCCGACCGCCTCGAACGTTTCGAGAAAGCGCTGTCCGTTGACCAGCGCGAAGCCGACGGGAAGCTCGGCTAGCACCACGTCGGGCACGCAGATCAATCGTGGAGCCGTGATGCCGTTGAATTGCGGCCAGAACGCCGTTGGCGAGTACCACGCCCGAACATCCCGGCGCAGGTTGATCTGCCTGTTGAGTGTGCGCGCCTCCGCCTCCTCCATGAAGCGATAGAGGCGCAGCGTGAGGTTGTTGTCTTGCGGAGCCCGGGTCGTCTTCCGTATCAGCCCGGCGAAATGTATTTGGCCTTTCGTCCAGAGCCGATGAACCCTGCGACCTTTGAAGGCGGAGAGGATAGCCGGCAGGATGCGCAACACGAGATAAGCCAAGACAGCAAAAGGAGCAGCGAGGACGATCAGGGCCGCCAGGACGAGAGGGTTGTGCGTTGTCGCTGCGAGACGGCCGGCTCGCGTGGCCAAGCGGCTTCCCGTGCGCTTCAACGTTCCGGCGAACCTGCGGATGAAGGAGCTGCGGGGCCGGCGCTTATACGCCTGATAGGCTTCGTAGTACTCGAACAGCTTCAGCAGAAGCGGACGTTCTCTCGGGCCGATGATCTCGATGGCCGACGACGGGATGGCGAAGTGATCGAATAACTCCTTCAAGGTCGGCCGCATCCAGCTCGGGCATGCAACGACGAAGTTGACGTCCGGACGCGAAGCGGCTTCCTTCAGGAATGCGGCGAGCACGCGCCCAAGACCCTGCGCGCGCAGGTCGACCTTGGGGGGATAAAGAAGATAAATGCCGAAGGTCCTCACGCGAACTCCTTGACGGCCTGCCAGTAGGCTCGGGCGACGTGATTGGAACCCAGCTCATCAAGCTGCTTCCTGGAGGGAAGGTGTCGTCGAAGGCTCTGGCAACTTTCCTCCATCAGCTTGAGCTTTGCTGCCATGTCGATGGCGCTGGCTGGATCCGACCAGCTCAAGTTGAGCCCAAATTCGCGATCCATTTCGCGCATCGCCAGATAGTCACTCGAAAGGGACGGAACGCTCAACGAGGCCGCTTCAACGGCCGAGAAGGTGCCGTTGTCTATTCGGGCGGGGTGCCAGAGAAATGCGGCCCGATACAGTGTCGCGCGAAAGGCTCGATCGGACAGCTCACCGAGAATACGGATGTTGTGCCTGATGTATTTGTTCGAGCGGTACCATCCCTGCAATTGCTTCAGATGCGGAAGGTCGCTGCTCAGCATGCGGTTCGTGTCGACCCCGGTGATAAAGCATTTCAGCTTTCCGCCGTGGTCCTCGTAGTACGAGGCGAGAGCTTCAAAGGCATTCTCGTGGTTCTTGTGTTCGGCGAGATTCGTCGTCCAGACGAAATAGGGCGATGGCGACGCATCGTTCGGCAGGTCTTCCAGGCCCTGGGTCGAGAAGGATGGCGCGAGCATCGGCAGCTTGATGAGCTTTTCGGCCGGCAGACCTACGAATTGCCTTGCATCGGCCGCGGTGAATTCCGTCGTTACGACGACGGCATCCGCGCAATGCGCGCGATCGATGAATTCCCGGCCCGCGCCGTCATGCAAGATCGGGCTGTAGCGCTGCAGATAGTCGTGGACGACGAGCAGGTGGGGACGAACCGGCAGCAGTGGATGGCTGAGGCGATCGGACACGACGATCCAGAGATCGCAATCCATGAGATGATTGATCCCGTCGTCGGGAACCATGTACGTGGAATGCTTGAGTGTGCCCCTCAGCCCGGCATATGCGGCCGCTCGCGTTGCCTCGCCGGTGGACAGGATCCGCCATCGGAACGGCCGACGATCGATCCCGGCAGGGAGATCGTCGAACTGATCGGGCCGGTAAGAAGGTGCGTCAATATGAGCGAACACGATTTTCGCTTCCGAGCCGTCCTGCCGGCTGCCGTTCAGCAGAGTCTTCGCGAGAAGTTTTGCCGCCTTGAGACTGCCGCCGCGATACTCGACGGGCAGGATCACAGCGATCTTCTTGTCCTTCCGCAATCGCGGATGCAGTTCGCGTGCGCGCTCGTCCGCCAGGCGTCCGAGCATCTTCTGCAGGCCCGAACGCCAGATCGGTTCGCAATGATCCGCCGTCAGTGATTCCAGAAGCACGCTCTGGGATGACCGGATCTGCTCGATGAGCCCTTTGTCGCCGCGGAGAATGCGTTCGAGCTTTTGCCTTGCCTGCATGGGGCTCGTGCATCGGCCCGGCAGTGCCCGCCCGCCGAGCCGGTCGAGCATTCCGCCGGCCATGAAGACGAGCGGCATGCCCGCCTTGACCGCTTCGAACGGATGATAATGGACGTGGTTCGGCTCGCTGCTGTGATAGTACATCACGGCCAGCCGACGCATCATGACGTCGTACTCGGCGGCGGGGACGTAACCCAGTACGTTGGGGTCCTGAACCGGGACGGGCTGTGCGCCGGCCACGACATAGGGCAATCCGGAGAACGATTGCCGGAAGGTCTTGTAGACGCCCTGATAGTAACTGTTGAGTTGGAGGTCCGGACAAACGAACAGAATTCGCTTGTCGTCCCCCGTCCAGCCGTCGCGAACCGATGCGTCGGCCAAGCCTACCGGCAAGTGCACGGCACGCTCGGCAAGCCAGCGCGGCTCGGCTTCCGCAAGATGACTGTAGCCCTGGCCGAACCAGAAGTTTCGCGCGGTTTCGTGCGACCAGCTCGGGCCTTCCCATCCTTCAAGCAGGTTCAGCACATGGCTGTAGGACTTCGGAGGATCCTGAAGCCCATACGTTCGCCAGACCTTGACGCCGCGAAAGTGACGGGTCATCGACTTGAGGAACCGGGTGTCCAGCAGGATGAAGAACAGAACGTCGAAATGGGCATTGGCCGTCTGCCAGGCCTCGACGCCGGGGTCCTTGTACCAGTCGACGCGGTTCAAGGCGTCCAAATCGGCCGGCGGAATCGTGAGGTACTGGTCTTCGGAATAGTCCACCGATGCCGAGCGAAACGAAGGGTCCGCAGGGTAGACCTTGGGCAGAAACACCTCCTCGATCCCGACCTGCTTGAGCATCGGTACTTCGAATTTGCGGGCGGTGCCGTGATTCAGCAGCCACATTGCGCGCAGCGGTCGGCGTTTCAACTTGGACTCCGGACGAATTCAGTTCGATCTTGCCTGCGATGGCGAGACGTCGGTGAGATTGTTCAAGGACAGGTACGAGCTGATCGCGTCGTTGATCTCGCCGTCGAACACCAGCCGACCCCGGTCAAGCACCAGGCCGCGGCTGCACAGCGTTCTGAGAGACGAGAAATCGTGCGAGGCGAGAACGAGCATCTCGGAATTGTCGATCAGCGATCGTATCCGCGTCTGCGCCCTGCGCATGAAGGCCGCGTCACCGGCACCGATGACTTCGTCGATCAGGAGGATGTCGCCTCCGACCGACGTTGCGATGGCGAATGCCAGCCGAACCTGCATGCCGGCGGAATATGTCTTGACGGGATAGTCGATGAATTCGCCGAGATCGGCGAATTCGACGATCCCGTCCTCCATCTTCTGCATCGCGCGCGGCGTCATGCCCATGAGCAGACCGCGGTACAGTATGTTCTCCCGGCCCGACGCATCGGGTTCGAAGCCGAGGCTCAGGTCGAACAACGATCTGATCCGCCCTTCGATATGCCGGTGGCCGGCCGAGATGGGATACAGTCCGGCAAGCATTTTCAGAAATGTCGATTTGCCCGCGCCGTTCGATCCGATGAGCGCCACGCGTTCACCGGGCGAGACCTCGACCGTGATTTGTTTCAGCGCGTGGATATCGTCGATCCGCCGCGCCTTTCCTCCGCTCGTGACGAGCGAGGCCAGGGCGCGCTTGAGCGACCGCTCCCTGAAGGCGACGGAGTAGTAGTGAAGGTCGACGTCCCGAACGCAGATGCGGCTCATAGATAGTAGATGACCTTCTTCTCCGAGAGCGATCCGACCAGCACGGCCAGGACAGACAGCCCCACGGCCGTCGCACAGGCAAAGCCGTAATTGGCGAGGGATGGCCACTCGCCGTTCAGCAGCGGTGCGCGAACGATCTGGAGCAGGTGATAGATCGGGTTGCCATCGACCAGAGCGTCCAATCCGGCGCCGCGGAAGATCTTCGGTTCGAAGTAGATCGGCGAGACGAACCAAAGTGCCTGAAGAACGAGGGTCAACGCCGGCGGAAGGTCCCTGAACCGCGCGCCGATATACGCCAGGATGGTCGCGAGCGGCCATGCGATGAAAACCAGGAGCGGCAGGATCGTCGGGACGGCCAACCAGGACCATCCGAAGTTCTGAGGCTTCCAGAGCAGGACCCAGATGATCAGTGCGGTGTTGGCGCACAGGAATACGGCCAGGTTCGTCAGGATCGTGCGCAGGCTGTAGATCGCAAGAGGGTGGGGATACTGCTTAATGTAAGCGTCGGCCTGAACGAACGAGAGGCACCCGCCCAGGATCGAAGCCGTCACGAAATCCCAGAGGACGATTCCGGAGAGGATATACGGCGCGTAGTCGGCGATGTCGCTGTGAAAGATCTTTCCGAACACCACGGAGAGCAATGCGGTCAGGCCCAGCGGCTGCAGCACCGTCCACAGCATGCCGAAATATGATCGTCTCCATCTCGCGCGAAGATCGGACAGCGCGAGGTGCGTCCAGAAGTACCGTATTTTCCACACACTCGAAAAATAACGAGCCAGCGGGTGGCCGAGGACGACGTGTGATTCGCTCCGATTGCTTTCGCTGCTGGGCGAGAACGCATACGTCGTCATAGTCAAGCGTCCACTTTGTCCAAGTAGCAATCAATTGAAACACCAATCGACTGTGTTACTATTGCGTGTATTCAGTCAAGTTATCACCGGCGGTTAGTGTCGGTGCTTTGGGACGTGGGGAATGGGTAAAAGTTCCGAAAGGCGCGAGCACCGCGGCGCAGTACAAGCCACGGTGGCTGCGGAGCCTGCAATCAGCGGTCTGATTCCCTTGTATCGTCCGTATCTTGGCGGCAGGGAAAAAGAGTACGTCAACCAGTGCATCGATTCCACGTGGATTTCGTCGCGGGGCACCTTCGTCGAGCGTTTCGAAAGGGCGTTCGCGCAGCAAATCGATGCGCCTTACGCTACGACGGTCTGTAACGGAACCGTTGCTCTTCATCTGGCCCTGGAGGCACTTGGGCTGGAACCCGGTGACGAGGTCATCGTCCCGACGCTGACCTACGTCGCGTCGGCGAATGCCGTCGTTCATGCGGGTGCGAAGCCTGTCTTCGTCGATTCGCTCGAAAGCACGTGGCAAATGGACCCGGCGGATGTTCGGCGGAAGATCGGTCCGCGTACGAAGGCGATCATGGTCGTCCATCTGTACGGACATCCGTGCCCCATGGACGAACTGCTCGGTCTTTGCGCCGAGTTCGGGTTGAGGATGATCGAGGACTGCGCCGAGGCCTTTGGCACGCTCTACAAGGGTACCCATGTCGGCAATTTCGGCGATTTCGCAACGTTCAGCTTCTTCGGCAACAAGACGATCACCACGGGCGAGGGGGGCATGGTGGTCAGCAGGAACCGGGAGCTGATCGACGCCGCCTATCATCTCAAGACGCAGGCCGTGTCGCCGGATCGCGAATATTGGCATGACGTCGTCGGATACAACTACCGCATGACGAACATCTGCGCCGCGATCGGATTGGCGCAGTTGGAAAATGCCTCTGCGGTGCTGAAGAAGAAGCGCCAGATTGCCGCATGGTATCGCGAGGGCCTGCACGGGCTACCATTGCGAATGCTGGATGAAGAGCCCGAGACGACGAACTCGTTCTGGATGTGCTCGCTCGTCGTCGATGATGCCTGCCATCGGCAGCCTCTCAGGGACTGGTTGATGGCCGCGAACATCGAAACTCGTCCGTTGTTCTATCCGTGCCATACGCTGCCGCACTTCAAGACAGACGAGACACTGCCTGTCGCGGAGTCCTTGAGCATCCGGGGTATAAACGTGCCGAGCTTTCCGGCGCTGACCCAGGAGAACGTGATCTCCGTCTGCGGCGCCGTGAAGTCGTACTTCAAATCACTGCCCCAATGAGGGGCGGCGCCGGGCTCGTCATATTGGGGTTCGGAGGTCACGCACGGAGCGTCGCCTCGATCGCATTGTCGTCCGGCTTCGAGGCGCTGTTGTTCGTCGACGAGAACGCCAGGCCGGGCGAGACCTTTCTCGGTTTTCCGGCCGTCACGGCGCTTGAAGGACGGGATTTTCCGGATGGGTGGGTCTGTATCCCCGCCATCGGCGACAATTGCAGCCGCGAGCGGCAATATGAGCTGGCAACGGCTGCGGGTTGGCCTTTGGGGAACGTGATCGCCGAGACCGCCACGATTGCGTCCGATGCGGAGATGTCCACGGGATGCTTCGTCGGACATCACGCCCATGTCGGCCCTTCCGCGCGCGTCGGTGCGGGATGCATCGTCAACACGGGCGGAATCGTCGAACACGAATGCGTCGTCGGGGATTTTTGCCACGTCTCCGTGAACGCGGTCCTGGCGGGTCGAAGCAAGCTCGGCATGCGCGTATTTCTCGGCGCAGGCGCGAGCGTGATCGACGGTATCGCGGTGTCGGGCGACATCACCATCGGTGCGGGAGCGGTCGTCATTGAATCGCTCACCGAGCGAGGCCGCTATGTCGGGTGCCCGGCAAGACGATTGAACGATTAGCCAGCGATCGTCGTGAACAGCGCCATCGGTCGAGGCATCGACGACCCAGGGCAGTCGAGACCGCAAGCAGCCATCATTCTTCAAGCAGCCATCATTCTTGAAGTGGGGCGGAAGCACCCTTTATCGAGGCTTCGAGGTGGTGGGCGCACAAGGGATCGAACCTTGGACCTCTCCCGTGTGAAGGGAACGCTCTCCCGCTGAGCTATGCGCCCGGGACCATCATGCAGACGGCCGGACTTTTCGACCGGCCGGCACATCGAAGCCCGCGATTTAGAAGTGTGGGCCGAGGGTGTCAAGTTTTCAGGCGCCTCGCGGCTTGAAAACCTTCCGCAGCTCACGGAATTCGGCCGCCAGCCCGCGTTTTGGGTCTGCTCACGCGCCCTGCTGGCGGGCGCGGGAGGCGTGGGCCTGCAGGGCACGGATGCGCTCGGCGAGCGTTCCACCGCCCTCCGGCAGGCTGGCCGTAGCCGCGCCATTCGCGGCGGCGCCGTTGGCCGGGCGCGGCGCGGGCTTGGGAGCCTGGCCCGCCTCGGCCGCAAGCAACGCCTCGATCGGCGAATTGGGGCCTTCGAGCTGCATCGCGAGCTTTGCGACCTCGGCGGCTATGTCGTTGATGCGCTCGCGCAGCAGCGCATTCTCCATCCGCTCCGTCGCCCAGGAGCTCTCCGCCTGCTGCTGGATCGCGTTCATGTCGCGCTGGAGCTTGGCGCGTTCGTCGCGCGCGGTCTTGAGCTGGTCCTCCAGCGCGGCCTTTTCCGTGCGGAGCGTTTCGACCGCGGCCGACGATTTGCCGCCGCTCAGCGCGGCGATCTCGACGCGCAATTCCTTGATGATGCGCTCGGCACCGTCATTGGTCTGGCGAAGCTGGTTGTTCTCATAGTCGCGCTCGGCAAGCAGCTTGCCCTGCGTGGCGAGGCGCCCTTCGAGGTCGCCGACGCGCCCCGACAGCATCTCGGCTTCCTTCACCTGCGCGACGAGCTGACGGTCGAGCTCGGTGACGCGTTGGCCCAGGTTCTCGACGCGCCCGCGGGCGTCTCCGAGCTCGCGCGAAGCGGTTTCGGAATCCGAACGTTCCTGCGTCAGCCGCGCCTGGGTGGCGGCAAATTCCTTCTCGGCGTCGCCGACGCGGTTCTTGAGCTGCTCGATCTGCGCGCGCACCGCGACGAGCTCGACCTGGCGGCTTTCCGCCATCATCGAGCGGTCCGAGAGCTCGGAATTGATCTTGGCCAGTTCGCCCTGCTTGTCGGTCAGCGCCTGTTCGGCCGTGCGCAGCGACTCGGTCTTGGCGTTGAATTCCTCTTCGGTGGCGCGGAGCTGCTCCTTGACGGCCTTCTCGCGCGCCTCGAGCGCGAAGATCGTGGCGTTCTTCTCGCCGAGCTCGATCTTCATGCGGTTGATGGCATCGCTCTTCTTGCCAAGTTCGGCGAGCTGGCTCGTGGTCTTGTTCTTGAGCTGCTCGACGCTCATCTCGAGCCGGCGCGCCGACATGGCGAATTCGGCGCGGAGCTGGTCCTTGTCGGCCTGGATCTCGGCCATGGACAGAGGCGTCGCGGCCTCGAGCCGGCGCGTGGTCAATCGCACCGCGCGGTTATGCACCAGCGGTACGAGCGCGAGCCCGCACAGCATCGAGAGCAGGAAACCGATCGCCAGGTACATGATCGGTTCGACCATGGGCCAGAACTCCGAGAGCTAAGGAAAAATTTACCAACGACAATGCATGCCGGGCCGGCAAAAAGCCAGCCCCGCCCTGTCGTTAACGTGAATCCGGAACCGGCCGGAGAACGAAGCCCTAGAACGGGTTCCAGGTCGCTCGCGGGGTGTATTTCAGGTAGCCGATATTGGCCCCGAGCCGCAGGCCGAGACCCGAGCGGATCGGCACCAGCACGATGTTGTTGGCGGTGAGCGCCGTCATGCCGAAGCCGCCAATGATATAGGCCGAGCCGTCGATCCCGCCGAAGCGCTGGTAGATCGCGTTGGTGGCGGGCAGGTTATAGACCAGCGTCATGGTGCGGGCGCCGTCGCCGCCCCAGTCGAAACCGAGCGAAGGACCCTGCCAGTAGACGCGCAGGTCGCCCGCGTTCTTGGTGTAGAGCGTGCCTTCGCCATAGCGCAGGCCGGCGACGAAGGCGCCGGAGCCTTCCTCACCCAGGATGTAGCCGTTCGGCAGGCCCCACTGGCTGACCGCCTTCTCGATGATCGAGGCGAGTCCGCGCGAGACGTTGCCGAAGAAACGGTGGCCGGCGTTTACGAGTTCGTCGGGCCCGTAGGTGTTGGGCGTCGGGGTGCGCTGCGGCGGCGGCAGGTCGGGCGGCGGCGCCTGCTGGGCGGAAACCGGCACGATCCAGCCGACCAGCGCGGCGAGCGCGACTGCGGCAAGGCGTGATGCGAAAGTCATAAAAGAACCCCTGGTATCGAATCCGGTCGCTTCCTTAACCTGACGCCAACAGGCGCGGCACTAGGTTGCGCCGAATGTCCCCTCGACTCGGATGTTATCCGTAGCAACTATGACGGCACAACGGCAGGAAGATAGCCCTTTGCGCCCCGGAATTGCCTTGATCGGTCTGCTGGCCTGCCTGCTGGCCGGCATCTGGACGGCCTGCCCGGGGCGGACGGCGCAGGCGGCCACCACCGAGCGCATCGTCGTCAATCGTTTCAGCGGGGTCGCCATCGAAGGCTTCGATCCCGTGGCCTATTTCGTCGACGGCAGCGCCGTGCAGGGGACGGCGGAGTTCGAGGCGAACCTCTGGGGCGCGGTCTGGCGCTTCCGGAACGAGGGCAACCGGGCCTCCTTCCTGGCTCACCCCGAAATCTATGGACCGCAGTTCGGCGGCTACGACCCGGCCGACATCGCGCGCGGAGTGACCATCGCGGGCAATCCCCATTTCTTCGTGGTTTCGGCGCAGCGCCTCTATCTGTTCAGCCGGGAAGCCAACCGGGATGCCTTCGCGGCCAATCCGGAGCGTTTCCTGTTCGAGGTCGGCAAGCGCTGGCCGGCGCTTCAGGAGCAGCTCAGTCAGTAGGATGCGGCCGCCCGCGGGTCCCCCCAGGCGATGAATCCCGGGATGATGAAGCCGGTATCGTTCCGCTGGCCGAAGCGGAGTTCGCCGCCGCTCTCGTCGGTGACCTTGCCGCCCGCGGCGGTCACGACCGCGTAGCCGGCTCCGACGTCCCATTCCGACGTCGGCCCGAAACGGGGATAGATGTCGGCGCTGCCCTCCGCGATCCGTCCGAACTTCACGGCGGAGCCGACCGTTTTTCTCACGGCATTGGGCCGGCCGTCGATGAACGCCTCGCTTCGCTTGTCGCCATGCGAGCGGCTCACCGTCGCAATCCATGGCTCGCCCTGTTCCGGCAGCCTGCGGGTATGGATCGGCTCGGCGGTAACGATGGCCGGGCCTTTGAACGTCACGCGCTCGGCGCCGCGGCCGACGATGCCGCGCCAGAGCAGGCCGAGCGCCGGCGCGGACACGATGCCGAGCAGCGGCACGCCCCGGGTCACGATGGCGAGGTTGACGGTGAACTCGTTGCGGCCCGCGACGAATTCCTTGGTGCCGTCGAGCGGATCGATCAGGAAGAAGCTGTCGCGAAACGGCGGGACGGCGGACTGGGTCCGCTCTTCCGAAAGCGTCGGCACGTCACCGGCAAGTTGTGCCAGGCCGTCGGCGATGACGCGGTCGGCGGCGAGATCGGCGTCGGTCACCGGCGAGCCGTCCTGCTTGCCGTCGACCCGCATCGCCGCGCGGTTGACCGCGAGGATCGCCTCGCCTGCCTGCACCACCAGCGCCGTGAGCGGCTCCATCAAGCCGGACGCGGCTTCACCGTCGATGATCCTCACCTGTATGCCTCATTCACCGGCAAGTCTGGCCTCTCTTCGTTGATTCGCCTGCGGGTTTATGGCCGCTTCGAGCCTATCGCAAGCTAGCTGCCACGGGCTTGCGAATGTTAGAACCGTCCGCATCCGTCAAGCATGCGTGATTCGCCGCGTCCGCGCCGTGCAATTCCAGGAACCCTCCAGGACCCCTTTATGTCTGGCACCTCGACACCCGGTACCGCTACTGCTCCCGATATGCTCGAACTCGCCGCGCTGCTGTGCTCGCGGGTCTGTCACGATCTCATCAGCCCTGTCGGCGCCATCGTCAACGGGCTCGAAGTTCTCGACGACAATCCCAAGCCCGAGGACCGGGAATTCGCGCTCGACCTGATTCGCAAGAGTGCCAAGACCGCGTCCGCCCGCCTGCAGTTCTGCCGGCTCGCTTTCGGCGCTGCCGGCTCCTCCGGTGCGCAGATCGACCTCGGCGATGCCCAGAACATGGCGCGCGGGCACATCGAGGACGGCAAGTGCACGATCACGTGGAATCTGCCGCGGCTGCTGCTGCCCAAGAACCGCGTCAAGCTGCTGCTCAACATGCTCGTCATTGCCCAGCACACGATTCCGCGCGGTGGCATGCTGACGGTCGATCCGCTCGGCGACGGCGAGACCATGAGCTTCCGCGTCACCGCCACCGGACACAACGCGCGCCTGCCGCAGAACATCGCCGAGCTGCTCAGCGGCGAACGCGGGCCGGCCGCCGATGCGCACGCGATCCAGCCTTATTATACGCGGCTGCTGGCGCAGGCTTGCGGTCTCACCGTGACGCTCACGCCGGAAGGCGAAGCCATCATCGTTGCCGCGACCTAAACGCGCGCGCTCGTACCGTTAATCGAATCTTTACAAGGCGCTTCGGCTTGTCCGGAGCGCCTTATCCATTTGTTGGTTCCGTTCTTTTGCACATACTCAACCATTATTAAACGCTTTGCGGTGAAGCTGGCCCCCATTCTGAAATGGCGCATCACGAGTCGTGCGTATCCTCCCTGTATGAAGGCCGGTTTTCATGGATGATCTGTTGCGGGAGTTTTTGACGGAGACGAGCGAGAGCCTGGACAC
>NZ_JASGFS010000069.1:0-32540 GCF_047605465.1 Bradyrhizobium sp. | reverse complement strand
GCAGCGGCGACGGCGCTTCCTCGATGACCTTCTGGTTGCGGCGCTGGATCGAGCACTCGCGCTCGCCGAGATAGATCACGTTGCCGTGCTTGTCGCCCAGCACCTGGATCTCGATGTGGCGGGGATCGACGATGAATTTCTCGACGAAGACGCGGTCGTCGCCGAACGAGGCCTTTGCCTCCGCCTTGGCGAGGTTGAAGCCCTCCGACACCTCGGCCTTCGAATGCGCGATGCGCATGCCCTTGCCGCCGCCGCCGGCGGACGCCTTGATCATGACGGGATAGCCGATCTCGTCGGCGATCTTGACCGCGTGCTTGTCGTCCTCGATGACGCCGAGATGGCCGGGCACGGTCGAGACCTTGGCCTTCGCGGCGGCCTTCTTGGATTCGATCTTGTCGCCCATCGCGGCGATCGCGCCCGGGTTCGGGCCGATGAAGACGATGCCGGCGGCCTCCAGCGCGCGCGGAAACGCCTCGCGCTCGGACAGGAAGCCGTAGCCGGGGTGAACGGCCTCGGCGCCCGTCTTGCGGCAGGCCTCGACGATCTTCTCGATCACCAGATAGCTCTCGGCCGCGGCGGGCGGACCGATCAGCACGGCCTCGTCGGCCATCTCGACGTGGAGGGCGTCGCGGTCGGCCTCGGAATAGACCGCAACCGTCTGAATTCCCATGCGGCGAGCGGTCTTGATGACCCGGCAGGCGATTTCGCCGCGATTGGCGATCAGAATGCGTTTGAACATGCTTTTCTTGGGTCTCGACCTTGGGCGGGACCCTCCCCTGACCGTTGGGGCCTCGGGGCGGGCCGTGTGGCTCCCGTGGTACATCAAAATGGGCTGGAGGCAACGGTCTAAATCCGCGCTCCTGGCGTACCAGACCGGGCCCCGGACGCCCCGCACGGGCCTCGATTACGGCTGCGTCTGCCCCCCGGCGCTGGCGACATCCCGGACCAGGCCGTGAATGAAGCCCAGCTTCGCGACCACGGCGGGCGACAGGATGAAGGGATAGAGGTCGCGCATGCCCATGGCACGGTTGACGCTGTTCATGGCGAAGGTGAAGGGCAGCCATGCGTTGACGAGCGCCTCGACGTCCCTCGCCTCGTAAGGGTTGAAACGGATGCGCGCCGTCAACTCCCCGTCGCGGTCGACCTTGGGGCGCACCTCCATGCCGAACTCGGAGGCCATCTCCAAGGTGTCGACAATGTGGAGATAATGCGCCCAGGTCTCGGCGAAGTCCTCCCATGGGTGCATCGTGGCGTACCCCGAAACGTAGCTCTGCTGCCAGTCCGGTGGCGCGCCTTCGGCATAGTAGCGCTGCAGGGCCAGGCCATAATCGGCGGAATCGTCACCGAACACGGCGCGACATTGATCGAGACGGCCGCCGTCGCGGACCAGCACATCCCAGAAATAGTGCCCGACCTCATGGCGGAAATGCCCGAGCAGCGTGCGGTACGGCTCGCCCATTTCGAGCCGGCGGCGCTCGCGCTCGATATCGTCGGCCTCGGTGAGCGCGATCGTGATCAGCCCGTTGTCGTGGCCGGTCATGATGGTCTGCCCGCTGTTCGGATCGTCGGCAAGGAAATTGAAGGTCAGGCCGTGCGCGGCGTTTTCCTGTCGGGTCTGGAGCGGCAGCTTCCAGCGGATCAAGGAATAGAACAACCTGTGCTTGGCGACCTCCAGTTCGCGCCATCCGGCGAGTTGTGCCGGATCGGACAGGTCTGGCACCATGCCGTTGTGACGGCACGCGCGACAATAACCGTTGCCATCACTAGGGTCGGTCAACCAATTGCAGGCATCGTACTCGGCGTTGCGGCACAGCATCCGCGCTTCGCCCTTTTCAGCCAGCGTGGTCCAGGCCGCGCCGTCAGGCTCGAGCGCCGACATCGTCTCCTTCTCCGGCAGGAAAGCGACACGATGGCCGCAGCGCTCGCAGGCTCGGTTCTCGAAATAGAGGATGTTGCCGCAGAACTGGCAGACAAAGAGCTTCAAGATTGAGCCTCTTCGGAAAGCTGGCTTTACCAATGAAAGTCGGGACGTCCTCAACGACGCATCCGCTGGGGCATCGTTCCAGCGTTCGGAACAAATTGCCAGAGCCGACGTTGGCTGATCGGACTTCCGGCCTCAGCAAGGTCGCAGGCGTTTTCCCGTCAGCCTAATCGCTATGAGCAATGGCCAGCACGCTCCGTCTGTGTGAATATCGGTCCGGCACGTGCACTCCTGCATCACAACGGCCGATGCCTTGATCGAACCCTTGCCAGAGACCAGCGCCGCCGAAAGGCTGCGTCATCACCTCGAAGAAATCGCGCGCGAGCGCGACAACGCCTATCGCGCCCTGCAGGAGCGCGAAGCAGAGCTTGCGCGGATCCAGCGCATCGGCAAGGTCGGCGGCCTCGAGGTCGACTTTCGCGAAGGCTTCAGAAACCGCCGCTCACCGGAATATCTGATCATTCACGGCCTGCCGCCGGAAGCAGCGGAGGAATCGCACGAGGACTGGGTCAACCGCATCCACCCCGACGATCGCGCAGCCACCGTGAAGCATTTCCTCGAGACCCTGGCCGGGCCCAGCGAAGACTACACCGCGGAATACCGCATCGTGCGCCCCAAGGATGGCGCGACCCGCTGGATCCGTGTCGTCGCCAAGATCGAGCGCGGCAAAGACGGGCGCGCGGTCCGTCTGGTCGGAGCCCATATCGACATCACCGACCAGATGCTGGCCCGCGAGACGCTGCGCGAGAGCGAGGAGCGCTTTCGGCTCATCGCCGACAGTGCGCCGGTGCCCATCTGGGTGACCAAGCTCGACCGCAGGCGCTCCTTCGCCAACCAGGCCTATGTCGACTTCGTCGGCCTGCCCTACGAGGAGGCCATCGATTTCGACTGGCGCAAGATACTGCATCCGGACGACCTCCCGCACGTGCTGCAGCGATCGGTCCAGGGCGAGGCGTCGCTCAAGCCGTTCGTGCTGGAAGCGCGCTACAGGAATGCCGACGGCGAATGGCGCTGGCTGCGCTCGGAATCCCAGCCGCGCTGGGACCCGACCGGCAAGCATATCGGCTTCATCGGTGTCGCCCACGACATCACCGTCGCCAAGCAGGCTGAGATCGAGCTTCGGCGGCTCAACGAGACGCTGGAAGAGCGTATCGCCGAGCGCACCACCGAGCTCGAATCCAACGAGGCGCGGCTGCGCGCGATCCTCGAGACCAGCAATCAGTATCAGGGACTGGTCAACCTCGAGGGCCAGTTGCTCTACGCCAACAAGACCGCCCTCCACGGCATCAAGGCGGATTCGGCGGACGTCATCGGAAAGCCGCTTTGGGAGACGCCCTGGTTCACCGGCACCGCAGGGATGGGCGCCGTCGTGCGCGAGGCCTTCAACAACGTGCTGAAGGGCGAAGCGGTGCGGATGGAAATGCGCCTGCGTCTACCGATCGGCGAGCGCGACTTCGAATTCGGCATGCGGCCGGTGCTCGATCGCCACGGCCACATCACCGGCGCGGTGCCCGAGGCCGTGGACATCACGGAGCGCCGCCGCGGCGAGGAAGCGTTGCGGCAATCGCAGAAGATGGAAGCGATCGGCCAGCTCACGGGCGGCGTCGCACACGACTTCAATAACCTTCTCACCATCATCCGTTCGGCCACCGATTTCCTGCGCCGCCGCGAACTGCCGGAAGACCGGCGACGCCGCTACGTCGATGCCATCTCCGAGACCGTCGAGCGGGCGTCCAAGCTGAC
Organism: Bradyrhizobium sp.; assembly: GCF_047605465.1. Lineage (GTDB taxonomy): Bacteria > Pseudomonadota > Alphaproteobacteria > Rhizobiales > Xanthobacteraceae > Bradyrhizobium. The sequence continues at coordinate 28,816 of NZ_JASGFS010000069.1, read as the reverse complement.
CGCCCAGCTATTGGCCTTCGCGCGCCGCCAACCGCTGAAGCCGCAGATCTTCAATGTCGGCAGCCAGGTCGAGGGCGTGGCGCAACTGGTCCGGCCGCTGGTCGGCGGCCGCATCGAGATCGCGGTCGAGATCCACGATGCCGACTGTTTCACGGTCGCGGACATCGCTCAGTTCGAGACTGCATTGATCAACCTCGCCATCAACGCCCGCGACGCCATGGACGACGAGGGCCGGCTTACCATCGCGGTGCGGAAGACCCAAGGCATTCCTAGCGTCCGCGCACAGTCGGCGCGCGGCGGCGACTATGTCGCGATTTCGGTCACCGACACCGGTAGCGGCATCGCACCGGAGCATCTCAACTCCATCTTCGAGCCGTTCTTCACCACCAAGGAGGTCGGCAAGGGCACCGGTCTCGGTCTGAGCCAGGCCTTCGGCTTCGCCAAGCAGTCCGAGGGCGACATCGCGGTGACCAGCCGGCTCGGCCAGGGCGCGACCTTCACGATCTACCTGCCGCAAGCGCAGAGCCCGGCCACGGAGAAGGAAGTTGCGGCTCTGACATCGGAGACCGCCGCCACCGGGCGCGGCTATCGCGTGCTCGTGGTCGAGGACAATGACGATGTCGGCCGTTTTTCGACCGAGCTGCTCGAAGACCTCGGCTATGTCGTCCGCCGCGCAGCCAATGCAAACGCGGCGCTGGCGATCCTCGGGGAGAACGAGTTCGCGGTCGATCTCGTGTTCTCCGACGTCATCATGCCCGGAATGAACGGCGTCGAACTCGCCGGCATCATCCGCGAGCGCTATCCGGGGCTGCCGGTGGTGCTCACCAGCGGCTACAGCAACGTGCTCGCCGAGAATGCCGATCGCGGTTTCGAGCTGATCCAGAAGCCGTATTCGGTGGAATCGCTGTCGCGCATCCTGCGCAAGGCGATCACGGAGAAGCTCTCGGGGGCGCGATGAGTATGTGCGACACCTTGCAGCCTCGTTCCGGCCATGGCCGCGCCTCATACCCCCACGGAGACGTTTGACACGGGATGGCCATTGGCATCTTCGCCAAACACCTTTTCGTGGTCAGGGGTCCCGGCCTTCGCCCGGACGACGGCGGAATGTTAGAAAACCTCCCCACATGACGACGATTGAAGCGCTCCGGATACTTCTCCCATGAAACCCGCCCTCTTCTCCGCCTGGCAGACCTGGGCGCTGTTGTCCGCGTGCTTTGCGGCGCTCACCGCGATCTTCGCCAAGGTCGGCGTCGAGAACATCAATCCGGACCTCGCCACCTTCATCCGCACCATCGTGGTGCTGCTGGCCTTCTCGGTGCTGCTGTTCTTTACCGGCCAATTCACGGTCCCGTCGGCGGTCTCGTCGCGAACATGGGTGTTCCTGGTGTTGTCGGGCCTTGCGACCGGCGCGTCCTGGCTGTGTTATTTCCGCGCGCTGAAGCTCGGGCCCGCCACGCTGGTCGCGCCGATCGACAAGCTCAGCGTCGTGCTGGTTGCGCTGTTCGCCTTCGTCTTTCTCGGCGAGCGCCCGACGACGCAGGGCTGGGTCGGCATCACCATGATCGGCGCAGGCGCAGTACTGCTCGCGGTGAAGTTCTGAAGCGGCCGGCCAGGCGCGGAACAAAGCCAATGTGACATCCGTTTCTGTCGGGGCGAGCGCGCCTCGATCGAGAAGCCGATGTCGAGCCAAGACCCCGATCAGGCCAAACAAGCCGGCCGCGCCCTGGATGCGGCCAACTTCTTTCTCGCCGACGTCCGCGATGGCCTCGGCCCCTATTTGGCCGTCTATCTCCTCACCGAGCAGCACTGGAACGAGGCTCGCATCGGCCTCGTGATGTCGATCGCGACGGTCGCCGGCATCGTGGCGCAGACGCCGGCCGGTGCCCTCGTCGACGCGACGCGGGCGAAACGGCTCATCATGGTTCTCGCTGCCATCCTGGTGACACTGTCGTCACTGGCGCTGCCGCTGTTTCCGAGCTTCCTGCCGGTTGCGATCTCCCAGGGCATCGCGCAGGCCGCCGCCGTCGTCTTTCCGCCTGCGATCGCGGCCGTCTCGCTCGGCATCTTCGGTCATGCCGCGTTCACACGGCGGATCGGCCGCAACGAGACCTTCAATCATGCCGGCAATGCGGTCGCGGCGGGCCTTGCCGGACTCAGCGCCTACTGGTTCGGGCCAACCGTCGTATTCTACCTTCTGGCCCTCATGGCGGTCGCGAGCCTCGCCAGCATCCTCGCGATCCCCGAACGCGCCATCGATCACGATCTGGCGCGTGGGCTGAACGACGCCAGCACGAACAGCCTGCAGGATCAACCGTCAGGCATCGGCGTGCTCCTGACCTGTCGCCCATTGCTCATCTTTGCGATCTGCGCGCTGCTCTTTCATCTCGCCAACGCGGCGATGCTGCCGCTCGTCGGCCAGAAACTCGCGCTTCAGGACAAGAACATGGGCACCAGCCTGATGTCGGCCTGCATCGTCGCCGCCCAGGTGGTGATGGTGCCGTTCGCGATGCTGGTCGGCGCCAAGGCCGACAGTTGGGGGCACAAGCGCTTCTTCCTCGCCGCCCTGGTGATCCTCCCGATCCGTGGAGCGCTCTATACGCTATCCGACAATCCATTCTGGCTGGTTGGGGTGCAGTTGCTCGACGGCGTCGGCGCCGGCATCTTCGGCGCGATCTTTCCCGTGATCGTCGCCGACCTCATGCGCAACACCGGCCGCTTCAACGTAGCGCAGGGCGCAGTCATCACCGCGCAGAGCATTGGCGCGGCCCTCTCGACCACGCTGGCGGGCATGGTGGTGGTCGGCGCCGGCTACGGCGCGGCATTCCTCACTTTGGGCGCGGTGGCCGCGATCGGCGTCGTCATCTGTCTTGTTGCCCTTCCCGAGACGCGGCAAATGGCTGACGGCCCTCGCCGAACCGGGGGGAAGACAGCGGCGCCGACATCCGTTATCGCTGCCAAATGACCAATCTCGCATCGAGGACCGAACGTGCCGACAGCGCCGCATGACGCCATCTGGGCCTGGGGCATCATCGCGGCCGCGACCGCAGGCGTCATCATCCGTCCCTTCCGCCTGCCCGAGGCGATCTGGGCCGTCATCGGCGCCGCAGCGCTGGTGCTGCCCGGCTTCCTGCCTTGGCAGGATGCGCTCATCGGCATCGAAAAAGGCGTCGACGTCTATCTTTTCCTGATCGGCATGATGCTGATCGCGGAACTCGCCCGGCTCGAAGGCCTGTTCGATTATCTCGCCGCGCTCGCGGTCGAATATGCGAACGGGTCGCCGCAGCGGCTGTTCCTGCTGATCTATCTCGTCGGCACGCTGGTGACGGTGCTGCTTTCCAACGACGCCACGGCGATCGTGCTGACGCCCGCCGTCTATGCGGCGACGCGTGCGGCCGGCGCCAAGCCGCTGCCTTATCTCTTCGTCTGCGCCTTCATCGCGAACGCCGCGAGCTTCGTGCTGCCGATATCGAATCCCGCCAACCTCGTCGTGTTCGGCGCGCGTATGCCGCCGCTCACGGAATGGCTAGGACTGTTCGCCCTGCCCTCATTGGCCTCGATCGTGCTCACCTATGCGGTGCTGCGCCTGACCCAGCACCGCGCGCTGAAGCAGGACACCATAGCGCGCAGCGTGCCGCATCCGACGCTCGGCCGCGGCGGCAAGCTGACGGCGGCGGGTATCGTCGCGATCGGAGTCGTCCTGGTCACGGCGTCCGCGCTCGACAAGTCCCTGGGCCTGCCGACCTTCATCTGCGGCACCGTCACGGCGGCGATCGTGCTGCTGCTCAGCCGCCAATCGCCGCTGCCCGTGCTGCGCGGCGTCTCCTGGAGCGTGCTGCCGCTGGTCGGCGGTCTCTTCGTGATGGTGGAAGCCCTGGTGAAGACCGGCGCGATCGGACAGCTCAGCGCGTTGCTGCAAGATGCGATCGCGCAATCGGTTCCCAAGGCCGCCTGGAGCGTCGGCATCGCGACCGCGATCGCCGACAACATCGCCAACAACCTGCCCGTCGGCCTTGTCGCGGGCTCGATCGCCGCCAGCGACCACCTGCCCGCCCCCGTGATGAGCGCGATCCTGATCGGCGTCGATCTCGGACCCAATCTGTCGGTGACGGGCTCGCTCGCGACCATCCTCTGGCTGGTCGCGCTGCGACGGGAGAAGATCGAGGTCGGCGCGTGGCCGTTCCTCAAGCTCGGCATCCTGGTGACGCCGCCTGCCCTGATCGCGGCGCTTGCCGCCGCGATCAGGTAGGTCAGATCCTCAGTCGTTCTCGTAGCCGTAGACTTCCGGCAGGATGAAGATCGCGGCGAGCAATCCGATCAGCGGGAAGATCGCGACGAACAGCGTGGCATTGGCCTGTCCGATCGCCGCGAACAGCGAGGGAAACAGGAAGATCGCCAGGAACGACGGCAGCTTCACGAACATGTAGGCGAAGCCGCTGGCGGTGCCGCGGTATTTCGGCTTGGCGACCATGGTCGGGATCGTCATGCAGTTCGACGCATCCCAATAATGGCCCCACAACATGGCCGCGGCCGCGAACGGCAGCAGGATCTTGTTGTCGGTGTAGAGCGCGAAGGCCGCGACCAGGAGCGAGGCCAGCACGATGCCGAAGCCGGCAATCGCGATGCCGCGGTGGCCGATCTTCGGAGTCAGGAGCGGCCCGACCCAGCCCGAAAGCGCAGCAAAGCAGAACAGCGCCATCGTCACGAGGTTGTTGCCGAGCACGCTGGACACGCCGACCATGACGAACAGCACCGGCAGATAGAACGCGAAGGTCGAGAACTCGCTGCCTTGCGCGAAACAGGCGATCCAGCCGTAGATCGTGGCGCGCCAGCGGATCGGGTCCTTCTTGAGGTCGGCGAGGAACGCACGGGTGCTGACCTTGGGCACCTCGACATCCTGGTCCGGCAGCATGTCGAGATTGTCGTTGAACATCTCCCGCGCGACCTGCTTGGCCTCGCGGTAGCGTCCCTTCTGCACCAGCCAGACCGCCGTCTCCGGCACGTCGTGACGCATGATCAGGATGATCAGGGCCGGCACTGCGCCGAGACCGAGGGTCACGCGCCAGAGCATCTCGTGCTGCATGTCGGTCAAGAGGAAGATCACGATGACGCCGATGGTCAGGACTTCACCGACCGCGAACATGAACTGCCAGCGATTGCCCATGACCTCGCGCTCACCCTTGGCCATGGATTCCATGATGTAGGTGTAGCCGGTCGAGATGTCCGAGCCGAGGGGAATGCCGAGCAGGAAGCGAATGACCACGAGCCAGGTCACGTTCGGCACGAAAGCCTGCGCCAGCGCCAAGATGATGAACATCACCATCGTGACCAGGAACATGACGCGGCGGCCGATCTTGTCGGAGAGCCAGCCGCCGAGCAACGCGCCGATCAGGGCGCCGCCCTGGGTGCCGGCCGCGGCAAGGCCGAGCATCAGCGGATCGGGGTTGTACTGCTCACGGATGAAGATCAGCACGAAGGCGATGGAATAGAGATCCCAGGCTTCGACCAGGATCGAGGCCATCATCAGCCAGCCGACCTTGTTGCCCTTGGGACTGTAGTTCGTGATGAGGTAGCGGACCGCCGCTTCGCTCGCGGTCGGTTGTGGCATCGCCATTGTCGACATTCTGGTTCCTCCTGAAAACTCGTTACGCGCCAAGTAGCGGCTCGATGCTGCAATCGAGCAGGCGCGGATCGATCCCCGACTCCATGCCCGTGAACATCGCGTCCATGTAATCGATCAGTGCATCGCTCGCCTTCACGGCGTCCTCGACACGGCGATTGGCGACCGCGCTGAGGATGGCGAGATGGTGATCGATCGTGCCCGACAGTTCGGCCTGCCCTGGCATGAAGCGGTGATGGATGTAACCGATGCGGCGATACAGCGTGTGCAGCGGCCGCAGCGTGTGCACCAGGAAGGGTTCGCCGGCAGCTTCCAGCACCAGCGCGTCGATGCGCCGGTCGATGCTGTTGAATTCGTCGAGGGTCAGGCTGGCGCGGCGCTCGCGCAGAAGCCGTTCGATGTGCAGCGCCTGATTGCGGTGCGAGAGGCTGGCCCGATCTGCCGCGAGACGGATCACGAAGCGTTCCATGTCGCGGCGCAGGCCCAGCAGCATGCGTTCGCGCGCCAGATCGATCGGCGCGATGTGCAGGCCGTGGCGCGGCCGGATGATGATGAGCGTGTCGGCGGAAAGACGATTGACGGCGTGGTGCACCGGCGTACGGCCGAAGCCGGTAATGTGCTGCAACTCGAGCATGGTCATGAACTGGCCGGGCTTGAGCTCGCAATGGACGAGGAGTTCCTCGATCCTCTGATAGGCGAGTTCGAAGAAATTGAGCCGGTTACGCCGGCTGGGCCTGCCCTCGCCGTCGTCCTCGTTTCTCACCACCTCGAGCGCGCGCTTGCGCCGTGCCATGCATTCCTCCCGTCGGCCCTGCGCGCGTCGCAGGGCGGCGTCTTATTTGTGCCACCCTTAAAACATGTTGTGATATATTACAAGCAGGCGTAAGACGACGACCGCCTGCCGCAGCATGCGGCAGTGCGAAACGACAACAACACGGGCGCAACGCGCCCCGGATGGGAGGATTGCTGCCGTGAAGATCACGTCGATCGAGACCCTGCGCACCGAGGAATTCTCCAACGTCATCTGGGTGCGCGTTCACACCGACACGGGTCTGATCGGTCTTGGCGAAACCTTCTACGGCGCGGGCGCGGTCGAAGCACAGATCCACGACACCTTTGCCGGTCGCCTGCTCGGCCGCAATCCGCTGCACATCGAGGCGATCCATCGCGACATGCTGAACCTGCCGATGGCGCAGTCCTCCACCGGCGTCGAATATCGCGCCGCCTCCGCGATCGACATCGCGCTGTGGGACCTGTTCGGCAAGGTCTGCGGTCAGCCGGTGCACCAGATGCTGGGCGGTCTCTGCCGCGACAAGCAGCGCATCTACAACACCTGCGCCGGCACGCAATATGTCCGCTCGACCAACATCAGCCCGGTGTCGAACTGGAATCTCGGAGCCTCCAAGGGCCCCTACGAGGATCTCGACGGCTTCATGAACCGCGCCGACGCGCTGGCGGAAAGCCTGCTGGAAAGCGGCATCTCGGCGATGAAGATCTGGCCGTTCGATCCCGCGGCGCAGGAGAACAAGGGTCTCTACATCACCGCCGCGCAGATGAAGCAGGCGATCGAGCCCTTCGAGAAGATCCGCAAGGCGGTCGGCGACAGGATGGAGATCATGGTCGAGCTCCATTCGCTGTGGAACCTGCCGACAGCCAAGCAGATCGCGCGCGCGCTCGAACCGTACAAGCCGACCTGGTACGAAGACCCGATCCGCATGAACTCGCCGCAGGCGCTGGCCGAATATGCCCGCTCGACCGACGTCTGGGTCTGCGCCAGCGAGACACTCGGCTCGCGCTTCCCCTACAAGGACATGCTCGACCGCGACGCCATGCACGTGGTGATGGCGGACCTGTGCTGGACTGGCGGCCTCACCGAGGGCCGCAAGATCGCGGCGATGGCCGAGACCTATCACCGGCCTTTCGCACCGCACGATTGCATCGGCCCGATCGGCTTCATCGCGGCCATCCACATGTCGTTCAGCCAGCCGAACACGCTGATCCAGGAATCCGTGCGCGCCTTCTACAAGGGCTGGTACAATGAGCTCGTCACCACGATGCCGGTCATCAAGGACGGCTACGTCTTCCCGATGGAAGGCCCCGGCCTCGGCGTCGATCTCCTGCCCGCTGTGTTCGACCGCAGCGATCTCATCGTGCGCCGCTCCAACGTCTGAGGATTTCTTGAGATGAGCACCGCCCTCTTCGATCTCTCCGGTCGCACTGCGCTCGTGACCGGCTCCTCCCGCGGCCTCGGACGGGCCATTGCCGAGGGCATGGCGAGAGCCGGCGCCAAGATCATCGTCAATGGCGTCGATCCCAAACGCGTCGAGCAGGCCGTTGCCGAGTTTCGCGCCGCCGGACATCAGGCGGAGGGCGCGGCTTTCAACGTCACCGATGAGCCGGCGATCCTCGCCGCGTTCGAGGATTTCGACAAGAAGGGCATCGCGGTCGACATCGTCGTCAACAATGCCGGCATTCAGCAGCGCAAGCCACTGGTGGAGTTCACCACCGACGAGTGGCGAAAGGTGATCGAGACCAATCTTACGAGCGCATTCGTGATCGGCCGCGAGGCGGCCAAGCGCATGATCCCGCGCAAGCACGGCAAGATCATCAACATCGGCTCGCTCGGCAGCGAGCTCGCGCGCCCCACCATCGCCCCCTACACCGCGGCCAAGGGCGGGATCAAGAACCTCACGCGCTCGATGGCGGTGGAATGGGCCCAGCATGGCATCCAGGCCAACGCCATCGGTCCCGGCTACATGCTGACCGACATGAACGAGGCGCTGGTCAACAACACTGACTTCAACAACTGGCTGATGGGCCGCATCCCTTCCAAGCGCTGGGGCAAGCCGGACGAACTCGTGGGCGCAGCGATCTTCCTCGCCTCCGACGCCTCGACCTATGTCAACGGCCAGATCATTTACGTCGATGGCGGCATGATCGCCGCGATGTAATCGCGAAACTCAGGGAGCAAGCCCATGCGCGCCGTCGTCATCCATGCGCCGAAGGATCTGCGGATCGACAGCTATCCCGACACTGCGCCCGGCCCGGGCGAAGTCCGCGTCAAGATCGCCAATGGCGGCATCTGCGGCTCCGACCTGCACTATTACCATCACGGCGGCTTCGGCGTCGTGCGCATCCAGCAACCGATGGCGCTGGGGCACGAGATCGCGGGCGTCGTGGCCGCGGTCGGCGACGGCGTCACCAGCGTGAGGCCCGGAACGCGCGTCGCGGTCAATCCCAGCCGGCCGTGCGGCCAGTGTCTGCATTGCCAGGAAGGCATGCGCAACCAGTGCCTCGACATGCGCTTCCTCGGCAGTGCGATGCGCTTTCCGCACGTGCAGGGCGGCTTTCGCGAATTCCTGACGGTCGATGCCACACAGGCCGTGCCGATCGCGGACAAGCTGTCGCTGGCGGAGGCTGCGGTCGCCGAGCCGCTCGCGGTGTGCCTGCATGCCGGCAAGCAGGCGGGCCCTCTGCTCGGCAGGCGCGTCCTGATCACCGGCTGCGGGCCGATCGGCGCTCTGATGATCCTGGTCTCGCGTTTCGGCGGCGCGTCGGAGATCGTCGTGACCGACGTCGCCGATGCCCCCCTCGCGGTTGCCAGGAAGCTCGGAGCCACGCACGCCATCAACGTCGCAACCAATGCCACCGCGCTGGATCCCTGGCGCACGGGCAAGGGCGTCTTCGACACGCTGTTCGAGGCCTCCGGCAACCAGGCTGCGCTGCGGACCGCGCTCGACGTGCTGCGGCCCGGCGCAACCCTCGTTCAACTCGGCCTCGGCGGCGAGATGACGCTGCCGATCAACACGATCGTCGCCAAGGAATTGCAGCTTCGCGGCACCTTCCGCTTCGATCCCGAGTTCGAACTCGCCGTGCGGCTGATGGGCGAAGGCCTGATCGACGTCAAGCCGTTGATCACGGCGACGATGCCGTTCGAAAACGCAGTCGCGGCTTTCGAACTCGCCAGCGACCGCTCCCAGTCGATGAAGGTGCAGTTGACGTTCTGACCCGCGACGGTTTCGCGCCATCAGGCGCGAGGCCCCCCGTGTCGCCAATCGGCCTGCCGACAAGGTCGGCGTATCAGCCAACCAGTAAATGCGATTGGGCGGGATGGCCCGTCAGGCCAGGTAGCGCGTCAGATAGCCTTCCATCGCGTAGAGTGCGCAGAGCGCAAGGCTCGACCAGACGGCGGCGCTGAAATACAGGAACATCCAGGTCAGCTCGCCTTTCCAGTGCGCGATGTCGTGGGTGACAACCCATCGCGTCGACACGTCATGCAGGCCCTCGAGGAAGCCGAGGAACCTGTTGCCGTCGGCATGCCCTGCCCGCCAGCGGCTGAGATACATCGGCACGTCGACGGTGACGAGGAAGGCGAGGAAGCAGGCGATGCCGACGATGCCGGCGATCAGCGCCCAGCGCACCGGTCCCTGGAATTCAGGCATCAAGCGGCACAGCGCGATCCCCGCAAGGAAGAAGGTCACGGCCCAGAGCGAGTTCTCGATGGCGTTGTAGAGGAAGTTGGTCGTCACCACCGCGTACCAGGAGAAGCACTCCGCGATGATGATGATGGGCACGATCACGAGCGCGATGTTCACGGCGGTTTCCGCCCCCGCCATCAGGCCGAGCTGATGCAGGATGATCGCCCATTGCGCGGCGAAGCAGACCTCGGCCACGGTCGCGACGGTGCGGCCGACGAAGACGCTCGACAGCCAGGTGTCGAACAGACAGATGCACTGCACATCGGCCCGGGGCAACACCGAGCGAAACGCGCAGCCGAACACATAGGCCGCGCAAAGCAGGAACATCAGGCCGATATCCGAGCCGCCGCCGACACTGCCGGCGACCGTCGGATAAAACTCGCGGTACAGCATGAACCAGACGAGGATGTTGGCAGCACTGACCAGCGTCAGAGAGCCCCACCACCACGCGAGGGGATTTGACCGTGCCTGCCACTGCAACATGAAACGCTCCGCTGTAGTCAATATGACATCCAACGGTAGCAATTCTGTCATAATAAGGTCAGCGCTCGCGACAAAAATCTGCGTGACGGGACTGTCATAATTCGGGGAGGAGCCGGCCCACCGCTGGTCCCCCGCCGAGTCCAGCCGCCGTCTTGTGCCACCAACGGCAAGGCTGGTGGCTTCCATGGTTCGTTCCCGCTCCCGGAAACTCAGCCGACCCGAGCGCACCAAAAACCACCGAGACGCTCGCGCCTCGGCGGCTTGATGCCGGCATCGGCGCGGCAATGTCCTCGCTCCGGGCCGATGCGCCGCATCGCCCGGAAACGATTTCCGTGTTCCTACCTCTTCATTGCCGCGCAATACGCCGCCAGCTTGTCCAGCGTCTGGTAGCCGTATTCGACCGCGCCGAAGCCGATCATGCCGTCGCGCTGCTCGGTGCTCGCGGCGAGTTGCCGCATCATCAGAACCGTCTTGCCGTTGCTCTGCTCGGCAAATGTGACGGTGAAGCGGAACATGCCGGGATCATCGTCGTGGTCGACGCCATGGTCCATCTCCATGAGCTTTGGCCGCTCGATGCGGCGAAAGCGCATGCGGTTCGGATAGACGGTGCCATCCGGGCCGATCATGTTGAAGCGCCAGACGCCGCCGACCCGCACGTCGATCTCGAAGGTCTCGATCGTAAAGCCTTTCGGCCCGAACCATTGCGGCAGGTGTTTCGGGTCGGACCACGCCTCGAACACCAGGTCGCGTGGCGCGTCGATCACGCGTGACATCACGATCTCGCGGTCGAGCGACCATTGCGACAGAGCGGGGTTGGCAGAATTCGTCATCACTCGGAACCTTTCCGTCTGGTTGTTCGGGACGGTCGCTTGGCGGCCGCCCTCTCCTTCTCTCTCTCTCTCTTCAGCTTCGTCACGTAGGCCTCGAACCGGTCGAGCCGCGCCTCCCAGATCGCGCGCTGCTGCTGGAACCAGTCTTCGGCGCCGACGAGCGCATCGGGGCTGAGTCGGCAGGTGCGCACCCGCCCGGATTTCTCCGACTGGACCAGCCCGCTCGTCTCGAGCACCTGGATGTGTTTCATGAAGCTCGGCAGCGCCATGTCGAAGGGATCGGCAAGCTCGCCGACCGACGCTTCGCCGGCGCAAAGCCGCATGACGATCGCCCGCCGCGTGGGATCGGCAAGGGCTGAAAAGACCTGGTCGAGCTGAGATAATTGGTTAGCCATAAAGCTAACTATACGTCGATCGCCGCTCAGCGTCAACAATTGTTAGCTCACAGGCTAAGTAATTTGGGAGCGATGGAACCAGCTGCGCGCGATCGTGAATTGGGAAGCCTTGCTGCACCTGTTAAGAGGTGACTCGGGGGCCATCACATCGTTCGTCAGAGCTCGTGCCGCCCGTTGCCATCCCGCCACACGTCACCCGCCGAACGCTCGCCCGGGCCGCCCTCATTCCGCTGGCGATCGCCTTTGTGCGGCCGCGCCGCGCGTTGGCCGATTCCGACATGATCGCGCAGATGCGCGACATCGTTGCCGCTGCGCTGGCACCGACCGCGAAGCCGGACCATCCGGGAGGGGTTGCCGCCGCGCTCTATGCCGGCCGCCACGTCGAATTCTTCAATTACGGCTTTGCCGACGACGCCACGCGAAGACCAGTGACCTCCGATACGCTGTTCAACCTTGCCTCGTTGCGAAAGCCGTTCGAAGCGACGCTGGTGGCGCTCGGCACGTTGCGGGGCGAATTGCGGCTCGACGACCGTATCTCGAAATACCTGCCCGAGCTCACGGGCGACTACATCCGCCGCGTCTCGGTCGGCGAACTCGCCACCCACACGTCGGGGCTGCTGCTGCCGACCGACCATCCGCCCTGGCCGAACGACTCGTTCACGCGAGACCAATTCATCGCCATGCTCAACGTCTGGACGCCACCTGCGGCCATCGCGCCCGGCAGGCAGCGCATCTATACCCACGCCGGCTATGTGCTGCTTCAGCTCGTGCTCGAGCGTCGCTACGACAGCCAGATCCAGGAGTTGATCGAAAGTCGCATCCTCAAGCCGCTCGGCATGAGCGCGACATGCATCCCGCAGCGCGGCGCCGACAATCGCGCCATCATGGACGATGCGTGGCTGCAGCGCACCGTGCAGGGCTATTCCGACCAGGGCACTGCGATCGGACCGCCCGGCGAGCAGCAGAGCTATTTCGATTTCGCCGGCACCGGCCAGATGTTCTCCTCCACGCGGGATCTTGCGACCTTCATGGCCGCCTCTCTCGATGGCCGCTCGATCGATCCGCATCTGCGCGAGGCCTTGCGGATGACGCAGCACGAGGTCTTCCGCGCCGACGAGAAGTTCGGGCAAGCGATGGCCTGGGAAACCGTGCATCTTCCCGGCGTCACGGTCGTCGACAAGCCGGGCGGCCTCAACAACGCGTCCGGCTATATCGGCCTGGTGCCGGCACGACGCATCGGCATCGTCATGCTGGCCAATCGCGGCGACTATCCGCACGAGATCGCCCGTTACAGCATCCTGCCGGCCCTGGCGCATCTCGTGGCATCGCACTGAACTCCCCGGACAGGGAAAGCCACGGCATGGCCGGGGCTTTCGCGCCAGGATCGGAACGGGATGGAGCTCAGTACCTGGCGGCGACCGGTCCGCCGAACTTGTAGTTCAGGCCGACGCGTACGATGTTCGACGTGAGGTCGAACGAGTGGGTGAAGGTCTGGGTCGGCCGAGCGATCCCGGTGAACAGATTGTTGCTGGTCATGCTGACGCGACCGAGGTCCACGTAGAGGTATTCGGCCTTCAGCGACCAGCCGTTGCCGACGGCATATTCGCCGCCGACGCCTGCGGTCCAGCCGACGCGGGTGTCGCGGATCGATCCGGACTCGGTTGCGGCCGCGAAGGTATCGGTGAAGGTGAAGTCGCCCTTTACGTCGGCGATCGCCGCGCCGCCGGTGGCGTAGATCAGCCAGCTCGGAGTTGCGAGGAAACCGATGCGGCCGCGGATCGTGGCGAGCCAGTCGGCAGAGATCTGCGAGTTGACGGTAAAGCTGGTTGGCGCGCAGCAGGGATAGAGTGCAGAGCCCGACGCGCTGCCCTTGAAGCCGAAATAGTTGATGTCGCCTTCGAGGCCGAGGACGGCGTTGCCGACCTGCCAATTGTAGCCGGCGGTCAAGCCGCCCGTCACGCTGGAGCTGTTGATGTGCTGCGCACCGACCGTCGCGATGGCGGACACGCTCGAATCCGCGAAATAGCTCGCGACCGGAAACTGGGTCGTGGTGGTCGGATCACTGCTACCCCACTGCCCGCCGACATTGCCGCCGACATAGAAGCCGGTCCAGTTGTAAGCGGCCGCCATCACGGGCGCCTTGGTGTAGTGCGGCGCGAGGTCCGCCGCGAAGGCGGACGCGGTACCGAAGACAACCGATGCGACCGCCAGCAAAAACTTCTTCATTCCAGTCTCCTTGCCCCACGCGATCGAGGCTCGCGTTTCGAATGCGCGCGGCGCGAACGCGTCCGGCGCAGATCGGGCATAGGCTGACGGCCGCGAAGCGTCTTGGGCTGCGGCGAAGTTCATAGGGACTGTGACGCAACACGCGCGCGGCCTCGCACGAACAGCGGACCGGTGTGGTCAGAGGGCCACAACTCATCGTTCATCGGCGACGCGCGATGCAGAGTCATGTCGCGCCACAACAAGGCGGCAACGACGCGACTCGCGTTGGCCCGCTTCAGACCGAGCGCATCAGCCCGCCGTCGACGCGGATGTTCTGGCCGGTGATGTAGGCGGCGCCGTCGGAGGCCAGGAATGCGACCGTCGCCGCGATCTCCTCGACCTTGCCGTAACGCTTCATCGGCACGCTGTCGCGGCGCGCATCGGTCTGCGGCAGGCTGTCGATCCAGCCGGGCAGCACGTTGTTCATGCGGATGTTGTCCGCCCCATGCGTGTCGGTGAAGATCTTCGTGAAGGCGGCGAGCCCGGCGCGAAACACCGCCGACGTCGGAAACATCGCGCTCGGCTCGAATGCCCAGGCGGTGGAGATGTTGATGATGGCGCCGGCCTTCTGCGCCTGCATGATCGGCGTCACCAGCCGGGTCGGACGGATCACGTTCAGCAGATAGGTATCGAGACCGGCGTGCCACTGCTCGTCGGTGATCTCCGTGATGGCCGCGCGCGGGCCGTGGCCGGCGCTGTTGACGAGCACGTCGATGTGGCCCCACTTTTCCAGCGCACCATCGACGAGGCGCTTCAGATCGTCACTGGACTTGTTCGAGCCGGTGACGCCGAAGCCGCCAAGCTCGGTCGCCAGCGCTTCGCCCTTGCCGGAGGACGACAGGATCGCGACGCGAAAGCCATCGGCCGCAAGCCGCCGCGCAGCCCCTGCCCCCATGCCGCTGCCGCCGGCAGTAACGAGTGCGACCTTATCTGCTGCCATGATCGATCTTTCCTTGTGACGCCGCCGAAGCGAGCCGGAGGCCGGCTCGCCTGTAGCCGGATTCTGTACCGCCGGACTTCTACAGCCGGACGCGCCGGCAGGTCCACAGCGGAAGAGATCGGTCTGCAGCGGCGTACACAGCGCGCGCAAGCCGGGCGCGTAGCCCGACTTCGCCGAAAACAAGCGCCGATCAGTAGCAGCGCATGATGTTGACGGTGTGGTCGGCACCATTGCGGCCGGGCACCGTCACCTGCTCCGTCGGACAGCTCGGCACGTAGGGTCTGTCGGACGGCACGACGTTGGGCGGGAAGCGATGCGTCCAGTCCCAGGGAACGTCGTAGGTGTAGGTGTAACGCACGTCGTTGGAGAGCGGCTGGCCGGCATCGACGAACGGCTGGCTGTAGGTGGCGCCATCGTAGAAGAAGCCGCCGCCGCCCGGCCAATAGACCCACGGATTGTTGCGGCCACGGAACCGGGCACCCGGCCCGATCGGCGGACGCGCTGCGGCCGCAGGCGGCGCCGCGGTCAGGCCGTGTGCGGTCGCGCCGCCGGGTCGCGCGAAACTGTCATTGGAAGCGAGGAGCAGCGCGGCTGCACTGAGCGAGGCGAGCAACGCCCCCTGAGATTTGGACATCATGATACGCACCAACTCGTTTGGCTTGCAAAGCAGCTCCCCGAGACCACGCTAGGACGGGCCGTCAGCGCGTCGCAAACGCATAATTAAGAATTGGTTAAGACGTAGTCTTAACGGGCGTTGCGGCAAGCCCTGGGATCGCCCGCCCCGTCCCGGAGCGCCGCTTTGTCGCGGCCGGCCGCGATCCGCTGTCGACGATTTGACCACGAGTTGATTCCGAGTTGATCGCGGCGTTCCGGAACGCTGCTGCATTGCGGTCGTTGGCCCCGACACAGCACGGAGCATCTCGATGCAAAAGAAGACGGAATTGCTTGGCTTGATCACCGCATCGCTCGTCGCGGGCACTGCCGCCCGCGTCGGCCCAGGGTTACGACCGTTTCGGGAACCCGGTGGGTTGGGATCGCAGCGGCTATGAGCCGGCACCGCCGCGCGTGATGTACTATCCCGATCCCGCCCCGCCTTATGGCGCACCAGGCAGCACCAATCATCCGACGCCGAGTTCGACATAAGGCGACGTCGGCCCGGACGGTAACAACAACGGCACGCTGACCGGCGGCTATCGCTGGCAGCGCAGACGTGCCACAGGGCCCATCGTTCTCGCGAACGATGGGCCCTGCGCGTCAGCGTCCCTGCTGCTTGCGCAGCCAGTCCAGCATATCCTGCGAATTGCCAGTGCCCTGCGACACGATCGTGGTGTTACCGCCGCTGCGACGATAGACCGTGGTGCGGCCGGGCTCCTTGTCGATCCTGACCTCGGCCTGTGCCGGATCTCCGCTCTGGGTGATGACCGACGTTCCGTTCTCGTCCTGCACCACGGTGGTGTGGCCGTCGCCGCTCTCGCCGGCACCCGCAGGCGGGGCCGCGATTGCTGTCATGACGATGCTCATTCCGGATGCGATCAGGAGGAACTTCATCTCACACCTCGCTTTCCCGATCATCGGCCGAACTGGAAGATCGACAACCAGTTGAAGCGACCGAACTGCTTCACTGTTCCCGAGTTCATGTCCCCGATCTGGAGCAGCAGAGCATTCGCCGAATCCCCGATCTGGGTGATGTCGGCGATGTTGTTGACGCCGGATTGGCCGATCAGGGCGTTCATGGTGCTGCCGACCTGGATGACGTCGACATAGTTGCGCGTGCCGTTCTGAACAATGGTGGCATCGACTGTACCCGTTCCGCCGAGTTGGATCACGCGCGCGATGTTGATCGTGCTGTTCTCCGTGATCGTGACCGGCTGCAAATTGTTGCCGTACTCCACGACCGTATCGACGGTCATGGTCCTGACTGCGAAGCTGCCTGGGATGGTCCGGGTGGATGACGATGACGTGGATCCAGCCGATGCCTCGGATGCAACGCTGACGGCGGCGAGCAATGCCGACACCGCCAGGAGCTGCTTGTGATACCTCATCGTCTTTCCCCCTGCTGTTTACTGACGCAACTGAACGCGCATTCCATGTCACGGACTGGTCTGGACGACCGTCGAAGAGTTGATCTTGCCGAACTGCGCGATCGCTCCCGCATTCATGCTGCCCAGCTGCGATATCAGGCTCGTCGCGGACTGCCCGGTTTGACCAACATAGGTGACGTTGTTCGTCCCGGTCTGCCCGACCGATGACGACGTCGTGCCACCGAACTGCAGGACGCCCGTGGCATTGTTGCTTCCGTTCTGCGTGACGGTCGCGCTGGTGTTGCCGCCGATCTGGAATATGCCGACCATGTTGAGCGCGCTGCTCTGGTTGACGACGACGGGCGGCCCGTTGACCGAAACGATCGTCTTGATGTCGGCCGCCTGCGCCCGCGCGGCGCCGTTCGCGGCGAGACAGGAGACGAGGACCGCCGTCGCAACGACTACAATATGCTTGTTCATCATAATGTGCCTCCACAAATATGTGCCGAAATCACCACACGAGCTCAGCTTACGGAGCCTGCTGCAGAATCGTGGACCCGTTCAGAATACCGAGTTGGCCCACCCCGGCGGCGTTGTTCAGACCGATCTGGCCGATCAGACTCGTGTTGGCGCCTCCGACCTGGCCAGTCGTAGCGCTGTTCGTCGCCGTGGCCGTCGTGCCGCCCTGTCCTATCGTCGCGGAATTGACCGAGGAGGACGAGCCGTGCTGCGTGCTTGTTGCCAGATTGAAGGCTCCGAATTGCAGCGTCGTCGCGGTGTTGTTCACCGCACCGGTCTGCGCTGTCGAGGACAGGTTCAGCGTACCGAATTGCAACACGCTGATGGAGTTGGCGGCGTTGGCATCGGCCGAAGCCAATGCGCCGAGCACGGCGGCCGCCGCGAGAAGGTGTTTGATCCGCATGTGAAGTTCCTCCGCTCGGAGCAGCTGTGCGATCCGCCGCCCCACCAAGAAGCCTGATCGTGGCCATTCGAACATGACTCTGGGTGCGCCGCTTGTGCGCACCCAGAGGTACGGGGCTGGCTAGTGCTGGGTAATGGTGCTGAGGTTGATGCCGCCACCGAGCTGGCCGACGGAAGCGGAATTGGCCGGGGGCAGACCGAAGATCGAGAACTGACCGATCGCGCTGGAGTTGCTGCCGGTGGCAACCTGTCCGGTCGAGGCGCTGTTCACGATGCCGATCTGCAGCACGCCGCTGGCGTTGTTGAGCGAGGGAGCCGACGTGCCCTGCATGGTGCTGGCGCCGTTCACGAGGCCGAGCTGAACGGTGGTCGAGGTGTCATTCACGTGGCCCTGCTGGTCCACGGTCGAGCCGTTCAGCAGTCCGACCTGAACGGTGGTGGCCGTGTTGGCGGCGTGGGCGGCTGACGACAGAGCGAACACGGCGGCGGAGGCGAGGAGCAATTTGCGCATGGAGTATCCCTTTCTAGCCAAGTTGTCTGACAGAATGAAGATGCCGTCTTGGAGGAGGCCGACATCGTGGGATTACTCTGAACCGATCGCGCGTCGCGCGACAGACTGCAGTTCATGCTAATCGGTACGGACTAGACGTTGCGGAAAATGTTGCGGAGAATATCGTCGACTGCGAGCCTTGGTGACGCGATTATACGAGGCACGCTCGCGCCATGTCTGCTGCATGTCCGATCCTGTCGATCAACCTCACGACGTCGATCGGCGAACGCAGCTCCAGCTTTCGCATCATCCTGGCGCGATGGACCTTCACCGTCACCTCGCTGACACCAAGCCTTGCCGCAATCTGCTTGGCGACGAGTCCTTCCGCCATCAGCAGCATGATCTCCCGCTCCCGGGCCGTCAGCGCCTCGACGCGCTGACGCGCATCGCGCACCCTGTCCTCGCGCTCGAGCCGCCGGCGGTCACGCTCCAGGCCATGCCTGATCGCGTCGAGGATTTCCTGTTCGCGGAACGGCTTCGGAAGAAACTCGACAGCGCCGCGTTTCATCGCCTCGACCGAGACGCGCACGTCCGAATGGCCGCTGATGAAAACGATCGGGATGGAGACGCCCGACTCGACGAGCCGGCGCTGGAGCTCGAGACCCGTCGGCGAGGTGCCGGGAAAGCGGACGTCGAGCACCAGGCAGGACGGTCCGTTGGAAAGTCTCTCCTTCAGGAATTCATCCGTTGAGGCAAACAACCTGACCTGATGTCCGGTCTCTTCGCAGAGGCTTCCAATTGCGTTGCGTATCTGGATTTCATCATCAATGACATAAACAGTAGCTTGATCGGTACTCATCACAATGAACTCCCCGAATTGGGGCTCGATGATCCGGCAACGAGCCTTCCTCATTCTCGCAAACGGTAAAAAGGTGCTTGAATGCCTCGGCGAGCGCCGACTGGGCCGCTCAGACCCGTTACGTCTCCATTCTAGGGCCCGCACCCGACAAGACGAGTGAAGGCGTTCACATATCTGGCTTCGTGATCAACCGGATCCGACGTCGCCATCATGGCGGGACGCCATGTCAGCGATGCTACAATCCGCGATCGCGACCATGGTTTCTCGAACTGCGTTTATCGAACTGCATCGTGGCGTCGTCACCAATGCTGCAGGCCCATTGGGCATCGCTCTCGCCGAAAAATAGACGGAGCGTTCTGCGAGCTACCGAGTTCGATACCACGCGCGTCATTTCAAATACGCCTAGTATACGTTTCAAGCAAATCACGAAACATCGCGGCGTCAAGACTTTACTTCTGAATGATGGAGCACGCCCGTCCGTCACCCTAAGAATGGTGACATATTCCCGAGACGCCGGTTCTAGCTCCGGTTCAGCCGTAGCGTGATCTCCGACCGTTCCGCCAACGAAGTCATTTTCAAGAAGGCGGGTTTTAATATGCGATTTGTTCCAGTCATTGCCTTGCTCGGAACTGCAGGTGGCATCGCCGCCATCTACACTGCCGGACCGTCCATGATCACCGGCGCGGCCGGAACGACCGCCGGAGGCGCCGTCCAGGCCTACCAGTCGACCAAGCAGTTCCTTGCACCGGGGGAGCGCGCGCCCCCCGCCACGGGAGCGGATACACCAGTATTCCGATACGCCGCGATCCAGCGCGGCAGCATCGAGCAAACCGTGACCGTCACCGGCGCCCTGCAACCGGTGAAGACCATCGAGGTCGGGTCACAACTGTCCGGACAGCTCGCGCGCGTCTACGTCGACTTCAACGACACGGTCATCAAGGATCAGCCGCTCGCCCTGATCGATCCGCGCAGCTTCGCGGCCAAGGTGGATGAAGCCAAGGCGGCGCTGGCGGTGTCCAACTCGCTCGTCGAGATCGAGCGGGCCAAGCTCGACCGCGCGAGGATCGATCTGCAGAATGCCAAGGGCAGTCGTGACGTGCTCGCAGCCAAGCTCGAGAGCGCTCAGGCGGTCAAGTCGTCGGCCCAGAAAACCCTGCAACGCAAGCTGGCGCTCCAGGCGCAGAACGTCGTGGCCACGACAGCGGTCGACGACGCGCAGACCGAATTTACCGCACGCCTCGCCCAGGAGCGCGAGGCCGAGGTCATGATGTCCCTCAACGCCTACTCCGTGGACGGCGCGCAGGCCGACGTCCGCAGGATCGAGGCCGAACTGGAGCAGGCCAGGATGGCGGTGCCCGAGAAGGCGGCCGTGCTGGCGGCGGCTCAAGCCGATTTCGACCGCACGGTCATCCGCTCTCCGATCGACGGCGTCATCGTCGGCAGATTCGTCAACGAGGGGCAGACGCTCGCGGTCGGCCTGGAGTCGCGCACCACCTTCGTGGTCGCCCACCGCCTCGAAGACATGGAGATTCACGCGCAGGTCGACGAAGCGGACATCGGACGCATCGCCTCCGGCCAGCCTG
Source organism: Bradyrhizobium sp. (assembly GCF_047605465.1). Lineage (GTDB taxonomy): Bacteria > Pseudomonadota > Alphaproteobacteria > Rhizobiales > Xanthobacteraceae > Bradyrhizobium. Next base: position 7,934 of record NZ_JASGFS010000069.1, on the reverse strand, counting down.
CCCACTTCACGGTGGACGCCTATCCCGACCGTCGCTTCGAGGCGCTGGTGCGCCAGGTGCGCAAAGCTCCCCAGAACCAGCAGCACGTGGTTACCTACACCGTCGTGCTGTCGACATCCAATCTCGACGGCGCGCTGCTGCCCGGGATGACCGCGCTGGTGAAGATCGTGATCGAGCACCAGGACGATGTGCTGAAGGTGCCGCTCGCCGCACTGCGGTTCCAGCCTTCGGGAGCACGCCCCGACGCTGCTGCCGGACGAAGCGGCGTCTGGGTGCGCACCACCAGCGGCTCGCTGCAACACGTTCCCGTGACCGTCGGGGCAGCAGGCACTGAACAAGTCGCGCTCAAGAGTGGAAACCTCGTCGAGGGCAGCCAGGTCGTCGTCGGACAGGCCATCCGGCCGGCCGGTATGGAATTCCTTGGCATCAGGTTCGGATCATGACCGCCGCCCTGCCCCTGATCAGCCTCAGGTCGGTCTACAGGACCTACCGTGCCGATGGCGTCGCGGTGACCGCGGTGCGCAACGTCAGCTTCGACATCGACCAGGGCGAGATCCTCGCGGTGATGGGACCGTCCGGTTCCGGCAAGTCCACGCTGATGAACATGATCGGCCTGCTCGATCTGCCCAGCGAGGGCGCAATCTATCTCGAAGGCTCGAACGTCGCCGATCTCTCGGAAGACCGCAGATCGACCCTGCGCGCCCGCAGCATCGGCTTCGTGTTCCAGTCCTACAACCTGCTCGCACGCCATGACGCCATCGAGAACGTCGCCTTGCCGCTGGTCTATAGCGGCATCGGCCGCAAGGAGCGGCTCGAGCGCGCCGCGCAGTGTCTCGAGCTGGTCGGAATGCTGCACCGGGTTCATCACTTCCCGCGGCAGCTTTCCGGCGGCGAGCAACAACGCATCGCCATCGCGCGGGCGCTGATCGCCTCTCCCTTGATCGTGCTTGCTGACGAGCCGACGGGCGCACTCGACAGCCGGACCGGCTCGGACATCCTCGCCCTGTTCGCGGCGCTCAACCAGTCCGGCCAGACGATAGTAATGATCACGCACGATCCCAGCATTGCGACGCGGTGCCGGCGTACCATTCGCCTGCATGACGGAGAGGTCGTCAGCGACGAGAGTCAGGTTCCGTTGGCACCGAAACGGAGCTTTGCGTCATGACGATGCTTCAGGGCTTCCGGATCGCTCTGCATGCCCTGCGCCTCAACCCGCTGCGCAGCTTCCTCACCATGCTGGGTATCGTGATCGGCGTCGCATCGATCGTCACGGTTTTCGCGATCGGCGCCGGCGCGCAGCTTCGCCTCCAGGAGCAGATCCGCGCGATCGGCGCCAACGTGCTGATGATCATGCCCGGCACGGTCTACCAGGGCGGCGTCCGCCTCAAGGAAGGCACCAAGCTGACCATGACCGAGAGCGACGTGCAGGCCATCCTCGAGCAGATCCCGGAGATCCAGGCTGCCGCAGGCTCGATCGCCGGCACCGCGCAGGTCATCCACGAAAGCAAGAACTGGAACACGACGATCAACGGCACGACGACCGGTCATTTCATGGTGCGCGACTGGCAGCTCTCGTCCGGCCGATATTTCTCAGGGACCGAAGAGGCCGGCGCGGCGAAGGTCGTGATCCTCGGCAGCACGGTCGCGCGCGAGCTGTTTGCACCGGGCGACGATCCGATCGGCGCCCAGATCAGGATCATGAAGGTGCCGCTCGAAGTGGTCGGCGTTCTCGATCGCAAGGGTCCCTCGCAGGACGACGTCGCCTTCGTCCCCCTCACCACCGCCAAGCTGCGCTTCCTCGGCAGCGCAAGCGGCATCAACCGGGACTCCGTCGCCTACATCATCGCGAAGGTGGCGGCTGAAGCCCAGATGGCCGGAGCGCGGTCTGAAATCGAAAACCTGCTCCGGCAGCGCCACCGGATTCCCGTCGGACAGGAAGACGACTTCAAGGTCCAGGACCCGGCGGCCGCCATGGAGGCCCAGCAGGGAGCGATCCGCACCGTCGCGCTCCTGCTCGTTGCCATCGCCTCCGTTTCACTGCTCGTCGGCGGCATCAGCATCATGAACGTGATGATCGTGTCGGTGACCGAGCGCACCCGGGAGATCGGAATCCGCCGCGCGCTCGGCGGCCGCATGCGGGACATCCGCCTTCAGTTCCTGTGCGAGGCGCTCGTGCTCTGCCTTCTCGGCGGCGCCATCGGCGTCATCGGCGGCATCACGCTGTCGATGACGGTTGCCCGCATGGCCGGATGGATCACGTCGATCGACAGCGAGGCGATAGCCCTCGCGCTGATCTTCTCGATCGTGACCGGTCTCATTTTTGGTTTTTATCCTGCGCACAAGGCGTCCAAACTTAGTCCAATCGAGGCGCTCAAGACGGAGTGAGAAGTTGCTGGGATGGCCACATCGACCCAACGGCCAGGGAGGAGCTAGTCATGAGCCCGGATCCGAAAGATTCGATTACACCGACGCCACGCGAGCGAGAGCTGATGATGCTCATCGCACGCGGAATGCAGAACAAGAACATTGCCTACGAGCTCAAGATCTCGGAGAACACGGTACGGGCGCATATCGGCAACATCATGCGCAAATACCACCTCCAGAACAGAACCCAGATCGCGATCATTTTCGCGCTGCAGGCGGCGCCTCTCTCGCTGCGCCGCGATCTGGCCAATGCCGGGGGCTATCCGACGACGGTGAAATCCGCGCCTGCCCTCGTGCAGAACCCGCGGGCACAGACAGCGCCGAAATGACGGCAGGGTCCGTCCCGGCCACAACGTCGTGTCTTGCCCGCTGGGCAAGACACATGAGGGCGGGATGAATCGACATTGAATTGATTTCGTTTATCCGAATTTCGAATTATCATAGGTTCGCACCCGTTCCGGCCCTGAGTGAGACGGTCACATTGCGATCGTCACGACGCACGGGCCGGGTGGTCGTCGGCAGGCCCTGAGCCTGCTCTGCGCAGCGCCGCTCACGCGCTGCAGCGTCCGGGACACACGCCCGAGCCAATTCCACGACCCTGCCCGCCCGGCGTCGAGGCCGCTTGCCCGCTTTGAGAATTGCCGCCGGCGCAATCCATCCCGTCTCTTCTGCACGGCTCTTGGCTCTTGTAACAAAACTGTCATACAGCAAAACTAAACGAAGACAGCGCGACCGCGGTCGGTCGCCGAGCCGCCTCACCGCAGGGAGAGATTTGATGCGCCGTTCACTGGTGTTGCTGTCCGCCGGACTGACAGTACTGTCTACCGGACTAGCCTCCGCACAGAACAACACCCCCCGCAACCTGATCCTGTTCATCCCTGACGGACTGCGCGCGCTGAAGGTGACGCCGGAGACCGCGCCGGCCATGGCCGAGGTTCGCGACAAGGGCGTCAACTTCAAGAACCCTCACTCGCTGTTTCCGACCTTCACGATGGCCAACGGCTCGGCCATGTCGACCGGCCATTACCTCGGCGACACCGGCGTGTTCTCCAACACGATCTGGACCAACTACACGTCCGTGCCTGCCGGCGACACCGTCGTTCCCTTCATCGAGAACGACTCGGTGCTCGGCGACATCGACGAGCACTTCAAGGGCGACTATCTCAACGAGGAAACCATCCTGAAGATGGCCCGTGACAAGGGCCTGAGCACGGCGGCCATCGGCAAGGTCGGCCCAACCTACCAGTTCGACCACACCGACCATCCCGAGAAAGCCGGCAAGCATTCGATCGTCATCGACGATTCCACCGGCGCCAAGAATGGCGTGGCCCTGTCGGACGAGATGAAGGACGCCCTCGCAAAGGCCGGCCTCCCCCTCACCACCCCGGGTCGCGGCGACAACGGCAAGGCGGGCGATGCCAAGACGCCGGGTACCACGGTCGCCAACGTCGCGCAGCAGGCCTATTTCGCCGACGTCGCCACCAAGGTCGTGCTGCCGATGTTCAAGGCGCGCAACAAGCCCTTCGTGCTGGTGTTCTGGTCCCGCGACCCGGACGGCACGCAGCATAACCAGGGCGACAGCCTCAACCAGATCATGCCCGGCATCAACGGCCCGAGCACGATGGCGAGCATCAAGAACGCCGACAACAACCTCGCCCAGCTCCGCAAGGCGCTCGACGAACTCGGCCTCGCAGCCAACACCAACATCATGATCCAGGCCGACCACGGCTTCTCGACCATCTCCAAGGAAAGCAAGACCAGCCCCTCGGCCAAGGTCAGCTACGACGACACGCCGAAGGACTTCCTGCCAATGGGCTTCCTGGCGCTCGATCTCGCCAAGGCGCTCGATCTGCCGCTGTTCGACCCCAACGACAAGAACGCCGCCGTCACCGGCAACGCGCATCCGAAGGCCGGCAACGGCGTGCTCGGCAAGGATCCGACCAAGCCCGACCTCGTCATCGCCACCAATGGCGGCTCCGACCTGATCTACCTGCCGAACAAGGACAAGAAGCTGGCGGCCAGGACGATCAAGGCCCTGCTCGAACAGGACTACGTCTCCGGCCTGTTCGTCGACGATCAGCTCGGCCGCTTCCCCGGCACCCTGCCGCTGTCGAGCATCAACCTGCGCGGCAAGGCGGCGACGCCGACGCCGGCGATCGTCGTCAACTTCCGCTCCTATGCCAGCGAATGCGGTGAAGCTCCGACGAACTGCTCGGTGCAGGTCGCCGACACCGTGTTGCGCCAGGGCCAGGGCATGCATGGCAGCTTCAGCCGCGGCGACACCATGAATTTCATGGCTGCCATCGGACCGGACTTCAAGGCGGGCTTCGTCGACGAACTCCCGGTCAGCAATGCCGACGTCGGGATGACCGCTGCCCAGCTCATGGGCCTGCGCGCCTCGCAGAACGGGGGCCTCGTGGGCCGTGTGATGTCGGAGGCGCTCCCCAACGGTATCGTGCCGAAGGCGTTCAAGACCGTCGAGAAATCGAAGATGTCCGAGAACGGCCTGCAGACCGTTCTCAACGTTCAGCGTGTCGGCAGCCAGCGCTATTTCGACGCTGCCGGCTTCCCGGGACGTACGCTGGGTCTCGAGCCGGACGCCGGCAAGCAGAAGACGGCGGGGAGATAATCCGCCGCGTCACGGGAACGGGATAATCATCCCGTTTTCGTTTCCTGTTCGAGCATGATCTTACCGGAAAACCGCCATGCGGTTTTCCGGTTTTGCGTTCTTGGGGGACGCTATTGTCCGGAACTCCCGCCTCCCTATCTCTGAACGCGCAACATCATTCGTCAGGACAAATCTCATGGCCAAGCTCAACGGCAAGATCGCTCTCATCACCGGCGGCAGCAGCGGTATCGGCGCGGAAACCGCCAAGCTCTTTCAATCCGAAGGTGCCACCGTGGTCGTCACTGGCTCCTCCGAACGCTCTGTGGAAGCCGCCAAGGCGTCACTTCCCGGCATCGAGGTGCTGGTCTCCGATGCCGGCAGCGTGGCCGCGACAAAAACCCTCGTCGATCAGGTCAAAGGCAAGCACGGACGCATCGACGTCCTGTTCGTCAACGCCGGGATCGCCAAGTTTGCCCCGATCGCCGATGTCGACGAGGCCTTCTACGACAACCAGTTTAACGTGAATGTGAAGGGCGCCTTCTTCCTGATCAAGCACGCGCTGCCGATCATTCCCAACGGCGGCGCAATCATCCTGACCGCATCGGTGGCCGGCGCGAACGGCGGCCTGGTCGGAAGCACGATCTACGGATCGACCAAGGCAGCGCTGCGTTCGTTCGGCCGGACCATCGCCAAGGAATTGACGCCGCGGGGCATCCGGGTGAACACGATCAGTCCTGGCCCGATCGTCACCCCGATCCTCGACAAGGGCGGCCTGACGGCGGCCCAGAAGGACAATTTCATCGAGGGTGCGAAAACGAGGATCCCGCTCGGCCGCACCGGAACGGCTGCCGAGGTCGCCGCGGCAGCGCTCTATCTCGCCGCCGACGCGACTTACTCGACGGGCGCGGAATTGTTCGTCGATGGTGGCTTGATCGATCTTTAGCCTATCGAGGATTGCCAGCGGCAATCCTGCCCGGCTTCGGCGTCAGTGGCCTGCAGAATGCGCCACTGACGATCGGGCCTACATGCCGATGTCGAATACGTTCGGCAGTTGTCCGGCCAGGGGCAGCGCGGTTGCGCCCAGGAAGGTCGCTACCATCGCCATCAGGCGGCGGTTGTTCTGGCGCTTGCCGCGCATCTGGCCGGCGATCCACTCCAGCATCTCGCTCTTGACCTTCGAGGCATAGGACGGCGCCCAGCTCTCGATGTCGGTCTCCGGCAACAGCGCGATGCTGCGCGGCGGCACCGCCAGGCCCGAGGCGCTCGCAGCGTAGTGGGCGACGGCCTTGGCAAGCAGGTCGTCGAAACGGCCGGCGTCGGTGCGCTCGGTCGCGGCTTCGTTGATCTCGAACAGCGCTTCGGCTTCGGCCCGGCTGATCGGCTGGTCGTTGACGGCGGTTGCGGTCAGGATGCGGGCGCACCAGGCTGCGTCGTCGGCATCGAGCGAACGGGAGAAATGGACCCGCCCCTTGGTGGTCGGGCCTTCGCCCGTGATCACGCCATCGCGGACGATGGTCAGTGCGTGGGCCGCGGTATCGCGGCAGGACGGTTCGAGGGACGGCGACTCAACGGGCTTAGGCGCAGCGGCAGACATAGTTCACTTCCAGATTTCTTCTGATCGACCAGCAATTCCATGTGGCCGTAAACGGGTGGTTAACGATTCGATACGGCGATCGCGACTTTTCGAGATGGTTGCTGATTAGTCGCTGTCGGGGCAGATTAGGTTCCGCCGAACATCGGGCGAGCGTGATGCGAGTCATAAAAGGCTTTATCGGGGCAATCGAGACCGGGTCTCTCCGGTGGAGATGTTCCGCGGCACGCGTCCCTGTAACAGAAAGATGCTAGAAGATCGGCCCTTCGAAGAAGGAATTCACATTTTACTTCAACTGGTTCACATGGGCATTTCGGAACCCTATACTGGCCGCGACGGCCAAGAAAAATTCATACGTGAATTCAATGTGATGAGGTAGAACCATGACACTTCCGATCGGCGCCACCGCCCCTGACTTTGAAGCCGACACCACCGAAGGGAAGATCAAGTTCCACGACTGGATCGGCAATAGCTGGGCCCTGCTGTTTTCACATCCCAAGGACTTCACGCCGGTTTGTACGACCGAGCTCGGCGCGCTCGCCCGGCTGAAGCCGGAATTCGACAAGCGCGGCGTCAAGCTGATCGGCCTCTCGGTCGACCCGATCGATCGCCACGCCAAATGGGCGGAGGACATCAAGGAGACCCAGGGCGCGGCGCCGAACTATCCGTTGATCGGTGACGTCGATTTCAACGTCTCGAAGCTCTACGAGATGCTCCCGGCCTCGACCTCGGGCGATGCGCTCACCCGTACCCCGGCCGACAACCAGACTGTCCGCAACGTCTTCATCATCGGGCCGGACAAGAAGATCAAGCTGGTGCTGGTCTACCCGATGACCACGGGCCGGAACTTCCAGGAAATCCTGCGTGTCATCGACTCGCTCCAGCTCACCGCCAAGCATCGCGTCGCGACGCCGGCCGACTGGACACAGGGCGACGACGTGATCATCGCGGGCTCGGTCTCCAACGACGAGGCCAAGACGATCTACCCGCAGGGCTGGAAAGAGCCGAAGCCCTACATCCGGATCGTGCCGCAGCCGAAGTGACCCGGAGTACCCCTTGGCGGTTGCGCAGGGCGACCGCCAAGCCCTCGTTCCGGGGGCGCATGGCCCCCGGGATGACTTGCAGATGAAACTCTGCCCCTGTGTCCCGTATATTGAGAACCTGCTCAACGAGACACATTGCCGATCATGCCAAGCCCACAGCCGATCATCGTCTGGTTCCGCGATGATCTCCGCGTCTCCGACCACCCTGCTCTTCACGCCGCCGCCAAATCCGGCGCCCCGGTAATCTGCCTTTATGTGCTGGACGACG
>NZ_JASGFS010000068.1:0-34319 GCF_047605465.1 Bradyrhizobium sp. | reverse complement strand
CGATCGTGGCGTTGAGCGCGAGCAGGTTGGTCTGGCCGGCGATGGTGTTGATCAGTTCGACGACGTCGCCGATGCGCGTGGCCGCGACCGAGAGCTCGCTGACACGCTCGGTGGTGGTGCGGGCCTGGTTGACGGCCTCGCTCGCCATCCGCGCGGATTCCTGCACCTGCCGGCTGATCTCGTTGACCGAGGAGGACAGCTCCTCCGTCGCGGTCGCGACCGACTGCACGTTGCCGGTGGCTTCGCCCGAGGCCACCGCGACGACCGAGGTGAGCTCCTGGGCGCGCTGGGCGGTGCTTGCCAGCGTCGAGGACGACGCTTCGAGCTCGGTGGAGGCGGAGCCGACCGTCTCGATGATCTCGCCGACCGCGCGCTCGAAGCCGTCGGCCAGGTTGAACATGTCGCGGCGGCGCTGCTCTGCCGCCTGCTGCTCGGCCTCGACCTGCGCCGCTTTGAGACGCTCGACCTCGATCGCGCCGGTCTTGAACACCTCGACGGTCCTGGCCATGTCGCCGACCTCGTCGTGGCGGTCCTTCTCGGGCACCTCGGTCCTGAGGTCGTTGCGGGCAAGGCCCTCCATGGCAAGCTTGAGCCGGGCGATCGGCTGCGACATCGCCTTGAGACCGATGAACAATGCGATCGCGATGCCCGCGATCAGGCCCCCAGCGCTGACGCTCATCACGGTCCAGGTCGCGGACCGGGCGTCGCGGTCGATGGCTTCCTTGCGCTTGGCAACCAGCTCGGCGGTCTTGGCCGTGAACGCGGCCGTACGGTCGAGGGCCGCGTCGATCAGGGGATCGCACTCCTTGTGCGCACGATCGGCCGCCCGGGTGTTTTCCTCAGAACTGCTTGCGGCAGCGCCGGCCTGCAGCACGGGATCGCAGCCCGCGAACGCGCCCTTCAACTGGTCGCCCAGGCTCTTGATCTCGGTGACGCGCGCGGGGTCGTCCTGCTCGGCCGCATCCAGGAACTGGCTGACCTCGCTCCGGTTCTGGTTGGCGATCTTCAGGCGATTGGCGTTGCCAGCTTCCGTGGTCTCGGTGAACACCGCGTAGAGCGCGGCATGATAGGTCTCGACGCGACGCTGGGCGCGCGTGAGGTTGAGCGCCGCCGACTGCGCGGCGGCGAGCTCGTTAAAGCCATCGACGGTCGCAAAGAGCTCGCGCATGCCGAAGCCGGCGACGGCCACCATGGCACATCCCATCACGGCCACGATCAGCGCGACCTTCCACACGATCTTCAAATTGTTCAGGAATTTCATCTCAGCCCGCCCGATGGTTTTCCGGGCCACACGACCCGAAGCAGTCCCCAGCGGCGCCATTGGAACCGGCCAACGTTAAGATTTGATACCAAATGACGCAGGTAGTCTTACGAGGAATTAGCCTTCCAGGAGGCCGCCCGTCAGGCTGGTGTCAGCTTCCGAACGGTTTTTGTGCAACGCAAAGGGTAGAAACCGGGAAAAACAGGCAGACGATTCGCCAGCAAGCTTGATTCGGCGGGACCGCTTTGCTGGAATGGAAGGCAACTGAGGTGGATCATGAAGTGGATCAACGAACGCGACGCCCTGATCGCGCAGACACTTGCCTTTGTCCAATCGGTGACCGGCAAGAAGGACGAAGCTCCCTCGCCGCCTACTGCTGCGCCGAGCGTATCGGTGGAGGTCGTCACCGTCGAAGCCGTCAGGGTGGAGGCGGTCCAAGTCGAGGCCAAGACCATCGGGGCTGAGACCGTAGACGCCAAGACGGTTGACGCCGAAACGGCCGGCGCCAAGACGCTCGAAGTCACAACGGTCGAGGTCAAAGCGGTCGAGATCGAGCCGGCTCCGGTTGCCTCGCCGCCCCGGCCAGCCTACGTGCCGTCCCCGCGCGCCGGCACCGATTTTCGCACTGAGATGCAGGGCCGTATTGCGAATTTCCGCAAACATCAGGAGCGGTTCGAGCGCGAGCGTGAGGAATATTACGCCGAGACGCTGACAAAGCTGCGCGCGGCCCTCCGAGATTCCCCGCCCCGCCCGCCGGCCGGGACGTCAACCTCAGGCGCCTAGAGCCAGGACCACGCCAACCAGAGATTGGCTGCGCAGGCACCGAACAGTGCCAGCGTCAGCGGCAGCAGCATGTGCCTGCAGGAGGTTTTCAGGTCGATCGTCATGGCCGGAAACATCCGCTGATTCCGGCGGAGGAGTCCCAGGGATTCTTTTTTTTGGGATTCAGGACTCGTTTACGACTCACGGCCTGGCGACTTGATCACGGTCCCGTGATCAGACGGTTCGCCGGAACGTCCCATCCCCCCAAGTCGTTAATCGGTTTTGTGGGAGCGGGAAGCATGCCCTACGCCCTGTTCTGCAACGACGCCCAGATCAGCAAGACCTATCCAAGCGAGGCCGACGTCTGGAAGCTCGCGCAGCGGAGCGGTCTCGTGGTCGACGTCAGCACCGACGATGCGCGCCCCGGGCCGCGCCGCGTGCTCGACAATGATTACGAGATCAAATCGTGCCGGGCCGCCCAAGGCGAAGACCCCGCCGAGAACAAGGCGGAGGCCGACCGGCAGTCCAGGATCGAGCTTCAGTTCAATTCCTGAGATCGGGCCGTGGGTCCGGTCGCTCAGGGCGTCGCGGTCGCCAGTGACGCCTGCTCACCGGTGAGCGCCACGCAGGCCTTCCGGCGATGCAGCCCCCGGATCGCCCCGGTGACCTTGAGCACCTTGCCGGACGGACAGGAGGCGTCCTTGACGAAGGCCACCTCGTAAGGTGCCAGCAGCAAAGGCTCGGATTTGAGGATTGTCTGTGCAGAGCACGGCAGCGCGACGAAAAACGAGACCACCACTACCGACGCCAAGATACGCATGTTCGTTGTCCCACCAGCCCGGGAATTTTCATATTAACGCGTTCCGGAGCGCGAGTTCCGTAAATCGCAAAAATTATTTTTGATTTACTGCGGCCCCATGACGCGCGTGAGAAGCGCCCGGGAATGTTTGCCTGCAAATGACGCGCCAATTGAGGCCGAATTGGCGACCGCCGGACAAACGAAAGGCCGGCAGAGCCGGCCTTTGTCAGATCTTGTCGCCTTTGGGCGGATCAGTAGCGCGAGGCCGACGGACCGTCCCAGCCGAAGCGGTAGTTCACACCCACCTTGACGGTATGCTCGTCCTCCCGGCCCCGGACGCCGACGATGTCGGCCGGCCCGGAGGTGAAGGTCGTGCTGCCGAAATTGTAATACTGGTACTCGGCCTTGGCCGACCAGTTGGGCGCGAACATGTATTCGAGGCCGGCGCCGACGGTGTAGCCGTCCTTGCTGTTGCCGGTCGCGGTGAAGGTCTGCGGCACGCCGGCGACGTTGACGCCAAGATTGTTGTTGCGCCAGGCGTAACCGCCCTTCGCGTACAGCAATGTCGGGCCCCAGGTGTAGCCGAGGCGGCCGGTCACCGACCCGATCTGGTCGGTGCTGGAGGTCACCTGCGTGCCCAGCGGGAACGTGACACCGTTGTTGTTGGTCGGCAGCCAGGAATACTGGGCTTCGATACCGATCACCCAGTTGGGCGCGAACTGGTAGTCGAAACCGCCCTGCACGCCGCCCATGAAGCGGGCGTCGCTCGACTGGAAGCTGCCGTCACCGGCGAACGCGCCGCCGACATGGCCGCCGATGTAGAACCCGGTCCAGTTGTAGATCACCTGGGGCGGCGTATAGGCCGGCGCCTTGGTGTAGGTGCGCGCCGGCATGTCCGCCGCCACGGCTGGCGCCGCCAACGCGATCAGCGCCACCGTACCGAGCAAAATCGTTCTCATGATCATCCCCGTTCTTTCAAATTCGACCCTCGGAAAACAACGTGGCGTGAATTTGGTTGCTTCGCGGCGGTGCCGGAACGTTGATCGTTCGCGAGTGTGACGGGACGGCAACGACGCGATTTTGTTCCGTCACATTTGCCTGTACCGACAGATTTCGTCGTCGGAGGAAGGCCTGCCGTAACGATCTGTCGCAAGGCAAAACCGCCCCGTTCAAGGCTAGCCAAAATGTGATCCAGCGGCTCCGACGGACCGTGTCGTACCACGCGGCGATGAAGGCGGGCTTTGCGCTACCGCGTCATCTTTTCCAGTTCCGGAAAGGGTGCGTAAACCGCTCCAGCACAGAGCTCGTTCGACCGCTCCACGACGCGGTCCCCACGTCCGTTGACATAGACGACGGCCCGCTCGCGCGCGCCCTTGTAGCTGCCGTCCGTCTCACGCGGGGTAAAGCGCAGGCAGCTCACGTAGAACTGGCGTCCGCCGACCTCGCGCAGCACCGGGTCGGCCATGCCGGCCTCACGCACACCGACCGGATTGTTGAGATAGGTGCGCATCAACGCGACCGCATCGCCGCGGAAATTGTCGGGAAACGGCTGAGGGCCTGCGTCCGCCATGGAGGGACGGTCGCCGCCCCCGCCAAAACATGCCGCCAGCCCCAGCGGCAGCACGAGCGCCGCCACACGTGTCGTCAATCGCCCCACAGATCGAATTCTCCGGCGTTGTGGTCCCGAAAGACGTTCTAGCCCCAAGGTTGCGCAAAGGGAATTCGCCCGCACGCCGCCCGGGACGACGCACCGGCCCGCCGTCAGCGCCGCGAGCTTTCGCGCGAGGCGTGACGAGACGGGCCGGGCCTGAGCTCCACGCGGGGCGGCGGGGCAATGCGGGAATGCCGCCTCGCGGGCTCAGCTTTTAGCTGCGCTTCTCGGTGGTCGCCGGCTTGGTGACGTCCGGCTGCGCCTTCAGCGACTTCTTCGCCGACACCTGCTTGTGGTGATGGCGGTGCGCACGCACGGCCTTGTGTTCGTCGGGCGTGACCGCGGCGTTGGCGTTCATCGCCTTGGCCTTGGAGTCCGGCTTGACGGCGGCCTCGGGCTTGGCTGCGGTGTTCGACGCCTTGGTCTGGGTCTGGTCGGCCTTGATCACCGGCGCGGTGGTGTTCGTGGTGGTCTTGCCGGTCTCGGCGGCGAAGGCCGGGGCTGCGATCACGGAAGCTGCGAGCAAGGCTGCGGAAATCGTCTTCAACATGGTTGGTCTCCTCTTGGAAGGATCTTGAGGCGGCGCCCTCTCGCCAACTCTTCGATCGTAGGTGCGAGCCTAGGGGGCGCGCACTGAACCCAGTCTGAAGCGCGTTGCCGGCTTCCGTTCATCTCGATGACAAGTTTTTCATCTGCGGCGGGGCCAATCAGCCCGGCGGCCGGGAATGTTTTGACCGTCCGGGTGTTCCGGTCTTCGGGCAATCGTGTAGGATCGCCACGTTCCATACGGGAGAATTCAGATGCGCAGACTCTCAATGCTTCTGGTGCCGGGACTCGTCGCCGTGACGCTGGCGGCCGCGCCGGTGCTGACCAGCGCCTATGCGGCCGGCAGCGACGAACCGTCGTCGCCGCCCAAGTCGGACACTTCCACCACGAAGGGCAAGAAAAAGAGCTCTTCCGTCAGCGACCCCAAATTCCTGGCCGCCTATCGCACAGCCTATACGACGATCTACGACCAACACGACTACACGAGCGCGATCGATCAGTTGAAGTCGCTCAAGCGCGACGACGTCGCCGATGTCGCCAATCTGATCGGCTATTCCTATCGCAAGCTCGGCGACTACCAGTCGTCGAAGGTCTATTACGAGCTGGCGCTGAAGGACGATCCGAACCACGTCCGCACCTGGCAGTATTACGGCCTCTGGCAACTCGAGCAGGGCAATCGCGAGCAGGCGCAATATCACCTGAGCAAGATCGCCTCGCTCGCCGGCACCGACAGCTCCGAATATCGCTCGCTCGCCGCAGCGCTCGACAAGCCGACCGGCGCGACGCTCGTCTACTGAGACATCGCACCCTCGTTTGACGCGCACGGGCACGACCTTCGGGTTGTGCCCGTTCCACTTTCTCGGCTAGCTTCTCGCACCGATCCTCCCCGCATATTGGTGCGCTATGGACAATTGGCTGCGATCCGCGATCGACTACATCGGCTCCTGGATCGAATTTCAGCAGAAGACGTTTCAACAGCCGGGCGTCCTGCTCGCATTCGTCCATCGCGGCGAAGTCGTGGCCGAACATGCCTTCGGCCTCGCCAATCTCGACACCGGCGAGAAGCTGACCCCGCGCCACCGCTTCCGCATCGCTTCGCATTCGAAGAGCTTTACGTCGGCGGGGATCATGAAGCTGCGCGAGCAGCGCGAGCTCCGGCTCGACGATCCGATCGGCGAATATGTCAGCGGCCTGCATCCGCGCGTCGCCGAGACCACGATTGCGCAGGTGCTCTCGCACACCGCCGGGCTGACGCGCGACGGCGCCGATTCCGGCCAGTTCATCGACAGCCGTCCCTATCTCAACGCGAAGGAGCTGCTCGCGGAGCTGAAGCTGCCCACCGCGATCGAGCCGGGCACGCGCTTCAAATATTCCAACCATGGCTTCGCCCTGATCGGCCTCGTCATCGAAGCCGTGACCGGAGAGCCCTACTCCGCCTGGATCAAACGCGAGATCATCGAACCCGCCGGCCTGCGCGAAACCGAGCCCAATGCGCCGCTTCCCAAGGGCGCGGCGTTCGCCCGCGGTCACACGCGACGACTGCCGCTGGGGGAACGCTGCGTGATCCCTGGCGACAATCCCGCGCATGCGATGGCGTCAGCCGCGGGCTTCGTCGCCACCGCTGCCGACACCGCCCGCTTCTTCGCCCAGCTCGCGCCCAACGCAAGGAAAAGTGTGTTGTCGGTCGCGAGCCGCCGCGAGATGACGCGCAACCATTGGCGTGTGCCGCAAAGCTTCGAGGCCCATTACGGCCTGGGCGTCAACGCCGGCAAGACCGACGGCTGGGACTGGTTCGGTCATGGCGGTGGCTTTCAGGGCTATATCTCTCGGACCTGCGCCATCCCCGACTGCGAGCTGGCCATCAGCATCCTCAGCAATTCCATCGACGGCGCCGCACCGTTCTGGATGGACGGCGCGATGCAGATCTTGCGCGTCTTCAAGACGCGCGGCGCGCCCGACCGGCGCGTGCGCGACTGGACCGGCCGCTGGTGGACGATCTGGGGTGCTAACGATTTGGTGCCGGCCGGCAACCGCGTGCTCGTCGCCAATCCGCAATTCAACAATCCGTTCATGGATGCCGCCGAGATCGAGGTGACCGGCCGCGATACCGGCAAGCTGGCCTGGGCCGCCGGCTATTCGAGCCATGGCGAGCCCGTGCGCCGCGTTCGCGACGGGCGCGGCAAGGTCAGCGACATCTGGCTGGGCGGCGCCCACATCAAGCCGGAGAACGTCGTGGCGCGGGAGATCGCGCGCAGATATCCGCCGCGGAAGCGACGGCCTACGGTCTGATCATCCGTTCGACCTCGCCACGGAACGCCTGCCGCGAGCCATCGCGCGAATAGAACATGTGGCCGCCGGGATAGACCACGAACTTCACCCGCGGCGTCGCGAAGGGCGGCAACTGGTCGAGCACCCGCTGTGATCCGAAATAGGGCGTGGCAAGATCGAACAGGCCGTGCGCGACCAGCACGTTCAGCTTCGAATCCGTCGCCAGGATCTGGCGCAGATCCGAGACCGATTGCGGCGGGTTGGTGCTGCGGCCGAAATCCCAGGCGCGTTCGACGGCGCCGTTCAGCACTTCGTAGGAGCCGTCCGGCCGCCAGTTGAGCTTACGCGTGAGAACATCGACGGCGGCGCTGGTCAACGGAGCCTGAAGCGAATCCCCCGAGGGATCGCCGAACCGGGAGCTGCCCGAATCCGGATAGGGATCAAGACCGCGCACTGAGGCATCGTAGCGGCCGGTTATCATGCCGTTCCTGCGATCGAATTCGCGGCGGAATTCGCTGACGTCGAAGCGGCCGGCGAGCCCGCGGCTCACCGTCTGATCGATGCCGGTGAGTGCCGCGACCTTGTCGGCAAGCCGGGTGGTGGCCTCCTTGTCGGCCTCGCCCTTGACGAGATCGGCCAGGAACTCGCCCCGCGCGTAAGCCTCGACATCGGCAAGGTCGGCGCGCGTGACGGGCCCCTTGGCCGCGCGCGCCACCGCGACATAGCTCGGCAGCGTCGCGACATATTGCAGGAGGCTCGTGCCGGAGAACTCGCGGAAATCCAACAGCGGCGAGACCAGGATCAATCCTTTGACGCCGACGCCCTGCTGCAGCTGCAACTGGCGCACCACCTTCGGCCCACGGATGCCGCCATAGCTCTCGCCCGCGACGTATTTGGGCGAGGTCAGCCGATCATGCTTCTCGAGCCAGCGGCGGATCACGAGCGCGATCGAATTGACGTCGCCGTCGACCGAATAGAAGCGCTTGCGCGCGTCCTCGCCGGTCGCGACGAAACGGCTGTAGCCGGTGCCGACGGGATCGATGAAGACGAGATCGGTGAAGTCGAGCCAGGTCTCGGCGTTCGGTTTGACTTCGGGCGATGCCGACGGCGACAGCGCTTCGCCGTCGAGCGGGAGCCGCCATGGCCCGGCATTGCCGAACTGCAGCCACGCCGAGGACGCACCGGGGCCACCATTGAACAGGAACGTCACCGGGCGCGTGGCACGATCGGCTCCCTCGAGCTGATAGGAGGTGTAGGCGATATCGGCCAGCGGCTCGCCCTTGTCGTCGAACACGCGGATCGAGCCGGCGGTCGCGCTGAAGGCCAGCGTGCGGCCGGGCAGATCCAGGGTCTGCCTCGTGGTCGAATCCGGCGGCAGACGGTGCTGCTCGGCGGCCGGCGGCGAGGCCTGCGATGCGTTCTGACCGCCGCCGCGTCCACCTTTCTGGCCGGCCGGGGCCGACGCCTCCGGGCGCGGCTGCGGTGGATCGTCCGCGCGCGCAAAGCCCGAGAACGCGACCGCGCATGTTGCCAGCACCAACCCGGCCCGTCGCAGTGCCGACCACCGCACCATCATGACTGCTCTCCCGCACGGCTGCGCTTGGTTGCCAGCCGATGACGGCCCGAAACCTGGCGAACAATTGCGACGCTTTGGCGAACCAAGGGCGCGCGGGCCTAGAAGCCGACGCCGAGCATCAACACGAATTCGCGACCGCACCAGGAGTTGCGACATCCGGCATCGACAGGAAGTGCGGCAACGCGGGTCGACGGACGCACGCGCGCGCCTGCTCGTTGCCCGTCATGCGCGGCGTGATGCCGGGAGGTGAATGGCTTTGCTGCCGGTCTCCGGATCCCCTGATCCGCGGCCGCCGTCACTGGCGAGGACGCAATGATCGCCACCGATACGGCCGCAACAAGCGTCAGCGAATGAAACCGGTTCATGCTCCGCTCCTTCCGTCACATCGACACCGGCCGGCCAACGCCGCCGGCGAACAAACGTTTCAGAACCCGACCCCGATCATGGTGCTGTGACCACCGCCGCCGTTCACGATGCTCGGACGCGCGACCGCCTGCTGGCGGGCACGGGGCGCGTCGTTCTCCGGCCGGGATCGCTTCGCCGGTTCGCGATCGGCCTCGCGAGCCGCCGGCTTGCGGCGCGGCTTGTCCTCGTCATCGCTCTTGCGCGAGGCGCTTGCCGCCGGCGCCGGCTCATTGGCAACGCAGACGTCTCCCTTCAGGGTTTCGTCGCTATTGCACTGGATCGGACAGACGCGCGTGGCGTGCTTGGTGAGTTCGCCGACCAGATCCTGGGTCACACTGATCTTGTCGGCCTCGACCTGCTGGCCGCCGATCGCGAAGTAGCGCGCGAGAGCGGCCCTGGTCGGATCGCTCAGCGTGCCATCGGGCTTGCCGGTGAGACAGCCGAGCCGGACCAGTTCGGTCTGCGCCGACGTGACGAGCTGCGGTGAATTGGGCAGCGTCGCCGCGCGCCTGGCGGCCTCCGCGTTGAAGCGATCGATCGCAGCGACGACGACCGGCCCGAGCCGGTCGCAGGTCACGGTCCGGGAGAATGCCTTCAGGTTGTCGATGCCGGCGCCTTCGCTGCCGCCGGCGATGATGGCGTCCAGCCTGCCCTGCTGGTCTTTGCAGGCCGCTTCTCTGGACGCGGCGAGCTCGGCGGCCTTGCGCGCGTCTTCGGCTGCACGCGCCTGCCTGTCCGCAGCCGCCTTCGCAGCTGCCGCCTCCGCGGTCGCACGATCGCGTTCGGCCTGCTCGGCCTTTTGCCGTGCCTCCAGCGCCTTGCGCTCGGCCTCTGCGGCCTTCGCCTGCCGTTCGGCTTCGGCCGCGGCCGCACGCCGCTCGTCGTCCTGACGTTTCTTCTCGGCGGCAGCAGCGGCGGCAACCGCCCTCGCCTTCTCGGCCGCCTCCGCCTCGCGCGCGCGCCGCTCGTCGTCCTCGCGCTTCCTCTGCGCGGCAAGCTCAGCCCGCTCCGCATCCGCCTTGCGCCTGGCTTCCTCGGCGGCGAGCCGGGCGGCCTCGCGTTCGGCGCGCGCCTTGTCCTCGCGCTCCTGGATCGCCTGCCGCAGGACGTCGATGCGCTGCTGCGCGGTGATCGCGAGCGGCGCATCGGGAAAGCGCCTGATGAAGCGCTGGAGCACGGGAATGTCGACGCTATCCTTGATCTTGTCCCACTCGATCTGTTCCTTCGTGGGCGGAGCGTCGCGGCTTGGCGGCGCGGCCTGCGGATAGGCTGCGACCTGTACACTGGCCGGCGGGGCTTGCGGCTGGGTGCCCAGCGCGTCCATCTGCGCACGCGCCAGCTCCGCGTAGAATCCCGTTGGATGCGTGGCCAGGAAAACCTCCCACGCCCGCCGGGTGCCGATCTTCTGCACCAGCTCGTAATCCGCCTTGACGTCGCTGACCGGCGTCTCCTGCGGCACAGCCGGCGCCGGCACCAGCGAGATCGTGCCGCCGCCGAGCGCGCCGTAGACATAGGGCTCCTGGCGGTTGGCGGTGGTCTTCAGGACCTCGTCGCGCACGCGTCCGAACGCCAGGCGAATGTCGAGGCCGGGCACCGGAAGGTTCTTGAGGATCGACGTCGTGAACGGGCTGTGCTCGCCGTCACCGTCATCCGCCGTCGAGCCGGCCTTCGCGGCGTAGGCGATCAGCGTGTCGGTCATGGTCGGCTCGACCTTGCCGAGACCGCCGCTGACCGCGCGCGTTGCAATGTTCCGCCGCTCCCGCTTCATCGTGCCGATGAAAGGGTTGTCGCGGCAGGCATCGAGAATCACGAGGCGCAGCCGCTTGGCACCATCGGCCGAGGAGACCAGCCGCTCGAGCGGAATCGCCTCGTCTTCCGCGTCGCGGTCGGACGCCAGCCGTGCGTCGACCGGAATGAGATAGTTGATGCCGCCGATCTCCAGGCCATGCCCGGCGTAATAGACCACCGCGATATCGGCCTGGTCCGCCGTGGCTTCGAACTTGCGGATGGCGCGCTTGAACTCGAGGTTGCCGACGTTGGCCAGCGTTTCGACATTGTCGAAGCCGGCGTCGCGAAACATCTTCGCGATCGAATTCGCGTCGCGCGCCGGGTTGGGCAATTGCGGCACCGACTGGTAGCTCGAATTGCCGACGACGAGCGCAACGCGCCGTTCGGCAAAGGCGCGATCCGACGCCAGGACCATCGACGAAAAGGTCCCGACGATGATCGCCAACGCTGCGGTGAGCCGCCGGATCATAAAACATTCCGCTGCGGCGAGTGGCGCGAAATAAGACGACCTGCCCGTCGCAGGTCGATGTGCGCCGCCAGCCCAAAATGAATAATTCTCCTCGGATTTTATCGTCGAGCTCGCTCGCTAGCAATGTGTCGAAACGGCTGTACAGCAAGGTATTTTCGCGATCCGATCAGCCGCGTGACACCCGTCACAAACTTTGCCGACCGAAACTGCGTCATCTCGCCACACAAATTCCGGCACGCTCGCGGTGGTGACGGGTTCGGCGCGCATCTCGTCCCCGGCAGCCATCCACCGCCTGGGTCCGGCCGGGCCGCGCGATCGTGTCGTCGCGCCCTGTCGTTCGCCCGCGACCGAGGCATCGCACGGCGCGACCATCATGCCGGTCACGTGGACAGCCTCGGCGAGGTCAGGGTGGGCCAGGTCAACGCCTCGCGCCCGGGGCTGCCGCTGCCAGCTCCCGACTACGCACCGGCCCGGTTCATGCAGCCCTGCCGGCCGGGTGGTTCGGGTCGCCGCCTTTTCTTTTGGCGGCCTTGATCCTCGACAATGGAGGCCCAGGTCGTATAGACGAGCCCGGCGGAACTTTCTCGAGCCAGCGGCCCTACCCGGAAGCCATGACAAAGCCCTCGCGATATGACCGGATCGCCTTCGTTGCCAGCCCGAGCAGCGAGGCGCAGGCGGCGTTCAGCCAGCTCACCGAGCGCTATGGCAATTGCGAACCGGACGACGCCGACGTGGTCGTGGCGCTCGGCGGCGACGGGCTCATGCTCCAGACTCTTCATCAGAACATGCGCACGGGAAAGCCGATCTACGGTATGCACCGCGGCACGGTCGGCTTCCTGATGAACGAGTATTCCACGCACGATCTGAGCGCCCGCCTGGAAGCCGCGCATGAATCCGAGATCAACCCGCTGCTGATGCGCGCGACCGACGTCAACGACCACGTCCACGTGCATCACGCCATCAACGAGGTCGCCCTGTTCCGGCAGACCTACCAGGCGGCTCGGCTCCGGATCCTGATCGACGAGCGCGAGCGTATGCCCGAGCTGATCGCCGACGGCATCATGGTCGCGACGCCCGCGGGCTCGACCGCCTACAATCTGTCGGCCCAGGGACCGATCCTGCCGATCAACGCCGCCCTCCTGGCGCTGACGCCGATCAGCGCCTTCCGGCCCCGCCGCTGGCGCGGTGCGCTCTTGCCCAACACCGCTTACGTCGTGATCGAGGTGCTGGAAGGCGACAAGCGGCCGGTCGCTGCGGTCGCCGACCACGACGAGGTGCGCGACGTGCGCCGCGTGGAGGTCCTGTCCGACAGGACCATCTCGATGCGCATGCTGTTCGATCCCGGCCACAGCCTGGAAGAGCGCATCCTGCGTGAGCAGTTCGGCTACTGAGCCCCTGCCCCGCCGGGGCTACGAACGTCCGGGCCTCAACCCTTCGTTAACCGCCGGCACGATATGGTTAACGAAAGTTGACCGCTTTGGCCCGGGCGTCATGTTCCGCATTGACTTCAACAAGCTGCGTTTCCTCGTCTGCGACGACAATCCGCACATGCGCCGCATCTTGCGGACGCTGCTGCATTCCTTCGGCGCGCGCGAGGTCTATGAAGCCGAGGACGGCGCCACGGCGCTGGAGATGTACAGCCATTACGTGCCGGACATCGTCATCACCGACTGGGCGATGCCGATCTTCGACGGGCTGGAGCTTGCGCAGATGATCCGGCAGCCGGAATCCAAGGGCAATCCTTACGCGCCGATCATCATGCTGACCGGGCATTCCGAGAAGCGCCGCGTCACCATCGCGCGCGATGCCGGCGTCACCGAATTCCTGGCCAAGCCGATCTCGGCCAAGGGCCTCTACCAGCGCATCATGAACGTGGTCGCCAACCCCAGGCCCTTCATCAAGACCAAGACTTATTTCGGTCCTGACCGGCGCCGCAACATCAACTCCGCCTATATGGGTCCCGAGCGCCGCGTCGGCGAAAAGCACGAGGTGCTGCAGCAGCCCTCGCTGCTCGACAAGGCCCGCTCCTCCATCTAGCGCAACGTCTCTCACGATCGAGGCCGGTATCATGGCGAAGAACAGCGCAAGGGACATCGAGGTCACGGCCTTCGCCTCGCATCACGTGATCACGCAGCCCAACCCGTTGCGCAAGGTGCTGCGGCGGGTCGAAGCCAAGGACATGGATGACCCGGTGGGCCGCGCCGAGCAGGCCCTCGCCGGGCTCGCCGGTGAATTCAAGGACTGGATGGCCAGCGAGGTCGAGAGGCTGTGCGCCGCCTGGGCCACGATCCAGAAGGACGGTTTCGACGACGACCGGCGCGGCGAGCTGTTTCGCGCCGCCCACGACATCAAGGGCGATGCCGCGACGTTCGGCTTCCCGTCGGCGGCGGGGATCGCGGAAAGCCTGTGCCGGGTGATCGAACATGCACCGGACCTGGCAAAGGTGCCGGCCGAGCTGTTCACACATCACATCAACGCCATCCTGGCCATCGTGCACGAAAACACCCGGCTCGACAGCCTCAGCGTCTCCAGCGAGCTCAGCCGCCGCCTGCGCAAGGTCGCCGACGAATATCTCGCCCATGTCAACCGCGACCGCCCCGAACATCTCGAAGCGGTCATGGCGCCGAGCATCGCGCCGGCGGAGTAAGGCTCAGCCTCTTCTTTCGTCACGACGGACGCAGCGAAGCGATCCCGAAGCCCTGTGCGGGGACGGTCTAGATTGCTTCGCCGGGCTCGCAGTGACGGAGTTTTAAGGCAGCATTGTCGCGTCGGCCGGCATGCGTAGGGCGGGCAAAACGAAGCGTGCCCACCAGACCGAGCAATCTATATTTTTGGGATGGAGCGGGCACGGCGCTGCGCGTCTTTGCCCACCCCACGATGCGTTACGCCGCGATCAGATCCTCATAGACCGGTGCGATCGCCTCGTCCGCGGCCAGCTCGTCGCAGAACAGCCGCGCCTCTTCGCGCGCCGATTCGGTGGCGAAGCGGCGGAGCAGGATCATCAGCGGCTCGGTCGCGCCGCGATCGGTCTCACAATGGGTGAGCACGCGCTCGACCATGCGCCGTCGCAGCCGCGCCGCGCCATCGTCACTGTCGACGAAGCCCTGCTCGTGGCAGGCATCGAGCGCGACCTGGAACGCCGCGAAGGTCGCATCCGGAAGCCCGGCGCGGCGGAGCAGCGCATGCAGGCTTGCGCCGCCGCGGTCGTGCAGCAGCGCCGAGACGCGCGCCAGCGGCAGATCGGCCAGTTCGGCGAGCGCCGCATCGAACAGTTCGAGATTGCTCGACAGCAGCGCGCGAAGGATCAGGCCGGCGGTGAGCTGGCCGGTGACGCGCAGGTGCCGCACCAGGCCCTGCATGTCGTCTCCGCGCGAGCAGGCCGCGATGTTCATGGTGGAGCGGTCGCGGGCCTCGGTCGTCATGCGGTCGGCGCGGTCGGCGCTCAGCCAGTTCCGAGCCACCACGAACTGCGCCAGCGTCTCCGAGAGTTTCGCCACCAGCGCGGCGCGCGTTGCGGCCGGCAGATCCTCCAGCACCAGCATGGCCTCGCGGATGGCGGCCAGATGGCCGTGACGCTCGACGATGCGGTCCCACGAGAACGGTGCGAGTTCGGCGTAGGGATTTTCGATCAGCTCCAGGGCCGCCGCCGCGCAGCCGACCTCGGCGATCGCGGCGCAGACGGAGACGGGTAACGCGATGCGGCGGGCAACCGCGCACTGCACCTCGCCGTTGCCGGTCGCGACGATGTCGACGAGATCCGCGTCGATCAGGAGTGGAGAGTGTTCGAGCACCGGCAGCGCGACCGACGGCTGGTCCGACGACAACGCCCGCACGATCGCGGCCGGCGCCTCGGCGCTGCGCGCGAAGGCCTCGGCCATCGCCTGCCGCACCAAAGGCGAGGCATCGTCGAGCAGCATCAGCAGCGCGCCTTCGGCCGCGATGCGGTCGTCATGGGAAAGGTCTGAGATCAACCAGGCACGCGCCAGTGCGCGTGTTGCCTCGGCACGTTCGCCGGCGGACGCGGTCTTGATCCAATTGATGAACTGCCGAACGATCATGGTCTTTCCGGCCTACGCAACCCAACGAAACGGCGACGACTTGTCGCCTGCAACACAAAATAAACCACGACGCTTAACAAAGCGTTCACCATAACCGGCTGGTTTCGTTGACGTTTTATTAAGAGCTGGCGGCCGTCTCAAGGAGCGTGGTGCGGCGTTGCGGCGCCGTCAGTGCGTGCAGGGCCGAGAGAAATCTAGCCGCTGAACGTGCCGTTGCGATCGCTGAAGAGATCGAGCGGCTGCGGCGGCCGCACGTCGGGCGTCGCGGATGCGACCGAGGTGAGCGAGGCGTTGCTGCCCCACAATTTCTGCACCGTCGCGGAAACCGGCTGCGTGGCGTCACCGGGCTGGTAGATCGAGCGAAACGCGGGCGCGCTCGGCGCATTGTCGGTGGCGGTCGACGACGATGATGACGAGGACGACGCACTGACGGACGTCACCGCGCGCGTATCCGGAAAGGTCTGCAGATAGGCGGCGTTGTCGACGAGCGGCATGGCCGGCTGCACGCCATTGGCGCTCGCGACCTGCGTCGTCGACGGGGTGTCGCCATACATCGCCATCGCGCTACGCGTCACCTTGGAATTGGCCGCGCTGGCGTAGCGCGCATCCAGCACCGAATAGACCTCGGATACGCTGCGCGCGCGGCCGTCTTTCGCATAGAAGATCGATCGGTTGGACGAGGCCGCGTTGGGAAACAACCGCGCGCCGACCGCCTGCGGATTGTCCTCGGCGTTGGCGATCAGCTTGGCGGCTCCGCCGACGCCCATGAAATGTGCCATGTAGAGTTCGCTGTCCGACGGCCTGCGGCCAAGCAGCCCGGTGAGCTTGAAGCTGTTGGACTGCGTCAGCGCCGCCGCCATGCTCGACGCCGCCTCCGGGTCGTCGCGCAACTTCATGATCGACCGCTTCATCACGGGATCGTCGACCGTGTAGGTGCCCGACGACGTCCTGGTGATGGCGTCGGAGTAGCTGCCGTAACCAAGCTGCGTGCCGGCCTCCTTCACGGTGCCGAGCCAGGTCTGGTCGATGAACTGATAGAGCCCGTGCGCCGACGACGTGGTGGCGCCCGCCGTCGGATCGAAATCCGATTCCATCTTGGCGGTGGTCAGCATGTACTGGAAGCTGACTCCGGTCCGGCTGGACACCTGCTTGATCGCACCGGCGACGCGTGCCCGCGACGGATCGAGACCCGCCGTCTGAGAGGCACTGGAATTGTCGACCGACATGATGGAGGGCCCGCCCCGCGCGGCATTGAACGGCGCCGGCAATTCGGCACCCTGTCGTCCCACCGTGGGACAGTTATGGTTAACGCGGAGTTAATTCGGCTTTCGCCGTCGTCCCGGGCCGACTGCCGGTGCGAGTCCGAATGACGGCCGACTACTTCTTGTACACTGCGTCCGGATCGAACAGGCGCTCGGCATCGGTGAAGACGAGCCTGGCGCCTCCCCCGTCCGCCTCGACCTTCCGGTAGAAGCAGGATCTGCGGCCCGTATGGCAGGCCGCGCCGATCTGCTCGACACGCAGCCAGACCGCATCCTGATCGCAATCGGTGCGTATCTCGACCACCCGCTGGGTCTGACCCGAGGTCTCACCTTTTCGCCACAAGGCGTTGCGCGAGCGGCTGAAATACCAGGCCTCGCCCGTCGCGATCGTCTTGCGCAGCGCCTCGTCATTCATATGCGCGACCATCAATACGTCACCGGTCGCGACATCGGTCGCCACGCAGGTCACGAGCCCGGCCGCATCGAACCGGGGCAGGAAGGCCAAGCCTTCCTCGATGTCATGAGAGTGAGCGGACACGATCGTCCTCGCTAGGGCATCATCCGGAAAGCGTGCAGCGCCTTCCGGAAAGCTCATGCCTCAACAGACAGACCTTGGCGAGGTCAGCGCTGCAGGCCCCGCACCAGCGACAGGAAACGGGCCTGCTCCGCCGGATTGTCGCGGAACATGCCGGTGAAGCGGCTGGTGAACGTCGATGCGCCATGCTTGGCGACGCCGCGGACCGACATGCAGGTATGCTCGGCCTCGATCAGCACGGCAACGCCGCGGGGCTTCAAGATCTCGTCGATCGCTGCCGCGATCTGCGCCGTCAGGTGCTCCTGGGTCTGGAGCCTGCGGGCGAAGATGTCGGTCAGGCGTGCGAGCTTCGACAGTCCGACGACCCGCTCCACCGGCGTATAGGCGATGTGCGCCTTGCCGTAGAAGGGCATCATGTGGTGCTCGCACTGCGAGGTGAACTCGATGTCGCGGACCAGGACGAAGTCGTCATAGCCGGCGGTCTCGCCGAAGGTGCGGTCGAGAACCTCGGCCGGGCACTGATGGTAGCCCTGATAGAGCTCGTCGAAGGCTTCGACCACGCGGCGCGGAGTGTCCAGCAGACCCTCGCGCTGGGTGTTCTCGCCGATATAGGCGAGCAGCGTCTTCACCGCCTGCTCGGCTTCGGCACGCGCGGGGCGCGGCTGGTCGGCACGAACGGCCGCCGCCAGGAACTCGGCGGGATCGAGTTCGGGAGGCCGGCTATCGGGCTGCTTCGGGTCGGGCTTGTTGGGGCGGATGGATTTGATTGCAGCGTCCATGTCTACTCCGTTCGACGGCCTCGCGGCCGGAGTGTCACCGGCAGACGGGGCGGCAAGCCGCCGGACGCCTGAAGAGAACAGTCTCGGTGGAAAACGTCCCGGATTCTAACGCCGGCCACACGGTTTTGGATCACCGCGCGCCGCGCCACCGGGCTGTTTTTCCACCAGTTCCAATCCTATATAGGACCGTGGACGGCGCCCGCCAAGGCCGATCCCGCCCGGAAGTGCTGGACTCCATCACATGCTGAACGACATTTACAACAAGCGGATCATCGAACTGGCGGGGAATATCCCGCGCCTCGGGCGGCTTCCGGACCCCGACGCCACCGCCACGGCCCACTCGAAGCTGTGCGGCTCGACCGTCAAGGTCGACCTCAAGATGGACGGAGACGTCGTCACAGATTTCGCCCACGACGTGAAGGCCTGCGCGCTCGGCCAGGCGTCCTCATCCATCATGGCAAGCCACGTCGTCGGCTCGACCGCGAGCGAACTCCGGGAGTTACGCGAAACCGTTCGCAAGATGCTGAAGGAGAACGGTGCTCCCCCCGACGGCAAATGGGAAGAGATCAAGTTCCTCGAGCCGGTCCGCGACTACAAGGCGCGCCATGCATCGACGCTGCTGACCTTCGATGCCGTCGTCGACGCCATCGGCCAGATCGAGGCCAAGGCGAAGCAGCCGGAGACCGCGCGCGGCTGAGGCCGGCCGATCGGCCAGCCCCGACGACGTCGTCGCGAAGAACGATTCCAGAAACGCTATTTCTGTGAGCTTGCCGCAGGCGCCGCGCCCGTCGGCACCACGGCTTCCGCCGTCTTGGTCGACTTGGCCGGCTGCAATTGCTGCTCCGGTTCCTCACCGAACCTTGCCTGGGTCTTTGGCGCAAGCGCCGCGACCGCGGGCGCCACCAGATCCACATGCGGCAGTACGTCGGCCACGAGATCGGTCGTCACCAGATTGGTGAGCTTCAGTTCGCCGGCGTCCAGTTCATGCAGGTCTTCCCAGGGCGGTACGCTGAGCGCGAGCGACAGCAAATCACCGGCACCGCCCATGTCGAACGTGTACTTGGCGAGCCTGCCGATGTCGCGCTCCACGATCATCAGGTCCTGCGCGCTGTAGCTCGCCGCCTTGGCATCATCGGCGCGGTCGCCCATCCAGATCTGGTGGACCCGGACATGCGCGCCTTCCGGTACGTAACGCTTCTTGCCGGCGAGCAATAGGAACACGCACATGGATTCGCAATAGGCCTCGGATCCAACCGCCGGGCGCGCACTTGGCCCGCCGCGATTCTGCATGCTGATGCCGACCGCGGTCAAAAGCCCGAGATTGCGGAAGCGGCGACCCAGCGAGATCGCGTCATTGACGGAGCCGCCGCTGGAATCGAGCACCACGGTGGCGCCGCCAAGCTGGCGGCCGCGCGCGAAATCCTCGAAATCCCTGGGTGTATCAGCGGTGATGATGCCGACCGCACTGACCCAGCCGCGACAGTTCGGCTCGCATGCGACCCAGCCGAATTTCATCGGCAGCTTGCGCTCTTCGAGCGTCGCGCCGGCGCGCGCTGAGGTCCCCAGCGTTGCGATCGTGCCCGCCAGCACGACGCCGCAAACGGCGGTTCCCATCAAAAGCCAGCCGCGGAGGTTGAGCGACTTCAAAAGCTTCAAGCTGGTTCCTTCCCCAGGCCTTAAAAGCAATCAGGCAAGCCCCGTCTTAACGACCACCAAGTCTACACATGGGCGTCACAAAAATGGTATCCGGGGGAATACAGGCCGTCCATAGGTACTTGCTGCACTGCTCCCAAAAAGCAGGCAAACTATGGCGCGCGCACAACAGCTTGTTGTTCCCCGCGATGGAACCGCGCGCACAAGAGCGCAAGATGATAGCTAGGCACGACGTGAAGCATTCAGCCTGCGAGCATTGTTCCGGATCTCTCGCCGAAACGCTGCGACTGCCGCGCAGATTCGGCCGTGCCCTGATCTGGCTCTATCGCCACACGCTGTCGCCGCTGGTCGGTTACAATTGCCGTCATCTGCCGACCTGCTCCGTCTATGGCGATGAGGCGATCGAGCGGTTCGGGCTGTGGGCCGGCGGCTGGATGACGCTCGCTCGCCTGCTGCGCTGCCAACCCTTCGGCACGTCGGGCATCGACAACGTCCCCCTCACCGCTCCGCCAACTGCGCGCTGGTACTTACCCTGGCGGTACGGCCGCTGGCGCGGCGTCAACGCGCCATAAGCTTGCTGCGGTGCTTTGCGCAGCTCAGCCCTGCGCGGAACCGGAAACAATCCTGTCGCGTTGTTGTGATGCTCCCCTCGGGAGGAAACAAACATGCGCTGGAAAATCAGCCCACATTTTCACTTCAAGCTTGGTCCCGATCTGAATTCCAGGAGTCATCACGACCCCAGAACCATGGATCTCCTCGCCATCGTCGCCCTCCTCGCGCTCGTCATCGGATCCGGCTGGTATCTGGCGACGAGCTTCACCACGCCGCCAAGCACGACGGCGTTCATCGTGCCGAGTCAAAGCGTGCACTGGTAGACGACCTCGCAGCGGCAGGTAGACGACTTCATCGGAACCAGAAGAAGCGTTCGGGCGGCGGAACCGGCTCGGGAGGCCGTGGCCGTCTCGGACGCGGCGCTCTCGGCGGCGGCTCGACCGATGAGGCAGTCTCCGCAACTGGCGCAGATTCACTTCCCGGCACCTTCACAGCCAGCAACACGTTGGATTCGTGCGTCCGCCAGCGATAGCCGACGCCGAAATCGATGGGCTGGGCTCGCGTGAACAATTCGGCGTAACGCTCCTGATAGCGCCCGGGAAATTCCGCGATCGGTCCGAGGTAGCGGCCGAACGGAAAGAGCCGCCATTGCCTCGTATTGAAGTAGGCGAGCGGAATTCCGGAATCGTCCTGGACGATGGTCGCGCTGTTGGCCAGCAGCCAGTCGCGCACCACCGTGAAATTGCCGGCGTGCAGGAGATAGGACGCGCTCTTGATCAGGCTGTTGCCGGGCCCCAGCGTCTCGCAGAACCTGAGGAAGCCCGCGGCGCGCGCACCCGAGTTGGAGAGATCGGTCGAGAAATAGTACAGCGTGCGCGCCTCGCCGTCGCTGCCTGCGAAGGTGATACGAACGCCGCGCGTGGCGTTCGGTCCCGGATTGTCGTGTCCGACATGCATGCCCCCGCTGTTGTCCAGCGCGACCATCTCGACGTTGCGGATGGTCTTGCCGGAGCGCGCGAGGAAGACATAGAGGATCGGCAGCGTGCCGTTGACCTGGTTTGCGTGCAGGTCGACCTTCATCTGCTTGGTGATGAAGAAGGAAAAACTCAGGATCGAGCCGAGTGATCGCTCGACATTGTAGAGCGCCGCTCCGACCGAACCATGCGGCAGCCTGGTGAGATCGGGTACGGCGCCGACCGGCTCCAGCGCGCCCAGCACATAGGTGCTGGCCTTTGGGTAGAACGCGTTGGCGTAGAGGAAGTCCGGACCGCTGAACATGTAGAACATCGTCGGCCGGGGCGCGGCCAGGTTGACGTCGGCCCAGTTGCGGATCTTCGAGAGCTGGCGCTGCTCGAGCTGGGCGAACGCATTGTCGAAGAATCTGGCATGGCGCTGCCAGCCCGGGTCCTTCGTGAACGACGTCAACGGCGAGTCCGCCGAAGGCTGCATCCCGGCGAGGAAGCGCGCCGTGTCGTCGAAAGTGACGTCGTCCGCGCACGCGGACGAAACGGCCGCAGCCAGCAGGGCAAGAGCGACGGCCGCAATTCTCATGGGACGAAGCATGTCTATTCGCGATGTGATGAATTGGCAGCGGCGACCGGCCGCCTGCGGAAAACAGCGTAGATCAACAAGCCCGAGAGCATGACCAGCATTCCCGAGAGCGACTGCACCGGCCGCTCTTTCAGGAGGTAGTACATCATGAATGCGGTCATAAGCAGGAAAACCAGTGGCGTGAACGGGTAGCCCCAGGCCCGATAGGGACGCGGCAGATCGGGATCGGTGATGCGCAACTTGATCACCCCGAGCACGGTGAAGAAGGAGCAGAACAGCAGCGCGAACTGGATGAAATCGAGCACGGCCTCGAAGCTGCGCGTGAACAGCAGCAGATTGGCGACCGCGAGCTGGAACAGGATGGCATAAGCCGGCGCGCCGCTGACCGATCGCCGCGAGAACACGCGCAGGGCGGGAATGTCCTCCCCCATCGTCATCATCACCCGCGGCCCGATCCACATCATCGCGCTGATCGAGGAGACGAGGCCGACGCAGATCATCGCGCCGACGATCCTGCCGCCGAGACTGCCGAAGATGGCGCTGCCGGCCACGCTCGCGACGTTGAGCTGGCCGGCAAGCGCGCTCATCGGCGTCGAGTACAGAAACACCGCGTTCAGCGCGACGTACAGCACCATCACGATCACCGTACCTGCGAGCAGTGCGCGCGGCAGGCTCTGCTGCGGCGTGTTCATTTCGCCGATGATGTAGGTCGCGGCGTTCCAGCCGGAGAACGAGTACATCACGAAGACCAGCCCGATCGCGAAAGGCGCGCTGACGATATGGGCAAGGTCGCCCGCCGACGGCGTGAAGGTGACGGGCTGCGGCACGCCGATGACGAATCCGGCAAGCAGGAAGGCGACGATCAGCACCACCTTCAGGATGGTCGCGATCAGCTGAAAGGTGGAGGAATGCCTGACGCCCGTCAATTGCACGATCGAAACCAGCCACACCACGCCAATGGCGAGCGGCGTCGGCGGCAGATCGGGAGCGATCGATTTGGCATATTCGGCGAACGCCATGGCGGCGAGCGCGACCGGCGCCGCAAAACCCACCGTCGCCGAGACCCAGCCGGCGAGAAAGCCGAAGGCGGGATGATAGGCACGGCCGAGGAAATTGTACTCGCCGCTCGAGCGCGGAAACATCGCGCCGAGTTCGCTATAGGAGAATACGCCGCACAGCGCGACAATGCCGCCGGCCGTCCACAGCAACAGGATCGAGAAGCCCGACGGGATGTCCTTGACCTGGAATCCCAGGCTGGTGAAGACACCGACCCCGATCATGTCGGCAACGACGATGGCGGTCGCGACCAGAACGGAGACCCCGGACCCGCTCTCCCTCAGCCGGCCTGTCCAGGGCGTGGTTCCCGCATCTGATGCCGTCATCAGGGTCCTCAGCCTCAGGCGTGGCGCCTCGTGGGAAAGCATCGTGCAGATTGGTTCAGTCAATTCAAGCAAGGTTAACACGTGCTAAATGAGGCGACGGAAATAGGTATTCTGTCACCTCCGACGCCTGTTATCGGGCACGAAAGCCGCTCCAGCGCAGGAGAATCAGCTCGTCGCTCTCACAATCACGACACGATTGCATGGTCCTTTTGAGCGTTCCGGATGTGGGGAAGTTTCTCCGGACACTTAACGTCGCCTAAACACCAGTCGGCTCAATTGTCCCAATACTGCCGACGGACTTGGGGTCATGGGTGGATGGTCGGGGCCGTTCCGAAGTTGAAAGCAGACATACGTGCTGACCGGACGAAGCCGTCCGGCGCGCGCGGTCGTGCGTTTCGGATCGCCCTCGTCTCAGCCTTGGTGCCGCTGTGCCCGCTGCTGGTTCAATGCGGCAGAGCGCCCAACCCGGCGGCGCTCGCGGCAAACACCCAGGTCGACGCGCCGGTCAATGCACGGACCAACACGCAAGTCGTCGCCAAGACCAATCGGCAGGTCGCCAGCGGCGACACGTTCGAGGATCGCTTCCCTGCCCCGCAATTCAAGGAGCGCTTCCCCTCCGCGAGCGAGAGCTTCCTGCAACGGCAGATGTCGGACTTCTCGCCCAAGCGCGCGGTGGAGCAACAGCCGGAGCGGGCCGCCTACAAGGTGGCGTCGCTCGAGCCGCAGGTCCCCTACAAGCGACCGCAACGCGAAGACCTGACGACCCTCGTCAGCATGAAGTCGTCCGCCTTCCCCTATTTCGGCAACAACCCCGCTTCCGACGCGCCGTTCCTCAACATCTCCAAGGGCGAGCGTCGCGGTCACCGCAGCTATTCGGGGCGCGTCTTCTGGCAGGACGAGACCTACAATGACAGCCGCGTGCTGGTGCACGTGCCGGAGCATTTCGACATCCGCAAGCCGGGCGTGATCGTGGTGTTCTTCCACGGCAATGGCGCAACGCTGGAGCGCGACGTGCGCGACCGGCAGCTGGTGCCGCAACAGATCACCGATTCCGGCGCCAACGCCATCCTGCTCGCACCGCAAATGGCGGTCGATGCCGCCGATTCCAGCGCCGGAAAATTCTGGCAGCCCGGCGGCTTCAAGCGCTTCATGGCGGAATCGGTCGACCAGCTCGCCCGCCTCAGCGGCGATCCCAACAGCGCACGCGCTTTCGCCGAGATGCCGATCGTCATCGTCGGTTACAGCGGCGGCTTCCTGCCCACCGCCTGGAGCCTCGAAGTCGGCGGCATCAGCGACCGCGTGCGCGGCGTCGTACTGCTCGACGCCGTCTATGGCGAACTCGACAAGTTCGCGACCTGGATCGAGACCCACCGCTCCGGCTTCTTCGTCAGCTCCTATACCCACTACACCGCAAAGCGCGACCGCGAGCTGATGAGCATGCTGCGGCAGAAGGGTATCGGTGTCTCCGAGGACATCGACGGGCCGCTGCGCCCCGGCAGCGTGGTATTCGTCGAAACCGCCGACGGCATCACCCATAGGGACTATGTGACGCGCGCCTGGACACGGGACCCGCTCAAGGACGTGTTGGTGAAGATGTCCGCGACGCCGTCCCTGGCGTTGACGCGCGTGGCCGCGACCAACGCCTCACCGAGCCGCTAGGCCGGGATATTGCGCCGGCCGGCATTTGGCCGCACTGCCCGCAATTCTCTCACGCGTTGATCAAAATGTGATGTTGATGGCCGAGCATCCCGCAAGACAACGGATTGTTTCCACGGGCTGCGGCAATAATTTGCTGACGGATTTCAGTTGGAATTTTGCGGGGACAGGCAGTGCGCCAGGGACTTTACAAAGTTGATTTCCACACGGTGCACGGAACCGGCTGCGGCCTGGTCTATGTGACGGACGGCAAGATGCGCGGCGGCAATTCCGCCTTCGCCTTCATCGGCACCTACACGGGCGAAGGCGACAACATCAAGGTCAAGATCTCGACCGAACGCTACAACGACGATCCATCGTTCCGGCCGCTGTTCGGGACCGACAGGATTACGCTCACCCTCTCCGGAAGAGAGGATGGCGACACGGCCGAGTTCGAGGGCAGCGCTCTGCAATTACCGGGCGTTGCCTTCAGAGCGGTGCTCAGCCGGATCAGCGATTGAGCGCCCGGCTTCCCGGCGTCAGTTCTTGGGCAGCTTCGGAATGCTCTCGGCAAAGCCGTTGAAGCAGGAGAGCCGTTCGTCCTCTTCCTTGAAGAAGCGGCAATCGGCGACCCCCTTGGCCTTCGCCGGCTTCGGCTTCGGCGTCGGCGGGATGACCCCATCGTAACAGTTGAGGCGGTCCTTGGTGCCGTCATCGACGTCGAGGCAGGCCTGGAGCCGCACCGCGATCGATTGCGGCTTGCCCTTCGGCGCCGCGGCCGGCTTGGCTGCGGCTTCCTTGGTCCCCTTGGGCTTGACCTGCACCAGCGGCTTGTCCCCGACCATCGGCGGCTTATCGGCTTGCGCGAAAGCGGCGGTCGAACAAAGCACCGCAGCAACCGCCAATATCATCCTCATTGCAGTCGACTCTCGTTGGTCCCGTGCCTCGCCTTCTAGCGCTCTCGTGCTCGGTTTGCCAAGCGCCTTGCACAGGATTCAGGCCGGTGTGCCCACCACCCGTGGTCGGGTCAGCACGACAAGGACCAGGGCCAGGATGACGAAGCCGGCCGCCACGAAGCCGAGCGGGTGCAGCATTTCGCGGGCAAACAGCAGCCCTCCGACGGCGGAGCCCAGCGCCTGGCCGATATAGAGAACGGACGTATTGAGCGCGACCGTCGCCGATGCGAGCGGCGGCGCTGCAGCGACGAGCCGGACCTGCTGCATCGAATTGGTCGAGGCGAAGCCCAGTCCCCAGATCCCGACCGAGAGCGTCATCAACCCAAGTGTGCCAGCACTGAGCGCCCATCCCGTGATGCCGGCAAGCAGCAGCGAGGTGAACAGCAACGAGGTTCGATACGGACCCCAGCTATCGACGATGCGGCTTGCGACGGCGACACCGAGGAAGCCGCAGACGCCGTAGAGAGCGAACACCATGCCGATCGCATCCGGGCCGGCATCGGTGAGCTTCTTCAGCAACGGCCCCATGAAGGTGAACACGGCGAACTGCCCGGACATCTGCAGCATCGTGATCGCAAGCAGCAACAGAATGTTGTTGTTGCGACCGACCTCGCCCCAGGTCTTGAGATCGACCGGCGTGCCCCTCAGCCCCGCCGGCAGGCGCACCAGCAACAGCAGGAAGCTGACGCAACCGAGCGCTCCGATCACACCATAGGCCGCGCGCCAGCCATAACGACTGGCAACGAAGGTGATCAGCGGCAGGCCGACGGCGGCAGCCAACGACCAGCCGAGGAAGATATAGGCGATCGTGCCGCCGCGTCGCTCGACCGGCACGATCAGCGCCGCGGTCCCGGCGGCCTGCGGCGTGTACAGCGCGCCGACCGCGAGCATCACGAGGCGAATGGCGAGGAGACTCGCATAGTCGGGTGCGAAGGCCGAGGCCAGATTGCCGGCGGCGAGCACGGCGAGCGTCGTCGCAAGCAGCACTCGCCGTTCGATGTGGCTGGTGAGCCAGGCCGTGAGCGGCGAACCGATGCACAGCGTGATCGCGCCGAACGTGATCAGCAACCCGGCGGCGTGGATGCTGATCCCAAGCCCCGTCGACAATTCCGGCAGCATCCCCGCCGGCGCCAGCACCGAACAGCCGGTGACGATATTTCCGAGCATCAGAGCGGTCGGCGTGAACCGGACGGCGGAAGGAGCAACTTTCATGCAATTGCATCTATACTATCGCTCCGCCGAATGAAAGGGCGGAGGAGCTGCCTGCGGATGTCGCGAACCGCTTCGTGACGATCTTGCCTCTCGCCCGCCGAATTGCGGTCGAAATTCCCCAAAAAGCACGATTGCGCGGCGCGAAACGCCTGCTATACGCTGCTTTTCCGCTTACCTGCGCTCGTTCGCAGGAGTGAGCCTCAGGAGAAAAGCAATGTCTGACGACCACAAGTCCGAATCCGGCTTCCAATACAGCCTCAGCAATCTGAAGCCCGTGACCCCTGCCGCCAAAGTCACCCTCACCTTCCCCGACGGCGCCCAGCGTCAGTTCGACAAGAGCATCACCGGCCTCGAGATCGCCAAGGGCATCTCGCCGTCGCTGGCCAAACGCACCGTGGCCATGGCGCTCAACGGCGAACTCGTCGATCTCAACGACCCCATCGAGGACGATGCGAAGATCGAGCTCGTCAACCGGGACGATCCGCGCGCGCTCGAACTGATACGCCACGATTGCGCGCACGTGCTCGCCGAAGCCGTGCAGGCGCTCTGGCCGGGCACCCAGGTCACGATCGGCCCGGTGATCGAGAACGGCTTCTACTACGACTTCTTCCGCAACGAGCCGTTTACCCCGGAAGACTTCGCCGCGATCGAGAAGAAGATGCGCGAGATCATCGCGCGCGACAAACCGTTCACCAAGGAAGTCTGGGACCGCGAGAAGACCAAGCAGGTGTTCCGCGACAAGGGCGAGGCCTTCAAGGTCGAGCTGGTCGATGCCATCCCCGGCAACGAGCCGATCAAGATCTACTACCAGGGCGACTGGTTCGACCTGTGCCGCGGCCCGCACATGACCTCGACAGGCAAGATCGGCAACGCCTTCAAACTGATGAAGGTGGCCGGCGCCTATTGGCGCGGCGACAGCAACAACCCGATGCTGACCCGCATCTACGGCACCGCCTTCGCCAAGCAGGAGGACCTCGACGCCTATCTCAAGCAGATCGAGGAAGCCGAGAAGCGCGACCATCGCAAGCTCGGGCGCGAGCTCGACCTCTTCCACTTCCAGGAGGAAGGTCCGGGCGTCGTGTTCTGGCATCCGAAGGGCTGGACCATCTTCCAGCAGCTCATCGCCTACATGCGCCGCCGCCTGACCGGCGACTACAACGAGGTCAATGCACCGCAGATCCTCGACAAGTCGCTGTGGGAGACGTCCGGCCATTGGGGCTGGTACCGCGAGAACATGTTCGCGGCGCAGTCGGCCGGCGACGAAGCCGAGGACAAG
The DNA here is from genome assembly GCF_047605465.1 of Bradyrhizobium sp. Lineage (GTDB taxonomy): Bacteria > Pseudomonadota > Alphaproteobacteria > Rhizobiales > Xanthobacteraceae > Bradyrhizobium. The sequence goes on along the minus strand of NZ_JASGFS010000068.1, from coordinate 5,943 downwards.
CGCTGGTTCGCCCTGAAGCCGATGAACTGCCCGGGCCACGTGCAGATCTTCAAGCACGGCCTGAAGAGCTACCGCGACCTGCCGCTCCGCCTCGCCGAGTTCGGCGTGGTGCATCGCTACGAGCCGTCCGGCGCCATGCACGGCCTGATGCGCGTGCGCGGCTTCACCCAGGACGACGCGCACATCTTCTGCACCGAGGACCAGCTCGCCGAGGAATGCCTGAAGATCAACGATCTCATCCTGTCGACCTATGCCGATTTCGGCTTCACCGGCGATCTTACCGTGAAGCTCTCGACCCGGCCGGAGAAGCGCGTCGGCACTGACGCGATGTGGGATCATGCCGAGCGCGTGATGGCGACCGTGCTCAGCCAGATCCAGTCGCAGAACAACCACATCAAGACCGAGATCAATCCGGGCGAAGGCGCCTTCTACGGGCCGAAGTTCGAATATGTGCTGCGCGACGCCATCGGCCGCGACTGGCAGTGCGGCACCACGCAGGTCGACTTCAACCTGCCGGAACGCTTCGGCGCCTTCTACATCGACCATGACGGCGGCAAGAAACCGCCGGTGATGGTCCACCGCGCGATCTGCGGCTCGATGGAGCGCTATATCGGCATCCTGATCGAGCATTACGCCGGCAATTTCCCGCTCTGGCTCTCGCCGGTGCAGGTGGTGGTCACCACCATCACCTCGGAAGCCGACGAATACGCCAAGCAGGTGGTCGAGCAGGCGCGGCGCGCGGGGCTTCGGGTCGAGATCGACCTGCGCAACGAGAAGATCAACTACAAGGTCCGCGAGCACTCGCTGGCCAAGATCCCGGCGCTGCTCGTCGTCGGCAAGAAGGAGGCCGAGACTCATTCGGTCTCCGTGCGCCGGCTCGGCAGCGACGGGCAGAAAGTGATGACCACGCAGGAGGCGATCGCGGCGCTGCTCGACGAGGCCGTGCCGCCGGATGTCAGGCGGGCGCGGGACGCGGTCTCGGCCTGAAATCGATCTAAACTCGCTTTCGGTTGCGGGCGTGCATGCCTATCTCGGGCATGCACGCCCGACGACCAGCCGAAGAGGAAACCGCAGTGCCCGATGCCATCGAACTCCTGAAGACCCGCCGCTCGGTCAAGCCGCGCGAGATGACCGGACCCGGCCCCTCCCCGGCCGAACTCGAGACCATCCTGACCATCGGCGCGCGCGTGCCCGACCACGGCAAGCTGGCGCCGTGGCGCTTCATCGTCTTCGAGGGCGACGCGCGCGTGCGTGCCGGCGAGGTGATCGCCAAGGTCTTCGCCCGGAAGAATCCCGGCGCCCCGGCCGCGGACATCGAGGTCGAACGGAAGCGCCTCACCGACGCGCCGTTGGTGATCGGCATCGTCAGCTTCACCAAGCCACACCCGAAGGTGCCCGCCTTCGAGCAGGAATTGTCGGCCGGCGCCAGCGCCATGAACATCGTCACGGCCGCCACGGCGCTCGGCTACGGCGCGGCCTGGCTGACGGGCTGGTTCTCCTTCGACCGCGACGTGCTGGACGGCCTCGGCCTGAAGCCGGACGAGAAGCTTGCCGGGCTCGTGCATATCGGGACGCCGACGAAGCCCAGCGAGGACCGCCCGCGGCCGGTCCTTTCCGAGATCGTGACGCGTTTTTAACCGGAGTCTTGTTGACGCCTCCGGCGTCTTGCGGCTTTGTTCCCGTCGAGGGAGGAAGCCCGGATGAAGCGTCGTGAATTCCTGGTCGGGGCGGCCGTGCTGGCCGGCTCGATCTCGCGAGGTCGGGCTGCCGACATCCCCGCGCCCGCACCGGACCAGTTGCAGCGCATCACCGCGTTCTTCGAGAACGAGGTCGGGACCGGCAGGTTGCCGGGGGCCGTCATCCTGATCCAGCAGCACGGAAAGCCGGTCTATTTCAAGATGTTCGGCGTCCGCGATGTCAGGACGCACCTGTCCATGACGCCGGACACGATCTTCGCCATCCATTCCATGACCAAGCCGATCACCAGCGTCGCGGCGATGATGCTGATCGACGAAGGCAAGCTCGCGCTCACCGACCCCGTGTCGAAATACATCCCGGCCTTCGCCGGCACGAAGGTGGGGCTGGAGGTCACCAAGCCCGACGGTTCGCTGGCGCTCGACCTGGTGCCGCCGATCCATCCCGTGACCATCAGGGACCTGATGCGGCACACGTCGGGCATCAGCTACGACTACATCGGCGGCAAATGGGTCGAGCTCGCCTACAAGGCCGCCAACATCTTCGAAGGCCGGTTCGACAACAAGGAATTCGCCGAGCGCATCGCGAGGCTGCCGCTGGCCCGCCAACCGGGCACGCTGTGGCGCTACGGTCATTCCACCGACGTGCTCGGCAGCGTCATCGAGATCATCAGCGGCCAGACGCTGTACGACTTCCTCAAGCAGCGCATCTTCGATCCGCTCGGCATGACCAACACCAAGTTCGTGCTGACGACGCCGGACGAGTTCGAGCGGATGGCGCGCCCCCTGCCGACCGACCAGATCCTGCTCGACGCCGAGCGCGAGCGCCTGGATCATCCGGAATGGCAATCCGGCGGCGGCGGCCTGCTGTCGTCCGTCACCGATTACGGGCGTTTCGCCCAGATGCTCCTCAACGGCGGCGAGTACGGCGGCAAGCGTTACCTGAGCCCGGCTTCTTTCAAGGACATGACGACCGATCAGATCGGACCGGGCTCCGGCGTCGGGCGCGACTACTTCTATTTTCCCGGCGACGGCTTCGGCTACGGCTACGGCGTCGCGGTCCGCACCGATCCGGGCGTTGCCAAGCCGCCGCCGCCGGGCTCGATCGGCGAGCTGAAATGGGACTCGGGCAGCGGCACCTATTTCGGCGTCGATCCCAAGCTCGACATGATCTACGTCATGATGCAGCAGACCCAGAACGAGCGCGGCCGCATCACGCCTGCCTTCAAGGCGCTGGTCTACGACTGCTATCCGCCGGATCTACGCCGCCCGTGAGGCGCGCTCGCCGAAATCGGCGAGCAGCTTCGCGATCTCGGCCGCCGGGCGCGCGGCGCTGAACAGGAAGCCCTGCACCTCGTTGCAGCCTTCGGCGCGCAGCCAGTCGAGCTGGTCCTCGGTCTCGACGCCTTCCGCGGTCGTGGTGATGTTGAGGCTGCGGCCGAGGCCCGAGATCGCCCGCACGATCGCACCGCAATCGGGCCGCTGAGCGAGGTCCTTCACGAAGGACCGGTCGATCTTGATCTTGTCGAAGGGGAAGCTGCGGAGATAGCTGAGGCTGGAATAGCCGGTGCCGAAATCGTCCATGGAGATGCCGACGCCGAGCTCGCGCAGCTGGTGCAGCGTCGCCAGATTGGCGTCGGTCTCGGCCAGGAAGATCGACTCGGTGATCTCCAACTCGAGCCGCGTCGGCGACAGGCCGGACTGCGCCAGCGCCGAGATCACGACCTGAACCAGGTTGCGGCTGCGGAACTGCGCCGGGGAGAGATTCACCGCGACCTTGATGTCGGCCGGCCATTTCACCGCCTCGGAGCAAGCCTCGCGCAGCACCCACTCGCCGAGCTGCGTGATCAGGCCGATGTCCTCGGCGACCGGGATGAATTCCGCCGGCGAGATCATGCCCTTCTCGTGGTGGCGCCAGCGCAGCAGCGACTCGAAGCCGGAGATGCGATCGGATACGATCGACACCAGCGGCTGGTAGTGCAGCTCGAACTCGCCGTTGGCGAAGGCGCGGCGCAGATCCAGCTCCATGTCGCGGCGCTTCTGCGCCTGGCGGTCCATTTCCCGTTCGAAGAAATGGTGCACGCCGCCGCCGTCGGACTTCGCCCGGTACAATGCCATGTCGGCGTTGCGCATCAATTCCTCCGACGTCGTGCCGTCGCCCGGCGACAACGCGATGCCGATGCTGGCGCCGATCACCGTCTCGAGGCCGTCGATGTCGTAGGGCGCGCTCAGCATCTCGATCAGGAGCGAGGCACAGGCGCTGGCCTCGTTCGGCGAGACGTCGGCGGCCAGGATCACCGCGAATTCGTCGCCGCCGAGCCGGGCCGCGAGATTGGCGCCGCGGATCGCGGTCGCAAGTCGTTCGGCGACCTGTTTCAACAGGCGGTCGCCGACCGGATGGCCGAAGGAATCGTTGACGTTCTTGAACAGGTCGAGATCGATGCAGAGCACGCCGACCCGCTTTCCGCCGGCCTGGTCGAGCGCCTGCTTCAGGCGATCCTGAAAATATTCGCGGTTCGGCAGATCGGTGAGCCCGTCATGATGCGCCATGTGGGCGATCCGGGCCTCGGCCTTGCGGCGCTCGGTGATATCGACCACCGCGACCAGATAGCCGTCGCGACCATCGAAGGTGACGCGGCGACCGAAGGTGAGCACCTCGATCTCGCTGCCGTCGGCGCGCAGATGCCGCCAGTTGCGCGAGGAGTGATAGGTCTCGCCGACACGTTCCAGCGCCTCGGCGTGGCTGTCCCACTCGTCCTCCGGCCAGATCTCGTGCAGCTTCATGCGCAGGAAGGCCGCGCGGCTGTAGCCGTAGTGCTGGACCGCGGCGTCGTTGACGCTGAGGAACTGTTTCTGCTCCGCGTCGAACACCCACATCGGCATCGGGTTGTTGTCGAACAGCAGCCGGAACGAGGCATCGCGCCGCTTCATCGCGGTGACGTCCGAAATGGTCAGCGACACCACGTCCGCGAAACAGGTTGCGCTCATCCGCAGATGACGCCCCGCGTTTTCGATCTCGAACTGCTCACCGCGGCCGCCGGAGACCGCCTTCAGCAGGAATTCCATGATCTCGGGCGCGGCCAACAGCGTGCCGCCCTGGCCGAGCCGGCGCCACAGCAGGCCGCTGCTCGCCACGTTGAGGAGCAGTTCGGCGCCCTTGTTGTGGTGCACGATCTGGAGGTCGAAAGGCTTGCCCGCCGCGTCGCGCAACGTCGTCAGCGAGACGACAGCGTCCTCGGTCGCGGAGAAGATCGCATCGAGAAGGTTGTACTGCGCGCCGTGCTCGTTGACGTAGGTCCCGACCAGCGTGGCGCCCCAACGCGAGGCGGTCGGCAAGGCCAGCAGGTCGTAGGTCTTGACCATGCCGTCGCGTACGCAATGCGCACGCGCATGGTGGGGTCGTCCGTTCGCGAGCGCGCTCGCCGTCACTTCCGACAGCGCCGTCGCGCAATCGGGCGACAGCTCCGCGACCGGAATGTCCCAGCGCTCGTCACCGAGCCATTGCTGCACGTACCGTCCGCTGCGCGACAGTTCGAGCGTACCGTCACCTTTGAGCAGCGCGATGTGATCGGCGAGCCTGCCGAGGCTGCCGAGCATCACATCCTCATAGCGCGGCAACCGTTCGCCCGGCTTCACCGCGGCACGCCATTTGCGCTGAAGCACCGGGATGTCGTCGAACATCTCGGTGGCCGGCTTTCCCGGCGCTCTCTTCGCGGCAGTCATTGCAGTCCCCAACGCACTTTCCCCGTGCATCCAATGCAACCACGCTTAATGGCGTGTAAAAACGACGCAGCCGCGAGTTCCATTTGGCGATTATGACAGTTTAAAGTCGGGCGATGGTTAGCGTGCATTAGAGACTATGACGGTTTGCTGAAATGCGTTGCGAGGATGAGGTGAGATCCTCGCGTGCAGCCGTCGTGAGCGCCGGCTCTGCAGCGCAACGCTGCGCGCTGCACCCAGGGCACACGACTGCGCGTTTGGTGCACGCACCTTATCCCTATCGTTATTGCGAGCGGAGCAAAGCAATCCAGACTCTCGCCGCGGCGACAGTCTGGATTGCTTCGTCGCTTCGCTCCTCGCGATGACGGGGTGTGGGGAGCGACGTGGGCGATCTCCTCTCTCGTGTCCCGGACGCGTTGCAACGCGCCAGCGTTGCTGCGCAGAGCCGGGACCCAGCGGGCCGCACGCCGCGCTGATGCAAGGACACGGTTTCGCATTCTCGCGGCTGGTTTCGCCCGAGCTTTGCTTG
>NZ_JASGFS010000067.1:0-34369 GCF_047605465.1 Bradyrhizobium sp. | reverse complement strand
CGGAACGGGCGGCCCTCGCGGTCGCCACGGGGCGGACGGGAGTCGCGGTCGCCCTTGCCCTCGAAGCCGCGCTTGGCGAATTTCTTGTCGGGGCCGCGCGGCTTGCCGCTGCGGCCCTTGGCCGGGCCTCGATCACGCCGGCCGCGGGAATCGTTGTCTTTGTCGCTGTCGCGGGGCATGAATAATCTCACTCAGGGGGAGCCAGAAAGCATTGTGCGCGCTCGTTCCGAGCCGCATGCTCAGGCAAAATCGGTATCCACTCTTGCTGAAGGCGGAGCTACTAGCAGGTTTCTGGCGATGATACGAGGCATGAAAGCCCCTTCTTTCATGGATTTGGCGCTCAAAACGGCGGAAAATGCCGGAAAATCGGGCGAAGTTCCGATCGGATGCGTCGTGGTCCGCAATAACGAGGTCATTGCCACCGCCGGCAACCGGACGCTGACCGACCAGGATCCCACCGGCCATGCCGAGATCATCGCGCTGCGCGAGGCCGCGAAAAAGATCGGCAGCGAGCGGCTGGTGGACTGCGACCTCTACGTGACGCTCGAACCCTGCACCATGTGTGCGGGCGCGATCTCCTTTGCAAGGATCAGGCGGCTCTATTACGGCGCCGCCGACCCCAAGGGCGGCGCGGTCGAGTCAGGCGTGCGCTTCTTTGCCTCGCCGACCTGCCATCACGCCCCGGAGGTCTATTCCGGCGTCGGCGAAAGCGAGGCGGCGCGGCTGCTGCGGGAGTTCTTCAGGGAGCGGCGGTAACAACGGCGCACGCCGCCGTCATGCCCCGGCCTGACCGGGGCATTCGGCCCCCGCGGCCTGTCGGATCGACCCAAAGCGGTCCCGGACCACCGGATCGCCCGATCCAGCCAGGCGATGATGGCTGAATGTCCAGCGCGGTGCGTCCTCAAGCCGAGAAGAAGTCCCGCAACGCCTTCGCGGTGACGTCGGGATTCTCCTCGGTCAGGAAGTGGCCGGAATCCACCGGCATGCCGTCCACGTTGGTCGCCCACTGCTTCCAGGTGTCGAGCGGCGTGGCGGCGGCCTGGGCGATGCCGGCGCTGCCCCACAGGGCCAGCATCGGCACGGTGATCTTCTTGCCGGCTTCGAAATCGGCCTTGTCGAGGTCGTAGTCAATGGTGGCGCCGGCGCGGTAGTCCTCGCACATCGCGTGCACGCGGGCGGGATCGCGGAACGGAGCGATGTAGTGCTCGAGCGCGCGCTTGTCGATCGCGTCCAGTGTCTTCGACCTGGTCTGGCTCGCCATCTTGAAGCGCAGGAAGAATTCGCCCTGCCCGGAGATCAGTGTCTCCGGCAGCGGCGCGGGCTGGGCCAGGAACGTCCAGTGCCAGATCTTGAGCGCGTAGGGATAGCTGATCCGCTCCCAGTAATTATAGGTCGGCAGGATATCGAGCACGGCGAGCTTCGACAGCCGGCCGGGATGGTCGAGCGCGAGCCGATACGACACGCGGCCGCCGCGATCATGGCCTGCGAGCGCGAAGTGCACGTGGCCGAGACGCTCCATCGCCTCCACCATGGCCTTGGCCATCGCGCGCTTGCTGTAGGGCATGTGCAGCGCGTCGCTCTCGGGCATGTCGGACCAGCCATAGCCCGGCAGGTCGGCGATGATCACCGTGAATTTGTCGGCAAGCTGCGGCGCCACGCGATGCCACATCACGTTGGTCTCGGAGAAGCCGTGCAGCAGCAGCAGCGGCGGCCCGTTGCCGCCGACGCGCGCGAAGATGCGGCCGAACGAGGTGTCGATCCATTCGGAGGCAAAGCCCGGATAGAGGTCGGCGAGATCGGACATGGTTCCTCCCGATTGGCATTCCCGGCCCTCCGTTCCGGAGTGGCCGCGGGCTGCCGGCAAAAATGCCGAAAACAACCCCATGCACAGTAGCATGGCGATCGCCTCCGAGGGTTGCTAACCCCAACAGGCGATTACGCATTTCTGGAATGTCGATGTGGCGGGGGAGTGGCATCAGGCGATCGCCGGACCGCCGCGCGCCGGTTTGGGGAAAAACCCCGTCAGCTCTTCGCCTTCTCCGCCTCCACCGCCTGCCAGCCGATGTCTCGGCGGCAGAAGCCTTCGGGCCAGTTGATGCGGTCGACGGCCTGGTAGGCGCGGCCTTGCGCCTCCGTCACGGTCTTGCCGAGCGCGCACACGTTGAGCACGCGTCCGCCATTGGCGAGAATCGCGCTGTCCTTGGCGACCGTGCCGGCGTGGAAGATCTCGACGGTATCGACCTTCGCCGCCTCATCGAGCCCCTCGATGCGCGTGCCCTTCTGATAGTCGCCGGGATAGCCCTTCGCCGCCATCACCACGGTGAGCGCGGATTCCGGATACCAGCGCAGATCGAAATTCTTCAGCTGCCCGTCGCAGGACGCCAGGAACGCCGGCACGATGTCGCTCATCAGCCGCAGCATCAGCACCTGGCACTCGGGATCGCCGAAGCGCACGTTGAACTCGAACAGTTTCGGGCCCTGCGTCGTCAGCATGATCCCGGCGTAGAGAATGCCGCGGAACGGCGTGCCGCGCTGCTTCATGCCGGCGACCGTCGGCAGGATGATCTTCGCCATGATCGCGTCGTGGATCGCCGGCGTCACCAGCGGCGTCGGTGAATAGGCGCCCATGCCGCCGGTGTTCGGGCCGACATCGTGATCGAACACGCGCTTGTGGTCCTGCGCGGAGGCCAGCGGAATGGCAGTCTCGCCGTCGCACAGCGCGAAGAAGCTGATCTCGCGGCCCGGCAGGAATTCCTCGATCACCACCTCGGCACCGGCGTCGCCGAACCCGCCCTCGAACATCATGGCGATGGCGTCCTCGGCCTCGCGCACGGTCTTCGCGACGACGACGCCCTTGCCGGCAGCAAGCCCGTCGGCCTTGACCACGATCGGGGCACCCTGGCTGCGGACATAGCCGAGCGCGTCGTCGGCATTGGTGAAGCGCTTGTACGCACCGGTGGGAATGCCGAATTCGGTGCAGAGCGCCTTGGTGAACCCCTTGGAGCTTTCGAGCTGCGCGGCGACCTTGCTCGGCCCGAACGCCTTGATGCCGGCGGCGGTGAGGTCATCGACGATGCCCGCCGCAAGCGGGGTCTCGGGACCGACCACGACGAGCTCGACCGCATTCGCCTTGCAGAAATCGATCACCGCGGCATGGTCGGCGACATCGAGCGCCACGCACTCGGCCTCGCGCGCGATCCCGGTATTGCCCGGCGCGCACCAGAATTTGGTCACCAGGGGAGAGGCTGCGATCTTCCACGCCAGGGCATGTTCACGGCCGCCGGAACCAAGCAGGAGAATGTGCATCGAGGGCTCGAAAATGAGGGGTTTGCTGGGGGCGGAGGTCGCACGAATCGGCGAAGGGCTCAAGGGGAAAGGGCCTATGACCCCCGGCATTCCGGAGCGTGCCCGGTGCAAATTTCCTGAACCTGTCATCGCTCGAGGCAGACGACTTTTCGCAGCGCGGGCGATCCGGTACACGGAAACGGCATTCCCGGCGTGTGGTCGCGGGATGGGATCCTACAAGGCCTGATGGATGAATCCTGAGAAGCTGCAGCCGGGCGCACCCGCCCTGGAAAAGGGGCTGGACCTGCTGGAGGCGCTGGCGGGCGCGTCACGAGGCCTCAACCAAAAGCAACTTGCCGAGCGCGTGGGCCGCTCCGTCAGCGAGATCTTCCGGATGCTCGTCGCGCTGGAGCGCCGCGGCTATGTCGCCCGCGACCCCGCAACCGGCGAATACACGTTGACGCTGAAGCTGTTCAAGATCGCCTCGCAATTCCCGCCGACCGAACGGTTGCTGAAGGCCGCGCTGCCGGTGATGGAGCAGCTTGCCTCACGCGTGCAGCTGTCTTGTCACCTCACCGTCCTGCACGGCGAGCAGTTCATGGTGATTGCCCGCATCGAGCCGGAATGGCTGATGGGCTGGTCGGTCAAGGTCGGCGCGGTGTTTCCGCTCACCCAGCAATACGCGTCCGCGAAGGTCCTGGCTGCGTTCCAGCTCGAAGGCCGGCGAGAGGAGCTCGCGCAGGTGATCGCCGCGCATGATCGCATCAGCGGCAAGAAGGCGATCGCGGCGCTCGACCGCATCTCCTCGGAGGGTGGAAACTTCTCCAATGACGACGGCTACACGCGCATCCTGGCCTATAGCTGTCCGATCATCGAGGCTTCCGGACGCGCGGTGGCTGCATTGACCGTCCCCCTGGTCAGGCAGGACCGGATTCCCGCGAGCGAGGCCGGCGCCATCGCCACCGAATTGCGCGGCGCCGCCAGGATCGTATCCGAGAAGATCGGCGGTCCTCCCTAGGGCGCCACCAGATCGCGTGAGATCGTCATCACGCGTCGGGTCGTCGTTCTGGCATGATCGCCGCGCCAACGCGTTTCCGCGTTTGTCGCGAGGCAAGATCGCTGTGCGCTTTTCCGATGATGAGCTAAGCCACGGTCATGCCGCCGTCGACGACCCAGGCCGCACCATTGACGTGGGCGGCCTCGTCGGACGCAAGAAAAGCCACGACATCGGCGACATCCTGCGGCTGGCCACGCGCGGCATCGCCGTTTCGACGCAACTCGACGGTGGAATCGCGCGCCTGTCCTTCCAATTCCCTGATCATGCGCGACTCGACCGGCCCAGGCAGGACCGCGTTGACCCGGATCTTCGTGCCGGTCACCTCAAGTGCCGCCGTACGGGTCAGCCCGAGCACGGCGTGCTTGGACGCGACATAACCGGCAAGCCCCGCCCGCCCGCGGATCGCCGAGGTCGAGGCGGTGTTGATGATCGCGCCCGCGCCACGTTGCCTCATTCGTCCGAGCACATGCTTGAGGCCGAGAAAGACGCCCTTCACGTTGACCTGCAGCAATTTGTCGAATGTGTCGTCCGGATATTCGTGAAGCGGAGCGACGACGCCCTCGATGCCTGCGTTGTTCGCGAAGATCCCGATCGGGCCCAATTGCGCTTCGACCGTCTCGACGAAGGCGGCCGTATCGAGGGCGCTCGAGACATCGGCGGGGATGGCAATTGCATGTCCACCGGCGTTCTCGATCAGGCGCGCGGTTGCCGTGGCGGCCGCCTCGTCGCGGTCGATGATTGCGACCGCTGCGCTCATCCGCGCAAGCCTCAGCGCGATGGCGCGTCCGATATCACCACCGCCGCCGGTGACGAGCGCCACCGGCGGCCGGTCTGCCGCCGTCATGATTTCAGGAACTCACAACCGCCCTCCTCCAGGGGCCGCCAGGCCTCGGACGGCGCGATGGTCTTGACGAGCTTGTAGTAGTCCCAGGGATATTTGGAGTCCGCGGGCGTCTTCACTTCGAAGAGATACATGTTGTGCAGCTTGCGGCCGTCGGCACGCACGCTGCCCTTGCCGAACAGCGGATCGTCGGTCGGCAGCTTCTTCATCTCCTCGACGACGGCCTTGCCGTCGCCTGACGCGCCGAGCGCATCGACCGCTTTCAGATAATGCAGGGTCGCGGCATAGGCGCCGGCATGCAACGCGGTCGGATAGCGTCCGTTATTGCGCGGCGCAAATCGCTTGGTCCAGGCACGGGTATCGTCGTTCAGGTCCCAGTAGAAGGATTCGGTGAACTGAAGTCCCTGCGCAATCTTCAAGCCAAGCGAATGCACATCGCTGAGATAGAGCACCGTCGCCACCACGCGCTGGCCTCCCTGCGGAATGCCGAACTCCACCGCCTGCTTGATGGAATTGATCGTGTCACCGCCGGCATTGATCAGCGCGATGATTTCCGCCTTCGACGACTGGGCCTGCAACAGGAAGGACGAGAAGTCCTGGCTGTTGATCGGCGTACGAACCCCGCCGAGCACCTTGCCGCCGAATTTCTGTACGACGTTCTTGATGTCGCCTTCCATGGCGTGCCCGAACGCGTAGTCAGCCGTGAGCAGGAACCAGCTCTTGCCGCCGCTCTCGACCACCGCGCGCGCGACGCCCGAAGAGAGCGCATAGGTATCGTAGGTCCAGTGCACGAGATTGGGCGAGCAGGACTTGCCGGTGAGATCGGACGAGGAAGCGCCCGAAACCAGCAGCGTCTTGTTGTTCTGCTGCACGACATTGCGTACCGCGAGAGCGACGGCCGAGTTCGGCGCATCGACGATGACGTCGATGTTCTGCCGATCGATCCACTCGCGCGCGATGTTGGCGCCGAGATCGGCCTTGTTCATGTGGTCGCCGCTGATGACCTCGATCGGCCGGGTCATCTTGTGCGGCGAAGCCTGAAAATCCTCGACCGCCATCCTGGCTGCCAGCAGCGAGCCCGCGCCGGTCACATCGGCATAGAGGCTGGACATGTCCGTCAGCACACCGATGCGGAGGGGTTTCGCCTCCTGCGCCTGCGCGCCCAACCCCGTCATTCCCAATGCCAGTCCGCCGGCACCGGCCAGCAGCCTGCGGCGGCTCACCCGATATCGCCCTGTCATGTTCAACCCCTCCCTTGCCTGACCCGCGCTTTCCTGCACGGTCTTTTGCCGCCTGCGCGTGCTTTTTGCGCGCAAGCCATTGCTTCCTTACGGAGTGAGACGCTCGATCAGCCGCCGGTCCTCGACCTCAAATCCTCCGCCATAGACGTCCGACACCATGAAGTGCGCGCCGAGAATTTCCGGATCGAGGTCGGCGATGGGATCGTATTCGCTGGCGTGGAGGGTCATGGAGGCGCGCCCCGGCACCGGCGCCGAGTATTTCAGCGGTGTGCGGCGATAGGCGATGTCGGCATAGGCCACGCCGAGGCGTTCCGGATGCGGCAAGCGGCGCACATGGATTTCACCCGCAGGCAGTTCATCGCCGTCGACGATGCGGACGACCGGTGCGGACGCGTCCGGCGTGAACGAGAAATCGGCGAGTGGAATGCCGCGGCGCCGGACCCATCCGGTGATCGATCCATCCGGATGCTCGTCGAAGGCGTAATGGGCATCCTTCTTGGTATACCCGAACACCTCCCGTCCGGCACAGATCCCCATGGGATCGCTGCAATACATGAAGATATGCGTCTCGGTGAACAGGCCCTTGTAACGCACGGGTACCGAGATCATCAGATCGAACATCTCGCCGGCCTGCACGGCCAGCGAATGGCCGGGCGAGCGCATGAAGCGGAACGCGACGCGATCGCTCGCGATCTCGAACGGCGTGTCGGCAAGCAGCGTTGACACCTTGCCCGGCGCGACGCGGGTCATGACTTCGACCGTGCGCAAGGTGCAGCCCCATTCCACCGGATAGGCCGGCGAATAAGGCGGATTGACCCCACTATTCGGCTTGAGCCGGTAGTCGCCAAACAGGCGTCGACGCGGATCGTTGGGGTCGGCGATCACATCGGTCATCTGGCTGCCTTCTTTTCATATATGATTTTCTAATTGCATATATGAAATCAAAGGCGAGTCAAGCCGCCCCCTTGGTGCCGGACACGCAGATCGCGCGGTCGAACGAGCGGAGCGGATCACACCGCCATCCAGACACTGGCCATGATCCGATGAGGCTGTGACGGCCTTCATCGTCATTCGATTTTCCCGTCCTTCCGGGCGCGCGCAGCGCGGAGTCCGGAAATCCATTGGACGGCGTTTTTGGTGGTTCGCTGGACTCGGAGCTCGCCGCTTTCGCGCCCCCCCTGGAATGACGGCGGGAACTAAACCTGCTTCCCAGCGATGATCTCCTGCATCGCCCCTACTAGCTTGACGACAGTCGTCGCCAAGCCGCATCGCGTCAGAACCTTGCTTCCGCGTTGCACATTTGTATGATTTCGCCTTGAACCTTTGTACAGATGCCACCCGTGGGAACGTGGTTTGGCAATGGAGCAAGACCAAACAGATCGGGTCGGTCGCAGGTTGGCAGCGATAGTAGCGGCTGACATAGCGGGCTACTCGCGCCTCATGGGCCTCGACGAGGTCGGTACCGCCCGCGCACTTCGCGAACACCGCAAGGTGACCGACGCCCTCGTAGCAAAACACGGCGGTCGACTCGTGAAGACCACGGGGGACGGCGTTCTCCTTGAATTTCCCTCGGTAGTCGATGCGGTCGAATGCGCCGTGGCGGTACAAGTGGTGATGGCCCAGAGGAACGAAAGCATCCCGCAGGACCGGCGTATGCTTTTTCGGATCGGGATCAACCTGGGCGACATTCTGATCGAGGGCGACGATATTCTCGGTGATGGTGTCAACGTCGCAGCCCGACTTGAGGGCATCGCTGAACCCGGCGGTATCTGTGTTTCGTCATCCACCTACGAACAAGTCCGTGACAAGGTTTCGGTCGATTTCACTGACCTGGGCCGACAGAGCCTCAAGAACATCGCCCGCCCGATCCATGCCTATGCGGTTAACTTTGGCGCGAACACAGAGAAAGATCTCCCTCGGTTGTCCTTGGCCCCACATCTATCCATTGTAGTTCTACCTTTCGCGAACATCGGCGGCGATCCCGACCAAGATTACTTCGCGGACGGGGTAACGGAGAACCTGACCACGGACTTATCGCGCATCAGTGGCGCCTTCGTGATCGCGCGCAATACGGCGTTCACGTTCAAGGGCAAGGCTGTCGATGTAAAGAAGCTAGGTCGCGAGTTGAACGTGCGCTACGTCCTTGAGGGCTCGGTGCAACGTGCAAGCACTCGCCTTCGCGTGAACGTACAGTTGATCGACGCCGAAACTGGCAATCATCTCTGGGCGGAGCGCTTCGACAAGCCGGTGGCCGACCTGTTCGACACGCAGGATGAGATTGTATCGAGACTTGCGAATGCGCTTGATGCTCAGTTCGTTGCTGCTGAGGCACGCCGAGCGGCGCGTTCACCACATCCAGAAGCAATGGATCTGGTTTTCCAGGGCAAGGCTTGCCTGAACAGGGGGCTCACACCCGAAAACCTGGAAAGAGCGCGGCGCTTCTTTCAGCAGGCCTTGGCCGTCGATTCCGATTGCGTCGAGGCCTTGGTCGGTACGGCGTGGATACATCATCAAGCCGCCAACGTCTTGTTTAGTGATAGCCGGATGGCGGCTGAAACGAGCGTGCTCAAGGCCCTGTCCTTGGCACCGAATCATGCGGAGGCTAACCGCATCTTGGGCTTCATTGAAATCTTCACGAACCGAATTGCCCAAGGCATCGCCCGATGCGAACGAGCTCTCGTGCTGGATCGAAATCTGGCCACCGCCCACGGATCAATCGCCGTAGCCAATTATTTTATCGGCCGATGCGCAGAGACCGAAGCTCATATTCGAGAGGCGCTTCGCCTTTCTCCTTCCGATGTCGCGGTCTATCTGTGGCTATTCACTGTTGGCGTCGCCAAGCTGTGGAACGGCGCAGATGCCGAAGCGGCCGCATGGTTGAGGCGGTCCATCGAGGCAAATCGAAACTATCCAAATTCGCATTTCTATCTTGTTGCTGCTTTGGCGCACCTTGGAGAGCTGGGTGCGGCAAACGCTGCAGCAAGGGCGGGCCTTGAGCTCAATCCAAGTTTTACGATCAGCCGCTTTCGCGCAAGCGCCGCTTGCAACCATCCTGCGTACCTTGCAGGGCGTGAGCGCACGTATGAAGGCCTGCGGATGGCCGGAGTGCCGGAAGGATGAGGGCTTAGGGCAGTCGATGGCGGAGCCGATGAGGTCGGCACGCTCGAAAACATAAAAAAGTCCTGCGACGAGGGCGTGTACTCATAAAAGGGGCGCTCACGAAGTACGGCAGGACATGTCCCTATGGGCCCCGAAATCGGAGATCTGTGGGAGAACGAAGGCATGTCCGTTACGGGCCAAAAGCGGACATATGCGCCGCAGCAGGACCTCCACTACTCAGCTCCGATCATGCGATTGAGCAGCGGGAATAATTAGTATTCAGCCTGGAGTAAGTGCCAGTCTCTCCAGGACGAGACAGCATTCCAGTTTGATAGTCTCGAAACCCCGGCTTTAACTGGAACGTGACTGAAGCGTTGCATCTTTTGCCGTTGACACGGATGGTAAGCGTTCGGACGTGATGAGGAAAATCATCTCGTCGGACGAGTGTATTTTCCGCGCCCACATGCCAAGCACTGTCACCTAACGTCATAGACTTTGAGGATCTCTGCTGCGTGGGCCCCGTTCCATTGCTGAAATCTTGGTCGAGCTGATTGCCGCCTTTCAACACAAGAGAAATGTGCCTAGAGACATGGATATTCGACTCAGGCGCGGGTGACACGCGGTCCATGACCTCTTCCCAATCGATTTGAACGATCGTGGCGCCAGTCTCTTGAGCATGCAACCTGTTGCATTCGAACAGAGCGAACGCGCCGATCATGACAGCCAAATATTGCCGCTGCATCGAGGTGTTCCAATTCGGAGCTATTGAAAAACTACTTGATTGCCGAAACGGCAAGTCGCCTGCAACAATAGATAACGGCCCGATTTCCGCAACGGGCCATTTGCAGATATTGCAGGTCCGATAAGGCCGTGTCTGCTCCGCCCGCGAAAGCGGACAATCCCGGATTTATGAGTACGCGCCCTAGAGAGCCTGGCGCGAATGCAAACTCCCTGGTCCTTGTAAATACTGAACGCTGGTTTGTGGCCCCACCCAACTGTTCCGGCCTTGCCGACGGCCTAAAGCTGCTTCCCCGCAATGATCTCCTGCAGCGTCGCGACATGCCGCGCGAACGCACCGCGCCCTGCTGCAGTGGCCGTCACCGTGGTCTGCGGCTTCTTGCCGACGAAGGCCTTCTCGATCGAGACGTAGCCGGCCTTGGCCAGCGTCTCGATATGCGCGCCGAGATTGCCGTCGGTGGCACCGGTGAGCTTCTTCAGCCGGGAGAATTCAAGACCCGCGGCCGTGGCCGGCAGCGAATTCAGCGCGGCCATGATCTTCAGTCGCAGCGGCTGGTGGATGATGTCGTCGAGTTCGGCCATGGCGTCAGGTCCGGCGCATCCAGAGGCCGCCGACGATCAGGCCACCGCCATTGACGACGGCCATCCACGGCAGGAAGGCATCGCCGGCGACGAAGAAGTAGCCGATCAGCGTCAGCGCCGTGATCGCGAGCGCGATGACGACGAAGGCGGTGCCGAACCACAGGCCGGCCAGCGCGTAGAACAGCATGAAATAGATGGTCCAGAACGTGCCCTGCTGCCGCGGCGAGAAATCGCCGAGCACGTGCGCGCAGAGGAAGCCGAAGGCGATGAACATCAGGAAGGCGATCAGCAGCCGCATGTCGAAGCTGCGGACCCCCGTCGAGGCCTGGTTCGCCGCGCTGATCGCGAACGAGCCGGCGATGCCGAGGACGTAGAGGGCGAGCCAGTAGTAATGGGCGCCGCGGGGCCAGAGCCAGGTCGCGATGTTGGCGACGAACACCAGCACGCCCCACATGATCATCATCTGGCTGGCGAGATCGTAGATGCGTGACTGGCGCACGCGCTGGACGATGTCGTCGATCTCGGCCAGCGCTTCGGAAGCCTGCTTGCTGTCGATCACAGGACGACCCCGTTCCCTTGCGCGCCGTCATGCAGGGCACGCGCCCGCGAAGCGCCCGGCGGACGGTTGCGATGGATCAGGACATAGCCCAGGACGGTCACGAGCGCGGTCGTTGCCCCGGTCAATCCCCAGGCATCCGCGCGTGTCGGAGGCTGGATCACGCGCACGATCAGCTCCGTGGCCGCCGCCGCGAGCAATCCGACATAGGACCAGGCGATGAAGGTGTAATGCCAAACCATCCAGTTCGCCGGCCGCGGGCTGCGCAACAGCGGAACCATGGCGAGCAGCACGCAGGCGAAATTCGCGATCGCGCCGACATGCAGGATGTTGAAATGCCCGGTGAAGCGATAGACCAGCAGCGCCGCCGCATCCGCCGTCAACATCCCGTAGACGAAGGCGTAGCCGCGGGCGCGATGACCGACACCGCCCTTGGCGGCGAGCAACTGGATCAGTCCGAGGACAATGCAGCTGCCGGCAAGGACGGCGTGGATCGCGCCGGTCGAGGTCAGGGATGGGATCATGACTGGCCACCTCCGCGCGTTGCCACATCCTCCGCGATCGCCGACACCGCCTTCGGATTGCTGACGATGCCCATGTGATTGACGCCCTCGATCACCTTGACGTCGACCGCGGGCTTCACCGCCTGCACGGTCTCCGCGTATTTGTCCGAGATCATCATCTCGTCGTCGGCACCGCCGAAGATCGTCATGGGATGCGTCACCGCCGGCAGATCGAGCCGATAGCCGCGCGTCGCGAAATTGCGCATCAGGCGGTCGGAATAGGTCGGCACCAGGATGCGCTCGGAATTCGGCGGCACGGCGAAGGCGAGCACCGGGAGCTGCGAGCAGCAGTCGATGCCGAGCTTGCGCAGCGCCGCGAGCCCCAGAAAACGCGGAACGTCGGCGTTGGCCCAGCCGCCGGAGTTCGGCATGTTGGTCGGCGCGTCGTAGCCGAGATAGGGCGCGAGCAGCACGGTGCGGACGAACAGGTCCCGCACGATCGGCGTCGCGGCAATCCGCAGCGAGAAGCCGCCGCCGGCGGAATGGCCGACCAAAGTCAGCGGCAGGTCGGGCGCGCTCTTGCGGACGTGGGCGACGAAGTCGACGAGATCGTCCTCGAGCTGGCCGACATAGCCGATGTCGCCGCGCGTGCCGGAGGCGCCATGGCCGCGGATGTCGATCGCCCAGGTCTCGACGCCGCGCGCCGCCAGCGCCTCGGACAAGGCGTGGTTGATGGTGCCGGACGAGCCGGACGAGCCATGGATGAAGATGGCGCCGCGGCCCGTGGCGGAGCCGCCCGGCGCGTAATGGCGGTAACCGAGCCAAGTGCCGTCGCGCGCCTGAAAGCGCTCCAGCGTCGGCAGGGTCGACATGTCGACGCCCTTGCGGGAGTCGGAGACCGAGCGCAGCTCGGCGGGCCGCTGCAGCGGCGTCGCGATCAGTGCGGTCAGCAGCAGGGCGACGGCGCCGACCGCGCACAGCCCCCATTTCAGCAGGCCCAGGGTTCCTCGCAGCAATCGCATCGCCATGGCACCACTCCGATGAACTCGTCGAATACAGAGAACTCTATAATACAGAGTACTCTTTCGATCAATCCCCGGATTGGCGCTGGCGGGCGAAAATCCCTAACGTCGGGCCCGACCCCAAAATGCCGAATCGTTTGCCGATGCCGCCTGCGGAACCACTGCTCAACGCGCCCGAATTCACCGTCTCCGAGCTCTCACAGTCCCTGAAGCGGACGGTGGAGGATGCTTTCGGCCATGTCCGGGTGCGCGGCGAGATCTCCGGCTTTCGCGGCGCCCACTCCTCCGGGCACTGCTATTTCGCGCTCAAGGACGAGAGCGCCAAGATCGAGGCGGTGATCTGGAAGGGCGTGCACGGCCGCATGCGCTTCAAGCCCCAGGAAGGGCTCAAGGTCATCGCCACCGGCAAGCTCACCACCTATCCCGGCTCCTCCAAGTACCAGATCGTGATCGAGGCGCTGGAGCCGGCCGGCATCGGCGCGCTGATGGCGCTGATGGAAGAGCGCAAGAAGAAGCTCGCAGCCGAAGGCCTGTTCGACGAGGCGCGCAAGCAGCTCCTGCCCTGGCTGCCGGAGGTGATCGGCGTCGTGACCTCGCCGACCGGCGCTGTGATCCGCGACATCCTGCATCGGCTGGAGGATCGCTTCCCGCGCCACGTGCTGGTGTGGCCGGTGAAGGTGCAGGGCGAAGGCTCGGCCGAGCAGGTCGCGGCCGCGATCCGCGGCTTCAACGCGCTGCCCGAGGGCGGCAAGATTCCACGCCCCGACGTGCTGATCGTCGCGCGCGGCGGCGGCTCGCTGGAGGACCTCTGGTCGTTCAATGAGGAGATCGTGGTGCGGGCTGCGGCCGAGAGCATGATCCCGCTGATCTCGGCGGTGGGACACGAGACCGACATCACGCTGATCGACTTCGTCGCCGACAAGCGCGCGCCGACGCCGACGGCGGCGGCCGAGATGGCGGTGCCGGTGCGCAGCGATCTCTTCGTCGAGGTCGCCGATCTCGCGCGGCGCACCCGCGCCTATTGGCAGCGCGCGCAGGAGAGCCGCCGCAGCGAATTGCGCGCTGCCGCCCGCGCCCTGCCCGCCGCGCCCGATCTGCTCGCGATCCCGCGGCAGCGGCTGGATTCGGCGGGCGCCGCCCTGCCCCGCGGCCTGAAAGCCAACACGCACGCGCATTTCCGCCGGTTCACCGCCGCCGGCGCCAAGCTGACGCTGCGGGTGCTGCACGGCCAGATCGCGCAGACCGATCATCGCCTCACCGTCTGCGGCGAGCGGCTCGGCCTGTCCGCGCGCTCGCTGCTGCGGCAACGGCGCGACCGCTTCGCCGGGCTGGACGTCCGCCTGCGCGCCTCGAAACTCGCCAACGCACAGGCGCAGCGCAACGCGATCATCCGCCAGCGCGAGCGGACGCATCGCCTGGCCGAGCGCGCCAATCGCGCGCTGGTCACATTGCTGCAGCGGCTGGATGCCCGCGTCGAGAACAGCGGCAAGCTGCTCTCCGCGCTGTCCTACCGCAGCGTGCTCGCCCGCGGCTTCGCGCTGGTGCGGGATGAAACCGGCCATCCCCTGCATTCGGCCGACGCGATCGGGCCGAATGCGCGGCTCGAGATCGAGTTCGCCGACGGACGCGTCGGCGCCACCGCGGATGCGGATCGGCCGGCGCTGGCAGCCAGGCGCGCGCCATCACAACCGAAGCCGGCAGCGACGCCGGACGCGAAGGTTGCGCCGAAGCGCGTCGCCAAGCCGGTGGATCAGGGCAGCCTGTTCTGAAGCGCGGACGGCGCGAGCTCTTTTCCCGTCATCGCGAGGAGCGTTCGCGGCGAAGCAATCCCGACTTCGTCAACGGCGCGAGTCTGGATTGCTTCGCTGCGCTCGCAATGACGATGCGGCGGCAGATCGTCGTCCGAGTTCGCCTCCGATGTCGCCGCACTCAGCCGGGCGATGATACCGCCTAGCGGCAGGACAACCCCGCGTCGATCGTGGTCCAGAAGCCGCAATGCTCCGGGGCGTGCTGCGGCGGCGCGCCGGCATGGGCTTCGAACAGGAAGATCGCGACCGTGAAGACGACCAGGGCGGAAGAGAACAGAAGAATCCGATTGCGCATGCCGGATGCGTTTAATCGACATCATGGTCGAACTGTGGCGCCGCCATGCGTTGAAACCGGGGCGCCACGACGGCCGTAGCTCGCCCGTCGGCCATCCCGTTCCGTGCAGGGCGGTGGTCGATGCGGGGCTGTCCGTCGCAGGTTGTTCCTCGGGCGGCCCCGCTTCGCGGCACGCTGCGGCGACGCCGCTAGCGCGCCAGCCACTCCGCGACTTCCTTCTGCGATTCCGCACGCGCCTCGGTGTCGGTACCGAGATGGCCGCGATCGGGAGTCGCAGCGTCGGTGCTGCCGGCGAGCGCGTGCAGCGGCAAGCTGGCGCTGTCGAAATCGTGATAGGCGCCGGGATAGACGGTGATGCGCGCGAGCGCGCTGCGTCCATAGGCGCCGTCCACCATCTGGCGGCAGGCCTGCGGCGACGACACGTCGTCATTGCCGCCGATCAGCACCAGCGTCGGCACCCGCGTGCTCCAGCCGAGGCCCGCGGACATCCGGCAGTCCGGATAGAACGCGATCGCCGCGCGGAAATCCGGACTTGCGTCATGCGCCGCGCTCTGCGGACGCACGGCCCAGAGCAGCGCGCTGGCGCCGTTGGCCCAGCCGAGCAGGCTGACGCGATTGCGCGCCACCCAGGTCTGCTTGAGCAGCCAGGCGCGCGCCGCCGCGATGTCGGCAACGCGCTCGCGCCGCGCCTTCACGTGCCTCTCCTTGACGCTGCATTGCGGCCCGAGCTCGCGCGAGCCGTAGCTGTCGGGCAGCAGCACCGCGTGACCCGTCTTGAGCAACCGCTCGGCCCAGTCGCGATAACGCGGCAGCACGGGCTCGGCATGAGCACCCAGGCCGCCGCAGCCATGCAGCGCGATCACGGTGGGAAACGGTCCGTCGCCATCGGGCTTGTAGAGCTGCGCGTGCAGGACGCCGACCGGAAGCGGGATGTCGACCTCTTGCGGCGCCGGCACGGGCGCGGCGCGCACGGCCGAGAGCATCGGCAACAGCATCAGCAGCAGGGCGGTCAATCGAAGGCGCATCGGACTCTGCCGTCTGAGGGGCCGGTCTGCGAGAGCACCGGACCATCGATCCTTCGATCGAGGACTATCACAGGGAAACGGCCGCAAAACATCACAAACCGGTGGGTTTAACGGGCGGACAAGCCACCCTATCTATGCTACATCCCGTCCAACACATCGTGCCCTCCAGGGGTTTCCCGGGAGAGGCCTTCCGCGGAGACTTTCGACCGTGCTGAACAAGTTCGGCCCCTCGGGCCATGGCGAAGCGCAGGTGCAGTATCTCGATGGCGACTTCCGCGTGATCTCGCCGGGAACGTTCGTTCGCTGCGCGATCACCGATGCGCGCATCCCGCTCGACGAGCTGAAATACTGGAGCGTGGACCTTCAGGAAGCCTACGCCACGCCCACCGCCGTGCTGCAGCGGCATTACCCGAGCGCGCCGAAGCCGCAGTGAGGATGCGACGGCGCGGCTATTGCTGCTCCGTGCCATCCGAGCCCACGCAGGTCTTGATGAAGGTCTTCCGCGGCTCTCCGACCACCTTCTGATCGATCGCCTGCTTCAGGCAGTCGAGCCGCGCCTGCGCCATGCAGAGCTGCATCTGATCGCGCTTGTCCTGTCCCTTCAGACTTTGCGTCGAGGCCAGACACGTGACGCGCCTGGTCGCGGGAACCGGCACGGTGCCGGTCGGATTCGCGGGCGCGGCGGGCGGCGGCGTTTGCGCGAGCACCGGAGCAACAATCAGACACACGAGGCTGGCGGCGAGCGCCGCAGACGGCAGTTTCATCGAACTCTCCCGATCGTCCGATCTCGATAGGAGCCTTGCGATGAATGTCCCCTGAATGACGCATGCACACCGGCGCCGGCATGTCAGGCTCGCGATACCGTCGCCGCCGAACATCCGACGTGACGTCTGGTCTCGGCGATCTCGTCGCGGATGCCGCGAGCGCCCGCGGGAGTGCCGCGCCCGTGACCCATGGCGGGCCGACGAAGTCGGAGATAAAACACCCGCTGCAGACACCGGATGAAATCCCATGGCCTTCTGGACAGCGAGCGCGCTTGGTCTCGTGATCGCCTATCTCCTCGGATCGATCCCCTCGGGCTATCTGGCGGGAAAGTTCCTGGGCGGCATCGACATTCGCGAGCACGGCTCGCGATCGACGGGAGCGACGAATGTGTTGCGGACGCTCGGGAAGTGGCCCGCGCTGTTCGTGCTCATCGCCGACGTGCTGAAGGGTGTAGCCGCCATCGTCGTGGCGCGCTCGCTTTGTCCCTGGCTTGCCGCCGAGCTGTCGTCTTCGCCGCCGACCGCGCCTGATCTGCAGACGCAGGTGCCGTGGGCTGTATGTCTCGCCGGAATTGGCGCGCTGGTAGGCCATGGCCGCTCGATCTGGCTGAATTTCACCGGCGGCAAATCCGCCGCGACCGGGCTCGGCGTGTTGCTGGCGATGTCATGGCCCGTGGGGCTGGGTGCCGCGGCGGTGTTCTGCATCACGCTCGCGCTTGCACGGATCGTGTCCCTGAGCTCGATGCTCGCGGCGTTGACCGCCATCGTCCTCGTCTGCGGGTTCGAGCATCCGCTGCCCTATCGGCTGCTGGTGATCGCAGGCGGCATCTACGTGATCGTCCGCCATCGGGCCAACATCCAGCGGCTGCTGGCGGGCACGGAGCCGCGGCTGGGCCGAACCAGCCCGGAAGCGCAGGTCTAGCGCATGTGACGGCGGCGATCAGCGCCGGCTGAAACGCCGCTCGCGCGCCTTGTAGAGATGATCGGCGATCAATTGCCGCAGTCTGGCGGGATCGTCGAATTCGAGCTGCACCGCGAACGGCACGATGGTCTCGGGGACGCCGTCCATGCCGCGCAGCCGCGCGAGATCCTTTTCCGTCGTCACCAGCGTGAGCTGCTCGCGCCCGGCGTCCGCGGCGAGCGCAGCGAGCTCGGCTTGCGAGAACATGTGATGATCGGCGAAGGGACGCGTGCGCGCGACATCGATGTTGCCGGCGCGCAGCGTGCGGAAGAAGCGCTCGGGATCGCCGATGCCGGCGAAGGCGAGCACCGGCTTGCCGAACAGCCGCGCGAGCGAAGCCGCGTCCGGCTTGATGCGCGCGCGCAGCACCGGCTTGCCGCGGGATGCGATCGCGGCCGCGACGCCATCGGCGGCATGGCCGTCACCGATCAGCACCAGCGCATCGGTGCGAGCGAGCTGCATCGTCAGCGGCGCGCGCAGAGGACCGGCGGGAAACACCTTGCCGTTGCCGACGCCGCGCTCGCCGTCGATCACGATCAGCGCGGCGTCCTTGGCGATGCGCGGATTCTGGAAGCCGTCATCCATCAGGATCAGGGTCGCGCCTTGCGACTTCGCCAGCGCGACGCCTTCGAGGCGGTCGCGCGCCACCGCGACCGGCACGTCGCGCACCATCATCAAGGGCTCGTCGCCGACATCGGCGGCGGTGTGCCGCGCGCGATCGACCATGACCGGCCCTTTCAGCCGTCCGCCATAGCCGCGACTGAGCACGATGGGCGTCTCGCCGAGCTCACGCAGCAGCTTGGTCAGCGCGAGCACGGTCGGCGTCTTGCCGGCGCCGCCGACATGATAGTTGCCGACACAGATCACGGGAATGCCGGCGTCGAAGCCCTTGCGCGCCATGCGCCGCGCGGTGATCAGGCCATAGAGCGCGCCCAACGGCCGGAGGATGTGCGACTTCGGGGAACGTGGCCGGTACCAGAAGGCCGGCTCACGCATTGGCGGCTCCCATCTCGATCCGCAGCTGCAGCAGATAAGGCTCGAGCGCAGCCATGGTGCGATCCAGCGCACCGCCGAGTTCGTCGACGACGCCGGCACCGGCCCTCTGCATCTTGGCGCGAACGGTGGGCTCGGCCAGCAACTGACCGAGCTGCTTCACCAGCGTTTCCTGCGTCTCGGCCTGCCGCGCGCCGCCGCTGCCATCGAGCGCCTCGTAGACATCGGCGAAGTTGAAGACATGCGGCCCGTGCACGATCGACGCGCCGAGCTTGATCGCCTCGATCGGATTCTGCCCGCCATGGCGCACCAGCGATCCGCCCATGAACACGATCGGCGAGAGGCGATAGAACAGCCCGAGTTCGCCCATGGTGTCGGCAACATAGATGTCGGTCGCGGCCATCGGCAGCTCCTCGCGCGAACGCAGGGCCGGCTTCAGGCCGGAGGCGGTGACGAGGCCGGCAACCGCAGAGCCGCGGTCCGGGTGGCGCGGCACGATCACGGTGAGAAGCTGCGGGAAGAAACCGGACAGGCTGCGATGCGCCGCCACCAGCATCTCCTCCTCGCCCGGATGGGTCGAGGCCGCGACGATGATCGGACGGCCGCGCGTCATCGCCATCAGCCGCTCGAGCTTTGCGGGATCGGCCGGCGGCGCGGGCACGTCGAGCTTGAGGTTGCCGGTCGTGACCACGTCTCGTCCGCCGAGCACGGCAAAACGTTCGGCATCGGTCTTAGACTGCGCGAGGCAGATGTCGAAGCGCGACAGCAGCGCCGAGATGGTGCCGTGCATGCGCCGCCAGCGCGGGAACGAGCGCGGCGACATCCGCCCGTTGATCAGCACCATCGGCAGCCGGCGCGCGGCACCGGCCAGGATCAGGTTCGGCCACAGATCGGATTCGATGAACAGCGCCAGCGACGGCTGCCAGTGATCGAGGAAGCGCGCGACATAGCGCGGCGAATCATACGGCACGTATTGGTGGATGACGTCCGGCGGGAAACGCTTCGCCACCACGGCCGCGGAAGTGACGGTGCCGGAGGTGAGCAGGATGCGCAGGTTCAGATCGCGCAGCCGCGCGATCAGCGCGGCCGCGGCCAGCACCTCTCCGACGCTGGCGCCGTGGATCCAGACCAGCGGACCATGCGGCCGCACGTCCTGGCTGAGGCCCCGCCTCTCGCCGACGCGCGCGGGATCTTCCTTGCCCTGCTTCAGCCGACGCTTGATCAGCGCGGGCGCCAGCGGCACCAGGCCGGAGGCCAGGTGCTGGTACATCCGCAGCGTCATCGGCAACGAACCGGGCAGCGAATTAGGCATCCTGGGGCC
The DNA here is from genome assembly GCF_047605465.1 of Bradyrhizobium sp. Lineage (GTDB taxonomy): Bacteria > Pseudomonadota > Alphaproteobacteria > Rhizobiales > Xanthobacteraceae > Bradyrhizobium. The sequence goes on along the minus strand of NZ_JASGFS010000067.1, from coordinate 14,278 downwards.
CCGGGCGGCCGAGTTGCAGATAGGCGCGGCGGGTCGCTTCGTTCAGCGTCTCCTCGAGCTCCAGCCGCAACGCTTCCATCGTGGCCGCATCTGCGTCCGGAGGAACGTGGATTTCCTTGATGCCGACCAATGCGCCCCGCCCGAACGGCAAATTGATGGTGGTGCGGTCCCAGTTCCTGAGCCGGATGAAGCGGCTGGTCGCCATCGCGAAAGGCATGATCGGCCGTCCCGATTCCCGTGCCAGCATGATGATGCCGAGGCCTGCCACGCGCGAGCGCTTCGGGACATCGGCGGTCAGCGCGACATTACATCCGTCCTGGAGCGTCCGCACCATTTCCTTGAAGGCTCCGACCCCGCCCTTGCGGTGGAAGGCGCCGCCGTGATCGCCCGACCCCCGGATGGTGCCGATGCCGAGCCTTTCGGCGGCGATCGCGTTGAACTCGCCGTCGCGGTGCCGCGAGATCAGGACCCTGGCCTTGTAGGAGTCCTTGTTCTTGATGAAGGGGGTGAGGAAATGCTGGCCGTGCCAGAAGGCGAAGATCGCGGGAATCTGCGGCTCGACGCGTTCATAGACGTCGGGCGGATCGAACGTGAACTTGTTGGTCCGCCAGACCAGACGCAGATATTCGGCCGCCAGGACCCCGACGGCACGCTGAAACCAGCTGCTTCGCAGCGTATTGCGAAGCAGTTTTTTCAACGCGCCGGCTTCGATTCTTGATTCGGGTCGAGCAGACGATGGAGATGGACGATGAAATAGCGCATCTGCGCGTTGTCGACTGTGCTCTGCGCCTTGGCCCGCCAGGCGGCGTGAGCCGTCGCGTAGTTCGGATAGAGGCCGACGATCTCGACGTCGTCGAGGTTCTTGAAGGTGTTGTGCTCGAGATCGAGCAGTTCACCACCGATGACGAGGTGAAGGAGTTGTTGCGGGGCACTATCTGGCATGAGTTCTGTTCCTAACGGGCTGCCCGGCAAAGCAGTATTCGACAAGCACGACGAAAGCGCTCAGGGCAACGGACGGCTTCGGAAATGCGCGACTATGCTCGCATGACGATCGCGCCCCGCTGCCACCAGCACCCCGTGCGTCACTTCCCGGCGGTTATAGAGGATGGGATCTCCGGAGAGGTCGCTCATCCTACCATCCGCTTCCTGCACGATCAAATCGGCCGCCGCAAGGTCCCAATCGTGACTGTTGCCCCCCGCAAAAGCCGCATCCAGCGCGCCATGCGCGACCCGGCACAGCCGCAGCGCGAGCGAACCGATTCGCGGATGCAGCCTGATCTCGCCGCCGGCGGTATTGAGCCGCTCGACCATGGGTTTCGGGCCGGCCATGCGGGAGAAATCGAGCGCGGATCCGCCCGCCGCCCGCACCGGCCTGCCGTTGAGCGTCGTGCCCTGCCCGCGGGCGGCGAAGAAGAATTCGTCGCTCGTCGGGGCGAACACCGCGGCCAGGACCGGCGAGGCATCCTCGACCAGCGCCACACTGACGCACCACTCGTCATGGCCGTTGAGATAGTTGCGCGTGCCGTCGATGGGATCGACCACCCAGGTCAGGCGCCGCGACAGCCGCGCCGAATCATCGACGCTCTCCTCCGACAGCCAGCCATAGTCCGGCGTGGCGGCGCGCAGGCGCGCTTCGAGAAGGTCGTTGACCGCGATGTCCGCCTCCGACACCGGCGAGGACGCGCCTTTGATCCACTTTTTCAGTTCGGTTCGGAACATCGACTGCGCCAGCGCACCGGCGCCCCGCACCGAGTCTTTCAGCAGCGTTGCATCGCGCGTCAGGATGGTCCGGTCCGGAGAATGCGCGTCAGCGTCCGCCAAGCGTCAAACCCTCGATGCGCACGGTCGGCGCATTGATGCCGTAGCGGAACTCGAGATTGTTCGCGGGCTGCATCGTCTTGAAGATCTCGAACAGATGGCCGGCGATCGTGACTTCGCTGACAGGATAGGTCATCTCGCCGTTCTCGATCCAGAAGCCGGAGGCGCCGCGGCTGTAGTCGCCCGTGACGCCGTTGACGCCGGAACCGATCAGGTCGGTGACATAGAAGCCCTGCTTGATGTCGGAGATCAGCTCGGCCGGCGTCGGCGTGCCGGCTTCGAGATGCAGATTGTAGGGCCCCGGCGAGGGCGAGGACGAGACGCCGCGATGGGCATGGCCGGTGGTGGTAAGGCCGAGCTCGCGCGCGGTCGCGCAGTCGAGCAGCCAGGTGGTCAGCACGCCCTCGTCGATCAGCGCGATCTTCTTTACCGCGACGCCTTCGGCATCGAAGGTCTGCGAGCGCAGGCCGCGCTTGCGCAGGGGATCGTCGACGATGCGGATGTTCTTGGCGAACAGCTGCTGACCGAGCTTGTCCTTCAGGAAGCTGGTCTTGCGCGCGATCGAGGCGCCGTTGATGGCGCCGACGACATGGCCGACCAGCGAACCCGCGACGCGCGGATCGAACACGACGGGCACCTTGCAGGTCTCGACCTTGCGCGGATTGAAGCGTGCCACCGTGCGCTCGCCGGCGGAACGGCCGACGGTTTCCGGCGACAACAGGTCGGCGGCATGCGGCGCCGAGGTGAAATCATAGTCGCGCTCCATGCCCGTGCCTTCGCCGGTGATGGCGGTCGCCGAGATGCCCTGGCTGGAACGCAAGTAGGAGCCGTGGAAGCCCGTGCTGGTCACCAGCACCATGCCGCCCATGCCGGCGGAGGCGGAGGCACCGCCGGACTTGGTCACGCCCTTCACGCCGAGCGCCGCGGCCTCGGCTGCGAGCGCACGGCGCTCGAGTTCGGACGTCGCGGGCACATCGGGGTCGAGCAGATCGAGATCGGGGAAATCGCGCGCGAGCAGCGCGGGATCGGCAAGGCCGACATATTTGTCGACGGGCGCGACCCTCGCCATCGCGACGGCGCGTTCCGCAAGCTTGGTCACGGCATCACCGCTGACGTCGTTGGTCGAGACCGCTGCCTGGCGCTGGCCCACCAGGACGCGCAGGCCGACATCGTCGCCCTCGGACCGCTCGGATTCCTCGACGCGGCCGTCGCGCACCTCGACGCCTTGTGAGATGCCGCGCACCGCGACCGCATCGGCAGCATCCGCGCCGGCGCGCTTCGCCGCCTCCACCAGCCGCTGCGCAAGATCGGACAGCGCGGACTGATCGAACAGGTCGCGGTTGGAAGTGGACGAGAGCGTCGAGCTTGCGGATGGTGAAGAGTTCACGAACGAAATCCTGTCGGGATTGGCGGTTTCGGGGCCGGAACGACCAAGTCCACCAGATGTGCCCAATCAGCGCGGACTTCAAGCACTTTCGGCCTGCAAAAAGCTCAGATTCGACGCACCCGCGCAACGTCTCGTCAATCATGCGCGCCAAGCTCTTGTCAATCATGAGCGGCGGTGACCGCCGATTAACCAGCCTTTTTAAGCGGTTTCGGCGAGGCCCGCGCTAAGGTCCTCGCATCGACCGGGAACATAATCCCGGCGGGGAGACTAAGGCCGTGAGGCGTCAAACAGCTACATGCGGGGTCGCTCCCGCCGGGTCGAGCCGCTCCCTGCGGCTCGACCCACTTTCCCTTCCAGTCCGCTTCGACGCGCACGATCCGCGCGCCGACGGATATGTCCGGCAGATCGAGCTTCATCGCGAGCGCGTCGTGCTGCGCCGTGCCGTCCGCGGCATGCAGATGGCGATCAACGTCCGCGTCAGCGACTTCACCGGCATTGCATTGCGTGGCAATGACGAGACGCAGACTCTCGTCCTCGTCCATCGCGATCCCTCGCTCGCGGTTCCGCTGCTGATCAGCGCCGACAACGACGAGATCGCCGCGGCCTGGGCGGTCTGGAGCGAGCTCTTCGCGCTTCCGCAACTCGATGAAGGTGCGCGCCAGCCTGCGCCGCGTCGGCGCCGCTGCAACGCGATCCGCGCCCGCCGTCCGAAATTCCTGATGCGCCGCCGCGCCGGCATCGCGCGCGACCTCACCGTGCACAGCGGCGAGCGCGAGATCATCGCGCGGAACTAGAGCGCCCATCACGATGCCGCAGGAGGGCGACGCAAAAGCGCGCCCGCCTCTTCTATCTCAAGCTCGGAAACATGATGGGCACGGCGCAAGAACGCCTTTACCCATCCTGCGAGTCAAGCCGCCCGCATCGCCGCGTCGACCAGCAATCCCGCGAACAGCAGCAATCCGGCATCGCGGTTCGACTTGAATAGGCGCAGGCAGAGCGCGCCGTCGCCGATGTCCAGCCGCCTGATCTGCCACGCCAGATGCGCTGCGAAGGCGGCAAGGCCGAGCCAGGCGGGCCAGCGCGCATCGCCCGATGCGAGCGCGAGGCCGATCAGCATCACCGCGACACCGTAGAACAGGATCAGCGCCTGATGGGTGTGGGCGCCGAACAGGCGCGCGGTGGACTTGATGCCGATCAGCGCGTCGTCCTCGGCGTCCTGATGTGCGTAGATCGTGTCATAGCCGATCACCCAGGAGATCGATCCGGCATAGAGCACCAGCGCGGTGACGTCGATGTGCCCGAAGGTGACTGCAAAGCCCATCAGCGCGCCCCAGGAGAAGGCGAGACCGAGCACGATCTGCGGCCACCAGGTGATGCGCTTCATGAAAGGATAGATCGCAACGATCACCAGCGAGGCGATGCCGGTCAGGACCGCGAAGCGGTTGAACTGCAGCAGCACGACGAGACCGATCAGCGCCTGCGCGATCAGGAACACCAGCGCCTGGGTCGCGCTCACCTGCCCCGACGGCAGCGGCCGCGAGCGCGTGCGCTCCACCTTGGCGTCGAGGTCGCGGTCGGTGATGTCGTTCCAGGTGCAGCCCGCCCCGCGCATCACGAAGGCGCCGATGAAGAACAGGACGACGGTGAGCGGCAGATGCCGTACGTCATGCGCCATGCCGGCGGCGAGCGCCGCCGACCACCAGCACGGCATCAGCAGAAGCCAGGAACCGATCGGACGATCGAAGCGCGACAACCGCAGATAGGGCCGCGTCCATTGCGGCGCCAGCGTATCGACCCAATTGCCCGTGGAATCGGCGACGCGGGCGGACGCGCCGGTGCCGAGGTCTCGAAGTTCGTAGTTCATCGCAATGCAGTCCGGAACGAATTGCTCAAATGACAATATTACGCACTGAAAATACTACGAGCGTATTGCCCATCGAAGCCCCTTGCGGGGAGTCCGCAGCAATCACTCGGGGAACTTCAAATCGGCGGCACGTGCCTCAACGGGTCAGGACGTTGCCATTGAGCGTGTCGAAGGTGCTGCCGCCCTTCTTGCCGGCGTTGGCTTCGGGCGCCGAGCCTGAGCCCAGCACTTCGCTCAGCGACGGGCCGGCGGGACCGCGCTGCTGCATCTGCTGCGCGACGTTGCAGACCTTCTTCTGCATGGCCTCGGTGTTCTTGTGCCCGCTCTTCATCTGGTCGCCGATCTGCGGCGGGATTCCGCATTTGGCCGCGTGCGTCTCGACGTATTTGATCATCTTCAGCTCGGCCTGGCTGAAATTGCCGATCAGCTTGCAGGCCTCGTCCGGCGGAGCGTGACGGTCGCTCGCGGCCTTGATCAGCTTGCCGCGCTTCTCGGCTTCCTCGCGCAGCGGCATGAAGCCCTTCATGCAGTCCTCGCCCGGACCGCCCTGCGTCGGCGGCGCGGCGCCGAAGCCGCCGCCACCGATCGGCGCGGCGCCGTTCACGGGGAAGGACGATTGCGGCGTCGAGCCGACGGATGCGACCGGAGCCGAACCATTCACGGGCGGAAATGCGGGATCGGCCGCGGCCTGGCCGGGCAGCGGCGCCGGGAACCCTTGCGCATTGGCTCCAACGGCACCCAAGGTCACCAGGGCGGCAGTGATCGGAACCATCAAACGACGGATCATCAAGGCAGTCTCTCCGGCAGGAGCGTTACGAGGTTCGGCGTCTTTTCAACGGAAGCGCCACCAACGTGTTCGCGCTTTTACGATTCCCGCCAGCCCTTAACAACCCGTCGAATTGGGCAAGAGCGCGGCGCGGAGACGCACCCATTTGGCAAAATTTACCCCTGAAACCGCTGCTTTCGGCTAAGACGGCGGCAAATTGGACTTTTGACGATGCCCTCCCACGATTTTCGCGGCCCCCGCCTGTTCGTCGACGCCCCCCTTGCCCAGGACGCCAGGGTCGCGCTCGACCGCGACCAGGGCAACTATCTCGGCAATGTGCTGAGGCTGGCCGCCGGTGCCCCGATCCTGGCGTTCAATGGCCGGGACGGCGAATGGCAGGCCGCGATCGAGGGTCGCAAGCGGCCCGACAGCCTGGTGATCCTGCAGCAGATCCGTCCCCAGGATGGCCTCGCCGACCTCGCCTACGTCTTCGCCCCGCTCAAGCACGCCCGGCTGGACTACATGGTGCAGAAGGCCGTCGAGATGGGCGCCGCCACCCTGCAGCCGGTGCTGACCCGGTTCACGCAGGCCTCCCGCGTCAACACCGAGCGGATGCGCGCCAACGTGGTCGAGGCCGCCGAGCAATGCGGCATCCTGAGCCTGGCCACGGTCTCAGAGCCGCTGCCGCTGGAGCGCTTCCTCGGCCAGCGTGCCGCCGGCCGCCTGCTGGTGTTCTGCGACGAGGCGGCGGAGGTCGAAAATCCGGTTCTTGCCCTGCAGAACGCCCGGGCGGAAGGCGGCGGCATCGACGTGCTGATCGGTCCCGAGGGCGGCTTTGCCGAGGAAGAGCGAGCCCTGCTGCTGCGGCAGCCCAGGATCCTGCGGCTGGCGCTGGGCCCGCGAATCCTGCGGGCCGATACCGCCGCCGTCGCGGCGCTGGCGCTTGTGCAGGCGGCACTGGGTGATTGGGGCGGCGCAGCGGCCTGACGCTCCCCGCATTGGCCGGCTGTTAAGCGATTGATCCTTTGGAGGTCGAAACCGGTTTCGGGCCATGCTAAGGGCTGCGCGAATTCCTCCTCCCTGCCCGGTTCCACCGGGACAATGGACCCCGAGATGACCGCGACTGCCACCTCAAATGCTGACGGCTCCGCCGCCTGGGCGGATACGCTGCTCTTGTCGTTTGCGCAGGCCGGCTATGTCAGGGCCGAGCCCGCCATCCTGCAGCCCGCCGAGCCGTTCCTCGACCTCTCCGGCGAGGACATCCGCAAGAGCCTGTACCTGACGACGGATCCCTCCGGCGACGAACTCTGCCTGCGCCCGGACCTGACCATCCCGGTGGCGCGCGACTATCTCGCCTCGGGGCGCGCCGGCCAGCCGGCAGGATTCAGCTATCTCGGCCCGGTGTTCCGCTACCGCAGCGGACAGGCCAGCGAATTCCTCCAGGCCGGCATCGAATCGTTCGGCCGGCTCGACCGCGCGGCGGCCGATGCCGAGATGCTCGCGCTGGCGCTGGAAGCGACCGCCGCCTTCGGCGTGCGCGACGTCGAGATCCGCACCGGCGACGTGGCGCTGTTCAATGCGCTGCTCGACGCGCTCGACCTCTATCCGGTCTGGCGGCGCCGCCTGATCAAGGATTTCAACCGCAAGATCAGCCTGGAGCAGGATCTGGAGCGGCTCGCGCGCGCGACCGCCACCACCCGCAGCGAATATGAGGGCGTGCTGGCGGCGCTCGCCGGCTCCGACCGCAAGGCGGCGCTCGCCTTCGTCACCGACCTGATGTCGATCGCCGGCACCACCCATGTCGGTGGCCGCACCACCGCCGAAATCGCCGACCGCTTCCTCGAGCAATCGACCCTGAAGGGCGGCGCGCTGACGCGCGAGGCGATCGACGTGCTCAAGCGCTTCCTGTCGATCTCCGGCAATCCGGACGATGCGATCGCAGCCCTGCGCGCGCTCACCGCCGACGCGAAGCTGGACCTCACCGCCGCGGTCGACCAGTTCGAGAACCGGGTCGGCTTCATGGCGGCGCGCGGCATCGACGTGAAGCAGACGCGCTTCTCGACCGCGTTCGGACGCGGGCTCGACTACTACACCGGCTTCGAATTCGAGCTGCACCACAGGGGCAACGAGGCCGAGCCGCTGGTCGCCGGCGGCCGCTATGACGGGCTGATGACCCAGCTCGGATCCGCCGACCCGATTCCCGCGGTCGGCTTCTCGGTCTGGGTGGACGCGCTGACCCGGATCGGCCGCAAGGAGCTCAAGTCATGAGCGCGCCATTCGTTCTGGCCGTTCCCTCCAAGGGCCGCCTTCAGGAGAACGCCGAGGCCTTTTTCGCGCGGGCCGGACTCAAGCTGTCGAAGGCCGGCGGCGCACGCGACTATCGCGGCACGATCGCGGGTCTCGACAACGTCGAGGTCGCCTACCTGTCGGCGAGCGAGATCGCGGCGCAGCTGGCCCGCGGCATGGCGCATCTCGGCGTCACCGGGGAAGACCTGGTGCGCGAGAACATCGCGGATGCCGACGAACGCGTATCCTTGATCGAAGGGCTGGGCTTCGGCTATGCCGACGTCGTCGTCGCCGTGCCGCAGGCGTGGATCGACGTGCGCACGATGGCCGACCTCGACGACGTCACCACCGGCTTCCGCGAGCAGCATCACATGCGGATGCGGGTCGCTACCAAGTTCATCAACCTCACCCGTGCGTTCTTCTCGAGCCATGGCATCGTCGACTACCGCATCGTCGAGAGCACCGGCGCCACCGAAGGCGCGCCGGCGGCCGGCTCGGCCGAGTTGATCGTCGACATCACCACCACCGGCGCGACACTCGCCGCCAACGGGCTGAGGGTGCTCGACGACGGCGTGATCCTGCGCAGCCAGGCCAATCTGGTCGCCTCGAAGGAGGCCGACTGGTCGCCGGAGGCGCGGGAGACCGCGCGCGTCATCCTGGATCACATCGCCGCGCGGGCGCGGGCCAACAAATACCGCGAGGTCCGAACCCGCTTCCGCCAATGCGACGCGGCGCTGCTCGGCGAGGCCCACCAGCGCTTCGGCGTGGAGGCCCCGTTCGGCGAGCCCACATCGTCGGGCATGCTCACGCTGCACTGCCCTCCCGGCCAGCTCTATGCCCTCGCCAGCTTCCTGCGCGAGCACGGCGCCGAGACGGTCTCGGTGGTCTCGCTCGACTACGTGTTCGACCGGGAGAACCCGCTGTTCGCCAAACTCGCGGCGTTCCTGCGGCGCTGAGCCTCAGGTCCGTTCAGCGTAGCGACAGCGAGCGGCAGCTACCATATGCTGGTGAGAAGACCTAAACGCCTCTGGAACCTTGATCGATGACGCTGGGCTCTGACGTTTCCGCCCTGACGACCACTGCGGCCAGCGCCGCGGCGAAGGGACTGTCGATTGTCGTCCCCGTCTACAACGAGGCGGCGGGGCTGGTCGCCCTGCACCAGCGCATCTGCGAACTCGCGAAGACGCTGCGCCAGCGCTACCGCCTGAGCTGCGAGGTCGTCTATGTCGACGACGGCAGCGTGGATGCCACGCTGTCGATCGCGCGCGGGCTTCCGGCCGACGCGGTCGGTGTCCAGGTCGTCTCGTTGTCGCGCAATTTCGGCAAGGAGGCGGCCCTGATGGCCGGCCTCGACCATGCCCGGCTGGGCGCGGTGATGTTCATGGACGGCGACGGCCAGCATCCGCCCGCCCTGGTCGAGCAGCTCGTGCGGCACTGGATCGATGACGGCTACGACGTCGTCTACACCGCCAAGGCGCATCGCGACAACGAGACCTTCCTGCGGCGGCTCGCCGTGCACGGCTTCTACGCGCTGATCAACTGGGGCGCCCGGCAGAAGATCCCTGAAGACGCCGGCGACTTCCGCCTGCTGTCGCCGCGCGCCGTCGCGGCGCTGAGGCAGTTGCCGGAGCGCAACCGCTTCTTCAAGGGCCTCGCCAGCTGGATCGGCTTCCGCCAGATCCGCGTCGACTACGAGCCGGCGCCGCGCGCCCATGGCGTCACCACGTTCAACGCCGCACGCCTGCTCGGCCTGTCGATCGAAGGCCTGACCTCGTTCTCGGTGGCGCCCCTGCGCTTCGCCAGCCTGCTCGGCGTCATCCTCGCCGGCATCGCCTTCCTGTTCGGCCTCTCCATCCTCTGGGAGGTCTTCACCACCGGCAAGCAGGTGCCCGGCTATCCGTCGCTCGTGGTCGGCCTGATGACGATCGGCGGCGTGCAGCTCATCATGATCGGCATCGTCGGCGAGTATATCGGCAAGATTCTCTCCGAGCTGAAGGCGCGCCCGATCTATTTCGTCGCCGAACACAGCGAGAAGCAGCTCGAAGCCGACAAGGCCGACGACGCCCCGAACAGGACTGCGGCCGAATGAGCGCGGCCGCGACGCCGCGGCGGATCTGGCTCTGCGCCGACGATTACGGCATCAGCCCGGGCGTCAACCGGGCCATTCGCGACCTGATCGAACGCGGCCGCCTCAATGCCACCTCGGTGATGATGGTCGGGCCCGCGATCGCGCGCAGCGAGATCGAGGGGCTGCAGGCCGCCGCCAAGACGAGCCCGCGCTGCGCGCTCGGATTGCACGTGACGCTGTCGGCGCCGTTCCGGCCGCTGACGATGCATTTCCGCCCTCTCGACGGCGACATGTTCCTGGCCTTTCCGAAGCTGCTGCGCGCGGGACTGATGCGCCGTCTGGACAGCGAATTCTTCCGCAACGAGGTGAAGACGCAGCTGGCGGCCTTCGCCGAGGCTTTCGGACGCGCGCCGGATTTCGTCGACGGCCATCAGCACGTCCAGCTCTTTCCGCAGATCCGCGACGGCTTCGTCGATGCCGTCGGCGAGGTTGCGCGGAAGGCCTGGGTGCGCCAGGGCGGCCGCGACCTGCCGCTGGCAAAGCGGCTGGCTTCGCCGAAGGCGCTGGTGCTCGATACCTTGAGTGCGCAGTTCCGCCGCCGCGCCGGCAGCGCGGGCCTCTCCTTCAATCCCGCTTTTGCCGGCGCCTATGACTTCACGCGGGCGGCCGATTTCGGCGCGCTGATGCGGCAGTTCATCGACGGCCTTCCGGACGGAGGCCTCGTCATGTGCCATCCCGGCTTCGTCGACGACGTCCTGGCCGGCCTCGATCCCATGACCGACGTCCGCGAGCGCGAACATGCCTATCTCGCCAGCGACGCCTTCGTGCAGCTGCTGGCCGATCGCCACGTGACATTGGCATGAACGGCGCGACGGCGCGCCTCGCGAGGCAGCTTGTCGCATACGGAAATTTAATCCGGCAGCCACTGTTGGGGCCACAATGGAACCCTACATTTCCGTCGCGCTTGTTTTGCGCGAGGGAGACAGACCATGACGCCCCAGGAACGCCAACTCGTCGACGACCTGTTCGACCGGCTTTCGAAACTCGAAAATGCGCCGCGCGATCCCGATGCCATCACCGCGATTTCCGACGGCCTGCGCAAGGCGCCCGGCGCCGTCTACGCGCTGGTGCAGACCGTGCTGCTGCAGGACGAAGCGCTGAAGCGCGCCCATGCCCGCATCCAGGAGTTGGAGGCGGCGCACGCGCCCGAGCAGCCGCAATCCGGCGGCTTCCTCGACAGCATGCGCGACACGCTGTTCGGTTCGAGCCCCTCGCGCGGTTCGGTCCCGAACGTGCCGCCGCGCGACTCGCGCCCGGTCTGGAACAGCGGACAGGCGATGCAGCAGGCCCAGCCGGGTTACGGCCAGCCGCCCTACGGACAGGGTTACAACCAGGGTCCGGCTCAGGGCTCCCCGCCGATCGGCGGCGGCGGTGGCGGCTCGTTCCTCGGCACGGCGGCGGCGGCCGCAGCCGGCGTGGTCGGCGGCTCGCTGCTGCTCTCCAGCATCCGCGGGATGATGGGCGGCTCGCATCAGCAGGCGTTCGGCGACACCACCATCATCGAGGAACGCGGCGGCGGCAGCCCCTGGGGCGGCGGCGACCAGTCCGGGGGATCGCTTGCGCGCGATGCCGGCCTCAACGACATCGGCTCGAACCGGGATTCCCGCCAGGGCTTGTTCGACCAGGCGTCGAACGACGATCGCAACAACGATCAGGGCTACAGCGACCAGAACGACGACGACCGGGACGACGACAATACCGACATGGCCGACGACAGCGATTACGGCGGCGGCGACGATGGCGGCAGCGACTACGCGTAGCGCCGGCCCGCGACGACACAGACAGGAACGGCCGCCCGAGAGGCGGCCGTTTTTGTCTTCTTGACCTGACCTTTCGCCTTCTCCGCTGAGGGAGAGGGCGCGAGCGTCACATCACCACGACCCTGGTGCCGACATTGACGCGACCGTAGAGATCGATCACGTCCTCGTTGCGCATGCGGATGCAGCCGGAGGAGACGTTGGTGCCGATGGTCCAGGGTTCGTTGGAGCCGTGGATGCGGTAGAGCGTGGAGCCCAGATACATCGCGCGCGCGCCGAGCGGATTCTCCGGACCGCCTTCCATGTGACGGGGCAGATCGGGACGGCGTGCGATCATCTCCGCCGGCGGGGTCCAGTCCGGCCATTCGCGCTTGGCCGTGATCGACTTCACGCCGGACCAGGTGAAGCCCGGACGTCCTACGCCGATGCCGTAGCGCAGCGCCTTGCCGTTGCCCTCGACGAGGTAGAGGAACTTGTTCGGCGTATCGACCACGAGCGTGCCGGCGCTTTCCTTGCCGCTATAGTCAACGAGTTGTTTCTCGAATTTCGGATCGAACTGACGCTGGCGCGGATCGACGGCCTCGGGCTGGACCGCGGCATCCTGCATCTGCGGATCGCCCATCGGCGGCAGGCGACGCTGATCGTAATAGCCCGGCTGCTGCTGATACACCGGCTGCTGCGGGGCGTAGGCGGGACCGCGGCCGGGCCCGTCGCCGAACAGGAACTCGATGAAGCCTCCACCCATGTTCGCGTTGGAGGCGACACGCACCGGCGCCGGCGGCACCTGCGGCGCGTAGAGCACCGTGGGCGGATCGTTCGGCACGGCATTGTCGAAGGCTATGGCGCGGTCGGCGCCGGCAATGAAGGTGCAAGCGCTGCCGAGCAGCGCGACAGACATTTTCTTGAACATCGACGTACTCTGTACTGTTTCGTCAAGTTGCTTCGTCGAAGACGTCCGGCTGATCCGCGCCTGCGACGTGGTCAATAAAAAGCAAAAGCCGTTTCGTTTGGTAAACGGAAGCGCCGTTTCGATTCACCACGTCGCCAATGCGGGCGCAAATTGGCGATCAGCGTTTATTTTCGGTGAACACCGGACGCACGTGGTTAATCGCTGGTTTGCGCCGCGTCGCGCGCGTCCGCAGCGCCAGTTCCCGCCGTGAACCTCGTGTTAAATCGCTTCTGCCAAGAAAGGCGCGCAAGTGAGGTGGGGGAGTATCCTGATGGCTGTGCACCGCAAGCGTTTTCGGGTCGAGGAAATCATCGGCGGCGAGATGCCCGTTCTTGAAGACATCGACGAGGCGAGCCCGATGCACGGTGAGATCATGGCCGAGTTGCGCGCGATCCGCGCCCAGATGGCCAAGGGCATCGCGCCCATGTCCGGCAGCGCGGCCATGGCGGCGATCGACGCCTCCACCGCACAGGAGCTCGCCGACGCGCGCACGATGCTCGAGACCTACCGGGCGCAGATCGAGCAGTGCGAGAAGCTGAAGATCGAGCTCGACCTCATCCACGACGCCATCGACCGCACCAAGCGCGAGATCGCGGTGCTGCACGGCAAGAGCTTCAACGGCCAGGAGATGGCCAAGGTCAACGGCGAACTCGGCGCCGTGGTCGGCGGCACCGAGCAGGCGACCCAGCAGATCCTCGAAGCCGCCGAGTCGATCGATCAGGCCGCCAGCGCGCTGTCCAAGGTCGATTCGGTCGACCAGCAGAAGCGGCTCGCCGACGACATCCAGGAACGCGTCATCTCGATCTTCGAAGCCTGCAACTTCCAGGACCTGACCGGCCAGCGCATCAGCAAGGTCATGACCACGATGAAGTTCATCGAGCAGCACATCAACGCGATGATGGACATCTGGGGCGGCGTCGACGCGATCAAGGCCCATGTGCCGGCCCCGGTCGACACCCGCGACGAGGACGCCAAGCTCCTCAACGGCCCCAAGCTCGCCGGCGACGCGGGCCATGCCTCGCAGGACGACATCGACGCGCTGTTCGACTGAGCAGACCCGACGCAGAGAAACGCAAAACGCCGGCGCGAGCCGGCGTTTTTGTTTTTGGCGTCATTGCGGGGAGCGGAGCGACGAAGCAATCCAGACCGCCGCCACGGAGCGATATCCTGATTGCATCGCTATGCTCGCGATGACGAACAGCATGGCCGCGCCGCAATGGCAGGCAGTCCGCGCGGTGCCCCGATCAGGCCTTCGGCCCGCAGCGGACGTAGACCATGTTGCCGTAGCGGGTGGCGGCGTCCTTGTCGACGAAGCGGGTGATC
>NZ_JASGFS010000066.1:0-36279 GCF_047605465.1 Bradyrhizobium sp. | reverse complement strand
GCGGCCTGCGCGACCTGCACACGCTGTTCTGGATCGCCAAATATGTCTACCGCGTCCGCGACACCAACGAGCTGGTCGAGCGCGGCGTGTTCGACGCGCAGGAATACCGCACGTTCCGCCGCTGCGCCGATTTCCTCTGGTCGGTGCGCTGCAATCTGCATTTCTATTCCGGCCGCGCCGAGGAGCGTCTCTCCTTCGACCTGCAGCGCGAGATCGCCGTGCGTCTCGGCTACACCTCGCATCCGGGCATGCAGGACGTCGAGCGCTTCATGAAGCACTACTTCCTGGTCGCCAAGGAAGTCGGCAACCTCACCGCGATCCTGTGCGCCAAGCTCGAGGACCAGCAGGCCAAGCCGGCGCCGGTGCTGAGCCGGATGATGGCGCGCCTGCGGCCCACCGCCGTGAAGCGGCGCGTGCCGGACAGCGACGACTTCCTCGTCGACAACAACCGCATCAACGTCGCCGCACCCGACATCTTCAAGCACGATCCGGTCAACCTGATCCGCATCTTCCGTCTCGCGCAGAAGAACAACCTCGCCTTCCATCCCGACGCGATGCGCGACGTGACGCGTTCGCTCGGCCTGATCAACGCGCAGATGCGCGAGAATCCGGAAGCGAACCGGCTGTTCATGGAGATCCTGACCTCCGACAACGCCGAGATCGTGCTGCGGCGGATGAACGAGACCGGCGTGCTCGGCCATTTCATCCGCGCCTTCGGCAAGATCGTCTCGATGATGCAGTTCAACATGTATCATCACTACACCGTCGATGAGCACCTGATCCGCTGCATCGGCTTCCTGCAGGACATCGAGCGCGGCGGCATCGAGGAGTTCACGCTCGCCAGCGATCTCATGCGCAAGATCCGCCCGGAGCACCGCTCCGTGATCTACATCGCGACGCTGCTGCACGACATCGCCAAGGGAAGGCCCGAGGACCATTCGGTTGCCGGCGCCAAGGTGGCGCGGCGGCTCTGCCCGCGGCTCGGTTTCAGCGCTGCCGACACGGAACTCGTGGCCTGGCTGATCGAGGAACATCTGACCATGTCCACGGTCGCGCAGTCGCGCGACCTCTCGGATCGCAAGACCATCGAGAATTTCGCCGCCGTGGTGCAGTCGGTCGAGCAGATGAAGCTGCTGACGATCCTCACCACAGCGGATATCCGCGGCGTCGGCCCGGGCGTGTGGAACGGCTGGAAGGCGCAGCTGCTGCGCTCTCTTTATTACGAGACCGAGCCGGTGCTGACCGGCGGCTTTTCGGAAGTCGACCGCGGCAAGCGCCTCACGGCCGCCTATGCCGAATTCCGCATGGCCTTCGCGGAATGGCCGGCGGACGAGCTCGATGCCTATATCGGGCGGCATTATCCGGCCTACTGGCTCAAGGTCGAGCTGCCGCGCAAGATCCGCCACGCCCGCTTCGTGCGGTCGAGCGAGCAGGCCGGCCACAAGCTCGCGATCAATGTCGGCTTCGACGAAGTGCGCGGCGTCACCGAGCTGACGATCTTCGCCGCCGACCACCCCTGGCTGCTCTCGATCATCGCGGGCGCATGCGCATCCGCCGGCGCCAACATCGTCGATGCCCAGATCTACACCACCACCGACGGCCGCGCGCTCGATACGATCTCGATCTCCCGCGAATACGACCGCGACGAGGACGAGGGCCGGCGCGCCACCCGCATCGGCGAGATGATCGAGGACGTGCTGGAAGGCAAGCTGCGCCTGCCGGAAGTGGTGGCGCGGCGCACCGTGCGCAGCAAGGCGCGGCCCTTCGTGGTCGAGCCCGAGGTCACCATCAACAACCAATGGTCCGACCGCCACACCGTGATCGAGGTGTCGGGCCTCGACCGTCCGGGCCTGCTGTACGAGCTGACCACCGCGATCTCGAAACTCAACCTCAACATCGCCTCGGCCCATGTCGCGACCTTCGGCGAGCGCGCTCGCGACGTGTTCTACGTCACTGATCTGCTCGGCGCGCAGATCAGCGCGCCGACGCGCCAGGCCGCGATCAAGAGCGCGCTGACGCGTGTGATGGTCAGCGACAAGGCGGTTCAGCCGGCGGCGTGACAGGCGCTTCCCGCCCGTCATTCCGAGGCGCGCGGTGCGCGAGCCCGGAATGACGATGGAGCGGCTGGCGCGCTCGCTCCTAAACCTCCACGCCCTCATGCCGCAGCAGCCAGCGCTTGCGTTCGAGGCCGCCGCCATATTTCACCAGCGAGCCGTCTGCGCCGATCAGGCGGTGACAGGGCAAGACCACGCTGATCGGGTTGGAGCCGTTGGCATGGCCGACGGCGCGAATCGCCCTGGGCATCTCGATCTTCGCCGCGAGCGCGCCATAGCTCATGGTGGTGCCGGCGGGAATCTTCGCAAGCGCGGTCCAGACCTTCTGCTGGAACGGCGTGCCCGCGATGCGCCATTCGATCGCGCGAAGCTGGCGGAGATCGCCTTCGAAATAGCCCGACAGCGCCGTCCGCACCGCCGCCGGCGCGGATCGATCATCCAGGCTCACCGCGCCGTAGTGCAGGCGCAGCAGCTCGCGCATGCGAGGCTCGTAATCCTCCCAATCGAGCGCGCGCAGCGCGCCGTCCGCATCGGTGACGAGCAGCGCGACGCCGATCGGTGTCGGCAGGCGATCGAGACTGAAGCGTTCCTGCGTGCGGGTTGAGCGAGCGGCCATTGCGACACCATTGCATCGAGACACATTCGCACTTGCCATGCCGGCCGTGCTAACGTCCACCCGAAAGCTGACGCTTTTGGGGGAGCTCAACTTGATCGTGATCGCGAATGTCCTGGTGGCGCTGGTCGCCGCACTGCACGCCTATTTCCTGATCCTCGAGATGTTCCTCTGGGACAAGCCGCAGGGGCTGAAGGTGTTTCGCCAGACGCCGGAGAAGGCCGAGATCACGAAAGTGCTGGCGGCCAACCAGGGCCTTTACAACGGCTTCCTCGCCGCCGGCCTGGTCTGGGGGCTCGTGCACGGCAACCCCGCCTTCGCGCTCCAGATCAAGGCGTTCTTCCTGGTCTGCGTGATCGTGGCCGGTGCCTTCGGCGCCGCCACCGTCAGCAGGCGCATCCTGCTCGTACAGGCGCTGCCGGCGGCGATCGCGCTGGTTGCACTGATCCTCGCCTGAGACGCTACGGCGCATCGCCGCGATCCTTGCGCTGCGACTGAGCTTCCTCCACAATCTGCGGCAGCGATGGCGACCGTTGCAATCAACGGGAAAAGACCGTCGGCAGCAAATTCCGTCAGGAGGAACAACCCAAGATGAACAATCGCAGAGCCTTCATCACTGCCACGGCGACGCTCGCCTTCGCGTTCTCCGCCGGCCAAGCCCTCGCCCAGAAGAAATACGACACCGGCGCCAGCGACACCGAAATCAAGTTCGGCCAGACCGTGCCGTTCTCCGGCCCCTATTCCGCCTATGCGAATATCGGCAAGTCCGAACTCGCCTACTTCAACATGGTCAACGACAAGGGCGGCATCAACGGCCGCAAGCTGAACCTGATCCAGTATGACGACGCCTATTCGCCGCCGAAGACGGTCGAGCAGGTGCGCAAGCTCGTCGAGAGCGACGAGGTGCTGTTCACGTTCCAGATCATCGGAACGGCCGCCAACGCCGCCGTGCAGAAATATCTCAACGGCAAGAAGGTGCCGCAGCTGCTGGCCTCGACCGGTGCCTCGCGCTTCACCGATCCGCAGAACTTTCCGTGGACGATGGCCTATAACCCGAACTACCAGTCCGAGGCGCGCATCTACGCCAAGTACATCCTGGCCAATCATCCCAATGCCAAGATCGGCATCCTCTACCAGAACGACGACATGGGCCGTGACTACATGGCCGGCCTCAAGAGCGGACTCGGCGACAAGGCCGCCGGCATGATCGTCGGCGAGGTGCCCTACGAGGTCACCGATCCGACCGTCGACTCGCAGATCGTGAAGCTGAAATCGATGGGCACCGACCTGCTGTTCGATGCCTCGACGCCGAAATTCGCGGCACAGGCCATCAAGAAGCTGGCCGACCTCGGCTGGAAGCCGGTGCACATCCTCGACATCAATGCGAGCCCGGTGTCGGCG
Organism: Bradyrhizobium sp.; assembly: GCF_047605465.1. Taxonomy (GTDB): domain Bacteria; phylum Pseudomonadota; class Alphaproteobacteria; order Rhizobiales; family Xanthobacteraceae; genus Bradyrhizobium. The sequence continues at coordinate 32,211 of NZ_JASGFS010000066.1, read as the reverse complement.
ACGCTGAAGCCTGCGGGCCTCGACATCTCCAAGGACATCATCTCGACCAATTACGGCAAGGATCCGAGCGACCCGCAGTGGAAGGACGATCCGGGCATCAAGGCCTACTTCGCCTTCATGGACAAATATTTTCCGGAAGGCGACAAGCTCAACACCATCAACACCTACGGCTATTCGGTGGCTGAGCTGATGGCGCAGATCCTGCGCCAGTGCGGCGATGATCTCACGCGCGAGAACATCATGAAGCAGGCGGCCAACGTGAAGGACTTCGTGCCGAGCCTCGCGCTGCCCGGCATCAAGGTCAACACCGGGCCGAACGACTTCCGCGTCAACAAGCAGATGCAGATGATGAAGTTCAACGGCGAGCGCTGGGAACTGTTCGGACCGATCATCGAGGACACCGGCCCGGCGGGCTAGTCTCGAAAGCGAGCCGCGACAACGGAATGCCCGGGCCTGTCCCGTCCGCGAGGCCGAAGCCTCTCCGGCGAGGCTAAGGCCCGGGCATCCACGTTCTCGAGGCCGCACGGAAGAGGCGTGGATGGCCCGGGTCAAGCCTGGCCATGACGACGGAAAGAGAATCGCCTCGCGGCGTTCAGGTCGGTATCTCTCCAAAGTTCTTGCCGACCGGCAGCACCGCGTGCCGGATCAGTCGCGAATCCTCGACGCCCGCCTGGCGATGCTTCACCGCTTCGCGATAGACGGGATCGCGAATCATCTCGACGAAGGCGCCGACGCTCGGATATTCGGCGATAAAGCAGTGGTCCCAGCGCTCCTCCTGCGGGCCGATCAGCATCAGTTCGAACCTGCCCTGCCAGACGATGCGCCCGCCGAGGCGCTCGAACACCGGGCCGCTTTCACGGCCATAGGCTGCATAGGCCTCCGCGCCGGTCGCCTTGCGGCCATCGGGATAGGCGGCCTCTTTGCGCAGCCGCACCAGGTTGAGCATGTGGATCGGGCCCGGGCGATCGTTCTCCCGGAACTGCGCGAAGACGTCCTTGGTCGGATCGATGTGGCCCATGCGGGTTCCCTCCGTTCTTCGGGGGCGATCCTAGCTCCGCCGCCGAATGTTCGGAACTGCGGCCGGCGAATGCCGCACCTCCTAATCGCGCGTTAAGCTCCGGGTAACCGGGCCTTAAACAGCGACCGCTAGCGTGCGGCGGGGCGGACTGACCGGGCGTTTTGCGTATGGCGTGGGGAAAGAAAAAGGGTGGGCGGAAGGAGCCGCTGTTCGGCTTGCCCGCGGCGCTCGCCGATCTGCGCCTGACGGCGGCGGATCGCATCCCCAATGCCGAAGACAAGCCGAAGAAGTCCGCGAAATCACCCGCCAAGCGCAAGGCCGAGGAGCCCGACGAGGAGCCGCGCGCGCGAAAGCCGCAGCCCGCGCGCAGCGGCGCCAAGCGCCGGGCGAAATCGCGTGGCGGTCTCGGCATCGGCCGCCTGGTCTATTGGGGCGCGGTGGTGGGCCTGTGGGGCGCGATCGCCGTCATCGGCCTCGTGATCTATGTCGGCGCGCATCTGCCGCCGATCCAGTCGCTGGAGATTCCCAAGCGTCCGCCGACGATCCAGATCGTCGGCATCGACGGCAGCCTGCTGGCGCAACGCGGCGAGATGGCCGGCGCCAACGTGTCGCTCAAGGACCTGCCGCCCTATCTGCCGAAGGCGTTCATCGCCATCGAGGACCGCCGCTTCTATTCGCATTTCGGCATCGATCCGATCGGCATCTTCCGTGCGGCCGTCACCAACGTGCTGCACCACGGCGTATCGCAGGGCGGCTCGACGCTGACGCAGCAGCTCGCCAAGAACCTGTTCCTGACCCAGGAGCGTACCCTGCAGCGCAAGCTGCAGGAGGCGGAGCTGGCGATCTGGCTCGAGCGCAACCATTCCAAGAACGAGATCCTGGAGCTCTATCTCAACCGCGTCTATTTCGGATCGGGCGCCTACGGCGTCGAGGCCGCGGCGCAGCGCTATTTCGGCAAGTCGGCGAAGGACGTCACGATCGCGGAAGCCGCGATGCTGGCGGGCCTCGTCAAATCGCCCTCCCGCCTCGCGCCGAACCGCAATCCTGAAGGTGCGGAAGCGCGCGCGCAGGTCGTGCTCGCGGCGATGGCGGACGCCAAGTTCATCACCGACGCGCAGGCCCAGGCCTCGATCGGCCATCCCTCCTACAATGTGAAGCCGGTCGGCGCCGGCACGGTCAACTACGTCGCCGACTGGATCGGCGAGGTACTGGACGATCTCGTCGGCCAGATCGACCAGAGCATCACGGTCGAGACCACGATCGATCCGAAGCTGCAGAGCGTTGCGGAAGCCGCCGTGATCGACGAGCTCGCGGCCAAGAGCGTGAAGTTCAACGTCAGCCAGGGCGCGCTGGTGGCGATGACGCCCGACGGCGCGGTGCGCGCGATGGTGGGCGGGCGGAACTATTCCGACAGCCAGTACAACCGCGCGGTGACCGCCAAGCGCCAGCCGGGCTCCTCGTTCAAGCCGTTCGTCTACCTGACCGCGCTCGAGCAGGGACTGACGCCGGACACCATCCGCCAGGACGCGCCGATCGAGGTCAAGGGCTGGAAGCCCGAGAACTACACCCATGAATATTTCGGCTCGGTGACGCTGACCCAGGCGCTCGCGATGTCGCTCAACACGGTCGCGATCCGTCTCGGCCTCGAGGTCGGGCCGAAGAACGTGGTGCGGACAGCGCACCGGCTCGGCATATCCTCGAAGCTCGAGCCGAACGCCTCGATCGCGCTCGGCACCTCCGAAGTCTCGGTCGTCGAGATGGTCGGCGCCTATGCGCCCTTCGCCAATGGCGGCTTCGCGGTGTCGCCGCACGTGGTGAGGCGCATCAAGACGATCGACGGCAAGCTGCTCTACATGCGCCAGCCCGACGAGCGCAATCCGGTGGTCGAGCCCCGCTACGTGGCGATGATGAACGCGATGATGCGGGAGACGCTGATCTCCGGCACCGCCAAGAAGGCGGAAATCCCGGGCTGGCCGGCGGCCGGCAAGACCGGCACCAGCCAGGATTACCGCGACGCCTGGTTCATCGGCTACACCTCGAACCTCGTCACCGGCGTCTGGCTCGGCAATGACGACAACTCGCCGACGAAGAAGGCGACGGGCGGCGGCCTGCCGGTCGAGGTCTGGTCGCGCTTCATGCGCGCCGCCCACGAAGGCGTGCCGGTGGCAAACCTGCCGGGATCGCAGCTCGGCTGGGGCTTGTCCAACCTCGCGCAGGCCACCTCGCAGGTCTCGCCGCCGGTGGCTGCGCCGGCGTCGGCCCCGGCACCTGCGCCGGCAGGCAATGGCGGCTACCGCCCGGCCCCGACACGTGCCGCGGTGCGACCGGAAGCGGCGGCGGGGCTCGATGGCTGGCTGATGGACCGGCTGTTCGGCGGGAATCGATAGTCCAGACGTGAGGTCGAGGTGGCCTCGAAACAAAAATCGCGAAAACAACCCCATGCACAGTAGCCGCCGGCTGCCGGCGTGATCGCATGTGGATCACGCCAAATCCCTGATGCGGCGGATCATTCGGGGACGATGGCGCCGAGCGCAGGATTCTGCGACCAGCCGACGCGACATCCGCGTCACCACTGATACCGAAGCACGCCCCTGCCCGCATAGCTTGTCGTCGTCCGGGAAAACTCGCCATCGAACGCCGCCATGATGGACACGCCGTTGAGCCAAAGCAATTCCGCGGAAGCGTTCGCCAGCGCCGCATCGCGCGCCGGCGCGGCGCCGTTGACGACGAAGCTCGCGCCCGGCAGCGTCTGGAAGGTCGCGGCGATGCTGCGGTCGGAACTGAAATCGTGGGCCCAGGCGGCGCGGCCGCGCAATGTCAGGATCGAACCATCGAGCGCGAAGGCCCGGTCGGCTCGGCCACCGATCTCGGTGCGCGTCACGGTGGCGCTCTTGGCGTCATAGGACAGCGCGAAGGTGCCGGATCCCACCGCCGCTTGCTCTGCGTAGGACGGCAGCATGAAATGAACCACCTGCCCCGCGGCATAGGGCGTGATGCCTATCCATGGCGTCGCGATGCGATAGCCGCCTTCAAGGCGACCGGAAAACGTGTGCGCATTGAAATCTGCGCGCAGACGATCGGCATCGACAAGTGCCAGGGACCGGTCGGTGACGACATCCTGCCAGCCATAGGACAGCGCGGCCGACACATAGGACGGGCCGATCGCGTGACGGACGAACCCGCCGAGCTGAAACAAGTCGGAGCGTCCGCTCCCCGTCGCATCCGCGACGCGAAAACTGGTGCCGCCGCCCATGGTCGCGAAACCGATCCGCGTGTCGGGAGAGATCTGATAGTCGGCACCGACGACCGCACCGAAGATGCTGCTCGTCGCGGTGCCTGAACCGACGACGGCATTGCCGCTGGTGGTCTGCGAGCCGCCGAAGCCGGACGCCCAGACGCTCCAGCGCTGGTCAAATGTCGCGGGGGCCGCCCTTGTTGAAGGTGCAGACTTGCGATCGAGCGACGCGAAGGCATCGCGGGCCGAGACATTCGTCCTTGCGACCTGAGCATAGCCGCTGGCAGCCGCGACGGGCACTCCCGGCGCGCCGCCGCGTCCGGCGAGGGACGGATCTCCCATCATGTTGAGGAACTGCGCGGCGGCATTGATCGAGGTTTGCTGCGCGCCGGTCGCCAGTTCGCCGGACACCTGGGTCAGCCCAGCCGGACTCAATCCCGCGAAGGCGGCCGGCAGGCCGCCGCTGTTGAAGACGTTGACCAGCGTGTTCGAAACGTTCCCCTGATTGACGTTCAATCCCGTCGGCGTCTCCATCGCGAGCTGGAGATAGACATTGTTGGCGTCGTAGCTCAGGTGGGAGGTGATATTGCCCGACAGGCCCGTGACCGACGAGGAGCCGAACACGGTGCCGCCGAGTCCGGCATCTGCGGTGAGAATCGTATAGCTGCGCGACACGAATCCGCCCTTGAGGAAAGTCGCGTTCACCGCGGCGTTGCCGAGATCAGCGGTGCCGGTGACGTGGACGAGATCGTTGGCCAGCGACACCTGCATCGCGTAGGTCGATGCGGCGGTCATCGTCAGGCTGCCTTGCACGGTCAGCAGGCCGACCGGGTTGCCCGGCGCCAGGACACCGCCATTGATCGCCGTCGTACCGACGACGCCGGTGCCGCTGAGCCACGCGCCCGCGTTGACTGATGTCAGCGACGACGATGCCAGCGAGCCCGTCACCATCAACGTGCCGTTGTTCACGTCGGTCGTACCCGAAAAGCTGCTGTTGCCGGCAAGCACCAGGGTGCCACCGCCCTCCTTGGTGAAGGAGCCCGAGCCCGAGATTCCGTTCGCCACCGTGAGGGTGGTCCCGGCCCAGGTATTGATCGCACCCGAACCGACGATGCCGATCGACCGATCGGTGGTGAAGTTGCCGATCGTCATCAGCGTGCCGCCGGACAGCGCGACCGCGCCGCCGGCATCGCCGAGATTGGCGTCGGATGTGATGGCAAGGATGCCGCCACCGATCGCCGTCCCGCCGCGATACGTATTGCTGCCGCTCAGGACCAGGGTGCCCGCGCCATCCTTGACCAGCCCGCCCGTACCCGAAATCGTTCCGGCGAACAGCGAGTCGCTGGCCTGATCCACGGTCAATTGCGCTGCGCCCAGCGCGATCGTGCCGCCAATGCCCCACAATGACCGCATGGTGAGGTTGATGCCGTTCAGATCGAGCGTACCGCCGATGATGGCGTAGTCGGTGTTGCTGGGCAGCGCGCCGGCCGCATCGCTGCGCAGCGTACCCGCCAGCAACAGGGTCCCGCCGAGCCATCCGTTGGTCCCGGACAGGGCCAGCGTGCCTTCGCCGGACTTGATCAGGGCGCCATCGCCGGTGATCGCACCGGATGCGCTGAGAGTCGTGCCGGCGGCGGTGTCGAAGATCGCGCTCTCGGCCAGGCTGACGGTCCGGCCCGTGCTCATCGTCTGCGTGGTTCGCAACGTGGCGCCCGCGGTTTCAAAGGTCAGGCCACCGCTGGCGTCGCCGAGATTGGCGTCGGACGATATCTGCAGCGTGCCGCCGCTGATGAAGGTGCCGCCCGAATAAGTGTTGGCGCCGGACAGGATCAACGTGCCGTCACCGGATTTGCGCAGGCCGTCGACGCCCTCGATCGTCGCACTGACCTGCGCCGTGATGTCGGCCAGGACGCGAAGCTCCGGCACGGCGATGCTGAAGCCCGCATTGTCGTAGCGATGCAGCAGCAGTGAACCGCCCGCGGCCGACGCCAGCGTGTAGCTGCCGTTGGTGAACTCCAGCCCGACAGCCGATTGCTGACCTTCGATGGTCACCGTACCGCCGGCCCCGTCGAACGTTCCGTAACCCGAACCCCAACTGGTCGGCGTGAAGCCGCCGATCGGATCGAGCCAGTTCGCATTCGCCGCGTTCCAGGTCCCGCTGCCCTTCCCGGTCCCGTCGAGACCGCCGCCCCACGTCTGGAAAATATCGATGCCATTCGGGATCGCGACGAGATTGACCGCATGGGCCGTCGACGTGTCGATCGTATAGACATAAGCGAGCGGACTCGTGCTCGCAGTGGTGCCGATCGAGAGTGCGTCTCCGGTCAGCTCGCCGCTGTAGGTGATCACGCGGTAGGTGCCGAACGGCAACGTGCCATTGTCGGCGATGTTGAGCGTGGCGCCGTCCAGGGAGAGATTGCCGCCGACCCGGATCGCGGACGCCGCGATGGTGTAGTCGAGCGCGGAACCGCTTCCCAGCAGCATGTTGCCGGCGACATTCAGCGCGCTGCTGTTCGACACGATGGTGCCGCCGCCATTGACGATGAGGTTGCCGCTGATGGTCAGCGGCAGGCCGCCCGCGGGCGCAACCACGCCGCCGCCGTTGACGGTAGTCGCGCCGACCGTGCCGTAACCCGTGAGCGTTCCGCCGTTGTCGATCGCGAGCGCGCCCCCGAGCGAGGCATTGTTGCTCATCTTCAGCGTACTGCCCGAAATGGTGGTGGCGCCGCTGAAGCCGGAGCTGTTGCCGGTCAGCACGGTGGTTCCCGCGAGGAAATCGAGCGTCCCCTGGCCGGACATCGCCGCGCCGAAGACGTAGTCCGAGGCGGTGTGATTGAAATTGAGGACGCCGCCGTCGCTGAACCGGATGGCACTGGTGACGAGACTTCCCGGTGCCACCGCGGCATCGCCCGCTGCCGCGCCGATGTTGAGGCTCGATCCCGCGCCTTCGATGACCGTAGGATTGCCGCCGGTATTGACGACCGCTCCATCGGCAATCGTGAGCACGGTGCTGGCGAGGCTCGCATCCGAATGCAGCGTCAGCGACGGCAAGTCCTCGAAATTCGACGTGTTCAGGACCGACCCGGCACCCGTGACCAACACCGTCGCGTTGGCGAACGAGGTCGCTCCGCTTTCGATCCTGCCGCCGTTGGAGATGGTCAGGCCGCCGCCGCCGGGACCGCCGACGCCAAGCGCGTTGGCCGGATTGTTTTCCGGAAGCAGGTGCGTGTTCCAGACCGACCCGGCTCCGGTCACCGTGACCGATCCGCTCGCGCCCGGCTGCGCGCCTCCGATTGCGACTTCCGCATAGGTATCCAGCCGGCCGCCGTCGGAAATCGTGAGACTGCCGGTTCCCTTGACGCCGATTCCGAGCGCCGAGTAGTTGATCCAGGCGGACCCGGCACCGGTGATCACGACGGTGCCGCTCGACCCCGCGGCGTTGCCGATCAGCGAGCCGAACACCGGCACGAGGTCCACCATGCCGACGAGCGTGCCGCCGTTCGAGATCGTCAGCGAGCCCATGCCCTGATCACCGACGATGATCGGTCTCCAGTTGTTCCAGTGGCCGCCGTCGATCGTGACCGTGCCGTTCGATCCTGCCGCGCCGCCGATGACGGCCTGGGTGCTGGTCAGCGTGCTGTTGGCGCTCAGCGTCAACGCGCCGCCGTCGACCCTTACGCTGTCGAGCGTCCTGGTGCTGCTGCCCGTGATCGACCAGATGCTGGATCCCACCTTCTCGAAAAAGTTGAAGCCTTGATACTGGCCGTCGAGGGAGGACAGATCGAAGGCCCCGTTGGCGCTGCCGCCGAGCGCGAGCGTGTTCGAGCTGCCGCTCGTGGCGATGTTGCCGGTGACGACGGCTCCGGCCCACAGCTCGAGACGATTGTTGTCGCCGGCGAAGACGATTGCATTTGCACGCGAGTTGTCGACGTTGAGGCCGCCTCTGACCGTGCCGGCAAGAATGATGTTGGCGTTCGCCGCGCTATAGATGCCGACACCGGCCTGACCGTCCTGACCTGTCCGACCGGGCGTTGCTCCAGCGAGACCATAGGTGTCGCTGTCGCCGCCCTTGCCGGCATTGCCGCCCGTCACGATCGCACCGGCGGCGATCTGCAAGGTCGCGCCGGCGCCGAGACGAATGCCGGCACCACCGTTGCCGCCATTGCCGCCGTCACCGCTCTTGGCCGCCACATAGTCGTCGTCGGGATTGTAGCCGGTCGCGCCTCCCCTGCCGCCGTCACCGCCATTGCCGCCGGTGATGACCGCATTCGTATCGATCACGACGCGTGTCGACGCGGCCGCATCAAGACCGGCGCCGCCACCACCTCCCGACCCGGCACCGCCGCCATGGCCACCGTCGCCGCCGGGAAGCCCGACGACGTGACAGCCATTGTCGTTGCAGACCTGCGTGATGCCGCCGGGGCCACCGACCGCGCCGGTGCCGCCGTCGCCGCCCCTGCCGCCATTGCCACCCGAGACGGTCGTGTTGGCGCTGATCTCGAGCGAGCCGCCCTGGAGCAGGATGCCGACCGCGCCGCCGCCACCGCCGCCGCCACCACCGGCGGCGCCGCCGGAAAACGATACGGACGCGGTGCTGCCGCCGCTTCCTCCGTCGCCGCCTTGTCCGCCGTTGCCGCCCTTGATGGTCACGCCGACGCCGGTCACATAGGTCGACGCCGCACCCGGCAGCACCGCACCGGCTGCACCGCCGCCACCACCGCCACCGCTGCTGCCGTCGACACCGTTCGCCAATGGATTCTGGGTGTTGTCCGGCGCGGTGATGCCGATGCCGCCGGCGCCGCCATCGGTGCCGATCCATGATCCGGCGTTGAACGGAAGCGTCGACGTCCTGCCGTCGAATCCGACCACGCCGGATGCGCCCCCGCCGCCGCCGTCGAAGTGACTGCCGTTGCCGCCGCCCGTGCCGCCGGTCGACTGATCGGCGCTCGTATGATTTCTGCCGCCGCCACCGCCGCCGCCGCCACCGTAAGCGGAACTTGCGGCGGTCGCGCCCGCGCCGCCTTCGGTCGGTTTGACCCAGCCGTGACTTCCGCCACCGCCGCCACTGCCGGAGGCCTGTGCGAACAACGGCGTCGCTGTGACGACGGACAAGGCGATCGATCCCGTCAGCACCACGAATGTTCGCGCGAGGGAGGTGGACGATTGGAATGCGCTCGAGAAGGACGCCAACGCGCGTGGAGACATTCGCCTCGGGTGATGGATCATCTCGGAAATCGCCACATGAAGTCGGAAACGTTTTGCAATGACGTTCCGGGGCGAATCATGCGCGGGCAACCGTGCGTCGCTGAATCGACACGCGGGTTCGACCAACGTCACCCTAGGTTGCAATCCGAATCGAGATTCGAAACGGAAAACAGCAAGTTAACAAGGCGTTAACGGCGTCGATACGCGCACTCTAGAGCCCCAGCCGGACTCGTAATTCGGCGCGGCCGGCGCGCGACACCGGCCACGCATTGTCGACATGCTGCAGCGACACCTGCCAGGCGCCGCTCGCGCGACGGTCGACGTTGCGGATCTGTCTGAGATTGACGATCGCGGTCCGATGCACGCGCAGAAACTCGGCGCGCGGGGTCAATCCCATCCATTGCACCAGCGGACGATTGTCCAGAACCATCGTGCCATCCGACAGCCAGACCTCGGTGTAGTCTCCGGAGGAACGCAAGCCGACGATCATTGTCAGTTGCACGCCGCGTATCCCGTTGGCCTTGCGCAGATAAACCGGCGCGGAGAAGCCGGCCACGGCCTTCGGATCGTCCGTCGCCCGGGCGCCATAGCGCGCGGCCGCAATCAGATCGGCGCATTGGAAAAGACTTCGGATGACGACCACGCCCCATCGCCGTTTCGCACGCACCGCATCGAAGCCGATGCAGGCGCGCAGCTTTCCGTCGTGGAAGACCGGCACGCAGAGCACGCTCTTGTCACCCTGGCGCAACATTTCCGCCTGAAGCGCGCGCGCGGTCCGCGGCAGGCTCCCGACGTCGTTGATCATCACCGCTTTTCGCAGCACCAGATGACGATGCAGCCAGCCGATCATCGTGACCGGGGCATATTGCAGATCCTGCACGAAGCCCTCGGTTCCATCACGGCACCATTCATGGGTGTTGCGGAACCGCAGCAACTCGGAATCATATTCGAAGATCCAGGCGCGATCCGATTTCGCGGCCTCGCCCAGGGCGGCGAGGATGGAAGCGATGGCGTCCTCGATGGGCTGCTGCAGGAGAAACAGGGCCGCCAGATGGGCCCAGTCGCGCGACGAGATCTCACCGTCGCATTCGGAGCGAGTAAACACCTCGCTCGTGGGAATCAATTCGCGGGTCACTATTCCAAGGCCTTTGCGGATTCATCATCTCGCAGGCCTCCGCAGTTGGCAAGATTCGCCCGGCGCCCGATCATCGCGACACGCGAGATGAGCCGAGCGGCATGCACAGATTTCGCTGCGTTCTCGACCGTCAGTGCCCGCGAAGGCGGCAATGCAATGGGCCGCGGCCGTTCGGCACAACGAGAACGGCCCCTGAATGCAAGATCGCCCGCTCCGGCGCGAAAATGCGCACGAGGCGGGCGATGACAGTATGCGTCGGGCGGCCGGGCCTAGTCCTCGACCCCGTAGCGGTGCAGGTCGTTGCCGCAGGTGTCGAGCCACTTCTTGGCGCGTTCCATCGACGGACAGACCTTGCCGCAGACGCGCCAGAACCGCGCCGAGTGGTTCATCTCGACGAGATGGGCGACCTCGTGTGCGGCGAGATAGTCGAGCACGAAGGGCGGCGCGAGGATCAGGCGCCAGGAGAACGACAGCGAGCCCGCCGAGGTGCAGGAGCCCCACCGGCTGGACTGATCGCGGATCGAGAGCCGCTTGACCTTGACACCGAGCTCGGCCGCATAGGCTTCGGCCGCGCGCTGGAGGTCGCGGCGCGCCTCGCGCTTGAGGAAATCGCTCACGCGGCGGTCGACATAGTCGACACCACCGGCGACGCAGAGGATGCGTTCGCCGGAATCGCGCACCTCGGTCCACACCGTGCCGCGCTCACCGGCGCGATGAACGATGCGATGAGGAACGCCGCGAAGCGGTATCACTGTGCCGGGCTGGAACGGCGCGGCCTTCGGCAAACGTCCGAGACGTGCGGCGATCCACGCGCCGTGGCGCTGCGCGAAGTCCTTGGCATCGGCGAGTGTGCCGCGCGGAGGCATGGTGAGGATGGCTTCGCGATCGCTCGGATGAATTCTGAGCGTGTAACGCCGCGCGCGGCGATGACGGCGCAGCCGGATCGCGAAATATTGCGATCCATGGGTGATCAGGAGGGTCTTCGGTTCGTGGGGCCGCCGATAGAGGAGCGCGCGTGTGGCCATGTCTGTGAGTCCGGGGAGCAGGAGTTCGCCCGGATTCTGCCATAACCGCCGCCAGGGAAAGCGCTCGGCGCAAAAACAAATCATTTGCCCAATATACAGGGGTCTGGCGTCCGGGAGACCCTACAGACTGGGGTTGGAACCGGGTTTTTTCGCCCCCGCTGGACGCATGCGGCACCCCCAAGGGGTGAGGGGTGACTCACTCCTATAACGCTACCTAAATACCTCGAATTTGGAGGGAACCAGACCCCGCCGGAACCTCCGGCAGGGTCTGAATTTTCGACGGGAAAGCCGAAAAACGCGTCTATTCGGCCGCGAGCGCCTGCGACGCGTTCAGATTCGCAGCCGACACCATGAAGTCGTGGATGCGCGGCACGATCTCCGACTTGAAGCGCGATCCGTTGAACACACCGTAATGTCCAACGCCCTTCTGGACGTAATGAACGCGGCGATGATCCGGAATCGAGCTGCACAATCCGTGCGTTGCTTCGGTTTGACCGAGGCCGGAGATGTCGTCGTTCTCGCCTTCGACCGTCATCAGCGCGACGCGCGTGATCTTGGAGGGCTCGACGAGAGTTCCACGATGAGTCATCTCGCCCTTCGGCAGCGAGTGCTTCACGAACACGGTGTCGACGGTCTGCAGATAATACTCGGCGGAGAGGTCCATCACCGCGAGATATTCGTCATAAAAATCGCGATGCTTGTCGACGAGGTCGCCGTCGCCCTTCACCAGATTGGCGAACAGGCGCTTGTGGGCGTCCATGTGACGGTCGAGATTCATGCTGATGAAGCCGTTGAGCTGCAGGAATCCCGGATAGACGTCGCGCATCATGCCCGGATGCGGGAACGGCACCTTGGTGATGACCGTGTTGCGGAACCAGTCGATGCCGCGTTCCTGCGCGAGCTTGTTCACCGCGGTCGGATTGCGGCGGGTGTCGATCGGGCCGCCCATCAGCGTCATCGACAGCGGCACGAAGGGATCGCGGCGCGCTTCCATGATCGAGACGGCCGCAACCACGGGAACGGAGGGCTGGCACACCGCCATGACATGGGTGTTGCCGCCGAGGACGTGCAGCATCTCGATGACGTAATCGATGTAGTCGTCGAGATCGAAGCGGCCCTCGCTGAGCGGCACCATGCGGGCGTCGGCCCAATCGGTGATGTAGACCTCATGCGCCGGCAGGAAGGCTTCGACCGTGCCGCGCAGCAGCGTCGCATAGTGGCCCGACATCGGCGCGACGATCAGCACGCGCGGCTGCGGGCTGCGCAGCGGGCGGGTGAATTTGCGATCGAAGTACAAGAGCTTGCAGAACGGCTTTTCCCAGACCGGACGGATCTCGACGGGGACGCGGGTGCCGTTGACCTCGGTGTCGTTGAGACCCCATTCCGGCTTGCCGTAGCGGCGCGTCGTGCGCTCGAACAACTCGCAGGCCGCAGCCACCGACTTGCCGACCTCGGTGCGCGCCCAGGGATTGAGCGGATTCTGGAACAGCAGCTTGGTCGCGTCGCTGACGGCACGTGCCGGATTGAGAGAGGCCTGCGCCATCTCGTACATCCAGTACATCGGCGTCGTCAGGACCGGACTGCCTTCAGCCGCCAGGGGCGGCGCGCCGCCGAACTCACCAATGGGCATAATGATATCCTCTTCGCATCGCAGCATACTGCCGAATGCGTAATATTGCGTCAATGCATCGTTCCGTACATCTACGTGGCCGAAACGGCCGAAACCAGGCCAAGTCCACGGGAAAGTGACGCTATTCGCCGCCCGACAGCAGCGAGCCGTTCTTTCTGGCGCTGCGCAAAAGGGCAAGGAATGCCCAAAAAGATGCAACCAGAAGACCGGCATTGATGGCCAGCGCATGCAGCATCAGGTCGGTGCGGAAGGTGTTTTCGATCAGCAGCGCCCGCATCCCCTCGAACACATAGGTCGGCGGGAGCGCCCAGGCGACGTATTGCAGCCAGACCGGGAGCACGCTGACGGGATAATAGATGCAGGCCAGCGGCATGATCGCGAACATCAGGCTCCAGACGATGGTCTCGGCTCCCAGCCCGTTCCGCAGCACGAGGCCCGAGACGAAGATGCCGACCGCCCAGCTCGTGAAGATCAGGTTGCAGAAGAACACGATCAGCGGCAGGCCGAGATCGTAGATGTTGAAGTGAAACAGGAACAGCGCGAGCAGCGTCATCGGGATGATGCCGATCGCGAGCCGGATCAGGCTCATGACCATCAGCGCCAGCAGAAACTCGATCGGCTTCAGCGGGCTCATCATGAGGTTGCCGAGATTGCGCGCCCACATCTCCTCCAGGAAGGAGATCGAGAAGCCGAGCTGTCCGCGGAACAGGATGTCCCAGAGGATGACGGCGCCGATCAGCGTGCCGCCGGCACGCGCGAAGAAGCTCGCATTCTGCGCGATATAAAGCTGAATGAAGCCCCAGGTGACGACCTGGAGCGCCGGCCAGTACAACAGCTCGAGCAGCCGCGGCCAGGACGACATCAGCAGATACCAGTAGCGCAGGATCATCGCGCCGATGCGCTGCGCGGACAGGCCGCGATGGAGGGACATTTCGCTCATGACGTCGCCTCCCGCGCGCCGTTGACGCGGCCGCGCGCGACATCCAGGAAGACCTCCTCCAGCGTGGAGCGGTTGTAGCGGGCCATGATGGCCTCGGGCGTGTCGTCATCCTCGATCCGGCCGCGCTTCATGATGATGACGCGGTCGCAGAGCCGTTCGACCTCGAGCATGTTGTGCGAGGCGAGCAGGATGGTGGCGCCGTTGTCGCGGCGATAGCGCTCGAGATGCGCCCGCACCCAGTCGGCCGTATCGGGATCGAGCGAGGCGGTCGGCTCGTCGAGCAGCAGCAATTCGGGCTGGTTGATCAGCGCCTTCGCGAGCGCGACGCGGGTCTTCTGCCCGGCCGAGAGCTTGCCGGTGGCGCGGTCGATGAAATCGTTGAGGTCGAGATCCTCGGCCAGCCTGGCAATGCGCTCGGGGAGGCCCTTCACCGCGTAGAGCTTGCCGAATACGGTGAGGTTCTGCCGCACCGTGAGCCGCATCGGCATGTCGACATAGGGGCTCTCGAAATTCATCCGCCCCAGCACCGCGGCGCTCTCTTCCGGCATCGGATGGCCGAGCACCCGCACGCGCCCCGACGTCGGCAGCACCAGGCCCATGATCATCGCGATGGTCGTGGTCTTGCCGGCGCCGTTGCCGCCCAGAAGCCCGGTGATGCTGCCGCGTGGAAGCGAAAAGGAGATATCGTCGACGGCGCGGGTCTGCTTGTAGAGCTTGACGAGGTGATCGACCGCAATCGCCGCGGAAGAAGCGCGATCCGCGACAGTCGGCCGACTTGAACCCTTGTCATTCTCGGTCATGCTGGGCCGTTCTTCTGCTATTGCAGCCATGAGCGCAAGACTTGATGTATGAGGCTTGCAACCCCGCGATCCTGTAAGCTGCAGGTTCGTGATCGAGAAAGCACCGCCACATTGGCCGATATGACCGAAATTGCCGATTCCGACTTTCGCCACCCGCAGCGGCATATCCGCCTGGACACGATCCTGCGGCTGCGCTGGCTCGCGGTGCTCGGCCAGCTCGCCGCGATCTTCATCGTGGCGCAGGGGCTGGAGTTCAACGTCGAGATCGTCCCATGCGTCAGCATCATCGCCCTGTCGGCGATCCTCAACCTGGCGCTTCAGACCGCGGTCAATCCGATGCAGCGGCTGGAGCCGATGCAGGCGGCGGGACTGCTCGCGCTCAACATCGTGGAACTGGCCGGGCTGCTGTTCTTCACGGGCGGACTGCAGAACCCGTTCTCGTTCCTGTTTCTCGCCCCCGTGCTGATCTCGGCGACCGCGCTGCCGGCGCGCTCCACCTTCGGCCTCGGCCTGCTCGCCGTCGCCTGTGCCTCGGTCCTGTTCTTCTTCCACTTTCCGCTGCCGTGGGATTCCGACGATCCGCTGGTGCTGCCGCCGATCTATCTCGTCGGCGTATGGCTCTCGATCGTGCTGGCGATCGGCGTCACCAGCCTCTACTCGTTCCAGGTGACGGAGGAGGCGCGCAAGCTCGCGGACGCGCTGGCCGCCACCGAACTGGTGCTGACCCGCGAGCAGCACCTGACCCAGATCGACGGCCTCGCGGCTGCCGCCGCGCACGAGCTCGGCACGCCGCTCGCGACCATCTTCCTGATCTCGCGCGAGCTGGAAAAGACGGTGAAGGACCCGAGCTTCGCCGCCGACCTGAAGACCCTGCGCGAGCAGACGCAGCGCTGCCGCGACATCCTCAGCAAGATCACCCAGCTCTCCTCCACCGGCGCGCCGTTCGATCGCATGAAGCTCTCGGAGCTGATCGAGGAGGTGGTGGCGCCGCACCGCGATTTCGGCGTCGACATCAAGGTGCGGATCGCGGTCGCCGCCGTGGCCGAGCCGGTCGGCTCCCGCAACCCGGCGATCCTCTACGGCGTCGGCAACATCGTCGAGAATGCGGTCGATTTCGCCCGCACCACGGTCGAGGTTAACGCGTGGTGGAACAAGGACACGATCGAACTCGTGATCTCCGACGACGGCCCCGGAATTCCCCCTGATATCCTCAACCGGATCGGCGAGCCCTATCTGTCGCGGCGGCGCTCCCAGGAGAGCAGCGGCGAGCAGCGCGGCCTCGGCCTCGGCGTGTTCATCGCGCGCACGCTGCTCGAGCGCACCGGCGCCAAGGTTTCGTTTACCAACCGGACCTTTCCGGAACACGGCGCCGTGGTGAACATTGCGTGGCCCAGACAGCGATTTGAGGCTATCGAGACGCTCGAAGAAACAATAGGATAGACCGCGACCTTGCGTCGCACAGGACGCCCGATCGACTATTGGCGGCCTTGGCACGGGCCGATTGCGACGCCATATGTAGAAGCGCTGGAGAGAGGACAAAACCTTGAACGCCATCGCCGAACTGAACGAACAGACCGACCGCTCGCTGCTCATCGTCGAGGACGACAAGCCGTTTCTGGAGCGGCTGTCGCGCGCCATGGAGACGCGCGGCTTCACGGTGACCTCGTGCGATACCGTCTCGGATGGACTGGCTCAGATCAGCAGGGGCGCGCCCGCTTTCGCCGTGGTCGATCTGCGGCTTGGCGACGGCAACGGCCTCGACGTGGTTTCGGCGCTGAAGAAGAAGCGCCCCGATGCACGCGCCATCGTACTGACCGGCTACGGCAACATCGCCACCGCCGTCACCGCGGTGAAGATGGGTGCGATCGATTATCTCTCGAAGCCGGCCGATGCCGACGACGTCGTCGCCGCGCTGCTCTCGACCAGCTCCGAGAAGTCCGAGCTGCCGACCAATCCGATGTCGGCGGACCGCGTGCGCTGGGAACACATCCAGCGCATCTACGAGATGTGCAACCGCAACGTCTCGGAGACCGCGCGCCGGCTCAACATGCACCGCCGGACCTTGCAGCGCATCCTGGCCAAGCGCGCGCCGCGATAATGGTCTCGTAGGGTGGGCAAAGGCGCAAAGCGCCGTGCCCCCCATTTCCATCTTCGATCATCGTCGACTTGAACGGCGGGCACGCTGCGTTCCGCCCATCCTGCAGCTACGGTGTCTGCATCGCCTATCATCCGCAGTGACCGCATACGGCTGATCGGCCCTGGATGCGCTTCGCTGCATCCGGCCACGACGAGTGCCGACGTCGCTATTCCCAGAAATCCGCGTGACCCTGCGGGTCGACCAGGCGGTTGATCCGCAAGGCGGCCGCCATCGCGAAGCGCACCGTCATCTGCTTGCGCGTCGCCGCCGGCAGCTTGTGCTCGGGCGCCTCGCACTGCAGATGCGCGCCATAGGCGTCCGCGACGATCAGGCCGGTATCCTGCGGAAAGATCTCGCAAGGCAGGTCCTGCGTGAAGGCGAAGAACAGCCGGTCGCAATGGGCGCGGTACTCGGGCCATTTCTGGTCGGCGCGCAGATCCTCGAGCGACGATTTGATCTCGACGATCCAGATCTCGCCGCGCTCGTTCAAGGCCACCAGATCGGCGCGACGGCCCGACGGCAGCGGCAACTCGCTGATGCATGTGAAACCGAGCGAGCGCAGCAGCCGCGCGGTGCCGCGCGCGATCGCCAGCGCCGTCTCCGACTGGCGGCGATCCGGCGGCGGCACGAGGGCGATGTTCCGGGCGGTGCTGTCCATGAGGCGAGCTTAGCCGATTCCATCGCACCCGTCATTCCGCGGCGCGCCTGACGCGTCCCGGGCCACTCTCCCGTGCGGGCCAAACGCGCGGAACCTCGCCTGTGCTGCGCACTTATCACGCAGCCGCCGCCGGGGCGGATCATCGAGGCTGCTCGCGCATGATCGACGATCTCTGGTACAAGAACGGCGTGATCTACTGCCTCTCCGTCGGCACCTATATGGACGCCAACGGTGATGGCGTCGGCGATTTCAAGGGACTGCTGCGCCGGCTCGACTATCTGCACGGTCTCGGCATCACCACGATCTGGCTGATGCCGTTCCAGACCTCGCCGGGACGCGACGACGGCTACGACATCGCCGACTATTACAGCGTCGATTCCCGCTACGGCACGCTCGGCGATTTCGTCGAATTCACCCATGGCTGCAAGCAGCGCGGCATCCGCGTCATCATCGATCTCGTCGTCAACCACACCTCGGACCAGCATCACTGGTTCAAGGAAGCGCGGCGCGACAGGAACTCGCCCTATCGCGACTGGTACGTGTGGTCCGACAAGAAGCCTTCCGGCGCCAACAAGGGCATGGTGTTTCCCGGCGTGCAGAAATCGACCTGGACGCGCGACAAGGAAGCAGGCGCCTGGTACTTCCACCGCTTCTACGATTTCCAGCCCGATCTCAACACGTCGAACCCGCACGTGCAGGCCGAGATCCTGAAGATCATGGGATTCTGGATCCAGCTCGGCGTCTCCGGCTTCCGCATGGACGCCGTGCCGTTCGTGATCGCGACCAAGGGCGCGAAGGTGAAGAAGCCGGTCGAGCAGTACGACATGCTGCGCGCGTTCCGCGAATTCCTGCAATGGCGGCAGGGCGACGCCATCATCCTCGCCGAAGCCAATGTGCTGCCGGAAACCGACATGGAGTATTTCGGCCGCGACGCCGACCGCATGCACATGATGTTCAACTTCCACGTCAACCAGCACCTGTTCTATGCGCTCGCCTCCGGCGACTCGCGGCCGCTGGCGAAGGCGCTGAAGGCGACCAAGCCGCGGCCCGCGTCGGCACAATGGGGCCTATTCCTGCGCAATCACGACGAGCTCGATCTCGGCCGCCTGACCAAGGCGCAGCGCGACACGGTGTTCAAGGCGTTCGGTCCCGACAAGGACATGCAGCTCTACGACCGCGGCATCCGCCGCCGGCTCGCCCCGATGCTCGGCGGCGACCGCAGGCGGCTCGAACTGGCCTACAGCCTCATGTGCACGCTACCGGGGACGCCCGTGATCCGCTACGGCGACGAGATCGCGATGGGCGACGACCTCTCGCTGCCGGAGCGGAATTGCGCGCGGACGCCGATGCAATGGTCGACCGAGCCGCATGGCGGCTTCACCAAGAGCGACAGGCCGGCGAGCCGCGTCATCGACCAAGGGCCTTACGGGTTCGAGCACGTCAATGTCGCCAGGCAGCGGCGCGATCCGAATTCGCTGCTGAACTGGACCGAGCGCGTCATCCGCATGCGCAAGGAGGTGCCTGAGATCGGCTGGGGCGATTTCGCGATCATTCCGACCCGCGATCCGGCCGTCTTCATCATGCGCTACGACTGGCGGAACAATTCCGTGCTGTTCGTGCACAATCTCGACGAAAAGCCGCGCGAGACCACGTTCACCACGGGGCTGCCCGGCGAGGCCGGCACGCACCTGATCAACCTGCTCGCGGAAGACCACAGTCGCGCCGGCAAGCGCGGCCAGCACCGCATTCTGCTGGAGCCCTATGGCTATCGCTGGTACCGCGTCGGCGGATTGGACTATCTGCTCAAGCGCAGCGACATCGATCGCAATACGATGCGGGGCCCGAAGCATCCGGGCTAGCGGCCGCGCCCCCCGTGTAGCGCCACACACCGTCGCCGCCGCGAGCGCAAGGGCTTGCGGCCCCAGGGAAAGGCGATGGCTGACGCCGGTATCATGTCACGCGAGCGGCGGATCCTTCTTTAAATCACCCGCATTCGATCTGATATAGAGGCGAGACACGCCAGGACTGACACGAGGAACGATTTGCCCAACGCCAACAGCCAGACCCGCCCGCCCGTCGCCCCGCGCCGGGAGCACGCCTTCACCCGGCACGGCATCACCGTGAGCGACGACTATGCGTGGCTGAAGGACGCGAAATGGCAGGAGGTGTTGCGGGACCCGTCCGTGCTCGATCCCGACATCCGCAAATATCTCGACGAGGAAAATGCCTATACCGAGAGCCTGCTCGGGCATACCGCTCCGCTGCAGAAGACGCTGGTCCGCGAAATGCGCGGCCGCATCAAGGAGGACGATTCCAGCGTGCCGTCTCCCGACGGACCGTTCTCCTATTTCCGCAAATTCCGCGAGGGCGGGCAGCATGAACTGTTCGGCCGCATGCCGCGTGACGGCGGCGAGAGCCATGTCGTGCTCGATGGCGATGCGCTCGCGAAGGACCACACCTATTTCAAGTTCGGCGGCAGCCGGCATTCGCACGATCACAAGCTGCAGGCCTGGAGCGCCGACACCAAGGGCTCCGAATATTTCTCCATCCGCGTCCGCGACTGGGCGACGGGCCAGGATCTCGACGACGTCGTCGAGGAGACCGACGGCGGCATCGTCTGGAGCAAGGACTGCAAGAGCTTCTTCTATGTGAAGCTCGACGACAACCACCGTCCCATGCAGGTGTGGCTGCACCGGCTGGGCACCAAGCAGGCCGACGATGCGCTGGTCTACGAGGAGCAGGATTCCGGCTGGTTCACCCACCTGCACGAGAGCACCAGCGGCCGCTTCTGCGTGATCGCGGGCGGCGACCACGAGACCAGCGAGCAGCGGCTGATCGACCTCGCGCATCCCGAGGCGCCGCCGCGCCTGGTCGCGGCGCGACAGGAAGGCGTGCAATATTCGCTCGCCGACCGCGGCGACGAGCTCTTCATCCTCACCAACGCGGACGACGCGATCGACTTCAAGATCGTGACCGCGCCGCTCAAGGCGCCCGAGCGCGCGAACTGGCGCGATCTGATCCCCTATCGCCCGGGCATCTACATCATCGATCTCGACCTCTATGCCGGGCACCTGGTGCGGCTGGAACGTGCCAACGCGCTGCCGGCCATCGTGATCCGCGACCTCGCGACCGGGGAAGAGCACGCCATCGCCTTCGACGAGGCGGCCTATTCGCTCGACACCATGGGCTCATACGAGTTCGAGACGACGAACCTGCGCTTCTCCTATTCGTCGATGACGACGCCATCGGAGGTCTACGACTACGACATGGCGACGCGTACGCGCGTGCTTCGCAAGCGCCAGGAGATTCCATCAGGACATAACGCCGCCGATTACGTCACCACGCGCATCATGGCGAAGACCCATGACGGCGCCGAGGTGCCGGTGTCGATCCTCCACCGCCGCGGGCTGAAGCTGGACGGCTCGGCGCCGCTGCTGCTCTACGGCTACGGCTCCTACGGCATGGCGATGCCGGCCTCCTTCAGCGCCAATCGCCTGTCGCTGGTCGACCGCGGCTTCGTCTACGCCATCGCCCATATCCGCGGCGGCGCCGACAAGGGCTGGGGCTGGTATCTCGACGGCAAGCGCGAGAAGAAGACCAACTCGTTCGACGACTTCGCGGCCAGCGCCCGCGCGCTGATCGACGCCAGATACACCAGCGCGAAACGCATCGTCGGCCATGGCGGCTCGGCGGGCGGCATGCTGATGGGCGCGGTGGCGAACCGCGCCGGCGAATTGTTCGCCGGCATCGTCGCGGAGGTGCCGTTCGTCGACGTGCTCAACACCATGCTCGACGACACGCTGCCGCTGACGCCGCCGGAATGGCCTGAATGGGGCAACCCGATCGAGAGCGAGAAGGACTTCCGCACCATCCTGTCCTATTCCCCCTACGACAACGTCGCGGCGAAGGCGTATCCGGCGATCCTCGCCATGGGCGGACTGACCGATCCCCGCGTCACCTATTGGGAGCCCGCCAAATGGATCGCGCGCCTGCGCGCCACCATGAGCGGCGGCGGCCCGGTCCTGCTCCGCACCAACATGGGCGCCGGCCACGGCGGTGCATCGGGACGCTTCGACCGGCTCGACGAAGTCGCGATCGTCTATGCGTTCGCGCTGTGGGCGATAGGGATGGCGGAGGCGTAAGCTTCGTCGTCGTGCCCGCGGACGCCCGGACGGCACTAAAAGTTTTTGCGCCAGAATGAGTCTAATTACCGCCCATTCTTCTTTCGCCACGCCGCGAAATCCGTCAGCGTCTGCGGGTCGGTCGCCGGGTAGAGACCGAAGATGCCGCGGCCCTTGCCGACTTCCTCGGTGACGAAATCCTCGAACGCGGTCATCTCGAAGGTCTCGTTCGCGATCTCGTCGGCGAGATGCGCGGGGATGACGATGACGCCGTCGGCATCCCCGAGGATCACGTCGCCCGGAAACACCGGGGCGTCGCCGCAACCGATCGGGACGTTGATCTCGATCGCCTGGTGCAGGGTCAGATTGGTCGGCGCCGAGGGACGGTGGTGGAAGGCGGGAAAGCCGAGTCTGGCGATCTCGGCCGAATCGCGAAAGCCGCCGTCGGTGACGACGCCGGCGACACCGCGCTTCATCAATCGCGTCACCAGGATCGCGCCTGCGGATGCGGCGCGTGCGTCCTTGCGGCTGTCCATCACCAGCACGGCGCCGGGCGGGCAGTCCTCGACCGCCTTGCGCTGCGGATGCGAGCGGTCCTTGAAGACGTCGATGGTGTTGAGATCCTCGCGCGCCGGCATGTAACGCAAGGTGAAGGCTTCGCCGACCATGGTCGGCTGGTCAGGGCCGAGCGGATGCACGTCCTGAATCATCTGGATGCGCAGACCGCGCTTGAACAGCGCGGTGGCGACCGTGGCCGTGGAGACGGATTTGAGCTTGTCGCGGGTCGCGTCGCTGAGCTTTGTCATTGCGTATCCCCTTGTCATTCCGGGGCGCGCAGAGCGCGAACCCGGAATCTCGAGGTTCCGGGTTCGATGCTCCGCATCCCCCCGGAACGACGAAGTACGTTAGTAGATCGACGGCTCGCCGATCGGCGCGCCGAAATCGGTCTCCAGGAAATCGAAGTCGCAGCCGTCATTGGCCTGCTTGATGTGCTTCGAGAACATCCAGCCATAGCCACGCTCGAAGCGACGCTCGGGCTGCTTCCAGGCGGCGCGGCGCCGTTCGAGTTCGGCGTCGGGCACGTCAAGATTGATGGTGCGCGCGGCAACGTCCAGCGTGATGCGGTCGCCGTTCCGCACCAGTGCCAACGGACCGCCGACATAGGATTCGGGCGCGACGTGCAGGATGCAGGCACCATAGCTGGTGCCGCTCATGCGCGCATCCGAGATCCGCACCATGTCGCGCACGCCCTGCTTCACGAGCTTGGTCGGGATCGGCAGCATACCCCACTCCGGCATGCCTGGTCCGCCCTGCGGGCCCGCATTGCGCAGGATCAGGATATGGTCGGCGGTGACGTCGAGATCGGGATCGTCGACCGCTTTCTTCATCGAGGGATAGTCGTCGAACACCAGCGCCGGCCCCGTATGCCTGAGAAAGCGCGGCTCGCAGGCGGACGGCTTGATGACGCAGCCGTCGGGCGCGAGATTGCCCTTCAGCACGGCGAGCGCGCCCTCCTTGTAGATGGGATTGTCCACCGGGCGGATCACGTCGTCATTGTGCACTTCGGCATGGGCGATGTTCTCGGCCAGAGTCCGCCCCGTGACGGTGATGCAGTCGAGATGCAGATGCGGCTTGATCTGGCCCATCAGCGCCGGCAGCCCACCGGCATAGAAGAAGTCCTCCATCAGATAGGCATCGCCGCTCGGCCGGACGTTGGCGATCACCGGCACCTTCCGGCTCGCGACCTCGAAATCGTCGAGGCCGATATCCTGGCCGGCACGGCGGGCCTGCGCGATCAGATGGATGATCGCATTGGTCGAGCACCCCATCGCCATCGCGACCGCAATGGCGTTCTCGAAGGCCTTGCGCGTCTGGATCGTCTTCGGCGTCAGATCCTCCCACACCATCTCCACGATGCGGCGGCCGCATTCGGAGGCCATGCGGACATGGTTGGCATCCGCGGCCGGGATCGAGGAAGCGCCCGGCAACGTCATGCCGATCGCTTCGGCGATCGCCGTCATGGTCGAGGCCGTCCCCATGGTCATGCAGGTGCCGTAGCTGCGGGCGATGCCGGCTTCGATGTCGACCCAGTCGCGATCGGAGATCTTTCCGGCGCGCCGCTCGTCCCAGTATTTCCACCCGTCGGAACCGGAGCCGAGCGTCTTGCCTTTCCAATTGCCGCGCAACATCGGTCCCGCCGGCAGATAGATCGCCGGGATGTTCATCGATGTGGCGCCGAGCAGCAGCGCCGGCGTGGTCTTGTCGCAACCGCCCATCAGCACCACACCGTCGACCGGATGGCTGCGCAGCAGTTCCTCGGCGTCCATCGCCAGCAGATTGCGATAGAGCATGGTGGTCGGCTTCAGCAGCGATTCCGACAGCGACAGCGCCGGCAGTTCCAGCGGCAGGCCGCCAGCCATCAGGATACCGCGCTTCACATCGTCGACACGCGACTTGAAATGCATGTGACAGGGCTGCGCATCCGACCAGGTGTTGAGGATCGCGATGATCGGCCGGTCCTTCCACTCCTCAGGCGCGTAGCCCATCTGCATGGCGCGGGAGCGATGGCCGAACGAGCGGAGATCATCGGGGGCGAACCAGCGGGCGCTGCGGAACTGGTCGGGTGTTTTTCTTGTCCTGGTCATGATCCTCGTCCGTCGGGGTGACCTCCTGCTCTTCTCACAGGCAGTCCATCTCTCGCAAGGCAGTGAATCGCAGCGAGCGCCTGCCATGCGGGCAGACGCGCGCATCAAGTTGCATCGCAACATCGCTTGGCCTGAGGAAAAATTGCGAAGTGCTTGCAGCCGACCCTGAATCCGCGCAACAATTTCACATTTGATGCTTTTATTCATGGCCGTTCAGGCTTCGCCCCGCGGCCCGGAGGAATTTCAGACGTGGCCAACATCCTGATTTTGGATGACGATCCGGCCGTTCAGATCGCGACCCGCCTGACTCCCGAGAGCGCCGGTCACGCGACCACCGCGGGACGCGGTGCCGGTCGAGGCCGGGCGGACCGAACGTTTCCCGACGTCGTCATGCCCTGCATGGACGTGGAAGCGATGCGCCGCATCGGCCGACCCGACGTCAGTTCCGGCCGGGGGTGACAGAATC
Organism: Bradyrhizobium sp.; assembly: GCF_047605465.1. GTDB lineage: Bacteria > Pseudomonadota > Alphaproteobacteria > Rhizobiales > Xanthobacteraceae > Bradyrhizobium. The sequence goes on along the minus strand of NZ_JASGFS010000066.1, from coordinate 7,196 downwards.
GTCCATGTTGCAGCGTATCAAGACGTTCGAAGACGATTCCCGACGCGGCGCGAGGGCCAGCATGACTCTCGCAACCCGATTGGCCATTGCCATGATCCTGCTGGTTGCAGCGGCGGTCGCGGCGGTCGGCTGGTTGAGTCACTACAGCCTGGAGCAGGCGTTCCTGCCCCGCGTGCTCGACCGCATCGAAAGCAACTCCCAGCTCCTGGCCTCGCAGCTCGAGGCCTATACGAACGGTGCGCGCATCGACATCGCGACGTTCCGCTCCAATGCCGCGGCACGCGGAATGATCGAGGCCCATTTCAACAACGGTGTCGATCCGGCCAACAACCTCTCCGAAAGGACCTGGCGTGACCTGCTGTTGACGCGCCTCGCGGCCGACGTCCGCGCCAACCCGGCTTACGCGAAGTTCCGTGTCATCGGCGTCGACGGCGTCGAATATCTGCGCGTCGACCGGACCGGCCCGGACGGCGCCGTGCGCGTCGTTCCCGACGACGCCCTGCAGAACAAGGACGATCGCTTCTTCTTCCAGCAGGCCATCAAGCTTCCCGAGGATCAGGTCTACGTCTCCCCGGTCGACCTCAACGTCGACGACGGCGTGATCCAGACACCGCATGTTCCGACATTGCGCGTGGCGGAGCCGCTGTTCAGCTCCAATCACCAGCTGTTCGGCATCGTCATCATCAATGTCGACATGCGCAAGGTGTTCGACCGCATTCGCGTCTCGATACGCCCCGGCGAATCCGTCTATGTCGTCGGTCGCGACGGCGACTACCTCGTGCATCCGGACCGCAGTCGCGAATTCGGCGCGCAACTGGGCCAGCCGACGCACTGGCAGAACGATTTTCCGTATTTCGCGGCATTGGCCGGCTCGTCTCAGGGCGCGACCAGGATCGTGACCGGGGCCGACGGAAAACCGAACGGGGCCGCGCTGTCGCCGGCGATCCTGGCCCAGGACCAGTGGGTCGGCATCATCCGCGTCGTGCCCAATGCCGTCTTCATGGCGCCGGCCGCCACGATCGAGAAGACCACGATCACGATCGGCATCATCGCGGTGCTGGTCGCCGCCGTGCTCGCGGTGCTGCTGGCGCAGTCGCTGACACGCCCGATCGGACGGCTGACCACGGCCGTCGAGGCGATCGGGCGCGGCGGTTCAGCCGATATCCCGGTCGATGCGTCGGGCGAGACCGGCACGCTGGCGCGTGCTTTCGCCCGCATGGTCGAGGAGACCAAGGCGAAGACGTCGGCGCTGGAGCATGAGGTCGAGGAGCGGCGGCGCACCGAAGCGGCCCGCGACCACTATGCCGCGCGCGAGCGGCTGTTCAGCGCCGCGGTCGAATCCTCCGACGATTCCATCGTGATGCAAACGCTCGACGGCACCATCACCGGCTGGAACCCGGCCGCCGAGCGCCTCTACGGATATTCGACCGAGGAGGCCGTGGGCCGGCCGTCCTCGATCATCATGCCCGCCGGACGCGACAACGAGCCCCGGGACTATCTGGAGCGGATCGCGCGCGGCGAGCGGATCGAGCATTTCGAGACCGTTCGCGTGCGCAAGGATGGCAGCCCGGTCGAGATCCTGGTGAGCCTGTCGCCGATCAGGGGAGCCTCGGGCGAGATCGTCGGCGCCAGCGGGTCCGCGCGCAGCCTCACCGAGGCGCGGCGGGCCGAGCGGGCGCTGCAACAGCAGCAGGAGGAACGGCGGCAGATCTTCGACGCGTCGCAGGATCTGATCATGATCATGAATTCGCGCGGTCATGTGGTGCAGATCAGCCCGAGCACCGAGGCCATTCTTGGCTACCGACCGGAAGAGATGATCGGCCACAGCGGCGTCGACTACATCCATCCCGACCATCTCGAGCAATCCCGCAGCGAGATGCGCGCGCTCCGCCGCGGCGAGCGCCCCAAGCTCGCCGACACCCGCTGCTTCCACAAGGACGGGCACGAGGTCTGGCTGTCATGGCTCGGCAACTGGTCGGAGCCGACGAAGCGCTTCTTCTTCGTCGGGCGCGACATGACCGAGGCGCGGCTCGCGCAGGAATCGCTGCGCGAGAGCGAACGCCTTGCCCGCAACATCGTCGAGAGCTCGCTCGACGCCTTCGTCCAGGCCGACGAGACCGGCAGCATCCTGAACTGGAATTCGCAGGCCGAGCAGCTGTTCGGCTGGCGCCGCGACGAGGTGCTCGGCAAGGACACGATCGACCTGATCGTCGCGCACGGCGAACGCGAGCGGATCAGGGCCGCGCTGCAGCGCTTCCTGGAATCCGGACAGAGCAGGCCACTCAACCGCCGTCCGGAACTGATGGTCCGCCGCCGCGACGGCAGCGAATTCAAGGCCGAGCTGAGCCTCACCGCGCTGCGGCGGCGCGAGGGTCTCCTGTTCAACATCTTCTGCCGCGACCTCACCGACAAGATCGCGGCCGAGGAGCGCATCCGCCAGGCCGAAAAAATGGAGGCGGTCGGCCAGCTCACCGGCGGCGTGGCGCATGACTTCAACAACATCCTCACCGTCATCACCGGCACGATCGAGATCCTGGCGGACGCGGTGGCGAAGGAGCCGCAGCTTGCGGCCATCACCCGCATGATCGACGAGGCGGCCGCGCGCGGCGCCGAGCTCACACAGCACCTGCTCGCCTTCGCGCGCAAGCAGCCGCTGCAGCCGCGCGAGATCGACATCAACGCGTTGATCGTCGACACCGCGAAGCTGCTGCGGCCGACGCTGGGCGAGCAGATCCAGATCGAATCCGTGTTCGAGGACGAGAGCTGCGTCGCGACCGTCGATCCGAACCAGCTCACCACCGCGATCCTCAATCTCGCGCTCAATGCCCGCGACGCCATGCCCGGCGGCGGCAAGCTGATCCTGGAGACGGGCGCGGCCTATCTCGACGAGATCTACGCCAGCGTGAACGACGTCCGGCCGGGGCACTATGTGCTGATCGCCGTGAGCGACACCGGCGCCGGCATTCCCGCTCACATGCTGGCCAGGGTGTTCGACCCGTTCTTCACGTCGAAGGGACCCGGCAAGGGCACGGGACTGGGACTGTCCATGGTCTACGGCTTCGTCAAGCAGTCGGCGGGCCACATCAAGATCTACAGCGAGGAGGGCCATGGCACCACGATCAAGATGTATCTGCCGCCCGGAAAGACGGCGACCGTGATCGGCGAGGGCGTGACGGCGGCGACGATCGAGGGCGGTCACGAGACCATCCTCGTGGTCGAGGACGACAAGCTGGTGCGCGACTACGTGCTGACGCAGCTGCATGCGATGGGCTACGTCACCCTGCAGGCCGCGAACGCCGCGGAGGCGCTCGCGATCGTCGAAACGGGAGCGGCGTTCGATCTTCTGTTCACGGACGTGATCATGCCGGGCCAGATGAACGGGCGGCAGCTCGCCGACGAGGTGCTGAAGACGCGTCCCGGGCTCAAGGTGGTGTTCACGTCCGGCTATACCGAGAATGCGATCATCCATCACGGACGGCTGGACCAGGGCGTGCTGCTGCTGGCGAAGCCCTATCGCAAATCCGATCTCGCGCGGATCATCCGCAAGGCGCTGACCGGTTGATGCGCGGCCGCTGTGCCGGTCCGGGCTCCGGGACGGTTAGAGGCCTGATCGGAGAGATGAGCCGAACCCTGCAACGCGTCATGGCAAGACGCGCTGCATCCGGGGCACGAGAGTGAAGCGGCCCTACGACGCGCGCTGGGCCGCAGTCATCACGATGCGGATCAGGTCGGCGGCATTCCGCGCGCCGAGCTTCTTCATGATGTTGGCGCGGTGGTCCTCGATGGTGCGCGGGCTGATCCCGAGCGTCCGGCCGGCTTCCTTGTTGGAGGCGCCGGAGGCGAACTGCTCGAGCACCTCGCGCTCACGCCGCGTCAACGGCTCGCGTCCGGGGAAATGCAGCGTGCTGAATTTCGGCGACGCGCTTTCGGCCTGCCTGCGCGCATAGGCGCCGATGGCCTCGTCCAGCCGGCCGACGATCTCGCTGCCGCGGAACGGCTTCTCGATGAAGTCGAGCGCGCCGTTCTTGATCGCGCTCACGGCCATCGCGATGTCGCCCTGACCGGAGATCATGAAGATCGGCGCGGGATAATCCTCGCCGTGCAATTCCTTCAGAAGGTCGAGGCCCGACTTTCCGGGAATGTGCACGTCGAGCAGGATCGCAGCCGGCGTACGGCTTCGCGCAACCGACAGCAACGCTGCCCCATCCGCGAAACAGATCACCTCATAGCCCGACGCCTTCAACACCATCGACAAGGTGTCGCGAACGGCAGGGTCGTCGTCGACCACGAAGATTTCGCCACGCGTGCTTTGTTCGGCCATGTGCCACATCCATTCGGCATCGGAAGGCTCGCGTCCACGCCAACCGTCTTGGCGTTCGGCGCGGATTCGGCCCACCCGTATTTGTACGGGACATGGACTTAACGCACAAGTAGCGGCGGAGTGCCTAATTGCAGAGCACGGAGAATATCCATGCTAAATTTCGCTGGCACGCCGACCCTCGATGCGATCCCCGAAACCGACAGCCGTCGGTTGATCGCCGCTGACCTTCGCTCTCTGATCGCGCAGATCGAGAGCAGCATGCGCCTGATCGACGCAGCCATGGCGCAGGATCACAACCGCGATGAGGCGGGTTCCACGGACATCTTCGTGCTCGACGATGTCACGCCCCGTTATGCCACGGCGAGCGCCGCCCTGAATGCCTGCCGGGCCGGCCTCGACCACGCGCTGAAATCGCTGTAGGCCGCCGGCCGTCCGGTGCAGTTCACGGCCGCTGCGGCAGACCTGCCGCACCCGATCGCATGGCCGCCCCCGCGCTTCAGGCGCGGTGGCGCGCGACGATCGCGTCCGACGCCACGCCGCCCCAGGTGTGGATCGACGGCAGGCCCATCGCGGTCTTGCCGAGATTGGCGAGGCTGATGCGCAGGGCCGCGAGGTCGAGCGGCTTCGGCAGGCTCTGGAGCTCGATCCCCACGGAGCGCGCGAAGCCGCGGGCGGCGCTGCGGCGCTTGCCGTCCATGCCGCTGATGACGATCACCGCCCCGGCGAATTTGGCCTCTGCCATCTCGCGCAGCACATCGATGCCGTCACCGTCCTCCAGAACGAGATCGAGCGTCACGCAGTCGAAACGCGCGGCGCGAAGCTTTTCGACCGCCTCTGCGACGGACGAGGCGATGGTGACCTCGTGGCCGGCCTGCTTTGCCGCAACCGTGATCAGGCTGCGCTGCGTGGCGTCGTCGTCGACCACCAGGAGTTGGAGCGGGCGCCGCTCGGCGGCCTCGGGAAGACGTGACGGGAGCGGGGAGAGAGACGTTCTTGGCATTGCCGTACCCTGAGATTGAGACCGACGACTGATACATGGCGCGCGCTTAGGCCGCGTAAAAACGGCGCCGTGAATTCTGTCGGATGTTTTCGACAAATGTGAAGCAACGCGCGCGAGGAGAGAGCGCGCGCCGTCGGCGACGATCAGGCTGCCGCGTCGTGACCGCTGGCCGCGCCGCGCTTCTTGCGGTTCTTGCCGCGCAGGAACTGGATGTCCATCTCGGCGCCGTTGACACGCACCAGTTCGCAGCGGCGATAGGCGAGCCCGGTGGACGACAGCAGCAGAAAGAACTCCTTCAGGTTCAGCCCCTGGATGGAGCCGTCCACGGTGAGGATGGCATCGGTGTCGGAGATCGCGTTGAGCTTGCAGTCGCGGCGCCAGGTGCCGTCGATCGCCATGATGCAGACATCATAGCCGCGACTGAACGTCACGCGCTCCGCGCCCTTGCCGTCCTCGGCCATGCTCATAATCCCGCGACCGCCATGCGCGGCGGCACGCCGGAGAGAGGCGGCCTGGCTGCCGACGCACGCGCATCGTTCGGCCTGTAGAGGCCGCGACGATCCGGGATCGGCTTGAACGTATCGGTCAGCCCGACCACGGTCTCGGCAGCGCCGAGCACCAGGAAGCCGTCGGACTCCACCTGCCGCGCGAGGCGGTTGAAGATGTTGATCTTGGTGTCCTGGTCGAAATAGATCAGCACGTTGCGGCAGAAGATGACGTCGAACGTGCCGAGCTGGGCGAAGTCGTGCAGCAGATTGAGCTGCCGGTGCTGGATCATCGCCCGCAGCTCGGGATTGATCTGCCAGGTCTCGCCGGTCTGCTTGAAATATTTGACGAGGAACTGGATCGGCAGGCCGCGCTGCACCTCGAACTGGCTGTAGACGCCGGCCTTCGCCTTCTCCAGGACCTCCTGCGAGAGGTCGGTCGCGATGATCTCGATGCGCCAGCCGGTGAGTGCCGCGCCCATCTCCCTCAGGCTCATCGCCAGCGAATACGGCTCCTGCCCGGTCGAACCCGCAGCGCACCAGATGCGCACGCTGCGGCGGCTGGCGCGCGCCTTGATCACCTCGGGCATGATGGTGTCGCGGAAATGATCGAACGGGACCTTGTCACGGAAGAAGAAGGTCTCGTTGGTGGTCATGGCTTCGACCACGCTGGTGGTCAGCGCGCTCGATCCGGCCTGCAGCTTCTGCACGAGTTCGCCGATGCCGGACAGCCCGGCCTTGCGCGCGAGCGGCAGCAGGCGGCTTTCGATCAGATATTGCTTGTCTGCGGACAGGTCGAGACCGGAATGGTCCCTCAGGAATTTGCGCAGATACTCATACTCGGTCGGGGTCACGGTTAGCCTCTCGCAAGCTTCTACTGGAACAGTCCGGTCGGAACACTTGACCGGACACACTCAGACCAAGGCTTGTCCGACCGGGAGCAAGCCGACTTCGGCGAATTTGTCGGCGATGATGTCCTTGTCGAAGGGCTTCATGATGTACTCGTTGGCGCCGCCGCTGAGCGCCTGAGCAATGTGGGCCACGTTGTTCTCGGTGGTGCAGAACACGATCTTGGGCTGGTCACCGCCGGGCAGGCGGCGCATGTGGCCCATGAACTCGAAGCCGTCCATGACCGGCATGTTCCAGTCGAGCAGCACCGCGTCGGGCAGCTGATGCCGGCATATGTCGAGCGCCTTCGAGCCGTCCTCGGCTTCGATCACCGCGAATTCCAGGCCTTCCAGGATGCGGCGCGCGATCTTGCGCACCACGCTGGAATCATCGACCACCAAACACGTCTTCATTTCGGTTCTCCGGCTTCGATGTTTCGGGGTTCACGCCGCCATCATCTCGGGTGCGAGTTCGAGGACGCGATCGACGTCGAGGACGACCA
>NZ_JASGFS010000065.1:0-37805 GCF_047605465.1 Bradyrhizobium sp. | reverse complement strand
TTGCGGCGCGGTCCCGTTCGGTTGTGCCGGCGTGGCGCCGGGCGTCGGCGGAGTCTGGCCGGTGCGTGATGGCTGGGTCTGCGGCGCGCCGCCGGGCTGCGTGCCTTGCCCGGTGCGCGGTACACCGGCCGGTTGCCCCGAACCTTGCTGCTGACCCTGCTGGCCCTGACCCGTGCGCGGCGTACCCGGCTGCACCGCGCCGCCTTGTCCCTGCCGCTGCGGCGGCTGCGCGCCCTGGCGGTTCGGCGTTCCCGGCTGTTGCTGACCCGGACGGTTGTTCTGGCCGGGCTGGCCATTCGGCCGCTGCGGCTGCTGACCCGGCGCCGTGTTCGGCCGCAATTGCTGTTGCTGTGGCGGCTGCGCCGGCCGCGGAATGCGCGGGCTCGCGGCCGGATTGGCGCGGCGGAAGTCGCGCTGCTCGGTGACGATCTGCCGGCCTGCGGTCTGCGCCGCGTGCACCTGACTGACGAAGCCGCGGTCGCGGGCGACCTGTTGCGGCGGGATAGTGATCGGCACCGCGGCAAAGCGCATGCCGCCCGCACCGCCCGCTCCCGGCCGGATCGCAAAGCCGCTGGCAGCCTGTGTCAGCGCGCCGAGCCGCGCGCCACTGGTGCGGTCGTTGACATCGATGTGGCCGACGCGGCCGTCGGCGTCGGGATAGAGCTTGATGTTGACGTTGTTGGCGGTGTTCGCGGCCGCGCCTTCGGGCACGTCGACGACGCCGGTGGTGCCGCGAATGCCGAGCGTCGCCGTCGGCGTCGCGATCTTCATGTCGCCGGTCCTTGCGACCGCCGCGGCGACGAAGGCGACCGTGCCCTTGCCGATGTCGAAGATCGCCGAATTCTGCTTGCCGCCGTCCTCATAGACGTAGGTGTCGATGGTGATCTTGGCGCTGGCCGAGAGATTGAAGGTGGTCGCGTCGTTGAAGGTGATGCCGAGCGAGGAGTTCGACGCGGTCTGCACGACGTCGTTGAGGTAGATGTCGTCGCGCACGCGCAGCGGATAGGAGTTCTTGTCGCGGATCACCGTCGCGATGCCCGTCACGGCGGCGACGTTGCCGATCGGCTCGACGGCGGTGGCGGGCTGCGCGTTGGCGGCGGCCGGGGCCGGCGAGGCCGACGGCGTCGGGGAGGCCGCGGGCGCCGGCTGGGCTTGCGGCTGCGCCTGTGCGAGTTCGGTCGCATCGGACGCGTGTGCGTTCGTTGCCGCCGCCAGCGGCAGGGCGAGCAGCGGAAGCGCGAATGCGAAGCGGCGCCAAGCCACCATCAGAGTCACGATGAAGTCCCGGTGAGAACGCGAGGCGAGGTCCGCCGATATCAGCGTGGCCCGGCTGAATGGCGGATGAACATCTGTCGCACGGGAGGGGTGAACGTTCAAAAGGGGGGCTTTCCCCCCTCACGAGAAATCCCGGCCGGTGCTTTGCCCCGGCCGGGATGATGTTGGTTGCGTCAGCCGATGCGCTTCCAGGTCTGGCCGCCGCAGAACATGCCGCCGAAGGCGCAACCCTGGACCCGCATCACGTTCGGGCCCTTCATCGCGATCGTGGAGTCGTAGTTGCGGCCGGAGTCGGGATCATGGATGCGCCCGCTCCACTTCGAGCCGTCGGGCTTCATGTTGATCAGGATCCGCTCGTTGCTCTTCTCGGCATAGCCGCAGAGATTGGGGCCGCACTGCTCGACGCGGACATTGCCCTTGTTCTCTTCGGTCGCCCACAGGCCGATCGGCGTGGTCGACGCCGGGGCGGGCGCAGCGGCCACGGGGGCCGGAGCGGGAGCCGCGGCGGCCGGTGCGGGCGCAGCGGCTGGAGCAGGGGCCGCAACCGGCGCGGGCTGCGTCGTCGTGTCGAAACCGACGGACGGCGCGGCCGCGACCGTGGTGGCCGGGGCGGCAGGCGCAGCGACGGCCGGCGCCGGCGGCACGGGGGCCTGCTGCACGGGCTGTTGCTGCACCGGAGCCGGAACCGGCTGCGCGGTCGTGGTCGACGCCGGCGTGGTGTCGTCGTCATCGTCCTTTGAGCCGAGACCGTTCAGGTTGATGTTGTTGAGCTTGATCGGCTTGTCCGACAGGCCCGGCGCCACGATGGTCACGCAGTTCAGCGAGGCGCAATTGCGCGGCGTCTCGATGCGGATGCGCTGGCCTTCGATCTGGAACGAGATCGAATTGCCGGCATGGGCGACGGCGGTCGAAGCGAGGAAGAGCGCGGTAGCGGCGACGTAGAGCTTGTTCATGACAACCTCCCGAAAATGCGTGGTCCCGGTATGGCCTGAAGTCGGCCATGCAGCGAATGTGGTTCGACCCTAGGCCGCCTCTGCGCTGCCTTCCGTGATGCACGTCACAACCGCAAAGAGGACGCGCCGCGCGTTCTCCTGTCCAATTTGTAATCGGCCCGTACCGAACCCGCCGCGCTCCTGCCTGCGACCGATGGTGACGACGCAAGCAGGGAGAGCCGACGTGAAATGCCTCAGCCTCATCGCCGTGCTGCTGATCGGGAGCGCGCTCCCTGCCCACGCCGATACCGACATCTGGACCAACATGCTGAAGCAGCGGCGTGGCGACGACGCGCTGCATGTCGACAGTGCATTTTGTGATGCGCAGCTCGGCGCGCCCCGGAACGGTTCGGCGACATCTGCGCAATACAAGCGCTGCATGCGCGTGCGCGGCTGGCGCTTCAGCCGCACCGTTCGCGACAAGGACGACGGCTATCCCGATCCCGACAATCCCGGACTGGTCTGCCACGACTTCAAGATCGGCGGCGTCACCGGATCGTCCTGCTCGAATTTCTGATCGCGGCGGGCTGCCGGGCCTACCGCACATGATCGCACCCTGGCTCTAGATCACGCCGAGCACGATCGCGCCGACGAAGGCCAGAGCAAGATACGCAGCAATAACGCTCAGTCTTCCGCCGAACGTCATGACGTCGCTCCCTGCGATCGCACGCCCCAGGCGCGCACCGCGCAGGCATCATGGTTAACAGAGAGTAACTGTCCGAAAAAGTCAGCTTCGTTGTCGCTTGCGCGACCGCATGGTTACGAAAAACTGAAGCCGACACGTTGAAGAGTCTTTAAGTAAATTCATCGAACGTGCGTGCATGACGCGCGGAGTTCGTTTGTATCTCGTCGGCTCCATCGTCCTTGTTTCGCTTGCGGGTTGCGGACGCGGCTTCTTCCAGGCCGAACGTGAACCGTGGCGGGCCGAGGCGGAAGCCGCGTGCCTGAAGTCGGGCGCGGTCAAGGAGAGCGCGGAAATCGTTCGTATCGAGCCGATTTCCGGTCCCGGCGTCTGCGGCGCCGAGTTTCCGCTCAAGGTCGCTGCCATCGGCGAGGGTTCCGGCAGCTATGGCTTCGCCGACGAAGAGTTGCGGCCGCCCCGGAGCATCGGCAATCAGCCGCGCTGGCCGGTGAAGCAGCCGCAGTCCGGCTATCCGCCCGCATCGTCCTACCCGCCGCGATCGAACTATCCGGAAAGCGCCGTGCGCCAGCCATCCGGTTATGGCGCATCGTCCGGTCCGGTCTCGCTCAACGCGCCCGGCGTGGCGCCGCCGCAGGAGGACGAAATCGACCTGCCGCCCGATGGCACGGATGCCGCGGGTGCCGCACGCTACATGAACGCGCCGAGTTATCCGGCGCGGCCCTCGCCCTACACGCAGGCCCCCGCGCAGCAGCCGCTGCCGCGTCTCGGTCCGGCGCAGGGCAGTCCCGTCACCACCGTCGGGCCCGTTGCCGTCAAGCCGACCGCGACGCTAGCCTGCCCGATCGTGTCCGAGCTCGACCGCTGGTTCGCCGACACCGTGCAACCGTCGGCGATGCGCTGGTTCGGAGCCCGCGTGGTCGAGATCAAGCAGATCTCCGCCTATTCCTGCCGCGGCATGAACGGCAATTCCCACGCACACATCTCCGAGCACGCCTTCGGCAACGCGCTCGACATCGCCGCCTTCGTGCTCGCCGACGGCCGCCGCATCACGGTGAAGGACGGCTGGCGCGGCATGCCGGAAGAACAGGGCTTCCTCCGCGACGTCCAGTCGGGCGCGTGCGCGCATTTCACCACGGTGCTCGCGCCGGGGTCGAACGTCTATCACTACGATCACATCCACGTCGACCTGATGCGCCGTGCCAGCCGACGCCTGATCTGCCAGCCGGCCGCGGTCTCCGGCGACGAGGTCGCGGCGCGCGCGCGGCAGCGCAATCCCTATGCGAGTGCGCGGGATCCTTCCATCACCGGTTCGCTCGGCCGCAAGAGCAAGCGCGACGAAGACGACTACACCGACGAATAGGCGGTCGTGACGCTTCGTCGCCCGGATCCGTTTGCCGGCGCCCCAAGTGCCCCCGCCGGTGAGGCCAGCGGCGGGCAGCGAACGCTGCGTCTTCGGCAATGCGGATCTTGCGCGCAAAAATTTGCGCGGTCTGAATTTCAGTCCCAAGTCATTGAATTCAAATCATTAATGACGCCGTGACGGACCTTTCCGGCGGTTGGCACAGTCGCTGCAATAGAGACGCTGCAACGAAGCGGCGCTGCCGGCGCCGTGAAGCCAACGGAACCCGTCATGTTGATGCCTGTCACCCCGCCTTGCTCCGATCTCGAACAGCGCGTGCTGTCGCGTATCACGGAGGAGCGCTGGCTCGAACTCGCATCCGAACTGATCCGCACCGGCCAGCCGCGTTCCGGCAATCCGCTCGACCCCGACCTGCCGCCGGCCGAGGAAGAAGCGATCTCGATGCTGGTCGCGGGCAAGCTCGAAGCCCTGGGCATGGATGTCACCAAGCACAGCGCTCAGCCGCACCGGCCGAACGTGCTCGGCGTACTGAAGGGACGCGAAGGCGCGCCGTCGCTGATCCTCAACGATCATCTCGACACCTATCCGGTGGCCGAGCCCGAGAAGTGGCACATGACGGATTTCGATCCCTTCAAGGCCACGCGTCACGGCGATCTGCTCTACGCACGCGGCACCTCCGATACGCGCGGCAATCTGGCGGCATCGCTGCTCGCGGTGCAGGCATTGATCGAGGAGGGCGTGAAGTTCGATGGCACCTTGATGTGCTGCTACACCGTCGACGAGGAGCGCAACGGCACCGAAGGCTCCATCTACATGCTCGACAAGGTCGGCCTCACCGCGGACTACGAGATCACCGCCGAGCCGACCGCATGGGGTGATGTCGCCAAGGACTGGGGCATGAACCTCTCGGTGGCCAATTCCGGCCACTGCCTGATCGAGGTCACCGTCCAGGGCATCAAGTCGCACATCTGGCGTCCCGACATCAGCGTCAACGCCATCATGGAAGCGGCGAAGCTGCTGCCGAGGCTGAAGGAGATGGCGTTCACGCACGTGCCGAGCAAATTCATGGGGCACACGCCGCCCTGCTGCTCGGTGGTGCGCATTCGCGGCGGCCTGCCCGGCGAGATGCAGTTCTCGCCCGACGCCTGCACCATCACGCTCGCCGTGGTCGGCATCGTGCCCGGCATGACGCTCGCAAGCGTGATCTCCGACATCGAGCGGCTCGGACAGCAGACCTTCGCCGGCGCCAACGACGTCAACGTCGCCGTGCGCCAGGTCCCCGGTTCGCTGTTCGTCAACGCGACCGAGCCCGTGCCGGTCGAGGAGGAGCCCTGCCGCTCCCTGCGCGCCGTCTACAAGCGGCTGATGGGCAGCGAGCCCGGCGTCAATCGCAAGAACGCGTTCAACGACACGATCCGTTTCCGCGAAGCCGGCATCAATGCCGTGACCTTCGGTCCGGGCGAGGACGGCTGGGCCGTCGACAACGAGAACATCTCGATCACCAAATCGGTGATGGCGACGCGGATCTACGCGCTGACCATCATGCAGATCCTGGGTGTGCGCACATGAGCATCGAGGCAAGCCCCATGGCCATTCCGATCTCGGCGGATCGCACCCGCCGCGGCACTCTGCGGCTGCCGAAGGTCTCGCGATCGTTGCTGCTCTCGACGCTGACCGTCGCGATGCTGCTGGCCGCATGGGCCATCGTCACGGAGATGGGCTGGGCCAACGAGCTGTTCCTGCCGAAGCCGCAGGCCGTGTGGGCCGCGTTCGTCAAGACCATGACCAAGGGCTATCAGGGCGCGACGCTGCTCCAGCATCTCGGCGCCAGCCTCTATCGCATCCTGGTCGCGTTCGCGCTGGCCTGCCTGATCGGCATTCCGCTCGGCGTCCTCATGGGCGTATCGCGCAACGCACGCGCGCTGCTCAATCCGCTGATCGAGTTCTATCGTCCTTTGCCGCCGCTCGGGCTCTATACGCTCCTGGTGATGTGGCTCGGCATCGGCGAGAGCTCGAAACTGTCGCTGCTGTTTCTGGCGGGCCTGCCGGGCATCGTGATCTCGACGATCCAGGCCGTCACCGGCGTCGATCCCGTCTATGTACGTGCCGCGCAGTCGCTCGGCGCGACCAGGCGCCACCTGCTGTTCCACGTCTATCTGCCGGCCGCGGGGCCGCTGATCCTTGCGGGGATGCGGATCTCGCTCGGGTTCATCTACACGGTTCTCGTCGCCGCGGAGATCGTCGCGGCATCCGCCGGCATCGGCTGGATGATCTGGGACGCCGCGAAATTCCTGCTGTCCGATGTCGTGATCATGGGCCTGATCGTGCTCGGGCTCACCGGCGTCGTGCTCGACGCCATCATGCGCGGCATCGCAAAACTGCTGATGCCGTGGGCCTGAATCCAATCCTGATCGAGGGGAGATCGATACGATGAAGAGACTTGTTGCCACGCTCGCCGCTGCCACGCTGGCGTTCACGGTCACGGCGCATGCCGAGGACAAGCCGGCCAAGGTGACCGTCGGCTATCTGAACCTGGTGAACGCGCAGCTCGTCACCAAGCACCTCGGCCTGCTCGCCAAGGAGATGCCGGGCGTCGACATCAAATACGTCAAGGTCGGCGGCGGCGGCGACATGCTGCGCGCGATCGCCGGCAACGACGTCGACTTCGGCGGCCTCGGCAACCCGCCGACCGCGATCGGTGCGACCCGAGCATTGCCGATCAAGGGCATCCTGGTCATCAACATGCTCGATTACGTGGAGTCGATGGTCGTCCGCACCGACAAGAACATCGCCTCGCTGAAGGACCTCAAGGGCAAGACGGTGGCCGCGCCCTTCGGCTCGACCACGCATTATCTGCTGCTGCAGGCGCTCAAGGACGAGGGCGTCGATCCCGCCTCGATGAAGATACTGGATCTCGCACCGTCCGACATCGCGGCGGCATGGCTTCGCGGCGACATCGATGCCGCCTGGTTCTGGGAGCCGAATCTCGACAAGGCCGTGAAGAACGGCGGCAAGATCCTGATCACGTCGGGCGAGATGGCCAAGCGCGGCTATCCGACCTGGGACATCGGCGTGGTGATGAACGCATTCGCGGATAAGTATCCGTCCTATGTCGAGAAGTTCATCAAGGCGGAGTGCGAAGGCATCGATTTCTGGCTGAAGAATCCGGAGAAGACGGCGGAAATCATCGCGGAAGAACTGTCGCTGCCGCTCGCGGACGCCACGCGCATGATGAAGGGCACCGGAATGGTTCCCTGCAACCAGCAGCTCACCGACGAATATCTCGGCACCTCCGCGAAGAAGGGCAAGTTCGTCGACACGCTGCTGTCGACGGCGGACTTCCTGGTGAAGCAGGAGCGCCTGCCGAAGCTGCTGCCGCGCGCCGATTTCGAAGCCTTCATCCAGCCCGCCTATCTCGAGAAGGCGGTCGGCCGCTAGAGCCGGGATGCCGGCGGGTTCGCCCGCCGGCGCTTCCCGACCCGCAGGAACGTGACGGACATGGATATCTCACCTCGCCAGCTTCTCACCGCCTATCGGAACGGGCCGCTCAAGCCGTCCGACGTCGCCGCGCACGTGCTGTCGCGTCTCGACGATTCCGACCAGAGCGGCGTCTGGATCTCGAAGGCGGATCCCGAACGCGTCATGGCGGCGGCGCGCGCGCTCGACGGGCGCATCGGCGAGATCGACAGGCTGCCGCTGTACGGGCTGGTGTTCTCGGTCAAGGATTGCATCGACGTCGCGGGCGAGCAGACCACGTCGGCCTGTCCCGAATTCGCCTATGTCGCGAACGAGACCAGCCCGGTCGTGGCCGACGCCATCGCCGCCGGCGCGATCTATGTCGGCAAGACCAACATGGACCAGTTCGCGACCGGTCTCGTCGGCGTGCGCTCGCCCTACGGCATCGCGCGCAATCCGCACAATCCCGACTACATTCCCGGAGGCTCCAGCTCCGGCGCGGCGGTGTCGGTCGCCACCGGCACATCCTCCTTCGCCTTCGGCACCGATACGGGCGGATCGGGCCGCGTGCCGGCGTCCTATTGCGGCGTCACCGGCTTCAAGCCCGCGCCCGGCGCTTTCAGCCAGCGCGGCATGGTCTATGCGTGCCGGAGCTTCGACACCATCTCGCTGTACACGCGCGAGGCGCGCGACGGCTATGACATCTATCGCGTGCTGGCGCGGCGCGATCCCGCGGATTGCTTCTCTCCGGCCGACTTTCCGGGCTGGACGGAGCAGCCGTCGCCGGAACGGCCGCTGAACATCGCGACGCCACGCGCGGACCAGCTCAGGTTCTTCGGCAATACGGAGACCGAGCGGCTGTTCGGCGATGCGCTTCGCAGGCTGCGCGGGCTCGATCTGCCGGTCGCGCCTGTCGACTTCTCGCCCTTCACCTCGATCAACGATCTGATGTTCTTTGGGCCGTTCCTCGCCGAGCGCGACGTCTCGGTCGGGGCGTTCTTCGACGCCCATCCGGATGCCGGCGTCGGCATCGTGCGCGATCTCGTCATCGGCAGCCGGAAATTTTCCGCGGCCGACGCCTACCGGGCCCTCTATAAAGTCAGGGAGTGCCAGCTTTTGCTGCGCGAGTTCTGGCAGACGCACGACGCGCTCGTCGTGCCGACGGTCGGAACCGTGCTCCGCATCGACGACGTCGCGCGCGATCCGCTCACGGCCAATTTCAACAACGGCTACTACACCAACTACGCCAATCCACTCGGCCTTGCCGCGATCGCGGTTCCGAACGCGGTGACCGCGGCCGGCGTGCCCTACGGCGTCACGTTTCTGGCGCCGGCGGGGCGGGAGTGCCTGCTCACCGACCTGGCAGGAGCATTCACGAGAACGGCGGTCCGGCCTTGAGCGATCGCGCCGCGTTGCAATCCGACCGGAGACCTCCTAGCCTTCGAGCCGTCACTCGAAGGGAGAGCGATGGTGGGGCGCAGTCATGCGCATGAGGTGGCCGATCCAGGCGAGCCGTGTGCCGAGGTGCGAGGCGCCGGGACCGGGCGTTACTTGCTGAAGGCGCTCGACAAGCCCGATCTGGCGCTCGTGATGCAGACCGGCAGGCTCACGACCTACCCGAACCGCGACTATCTGCTGCGGGAGGGCGAGCCGGCGAACGGCATCCACATCATCCTCAGCGGGATCGTCGAAAGCACCCACGCCGGGACGCAGGGGCGCGAACTCATGCTGTCGACCTGGGAGGCCGGCGACTTCGTCGGCGCGCCCTACATCCTCGGCGATCACCGCCACAGCTGGTCGGCCCGCGCGCTCGGCCGCGTCGAGGCGCTGCATCTGGACCAGGCCATGATCCGGCGGCTGATCGCGCAGTCGCCCTCGTTCGCGATCGCGCTGATCGAATGTCTCGGTTTCAAGGGTGAGACCTACTCGATGCTGGCGCAGACGCTGGCCGGACAGAAGGCCGCGGAGCGGCTGGTGCTGCTGCTGGTCAAGCTTTGCGAGAACGCGGCGCAGGACGAGAACGGCCCGATCTCGCTCGGTCGCATCACGCAGGCCAACCTCGCGCGCATGATCGGCGCGACGCGGCAATCGATCAGCCTCATCCTCAATCGCCTTCAGGACGAGGGCATCATCGCGACCGGGCCGACCAAGATGGTCGTCAACGATCTCGCCGCGCTCAGGAAGCAGGTGGCCGACTAGCGCGAGAGCCTGAGGCGCACAGAGACTCTTGTCTGGCTCTCGCGGCGACGCGCGCTGTCATTTCGCCCGATAGGCCGCCAGGAACATCCGCGTCGCGCTGTCGACCACGTCGGTCATCCGTTCCTCGGATGGCGGCGGTGCGGCCTGGAAGACGAAGGGGAGGAAGAGCGAGGCCTTGCACAGCTCCATGAACTGCGAAGCCGCAAGGTCGCAATCGTCGATGTCGAGCGCGCCGGAGGCGACATGGACCCTGAGATAGTCGGAGAGGCGGTTGATGGTCTTGTCCAGCACGCGCAGGTAGTAGCGGCGGCCGACATCCGGCATGCGCTCGGCGATCGCCATCACGGTCCGGATCGCCGATCCTCCGCCGGGCCGGCAGAGCAGGTGGATGTAGGCCTGGCCGAAATCCTTCAGCGTGGTCTCGGCGTCGCGCGCCGGGTCGAAATTGAACACGACCTGGCCGTGCTGGAGCGCTTCCTGCTCGAGGATGGCTTCGAACAAAGCGCATTTGTCGGCGAAATAGACGTAGAGGGTGCCCTTGGAGACGGCGGCCGCGCGCGCGATTTCGCCCATGCTGGCCCCATCGAAGCCCAGATCCATGAATACCTTGCGGGCGCCGTCGAGGATCTGCCGGCGCTTGGAGCTGTCCTCTTCGGAGACGACAAGGAGATGTTCGCGGCCGGCTGCAACCATTGGTTTAGGGTCTCGATAGGTTTTAGGTGAGGACCCCGGATCCGGGAAAGCCAAAGAAAGGATTCGGGTCCATAACGTCTTATGGGGCAATCATCTATATTGACCGAACCGTTCGGTCAATGATATTTAGGTTAAGCGAGAGGGTATGGGCCGAGCGACGGTCCGTCCTGGATCGCGTTTTTTATTTGGGGAGGCCTTTATGGCCGTTTCGAGAGACCAGGCTGCGCGCGCCCTTCGTCCGGAAGTGGTGTCCGAGCCGACGGGCGGGGATGCCGGGACCGAGAATTCGGGGGCCCTTGCCGATCAGTTGCGCTCTCATGTGGCCGAGGAAGCCAAGCGCCGTATCGCCGAGGTGCCGGAGACGCCCGTGACCGACAAGCCGGCCCCGACTGCGCCCGCGTCCACTGCCGCGCCGAAATCCGGCAAGCGCAAATTCATCCTGATGGGCGTCGGCCTCGTGCTGGCGCTCGCGGCGGCGAGCTATGCCGGCTACTACACGCTGGTCGGCCGCTTCTACGTTTCCACCGACGACGCCTATGTCCGTGCCAACAACACCATGCTCGGCGCGCGCGTCGCCGGCCATATCGCCGCGATCCTCCCGGGCGACAACACGCCGGTGCGTGCCGGCGCGGTGATCTTCCGCATCGACGACGGCGACTACAAGATCGCGGTCGATGCCGCCGCCACCAAGATCGCGACCCAGCAGGCGACCATCGATCGCATCGGCCGCCAGGTCGCGGCCCTCGAAAGCCAGGTCACGCAAGCCAATGCGCAGCTCGTCTCCGCGGAGGCGGGCCTGAAGCGCGCCGATCTCGATTACGAGCGCCAGCAGTCGCTGAGCAGCAAGGGCTTCGCCTCGCGCGCCACGTTCGAAACCTCGGAAGCCGGACGCGACCAGGGCGCCGCTGCGGTCAAGGCCGCGCAGGCGGCCTATGACGTCGCCGTCAGCAATGTCGACGTCGCCAAGGCGCAGCAGGCCGAAGCGCAGGCGCAACTCGCCGAGCTGAAGACCTCGCTCGCCAAGGCCGAGCGCGATCTCGGCTTCACCTCGGTGCGCGCGCCGGTCGACGGCACGTTCTCCAACCGTCTCGTCAACACCGGCGACTTCGTCGCGGTCGGCCAGCGTCTCGGCAACATCGTGCCGCTCGACGACGTCTATATCGACGCCAATTTCAAGGAAACCCAGCTCAAGCGCATCCGCCCCGGCCAGCCGGTGACGATCAAGGTCGATGCCTACGGCATGCGCAAGTTCAACGGCGTCGTCGACAGCATCGCGGCGGGCGCGGGCTCGGTGTTCACGCTGCTGCCGCCGGACAACGCCACGGGCAACTTCACCAAGATCGTGCAGCGCGTGCCGGTCCGCATCCGCGTGCCGAAGTCGGTCGCAAAGCAGGGCCTGCTCCGCGCCGGCATGTCGGTCTATGCGACCGTCGACACCAACAACGGCGCGGCCGATGCCGACAGCGCGGTCGATCTCGACGATCCCACCGCGATCCACCCGCAGTAGTCGCCGCAGGCACTGCGAGGTCGGACCATGGCGAACGCCACGACTGCATCCCCCGCCATGATGGCGAACCCCGCCGAGGAGCGCATCGCGCCGAAGCGGCTGTTCGCCTTCATCATCATGGTGTTCGGGATGTTCATGTCGATCCTGGACATCCAGATCGTCTCGGCGTCCCTGAGCGAGATCCAGGCCGGCCTGTCGGCGAGCTCCAGCGAAGTCTCGTGGGTCCAGACCGCCTATCTGATCGCCGAAGTCATCGCGATCCCGCTGTCGGGCTTCCTGTCGCGCGCCTTCGGCACGCGGCTGCTGTTCGCGATCTCGTCGGCGGGCTTCACCATCGCGAGCCTGCTCTGCGGCTTCGCCACGACCATCGAGGAGATGATCCTCTGGCGCGCGCTGCAGGGCTTCCTCGGCGCCGGCATGATCCCGACCGTGTTCGCCTCGGCCTACACCGTGTTTCCGCGCTCCAAATTCCACATCGTCGGTCCCATCATCGGACTGGTCGCGACGCTCGCGCCGACCATCGGGCCGACGGTCGGCGGCTACATCACCGACCTGATGACGTGGAACTGGCTGTTCTTCATCAACGTCGTTCCCGGCATCGGCATCACGCTCGGCGTACTGGCGCTGGTCGATTTCGACGAGCCGCATTTCGAGCTGCTCGACCGCTTCGACTGGTGGGGCCTGATCTTCATGGCCGGCTTCCTCGGCACGCTGGAATATGTGCTGGAGGAAGGTCCGCAATATGAATGGCTGCAGGACACGTCGGTGGCGATCTGCGCCGCGATCTGCGTGATTTCGGCGATCGCCTTCTTCTGGCGCGTCTTCACGGCGGCCGAGCCGATCGTCAACCTGCGCACCTTCTCCAACCGCAATTTCGCGATCGGCTGCCTGCTGCAATTCTGCATCGGCATCGGTCTCTATGGCCTGACCTACATCTATCCGCGCTATCTCGCCGAGGTCCGCGGTTACAGCGCGCTGATGATCGGCGAGACGATGTTCGTCTCCGGCATCACCATGTTCCTGGTCGCGCCGCTGGTCGGCCGGCTGATGGCGACGATCGACATGCGCTACATGGTTGCGTTCGGCCTGATCGTGTTCGCGCTCGGCTCCTACCAGATGACGTGGATCACGCGCGAATACGACTTCTACGAGCTGCTCATACCGCAGATCCTGCGCGGCGTCGGCATGATGTTCGCGATGGTGCCGACCAACAACATCGCACTCGGCACGTTGCCGCCCGACAGGGTGAAGAACGCCTCCGGCCTGTTCAACCTGATGCGCAATCTTGGCGGCGCGGTGGGACTTGCCGTCATCAACACCGTGCTGAACGATCGCACCGACCTGCACATCACCCGCCTGCAGGAGCGCGTGACCTGGGGCAATGCCACCGCGACCGAAACCCTGAACATGCTCATGCAGAAATTCCAGGGGCTCGGCGATTCCACGCTGATGGCGATGAAGCAGCTCAGCCAGATCGTGCACCGCCAGGCCGTGGTGATGAGCTTCGGCGACGCCTTTTTCGTGCTGACGCTGTTCTATCTCGCCCTCAGCCTCACGGTCGCGCTGCTGAAGAAGCCGGACTCGCCGTTCGGCAGCGGTGGCGACGCGCACTGAGCGGGCCGTCGGCGCGCCGCGAGCGTCCACTCCTTCCGCAAATTTGCAACACTCGCGCGTGATCTCGCGCGGGCCATGTTGCAAATCGCAGGTGACGCATTTATAAGCAGCACCTCATTCACTCGAACCGGGGAGGGATTTGCATGATTTCGTTATTTTCGCAGATTGAACGCCCCCGCTCGATGTCCAAGCTCGGTGTGCGTTCGGCCCTGTAGAGGCCATTTCCGCCAGCTTCGATTGGGTCAAAATTCCCGATCGCCCCACTTCCCAAGCTAGACCTCAGTGACGCTGCCTCGGCCCTCGTAGCCGTCATGCGTCCATCGATGGAGCCGGCCCGCCGCATAGCGGCCGGATGACGCCATGACCGCCTTGTCAAAGAAGCCCGCCGCGATCCGCGTGGTGCTGCCCTTCGTGTTCCGCCACTGGCTGAAACAGCCGGCGCGCGGCCTCACGGTTGGGGGCGGTCTGCTGGGCGCGACCATCGCCGACCTGTTCATGCCGGTATTCTCGGGACATCTGGTCGATGCGCTGACGCTCGGCCCGTCCGATCCCGCCGCGCGCCACGCGGCGCTGGTCGCGTTCGGCGCGATCGTTGCGCTCGGCTTCGCCTCGATGGTGCTGCGGCTGGTCGGTCTGCAGGCGATCGTCCCGTTCACGCTGAAGATCATGTCCGACGTTTCCCAGGACGCCTTCATGCGCGTGCAGCGCTTCTCGACCGACTGGCACGCCAATTCCTTCGCGGGCTCCACGGTGCGCAAGGTCACCCGCGGCATGTGGGCGCTCGACCTCCTGAACGACACCATCCTGATGGCGCTCGCGCCTTCGCTGCTGGTGCTGGTCGGCTCGATGATCCTGCTCGGCGTGCACTGGACCTCGCTCGGCGCGGTGATCGCGCTCGGCGCGGTGCTCTATGTCACGATGACTGTGCTGTTCTCGACCCGCTACATCGCGCCGGCCGCGCGTGTCTCCAACGCCTGGGACACCAAGGTCGGGGGCACGCTGGCCGATGCGCTGACCTGCAACGCGGTCGTGAAATCATTCGGGGCCGAGGCGCGCGAGGACGCGCGGCTTGCCCGCGTGATCGGCCGCTGGCGGGTGCGCGTGCGGCGGACCTGGTTCCGCTACAACTACACCAACCTGGCTCAGCTCTCGGTGCTGCTGTGCCTGCGGGGCTCCGTGATCGGCGGCGCCTTGCTGTTGTGGATGTCGGGTCGTGCCTCGCCCGGCGACGTCACCTACGTGCTGACGAGCTACTACGTCATCCACGCCTATCTGCGCGACGTCGGCATGCACATCAACAACCTCCAGCGCTCGGTCAACGACATGGAGGAGCTGGTGGCGATCCATGACGAGCCTATCGGGATCGCGGACGCTCCCGATGCCCGGCCGATCGCGATCGAGGGCGGCCAGATCGTGTTCGACGACGTCACGTTCCACTATGGCGGCCATCGCGCGCCGCTCTATGACGGGCTGTCGGTGACGATCCGTGCCGGCGAACGGGTCGGTCTCGTCGGCCGTTCCGGCTCCGGCAAGACGACCTTCGTCAAGCTGGTGCAGCGGCTCTACGACGTCTCCGGTGGCCGCGTCATGATCGACGGCCAGGACATCGCCGAGGCGACGCAACAATCGCTGCGCAGCCAGATCGCGATCGTGCAGCAGGATCCGATCCTGTTCCACCGCTCGCTCGCCGAGAACATCGCCTATGGCAGGCCCGGCGCCAGCCTCGAGGCGATCGAGCACGCGGCGCGGCTCGCCAACGCGCACGACTTCATCCTGCGCCTGCCCAAGGGCTACGGCACCCTGGTCGGCGAGCGCGGCGTGAAGCTGTCGGGCGGTGAGCGGCAGCGCGTCGCGCTGGCGCGTGCCTTTCTGGCGGACGCACCGGTGCTGATCCTGGACGAGGCCACATCGAGCCTGGATTCGGAATCGGAGGCGCTGATCCAGCAGGCGATGGAGCGGCTGATGAAGGGGCGGACCTCGATCGTGATCGCACACCGGCTCTCGACGGTGCGCAGCCTCGATCGAATCCTGGTGTTCGACCGCGGCGAGGTCGTCGAGCAGGGCACGCATGCCGTGCTCGCCGGAAAATCCGGCGGCATCTATCGCGGGCTGTTCGAACGCCAGGTGGTGGAGCTCGGACGGATCGCGGCAGCGGAATGAGGAATGGCGCGTGGCTGGCGGACGGATGTCCGAAAGCCACGCCGCCGGGAAATCCGGCAGGGATGGAATGACATGAAAGACCTCACGCGCGGCTCCATCGTGAGCCACATCCTGGCCATGGCGCCCCCGATCGTGGTCGGCATGATCACGATCATGGTCTGCCAGCTCGTCGACCTCTACTTCGTTTTCGGGCTCGGCGAGGCTGCCGTCGCCGGCGTCGCCGCCGCCGGCAATGCGGGGTTCCTCGTCAATGCGCTGATGCAGGTGCTCGGCGTCGGCGCGGTCGCGCTGATCGCGCATGCGGTGGGACGCAAGGACCGGGGCGATGCCAATCTCGTCTTCAACCAGTCGGTCACCCTGGCGGTACTGTTCGGGCTGCTGACGATGATTGCCGGCCTGGTGCTGTCGCGCCCCTACATGCGCGCGATCGCCGCCGACGAGGCCACGATCGAGGCCGGCACCACCTATCTGCTCTGGTTCACGCCGGCGCTGGCGCTGCAATTCGCATCGCAGGTGATGGCCTCCGCGCTGCGCGCCACCGGCATCGTGCGGCCGAGCATGCTGGTGCAGGCGCTCTCGGTGGTCATCAACATCGCGCTGGCGCCGGTGCTGATCTTGGGCTGGGGCACCGGCCATGCGCTCGGCGTTGCCGGAGCCGGCTTGGCGAGCTCGATCGGCGTCTTCGTCGGCGTGCTGATGCTGCTGGCCTATTTCCTCAAGCTGGAGCGTTACGTCGGCTTCCAGCCCGCGCAATGGCGCCCGCAGCTTCGGCAGTGGAAGAGGATCCTCAATGTCGGCCTGCCCGCGGGCGGCGAGTTCGTGATGATCTTCATCTTCATGGCCGTTGTCTATTACGTGCTGCGCGATTTCGGCCCGGCGGCCCAGGCCGGTTTCGGCATCGGGACGCGCCTGATCGGCCTGATCCAGATGCCGGCGCTCGCCGTCGCGCTCGCGGCAGGGCCCATCGCCGGCCAGAACTTCGGCGCCGGCGACGGCGCGCGCGTGCGCGAGACCTTCGTCAAGGCGGCGCTGATGGCCACCGTCGTGATGATCGCCTTCACGCTTCTGGCGCAGCTCGCGCCCGGACTGTTGCTTGCCGGCTTCTCGAACGATCCGGAGACGACGGCGGTCGCCTCGCAGTTTCTGCGACTGATCTCGCTGAACATGGTGGCGCAGGGTTTCATCTTCACCTGCTCCAGCATGTTCCAGGGGCTCGGCAACACCAAACCGGTGCTGTGGAGTTCGGCGGTGCGTGTGTTCACCTACGCGTTGCCGGCGATCTGGCTCTCGACCTGGCCGGGCTTCCGGATCGAGCAGGTCTGGTATCTGTCGATCGTGGCGACCACGCTGCAGGCCGCGATGAGCCTGTGGCTGCTGCGCCGTGAATTCGGCAAGCGCCTGGGACGGCTCCGGCCGAAGGATGTTCCCGCGCCGCCCGCCTCCGAGCCCACCGCGCCGCCCATACGTGAACCTGCATAGCGGCGTCTTGTCCCGTGCCCGCGGCTCCGGCTAGTTTCCGGCTGCTGGTGCCGTGGGATCGCCATGGCGATGTGGGGACTGCATGACTGAACTGTCGAACGCGCGGACGCCGACGTCCTGGCTCTCCGCGATCTGGATGGCGCGCCATCGCACGCCGGCCCGCTTCGTCGCACTGATCGCGCTGCTGCTGCCCTGGTCGACGAGTGGCGTGGTCTTCGCGCTGATCCCCTGGCTGATCGCCATCGCTTTCGTTGATCTCAGGGCGTTTCCCCGCTCGCTGTTGCGTCCGGTCTGCCTGCTGCCGATCCTGCTGGTGATCCTGGCGGTCGTCGGCACGCTGTGGTCCGATGCGCCCTGGCCGGAGCGCCTCCATGCCATCGGCCTGCCGGCGAAACTGCTGGCGATCCCGCTGCTGATCTACCAGTTCGAGCGCTGGCCCTACGGCAACTGGGTGTTCTCCGCGTTCCTGGCGTCCTGCGCGCTGTTGATGCTGTATTCCTTCGCCGTCGCGGCCGATCCCGGCCTGTCGCTCAAGCTCTATCTGTCGCGCGGGCCCTACAAGGTCGAGAGCGGGATCGCCGTGCGCAACTATATCGACCAGAGCCAGGAGTTCGCGCTTTGCGCGATTGCGCTGATCTATCCGATCGTGACCCTGTTCCGTGCAGGCCGTGTCCGCATGGCCGCGCTGCTCGCGGTGGTCGCGATCGGCTTCCTCGCCAACATGATGTTCGTCGTCGTCTCGCGCACGACGCTGGTGACGCTGCCGATCCTGCTCGTGGTGTTCGCGCTCCTGCATCTGCGACTGCGCACGGCGTTGAGCGCCGCCGGCGCGATGGTGCTGGCGGCGGCGCTGCTCTGGACCGCATCGTCGCATCTGCGCGCGACGGTCGCGAAATTCCAGGGCGACTACGAGATGAGCGTGGAGGACAACCAGATCAGCGGGATGGGCTCACGGCTGGACTTCTGGCGGAAGTCGCTCGGGTTCGTCGCGGAGGCGCCGCTGATCGGTCACGGCACCGGCTCGATCCGCGGCCTGTTCGC
Source organism: Bradyrhizobium sp. (assembly GCF_047605465.1). Lineage (GTDB taxonomy): Bacteria > Pseudomonadota > Alphaproteobacteria > Rhizobiales > Xanthobacteraceae > Bradyrhizobium. Next base: position 19,386 of record NZ_JASGFS010000065.1, on the reverse strand, counting down.
GCGCGTGGCAAGCGATCGAGAGGCCGATCCGCTGCGCGCGCAGATCGTCAACAATCCGCACAATCAGACGCTCCACGTCGCCGTGCAATGGGGCGCCGTCGGCGTCCTCGTGCTCTATGCGATGTGGTTCGCGCATCTGCTGCTGTTCCGCGGCGAGGGGCTCGCCTGCTGGATCGGCCTCCTGGTCGTGGTGCAGAACATGCTGTCCTCGGTGCTCAACTCGCACTTGTTCGATTTCAGCGAGGGCTGGCTCTACGTGCTCGGTGTCGGCGTCGCCGGCGGCATGGCGCTGTCGAAGAAGGCGCCGGTCTGGGACAAGGACGAGGCGCTGCAACGATGATCCGCGGCTGCGTTCCGGTCCGATCGGAACGCAGATGCCTCAGTGCGTCCCGAGGCTGTTCCAGACGAGGCCGACGCCGGACAGGAACAGCAGGCCGAGCACGACATCGCCGAAATGCTTGTCGCTCAGCGCATGGTAGACGCGTGCGCCGGCCCACGCGCCGATCAGCGTACCCGGAAACGCGACCAGCGCGAGCCAGACCACCTTGAACGCGACGAGGCCGGACGCGGTCTGCAGCACCAGCGCCATCGCCAGCACCGTGAAATTGAAGAGCTGGAAGATGCCGCGCCGCTCGTGCTTGCTCCAGCCGCGGATGTTGGCCCACAGGATCGGCAGCGGCCCCGACAACCCGGCGAGCCCGCCCAGAATGCCGCCGGCAAATCCGATCGCGCCGTCGGCGATCCGGCCGCCGAACGTCAGAGCGAGCGGCCGCTTGTTGAGATAGAGCGCGGTCGAGAAGATCAGCAGCAGCGCGCCGACGCTGAGCTTGAACACCTTGGGATCGGCGGAGGCGACCATCATGGTCCCCAGCGGCACGCCGATCACGCCCCCGATCAGGAACGGCCAGACCAGCGAGAGGTCGAAGCTCTTCCACATCGACGGCAGCGTCGAGACCTGTGCGATCACCGAGCAGATCAGCACCAGGGGCACCGCGAGCGAGGGCGGCAGCACGTAGAGCCAGATGCCCAGCGCCATCAGCGCCGTGCCGAAACCGGCCAGCCCCGAGACGAAGCCGCCGGCCAGCGCGCCGAACAGCAGCAGCGCGTAGTTGAGCGTTTCCACCAATGATTTCCTGTCGTTACCGGCGATCCCGAAGTGCTTCGGCGCATAGCACAGATGCGGCCGGGAAGGACAATTTCAAAACCGCACGCAAGCGTGATTCCCCGGGAACGGGCGTTCGCGGACAGAGCGCCTACATGATCTTCGTACAGCATTTTGGGGGGCCCGCCGCAAGCCACGCCGCGCTCTGATTGGCCTGTCCCCGATGAGATGATGGAGCATGATCATGACCCGCACGAACATGGCTTTGGCCGCCGCGTTGTTGTCGGCGCTGGCCGCGATGCCGACTTTGGCGCAGGCGCAGCTGTCAGAGCCCGCGGCCTACCAGGCCGCCCACCCGGACCGCGACGTCCTGAATGGCGGCCAGCTCACGCCGGCCGCGCGCGCGGCCCTCGGCCAGCAGGGTGGTCCGAGCAATGCGTATGCATCAGAGGCCTATCCGTCGCCCGTCGCGCCGGTCGTGCGCTCCCGCCATCGCCGTTCCCACCCCTAGACGCCTAGACGATCTGCCGGGTGTCGGCGGGCTTGTGCAGCGCGCCGACCAGGATGCGCAGGGCTTCGGTCAATTCCGATCGGTTGCGCGCCGCGCCCAGCGAGACGCGCGCTGCATGCGGCGGTGTCGTGTCGACCGCGAACGCATCGCCTGCGACCACCGCGAGCCCGTTGCGCAGCAGATGGGCCACGACGTCGCGGCGCTCGCGGCTGTCCGGCAGCCGCAGCCACAGATGATGGGCGGCGGGTTTGGCCTGGAACTGAAAACCCCTGAGCGCGCGCTGCGCGAGCTGCTGGCGGCCGACCGCTTCGCTGCGTATCGCGGCGATGATGCGGTCGGCGATGCCGGTCTCGATCCAGTGCGTCGTCAGGGCGACCATCAGCGGCGCCGGCATCTGCACCGTCGCCTGCAGATGGCGCCGCATCTCCTGCTGCGTGCCGCCGTCGGGCGTCACCAGATAGGCCACGCGCAGCGCGGGCGCGATGCACTTGGACAACGTCGTCGCCAGATACGTGCGCTCCGGAATCAGATTGGCGATCGGCGAGGCCGAACGGTCGAGCAGCCCGTAGGCATCGTCCTCGATCAAAGTCGTGCCGGCATCCCTGATGATCTTCGCGATCGCTTCGCGCCGCTCGGCGGAAAGCGTCGCTGTGGTCGGATTGTGCAGCGTCGGGATGAGATAGACCGCCGCGGGCTTGTGCGCGCGGCAGGCCTTCGCCAGCGCCTCGGGGAGGATGCCGCCGTCGTCCATCGCCACGCCGACGAGCCTGATGCCGAGCTGCGTCGCCGCCGCCTTGATGCCGGGGAAGGTGAGCTCTTCCGTCAGCACGACGTCGCCGCCGCGCGCGAGGCTGGCGAGCAGGTTGAACAGGATCGTCTGGGCGCCGGGAAAGATCACCAGCCGGTCGGGATGGGCATGCGGAACGCGCGTGCGCATCCATCTCGCCGCGATCTCGCGCTCATGCGCGCTGCCGCCGGGCGGCTGATAGTTGAGGAACGCGGTCAATCCTGATTGCGCGCGGATGGCTTCCAGTCCGGCGATGATGCGCTCGTCGAGTTGCGCTTCGAGCGGATGCGGCGGCACGTTCATCGACAGGTCGATCGCGACGGGATGCGGCAGGTCGACCGCGCGGCGCGCGCTGGTCTCCGACACGAACGATCCCTGGCCGACCCGGGCCTCCATGATTCCGCGCCGCCGCGCCTCCGTGTAGGCGCGCGTCACCGTCGTCAGGTCGATGCCGAGCGCCTTCGCGAGTGCGCGCTGCGTCGGCAATTGCTGGCCGCGCACCAGCCGGCCGGCGGCGATGTCGGCCTCCATGGCTTCGACGATGCGCTGATAGCGGGGTCCGCTCAGCTCCGAGATTGTAGGGATCCAGTCCATGCAAATTCGACCCATATCCTTTGAATGTATGGATGCAAGATATTATTGTATGGATCATCAGAACGGAAGAGGTGTGGTCATGGCGACCGGTTCAGTCTCTCTGGCAAAGGCGATGTGGCGCGGTTTTCGCGGCAAGTGCCCGAACTGCGGCGAAGGACACATGTTCGGGCGCTTCCTGAAGGTGGCCGACACCTGCGACCATTGCGGCGAGGAGCTGTTCCACCAGCGCGCCGACGACTTTCCGGCCTATCTCGTGATGGTCGTCGTCGGCCATCTCGTGGTGCCGGCGATCCTCGCCGTCGAGACCGCCTACGCGCCGCCGGTCTGGCTGCAACTGGCGGTGTGGCTGCCGGTGACGCTGTTCGCCTCGCTCGCATTGCTGCAGCCGACCAAGGGCGCCATCGTCGGGCTGCAATGGCAGATCGGCATGCACGGCTTCGAGGCCGGCAAGCTGCGGCGAGAGGCGGCTGAGCCCGTGCTCGTGAAGGCGAACGCGCCGCGCGCGGCCTGAGGCTTCCCGCGGCGTTTACACCGGGCACGTGCCCGTTACACTCCATCGTCTCAAGCAAGAGAGATGGAAACGCCGATGACCGCACGCGCGAAGACCTTCCTGCTCTGCCACGGTGCGTGGTCGGGCGGCTGGGCCTGGAAGAAGATGCATCCGCTGATGGCGCAGGCCGGTCATCGCCTGGTCGCGCCGACCTACACCGGTCTCGGTGAGCGCGCGCATCTCTCAGGTCCCGGCGTCGACCTGGAGACGCACATCCAGGACATCCTCAACGTCATCCGGTTCGAGGACCTCCACGACATCGTGCTGCTCGGGCACAGCTATGGCGGCATGGTCGCGACCGGCGTCGCCGATCGTGCGCGCGAGCGCGTGACGCAACTGATCTATCTCGACGCCTTCGTGCCGCGCGACGGCCAGTCGCTGTTCGACCTCAACGACGGCGGGCGCGATTCGATGCGCAAGGCGGCCGCGTCCGGCGACGGCTATCGCATCCCGCCGAATCCGCCGCCGCCGGACACGCCGCAGGCCGATCTCGACTGGCTCAATGCGCGCCGTATCAACATGCCGATCAAATGTTTCGAGACGAAATTGAAGCTCGAACACGGCGAGCCGAAAATGCCGCGCAGCTACATCTACTGCACGCGGATTCCGCCGGGCGACGTGTTCGGCCAGTTTGCGACACGCACGAAGAGCGAGGCCGGCTGGCGCTATTTCGAGCTCGACGCGAGCCATGCGCCGAACGTGACGGCGCCGGAAGCGCTGATGGCTGTGCTGCAGAAGATCGTCGGCTAGTCCACGGTCGTCGTTCCCGGGTTCGCGAAGCGAGAGCCCGGAATCCATCCATCCTCCGACCCTGCTGGCCGATGGGACAGCACGCAAAGGCAGCGAGCAGAAATGGTGAGGGGTCCGATGCGTCGGCATCGAACCCCTCGTTGCAAGATATCAGCCGGCCTGTAAGCCGGGTTCTGTAGGGCACCATCCGTTTGCGCGAATGATACGTGACGGCCATTCCTCTGGGACCATGTTTGCACATGGCCTCGAGCAACCTACCCGGACGGCGGGCCTGACATCGCCCCGCGGCGTTATCGCTTGCGCGAACAGCCCGCTTGAGCCGTCCCTATTCGGTTTTGCTCCCGGTGGGGTTTGCCATGCCGGCTCCGTTGCCGGAACCGCGGTGCGCTCTTACCGCACCTTTTCACCCTTACCCGCCTGCGCAGCTTGCGCTGCTTCGGCGTGGCGAGCCCGAGGGCTTGTCACGCCATAGCCCCGTTGGGGCAGAGGCGGGCGGTTCGTTCTCTGTGGCACTTTCCCTAAGGTCACCCTCGCCGGACGTTATCCGGCACCGTATGTCAAGGGAGCCCGGACTTTCCTCCCCGGCGGCCTTTCGGCACCTGCCGGAGCGGCCGTCCGGCCGACTGACGGCCTACGCATGGGGCATTTGTGACGGTTTCGTCAAGGCGATATCGCCGCGCCCGCGCCGCCGAAAATAAATTATCCTGAAGATGTCGTTTGGCGTTTGGCCCGTTCGACTGGATGTCGGTGATTTCCGAACAACAGGAGTTGAGCGATGCAATATCTGCTGATGATCTACCAGAACGAGGTCGAGTACGCGAAGAACGATGCGGCGACCAGCCAGAAGATGCTGGCCGAGTACGGCGCCTTCACTCAATCCATCATCCAGAGCGGCAGTTTCAAGGCCGGCGATCGTCTGCAGCCGACCACGACCGCGACCACGGTGCGCGTGCGCGACGGCAAGACGCTGACGACCGATGGTCCGTTCGCGGAAACGCGCGAGCAGCTCGGCGGCTATTATCTGGTCGAGGCCAAGGACCTCGACGCCGCGATCGAGATGGCGGCGCGGATTCCCGGCGCCCGCATCGGCTCGATCGAGGTGCGGCCGATCTGGGTCTACGACAAGTGACGGCCGGGCCGCGCATCGCAGCATGACCCCGAACGAGATCGAAACGATCTTCCGCGACGAGGCGGAGCGGGCGCTGGCCACGCTGATCCGCCTCGTCGGCGATTTCGATCTCGCCGAGGACGCGCTGCAGGACGCCTTCGCCGTCGCGCTGGAGCGCTGGGCGGCCGGAGGCATTCCCGACAATCCGCGCGCCTGGCTCGTCAATGTCGCGCGCAACAGGGCGATCGACCGGGTCCGCCGGCAGGCGGTGTTTCGCGGCAAGCAGCAGGCGCTCGTGCATGAGCTGGAGTTGAACGCGCAGGCGCCGGAGGAATCTCCGGCCATACTCGACGACGACATGCTGCGGCTGATCTTCACCTGTTGCCATCCGGCCTTCGCGGCCGAGGTGCAGGTCGCGCTGACGCTGCGTACGGTGTGCGGCCTCTCCATGGCGCAGGTCGCGCGCGCCTTCCTCATCGGCGAGGAAGCGATGGCGCAGCGGCTGGTCCGCGCCAAGCAGAAGATCAGGCTCGCCGGCATTCCTTACGAAGTGCCGGAACGCGAAGCGCTGGTGCCGCGGCTCGACGGTGTGCTCGCCGTGATCCATCTCGTCTTCACCGAAGGCTATGTCGCGACCTCCGGCGTGGACCTGATGCGCCCGGATCTCGCGGCCGAGGCGATCCGGCTCTGCCGTCTGCTCGACCGGCTGATGCCCGATCGCGCCGGCATCAAGGGCCTGCTGGCGTTGATGCTGCTGCACGATGCGCGGCGCGCCGGACGTGAGACGGCGGCGGGCGACATCGTTCTCCTGGAAGAGCAGGATCGCACGCTCTGGGATCGCGCGCAGATCGAGCAAGGCCTGCGCCTGGTGGACGATGCGCTGCGCGTGCCGGGGCGGCCGCACGCCTATGTTGTGCAGGCCGCGATCGCAGCGCTGCACGCCCGCGCGCCGCGCTTCGACGAAACCGACTGGTGCCAGATCGCCGGGCTCTACGAGGTGCTGCTGCGCATCAGCCCGTCGCCGGTGGTCGAGCTCAATCACGCCGCCGCGGTCTCGATGGTCGACGGTCCGGCGCGCGCGCTCGATCTGGTCGATGCGATCACCGCGCGCGGCGGGCTCGCCGGCTATGAGATGTTGCCCGCGGTGCGGGCCGATCTGTTGCGGCGGCTCGGCCGCTGGGACGAAGCGCGCGAGGCCTATGGCGCGGCGACGGAGGCAACGAAGCTGGAGCCGCTGCGACGGCTGTATGCGCGACGGCTGAGGGAGATGGATTAGCTGTCCCGGATTTCGTCACTGCGCTCGCAATGACGGGAGCAAGCCGCGCGGACCCTACGTCGACGCGACCACCGGCGCATCCGTGGGCAGGCTCGCCAGCAGCGCCTGCAATGTCGACAGCGTCGAATGATCGGCGATGCCGTCGAGCCGTGCCGGGCGGAAATGGCGCTGGAAGGCGGTGACCACTTCCATCGTCGATGCGTCGTATTTGCCGGTGAGCGGCACGCCGTAGCCATATCTGGCGAGCGCCTGCTGCAGGCTCATCACCTCGTCGCTGATGGTGCCGAGCATCAGGCTCTCGCCGCGCACGACCGGCGCGGGCGTTACCCAGTGACCGACGCCGGAATTGGCCAGCGAATGCCACGGAAACTTCTCGCCGGGATCCTTCTTGCGGGCCGGGGCGACGTCGGAATGGCCGAGCACGCGGTGCGAGGGCACTTTCCGCCGAAGCATGATGCCGCGGCACAGCGCGATCACGGCAGCGATCTGGCGCAGCGGGAATTCCGGATAGCCCCAATCGTGTCCGCGGTTGATGATCTCGATCCCGATCGAGCAGGAGTTGATGTCGTCCTCGCCGGCCCAGGATGAGACGCCGGCGTGCCAGGCGCGCTTGATCTCGGGCACGCATTGCACGATGCGGCCGTCCTCGAGCACGACATAATGTGCAGAGACCTCGGTGCCCGCCGTGCAGAGCCGCGCGAGCGCGCCCTCGACATCGGGCATGCCGGTGTAGTGCAGCACGATCATGTCCGGCTGCCGCCCCTTGTTGCGCTCGCCGTGATTGGGGGAGGGGATGATGTCCGAGACGATCGAGGAGTCCGGATCGAACGTCCGCATGCCCGCCGCGGCCTTGGGAACCGGGAGAACGCGTTGACGCTTCGAATCAGATCCAGACGATGTGGAAGAACCGGACGGCATGGACAGCTCGGGACGAACGGGAATGATGGGCCAGCCCTTCTCTTTACTATTCCTTTACCCACCGTCTCGCGCAATCGCGCGGCTCGGTTAACGGATGCATTTTGGTGCCTGTGTGTGGATGACGCATCACCGGACCGGTCACGTTTTCAACTTGTAACCAGCCGAGCAACGCTTTCTTAACGCTAAGGGCCGTTACTGAGCGATGAAGAGCCGACCCGCGTCCGGAGGCGGCCAAAGCGTATTTCGGCTCGAAATCCCATGGCTGCCCGACAAATTCCACTGGGAACACTGGGTTTGCAGCCTGGGACGACTGGGCCCGGCCATCGTGTTGTGCAGGGGTCAAGACGTGGAACCGCCGCGGCGCGGAATCATTCGAGGCGTGATGGGCTTGGTCGCTCCCGGTCTGCCTTGGGCGGTGGGCTCTGCGTTCGGCAGGCGTTTCGCATGAGTTCGGTTCCGCACATTCCCGTCCTTGGCCGCGAGGCCGTCGACTACCTCGCTCCACGCGAGGGCGGCATCTATGTCGATGCCACCTTCGGCGGCGGCGGCTATAGCCGCGCCATTCTCGACGTGCCGGGAACCCGCCTGATCGCGATCGACCGCGACCGCACCGCGATCGCCGGCGGTTTCGATCTGGTCGAGCGCTCCGCAGGCCGGCTGACGCTGGTCGAGGACCGCTTCTCCAACCTCGCCGAGGTCTGCGCGGCCCAGGGTGTCGATGCCGTCGACGGCGTCGTGATGGATGTCGGGGTATCCTCGATGCAGCTCGACCAGGCCGGCCGCGGCTTTTCCTTCCGCCTCGACGGTCCGCTCGACATGCGGATGGGACAGGCCGGCCCGACCGCCGCCGATGTCGTCGCGCGCGCCTCGGAAGCCGATCTCGCCGACATCATCTACCTCTTCGGCGAGGAGCGGCATTCGCGCCGCGTCGCCCGCGCCATCGTCGCGGACCGGCAGGAGACGCCGTTCACGACCACGCGCGCGCTGGCCGATCTCGTCGGCAGGGTGGTTCGTTCCAAGCCCGGCGACATCCATCCCGCGACGCGGACGTTCCAGGCCCTGCGCATCTTCGTCAACGAGGAGCTCGAGGAGCTCCAGACCGCGCTGGCCGCGGCCGAGCGCGTGCTCAAGCCGGGCGGGCGGCTCGCCGTCGTCTCGTTCCATTCGCTGGAAGACCGCATCGTCAAGAATTTCCTGTCCGAACGCTCGAAGACCGGCGGTGGCTCGCGCCATCTGCCGGAAGTGTCGCAGTTAGCGCCGAGCTTCGAGCTCCTGACGCGGCGTCCCGTGGTCGCCGGCGAGGAGGAAGTCGCGCACAATCCGCGCGCGCGGTCCGCCAAGCTGCGTGCCGCCGAGCGCACATCCGCACCGGCGCACGACGATGCCGAAGCGTCGTCCTGGCCGAGGCTCTCCGACGTCATGAGGGGCGGCTAGCGCATGCGCATCATCCACCTCCTCGTCATCGGCGCGCTGATCTTCGCGGCGGCCTATGTCTACCGGATCAAGATGGACTCGACGGCCCGCACCGAGAAGGTGCTGCGGCTGCACGCGGAGATTCGCGAGCAGCGCGACGCGATCGCCTCGCTGCGCTCCGAATGGGCCAAGCTGGATGCGCCCTTGCGCCTGCAGGGCCTGGCCGAGCGGCATCTGCCGCTCAAGCCCATCAGCGCCACGCAATATGATTCGCTGAAGAACCTGCCGGAGCGGCCGCCGCGGATGTTCAGGCCGGGCGAGCCTGATCCGATCGGCTCCATGATCAACACCATCGAAGCCGCGAGCGATCCCGATTCGGTGACGGGCTCCGTGCCTCAGCCCGAGGACAACCAATGAGCCCGGCGAGCCCCGCAAAACCGCCTGAGAAGCCGGCCGAACCCTGGCGGCAGCGGCTGATCCGCAGCCTGCTTTACGGGCGCAACGTCGACCGCGCGGCGAAGGCGCGGGCGCGGGTCGGGCTGGCGATCCTGGCCTTTGCCTCCGTCTACGCCCTGATCGGCGGCCGGCTCGTGATGTTCGCGATCGGCGCGGACGCCCATGGCGCGCGCCGGGCCGCGTCGCAGGACGTGGTCGCGACCGCGCGGCCCGACATCGTCGACCGCAACGGCGCGATCCTGGCGACCGACGTCAAGGCGCCGAGCCTGTTCGGCGAACCGCGCCGCATCATCGACAAGGACGAGGCGATCGAACTGCTGACCGCGACCGTGCCCGACCTCGACGAGGCCGAGGTGCGCGACCGCCTGTCGTCGCGCAAGGGGTTCGTCTGGCTCAAGCGCGAGATCACGCCCAAGCAGCAACAGGACATCCACAAGCTGGGCATTCCCGGCATCGGCTTCCTGCGCGAGAACAAGCGCGTCTATCCCACCGGCAACGAGGTCGCCCACCTCATCGGTCTCGTCAACATCGACAACCAGGGCATCGCCGGCATGGAGAAGTGGCTCGACAGCAACGGGCTCGCCGATCTCCACCGTGCGGGCTTCGCCACCGACCGCCTGCAAAAGCCGGTCGAGCTGTCGGTCGATCTGCGCGTCGAGCACGCGCTGCGCGACGAACTCCTGAAGGCCAAGGAGAAGTTCCACGCCAAGGCGGCTTCGGGCCTGGTCTCCAACGTCAAGACCGGCGAGATCGTGGCGATGGTCTCGGTGCCGGACTTCGACCCGAACAACCCGAAGGAAGCGCACGATCCCGATCGCATCAACCGCCTGACCACCGGCGTCTACGAGATGGGCTCGACCTTCAAGGCGTTCACGCTCGCGATGGCGCTCGACTCCGGCAAGTCCGATCTCAACTCGATGTGGGATGCGCGCGGGCCGCTGCATTACGGCAAGTTCGCGATCCACGACGACCACGCCATGGGTCGCTTCATCAACATGAAGGAAGTGTTCTACTACTCCTCCAACGTCGGTGCGGCGCGCATCGCGCTCTCCCAGGGCGTCGAGGCGCACAAGGCCTTCCTGCGCAAGATGGGCCAGCTCGAAAGGCTGCGCACGGAACTGCCGGAGAGCGCCTCGCCGATCGTTCCGAAGCGCTGGGCCGAGCTGAACACCGTGACCATTTCGTTCGGCCACGGCATCGCGGTTGCGCCGCTCCAGGCGGTGATGGGCATCGATGCGCTGGTCAACGGCGGCTATCTGATTCCGCCGACTTTCCTGAAGCGCACCGAAGCCGAGGCGATGCAGCTTGCCAAGCGCGTGATCAAGCCCGAGACCTCCGACAAGATGCGCTATCTGATGCGGCTCAACGCCGAGGTCGGCACCGCCAAGAAGGCCGACGTTCCCGGCTACTATATCGGCGGCAAGACCGGCACCGCCGAAAAGGTCATCAACGGCCGCTACGCCAAGAAGCGCGTGCTCAACGCCTTCACCGCCATCGTGCCGGCGGACAATCCGAAGTACCAGCTCCTGATCATGATCGACGAGCCGCAGCCGCTGAAGGAAACCTACGGCTTCATCACCTCGGGCTGGAACGCGGTGCCGACCGGCGGCAAGGTGATCGAGCGGATCGCGCCGCTGCTCGGCATCGAACCCCGCTTCAATCTGCCGCCGTCCGACCGCCTTATTCTTGCAGCATCCAGAACAACCCAGTAATCAACCGGGTAGCCCCTTGGCCGGTGCTGAGTCGGCCTTTTCAGGGGATTCGGCGTTCCGGCGGGGCATGTCGACTGGAAGACCATGAAGCTGCGCGACCTCTTAGGTCAGGAAGTCCTGGGCAATGACGCCGCAATCGAGCCCGCCGTCGCGGCGCTCGACGTGACGGGGCTTGCGCTCGACAGTCGCGTCGTCAAGCCGGGCGACCTCTTCTTTGCGCTCGCCGGCAGCAAGACCGACGGCGCACGATTCATCGACGCGGCGATCGCCGCAGGTGCAGCGGCAATCGTCGGCGATCATCAGCCCGCCCAATGCAAGGTGCCGTTCATCGTCGCCGCCAATCCGCGCCGCGCGCTGGCGCTGGCCGCCGCGAAATTCTTTCCCGCGCAGCCCGCAACGATCGCCGCGGTGACCGGCACCAGCGGCAAGACCTCGGTCGCCGCATTCACGCGGCAGGTCTGGGAGCGGCTCGGGCATGCTTCCGCCAGCATCGGCACCATCGGCCTCGTTTCGCCCCGGCGCACCGTCTACGGCTCGCTGACGACGCCGGATCCCATCGCCCTGCACCGGCAGCTCGACGAGATCGCGCGCGAGGGCGTGACCCATCTCGCTTTCGAGGCTTCCTCGCACGGGCTCGACCAGTACCGCCTCGACGGCGTGCGCGTCGCCGCCGGCGGCTTCACCAATCTGTCGCGCGATCACATGGACTATCATCCGACCGTCGCGCATTACCTCGCGGCCAAGCTCCGCCTGTTCCGTGAGCTGGTTCGGCCTGATGGAGCGGCTGTGATCTCCGCCGATCATGATTGTTCGGCGGAGGCGATCGCTGTGGCGTCCTCGCGCGGCCTGCGCGTGATGACGGTCGGCCGCAATGGCGACGGTGCGGGCGAGGGCATCCGTCTGACCGAAGCCGCGGTCGAGGGCTTCTCGCAAGTGCTCGCGCTCGAGCATCGCGGCAGGCGCTATGCCGTCCGTCTTCCGCTGGTCGGCGAATTCCAGATCGAGAACGCGCTGGTCTCGGCCGGGCTTGCGATCGGCACCGGCAGCGACGCGGCGAACGTGTTCGCGAGCCTCGAACATCTCGAAGGCGCCAAGGGGCGGCTCGAACGCGTCGGCGAGCGCAACGGCGCGCCGATCTTCGTCGATTACGCGCACAAGCCGGATGCCTTGGCGAAGGCCCTGCAGGCGCTGCGGCCCTACGCGAAGCGCAGGCTGATCGTCGTATTCGGCGCCGGCGGCGATCGCGATGCCGGCAAGCGCCCGATCATGGGCGAGATCGCGGCCGGCAACGCCGACGACGTCATCATCACCGACGACAATCCGCGCAGCGAGAAGCCGGAAGCCATTCGCGCCGCGATCCTCGCCACCGCGAAGGGCGCCCGCGAAATCGGCGACCGCGCAGCGGCGATCCGCGCCGCGATCGACGAATTGCAGGACGGCGATGCGCTGCTCATCGCCGGCAAGGGGCACGAGACCGGGCAGATCGTCGGTGGAGAGGTGCTGCCTTTCAGTGATCACGAGGCGGTCGCCGCCGCATTAGCGTCGAGGATTGCATGAGCGCGCCATTGTGGACGGTTGCCGAGGTGGCGCGCGCGCTGGGCGCCGCCGGTTCGTTCCCGGATACGCCGATCGATTTCGTCACCCAGGACAGTCGCCTGGTGAAGCCCGGCAGCCTGTTCGTCGCGCTGAGCGGCACGCCGAGCGGCGGCTTCATCTCGGCCTTCGCCAGCGCGCGTGACGGCTGGGAATTCGCCGACAAGGCGGAGGCGGCCGGGGCGGTGGCGATGATCGTGCCGCACGAGATCGCGGGCATCCGTGTTCCGCAGATCGTCGTGAAGGACACGCTGATCGACGGCCTCTGGGGTCTCGCGCGGGCCGCGCGCGCGCGCTTCGGCGGACCGGTGATCGGCCTCACCGGCAGTGCCGGCAAGACCAGCACCAAGGAGTTCCTTGCGGCCTATCCGGATGCCTATGCGAATCCGTCGAGCTTCAACAATTTCTGGGGCGTGCCGCTGACGCTGTGCAATGCGCGGCCGGATGCGAGCCTGTGGGTCGTCGAGATGGGGATGAACCAGACCGGCGAGATCGCACGGCTCAGCGAACTGACGCGCCCGACCGTCGCGCTGGTCGTCAACGTCCAGCCCGTGCATCTGGAAAAGCTCGGCTCGCTCGAAGCCATCCGCCGCGAGAAGGTCTCGATCGCGCTCGGCCTGCCTGAGGACGGCGTGCTGGTTCTGCCGGCCGGGCTCAAGGCATCGGAATGGAAGGGCAAGGTCGTGCGCTTCGGCGAGCGTGCCGAGGTGCACGAGGTCGCGCATGCGCCGCACGGCGAAAGCTGGCAGGTGGTCGCCGAACTCGGCAAGAAGGAGATCGCGTTCAGCCTGACGCCGGGCGCGCCGCATCGGGTGCAGAATGCGCTGGCTGCGCTCGCCGCCATCCGCGCCGCGAATCTCGATGCCGCGACGCTCGCGATCAAGCTCGACCGGGTCGGTATCATGACCGGCCGCGGCGTCGAGCAGGTGGTCGGCGGCGTGACCGTGATCGACGACAGCTTCAACGGAAATCCCGCCAGCGTGGCTGCCGCGCTGCAGAGCCTGCAGGCGCGCAACATGACCGGCGGTCGCCGCATTGCGGTCCTCGGCGACATGCTGGAATTGGGCGACGATGCACCGAGCTATCACACCGGCCTTGCCGGGCATCTCGACGGCATCGACGGCGTCTATTGCGTCGGGCCCTTGATGCGACACCTCTATGACGTGCTGCCGGCGGGCAAGGGTCTCGGCTGGCACGACGACCCGGCGACGCTGAAGCCCGGCGAGGTCGCGAAATTGCTGAAGGCAGGCGATGTCGTGGTTGTCAAGGGCAGCAAGAAGATGTTCTGGGTCAACAAGTTTGTGCCGGGGCTAGTGGCCGCCTTGCAGGCAAAGGCGTAAACTGCTTGGAAGGCGCCGTTCCCGATCCCACCCTCTGCGGCGCGAAGCCGTTCGGTTGCTTCGAGGTCGCTCGAACGCATGATGAAGACCAGCGAATGCGCATGCGGCACGCCGGACAACGCCGCGTGCGACATGCGCCATAGGACCGTCTGAATGTTTTACTGGCTGATCGAGCTCTCCAATACATTTCCGGGCTTCGGTGCGATCCGCACCGTGCTGAACGTCTTCCGCTACATCACATTCCGCACCGGCGGCGCCGTCGTCACCGGCGCGCTGTTCGTGTTCCTGTTCGGGCCCTGGATCATCGATCACCTGCGCATCCGCCAGGGCAAGGGCCAGCCGATCCGCGCCGACGGTCCGCAATCGCATCTCAGCAAGAAGGGCACGCCCACCATGGGTGGGCTGATGATCCTCTCCGGCCTCACGGTCGGCACCGTGCTGTGGGCCAATCCGCTCAATCCCTATGTCTGGATCGTGCTCGCGGTGACGCTCGGCTTCGGCTTCGTCGGCTTCTACGACGACTACCTCAAGGTCACCAAGCAGACCACGAGCGGGTTCGGCGGCAAGCTTCGCCTGCTGATCGAGGCGGCCATCGCGCTGGTCGCCTGCTATGCGCTGGTGCGGCTGAACCGCGATCCCTCGTCGACCGCGCTGGCCATCCCCTTCCTCAAGGATACGGTGCTGAACTTCGGCTGGTTCTTCGTCGTCTTCGGCGCCTTCGTCATCGTCGGCGCCGGCAACGCTGTGAACCTCACCGACGGCCTCGACGGTCTCGCGATCGTGCCGGTGATGATCGCGACCGCGAGCTTCGCCATGATCGCCTATCTCGCCGGCAACGCCGTTTTCGCCGACTACCTCCAGATCAAGTACGTCGCGGGCACCGGCGAACTCGCCGTGCTCTGCGGCGCGCTGCTGGGAGCCGGTCTCGGCTTCCTCTGGTTCAACGCGCCGCCGGCCTCGATCTTCATGGGCGACACCGGCTCGCTCGCGCTGGGCGGCATGCTCGGCTCGATCGCGGTCGCGGTGAAGCACGAGATCGTGCTTGCGGTGATCGGCGGCCTGTTCGTGCTCGAGGCGGTCTCCGTCATCGTGCAGGTGGTGTCGTTCAAGCTGACGGGAAAGCGCATCTTCCGGATGGCGCCGATCCATCACCATTTCGAGCAGCTCGGCTGGACCGAGCCGCAGATCGTGATCCGCTTCTGGATCATTTCCGTGATGCTGGCGCTCGCCGGCCTGTCGACGCTCAAGCTGCGGTGACGGTTACGCCATGATCCCCGTCACTTCCTTTGCCGGCAAGACGGTCGTGGTGTTCGGCCTCGGCGGCTCGGGGCTCGCGTCCTGCCACGCGCTGAAAGCCGGCGGCGCCGAGGTGATCGCCGCCGACGACAATGCCGAGAACGTCGCCAAGGCGGCGCAGGCTGGTTTCATCACCGCGGATCTGCGCTCCATCTCCTGGGCGGGTTTCGCGGCGCTGGTGCTCGCGCCCGGCGTGCCGCTCACCCATCCGGTGCCGCACTGGAGTGTGCTGAAGGCGCGCGAAGCCGGTGTCGAGGTGATCGGCGACATCGAGCTGTTCTGCCGCGAGCGGCGGCGGCACGCGCCCAACGCACCGTTCGTCGCGATCACCGGCACCAACGGCAAGTCGACCACCACGGCGCTGATCGCGCATCTGACCAAGGTGGCCGGCTACGACACGCAGATGGGCGGCAATATCGGCACCGCGATCCTGTCGCTGGAGCCGCCGCGCATGGGCCGCGTCCACGTCATCGAGATGTCGTCCTATCAGATCGACCTCACGCCCTCGCTCGATCCCTCGGTCGGCATCCTGCTCAATGTCAGCGAGGACCATATCGACCGTCACGGCACGATTGAGCATTATGCCGCAGTGAAGGAGCGCCTCGTCGCGGGCGTGCAGTCCGGCGGCACCGCGATCGTCGGCGTCGACGACGGCTGGTGCCGCGACATCGCCGATTGGCTCGACCGGGCCGGCAAGAAGATCGAGCGCATCTCCGTCAAGAATCCGCTGGCGTCCGGCATCTATGTCGAGCACGGCAGCATCGTGCGCGCCTCGGGCGGCGCCCGCAGCGAGATCGCCATGCTCGGCGGCATCGGATCGCTGCGCGGCCAGCACAACGCGCAGAACGCGGCCTGCGCGGCTGCGGCCGCGCTCGCGATGGGCATCGGTCGGGACGTGGTGCAGAACGGCCTGCGCAGCTTTCCCGGTCTTGCGCACCGCATGGAGCAGGTCGGCCGCCGCGGCAATGTGCTGTTCGTCAACGATTCCAAGGGGACGAATGCGGACGCGACCGCGCACGCGCTGTCGTCCTTCGCCGACATCTTCTGGATCGCCGGCGGCAAGCCGAAAGCAGGCGGCATCACCGGCCTCACCGGCTTCTTCCCGCGCATCCGCAAGGCCTATCTGATCGGCGAGGCCGCGCCGGAGTTTGCCGGCACGCTCGGCAGCGAGGTGCCGCACGAGATCAGCCAGACCCTCGATGTTGCCGTCGAACATGCCGCGCGTGATGCGGAAGCGTCAGGCCTCAACGATGTGGTCGTGCTGCTCTCGCCCGCCTGCGCCTCGTTCGATCAGTACCGCAATTTCGAGATCCGCGGCGCCGCCTTCCGCGACCTGGTCGAGGCGCTGCCGGGCGTGAAGCCGGTGGTGTGAGGCGCGCGCGCCGCGGCGCTCTCGTCGCACGGCTTGAACCTTCGCCTCAGTATCTTAGAGGTGGTGCTTGAGCCGAAAGGCCGCGGCGTGTCGGATGTCCCGCTTTCGCGGGGCATGACGCGCATGTGAGACGGCCGCTCCCACCTATCTCCAAACATCCGCTTTTCATTAACCCCCCGGTAACCAACCTCGGCGACCAATGGGCTGACCTCTGTCCGAAAGCGGCCGCCCATGCTCTCCCGTGAAGAACGCACCCCCTTTTCCGAGTGGTGGTGGACCGTCGACAAGCCGTTGATGGGCGCCATCCTGGCGCTGATGCTGACCGGGGTGATCCTGTCGCTGGCGGCGAGCCCGCCGGTCGCGACCCGCATCGGGCTCGATCCGTTCCACTTCTTCAGCCGCCACGTGATGTTCCTGGCGCCGTCCTGCATGGTGCTGCTCGGAGTGTCCTTCCTGTCGCCGCGCGCGATCCGCAGAAGCGCGCTGATCATCTTCGCCATCAGCATCATCCTGATCGTGGTGACGCTGGCCGTCGGCCCGGAAGTGAAGGGCTCGCGGCGCTGGATCACGCTGCTCGGCGTCAACATCCAGGCCTCCGAAATCGCAAAGCCGTCTTTCGTCGTCATCGCGGCCTGGCTGTTCGCGGAATCGACCAAGCGGCCGGAGATGCCGGCGACCTCGATGGCGCTGGTGCTGCTCCTGATGCTGGTGTCGCTGCTGGTGATGGAGCCGGACTTCGGCCAAACCATGCTGATCCTGATGGTGTGGGGCTCGCTGTTCTTCATCGCGGGCATGCGCATGATCTGGGTGTTCGGGCTCGCGGGCGCCGCCGCCGCCGGATTGTTCAGCGCCTATCTGTTCGTCCCGCACGTCGCCGGCCGTATCAAGCGGTTCATGAATCCCGCCTCCGGCGACACCTTCCAGGTCGATACCGCCATGGAGGCATTCTACAACGGCGGCTGGTTCGGCCTCGGGCCGGGCGAGGGCATCGCCAAGCGCAGCCTGCCGGACAGCCACACCGACTTCGTGTTCGCGGTCGCGGCCGAAGAGTTCGGCATCATCCTCTGCCTGGCGATGCTGACGCTGTATGCGTTCATCGTCGTTCGCACGCTGTCGCGCGCCTACGCCAACGAGGACATGTTCTCGCGCTTCGCAGCCTCCGGCCTTGCCATCCTGTTCGGCGTGCAGGCCGCGATCAACATGTCGGTCAATCTGCAGCTCATTCCCGCCAAGGGCATGACGCTGCCCTTCATTTCCTATGGCGGTTCCTCGATCGTGTCGCTCGCCTACGGCGTCGGCATGATGCTGGCGCTGACGCGCCTGCGCCCGCGCACCGAGGTCGAGTCGATCGGCCACGCCGAGGCGATGCGCAACTACGCGTGATCCTCACCCTGAGGAGCCGCGCAGCGCGCGGCGTCTCGAAGGGCGCGGCCCGAGTGGAAGTTTTCGGACGTTGAAGTCTTGGCCTGGCCTTCATCCTTCGAGACGCGCGTTCCACGCTGCTCAGGATGAGGAGTTGATGCGGTGTTCGCTGCGCTCGCAATGACCGTTGAGGGCCTGTAGAAAGGCAATCATGGACACGTCTCCCTTGATTCTTCTCGCCGCGGGCGGCACCGGCGGCCATCTGTTTCCCGCCGAGGCGCTCGGCGTCGAGCTGATCCGGCGCGGCTTTCGCGTCCGCCTCGTCACCGATGAACGTGCGCTGCGCTACAGCGGGCTGTTCGGCAAGGACATGATCGACGTCGTCTCCAGCGAGACCGCGCGCGGCCGCAATCCGCTGCAACTCGCCTATGCCGGCCTCACGCTCGCGGCCGGCACGGTCTTTGCGTATCGCCTGATCAAGCGGCTCAAGCCCGTCGCCGTCGTCGGGTTCGGCGGGTATCCGACGCTGCCGCCGCTCGTCGCTGCGAAATTCGCCGGCGTGCCCGGCATCATCCACGACGCCAATGCCGTGCTCGGCCGTGCCAATCGTTTCCTGTCGACGCGCGTCCGCGCGATCGCGACGTCGCTGCCCGGCGTGCTCGATCGCGACCCGGCGCTCGCCGGCAAGACAACGACGGTCGGCACGCCGATGCGGCCGGCGATCCTCGCGGCGGCTGCGGTGAAATATGCCGCGCCCGAGCCGGAGGGGCCGCTGCGCCTGCTCGTCGTCGGCGGCAGCCAGGGCGCGCGCATCATGGCCGATATCGTGCCCGGTGCGATCGAACGGCTCGCGCCCGCGCTGTGGAGCCGGCTCGTGCTCACCCAGCAGGTGCGCGACGAGGACATGAATCGCGTGCGCGCGGTCTACGACAAGCTCAGGATCAACGCCGAGCTCGCACCGTTCTTCACGGATCTGCCGGCGCGGCTCGCCTCCAACCATCTGGTGGTGTCGCGCTCCGGCGCCGGCACCGTGGCCGAACTCGCTGCGATCGGCAGGCCCTCCATCCTGGTGCCGTTGCCGGGCTCGATCGACCAGGACCAGTTCGCCAATGCCGGCGTGCTGGTGAAGGTCGACGGCGCGATCCGCATCCCGCAGACCGAATTCACCTCAGATCGCCTCGCGGCCGAGATCTCCGCTTTCGCGGCCGAGCCGGCGCGGCTCGCCGCCATGGCCGAGGCCGCCCGC
>NZ_JASGFS010000064.1:0-39009 GCF_047605465.1 Bradyrhizobium sp. | reverse complement strand
GGGCGCGCTGCCGGAGCGGCCGCGAAACCGCCACCTCCGCCGACACGCGGGCCACCGGCGAAGCCGCCGCCGCCCATGCGCGGGCCGCCGCCACCACCGAAATGAGCACCACCGCCGCCGCCGAAATGAGCGCCGCCGCCACCGGCGCGGCCGTGGCCCTGGGCGTAGCTCGGCGTTGCGAGCGGAAGAACCAGCGCCAGTGCCGCAGCGGCGCTCAAAACTCTCAGACTGTTCATGTTCAAACTCCTTTCCCGGAAGCAAACCCCTTGAAAGGGCGCTGGTTCCTGGGATCACACGGGTGTGCGTACGGGATGCAGATTTTCACGCGGGGGCTGTATCCGGCATGAACGGATCGCGTCCGTATTGCGGCGCTGTCACGCCTTTCCCGTGGGGCCTGGCCGCACCCTCAGAACTGGACATTTCGCCGTCCGGATGGCATCAGGACCCCACGAAGCAGGGCCCTAGCCGCATGAAACAGTTCTTCCTGAAGTTCTTCACCTGGTGGAATGGCCAGACCTTTGGCACCCAACTCTGGACGCGGCGGTTCGGAGAGCTGGTCGGCCAGGACGAGCAGGGCAACCGCTATTACCGCACGAGCGGCGGCGCGATTGATCCGGCGCTCGGTTTCGAGCGGCGCTGGGTGGTCTACAACGGCTACGCCGAGGCGAGCCGCATTCCGCCCTCCTGGCATGGCTGGATTCATCACGTCGTCGATACCCCGCCGACCGAGACCAACTACCAGCCGCGCGAGTGGGAAAAGCCGCACCAGCCGAATCTCACGGGCACGCCGCGGGCCTACCGTCCGTCGGGCTCGACGCTCGCCAGCGGCCGGCGGCCGAAGGCGACCGGCGACTACCAGCCCTGGACGCCCGGCTAGGCCTCCGGTCCCAGCACGAATCGTCATTCTCCGATCGGGGTGGATGCAGGCGCATCCGCCCCGATCCGTTGTGGACAACGGGAACAGCGGGGATGCCGCGCGCCCCGCGATTGCGCTCGCGTGGGCGATGCTGCTCAATCCTCCCATCTTGCGGAGATGGGAAACCATTGCGTTCGGTTCGGGTAGCAGTTCGCGACTGTCCCGAGATGCAGCGGCCGCCGACCAGGACTCGATCGGGAGATAGGCCCCCGGTCTGGAAGTTCCGAAATCGCCCGATGTGAATGTGCGCCGCCGTAAGACAGGAAAGGCCGCTTGGGAAACCGAGCGGCCTTTTTCTGTCGTGGCGCTCTACGCCAGGCGCTCGGCCGCGCGCTTGGCGGCATCGAGGCGGCGTGCCCTTGACGGTGCGCCCCGCTCCTTCAACGTCGCGAGCACCTCGGCGGGCGCGGTATCCGGCGAACCGGCATTGAAGGGCGGCGCGGGATTGTATTCGAGCCGCAGCTGCACGGCTTCCGCCGTGGCGCGATCCGTCAGCAGCGCGACCAAAGTCAGAGCGAAGTCGATTCCGGCGGTGACGCCGCCGCCGGTCACGCGGTTGCGATCGATGCAGACGCGCGTCTTGGTCGGAGTCGCGCCGAACAGCGCCAGCACGTCCATCGCACTCCAATGGGTCGCGGCGTTGTAGCCTTTCAACAGCCCGGCGGCGCCAAGCACCAGCGAGCCCGTACAGACCGATGTGACGAATTTGGCGCCGGATGCCTGCCTGCGCACGAAGTCCAGCGTCTCCTCGTCGTTGAGAAGGGCATCGGTGCCGAAGCCGCCCGGCACGCAGATCACGTCCAGTTGTGGACAGTCGGCGAACGTCACGGTCGGCGTCAGCATCAGGACGGAATCGCTCGGCACCGGGGCCAGCGTCTTCCAGATCAGGTGCACCTTCGCGTCGGGGAGGGACGAGAACACCTGCAGCGGGCCGGTGAAGTCGAGCTGCGTGACGTTCGGAAACACCAGCAGGCCGATCTGGAGCGGTGTCGACATGAAAGCCTCCAACTATGAGCTTGACGTGGACAGGTTGGCATGATGGCCTTCCGTCCAAAATGGCATATTTCCCTCTATTTCGGACATAACTATGATCGGCATCCTGATCTTCCCGGATTTCCAGCTGCTCGACGCGGCCGGCCCCATCTCGGTGTTCGAGATCGCGGCGCGCTGCGCCGGCAGGACGACGTCGCCGATCCGGGTCCTGGCGGTGAACGGGGGGCCGGTCCGCAGCTCGTCCGGCGCCGAAATGCTGGCGCGCGATCTCAAGTCGGCGAATGCGATCACGACGCTGGTCATCGCGGGCGGTACCGGCGTCGCCGACGCGGCGCGCTGCGAGGTCACGCGCGCCTTCGTGCAGCGGCTGGCGCGGCGCGGCGTGCGCGTGGCGAGCGTCTGCTCGGGCGCCTATGTGCTCGCCGAAGCCGGCCTGCTCGACGGCCGCCGCGCCACCACGCATTGGGGACGCACGGTCGATTTCGTCGCGCGCTATCCCAGGGTGAAGTTCGAGCCGGACCAGATCTTCACCCGCGACGGCAATGTGTGGACGTCGGCGGGCATCTCCGCCGGGATCGACCTTGCGCTCGCGATGGTCACGGAGGACCACGGCGAGGAGATCGCGCAACAGACGGCGCGCCAGCTCGTGCTCTATCATCGCCGCAGCGGCGGGCAGTCGCAATTCTCGTCGTTGCTGGAGCTGAAGACGCCGAACGGACGGTTCGGCGCGCTGCTGTCATGGGCGCGCGAGAATCTCGACGCGCGTTTGACCGTGGAGGACCTTGCCGATCGCGCCGGCATGAGTGCGCGGCATTTCGCCCGCGCCTTTGCCGCGGAGACCGGCACGACGCCGTCCAAGGCGATCGAGCGGCTTCGGATCGAGGTGGCACGCGAGCGCGTGCAGTCCTCGCGCGAGGCGATCGAGCTGGTCGCCGAGGCCACCGGCTTCGGCGATCCCGAGCGCATGCGGCGCGCCTTCATCCGCGCCTTCGGCCAGCCGCCGCAGGCGCTGCGGCGGGCGGCGCGCGCTTCCTAGGACAAGCGCTAGGTCGTGCCGGGCGCGGTGGCGGCGGCCGGCGCGCGGGCCGTCAATCGCCGTGCGATCGGCGTCAGCATGTAGGGCGCGAGGTGAATCGGAAACTGCGTCACGGCGAAATACAGCCACGTCGTCGTCGGCAGTGCGCCCGAGGTCGCGGCCAGCATCAGCCCGAGATTGCGCTGTGATACCATCAGCCCGATCGCCAGAGCGCGTTCGTATCCGGCACGGCGGAAGATCAGCGTGGTGAGGGCCAGCAGCGCGAAATAGATCGCGAAGGTGAGCAGCGCGATGCCGATCGTAAAGACCGGATCGGCCAACAGGTCCTTCACCACGTCGCCCATGATCGCTGTCGCGAAGATCATGAGCAGCACGATGCTGAGGCCGTCGATCGGCCGCTTGTTGCGCTGGATCGCCTCGGCGCCGAACACCAGGCGGATGATGGTCGCGGCCAGCAGCGATGCCGCCAGGATTCCGAGCAGCTTCAGGCCCAGCGTGAGTGGCGAGACGCTGAGCATGCCGTCGAGAAAGAGGCCGGCGAACAGCGAGGCGGTGAACGGGACGAGCGCGGTCGAGGTCACCAGCGTGACCAGCACGAGCGTCGCATCGAGCCCCATCAGCGCGGCGAGCGCGGGCGAGGCCATCATCGGCGAGGCCACCCCCTGGAGCACCAGCGCGATGAAGAGGCCCGGCGAGCGGGTGGTGAGACCGGCCGACCAGGCGATCAGCCCGACGATCAGCGGCACGCCGATCGTGGTCCAGGCGGTGGCGGCCGCGACCAGCGCCGGCCGGCGCAGATGTCCGGACAGCGCGACGAGGTCGACGCGCATGAAGGAGATGCAGAGCAGGGCGAAGATCGCCTCGGTGAAATAGGGACGCAGCAGCGCGCCGAGCGGCGGCACGGCAGCCGCGATGAACACGATGGCCGCCACGGCGCGCGTGCCCTGGTCGCCGAGCCAGGCGAGCCAGCGCACGGGCACGGCGAAGACGTTTCGAATAACGGAAGCCATCGCGCTGATTGCGGCCTAGCCGAGGCCCTTCAGCCACGCGCCGATTTCGCTCACCGCGACATTGGCCTGCGGCAGCAGCTTGCCCATGGTGAAGAAGCCGTGGAATTGGCCGGGGAAATGCCGGGAGGTGACGCGCACGCCGGCCTGCTTCAGGCGCTCGGCGTATTCGTTGCCTTCGTCCCGCAGCGGGTCGGCGCCGGCTGTCAGAACGTAGGTGGGCGGCAGACCGGCGAGGCTCGTGGCGCGCGCCGGTGAGGCCCGCCAATCGTGGGTGTCGGCCGCGCCGTTGAGATAGTGGTCGCGAAACCAGCGGATCACCGAATGCGTCAGCAGCACGCTGGTCTCGGGCTCGCTATGGGAGCCGTGGGTCATGGCGAAATCGACGGCGGGATAGATCAGCACCTGGCCCGCGATCGCAGGGCCCGCGCCATCGCGTGCGGCCAGCGCCACGACGGCTGCGAGGTTGCCGCCGGCGCTGTCGCCGCCCACACATAGGCGCGAAGCGTCGATGCCGAGTTCGCGCGCGTTCGCGGCGATCCATTTCGTCGCGGCGATCGCGTCGTCGGGGGCCGCGGGAAACTTGTGCTCGGGCGCGAGCCGATAGTCGACGGAGATCACGATCAGCGCGCCCTCGACCGCGAGCTTGCGGCAGACGACGTCGTGGGTGTCGAGATCGCCGATCACCCAGCCGCCACCGTGGAAGAACACCAGCGCGGGCGACGATCCGGCCTGGCCGCGCGTCTCCCTCGGCACGTAGATGCGCGCGGGAATCGCGCCGTGCGGCGCCGGGATCGACAGCGGCGCGATACGCGCGAGCTCCGGCGGCTCCGGATTGGTCACGAGACGTCCCTGCAGATAGAACAGGCGCGCTTCGGCTGCGGTCAGCGTCTCATAGGCGGGGCGGCCCGCTTCCTGGAAGGCGCTGTAGACGGCTGCGGCATCGGGATCGAGCACGACGGGCATGGGCGGGGCCTTGGGGTTTCCGGTTATGGTTGGACGTCATCTTCGGAGGGCGCTGCCCGCCTCGGCCCCGGGGAGGAGCCGCCGGAGTATTCCATCCGGCCGCCGGGATAGCCAGATGGCCACGGGTAGAGCAGGGATGCCGCCCTTTCCGCCCGTCAAGGGCAAAAATCCAATATTTTCAATCTCGTGGCTTATCCACTTACCAGAAGCGACTAACCAATGCCTTGGCTTTTGTCGTCAGGCCGAATGCTGGGGGAAGGCCGAACTGCCTAGACGGAACAAATGGAGAACGGTATAGTGCGTGTCGAATCTGCGGAGTAACGTGCATGCTGGAAGCGAATCCACTCCAAGCTGTGCGAGGAAAAACTCCATTGGCAGGTGCAAAATTTTTTGATGAACGAACCGATCAATCGGAAACCAAAGCGAGGATCATCCAAAAGTATTTTTACGCTTGGGCAAAAGTAATTATTCCAACGACGAAGCAACACGGTGGAAAGATCGCTTACATCGATCTCTATGCTGGACCGGGCCGCTATAAAGACGGCGCAGCCTCGACACCGCTGTTGGTTTTGGAACACGCCATCAACGACAAGGATATGTGTTCGATGCTGGTGACGTTGTTCAACGACGCCAGTAAGGACCACTCATCAAATCTTCAGCAGGAAATCAATGCGCTGCCGGGGATTGAGAAGCTGAAATTTAAACCGGACGTTCAATGCAACGAAGTTGGAGCGGACGCAGAGAAATTCTTTGCCGAACGGAACATCATTCCGTCCTTCACCTTTGTTGATCCGTTTGGTTACAAGGGCCTGTCGCTCAAGATTGTAAATGGCGTTATCAAGGATTGGGGATGCGACTGCGTATTTTTCTTCAATTATGGCCGCATCAATGCCGGGTTATCGAACGATAAAGTGAAACAACATATGGACGCGCTATTCGGTGTGGAACGTGCGGACAATTTGCGAAAGAAGATCGAAGGAAAAACGCCTGATGCGCGTGAGACACTGATCCTTGAGGAGCTATCACAGGCGATCAAAGGCATGGGCGGAAAATTCGTGCTCCCGTTTCGTTTCAAGCGTGGCGCGCGAACGTCGCATAGTTTGATCTTCGTATCGAAGGCGTTCAAAGGCTATGAAATCATGAAAGGGATCATGGCGGGCGAAAGCTCGACTGAGGATCAGGGCGTTGCTTCTTTCGCCTACTCCCCGGCAGACGCTTCCACACCTCTCTTGTTTTCACTATTGCAACCATTCGACAAGCTACTAGCGGATTTGCCCAAGGTCTTCGCAGGTAAGACTTTAACGATGCGCCAGATTTACGAAAATCATTCCGTTGATACTCCGTACACCGATAAAAACTACAAAGAGGCTCTTAGACAACTGGAGGCAGCAGGAGTGATCACAGCTGATCCACCAGCAGCGCAGCGACCCAAGCGAAAAGGCATTGCTACTTTCGCCGAACACATACAGGTAACGTTCAAGTAGGGATTTCCGCTATGGCCACAAATTCACCGATCGAATGGACAGAAGCAACTTGGAATCCTGTTGGTGGTTGCACGATCTTGTCACCGGGTTGCACGAACTGCTACGCAATGCGCCTTGCTCGCCGATTGGAAGCGATGGGGCAACCAAAATACGCGGGCACCACTCGCGTGACCGGCGGTCGCGCTAAGTGGAACGGCAAAATCGTTCTAGACGATGCCAGCTTAAACATACCGCTGAAGTGGAAGACCCCAAAAATTATCTTCGTCAATTCGATGTCGGACTTGTTCCACGAGAAGGTGCCACTGGAATTCATCGGTAAAGTTTTTGACGTGATGCAACGTGCTGGACACCACACGTTTCAAATTTTGACCAAACGTGCAAAACGGCTCGCTAGCGTTGCGAACCAGTTGCCCTGGCCGAATAACGTTTGGATGGGCGTCAGCGTTGAAAGCGACCAATATACCGATCGAATTGACCATCTGCGTTCGACTCCGGCATTCATCAAGTTTTTGAGCCTCGAACCGTTGCTTGGCCCACTTGATAACTTGGATCTGGAGGGCATCGATTGGGCTATTGCGGGCGGCGAAAGCGGTCCCTCTGCGCGCCCAATGGACCCCGATTGGGTACGTTCTATTCGGGATCAGTGCGTAGACGCGGGCGTTGCCTTCCACTTTAAGCAGTGGGGTGGGGTGCAAAAGAAGCAAACGGGTCGGGTGTTGGATGGGCGAACGTGGGATCAGCTTCCGACTGCGAAGGCTTCCGCGATCTCGGCCTAAGCTGAGTTTTCACGCCAAATGGTCAGTAGCGCTGGTGAGCGGCGAAAAATGTCGAACAGTTGCAAAGCAAATTGCGGATGATGTTTCCGCCCAACATCAGGGGGTGTCTGAATTGCGCGACAAGCTGATGATGACTTGTCACCCGAAGGAATATTGGGCAAGGATCGCGGGGTACGGTCGAGGTCGCGGCAATCATGGAATACGTTCGCTTTGCAGTCAGGTTTACCGCGTTCGCGTTACTCGTCGTCGTGATTGGCGGGTATTGCTATCTCGTTTGGACGGGCGATCTGCCCAAACCCGACTTCCAAGGCATTCTGCAACAGATCGCGCCATCGTTGGCGGTTGGCGGCGGTGCTGCGCTCGGGATTGTCATTGGGGTTTGCGTCTTCCTGACTGCCGTTGCCCCGTTCGTTTATGCTGCGAGATCAGGAGATGCATTTACTGTCGTCGTCAGCATCATCGCTCTTGTCGTCTGTTTCCTCGTCATCGCGAGTAGTAGGACCATCATCGACATGGTACTGGCTGCCATCGTCTATTTCACTAGCGCTTTGATATCGGTCGTCGTCTATTCGACGACCCGGATCGAGGCTGCCCTGGCCGGCCAAAACCGGCCGCGCTCATGAACGTTGGTCAGCGTCGTTTATATTCGACCTGCGCGCTGTCCGCCCATTGCGTGAAACTTTTCACCAGATGGCTGGGAACGACAACGACGAATATGGTTGGGGTTTCGTCGTTGCTCGGTTCGCGCGATGGCTCTTTGCGAAATGATTCGGGTCTAGAAGCGTTCATCATTTGATGGTGCCTTCGCGTAAATTCCCCGATCGCCGTACGTACATCCGGTACAACGATCGGGGTTGAACCGTCAGTTCGCGCGGCGTTGATGCGACTGACGGTCATTCGTTTGAGTTAGGCAAAATCCCCGCCAACTTTGAATTCAGCGCTAGCCCCGTCCGTGTTCTTGAGCACGATTAACGATCCGCTTTGGAATTGCGATGATGTTGCCGAGCCGCCAGCACGTTTCGTTGCTCCGGGCTCGGATGCAAGCGTGATCGTGCCAGCGTCCCATTGCACAAAGCCGACGTTAAATCCTTCCATGAGATCGGCAGGAACAGCAACTGTTACGTTGCTTGCGCTATCACAACGAAACACTTTGCCGTTGTCTTCGTTTTGAAGCGCGAAAGATGCTGAGAAACTTTCGATATTTCCAACCTGCGTAGCAATGTCGTACGGAGCTTTGTAAATTTCGTAGCTAATCTTGCCGCCTGCGCCGAGTGCGTCGAGGGTGTAGCGACGAACGGTCGGGAACGGGCCGAACGTTTTCGATGATCCGAGCGGTATATTCCACACGCCTTTGCCAGTGAGCGTCCTAATCTCAGGCAGCCGCAGACGGCCCGACGTCCATTCCGACGCTGCTGAAATCTTCAATGTGTAACCGGCTTCCAACGTGACCGATTGCGACTGCTCACCCAAAACCGTTTTCTGCATGACCTAATTCTTTCTCTGTGGTTCAAACTCTAACGTTGTGTTTGCGGAGAGACTGCATTGTCTTGGCGACATTGGAGCCGAATTCCGCGCGATCCTTTGCCTGCGCAGCCCGTAGTTCCGCAATGGCCTTCGGATCAGCGCCCGGGGCAATATCGCCGTAGGTGGGTGCATAAGTGATCTGCACACTGCTGTTGTCGTTGTTGGCGCTGGTCGATCCGAACATCTGGACGCCTAGCTGCCCCGATGGTCCGCGCTTCAACGGCAAGATACCTTCCGGCCCCGCTTCGCCCATCAATCCCATGCCGCTCGCGAAGCGGAACAGCGTTGGATTTGATACGACCATGCCTGAATAGGCTGAAAGCGACGGCGAGTTGTAGACACCGCCCAAAGCATTCGCGACCAGCGGGGCGCCTCCGAGCGAGGTAGGGCCTACTGCTCCGGGCACACCGCCGTTGCTGAAGCCGAACAGGCCCTGCAACCCTGCCGCGATCGGCTTAAGGATCAACATTTTGATGATCATCTGTTGAATGGCTTGCAGCACGACAACGGCCATGTTCTTGAAGCCGTCCTTAATCTTCGTCGTACCGTTCAAAACATCCTGAATTGGCTGTACTAGGTTGTTCAGTGCAGTCGTTGCAGTTTGGTCAAACTGCTTCATCACGTTGCCGCTGTCCAATTCCAGTTGCTTCAATTGCTGCAACGGCGCGGCTGCAATGGCGGCGGCTTCGCGCGTTTGATCGATGGACCGGGCAAGTACCTGATGCGCAGCCGCCATCTGTTGCGTGTTCGTCGGATCGACAATCTTCATATCGATCCAATGCTGCAACGTATCGGCCGCAGCCTTTTGCGCGTCGCTGAGATTGAAGATACCGGCTTGCGCCATCTGGTTGACGCGGTTCTGTTCAGCCTGTGCTTGGGCGGCAAGCCGAATTTTCGCGGCCATGGTATCGTTGACACCGATACCGTTCAGATTAGCCGCGTTCAACTCCAATTGCTTTTGCTGAACCTGTTGCTCAACGGTCGCGAGATCGCCAAGGATAGAAATCCGCGCTTGCGCGTCGCTGATTTCTTTCATGACTTGATTGTGCGTTTTCGGCTGACTTCCGTTTGCGGCACCGTTCAATTTTTGAGCGCTTGCGTTCAGACCTTCGGCAAGTGAGCCGGAATTCGACGGCTTGGTGAATGCGCCGAACCGGTCATCGATCGGATTTGGTGTCTTCAGTCCGTTGTACAAATCCCTCGCTGCTAAAATACCATTGAGGCCCGGAATGAGCGACGCACCCATCCGTCCGACATTCTTCAACCACGACGGAATCTGAATATCGCTGAGTTTCGACAGTTCATTGACCGCTGTAACAACTGCTAACTTGAAGTAGTTCGTGAAATTTGTTGTCACTCTATTCCACATGTCATCGAATTCGCGAGCCTTCGCGATCAAATTCTTTTCTGCATCGCTGTTGAATTGGACGGTATTGGCAGCCGCCGCCTTGATCGCAGCACCACCTTGCGCCATGAAGCGCATAAATGATTGCGTCGTCGGCAATCCAGCCGCTTGCAGAATGTTGATACGCTGCTGACCGTCTCCCGTCCGCGCGACGAGATCGGCAACAGATGCTAGCGCTGAAACATTGTCCTTAATCCGGATGCTGTTCGCGCGAAATAGATCGTTCAAGCCACCCATATTGTGGGACGCGTCGCTGACACCTTTTGCGATCGCATTCACGGCGGTTTCGAAGTCTTCCGGAGCGACACTTTTAAGTGACATTGCTTGCTGCAAAGCGTGCAACTGAGCGATGGTGAAAGTTGAACGCTGACTGAGATCGTCCAATGCGACAAGGCTTTTGGTTACAGAGACTGCGAGCGAACCGAATGCAACGATGATCCCGACGATGCCGCCGACGACTAGCCTTCCCACGGTGATGAACTGTGAAAACGTCCCGATCGCGTCGCTGAACGCTTTCGATAGGCCACCGGGACCGCTCGCGGCGTAGGAAAGGTGGTTTAGTTGCCCCATCAAGATTTGCGTCGGCGGCATGCCCATCGCAATCTGTTCAACCATGGACCGGATGGAATGGCTCGCGGCCATCGCCTGCGTCGATAGCCCGGCGTGACTGTGCGCCAGATTGTCGTTTGCGGCTGCAGCTTTCCCTGCCGCCGCTGCTGCGGCCTTATTTGCGCCCATCGCTGCGTTGGTCGCACCGTTCGCGATCTGCGTTACCTTGGCCGCTGCAGCGGTTTGCGTCGTCACGCCAGCCGCTGCAGCGGCGACTTTAGAAGCAGCGGCAGACATGCCTGACAATGCCGCACTAGTTTTGGCTGCCGCACTCTCTGCCGCCGCACTGGCCGGGACAAGCGCCTGCAGGCTGTCCGTAGCCGCCTCTAGGTCACTGGTGTCTGCAGCGAAGCCGATCTCAGCAATATTCATGGGGCGCCTCCAGCGCGCTCGATGGCACGCATTTGGAGCACTGCTGATTTGACGAATCAGGTCAAGCGCGAAGCACGCGCCACGCACTGAAATCAACGATTTGGCGAACGATTCTGGTGAGTGCGATAGAGTTGCGGTGATGCGCGTGTATTAATTCAGCTAGTTTCGCGATGATCGCGGAGGAGGGGACGTCCGCTTTGAGTGTACGATGCGTTCGAAAAACCGCTTTGCGTCGTCGCTTTCGAAAACGCGTTTAGCACTTTCGAGCGAGCGGTTCTCTTTCTCAAAGAACAAGCGCAAGTCCCGCGTTTCAAACGAGTGATCCGGAGGTGCGGTCAACATTTGATGGTAGGTGATCCGGAACAGCGTATCGCTGCTGATGGAGAGGTCTAGTCGTACCGGTCCAAAATCAGACGTCTGCAATTCTCGCGCCGGATCACGCTGACCTACGTCCAAATATAGAGCGTCACATTTCCTGATTTCAGGGCGCTTATTGGATTCATATTTTCCGTACGCATCGTCGAATTCTTTCACGCTGGCAAAGCTCGTCAAGCCGTTGCGGTCGAAAGTGTAGATCAAAGGGCGCGGGTGAAATACCTTGTAAATCCGCACGTCGCGCACCGGTGAATTATCGACAAGGTAATCCCATAGACCGTTTGTGCTATCGGTGGTCATCACGATATCTCCTATATATTTCTATATATTTCTGCGGCGTCTTCCTCTGTTGTCGAGCGGCTAATCGATCGTTTTGTTCGCGGATCAATCCTTGTGATTGTTTCCGGGATTGTTCGCTTTGGCCCACTCAAGGCGAGGTCGATATCCGGTCGCAATCGTGGCCCGTGATATCCACGAAGCGACAGCACGTACAAATGTTCGTCGTGGTTATCTGGATCGTCAACTTTGGACAACTCGCCCGCTATCCATTGGTCATACCGATCACGCCACCTTTGATATTCTTCGCGCTGTTCGTCGGTGATGATTTCGAGACGGGCGGCGAGGCTGTGGTCAGGCCTTATCTTTGCTTCAATCGCTGCGAGACGATTTCGATCGCGAGCGCTAATCGGCATGACATGCTAACGTTGTGCCGTGGCTTCAAGTTTTGATAGGCGCGCTTCAAATTCATCCATGGTTTCGACTGATCGCAGCTTCTCGATTGCAGTTGCGACCGACTTCATTTCGTCCGCGCTCAGTTCAGCGTTGACAAAAGCGTCGCGGATAGCGGCGGGTGTGAGATCGTCCATTTCGATGGTGCGGGATGACGGTAGGCAATACTTCAGGATTAGCTCTAAGGCTTTCCAGTGCGATGGGCTCTCTTTGTCATCGAGAGCGTCCGAAAGCTTTTCGACGGCACGCGGTCCCATCGCGCGAACAAGTTTCATCAGTTCGCTGGATTGTTTGTTTCGACTGCCTAGCGGACGTCCGACGTTGCCCGGCCCCGACACGAACCGGCCGCGCTCATCCTTGGCGACCGTTGATTTACCGTCAACTACGGCGAGGTTCGGCTGCGCGATCATCGTTCTAGGCCCAAATCAATCTTAACCCAAAGCGGTTACACCACTTCAATATCTCAGCACTTGACGTCAACGAACAATTTCCAACTCGCACAGCTTTTGGAAAATCATACTGGCGACGCCAATAGTGGATAACGCTGCGAGACTGCCCGAACGCAGCCGAGAGCGTTGCGGCGTCCGTCTGTGGCCGGGTTGGCAACACGACGGTGCAGGGAAATTGCGGGCGCCGACCGCGCTTCATTTCGGCTCGCCCCGGCTGGGGAACTCTAGCAAATTGCGTTCATACGCTGCGTCGGCAAACGTCCAGGCCGACATTTCGCCGACCGGCAAGATCGCCACATCATCAAATTTGACGGTGTAATGAGTGGTTCCTATAGCTGCGACAATCACCCCTGTGCGCATGCGACCGTCATGCATTCCAAAGAAGTGTTTGCCGGGTGCAGGTTTTGCAGTCTCGGTGATCGGCGCGAGTTTAAGGAGCGCTCGCATTTGGACAGAGTGCAAATTGATCGGCGGTGTTTCATCACCGTGTTCAGCGACCATTTCGTTCATCTGCAATAGGAGCAACCGCCCAATGTGGCGTTCATCGCTGTAGTGATCATCTGTGGTCTGGATGTAATCGACCAAGTCGGCCATATGACCACTGTGAACCTTCACCGAAGCTAGCTCACCGTCCCGCGTCAGCATTTCGGCCATATAGTCCAAAATCGCCGCGCCTTGATGGCGATCGTCATCGCTTGTCATTGCAAGTCCCTCTTATGAAACTGTGGCCGGGCGATTTTGGTCGTCGCCCGGCCGTTGTGACGATCACGCCGCTTTACCAGCGGTGAAGCTTTGATAGACGTTTGCGGGCGTCTGATCGGTTGCAAGTGCCACAACGTTGACAATGCCTCGGAGCGCATCTGAGGCAAATGCTAAGGTTTCCGATCGGGCATTCAAACCAGCGATGGCGGCGGCGGCATCGCGTCGGGCAGCTTCACGGTCGGGACCGCTCGCGAGTGGCTGGTCCAAACTCGGTTGCATCTCATGCCGTGACTGCGATCCGGTCGTTGCGACGTAACGCTGCTCCATGTAGCGCTGGGTCACAGTGTTGCGCGTCCGCTCGTCCATCGACGCCAACACACCGGATTCGATCAGAGCGGCCGTGGCTTCGTATGGGAGGTTCCTATCGAGCGCGATGGCCTCTCGCGCGCCAGCCTCGTTGGCAGCATCCCACTTCGCCAGAACTCGCGCCCTGATCGCCGCAGTGGCCGGGGTTGCCGGATCGACGGCCGACAGTGCGGCCTTCGCGGCAGCGACGTCCTGATTCTCTTTACGGCCGATCTTCACGGCCTCAGGGTAGACCCTCGAAAACCGCCCTGCAGCAATGCCGCGCACTTGGTTAGCGAGCTCGTCCCCGATAAATCTCTTGCTGGCCGCAGCATGGTCATCAATGAACGCCTGCGAACACATAACGAGGTGGGTCATCATATCCGCGAGCGCCGACCCTTGAGCAGCCATCGGGATCAGCGCGCTGGCGTGTTGGCCGTTTTCATGTGTCACGGCGAATAAGTGGCCGCGACCGGTGTCGCGAAGCGTGATTGAAGGCATCGGCTTGATTCTTTCTTTTTGACGCGCGGCAAAAGCGCCGCACCTGAGCGCGTCCAACTATATTTTGCGCGCGAGCCTGTTCAACAGCGATATTGCAGCTAACGTATTGGAATAATTTATTGTTTTATCGCGAGAACCAACAGCATGACCGTCGCAATTCGATTAGTTGGCTAGCTGATTGGTTAGACGAAGTCCGATCCCAATGATCGGCGCTAACGATCTCAAGCGCTTGGACGATGATCCCAGCGGAGCAGTTCTCCGCTTCCATAATTATGGATGTCGCGGCCCGCATGGACCGCACGCCAATTCCTATGTGGGCAGCAAAATCGCGAGCAATTTGAATCCTTTGTCCACTAGACCACATTGGACCACATAGGTTGTAGAGATGCGTCGCAATCTTAAAATTATGGAGCCCGTCCGAAATATGGCATTGGAGCAATATAGGGCGGACCACTGGTCCGATGTGGGCATGTGGTCCAGAGCGTTGCCATAAATTTACGAAGTCGAATTACGTAATTTTACAAATGTCCGAACGCGCTGAACTCCGTCCCAAATCCGCCGTTTCTCAAAGCCGTCGTGTTTCAGAATTCGAGCAATGCGCGCGTTCGTTCCCGTACCTTGCGCGCTGTATGGCACTCCAATCATCATCGCTATGTGTTCAATGGTGACGGGTAGGCCGTTCATTGCGTTGGCAATGCCCAAGACGCGGTTCTCCCAAGGATCGATTTCGCGGCGTTCCTCTTGTTCGTCGCGGGCTATCTGTTCTTCGATCCTGTCCAACCACCAAGCTTCACCCCGATTAAAGCGCACGAACGCCTCAGCCCACAGTTGATCACGATCGGAGCGAAGCAAGGTTACGTTGATGGTGCTGCACTTCACCGGCCAAAAGCGACGGTTGCCCGTCTGATCCTTTAAGTATTCCTCATCGTTGGTTGTTGCGACAAATACGCACTGCCGCGCATGGTCGCTCGCAATCTTCTCATAAGGTGCACGGTATCGGTCAATTCGACGTGACATAAATTTTTTGGTCGTTTCAACGTCGGAACGCTTCAATGCTGAAAGTTCTGATACTTCGATGATCCACTTACCGGCTAACTGAATTGCTGCATCCTTCGATTGGAGGTCAGGCAGTTCATCAGTGAACCAATCGTCACCGGCTAGAATGCGAAAGCTGGTTGATTTCTGAATGCCTTGCGACCCTTCAAGAACCAATACATGATCGGATTGGCAGCCCGGATGCATGATCCGCGCAACTGCACCTATCATGAATTTGGTGCCGATGTTTGCAGCGTAGAGTGACGGTTCTGCGCCGAAATACTCCGCCAGCATTCCCGGCAATCGTTCAACTCCGTCCCATTGCAATCTTCCGAGATAGTCACGCACCTGATGGAACTTGTGTCGGTTCGCAATTATGCTAACAGCGTCAAACACTGTATCTTTGCCGGGCGTCTTAAACAGCGCATTTGCGAAAAGCATTGCATGTATGGTGTCCATCTCGGTCCATAGTCGCGGGAATGCTCCGGTGCGGTCCCATGGCAAAGGTGTGGTAGCGACGATGGATTGTGAGAATTCGTCAAATGCAAGAGCGACGGTGCCGTGAAGTAACTTCACAGTTTCAATTAAAGTGCTCTTTCCACCTTCCGCCGGTGCCGTTGCAATAATGTTTTGGTAGCCGTCGAGTGGCATAACGACTTCGCCATTGAGGGGAGGCGGCGCTGGCTGACCAAAGATCAATTCGGCCTGTATCTCGGGAGCCGCGTTTCCGCGCAAATAGGACCAACCGAGTTCGGTCCCATTGTCCATCGATCGCCATAGCTTTTCGTTGTCCGCATGGCTGTTCTTTTTGTATCGGATGCACCAACCGTCCCACGTCAACCGGACCATTGCGTCATCGACACCCAGCGCCGTTGCGGATTGACGATAGGCGCATGAAGCGTTGCGCCATTCGTCATAATTCAGTTCATTCGGCTCGATCGAATATAGCGCTTTGACCGCAGCGTCATAGTTTGGTGCTCTATCGGTGCCCAACGGCTTTCGATCACCGCGCGGCGATAATCCATTCTGAATATCGAGTGTCATCCATGATGGCGGATGCGCCAGCGGTTGCGATAAATCCGCGCCGTACCAAACCACATATCCGTCATCGCCGCGCCGATCTAAACCCGATCCAAGTCTATCGCTGTCGGTTTTCCATCGGCGTTGATCGCCGTTCGGAATTCGAAAGTAGTAGTGCGCGCCCCCGGATGGAGTTTGCATCGCGACCGTATGAGGAATCCCCCAATTGTTCGCGTTGATCGTCGCAAAGCCGTTCTTTCCGTTTTTTTGATCTACGTCGAGCACATACAGGCCTGATGCTTGGCCCGTTCGAACGCCTATCAATGCGTCCTGCCAGCGCCTCCACAATGCCGTAATTGTTGCCCCGTCTGTTGTCGCGAATTTTAGTCCGCCCGCGCCCTGGGGCGGTTCCGGCCGTCCTATAGCAGCCGCAACGTCGGTGTTGGCAAAGGGCCGTTTGGTTGCCGGATTTAGCGGGAAGACTGGTAGGCCGAGTGACGCTAGCCACAGAGCACGATCAACGTTGCGCGCCGCAACGGGCTGCGCTATATCCGGCATCGTTATCACTTTCGTCTATCAGCCCGGCTTGCTCGTCACAGCGCGCCGGGCTTTCTTTTTGGAGTAGGGCGGAGGCTCGCTCCGCCGTGTTCGTTGAAATGATTTGTGGAAGTTCGGCTGCTCACCAGATCGACTGACCGGCAACGGTCAAGCGGCGCTCTGTGTACCATCACGTCGGCTTTTGATGTACTTCTCAACGTCGCTAGCGAGATAGCCAACGCGGCGCGGACCTAGCTGGATTTTAGGTGGGAAGTCGCCGCCAGCCTTTGCATAGCGGCGGAGCGTAGGTGCTGAAATCGTGAGGCGCTGGCAAACTTGGTCGATGGTCAAAATTGTCGTGTCGTGAGACATGACAATGGTCTTTCTCTATCTTGATTTTGACGGGGGGAGGGGCTGCGGGCATCTGCCCTTAGGTGCAGCTTTCTCTTCTATCGTGAGCCATCCGGCCCGAAGCGCCGCTGTCATCCGATCAACGGCAAACATAGAATCTCATATTCGCTCAAAAAGAAAAAGCCCGCGAACGGGCTTCTTCCGGGGATTATGCACAATCAGCTTTCAGGCGATCAGCTTTTCCCATTTCGCTTTGTATGTTGGTGCGTCCGTTAGGAGATAATCGCACCATTGTTGCATTAGATCGCGACGACGGTCGAATGCATTGCCCCGGCGATAGGCTCGCTTGGTCTTGTTTTTGATGGTGTGCGCGAGTGCCATATCGGTGATTACGTCCGGATGCAGAGTGGTATCTTCCGCCCAATCTTGAAACGTTGATCTAAAGCCGTGTACCGTGAAGCCTTCGCGCATTCCGCATAGCATTTCCAACATGCTCACGTGGCCTAGCGGCTTGCCATGCTTCATACCGGGAAACACGTAGGGGTTTTCATCGATCGTTGGCAGCGCAAGCAATAGTTGAACAGCGGCATCCGGCAAAGGGACGCGGTGTTCAACGCCCGCTTTCATGCGTTCTGCGGGGATGGTCCACGTTGCATTATCTAAATCGAATTCGGTCCGTTTAGCGTTTAGCGTTTCGTTCGTGCGCGTCGCGCAGAGGATTGTCAGCATCAATGCTTTTGCGCTGTAGTCAGGTTTCTCGCGCAATTCGACCATGAATGCCGGGGTGTCTTTCCAGTCCATGGCGTTGAAATGGCCTCTCGACTGTTTTCCGTTCAGCCAATGTTCAAGATGATCTTTCCATTGCGCCGGGTTGTGATGGTTGATCCAAATTCCGCGCGTGTCAGGGTTGGTTATCCCTTTCGCCTTTGCAGCGCCGATCACGGTTTCAATTCTCATGCGGAGACGGGATGCGGTTTCACGTGCGCCTGCCCAAAGCGTGCCTTTCTTTCCCGCGCGTTCATGATCCTGTCGCAAGACCTTCAATACGTCGTCGGTCGTGATCTCGTGCGGCTGCAACTTCCCGATGATTGGATATGCATAGGCTTCAAGTGTGTTTTCCCACTGCTGATGGTGTTTGGCATTTTTCCAACCATCCTTATGTTGGGCGATGTAGTCGCGGGCGATTTCCTCGAATGTATCGACGGCTATTCGGTTGACCGTCGTCACCGCTGTAGCGGTCGCGGCGGCGTCCGCGTCGCGTTCGGCCAACGGGTCGCGGCCTGCCTTGATCAGCTTGCGGAGTTCCGCAGCCTGCCATTCGAGGGCCTTCAGCCCGGCTGCATCGATCGGCTCGTACGGCTGCAAGGTCATCAGTCGCCGCCGACCGTCTGCTGTGGAATAGCGGAGGGCCCAGAAGGCTGAGCCGCTTTTGGCGACCGCAAGGCTTAGCCCGCGTTCGTGCGCCCACATGCCGGGCTGAGCGGCCTGGACAAGGGCTTGAATGGTTTTGAGGGTGAGACCTTTTTTGGGGCTTGCTGGCTGGGGTCTATGGGGGTTTGGTGCGTGCACTTTTGGCGACCTCGCTGGTTAATCGCCACGCTAGACATTCACCTTTCCGAGTTCACCACTGCTCTCTGCGCGTGTTTCTTCATGATCGCTCATGATCGTCTAAACTTGGGGATAATAAAACAAGCTCAATGAGTTAAGTGCGCTCGTGATCGCTAGTGACGCCGCGTGACACCACCAAGCTACGGCCGCCCTTTCCCCGCCGTATTCGCCGTGTTAACCCGATGGCTTGCGAGCGGCGGTACCCCTGTAGAATGTTGCAACAAGCCCGATTCGCTGTTGAAGCCGCGCGAGATATGTTTCGAACCCTCACCCTGACAGGTCTTGCCGCGCTGCTGGCAGCCACCGCGCTGACGGTGGCGACGCCTGCGCAGGCGCAGATCGGCACCATCTTCTCCGATCCGCCGCCGCGGCCGCCGGGCAGCATTCCGCGCGGCCAGCCGCAGCCGCAGCCGCAGATGCCGGACGACGACGAAGAGGTCCCCGAGCTGCCCCCGCAGGGCCGCGTGCTGCCGTCGCGCCCGATGCCGAACCGGCAACAGGGTAACATCATGCCGGGGCCGGTCGAGACCCAGCCGCTCGCGCCGCCGCCGGGCAGCACCGTCGTTCCGCCGAACCAGCCGCCCTCCGTCGCGGTTGCGCCGCCCAATCCGCAAGCCGCGCCCCAGCCGGGCGCGAACCCGGCCGCGCCGGGCCAGCGCCAGCCGCAGCAGAAGGGCGTCCCGCAGGCGCCCGCGAGCCTGCAGCCGGGCGACGAGGTCGTGACCGAGCCGCCGGCCCAGAAGATCGTGAACAAGAAGGCGACCTTCTCCGGGCTCGACAAGATCACCGGGCGCATCATCAATTTCGACGAGGACATCGGCGAGACCGTGCAGTTCGGTGCGCTGCGCGTCAAAACCGACGCCTGCTACACGCGACCCGCGACGGAGGCCGCCAACACCGATGCTTTCGTCGAAGTCGACGAGATCACGCTGCAGGGCGAGGTGAAGCGGATCTTCTCGGGCTGGATGTATGCGGCGAGCCCCGGCCTGCACGGCGTCGAGCATCCGATCTACGACATCTGGCTCACCGACTGCAAAGAGCCGCAGCAGACCATTGCGACGGCGGCGCCTGATCCCGCGACCAAGCCCGCAACTCCGCCGCCGCCACCGGCACAGAAGAAGGCCGCGCCCAAGCAGGTGCAGCAGCGTCCGCCGCAGCCTCTGCCGCCGATGCAGCAGCAACCGGCTCCGCCACCTCCGCCGCCGCCACAGCAGCAGCCGGGCCTGTTCGGTATCCCCGGATTCGGCCGCTAGGCCCTATTGCCGCGAGGCGATGATCTCGAGCGCGCGCGCGCCCGGAACGGCCTCGCCCGCGGAGAGCCTGAGGAAATCGGCGGGTTCGCCGGCAAGCGCCCTGTCGAGCAGGGCGGTGTAGCGCCGCCGCGCGATCTCGACCGCGCCGAAGCTTCGCAGATGGTCGGTGACGTATTGCGTGTCGAGCAGTTCGAAGCCGCCGTCGATCAGTCGCGCGACCAGATGCACCAGCGCGACCTTCGAGGCGTCGCGCGCGGTGTGGAACATGCTCTCGCCGAAGAACGCGCGCCCGAGGCTCACGCCATAGAGCCCGCCGACGAGGTCGTCGCCCTGCCAGGCCTCGACGCTGTGGCAATGGCCGAGCTCGTAGAGGCCGCCATAGAGGTCGCGGATGCGCTTGTTGATCCAGGTGTCCTCGCGCCCGGCCTGCGGCGCGGCGCAGCCGGCGATGGTCGCCTTGAACGCGGTGTTGACGGTGACGCGAAAGACGTCCGAGCGCACGGTGCGCGCGAGCCGCGAGGCGACGCGGAATCCTTCGAGCGGAATCACGCCCCGCATCTCCGGCTCGACCCAGAACAGGGTGGGGTCGTCCGCGCTCTCGGCCATCGGAAAGATGCCGCAGGCGTAAGCGCGTAGCAGCACGGCCGGCGTGATCTCAGACGAGGCGGAATCGCGCGAAGTCATGGCCCGTTACAATAGCAGGAACGCGATATGCTTGCGATGGGCGGGGCCGGCCGGTGCGGATCAGCCCGCCGCGCCGATGTTCGCCTTGCCATGCACCGCGGCCACGCGATGGAACTTCAGCACGACCCGGGTTCCGCTGTGGGCGGGATCGCGCTCGACGGAGGCGTCGAGCTTGGCGGCCATCGCCGCGACGATGCGCTGGCCCATGCCGGTGGAGCGCGGATCGACCTTGGCGTTCGCGCCGACGCCGTCATCGGCGATGGACAGGACGAGATCGTCGTCATGCGAGGTCAGCTCGACATGGATCGGGCCGGCGCCGTCGGGATAGGCGTACTTCACCGCGTTCATCACCAGCTCGTTGACGATGATGCCGACGGCGACCGCGCGGTCCGGATCGATCTCGATCGGCTCGGCTTTCAGCGTCAGGCGCGACATCCGGTTGCCTTCGGCCGAGCGGCGCAGGTCCTCGAGCAGCGAATCCAGATACTGGCTCAGGTTGACGCTCTTCAGATCCTGCGAGGTGTAGAGGCGGCGGTGCACCTGCGCGACGGCGGCGACGCGGCCCATCGCATTGGTCAGGGCGGCCTTGACCTCGTCCTGCCGGGCGGAGTTCGCCTGCAGGTGCAGGAGCGAGGCGATGATCTGGAGTGAATTGCCGACGCGGTGGTTGACCTCGCGCAACAGCAGCTCGCGCTCGGCGGCCAGCGCGGCGTAGCGGTCGCGCGAGGCGTGGATCTCGGCTTCCGCCTCGTCGCGCGCC
Organism: Bradyrhizobium sp.; assembly: GCF_047605465.1. Classification (GTDB taxonomy): domain Bacteria; phylum Pseudomonadota; class Alphaproteobacteria; order Rhizobiales; family Xanthobacteraceae; genus Bradyrhizobium. Next base: position 17,572 of record NZ_JASGFS010000064.1, on the reverse strand, counting down.
CGCTGCAATTCCGCCTGACGCAGCGCGCCTTCGGCAGCGACATGCAGCAGCGGGATGAAGTCGCCCTTGACGTCCTTGACCAGATAGTCGGCCGCGCCTGCCTTGAGCGCGGTCACCGCGATGCTGGAATCCTGGGATGCGGTGACGAACACCACGGGCGGCGCGTCCGGGATCGCCATGATCTGCTCGAGCGTCTCGAGCCCGTCGAGACCCGGCATGTACTGGTCGAGCGCCACGACGTCGATGCCGCCCTCCGCGCCGGCGCGGCGGATCCGATCGAGGCCTTCCTCGCCGCTCGCGGCGTGGACGACGGTGTAGCCGCGGCGCGTCAGGCCGCGGTCGACCAGGCGCGCCAGTGCACCGTCGTCGTCGATGTAAAGCAGTGTTGGCGTTCGCTGACTCATGTGGCGGCGGGCGGGACCTGGATGACCGAGAAGAACAGGCCGAGCTGCCGGATGGCGTTGGCGAAATTCTCGTAGTTGACGGGCTTGGTGATGTAGACGTTGCAGCCGAGCTCGTAGCAGCGCTTGATTTCCTGGGAGTCGTCGGTGGTGGTCAGCACCACCACGGGCGAGGCCTTGAGATACTTGTTTTCCTTGATCTGCTTCAGGATATCGATCCCGGTCATGTCCGGCAGATTGAGGTCGAGCAGGATCAGCAGGGCGTTGCCCTTCTGGACGAGGCCGCTGCCGTCGGCGCCGAACAGATGCTTCATCGCATCGGTGCCGTTGGCGAACGAGACGATCTCGTTGTTGACGCCGGATCGACGGATGTTGCGCTCGATCAACCGGGCGTGTCCCTCGTCGTCCTCGATCATGATGATGGTGACGGGCAGTGTCATTGGTCGGCGTTCCGGTTGCTGGCGTTCCAGTTAATGGGCAGCGTGATCGTGAACGTGCTGCCCGCATTCAGTTCCGACGATACCGACATCGTGCCGCCGAGGCGACGTACAAATGCACGCACATGCGCCAAGCCGATGCCCTGACCGGGCCTGTCCTGGGTTCCCGCACGGCGGAACAGGTCGAAAATCCGCTGGTGATCCTTCGGATCGATGCCGCGGCCGTTATCGCTGATCTCGAAGATAGCGTATCCGAGCCGGGTCCGCCCCCGGATTCTGATCTCCCCGGGAACGCCGCTCTTCAGATACTTAATTCCGTTGTCGATCAGATTGGAGAAGATCTGCTCGAGCGCAAGGCGGTCGCTGACCAGATTCGGCAGCGGTTCGACGTGGATTTCGGCCTTCGCCTCGGCGGCCTGGTGCGCCAGCGTCGACACGATGTTTTCGATCAGTTCGCGGGTGTCGATCCGCTCCGGCTGGAACTCGCGGCGCCCCTCGCGGGTGAGGTTGAGGATGGCCGAGATCAGGCGGTCCATCTTGGCGATCGAGGATTTGATGAAGCCGAGCGCCTCGGAAAAATCCGCCGAAAGCTGCTTGTCGGGGCCTTCGAGCGGGATCTCGCCGCCGGCCGGCGTCGGGGTCTCGGACGAAGCCTGGGTCAGGCCGCCGATCCGCCGGAAAATGTCGCCCCCGAGCTCTTCGAGCTCGCTGGTGAAGCCCATGATGTTGACGAGCGGCGAGCGCAGGTCGTGGCTGACGATATAGGCGAAGCGCTGGATCTCCTCATTGGCCTCGCGTAGGTCCGCCGTACGTTCGTCGACCGTTGCCTCCAGGTTGAGGTTGGCGTCGCGCAGGCGCGTTTCGGCCCGGTCGCGGGCGCGCGACGACTGGCGCACCAGCAGGACCGATCCGAAGGCGAGGGCCAGGACCATCCCCGAGCCGGCGATGGTCACGGAGGAGGCGAGCAGCTGGGTCCGGTCGGCGGTCTCGGTCCGCTGCCTGAACAGGCGATCCTCTTCCGCGCGCATGTCGCGCCCGATCGTCGCGATCGTCTCGATGGCGCTCATCGAGGAGCCGTCGCGCAGCACCGTGATACTCGTCGAGACGTCGTTGTTCTTGACGCGATCGACGCCGCGGGAGAATTCCGACAGGCGCTGTTCGATCGCCTTGCGCAGCTTCGTGGTGTTTTCGACCTGGATCGGATTGTCGTGGGTCAAATCGGCCAGTCGATCGAGCGCCGGCAGGATCCCGGTGACGGCCGACTGGTACTCGGCAAGGTATTGCGGGGCGGAGGACAGCAGATAGGCCCGGGTCGCGCTCTCGGCGCGGCGGACCTCCAGCAACAGATTGGCGATCTGGCCTTCGGCCTCGACCGTGTGGACGACCCAGGCGTTGTCCCCTCGGGACTTGTTGATCAGCAGGACCGAGCTCACGCTGATCGCGACCAGCACGACGAATCCCGCCGAGAGCAGCAGGATTTGCATCACCGTGCGCCGCCGCTGTGCGTCAGCCGTCACGATGGTTTAGCCTTACAATTTCTAGCGGAGATCAAAATGCCCCCTTGGAACCGGCCCCAACCGTTCAGAACGCGATTGGGACCAAAGGGTTCCATGCGGGTGCGGGATTATTTTGCAGCCGTCTCGGCCTGACCGGCCAGATACTGCTCCAGCCAGTGGATGTGGTAATCGCCGTCGATGATGGCGGGCTCCCGCACCAGCGCCCGGAACAGCGGAAGCGTGGTCTCGATACCGTCGACCACCATCTCGTCGAGCGCCCGGCGCAGCCGCATCAGGCACTCGCCGCGGGTCTTGCCGTGGACGATCAGCTTGCCGACGAGGGAGTCGTAATAAGGCGGGATCACGTAGCCCTGGTAGACCGCGGAATCGATGCGCACGCCGAGCCCGCCAGGCGGGTGATATTGCGAGATGCGGCCGGGCGACGGCCGGAAGGTCTGCGGGTTTTCCGCATTGATCCGGCATTCGATGGCGTGGCCGATGATCTGGATCTCGTCCTGCTTCGCCGGCAGATCGCCGCCGGCGGCGATGCGGATCTGCTCCAGCACGAGGTCGATGTCGGTGATGCTTTCGGTGACGGGATGCTCCACCTGGATGCGGGTGTTCATCTCGATGAAGTAGAACTCGCCGTCCTCGAAGAGGAATTCGATGGTGCCGACGCCGAGATATTTCATCTCGCGCATCGCCTTGGCGCAGGTCTCGCCGATCTTCGCACGCGCCGCGGCGGCGAGCACGGGCGAGGGGCCTTCTTCCCAGACCTTCTGGTGGCGGCGCTGCAGCGAGCAGTCGCGCTCGCCGAGATGGATCGCGCCGCCGCGACCGTCGCCGAGGATCTGGATCTCGATGTGGCGCGGCTTCTGGAGGTATTTTTCCAGGTAGACCGAGGCGTCGCCGAAGGCGGATTTGGCTTCGTTGGCGGCCGTCGACAGCGCCAGCTGCAGGTCTGCCTCGCTGTGCGCGACCTTCATGCCGCGCCCGCCGCCGCCGGCAGCGGCCTTCACCAGCACGGGGAAGCCGATCTGCTTAGCGATCGCCATCGCGTCGTCGTTCGGGCCGACCGCGCCGTCCGAGCCGGGCACCACGGGAATGCCGAGCCGCTTGGCGGTCTTCTTGGCCTCGATCTTGTCGCCCATCAGGCGGATATGTTCGGCCTTCGGTCCGATGAAATGCAGATTGTGCTCGGACAGGATCTCGGCGAAGCGCGCGTTCTCGGACAGGAAGCCGTAGCCGGGATGCACGGCGTCGGCGCCGGTGATCTCGCAGGCCGCGAGCAGCGCGGGAACGTTGAGGTAGCTGTCCTTGGACGGCGGCGGTCCGATGCACACGCTCTCGTCCGAGAGCCGGACATGCATGGCGTCGGCGTCCGCGGTGGAGTGGACGGCGACGGTCGCAATCCCGAGCTCCTTGCAGGCCCGCAGGATGCGAAGGGCGATCTCGCCGCGATTGGCTATGAGGATCTTGTCGAACATGGCGCCTCAGCGGGCGAATAGGGAGGGGCGAGTTGCGAACGGCAAGACGGAGGCCATTCGCTGTTCGCCGGTCGCTACTCGCTTATTCAATGATAACGAGCGGTTCGCCGAACTCGACCGGCTGGCCGTCTTCGACCAGAATCTGGGTCACCGTACCGGCACGCGGCGAGGGAATCTGGTTCATCGTCTTCATCGCTTCGATGATCAGCAGCGTCTGGCCGACCGAGACCTTGCTGCCGACCTCGATGAACGGCTTGGCGCCGGGCTCCGGCGCCCAATAGGCGGTGCCGACCATCGGCGAGCTCACGGCGCCCGGGTGCTTCGATATGTCGGCCGCGGCCGTCGCGGGCGCGGCGGCCGAGACAGCGATCGGCGCGGAAGCCGCCGCGATCGGCACGGGCATGGTCGCGGCAACGCTGATGTTGCGGGCGACGCGCAGGCGGAGGCCGGCCCGTTCGATCTCGATCTCGGTGAGGCTGGTCTCATCCAGCAGCAAGGCGAGCTCGCGGATGAGCGCGGAGTCGTCGCTGGAAAATTTTGCGGCTGCTTTGTCGTCTGGCTGGCGCGCCATGATGTCTGATCCGAATGTTCTGTTTGATGATGAGGCGTCAGGCCTTGGGCTTGAGCCCGAGCTTGGTGGCGAGGCCGAGGATCGCGAGACGGTAGCCCTCGATGCCGAACCCGCAAAGCGAAGCGAAGGCCGCACGCGCGGTGTAGGAGTGATGACGGAAACTCTCGCGGGCGTGGATGTTGGTCACATGCACCTCGACCGTCGGAATCTGCGCCGCGAGCAGCGCGTCGTGCAGAGCGATCGAGGTATGCGAATAGCCGCCGGCGTTGATGACGATACCCTTCATCTTGCGGGCATGGGCCTCGTGGATGAAGTCGATCAGCTCGCCCTCGCGATTGGACTGCCGGCAGTCGGCCTTCAGGCCGAACTGGGCCGCAGTCTCCCGGCACAGCGTCTCGACGTCGGCCAGCGTCGCATGACCGTACTTCTCGGGCTCGCGCGTCCCCAACATGTTGAGGTTCGGCCCGTTCAGAACGAGGATCGTGTCGGTAGCTGGTTCGGCCATTCCTATCCCGGCGGGTGCTTCGGCGTGGCGGGGTTATAGGTAACAAAGCGCTGAAGGGGAAGCCTCGAGGACCTCCCGGGCGGCTTCAAGAGCCTCATCCAGTGTGCAAAAACCTGTGTGGAAACTACGGAAATTGCTTGTTAACCAGTCCGAAGGATGGCTTCGGGCCAATTGCGAAGGGGCGGGCATTGCTGCCCGCCCCCTGGCAAGTCGAGGTCGGTCGGCCCTAGACGTTCAGGACGGCCACGATCTCGTAGGTGTTCGGATCGATGATCACGATTTCATCGCGGACCAGGATGTAGCGGTAGTCGCGCCATTCCGGATAGATCGTGACGACCCGGGCCGGAAGGGCGTGAAACTCGATCCCGTCGCGCGGAACGCGGGTGCCGATCGAAATCGAGAAATTCACGTTGGTCACGGGGGCCACACGCTCATCCCGGATCACGGTCGTGATCTGGGTCCGCTGCTCGGTCGAGAGCTTGGCTCCGGCGCCGGCCTGGCCGACCGTCGTCGAGGTCGAATTGCGGCCCTCGGCCTTCATGTCGGTCGACGTGCCGCCCGCCGGACGGTTCTCGGCGTTGTTCTTGTTCGCGGCGCCGGCCTTGTTGTCCTCAGCCTTCATGTCCTTGGCGCCCGACTTGGTCGCGCCGGCCTTGTCCTCGGCCGCAGTCTTGTTCATCGCGCCGCCGGGACGCTCGTCCTTCATCGCACCCGAAGACTTGTCCTCGGCGCGATCGGACTTCATGCCGCTGGCGCCGCCGGCCTGGCCGACGGTGCCCTTGCCGGCACCTTCCCGGTCCATCGCGCCGCGCTCGGCGCCGCCGCCTGAAGGCTGTGCATGCTGCATCTGCTGCGCGCCGGCGCCGCCGCCGCTCTCGCGGTTCATCGCGCCCTGTGCGTTCGCCAGTCCGGTGCCTGCGACGAGTGCGAGCGCGGCAACCGAGATCATAAAGCGGTTAGACATCGAGTTCTCCTCACGTGTTCATTCGCGTTCATTGCCCGCGCGAACAACGAAAGGAGATTTGAGTTGTTCCTGAACATGCGGGGTTCCGCCGCATTTGTTTCTTGAACGCCGGATGAACGGAGAGAGCCCGATTGCGCCTGAATTCGCTGCATCAAAAGCAAAAAGGCCGGCTGTGACGCCGGCCTCGTTGCAGGTGCGCTTTGGCTGTCGCGCGATCAGCAGGTCGCCTTGCCGCAGCGGGCGAGGCCGATCTTCTCCTTGAGGCCATCGAGGCCGACGGCGCCGACCACGATCTGCTTGCCGATGACGTAGCTCGGCGTGCCGTTCATGCCCATCGCCTCGGCGAGCTTGAAGTTCTCCTCGATGGTGGCGCGCACCTCGGGGCTTGCGACGTCCTTTTCGATCTTCGCGACGTCGAGGCCGGCTTCCTTGGCCGCCTGAAGCGCGCGCGCCTTGTCGGCGGGACCACGGCCGCCGAGGAGCTTCTGGTGGAAGTCGAGATACTTCTTGCCGGTGGGGTCCTGCATGCGCACGGCGACCGCGACCTGCGCCGCCTCGACCGAGCCCTGGCTCAGCACCGGAAACTCCTTCAGGACGACCTTCAGCTTCGGATCGCTCTTCATGAGGTCGAGCATGTCGCCCATCGCGCGTTTGCAGTAACCGCAATTGTAGTCGAAGAACTCGACGAAGGTGACGTCGCCGTCCTTGTTGCCGAGCACGACCTGACGCGGCGAGTTGAAGATCGCGTCGGCGTTCTGCGTGATGCTCGCCTCGTGCTTCTGCGCTTCGGCGGCTGCCTGACGCTTGCTGAGCTCGGTCATGGCCTCCTCGAGCACCTCGGGATGGGTGACGAGATAGTTCTTGATGATGGCCTCGATGTCGGTGCGCTGGGCATCGGAGAAGCTGTCGGCCGAAGCCGGGCCCGTTGCGCCGAAGATGGCGAGCGCAAACAGCGCGGGAACGAGCGAGCGCAGCAAAGGCATTGGCAAATCCTCTTTCGAAAGCAGGTTTGGGAAAACGTCCCGATGGACTTCAGAACTCGGTGTCGCGACGTTGCGTGTCAGGTTCGGTGGTCAGTTGCGCGGCGGCTTCGCCGCCACGATGTCGTCGGCCTTGACCCAACCGGGGGTGCCGACGGCGAAACGGGTTTTCGCGCGCGTCGCCAGCTCGCGTGCGGTCTTGTTGTCGCCGCGCAGATACGCGGCCTGGGCCGACGCCAGATCGGCCTCGGCATAGTCTCCCTTCCGCCCATAGGCCATCGCGAGCTGGGTATAGCCGAGCGGCGCCTCGGGTTCCCGCGCCACCGCGGCACGGAGGATCCGAACGGCCTCGTCCGTGTAGGCCTTATTATCGGTTCCAACCAGAGCCTGCCCAAGTAACATCTCGATGAGCGGTGCGTTGTTGGAAAGCTGCACCGCCTTGCGCAGGGCAGGGATCGCCTCCGCCGCCTTGCCGCTTTCCAGAAGCGCCTGGCCACGCACCTCGTAGAAGTACGGGTTGCTCGGCTGCGCCTGGATCAGGCCGTCGATCTGGGCGAGGGCGCTGCGCAGGTCCCCGTGCAGATAAGTGCTGATCGCCCGGGCGTAGCGCGCGGGCATGCTGTCATTGGTCTGCGGATAACGGCGGTACACGGTCTCCGGCCGTTCCATGAAGGCCGAGATCTTGGCGCGGACCATGTCGTGGCGGAGCTGGAGCGCGGGATCGTCCTTCTTGTCCCAATAGGGGCTGGTGCGGGCGAACTCCTGGAGCGCGGCGACGCGCTCGGCGGGCATCGGATGCGACTGCAGGTAGGGATCGGCGCCGCGCGAGGCGAACAGGGCCTCGCTGGTGAAGCGCTTGAAGGTCTCGTACATGCCCTTCGGCGACTGCTGGCTCGCTGTCAGAAATTTCACGCCGGCGCGGTCGGCGTTTTCCTCCTGCTGGCGCTGGTAGGACAGCAGCGTGCGCCGGATCATCTCCTGCGGCCCGGCGATCGCGGCCGCGCCGGCATTGGCAAGGCCGTTGTTGCCCGGGTTCGAGCCACGGGCGCTGCCCGCGGCGATCGCGCCGGCGCCGAGCAGCATGGCGATGATCATCTGGGTCTGAGCGGTGGCGAGCTGTTCGCGCAGCTTGGCGAGATGGCCGCCCGCCAGATGCCCGGTTTCGTGCGCGAGCACGCCGATCAACTGGTTCGGCGTCTCGGACTGGAGGATCGCGCCGTAATTGACGAAGATGCGGCGGCCATCCGCGACGAACGCGTTGAACGAGCCGTCGTTGATGATCACCATCTGGATGTTCTGCTTCTCCAGGCCGGCGACGCGCAGGATCGGGCGCGTGTATTCGCGCAGCAGCTGCTCGGTCTCGGTGTCGCGCAGGACCGGCGGCCCCTTCTGTTGCGCCAGGGCCGGGACCGGCGATAAGGCCAGCGCCGCCGCGGTCACGAGGGCGGTCAGGGCGGAGGCCTTCTTGCGCAATGCGTTCTGGAGCAACATCAAGCGGTCTGGGTCAAGCAGTCTTGCGAAGCAGTTTCGTGATTGGTTTTGGCGATTGGCGGCGGACCGGATACGCGATATGCCCTTATGAGCCGTATAATGCGGCCAGTCTGGGGCGCAAGCGCCCCGTTTTGCCGGACCGGATGGTCGCGGCAGCCAGCGAAATAGCAGAAATCGATGCACGATGCGACATTGAGGAACCGGGCGGCGCAGTGGCTCGAGCCGTCGCGCCGCAGCGATGTTCCCCCGTTCATGGTGATGGACGTGATGGCCGCGGCGGCCCGAATCGAGGCGGCCGGCGGTCACGTCATCCACATGGAGGTCGGCCAGCCCTCGGCCGGCGCGCCGCGGACCGCGATTGCGGCCGCCCATGCGGCGCTGGAGGCGGGTCGCATCGACTATACGTCCGCGCTCGGGATCCCCAGCCTGCGCGAGCGGATCGCGCGGCACTATCGCGATGCCTATGGCTGCAGCATCAGTCCCGAGCGGGTGGTGGTGACCACGGGCTCCTCCGGCGGCTTCATTCTGGCCTTCCTGTCGATGTTCGAGCCCGGCGACCGCGTGGCCGTGACGGTGCCGGGCTATCCGCCTTACCGCCACATCCTGACCGCGCTCGGCTGCGAGCCGGTGCTGATCGAGACCACCAGCGAGACGCGCCATGCGCTCACCGGCGAGGCATTGCTTGCCGCCCATCGCAGGGCGCCGCTGAAGGGCGTGCTGGTCGGCAGCCCCGCCAATCCGACGGGGACGATGATGTCCAGGGAGGCGCTGTCGGGCCTGATCCTGGCCGCGGAGGACGCCGGTATCCGCTTCATCTCCGACGAGATCTATCACGGGCTCGACTATGCGTTTCCGGCGGTGACCGCGGCGGCGCTGTCGGATCATGCGCTGGTGATCAACTCGTTCTCGAAGTATTTCTGCATGACCGGCTGGCGCATCGGCTGGGTGGTCGTGCCCGAGATTCTGGTGCGTCCGATCGAGCGGCTGCAGCAGAACCTTCTGATCTCGGTGCCGGCGCTGTCGCAGATCGCGGCCGAGGCGGCCTTCGACGGCGCGGCCGAGATGGAGGAGATCAAGCACGGCTATCAGGAGAACCGCCGCATCCTGATCGAAGGATTGCCGCGGGCCGGGCTGACCCGCTTCCTGCCCGCCGACGGGGCATTCTACCTCTATGCCGACGTTTCGGATTTCACCGCCGACAGTTTCGACTTCGCCAAGCAGATGCTGGAGAAGGCCGGCGTCGCGGCGACGCCCGGCCTCGACTTCGATCCCATTCGCGGCAGTTCCTTCATCCGGTTCTCCTATGCGCGTTCGGCAGCGGAGATGCGGGAGGCAGTTGACCGGATCGCTGAGTGGCTTAAATAACCGCACCAGCTTTCGACAGCCTTCCGGAGTTTAACTTGTCTGACCAGCCCGTCTCGTCCAACGTCTCCTCGCATTCTCCTCTCGCCGCCCTGGTGTGGCCGACCCGCCCGGGTGAAACCGTCGGCGCGCTGCGCGCCGTCGTGCTGGTTGCGCTCGGCACCGCCCTGATGACGCTGTCGGCCAAGGTGAACCTGCCGCTGCCCTACGTGCCCATGACGCTGCAGACGCTGGTCGTGCTGATGATCGGCGCCGCCTATGGCTGGCGGCTCGGCAGCGCGACCATGATCGCCTATCTCGCCGAGGGCGCGATGGGATTGCCGGTGTTCGCCGGTCCGGTCGGCGGCATCGCACCGCTGGTCGGCCCGACCGCCGGGTATTTGTTCGGCTTCATCGCGGCCGCCTTCGTCACCGGCTGGCTGGCCGAGCGCGGCTGGGATCGCAGCGTGGCGCTGCTGTTCGCGGCGATGGCCGTCGGCCACATCGTGATTCTCGCGGCCGGCTTCGGCTGGCTGGCCTTCGGTCTCGGCCTTGGCGTGTCGAAGGCCCTGCAGGTCGGCATCGTGCCGTTCATCGCGGCCTCGCTGGTGAAGAATGCGCTCGGCGCGACGCTGATGCCGGCAGTGCGCCGCATCGTCGATCGCCGCGGGTAAGCGCCCGACTACGATCAGTTCCAATTGACAGGGCCGGCCAAGTTGATCTTGGCTGGCCCACGGTTTTCAGGGGGGAGTGAAACGCATGACAACGACAACGATGACGCAGGCGCCCATCGCGCCGAGCGCCGCCAAGCCGTGGTATAAAGTCCTCTATGTCCAGGTGCTGATCGCCATCGTGCTCGGCGCCATCGTCGGCTGGCTGTGGCCGTCGATCGCCACCAACGACTGGATCAAGGCCCTCGGCGACGGCTTCATCAAGCTGATCAAGATGGTGATCGCACCGATCATCTTCTGCACCGTGGTCTCCGGCATCTCACACATCCAGGATGCCAAGAAGGTGGGGCGCATCGGCGTCAAGGCGCTGGTCTATTTCGAGGTCGTCTCGACCTTCGCCCTCGTCATCGGCCTGATCGTCGGCAATGTCGTGAAGCCGGGCGCCGGATTCGGCAATGCCGCGGCCAACGCGCAGGCCGTCGCCAGCTACGCCAAGCAGGCCGAAGCGCAGAAGTCGGTCGACTTCATCCTGCACATCATTCCCGACACCGTGGTCGGCGCCTTCGCGCAGGGCGAGATCCTGCAGGTGCTGTTGTTCTCGGTGCTGTTCGGCTTCGCCATCATGGGGCTCGGTGAGCGCGGCCATGTGATCCGCAACTTCATCGACGATGCGGCCCATGCCGTGTTCGGCGTCATCTCGATCGTGATGCGCGCGGCGCCGATCGGCGCGTTCGGCGCGATGGCCTACACCATCGGCAAGTTCGGCACGGGGGCGATCCTCAACCTGATCGGGCTGATCGCGACGTTCTACCTGACCGCCGGCCTGTTCGTCCTCGTCGTGCTCGGAATCATCGCGCGGCTCGCGGGATTCTCGATCTTCCGCTTCCTCGCCTACATCAAGGACGAACTGCTGATCGTGCTCGGCACCTCGTCCTCCGAGAGCGCGCTGCCCTCGTTGATGGAGAAGCTGGAACGGCTCGGCTGCTCCAAATCGGTGGTCGGCCTCGTCGTGCCCACCGGCTATTCGTTCAACCTCGACGGCACCAACATCTACATGACGCTGGCGACCCTGTTCATCGCGCAGGCGCTCGGCTACGACCTCACCTTCAGCCAGCAGCTCACGATCCTGGTCGTGGCGATGCTGACCTCGAAGGGCGCCTCCGGCATCACCGGCGCGGGCTTCATCACGCTGGCGGCGACGCTGGCCGTGGTCGATCCGCGGCTCGTGCCGGGCATGGCGATCGTGCTCGGCATCGACAAGTTCATGAGCGAATGCCGCGCGCTGACCAATCTCTGCGGCAACGGCGTTGCCTGCGTGATCGTCGCCTGGTGGGAGGGCGAGCTCGATCGCGACAAGCTCAACGCGCGGCTGAGCCGGCAGATCGATCCGACCGACATGGAGACGGCGCTGACGACGGATTGACCTGCAGGCTGCGGGTGGCGCCCCGAGTGGCCGTCAGATATTGAAGTAACAGGGCTGGTCGAGATCCTCGATCAGCCCTTTTTCTTTGGGTTCCCAACCGAGACCCGCGCGCGTCTTCGCGCTCGATGTCGGAACGTCGACGGCCGCAAATCGCGCCAGCCAGCCGAAATGCTGCTCGGCTTCCGCCGGCGTCTTCGAGACGGTGGGCACGCCGAGCCGCCGGCCGATCACTTCGGCAATCGCCTTGAAGGGCACGCCTTCCTCGGCGATCGCGTGATAGCGCCGCGCGGATGCGCCTTGCTCCAGTGCCAGGCGGTAGACGCGCGCCGCGTCGACGCGATGCGCGGCGGGCCAGCGGTTGCCGCCATCGCCGATATAGGCCGCCGCGCCTTTCTCGCGCGCGATCTCGATCAGGCGCGGCACGAAACCATGGTCGCCTTCGCCGTGGGTCGTGGGCGGCAGCCGCACGATGCCGGCGCGGATGCCGCGCTCCATGAGGTCTTCGGCGGTGGCTTCCGAGACGCGGGGGAAGTGGCGGGCCGCCGCATCGTCCTCGGTCGCGAGCCGTCCCGGCGCGAGCAGCGCGACGCCGGAGGTGACGATGAGCGGGCGCTCGGAGCCGGCGAGTTCCTCGCCGAGTGCCAGGATGGCGCGGCGGTCCAGCTCGCAATTGTCGGCGAATTTCGAGAAGTCGTGGTTGAACGCCAGGTGCAGCACGCCGTCGGAGGCGGCCGCGCCGCTGCGCAAGGATGCGTGATCCTCCAGCGAGCCGTGATGGACCGCGGCGCCCATCGCGGCGAGGGCGGCCGCGCCGGCCTCGGTCCGGGCAAGGCCGGTGACGCTGTGGCCGGCGGCGATCAGGTCCCGAACGACGGCGGAGCCGACGAAGCCGGTGGCGCCGGTGACGAATACACGCATGAGCGATCTCCAGGGAATTGGCGGAGGGGGTTGGTGGAGAGCACCATCTGCGCTAGATTTATCCCGGTAAAGTAGTGATATTATCAGGGTATAATAGCTAACAGGATGAGCGAAACCCTCGCCAGCGAGAACCTCCTGGGGGCCTACCTCAAGGACCGCCGCACCCGGCTCGATGCCGCCGCCTTCGGCCTGGCCGGGAGCCGCAGGCGCACGCCCGGGCTACGCCGCGAGGAGGTCGCGCAGCGCGCCAATATCAGCCCGACCTGGTACACCTGGCTCGAACAGGGCCGGGGTGGGGCACCGTCAGCCGACGTGCTCGACCGCATCGCGCGCGCCCTGATGCTGACCGACGTCGAGCGCGAGCACCTGTTCCTGATCGGGCTGGGTCGGCCGCCCGCGGTGAGCTATCAGGCCAGCGAAGGCGTCTCGCCGCGGCTGCAGCGGGTACTCGATGCCCTCGAATTCAGCCCGGCCCTGGTGCGGACCGCGACCTGGGACGTCGTTGCCTGGAATCGGGCGGCCAGCGCCGTGCTCACCGATTACGGCGCGATCCCGCCGGGCCAGCGCAATATCCTGCGCTTCATCTTCTGCGATCCGCGCGTGCGCGCCGCGCAACACGATTGGGACAGCGTCGCCCGCTTCGTGGTGGCCGCGTTCCGGGCCGATGCCGCGCGCGCAGGCGCCGTTTCGCATGTCGCCGATTTCGTCGACGAGTTGTGCCGGACCAGCCCGGAATTCGCGGCGCTCTGGCGCGACAACGACGTGCGCCATCATGGCGACGGCACCAAGCGGCTGCGGCACCCCGTTCACGGCACGATGTCGTTCGAATATTCGAGCTTCAACGTGGAGGGCCGCTCCGACCTCAGCATGATCGTCTACAATCCGGCCACGCCGGCCGATGCCGACCGCATCCGGAAACTGCTCACCGAACGCGACGACTGACGGAATTCGCCGTCTCGCGCGTTTAACCCGCATCATTCACGTCGAAGGGGCGGGCGGCATCGTGGGCAGGGCGGCGGTCGATCGGATTGTATTGCAGGCGGCCGAGCATTTCGCGGCGGGGCGGCCGGACCAGGCGGATGCGCTCTGCACGGAGGTGCTGAAGGCGCAGCCGCACCATGTCCCGGCGCTGCACCTTGCCGCCGTCGCAGCCTTCGTCACCGACCGCGCGAGCGATGGTGCCGCACTGCTCGGCCGCATCTTCGAGATCGCTCCCGATCATGCACCGGCGCTGGTCACGCTTGGCGATGCCCTCGCGGTGAAGGGCGAGCGGGAGGGCGCCGTCGCGGCGTTCCGGCGCGCGCTGGCGTCGCGTCCTGACGATGCCGGCGTGCACAACAAGCTCGGCGTAGCGCTCGGCGAACTCGACCGCTTCGATGAGGCGGAGGCGGCCTACCGCCGCGCGCTCGCGCTCGACGCGCACCTGACGCGGGCCTGCTTCAACCTCGCCGTCCTGCTGGCGGAGCAGGGGCGGCTGGCCGAAGCCGAGGAAGCCTATCGTGCCGTCATCGCGAGGGAGCCGGCCTATCGCGGTGCCCTGCTCAATCTCGGCAATGTTCTTGCGGACCAGGGAAGGCTCGACGAGGCGGAGGCGGCCTATCGGCGGGCGCTGGAGGACAGTCCGGACGATCCGGGGCTCTTGGGCAATCTCGGCGCCGTGCTCTATCGCCAGGGACGGCTCGACGAGGCTGCCGCCGCCTATCGCGGCGTGCTCGCGCGTGAGCCCGGCAATGTCGCGGCGCTGCGCCTGCTGGGCCTCATCCTGCACGAAGCCGGTCGTCTGGACGAGGCCGCCGCAATCTACCGGCGGACATGTGCGCGCGATCCGGACGATCATGTGATCGCAAGCAATCTCGGCGCCTGTCTCTCCGAACTCGGCGCGCTCGACGATGCCATCGCATGCTGCCGGCAAGCCCTGAGACTGAAGCCGGATCACGCGCCGGCCCACACCAATCTCGGCATCGTCTTCGAGAAGCTGGAGCGCGTCGACGAAGCGGTCGCTGCTCATCGCCGTGCGGTGGCCGCCGATCCCGGCTATGCCAAGGGCCACGCCAATCTCGCCGTGGCGCTGCGCAACGCCGGCGAGATCGACGAGGCGCTGGCCGTCTCGCACCGCGCCGTCGCGCTCGATCCGGAGCAGCCGCTCGCGCAGTACAACCATGCGCATTTCCTGCTGATGAACGGCGACTTCCCCAACGGGTTCGAGACGTATCGGTGGCGGCGCCAGTGCAAGATGCTGTCCGACGGCGATCCGACATTCAGCGAGCCGGAATGGCAGGGCGAGCCGCTGGACGGCCGCACGCTGCTGCTGTTCGCCGAATACGGGCTCGGCGACGCCCTGCATTTCGTGCGCTATCTGCCGATGGTGACCGCAAGGGGCGGGACGATCATCCTGCAGGTACAGCCGGCGTTGGCCTCGCTGCTGCGGACGCTGCCCGGGGTCACCGTGGTCGCGCGCGGCGTGCCGCTGCCGCCGTTCGACCTGCAACTGCCGCTGATGAGCCTGCCGCGCCTGTTCGGCACCACGCTCCATAACATTCCAGCCGACGTTCCCTATCTCGAGGCAGATCCCGCCAAGGTGGCGCGCTGGCGCGCCGCGCTCGCTGGCGTGAAGCAGCTCAAGGTGGGCGTGGTCTGGGCCGGCAATCCCAAGCACAAGGGCGACCGGCAGCGCTCGCTGTCGGCCGAGGCCGTGTTGCCGCGCCTCGTGATGCCGGGCGTGCAGTTCTACAGCCTGCAGAAGGAGCCGCGTCCGGAGGATGGCCCGGTGCTTGCGGCGCTCGGCGACGACATCATCGATCTTGCGCCCACGCTTGGCGATTTCTCCGACACGGCGGCGGCGGTTGCCGCGCTCGATCTCGTCATTGCCGTCGATACGTCGGTTGCGCATCTTGCCGGTGCGCTCGGCCGTCCCGTGTGGATGCTCACGCCTTACGCGCTCGACTGGCGCTGGCTGCGCGATCGCGAGGACAGCCCCTGGTATCCGACCATGCGGCTGTTCCGCCAGCGCAGGCCACGCGAATGGGATGATCCGCTGATGCGCCTGTCGGCCGCGCTCGCGGTGCTCGCGGCGAGGGCCGCGGACTGAAAATCGGGAGCCTCGTCCCGGTTCGATCGGAACGGAACGGTTCTAGAAGCGATCGGGCCGATACGGCGTGGGGTCGATCGCGGGCGTTTCGCCGCTCATCATTTCCGCCAGCAGGCGCCCGGTTGCGGGACCAAGCGTGAAGCCCTGGTGGCCGTGGCCGAAGTTCATCCAGAGGCCACGGTGATGCGGCGCCTGACCGAGCACCGGCACCATGTCGGGCGTGCAGGGGCGGGTGCCGAACCACGGCTCCGGTTCGGCGCGCCGGCCGAGGTCGATCAACCCGCGCGCGGAGGCCTCGGCGCTGGCGAGTTGCACCGGCGTTGCGAGCGCGTCCGGACCCGTCAGCTCCGCGCCTGTCGTGATGCGGATGCCCTTCGCCATCGGACCCATCGCGTAGCCGCCGCCCTTGTCGACCAGCGGCAGATCGAGTGAAGAACCGCCGCTGTAGTGCATGTGATAGCCGCGCTTGCGCACGAGCGGAATGCGATAGCCGAACTTGTGGAGGAGATCGGGCGACCATGGCCCGAGCGTCACGACCGCAGCCGCGGCATCGATGCGTCCGCCGTCGGTTTCGACCGACCAGCCGGTCGCGGTCTGCTGCAGCGTCTCCGCGTCGCCGCGCAGGATGGTGCCGCCCAGGCGCTCGAACAGGCCGGCATAGGCGGTGACGAGGGCACCGGGATCGGACACCGTCCACGTATCCAGCCAATGAATCGCGCCGGGAAGATCGTCGCGCAGGATCGGTTCGGCCTTGGCCAGTTCGCCGCCGGAGAGCGCGCGAAAATTCACGCCGAACTCGCGCCGGTCCTGCTCCGCCGCCTGCAGCGCGAGGTCCAGCGACGCGCGATCGCGATACAGCGCGCGATAGCCGGCGCGGCGGATGAGATTGTCGGCGTGGGCTTCACGAATGAGACTATCGTGTTCGCCCGTTGCGCAGGCGATCAGGCGGGCCCACGCCTCGATCGCGTCGCGGTGCCGTTTCGGAGCCGAATGCCACCAGTAGCGCAGCAGCGGCTCGACATGGCGGTGAAGCGACGACAGGCTGTAGCGCACGTCATTGGTGCGGCCGGTCGCGATCTTCAGGAGCGTGGCAAGATCGCGGGGCATCGGATAGGGGCGGACGGCCTCCGCCTGGATCATTCCGGCATTGCCGTAGCTGGTCTCGCGGCCGGGCTCCCTGCGATCGACGAGCGTGACCGACCAGCCGCGCCGTCGCAGATGCAGCGCGGCGCCCACGCCCACCATGCCGCCGCCGAGAATGATCGCGCTCTGCATTCGAATGACCTCGCCAAATCAAAACCGCCCGGCTTGGCCGGGCGGTTTCAACGCGATTGTTCGTTTTACTCGCCGCCGCCGAAGCGTCGCGACCACCAGCCGGCGCGACGCGGCGCGGCCGGCGTTTCTCCGGCCACTTCCGGCGCGGGCTCCGGCGCGACCACCGGTTCGGTCGCCTGCGCAAGAGGTGCTGCGGGCTCGGGCTGACTGTTGAGCAGGAAGCTCACCTTTTCGCGGACGGTGGAACGGCGTCGCGCGGCCTTGTCGTCGGCGGGCTCTTCCTCGACCGCGACAGCGGCCGGCTCGGGCTGGGCCGGTGCTTCGGCCTGTGCCTCGGCGCGGGGCTCCGGCTGGGCGAATGCCGGCTCGACGGCGTGCTCCTGCGCGATCGAGGGCGCAGCCTCGCCGCCGGAGCCGTCGAAATCAGCAACGGCTTCGGCCGCCTCCGAGGGGGGATTGGCACTGAGCTCGTCGCCGATGGAGCCGGCGAGACCATCCTCGGCACCGCCGCGCCGACGACGCCC
>NZ_JASGFS010000063.1:0-39781 GCF_047605465.1 Bradyrhizobium sp. | reverse complement strand
CCTTCCGGACCTGACCCGGTTGGCGAGTGGCTCGTCCACCGCCAATCTCCCGGTCTCTATTTGGGGCCAAAAGGGCTGGAAAGCAAGCGGGTATCACTTCGTCCAGCTTGATCTTGCCCAGCATCCGGGCAATTCCAGGTCTGCCCAGCCGTTAGGCTGTGCTTCCGCTGCCAAGGTCGCCTTGGTATGAACGCTGCCAGGCCCCTTCCAACCAGAAAAGCGATTGATCCCAATGGTTACACGTCGTGATGTTGCATCGATTGTCGGACTTGGTGCCGGACTTGGCGCCATCGGCGCTGTGGCCGCGGGCGCGCTGGCCTCGCCGGCGGTGGCCCAGGCGGCCGATCCCAACGAATCGACCTTTGCCCGCATCCGCCGTACCAAGAAGATGCGGATCGGCGCGGTCGGCGGCGGCGCACCCTATTACATGAAGGACCTCGCGAGCGGCCAGTGGAAGGGCTTCTACGTCGACATCGCCAAGGCGCTTGCCGACGACATGGAGGCCGAGCTCGAGATCACCGAAACCACCTGGGGCAATTCGGTGCTGGACCTGCAGTCCAACAAGATCGACATCTTCTTCGGCCTCAACCCGACCCCGAAGCGCGCGCTGGTGGTCGATTTCTCGGTGCCGGTGTTCAACAACGCGTTCGGCATCCTCTGCAAGAAGGATTTCAAGCCGAAGAGCTGGGCCGAGCTGAACTCGCCCGACGTCAAGATCGCCGTCGACCAGGGCTCCTCGCACGACCAGGTCGTCAGCCGCCTGACGCCGAAGGCGCAGATCTCGCGACTCAAGACCGCCGACGATGCCACCGCCGCGCTGCAGACCGGCCGCGTCGACGCGCAATGCCTGATCACCATGCTGTCGCTGACCGTGCTGAAGAAGAACCCCTCGCTCGGCCAGTTCGTGCTGCCGACCCCGGTGTTCGCCACCACGTCGAACGCCGGCTTCCGCCGCGAGAACGACAAGACCTTCCGCGACTACGTCAACACCTGGATCGACTTCAACAAGGGTCTCGGCTTCATCCGCAACGCGATCATCACCAACATGGAGCTGGTGGGCGTGACCGAAGCGGACATTCCGCCGGGCGTTTCGCTGTAAGGTGATCGTGCGTCGCCGCATCGGCATTCTCGCTGCGCTCCCTCTCCCGTTGGCGGGAGAGGGTCGGGGAGAGGATGTCTTCGCGAGCAAGACTCCCCCGGAGGAAAGAGCCCTCACCCGCGTCGCATTCGCGATGCGAGGCGACCTCTCCCGAAAGCGGGAGAGGTGAAGCAAGGGAAGACGCATGTATCAGTGGGACTTCGGCATCCTCTGGAGCTATCGCTGGCTCTTCCTCAACGGCCTCGGCGTCACCGTCGGCTTCACCGTCATCATCGTCGTATGCGGGCTGCTGTTCGGACTGCTCGGCGCATTCGGCAGCCTGTCGCGCTTCAAACTGGTACGCCTCGTCGCGCTCGCCTTCATCGAGGCCTTCCGCTGCACGCCGATCCTGGTGCAGCTCATCTGGTTCTATTACGCGCTGCCGATCCTCGCCGGCGTCGAGATGACGCCGATCACCGCCTCGGCGCTGGCGCTCTCGCTCTATGGCGGCTCGTTCTATTCCGAGATCATCCGCGGCGGCATCGTCTCGATCGACAGCGGCCAGTCGGAAGCCGGCGCGGCGCTCGGCATGACGCCGATCCAGACCATGCGGCGCATCGTGCTGCCGCAGGCGATCAAGCGCATGATCCCCGCGCTGATGAACCAGTCGATCATCCAGTTCAAGAACACTTCGCTGGTCTCGGTGCTGGCGGTGCCCGATCTCGTCTACCAGAGCCAGGTCGCCGCCCATGACAGCTACCGCCCCCTGGAGACCTACACCGCGGTCGCGGTCGCCTATGCGGCGATCCTGATCCCCCTGACCATCATCGTCCGGCGTGGCGAGAAGCGACTGGCGGTCAGCGAATGAGCGATACGTCCAAAACCGACATCAAGATCGAGATCCGCGGCCTGCGCAAAAGCTTCGGCAGCAACGAGGTCCTGAAGAACATCAGTCTCGACGTCGCCAAGGGCCGCGTCGTCGCGCTGATCGGCCCGTCCGGCTCGGGCAAGTCGACGCTGCTTCGCTGCATCAATCTCCTGGTCGTGCCCGACGGCGGCAGCGTCCGCGTCGGTGACACCCGCTTTGCGTTCGGCGACGGGTCGAAACTGCCCGACGTGAAGACGCTGGCCAGATTCCGCGCCACCACCGGCATGGTGTTCCAGCACTTCAATCTGTTCCCGCACATGACGACGCTGCAGAACGTCATGGAAGGACCGGTCACGGTACGACGCATGGCGCGCGCGGACGCCGAGAAGCTCGCACATGCGCAGCTTGCCAAGGTCGGACTCGCGGAGAAGGCGAATCAATATCCGGCGACGCTCTCCGGCGGACAGAAGCAGCGCGTCGCGATCGCGCGTGCGCTCGCGATGGAACCGGACGTCATGCTGTTCGACGAGGCGACATCGGCGCTCGATCCCGAACTGGTCGGCGAGGTGCTGAACGTCATGCAGCGCCTGGCCTCCGAAGGCATGACCATGGTGATCGTGACACACGAGATCGCCTTCGCGCGCGAAGTCGCCGAGCGCGTGATCTTCATGCGCGACGGCGTCGTCGTCGAGGAAGGCCCCGCGCGGCAGGTGATCGACAACCCGCAGCAGGCAGCGACGCGCGCCTTCCTCGGCCATTTCCACCGCACCGGCGCGCTGCCGCCGGCCACTACGGCGTCATGATGCCCGGGATCGATCGCGCTTATCTCGTCACCGGCGCCGCCAGCGGGATCGGCCGCGCCACCGCCAAACTGCTCGCCGCGCCCGGCACGGCGCTTCTGCTGCACACGCGCGCGAACGCGGAAGGCCTCGATGCCACCGCTGCGGATGCCGAGGCGAAAGGCGCCGTCGTCGCAAAGTGTCTCGGTGATCTCGCAGAGGGGGCCGCGGCAGCGGACGCCATCGCCGCCGTGCAAGCCGCTTTCGGCCGCCTGGATGGACTGGTGCTCGTCGGCGGCCACGCCCGGCGCGGCAGCGCGATCGGCACGCCGGCGGACCAGTTCCGGCTCGCCATGGACGAATCGGCGCTCGCCTTCACGCGGATCGTCGATGCCGCGCTGCCGCTGCTGCGTGCCGGCCGCGATGCGCGGATCGTCGCGGTGTCCTCGTTCGTCGCGCATGCGATCCGCCCCGAATTCGCGCCGTTCGCCGCGACGGCCGCGAGCCGCTCCGCACTCGAAGCCTTGGTGCGGCTCACCGCGATCGAGCTCGCCAGGGACGGCATCACCGTCAACGCGGTGTCACCCGGCCTCATCGTCAAGGACAAGCCGGGCGAAAGCCGGCTCTCGCCCGAGCAGATCGCCACAACCGAAGCACTGATCCCGATGCGCCGCCGCGGGCGACCGGAGGAAGTCGCCGAGATCATCGCCTTCCTGGCGTCACCGAAGGCGTCCTACGTCACCGGCCAGGTTTGGCACGTCAATGGAGGCCTGACATGACCGAAGCAACCGTCGAACGCATAAGGCTGTTCCTGATCGAGAGCCCGATCAAGATGGCGCGCCTGCAGGGTGTCGGCAATGTCAAAGGCACGGTCAAGCGCGTGCTGATCGAGCTCACCGCGAGCGACGGCGTGGTCGGCTGGGGCGAAGCCGCCCCGTGGGAGGTGTTCACAGGAACGCCCGAGGCCGCATTCTCCGCGCTCGACATCTATCTGCGGCCGATCGTGCTCGGCAAACCCGTGCGCCGCATCCGCGCGCTGATGGCCGAGCTCGACCGCGTGCTGGTCGGACATGCCGAGGCCAAGGTCGCGATCGAGATGGCGCTGCTCGACATCGTCGGCAAGTCGTCGGGACTGTCGGTCGCCGACCTGCTTGGCGGCCGCGTGCGCGACACGATTCCGCTGTCGTTCTCGATCGCCGATCCGGATTTCGCCGCCGACCTAGAGCGCATGCGCAAGATGGTTCCGGACGGCAACGTCGTCTACAAGGTCAAGACCGGCGTGAAACCGCATCGCGAGGATCTCGAGCACCTCTCGGCGATCCGCAAGGAGTTCGGCGACAAGGTCGACCTCCGCGTCGACTACAACCAGGCCCTGGCGCCGTTCGGCGCGATCAAGATCCTGCGCGATGTCGAGGAGTTCGCGCCGACCTTCATCGAGCAGCCGGTGCCGCGCAAATGTCTCGACGTCATGGCGCAGCTCACCGCCGCGCTGGAGACGCCGGTGCTCGCCGACGAAAGCTGCTTCGATCGTCGCGACATGATGGAAGTGGTACGCCGCGAGGCCGCCGATGCCGTCTCGATCAAGCTGATGAAGGCGGGCGGCCTGTTCGAGGCGCAGGCCATCATGGCGATTGCCGACATCGCCGGCCTGCCCGGCTACGGCGGCACGCTGTGGGAGGGTGGCATCGGTCTTGCCGCGGGCACGCAGTTGATCGCCGCGACGCCGGGCATCTCGCTCGGCTGCGAATTCTACATGCCGCATCACGTGCTGACCGAGGACGTGCTGGAGGAGCGCGTCGCCAATCGCGGCGGCCATGTCGTGGTGCCCGACGGTCCCGGCCTCGGCATCCGCGTCAGCGAGACCTTGGTCCGCGCCAATGCGAGGGTGCTCGCGGAGGCGTAGTTTCTACGCCGTCCCGGCGAAGGCCGGGGCCCATCCCCCAGCGAGGGATTGTAGCGCGAAACCGGTCATCACGAGTCGTCGCCAAATTGCGCCCTGTGGTTACGGATCCTGGATCTGCGCTTCGCTTGTCCAGGACGACGGGCGCGTATGCGGCCCCGATCCTTCCCCTCGCCGACTCCGTATCGTATGGTCCGGCCAACACGCCCGAAACCACCGGGCCATCCGGAAACGCATATGCCTGAGCCCGCCTGGTCGCTGCACTCCCGCCTGAAAGAGGACACCATCGATATCGGCGACCTGCCGCTGTCAAAGGTACTCGTCATCAAGGACGCTCACTATCCGTGGCTGCTGCTGGTGCCGCGGCGCGCCGATGCAGTCGAGATCATCGATCTCGACGAGGTCCAGCAGGCGCAGTTGATGACGGAGATCTCGCGGGTTTCCCGCGTGCTGAAGGAGATCACCAAATGCGACAAGCTCAATGTCGCAGCGCTCGGCAACCTCGTGCCGCAGCTGCACGTTCACATCATCGCGCGCCGGACCGGCGATGCCGCCTGGCCGCGGCCGGTCTGGGGCGTGATGCCGCCCTTGGCGCATGACGCCGCAGAGGTGCAGAATTTCATCAGCGCGCTTCGTCGCAAGATCTGGCTGGGCTGAGAGAACGATTGGATTGAAAGAACAATAATGTCAGCATTCGACTCGTTTCCGCTGGGACACCCGGCCTTCGTCAGCAACATCCTCGATCGCGCCGCGCATCTGCGCCGCGATGACGAAAAGCTGTTCGCGATGGAGCAGAAGTCGACGTCACGGGCCTACGTCGTCTATCGCGACTCGCTGCTGGTGAAGCGCGATGGCGACAAAGTGCGCGCGCTGCTGTCGATCGACGAGGCGCTGAAATGCGGCGCCAACCCCGGCACAATCTTCCTCGGCCTGCGCGACGGCGCCGCGGTGTTCGGCATGGGCCTCGCGCAAGCCGCGGCCGAGAAGCTGATCGGCCGCGACGATTACGGCGTCACCGAGTTGCGCGGCATGGCGATGCAGGGCGCGATCCCGCCGGAAGAACTCTCGGCGATCGCGATGGCGAAATCCATGGTGGGCTGGCATCAGCGGCACGGCTATTGCGCCAATTGCGGCACGCGCAGCACGATGAAGGAAGGCGGCTGGAAGCGCGATTGCCCCGCCTGCAAGGCCGAGCATTTTCCGCGCACCGATCCCGTCGTCATCATGCTGGTCGCCTCTGGCGACAAGTGCCTGCTCGGCCGCCAGAAGCAGTTCCCGCCCGGCATGTATTCCTGCCTCGCCGGCTTCGTCGAAGCCGCCGAGACCATCGAGGATGCCGTGCGCCGCGAGATTCTCGAAGAGTCCGGCATCCGCTGCACCGACGTGCAGTACTACATGACCCAGCCCTGGCCCTATCCGTCGTCGCTGATGATCGGCTGCAGCGCACGCGCGCTCAACGAGGACATCATCGTCGACCATTCGGAACTTGAGGACGCGCGCTGGTTCTCGCGCGACGAGGCCGCCAGGATGCTGACGCGGACGCATCCCGACGGGCTGGCGGGCCCGCATCCATTCGCGATCGCCCATCATCTGCTGGGCCGCTGGGTGCACGACAAGAGCGGCACCTAGGCGGCGTCCGGGATGGCTGCATCAGGGATCGCGCCGCGCATCCTCTGCATCGGCATTCCCGTGCGAGATCTCACCTTTCGGGTCGAGGCCGTGCCCGAACGCGGCAGCAAGGCGAACGCCAGCCATCTCGCGGAGGTCTGCGGCGGCAACGCGCTCAATGCCGCGATCGCCATAGCGCGGCTCGGCGGACGTGTCTCGTTCGCAGGTCCGATGGGCGATGCCGGCGAGATGTCGAGCCGCTTCATCCTCGACCGCATGGCCGCCGAGGGAATCGAGATCGCGCATGTCGTGCGCATGCCGGGCCTGACGACACCTGTTTCAGCCATCATGATCGAGCCTTCGGGCGAACGTACGCTCGTCATCCATCGCGATCCCGGCCTGTGGAGCGTGGCGTTGGGCGATCCGGACGAGCTGCTCGCCGATTGCCAGGGCCTGCTGGTCGAGAGCCGCTGCTCCGCGTTCTCCATCGACCTCTGCACCGTGGCGCGGCGCCGCGGCATTCCCGTCATCGTCGGGGTCGATCGCGCGATGGCGCCGACCGACGACCTGCTCACGGCCGCCTCGCATCTGTTGTTCGCCAGCGAACAGGTGCAGGAGACCGCCGGCATGGCCGATGACGGCGAGGCGCTGAAACACCTTCGCAAGCTGACGCCAGCCTTCCTCGCCGCCACCCGCGGCCCGCGCGGCACGATCTGGCTGGACCCGTCCGGCGAGTTGCAGGAGACCGCGGCTTTTCCGGTTGAGGCCGTCGACACGCTCGGCGCCGGCGATGTCTTCCATGGCGCCTTCGCGCTGCGCCTGACCGAAGGCGGCGACGTCAGGGGGGCGCTGCGATTCGCCGCGGCCGCAGCAGCCCTGAAATGCACCCGCCACGGAGGCGGGCAGGCCGCCCCGCAACGTCTTGAAGTTGAACGGTTTTTACAATCGCGCGCGGCGGAGGCCCCGGACGGCTCGCCAATACAATAGGCTTGCCCTAGAAGAATTTTCTCTATAAGAGGGAAATCAGCCCCTTATATGGAACAAAGTTCTTCAAATGACCGACCTCGCTGTCCAGATCCCCGAGACCAGCCGCCGCCTCGACGCCATCGATCGTAAGATCCTGATGGTGCTCCAGGACGATGCCTCCCTATCGGTTGCCGAAATCGGCGATCGGGTCGGACTGTCATCCACCCCCTGCTGGAAGCGCATCCAGCGCCTCGAGGCCGATGGCGTGATCCTGAAGCGGGTCGCGCTGGTCGACCAGAACAAGATCGGCCTCGGCATCTCCGTGTTCGTCTCGGTGGAGAGCGCCGACCATTCCGACGCCTGGCTGAAGAAATTCGCCGAAGCCGTCAGCGCCATGCCAGAGGTGATGGAGTTCTACCGGATGGCCGGCGACGTCGACTACATGCTGCGCGTCGTGGTCGCGGACATGCAGGCCTATGACGTCTTCTACAAGAAGCTGATCAGCGCCGTGCCGCTGAAGAACGTCACCTCGCGCTTCGCGATGGAGAAGATCAAATCGGTCACCGCGCTGCCGATCCCGGCGGTGGTGGCGGCTTAGGTTCTCGCGCCTCGTTCATTGCCCGCGCAGGCGGACAATGAAGTATTCCGGAGGCAATCGGCCGGGAGGCCGATAGCGTACGGGATGCCCAGGTCAAGCCGGGGCATGACAGCGAAGAGGAGGGCTCGGACTGAGCGCTCCTCGCGCCGACATCAAATCTTCTGGTTGTACTCACCGACTTCGGGATGCGTGCGCAGCACGCTGTCCACCATCTCGAACATGTCGCGCATACGCTGCTCGGAGACCGGGCTTTCCACCACGACCACCAGTTCAGGCTTGTTGGAGGAGGCACGCACCAGGCCCCAGCTTCCATCCTCGACCGTGACGCGCACGCCGTTGACGGTGACGAGATCGCGGATCGCCTGCCCGCCGATCTTGGCGCCCTTCGCCTGCAGGCCTTCGAAATGCTTCACGACGGCATCGATGACGCCGTATTTGACCTCGTCGCCGCAATGCGGCGACATGGTCGGCGACGACCAGGTCTTCGGCAGAGCGTTCTTCAAATCGGCCATCGACTTGCCGGGCGCGCGGTCGAGCATGTCGCAGATCGCGATCGCCGAGACGAGACCGTCGTCATAGCCGCGTCCGTACGGCTTGTTGAAGAAGAAGTGGCCGGACTTCTCGAAGCCCGCGAGCGCACCGGTCTCGTTGGTGCGGCGCTTCATGTAGGAATGGCCGGTCTTCCAATAGTCGACCTTGGCGCCCTGCTTCTGCAGCACCGGATCGGTGACGAACAGGCCGGTCGACTTCACGTCGACGATGAAATGAGCGTCCTTGTGGATCGCCGACATGTCGCGCGCCAGCATGACGCCGACCTTGTCGGCGAAGATCTCCTCGCCGGTGTTGTCGACGACGCCGCAGCGGTCGCCGTCGCCGTCGAAACCGAGGCCGACGTCGGCCTTGTGATGCAGCACCGCATCGCGGATCGCGTGCAGCATCTCCATGTCTTCCGGATTCGGATTGTATTTCGGGAAGGTGTGATCGAGCTCGGTGTCGAGCGGGATCACCTCGCAACCTATCGCCTCAAGCACCTGCGGCGCGAACGCGCCGGCAGTGCCGTTGCCGCAGGCCGCCACGACCTTGAGCTTGCGCGTCAGCCTCGGACGGCTGGTGAGATCGGCGATGTAGCGCGCCGGATAGTTTTCGTGAAACTGATAGGAGCCGCCGGCCTTGTTCTTGAAATCGGCGTTGAGCACGATCTCCTTCAGCCGCGTCATCTCGTCCGGACCGAAGGTCAGCGGGCGGTTGGCGCCCATCTTGACGCCGGTCCAGCCATTGTCGTTGTGCGAGGCGGTGACCATGGCGACGCAGGGCACGTCCAGATCGAACTGCGCGAAATAGGCCATCGGCGTCACCGCGAGCCCGATGTCGTGCACCTTGCAACCGGCGGCCATCAGGCCCGAAATCAGCGCGTATTTGATCGAGGCGGAATAGCCGCGGAAATCATGCCCGGTGACGATCTCCTGCTTGACGCCGAGTTCGGCGATCAGAGCGCCCAGCCCCATGCCGAGCGCCTGAATCCCCATCAGGTTGATTTCCTTCTGGAACAACCAGCGCGCGTCATATTCGCGAAAACCCGTGGGCTTCACCATCGGCTCGGATTCGAAGGCGTAGGTGTTGGGCAGCAATACGGATTTCGGCTTGGGGAACATTGAGTCGGTCTCGTGAAGGGGACGGAGATTACGGCAGCCTTAGCGAATGCCAGGCCACGGCGGAAGGCGGGAATGGCAGCTTATGGATGATAATTGCGGCAGTTTGGTAACGGGCAATCGGCGCTGAAACGGCTTGGATGAAAAAGTGTGGCCTGAATGGTGCCGACAAAAACCTAAAAAACAACCCCATGCACAGTACCCGCAGGCGGGCAGCATGGGGCTCTTGGATCTCGCGCTTGGGTCTAGCTTTGGGTCCAGGACGTGGTTTGGCACGTCGGACAATTCAGCCGGGAAATCGTAGTGTCGTCCGGCCCATGCGATCCGCTGCCCCGCGACGCGATCGGCGTCCGGACCTGATCGCCGGCGTCGCCTACTGCTCCAGCACCATCTGGCCGTTGGCGTATTCGAAGCGCTTCAGCCGCGACAGGAAGGACAGCCCGAGCAGGTTCTCCGAGAGTGCCTCGTCCGGAAGCACCATCGCGTCGACGTCGCGCACGATGAGGCTGCCGACCTCGAGCATCGCGATGCGAGTCCGTGCGGCCTTGATGGTGCCGTTGGCGGTGGTGACGGTGGCGTTGTACTCGCTGCGCGAGGGACGGAGACCGAAGCGCGCCGCCGACGTCTCGTTCAGCGCGACCACGGATGCACCGGTGTCGACCATGAAGCCGATGCGCTGGCCGTCGATGCGGCCCTCGGTCTGGAAATGGCCGCGGCCATCGCGGGGAATGCTGAGGCTGCGGCCGCCGGCCGGCGCGGTGGTCGCGACCGCAACCGTCGTGCGCGGCGCCGACGTCGCCGACGCGGAGCTCATCTTGTCCGCCATCTGCGCCATGAAGGTGCCCAGCCCAATCATGATGGCCGCGAAGATCAATATGTTACGCATGACACCACTCGGAACCGAAAGCTCGATTTCACCACGCAACGCGCCGGCCCGCGAGCGAAGCCACCGCCGGAACGGTGTCATTTTGCCGAAAAGGATGAGCGAACGGTTAATGCGACCGCAGAGGCCGCAAATCCTCGTCCTGAGGAGCCGCTAAAGGGCCCCTGACAGGCTCCGCGCGCGTCGCGAAGGAGGGCCGCCGGCGAGAGCCGGGCCGGCATGGTTCGCCTGGCGATGAGCAGCATCGTCGCGTTCCTCGCCTCTCGGCGTGGGTCTATTATTCACGTCCCGCGCGGTTTGGCGCGCCGGGTCGGCAGCGCGTTCGCCGGATCGTCCGGCCAGGGATGGCGCGGATAGCGGCCGCGCAGATCGGAGCGCACCGCCGCGTAGCTGCCACGCCAGAAGCCGGGAAGATCGCGCGTCACCTGCACCGGTCGCTGCGCCGGCGACAGCAATTCCAGCACCAGCGGCACCTTGCCCGCGGCGATCGAGGGATGGGAGTTGAGGCCGAACAATTCCTGCAGCCGCACCGCGATGGTCGGGCCCTGCTCGGCCTCGTAATCGATCGCGAGCACGCTTCCGGTCGGCGCCTCGAAATGGGTCGGCGCTTCGCGGTCGAGCCGCCCACGCATCTCCCAGGACAGCAGCGCCATCAGCGCGTCGGAGAGATCGCCGGGGGACAGATCCTTCAGAGCGGTCTTGTCGTAGAGCGCGGGCACCAGCCAATCGTCGCGCCGCGCGATCAGCCCGTCGTCGGAGAGATCGGGCCAGCTCTCGCCCTCGGCCTTGCGCAGGAACATCACGCGGTCGCGCCACTGCTTTGCGGCCTTCGACCAGGGCAGCCGGTCGAGGCCCGCCGCGATCAGGCCGTCGGCAAGGATGCGCGCGGTGTCTTCCGAAGGCGACAGCGCCAGCGTGGCTTCGGACAGCGTGATCGCGTGCAGCGCGCGCTTTCGCCGCGCGCGCAGCGCCATCGCACCGCGATCGAAGGAGATCTCGTCGACGGTCTCGATGTGCTCGGCGAAGTGACGCTCGACGTCGTCCTGCGCGATCGGTGCAGCGAGCAGGATGCGCCCGCTCGCCGCCGTTCCCGTCATCTCGCCGACCGCGATATAGGGCGCGCGCGCCAGCGAGGAGGTCTGCTCGACGGCGGCGCCCCGGCCATTGGCGAGCACGAAGCTGCCGTTGCCGCGATTGCGCGCGACACGATCGGGAAAGGCGTAAGCCAGCATCAGCCCGCTTGAAAGGTCGTCCTGTTCCACGGCGGCCTTCTCCGAGGCCGCCACCTGCGACGCCCAGCGCCGCGCCAGATCGCGCGCGCTCGTCGCGCGCGGCGAGCGGTCGCGGCGGAACTGGTCGCGCCTGTAATCGAGATCGACGCTATCGCCGCCGAGCCCGCGCTCGGTGAGGATGGCCGCGATCTCCGCGGCGGCCTCGCCGGCGCCCGCGCGATGCGAATCCACGATCATGCGCGCGAGCCGAGGCGGCAGCGCCAGCGCGCGCAGGCTCTTGCCCTCGGCAGTGATGCGGCCGTCTCCGTCGAGCGCATTGAGCTCGGAGAGCAGGCTTTTGGCCTCCTTCCAGGCCGGCTGCGGCGGCGGATCGAGGAACGACAACGCCGCCGGGTCGGCCACGCCCCATTGCGCCAGATCGAGCACCAGCGACGACAGGTCGGCGCTCAGGATTTCAGGCTGCGTGTAGGGCGCCAGCGACGCCGTCTGCGGCTCGTCCCAGAGCCGGTAGCAGACGCCGGGCTCGGTGCGGCCGGCGCGGCCACGGCGCTGGTCAGCAGCGGCGCGCGACGCACGCACAGTCTCCAGCCGGGTCAGGCCGATATCCGGCTCGTAGCGTGGCACGCGGGCCAGACCGGAATCGACCACGATGCGCACGCCCTCGATGGTGAGCGAGGTCTCCGCGATCGAGGTCGCCAGCACCACCTTGCGCATGCCCTTCGGCGCCGGCGCGATCGCGCGATCCTGCACGGCGGCGTCGAGCGCACCGAACAGCGGCACGATCTCGATATTTGCATCCTGCACGCGCTCGCCGAGGAAATTCTGGGTGCGACGGATCTCGGCGGCGCCCGGCAGGAACGCCAGCACCGAGCCGGCATCGGCGCGCAGCGCGGAGGCGATCGCGTCCGCCATCTGCCGTTCCACCGGCGCATCCGCCTTGCGGCCGAGATAGCGCGTCTCGACCGGAAAGGCGCGGCCCTCGCTTTCGACAACGGGCGCATCGCCGAGCAGCTTTGCGACCCGCGCACCGTCGAGCGTCGCCGACATCACGAGGATACGCAGGTCCTCGCGCAGGCCCAATTGCGCGTCACGCACCAGAGCGAGGCCGAGATCGGCGTCGAGCGAGCGCTCGTGGAATTCGTCGAACAGGATGGCGGCGACGCCGGAGAGTTCGGGATCGTCGAGGATCTGGCGGGTGAAGATGCCCTCGGTCACCACCTCGATGCGCGTCGCGCGCGACACTTTCGAGCCGAACCGGACGCGATAGCCGACGGTTTCGCCGGCGCGCTCGCCGAGGGATTTGGCCATGCGGTCGGCGCTGGCCCTCGCGGCGATGCGCCGTGGCTCCAGCACGATGATCTTCCTGCCCTTCGCCCAGGGCGCATCGAGCAGGGCCAGCGGCACGCGTGTGGTCTTGCCCGCGCCCGGCGGCGCCACCAGCACGGCGGCGTTGTGCGCCTCCAGCGTGCGCGAGAGGTCGTCGAGCACGGCATCGATCGGCAGGGGCGTGTCGAAACTGCGAGGCAAATATCTATCCGTTCGTCATGCCTGAGGCAAAGCGCGAAGCGCGTCTTCGCACAAAAGCCGCCTTGCATCCACGTCGTCTGACCGTCCTAGAAAACAGACGCGAATGGCCGGGACAAGCCCGGCCATGACGGATTCGGTCGACAATGATGGCCGGGCGTCAGCCCTGCACAGGGGCCCGTCCGACGCTCTCGTAGACGAAGCCGGCCGCACGCATCTCCTCCGGGCGATAGATGTTGCGGAGGTCGACGACGACGGGCTGCGTCATCGCCGTCTTCAGGCGGTCGAGATCGAGCGCGCGGAACTGAACCCATTCGGTGACGATGACGAGCGCATCCGCACCCTCGGCGCAGGAATAGGCGTCCTCGCAATAAACGATGTTCGGCAATTCCAGCTTGGCCTGCTCCATGCCGACGGGATCGAAGGCCTTGACCTTCGCTCCCATGTCGATGAGGCCGGTGACCAGGGGGATCGACGGCGCATCGCGCATGTCGTCGGTGTCGGGCTTGAAGGTGAGGCCGAGCACCGCGATGGTCTTGCCGCGGAGCGAGCCGCCGAGCGCGTGGCTGACCTTGCGCGCCATCGCGCGCTTGCGGTTCTCGTTGACCGCCAGCACGGATTCGACGATGCGCAGGGACACGTCGTAATCCTGCGCGATCTTGATCAGCGCCTTGGTGTCCTTGGGAAAGCACGAGCCGCCGAAGCCGGGACCGGCGTGCAGGAACTTGGAGCCGATGCGGTTGTCCAGGCCGATGCCGCGCGCGACCTCCTGCACGTTGGCGCCGACCTTCTCCGACAGGTCCGCGATTTCGTTGATGAAGGTGATCTTGGTCGCGAGGAACGCGTTCGCCGCGTATTTGATCATTTCGGCGGTGCGGCGCTCCGTGAACATCAGCGGCGCCTGGTTCAGCGACAGCGGACGATAGATGTCGCCCATCACCTTGCGGCCGCGCTCGTCGGAGGTGCCGACCACCACGCGGTCGGGGAACTTGAAATCGCGGATCGCCGCACCCTCGCGCAGGAATTCGGGATTGGAGGCGACCACGACGTCGGCGGCGGGGTTGGTCTCGCGGATGATGCGCTCGACCTCGTCGCCGGTGCCGACCGGAACGGTGGACTTCGTCACCACGACGGTGAAGCCGGAGAGCGACTGCGCGATCTCGCGCGCGGCGGCATAGACGTAGGACAGATCGGCATGGCCGTCGCCGCGCCGCGACGGTGTGCCGACCGCGATGAAGACGGCATCGGCATCCGCCACCGGCTTCGACAGGTCGGTGGTGAAGTCCAGCCGCTTGGCCCTGACGTTGTTCGCGACCAGCTCGTCGAGCCCGGGCTCGTAGATCGGAATCTCGCCGCGATGAAGCGCAGCGATCTTGCGCTCGTCCTTGTCGACGCAGGTGACGTCGTGACCGAAATCCGCAAAGCAGGCACCGGACACCAGTCCCACATAGCCCGTGCCGATCATCGCGATGCGCATGAAAAACCCTGTCTGTCCTGGTTAACAAAACCCCAACGCGGGGCGGTTTAGCATTTTCCCGATGGGAGGGAACAGTCCGCAGCAGGAACCGGCACGCAAATTGTACCAGTAAAGAAGTCGGAAACCACAAGGCGCCACACTGCCCCGGGCCCGGACGGAGCCGGACCGCAGACGCCTCGAAAAGGGACACCATGACACCAATCGGCACAATGGCCGCGAGCGGGGGGCTTTCCGACGCCCCGGCCGCCGCGCGCGTCGATTGGGTCGACTACGCCAAGGGCATCTGCATCGTCATGGTGGTGATGATGCATTCGGTGCTGGGGGTCGAGCTCGCCGCCGGCGAGACCGGTTTCATGCATGTCGCCGTGGCCTTCGCGAAGCCGTTCCGGATGCCGGATTTCTTCCTGATTTCGGGCCTGTTCCTGCCCCTGGTGATCGATCGGGACTGGCGAACCTATCTCGACCGCAAGGTGGTGCATTTCGCTTATTTCTATGTCGTCTGGGTGACAATCCAGTTCGCCTTCAAGGCGCCGGCTTTCGCGGCGGAGACCGGCTGGCGCGAGGTCGGGCTGCTTTACCTGGAATCCTTCATCGAGCCGTTCGGCACGCTCTGGTTCATCTATCTGCTGCCGATCTTCTTCGTCGTCACAAAATTGACACGGCGAATCCCCCCGCTCGCGATCTGGATCATCGCCGCGGCACTGGAGACGGCCCGCGTCACGACCGGCTGGACCGCGATCGACGAATTCTGCGCACGCTTCGTCTATTTCTATTCGGGCTATCTGTTCGCGCCCTACGTGTTCGCGCTGTCGAATCGCGCACGCAGCCATCCCGCATGGGCGCTGGCGGCGCTCGCGGCCTGGGCGCTCGTCGATGCCGGTCTCGTCGCCTATGGCGCCAGTGAGTGGAAGATCGTGTCGCTCGGGCTCGGCTTCGCCGGGGCCTGCGCGATCATCACCATCGGCACGCTGCTCGCGCGCGCGCACTGGTGCAACTTCCTGCGCTTCTGCGGCGAGCATTCGATCGTGATCTATCTCGCCTTCTTCCTGCCGATGGCCGCGACGCGAACGCTGCTGCTGCGCACCGGCATCATTCCCGACATCGGCACGGTGTCACTGATCGTGACGATCGTCGGCGTGATCGGGGCGCTGGCGATCTGGCAGGTCGCGTTGCGGCTGCACGCCAACTTCCTGTTCGAGCGCCCCATGGCATTCTGGATCGCGCCGAAGAAGGCGGGCACGGTGCTGCAGGCGGCGGAGTAGTCCCTCTACGTGTCGTCCCGGACAAACGCCGCAAAGCGCAGCACCGATCCGGGACCCATAACCACAGGGAGTGGTTTGGCGACGATTCGGAGTTGCCATCTCCCACCACAACCTCGCCCTGCGGCTATGGGTGCCGGCCTTCGCCGGGGCGACGATGAGGTGTGGGAATCCGCCCAAAAACCTTCCTCCCGAGGCTGTCAAAGGCCGCAAAAATTCATACATTGCGGCCATGCCCAAAACCTCCCCGAAGACCACCGCCAAAGCTGAATCAAAGGCCGATGCGCCCAAGGCCGCCGCCGACACCAAAGCGGCTGCTGACAAGCCTGCTGCCAAACCGGTTGCGGCGAAGGCGGCCGGCAAGGGCGACCATATCTTCCTGGTCGACGGTTCCGGTTACATCTTCCGCGCCTATCACGCGCTGCCGCCGCTCAACCGCAAGTCCGACGGCTTGCAGGTCAATGCCGTGCTCGGTTTCTGCAACATGCTGTGGAAGCTGCTGCGCGACATGCCCGCCGACAACCGGCCGACGCATCTGGCGATCGTGTTCGACAAGTCCGAGGTGACGTTCCGCAATTCGATCTATCCCGAATACAAGGCGCACCGGCCGCCGGCGCCGGATGATCTGATCCCGCAATTCGCGCTGATCCGCGAAGCCGTTCGCGCCTTCGACCTGCCCTGCCTGGAACAGGGGGGCTTCGAGGCCGACGATCTCATCGCGACCTATGCGCGTCAGGCCAGCGAGCGCGGCGCCACCACCACCATCGTGTCCTCCGACAAGGACCTGATGCAGCTCGTGAACGACAAGATCACGATGTACGACACCATGAAGGATCGCCGCATCGGCATCCCCGAGGTGATCGAGAAGTTCGGCGTGCCGCCGGAGAAGGTGGTCGAGGTGCAGGCGCTCGCGGGCGACTCGACCGACAACGTGCCGGGCGTGCCGGGCATCGGCATCAAGACGGCCGCGCAGCTCATCGTCGAATATGGCGACCTCGAGCAGCTCCTGTTCCGCGCGACCGAAATCAAGCAGCCGAAGCGGCGCGAGGCGCTGATCGAAAATGCGGAGAAGGCGCGGATTTCGCGCAAGCTCGTGCTGCTCGACGACAACGTGAAGCTGGACGTGCCGCTCGACGACCTGGCTGTCCACGAGCCCGATGCGCGCAAGCTGGTCGCCTTCCTGAAGGCGATGGAATTTTCGACGCTGACACGCCGCGTCGCGGACTATTCGCAGATCGATCCCGCCAATGTCGACGCCGACGCGAACAACAGCAGCGGCGCCAGGACCGGCGACAAGGCCGGTGATGGCACCGACAACGCGAAGGCTTCCGGCGATCTCTTCGGCGCCCCCGCGGCGACCGCCAAGGGCGTCAGCAAGGGTGCCGACAAGGGCGACAAGTCGGCAAGCCCGAAGGGAGCGCCCGTCTCGCTTGCCGCCGCGCGCGAAGAGGCGCTGCGCAAGCTTCCGGTCGACCGCGCCAAATATCAAACGATCAAGACGGTGGGAGAGCTCGCGGCGTTCATCGCGCGCATTCACGACACCGGCCAGGTCGCGATCGAGATCAGGGCGAACTCCATCGATCCGATGCAGGCCGATCTCTGCGGCATCGCGCTGGCGCTGGCGCCGAACGATGCCTGCTACGTGCCGCTGGCGCACAAGCAGTCCGGCGGCGGCGCCGGCCTGTTCGACGCGGGCCTCGCGCCCGATCAAGTCAAGCCCGCCGACGCCATCGAGGCGCTGCGGCCGGTGCTGGAATCGGCCGGCATCCTCAAGGTCGGCTTCGACGTCAAGTTCACCTCCGTCATGCTGGCGCAGCACGGCATCACCCTGCGCAACACCGACGATGCGCAATTGATCTCCTATGTGCTCGACGCGGGCCGCGGCTCGCACGGGCTGGAATCGCTCGCCGAGCGCTGGTTCGGCCATGCCATGCTGAAGGAGAGCGAGCTGCTCGGCAGCGGCAAGGGCAAGATCACCTTCGACCAGGTGCCGATCGACAAGGCGGCGCCGCTGTCGGCCGAAGGCGCCGACATGATCGTGCGGGTGTGGCGCGTGCTGAAGCCGCGTCTCGTCGCCGAGCACATGACGTCGGTCTACGAGACGCTGGAACGGCCGCTGGTCGCGGTGCTCGCGCGCATGGAGCGGCGCGGCATCTCGATCGACCGCCAGGTGCTGTCACGCCTGTCCGGCGAGTTCGCCCAGACCGCGGCGCGCGTCGAAGCGGAGGTGCAGGAAATCGCGGGCGAGCCCGTCAATGTCGGCAGCCCCAAGCAGATCGGCGACATCCTGTTCGGCAAGATGGGACTGCCCGGCGGAACCAAGACCAAGACCGGCGCATGGTCCACTACCGCGCAGGTGCTGGATGATCTCGCCGAGCAGGGCCACGACTTCCCCAGAAAGATCCTGGAGTGGCGTCAGGTCTCGAAACTGAAATCGACCTACACCGACGCGCTGCCGACCTACGTCAATCCGCAGACTCATCGCGTGCACACCACCTACGCGCTGGCCGCGACCACCACGGGCCGGCTGTCGTCGAACGAACCGAACCTGCAGAACATTCCGGTGCGCACCGAGGACGGCCGGAAGATCCGCCGCGCCTTCATCGCGACGCCGGGCCACAAGCTCGTCTCCGCCGACTATTCGCAGATCGAGTTGCGGCTGCTCGCCGAGATCGCGAACATTCCCGTGCTGAAGCAGGCGTTCAAGGACGGGCTCGACATTCACGCGATGACCGCCTCGGAGATGTTCGGGGTGCCGATCCAGGGCATGCCGAGCGAAATCCGGCGCCGCGCGAAGGCGATCAATTTCGGCATCATCTACGGCATCTCGGCGTTCGGTCTCGCCAACCAGCTCGGCATCGCGCGCGAGGAAGCATCCGCCTACATCAAGAAATATTTCGAGCGCTTCCCCGGCATCCGCGACTACATGGACGAGACCAGGGAGTTCTGCCGGCAGCACGGCTACGTCACCACGCTGTTCGGCCGCAAGTGCCACTACCCCGACATCAAGGCCTCGAACGCCTCGGTGCGCGCGTTCAACGAGCGCGCCGCGATCAACGCGCGATTGCAGGGCACCGCGGCCGACATCATCCGCCGCGCCATGACGCGCGTGGAGGAGGCGCTCGCGCAGAAGAAGCTGTCGGCGCAGATGCTGCTGCAGGTGCACGACGAACTGATCTTCGAAGTGCCGGATGCCGAAGTGGAAGCGACGCTTCCGGTCGTGCAGCACGTCATGCAGGACGCGCCGTTCCCGGCCGTGCTGCTCTCGGTCCCGCTGCACGTCGACGCCCGCGCGGCGACGAACTGGGACGAGGCGCACTGAGTTTTCTTCACCCTGCTCCGCGGGTGCACAGCTGACACCGCGCATACGACGTCGTGCCGGCGGTAGCCGGGACGACGAAGATCGTGCCGTGAAATTTGCTCCGTGCAATTGCGCGATGGCCCTGTCCGGCCCCGCATATTAGAACTGGGCGGTCTCCCGCACCCGGTTCAGCCATGCCCCACGCCTCCGCCCTGCTCGGCTTCGCTCTCGTCTGCCTTGGTCTCGTGCTCACGCCCGGGCCGAACATGATCTATCTGATCTCGCGCTCGATCACGCAGGGACCGGCGGCCGGCATCGTCTCGCTGGGCGGGGTGGCGCTCGGCTTCGTGTTCTACATGCTGTGCGCGGCATTCGGCATCACCGCGCTGCTGCTGGCGATTCCCTTCGCCTATGACGCGCTGCGCTTCGCGGGCGCGGGCTATCTGCTGTGGCTCGCCTGGCAGGCGGTGAAGCCCGGCGGGCGCTCGCCGTTCCAGGTGAAGACGCTCGCGATCGACAGTCCGCGCAAATTGTTCGCGATGGGCTTCGTCACCAATCTGCTCAACCCGAAGATCGCGATGCTCTATCTGGCGCTGCTGCCGCAATTCATCGATCCCGCCGCAGGCAGCGTGCTGACGCAGTCGGTCGTGCTCGGGGCGATCCAGATCGCGATCAGCGTCAGCGTGAACGCGATGATCGCGCTCGCCGCGGGATCGATCGCGCTGTTCCTGACGAGCCGGCCAAGCTGGATGCTGGTGCAGCGCTGGCTGATGGGCACGGTGCTGGCCGGGCTTGCGATCAGGATGGCGGTCGAGGCGAAGCGGGTGTGATGCCTTCACCTCTCCCCGTTTGCAGGGAGAGGTCGGATCGCCTTTGCGATCCGGACGAGGGGTTACAGATCTCTCGGCCACCTCTCGCGTGGTGAGACGCCCCTCTCCCCGTGAGAACGGGGCGAGGGAGAAGAGATATCAATCCAGCTTCGCGTCCATGCCCCGCTTCACCGCGGGACGCGCCATCAGGGCCTCGTACCAGCGCTTGACGTTGGGAAAATCCGCCAGCTCAACCTTGTGGCGAGGATGACGCCAGGCCCAGCCGAGGATGGCGAAATCGGCGACCGAGAGATCGCCGGCGACGAAATCGCGGCCCGCGAGGCGGCGGTCCAGCACGCCATAGAGCCGGCGCGTCTCCGCCATGTAGCGCTTCAGCCCATAGGCGCGGTCCTGCTCGTTCTCGAGCGCGATGAAATGATGCACCTGGCCCGGCATCGGCCCGAAGCCGCCCATCTGCCACATCAGCCATTCGTAGACGGGGATGCGGCCTGCCAGCGATTTGGGCAGGAACTTGCCGGTCTTCTCGCCGAGATAGAGCAGGATCGCGCCGGATTCGAAGATGCTGACGGGCTTGCCGTCCGGCCCCGCGGGGTCGACGATCGCGGGAATCCTGTTGTTGGGGCTGATCTTCAGGAACTCCGGCGCCATCTGCTCGCCCTTGGTGATGTTCACCGGGATGACCTTGTAGGGCAGCCCCATCTCTTCCAGCGCGACCGAGATCTTGCGGCCGTTCGGCGTGTTCCAGGTGTGCAGCTCGATGGTCATGCTCTGTTTCCTTCCCCGACGGGCTTTGCCCCTCACCTACTCCAGAAAGTTGCATCGGGACAACCGGCGGCCCGGGATGCCCGATCCCTGTTGACGCGGCCTGTGCCCTCTGGAATGTCACCGCCGTCGCGGATAAATTCCGCCTCCTCCCGAAACGCTCCCGAGGACCGCCGTGTCGAAATCAGCCTCCCGCGCCCGCCTGTTCGAAATCATCCGCCGGCGCTCCTTCGGCCGCGGCGAGGTGACGCTCGCGTCGGGCCGCAAGAGCGATTTCTACTTCAACCTCAAGCCGACCATGCTGGACCCGGAGGGCGCGACGCTGCTCGCCGAGCTCACCTATGAGGCGCTGAAGGACGACAAGCTCGATTTCATCGGCGGCCTCGAGATGGGCGCGGTGCCGCTTGCCGGCGCGCTGGCGCAGATCTCCTGGATCAAGGGGCATCCGATCGCCGCCTTCTTCGTGCGCAAGAAGCCGAAGGAGCACGGCGCAAGGCTCGCGATCGAGGGACTGCCCAAGGGCGAGACCCTCGAGGGCAAGCGCGTCGTGATCGTCGAGGACGTCACCACCAC
Organism: Bradyrhizobium sp.; assembly: GCF_047605465.1. Lineage (GTDB taxonomy): Bacteria > Pseudomonadota > Alphaproteobacteria > Rhizobiales > Xanthobacteraceae > Bradyrhizobium. Next base: position 18,494 of record NZ_JASGFS010000063.1, on the reverse strand, counting down.
GGGCGGCTCGGCGATGAAGGCCGTGGAGTCGGTGCGCGAGACCGGCGCCGAAGTCGTGCTGGTGCTGACCATGGTCGACCGTGAGGAAGGCGCCGACGACACGTTCGGCCAGGCCGGCCTGCCGTTCCGCTCGCTCTACAAGGCCTCGGAATTCCTGAAGGCCTGACGCGGCCGGGGCGCGAGGACCGGCCCGAAGCGTCCGCGCTCAACCGCTCGTTTACCATCCCGCATTATGGTGAATCATGTGCTGAGACCTCTCGCTGGTCCCGGCCGGTTCGGTAGCGTCGGGTGGAGTAAGCGTTGCGTACAGTTTTGTCCCATGCGCGCCGTCAGCGTCGCGCGATGCTCGTGATCGCCGCCTTCGTCAGCCCGCTGCTCGCGGCGCCGGCCCCGGTCTCGGCCGAAGGCCTGTTCGATTTCTTCTTCGGCGGAACGCAGCAGCGGCCGCAGCGCGACGTGCCGCAGGCGAATTCCTACGCCGATCCCTTCACCGGCCAGCAGAACGCGCCCGTGCAACCCTACGTCCCGCCGACGCGTTCGGCGGCGGCGATCGGCGGCTCCGGCCCGGCCTTCTGCGTGCGCAGCTGTGACGGAAAATATTTTCCGCTGATGCGCGGCGTCGCCTCGCCGGCGCAGATGTGTCAGGCTTTCTGTCCCGCCACCGCCACGAAGGTCTTCTTCGGCTCCAGCATCGACGGTGCCACATCGCAGACCGGCGAGCGCTACGCCGACAGCGAGAACGCGTTCGCCTATCGCAAGGCGCTGCGCAGCGACTGTACCTGCAACGGCCGCGAGCCGGTCGGCCTTGCCCCGGTCGATCTCGCGCTGGACAGTTCGTTGAAGGCCGGCGACGTGATCGCCACCGCGGATGGGCTGGTCGCCTATACCGGCGTCCGCCTCGGCCAGGAGCAGACCGCCGAGTTCACGCCGGTCGCCTCCTATCCCGGTCTCACCGCTCAGGTCCGCGCCCGTCTCGGCGAGATGAAGGTGGCCCCGGTCCGCGCCGAAACGGTGGCGGTGGATGCGCCGTCCGCCGAGATCGTGCGCGAGACGCTGCCTGACGTGACGGTGCCGAAGACGCAGAAGCCGGCGAAACGGGCGGGACTGGATTAGGTCCCACCCGGCCGAGCCGTCATCGCGAAGAGCGCTTGATTTGCGAACGGCGCTTGCGGTGGAGCAATTCAGAATCCCTTCGTTGAGAGAATTCGGATCGCTTCGCGGAGCCGCGCTTCATGCGGACCCGTTGGCTCGCAATGACGACGGAGAGAGCGTCACCGCCCGATGATGACCCCGATCACGTTCGGCGCGGCCAGATATTTTTCCTCGATCGCCGCGCGCGCGGCGGCGCGGTTTTCAGACGTCAGCAGGCCGCGCTTCTCGGCCAGGATCATCCAGCAAAAACCCCACCAATCGGTCAGCATGCCCGCCTCGTCGACGAGGTCGTAACCCTGCTCGGCCGCGAAGATGCGCGCATGCGCTTCGTCCAGCGTGTCGAGGAACAGATGATCCTCGGTCGAGAACAGATCGTCGCTGATGTCGTCGATGGTGTAGCCCCAGATCGACTGGCACACCGCGTTGAACTCGCGGTCGAACTGGTCGTCATCGACCGCATAGCGACGCGCCGCCTGATGCAGCCGCGACAGCGACCGCGCGAAATCGGCAATCCGGGTGAGAGCAAACTGGTCGAAGGCAATCGTGGACATGTAGTCCTCGCAAAGTCGGACAGACGCTAGATATTGTGTCGGCAACGCGCCGAATCACAATGATATATCAAAGACTTGCTAAAGTGTTCTTAATTCGTTCCGGCGCGCTATCGCAGTGTCGTCCCGGCGAAGGTCGGGACCCATATCCACAGCTGACAGACGTTTCCGAAAACGGATGCTCCGCAATGAATGGATCCACGTCGTATTACGTCTGCATCCTCGCGAGCCGCCGCGACGGCACACTGTACATCGGTGCATGCAGTGATCTCGGAAATCGGCTCACATTGCATCGCTTAGGACGCGGATCAAAATTCGCCGCGAAATATGGTGTCGCGCGTCTCGTCGATGTTGAGACCTACGCGTTGCCATCCGAAGCCATCGCGCGCGAAAAGGCACTCAAGGAATGGCACCGCGATTGGAAAATCCGCTTGATCGAGTGGGAAAATCCGGATTGGCGCGATCCGTCACATCTTATCTGACAGCGGTGGGTATGGGTGCCGGCCTTGGCCGGGACGACGTTGGCCGGGACGACGTTGGCGAGAGCTTTCGCCGGGACGACGATGGATCGCTTGCCAGGACGACACTCCTACCGCGACGGGATTGCCCCCTCAATTCGCGGCCGACATCAGCTTGTCGCCGCATGCGCTCGCGTAGAACCTGCCGCCGCATTGGCGCTTGATGGCGACGCAGCGCGCGGGCGGCGTTGCGTTCTGCGGCAGCGAGACGGCGCAGCTCAGGCCGTCCGCGCTGCGGCCGGTCTTTCCGGCGGCGAAGGCCGCGCCGGAGGCGGTGATGCAGACGACGAGGAGGGCCGCGGCGGTGATGTCGATCAGCAGTCGCTTCAGCGGTCTCATGGCTCTTCTCCACACTGATGGCTGAATTGGCCTCCAAAATAGCACCAAATCTGCGTTTCCCCGTGTGCTTCCGGGTTCCTAAACCGGCCCGTTCCTTGCATAAATTTACGCCAGCGCAGTGCACGGCCGCGCCAGCGATGGTTTCGGTCCGGAAGCAAGACGCGTAGGTTAGTGGTGTTCTCGCGACCAGGAAGTGACGGCCTTGCAAGATTCATCGTTCCAGCAAAATTTTCCCGCTCCCGGCGAACCGGTCGACGAGCTTGCTCTGGCCGAGATCAAGGGCGCCATCCTGGCGAAGCTGCGCCTCGCGATCGGCAAGGACGCCGGCATGGCGACCAAGCACGACTGGTATCAGGCCGCAGCGCTCGCGCTGCGCGACCGCATCGTGCATCGCTGGCTCAGCGCCGAAAAGCGCAGCTACGACGCGGGCCGCAAGCGCGTCTACTATCTGTCGCTGGAATTCCTGATCGGCCGTCTCTTCAGCGACGCGCTCAACAACATGGGGCTGCTCAAGATCTTCGAGGTCGCGCTCGGCGATCTCGGCGTCTCCCTGCCGGACCTGCGCAAATGCGAACCGGATGCGGCGCTCGGCAATGGCGGTCTCGGGCGGCTTGCGGCCTGCTTCATGGAAAGCATGGCGACGCTGTCGATCCCCGCGATCGGCTACGGCATCCGCTACGATTACGGCCTGTTCCGCCAGATCATCAACCAGGGCTGGCAGCAGGAATATCCGGACGAATGGCTGAGCTTCGGCAACCCCTGGGAATTGCAGCGGCCCGAGGTGATCTATCACGTCCATTTCGGCGGCGGCGTCGAGCATGTCGACGACAAGGGCCGTGACCGCGCGATCTGGCATCCGGCCGAGACGGTGCAGGCGATCGCCTATGACACGCCGATCGTCGGCTGGCGCGGCCATCACGTCAACGCGCTGCGGCTGTGGTCGGCGCGCTCGCCCGATCCGCTCAAGCTCGACGTCTTCAACTCCGGCGACTATGTCAGCGCCTCGTCCGAGCAGGCGCGCGCGGAGGCGATCTGCAAATTCCTCTATCCGAACGACGAGAGCCCGGCCGGTCGCGAGTTGCGGCTGCGCCAGGAATATTTCTTCGTCTCGGCCTCGCTCCAGGATTTGGTGAAGCGGCATCTGGCCTCCGACGGCCAGTTGCGCAGCCTGTCGGCCAAGGTCGCGGTCCAGCTCAACGACACGCATCCGAGCCTCGCGGTCACCGAGCTGATGCGGATCCTGGTCGACGACCACAATTTCCGCTGGGACGAGGCGTGGAAGATCACGGTCGAGACGCTGTCCTACACCAACCACACGCTGTTGCCCGAGGCGCTCGAGACCTGGCCGGTCGAGCTGTTCGAGCGCCTGCTGCCGCGCCACCTCGAGATCATCTACCGCATCAACGTGCAGCACCTCGCGCTCGCCGAAGCGCGCTGCCCCGGCGACATCGACTTCCGCGCCTCGGTCTCGCTGATCGACGAGAAGAGCGGACGGCGCGTGCGCATGGGCCAGCTCGCCTTCGTCGGCTCGCACCGCATCAACGGCGTGTCGGCGATGCATTCGGACCTGATGCGCGAGACCGTATTCCACGACCTCAACCATCTCTATCCCGGCCGCATCACCAACAAGACCAACGGCATCACCTTCCGTCGCTGGCTGATGCTGGCGAACCCGAAGCTGACCGACCTGTTGCGCGAGACCTGCGGCGAGGCCGTGCTCGACGACCCGACGCAGCTCAGCCTGATCGAGGCCCGCGCCAGCGACGTCGAATTCCAGCGAAAATTCCGTGCCGTCAAGCTGCACAACAAGACCGCGCTGGCGCGCCTGATCGGAGAACGGCTCGGCATCAAGGTCGATCCGACCGCGCTGTTCGACGTGCAGATCAAGCGCATTCACGAATACAAGCGCCAGCTCCTCAACGTCATCGAGACGGTCGCGCTGTACCAGTCGATCAAGGACGATCCCAACGGCAACTGGGTGCCGCGGGTGAAGATCTTCGCCGGCAAGGCGGCGGCGAGCTATCGCTACGCCAAGCTGATCATCAAGCTGATCAACGACGTCGCCGAGGTCGTCAACAACGATCAGTCGATCGGCGGCAAGCTGAAGGTCGTCTTCCTGCCGGACTACAATGTCAGCCTCGCCGAGGTGATCATTCCCGCGGCCGACCTGTCCGAGCAGATCTCGACCGCCGGCATGGAAGCCTCGGGCACCGGCAACATGAAGCTGGCGCTGAACGGCGCCATCACCATCGGCACGCTCGACGGTGCCAACATCGAGATCCGCGACCATGTCGGCGCGGAGAACATCGCGATCTTCGGCATGGAAGCCGGCGACGTGATGATCCGGCGCAAGCAGGGGCTGGATGCGTCCGACGTGATCCGCAATTCGCCGAAGCTGTCGCGCGCCATCAACGCTATCGGCGTGGGCGAGTTCTCGCCCGGCGATCCCGGCCGCTTCGAATCGATTGCACACGCGCTGCGCTATCTCGACCACTACATGGTCAGTGCCGATTTCGATTCGTATTACGAAACCCAGCGCGGCGTCGACGCGCGCTGGCAGGTGGCTCCGGCCTGGACGCGCGCCAGCATCCTCAACGTCGCGCGCATGGCGTGGTTTTCCTCCGACCGCACCATCCGGGAATATGCCGAGGAGATCTGGAACGTCCCGGTGAATCCTCTCACGCCACCTTTCCAGGCGGCCGAGGACCTGCGCGACGCGACAGGCTGATTTTCCGCGCAGCGAAATCGGCGGTGATCTCCGAGGTTATTGCATCTCCCCGGGATGATGATGATATGACTGTCATCATCCCCAAAGCGGCGTCGGTGATACGCACGCCGCAACCTCAAACACCGTCACTTGCGAGCGCGCCGAAGCCATCCAGTTTCTTTCCTGCGGAAACAGTCTGGATCGCTTCGGCACGCTCGCGATGACGACGCGGCCGGCATCGAGGACCAACAATGCACGCCAAGCTCCCGCATCCCTTCGACGACGCCACCCGCATCACCGCCGGCGACAGCAGCTGGCAGGGTCATACCAGCGAGGACTATTGGGCCTTCGTCGGCCCGTTCGGGGGCGTCACCGCCGCAACCATCCTGCGCGCGCTGATCGACCATCCGCAACGCGCCGGCGATCCACTGGCGTTGACCGTCAATTACTGCGCGCCGATCGCCAAGGGCCCGTTCGATCTCGACGTCCGGCTGGTCAAGGCCAACCGCTCCAGCCAGCACTGGAGCGTCGAACTGTCGCAGGGCGGCGGCGAGGTCGCGACGCTCGCAACCGCCGTGTTCGCCGAACGCCGGCCGTCCTGGGAGCACAAGGTGGCGAAGTGCCCGGATGCCACGCCGTTCGAGAAGACCCTGCCGTTTCCGAAGGTGGCCCCGTCCTGGGGCAACCAATATGAATTCCGCTTCGTCGAGGGCGAGATGCGCGTGGGCCCGCCGCAGGCGGAGCTTGCGAGCACCTACTCGAAGCTCTGGATCAGCGACCGCGAGCCGCGCAAGCTCGACATGCTGTCGCTGACGTCGATGTCGGACGCCTTCTTCGGCCGCATCTTCCACGCGCGGCGCGAGCTGGTGCCGTTCGGCACGGTGTCGCTGACGACCTATTTCCACACCGATAGCGAGGAGCTCGCGGCCGAAGAGATCACGCGCGTGCTCGCGACGGTCGATTCGAAGGTCATGCACAAGAGCTACGCCGACCAGAACGCCGAGCTGTGGTCCCCGAACGGCCGCTTGCTCGCGACCACGACGCAGATCGCCTATTTCAAGGCGTAAGGCTTCGACACGGTGTCGTCCCGGCGCAGGCCGGGACCCACGACCACGAGCGGCCATTTGACGACGACCTTCGGTGGTCACCGTTTCTTTGCTTGTACCGGCGCTGCGCTCCCCCGATGGATCGCGCCGTATGGGTCCCGGCCTGCGCCGGGACGACGCTGCAGCTTGTGCCGACGCTCACAAAGAAGCCGACACTCACAAACGAAAAGGGCGGCCTCTCGGCCGCCCTTTTGTATTTCGCGCGATGCGGGATTACTCCGCGGCGAGCTTCACGTCCGGCGCGGCGGCGCGGACTTCGGCGTCGACCTGGGCTTCGAACTTGGCGAAGTTCTTCTGGAACATGCCGACCAGCGCGCGGGCGGTCTTGTCGAACTCGTCCTTGTCCTTCCAGGTGTTGACCGGGTTCAGGATCTCGCTCGGGACGCCCGGCAGCGCGGTCGGGACCGCGAAGCCGAAGTACTTGTCGGTGCGGAATTCGACGTTGCGCAAGGAGCCGTCGAGCGCGGCGGTCAACAGCGCGCGCGTCACCTTGATCGGCATGCGCGAGCCGACGCCGTACTTGCCCCCGGTCCAGCCGGTGTTGACCAGCCAGCAGTCGACATTGTGCTGGGCGATCAGGTCGCGCAGCATGTTGCCGTAGACGGACGGATCGAGCGGCAGGAAGGGCGAGCCGAAGCAGGTCGAGAATTCCGGCTGCGGCTCGTTGCCGAGACCGCGCTCGGTGCCCGCGACCTTCGCGGTGTAGCCGGAGAGGAAGTGGTACATCGCCTGCGCCGGCGTCAGCTTCGCGATCGGCGGCAGCACGCCGAAGGCGTCCGCGGCGAGCATCACCACGTTCTTGGGCTGGGGCGCGCGGCCCGTGCGCGAAGCGTTCGGGATGAATTCGAGCGGATAGGCCGAACGCGTGTTCTCGGTCTTGGAGCCGTCGTCGAAATCGACGGCGCGGGTGTCTTCGTCGAGCACGCAATTCTCGAGCACCGCACCGAAGCGCGTCGAGGCGGCGTAGATCTCGGGCTCGGCTTCCTGCGAGAGCTTGATGCACTTGGCGTAGCAACCGCCTTCGAAATTGAATACGCCGTTCGGGCCCCAGCCGTGCTCGTCGTCACCGATCAGCGTGCGGTTCGGATCGGCAGACAGCGTCGTCTTGCCGGTACCGGACAGGCCGAAGAAGATCGCGGCATCGCCCTTGGCGCCGACATTGGCCGAGCAGTGCATCGGCATCACGCCGCGCTCGGGCAGATAGTAGTTCAGCGTGGTGAAGACCGACTTCTTCATCTCGCCGGCATAGTAGGAGCCGCCGATCAGCACGATCTTCCGGGCGAAGTCGATCGCGACGACGTTCTCCGACTTGCAGCCATGGCGCTTCGGATCGGCGCGGAAGCTCGGCATGTCGATGATGGTGAGTTCGGGCGTGAAGCTCGACAGCTCGACCGCCTCGGGGCGAATGAGGAGCGTGCGAATGAACAGCGAGTGCCAAGCGAGCTCGGTGAAGACGCGGGTCTTGATCCGGTAAGCCGGATCGGCGCCGCCGTAGAGATCCTGCGCGAACAGGCTCTTGCCTTCGGCATGCTTGAGGAAGTCCTGGTAGAGCGTCTCGAACTGCTCCGCGGTGATCGACTGGTTGCCGGCCCACCACATCTTCTGGTCGGTGGTGGCGTCACGCACCGTGAACTTGTCCTTCGGGCTGCGGCCGGTGAACTCGCCGGTATCGGCGCAGAGCGCACCATCGGCGGACAGCACGGCCTCTCCCGCGGAGAGCGAGTACTGATAGAGTTGCGGCGCGCCGAGGTTCCAGTGAACCCGTTTGAGATTCCTTAAGCCAAATTTGTCGGCGCCGAAGGCACCGTTGCGCACGCCCGTCTCTTGCACGAAAAATCCTCCTAGAATCCGCGACACCCGGCGCGACCAAGCTTTGGCACCATCGCGATCACCGTGAATTACAGGCCGTCCGGCCTCGGCTTGGACGACCTAATAATGATGAACGCTGGCGTTGCCAAGCCAATCCCGCAGGATTTGGTTTATTCAAGGACCGCGCCAATGGTCGCGCATATCAGCCTTGAGCAGACGCATGAAAAATCGCGCATGATCGCGCAATCAAATGCGTAATTCAGCCTTACTTTCGATTATTGCGACGCACAATTCCCTCACCCCGGACTATCGCACCGCACCTTCACCGATCAGCGCGAACGGCCCCCAGATCGCGGGATAGGCATTGCGCGGCGACGATGCATCATCGAGATAAGCCAGCATCGCGCGGCGCAATGCTTCGGCACGACCGATTCCTGGTTCGTTTTTCAGCAGATCGAAAGTCCACGTGGTCAAACGGGTGGCGGCTTCGGAATCTACGGCCCAATGCGAAACCAGCAGCGCGCGAGCGCCCGCATAGAAGAACGCGCGCGCCAGGCCCGACAAGGCCTCGGCGCCCGGCTTGTCGCCGGCGATCGTATTGCACGCCGACAGCACCACCCAGTCCGCGTTGAGCTTGAGCTGGGCAACTTCGCTCGCCGTGAGCAGGCCATCGTCGAGTTGCGATGGTTGATCGGGAAGCGAGAGCGCGAGCGCAGGCTCACCCACGCCCCTGACGTCACCGGCGACGAGGCCGTGGGTAGCGAAGTAGATGATGCTGTACCGCGCGAGCTCTGAACGCTTGAGCGTCGTTTCGCTGGCATCGCGGCCGAGATGGATATCGGCCTGGGCCGCGCCGACATCTCTGGCCACCGCGTTCAGCTCGTCCGCGGTATCGGGCAGTTGCGGCAGAGCCCCTGCAAGGCGGGCGCGATCGACGCCGGCGCCATGCCAGAAGTCGGTGTAGGCGATGGTTGCAAGGCTGCGCGCCGCGAGCCCTCCGTTCGCGGCGCGTCGATCGGCGGGCACCTCGAGAGCGGGGTTGAACACGGGATCGCCGAAGCCCGTCATCGGCTTCACGTCCTGATCCCTGCGTGTGACGGCACGCAGCGATTTCAAGCTCGCCGCCGACGGCAGCACCGAAACGGCATGACGTCGCAACAGCCACGCGGCATTGCGATAACCTTCGAGCCGGTCCGGGATGGCGGCCTGCGGCGTCTCCGTGACCAGCAGGTGAAACGGCAACGCGGTCAACGCGCCCGACGGCACCACGAGCAGGCTGCGCTTGTCCTTGATCAGCGCCTCGACCGGGCCGAGCAGCGTGACATAGAGTTCGCTCGCGAGCGCGAGATCGAACAAGCCCGATTTGCCCGAAGCATCGCGCGCCTTGCCGACGTCGAGCCCATTGCGGAACTTGAACACCTTCTGGGCCAGCGCATCGGCGCCGAGCGGTATCTGCTTCCAGTCGACGTTGTCGCGCGTGATCGCGATGACATAGCCCTGCCTGTCGATCATGGAATAGAGCACCATCGCCTCGTCCGCCGAGAGCTGCGGCTGGATGTCCTTCACCGCGAGCGGCAGCGGATCGGACAGCGAGGCGTAGTCGGGGAATTCGACGGCCAGCGTCTTCTGCAGACCGGCGCGCTCGCTCGCGATCGCCGCGATCCGCGCGCGGCTGCGCTGCTCGGCCGCGACATCGCGCTGGGCGGATGGCTTCGACACTGCGGCGATGATCGCCTTGTCGAGCGTCTCGGCCTCCGCCGCGAGATCCTGGTCCTGACGCACCCGTTCAGCAAGCCTGTCGCTGCCGGCAGCGAGCCGCGCCGCGAGCTTGTTCACGGCCGATGCCGCTGCGGATTGCGTGCCGCGCTGGATCGCGGTGAGCGCATCGTCCAGCGCCTTGCCGTCAGGAATCAGATCCTGCTGGCGCGCGGCGAACAGCACCGGCAACACGACCCGCAATGTTGGTGCGCGGTCGTTGCGAAGCGTTCTTCGCACCAGCGGCAACGCGTCCGCTGGGCGCCCCGACACATAGAGAAAGTAAGCCAGGTTGCCGGTCGAGGTGACGACGTCGGGATGATCGGGTCCGAGCGCACGCTCGCGGATCGCCAGCGCGCGGCGGTAAAGCGGCTCTGCGTCGGCGTAGCGCTGCTGGTGCTCGTAGAGGCCGGCGAGGTTGTTGAGAGACCGCGCGACGTCGGGATGATCCGGTCCCAGCACCTTCTCGCGAATGACGAGCGAACGCCGGATCGGCGCTTCGGCATCGGCATCGCGATCGAGATCGCGATAGAGCTGGCCGAGATTGTTCAGGAGCGTCGCGACCGCCGGATGCTCGGGACCCCCGACCTTCTGATAGATCGCAAGCGCGCGCTGAAACAGCGGTTCGGCTTCCGCATAGCGCTCCTGCTTCACGTCGAGCGTGGCAAGATTGTTCAGGGACTGCCCGACGTCGGGATGATCGCGCGACAGCGCCTTCTCTCGAACGGCGAGTGCGCGCCTGAACAGCGGCTCGGCTTCGGCGAACCGGCCCTGCCGTTGATCGAGCGCGGCGAGATTGTTCAGCACCGGCGCGATCTCGACGCTGTCGAGACCGGTCCCCTTCTCCATCAGCGCGAGGGCGCGCTTGTACAGCGGCTCGGCCTGATCGTCATGTCCCTGGTCCGATTGGATCTGGCCGAGATTGTTGAGCGCGGCGGCGAGATCACGGCTGTTGCTGGTCTTCTCGAGCAAGGCCACCATGGCCTGCGCCAGCGGCAACGCCTCCGAATATCTGCCGGCGCTCCTGAGCGCGTTGATCCGCGCGCTCTGTGCGGCGAGATCGCCCTTCTGGGCCAAAGCGGGCGTGGCAAGGGACGCGACGATCGCGAGCGCCAGACCGGCGACGAGCGTCAAACGACGGCGTCTCATGAACCCTCTCGCTGACCATGACGATGACGCTCTTGGGTCGCGGCAACAGGCGGCGGCGTTCAAATTCCGGAGACGGAGCGCGCGTGAACCAAGCTCGCGTGCCGCCATCCTTCGAGACGCCCGCCTTACGGCGAGCCCTCAGCATGAGGTCGCGTTTCCAGGCGAAATGCCAAACCCTCATGATGAGGAGCCCGCCAGAGCGGGCGTCCCGAACCATGCAGGCCCAAGCACTCTCCTCTTCCTGATCCGTCATAGGGGCTTGGTGTCGCGGGGCTCGAGCCTTCAGCAGCGAAAGCCCCTTTCCGGCGCTTCGCGTCCACGCTTCCCGCACGCTGGAGAGGCGGATCGAGCCTGCGGCTCGATCCGAAACCCATTCCGCTTCAGCCTGCCTCGGCCCGCGCTTCGCCGGCCAGTCGCACCAGCATCTTGCGCAGCGCCGTGCCGCCCGTCACCCGCTCCGGAAAGTCCAGCCGAAGCGCGGTCTGGCCGTCCTGCATGTCGAGGCCTTCGGGGTCGCATCCGGTGCAGCGCCAGTCACCCTCGGCCGCGCCGAGCAGCTTCGTGGCGTAGAGGTTCATGGCGTCGCGGTGGTCGGCATTCATGTGCTCGACCGCGCCCTCCTCCGCCGCCAGCAGTTCATCGGCATCACCGAGCTCGGTCAGGAATTGCTCGGGCTTGAGGTCGACGATGCGGCCAAAGCCGGCAACCAGATGCGTTCCGGTGGGCCGGATCCGGAAGAAGGAGAAATCCTTAAATCCAACAAAGGCTTCCGCCGACGGATGAGCACCGAGATACCGCCGCTGCAGGAGGTCCTTGTCGGCACCGGCCTCCTCGGCGCGGCCGGACAGCATGATTCGGGCGCCTTCCAGCGGATCGCCGGCCGCGCGCTCGTCCAGCATCAGCGAGACCCTGGCGTCGGCGAGGATATTCCGGGTGTGCACGGCAAGGCGCGAGATCAGCAGGATTGGCGAGCCGTCCGGATGGCTGGCCAGATTGACCAGCGAGCAATAGGGATCGCCGCTGCCGGTCATCAGCGTTGCCAGCGCTCCCTGCCGCGACCGCCTGAGCAGCGATTTGGCGAGCTTTCCGGGGTCGAAATCGGGGGTCGGTTGCATCGGCTTTCTCGGGTCAGGTGGTTGCAAGGAGGGCCTTTTTTCGGGTAAACGAGGGTCAGGTTATGGGTCGAAACGCGGCGAATCTGCCGTGTTTCGTGGAACTTGGTCACACTTCAGCCCAGCTTGCATTGCTCGGTGACAAAGTTCGAACGCCAAGTTCGGGACCCAAGTTCGAAACCCATGTATGCGGCGCATCACTGAATTGCTCGCCGTTTCAAGCCACGACCCAAACGGAAAGCAGAAAGCAGAGGCTCATGCCCACAATCGCTTTGGTCGACGACGACCGCAACATTCTCACATCCGTCTCGATCGCCCTGGAAGCCGAAGGCTACCGCATCATGACCTATACCGACGGCGCCTCCGCGCTTGACGGTTTCCGGACCACGCAGCCCGACCTTGCGATCCTCGACATCAAGATGCCGCGCATGGACGGCATGGAGACGCTGCGGCGGCTGCGGCAGAAGTCCGACCTGCCGGTGATCTTCCTCACCTCCAAGGACGAAGAGATCGACGAACTGTTCGGCCTCAAGATGGGCGCCGACGATTTCATCCGCAAACCGTTCTCGCAGCGCCTGCTGGTCGAGCGCGTCAAGGCCGTGCTGCGCCGCTCGGCGCCGAAGGATCCGACCGTCGCGCCGAAGGAGAATGACGCCAAGGCGCTCGACCGCGGCCTTTTGCGCATGGATCCGGAACGGCATACCTGCACCTGGAAGAACGAGCCTGTGACGCTGACCGTCACGGAATTCCTGATCCTGCAGGCGCTGGCGACGCGTCCCGGCGTGGTGAAGAGCCGCAACGCGCTGATGGACGCCGCCTATGACGATCAGGTCTATGTCGACGACCGCACCATCGACAGCCACATCAAGCGGCTGCGCAAGAAGTTCAAGGTCGTCGACAACGAGTTCGAGATGATCGAGACGCTCTACGGCGTCGGCTACCGCTTCAAGGAAGCCTGAGGCGCGCGCGCCTTCACGCGAGACTGAGAGCATAGCCGGTTCCCAACGGGGGCGGGATGGCTCTAGGATGCGGGGACTTGATCGCACGAGCTGTCCTAACGCGGGCGTAAGCATTGCTTGACCGAACGCAGCCTGACCACGACCAGAGCGCCGAGGATCTCGCATCCGACGGCGTTCCGGATCACGTGGCCGAGACCCAGCCGGCTGCGCTCGGCTGGCGGCCGCTGAACTGGCTGAAGCGCGCCGGGCAGTTCTTCTTCGCGCTATCCTTCTCGAGCCTGACCCGCCGCATCGTCTCGCTCAACCTCGCGGGCCTCGTCGCGCTGGTCGCAAGCATCCTGTATCTGTCGCAGTTCCGCGCCGGCCTGATCGACGCGCGTGCGCAGAGCCTGCTGGTCCAGGCCGAGATCATCGCGGGCGCGATCGCCGCCTCCGCGACGGTACAGACCAACGCCATCACCATCGATCCCGACCGGCTGCTCGACCTGAAGCCGGGCGAGACCTATGCCGGGCCGGACGATTATTCGCCGCTGGATTTCCCGATCAATCCGGAGCGCGTGGCGCCGGTGCTGCGCACGCTGATATCGCCGACCAAGACGCGCGCCCGCATCTACGATCCCAATGGCAGCCTGCTGCTCGACAGCCGCAACCTCGAGAACGTGCTGCGCTACGATCTGCCGCCGCCATCGACGGAGAAGCCCGGCATCGTCGAGCGCGGCATGGTCGCGGTGCGGACCTGGCTGAACCGCGGCGACCTGCCGCTCTATCGCGAACTCGGACCCGAGAACGGCAACGGCTATACGGAAGTGGCCGACGCGCTGCAGGGCCAGAAACGCTCGATGGTGCGGGTCAATGCGCGCGGCGAGGTGATCGTCTCGGTCGCGGTCCCCGTGCTGCGCTCGCGCGCCATCCACGGCGCGCTGATGCTGTCGACGCAGGGCGACGACATCGACCAGATGGTGACGGCGGAACGGCTGGCGATCCTGAAGGTGGGCGGCGTCGCCGCCGCGGTCATGATCATGCTGTCGCTGCTGCTCGCCAGCACGATCGCGGGTCCGGTGCGCCGGCTCGCCGACAGTGCCGAGCGCGTCCGCCGCCGCATCAAGACGCGCGTCGAGATCCCCGACTTCACCCGCCGCCGCGACGAGATCGGCCATCTCTCCGGCGCGCTGCGCGACATGACCAATGCGCTCTACAGCCGCATCGAGGCGATCGAGATGTTCGCCGCCGACGTCGCTCATGAGTTGAAGAACCCGCTGACCTCGCTGCGTTCCGCGGTCGAGACGCTGCCGCTGGCGCGCAACGAGAACAGCCGCGCGCGGTTGCTCGAGGTGATCGAGCACGACGTCAAGCGGCTCGACCGGCTGATTTCCGACATCTCGGATGCAAGCCGCCTCGATGCCGAACTGCAGCGGCAGGATGCCATGCCGGTCGATCTGCGCCGCTTGCTGACGACGCTCGTGTCGGTCGCCAATGAAACCAAGCTCGGCCACGACGTCGCGGTCGAGGCGCGCTTCGAGGGCCGCGGCCCGAACGATTCCTTCGCCGTGCCCGGCCACGATTCGCGGCTCGGGCAGGTGGTCGCGAACCTGCTGTCCAACGCGCAGTCGTTCTCCGAGCCCGGCAACAAGGTGCGCCTGACCTGCCGCCGCGCGCGCTCCGAGATCGAGATCGTGGTCGACGACGACGGCCCCGGCATCCGTGACGATGCGCTCGAGCGCATCTTCGAGCGCTTCTATACCGACCGGCCGCATCAGGGTTTCGGCCAGAACTCGGGCCTCGGCCTGTCGATCTCCAAGCAGATCGTCGACGCGCATGGCGGCCGCATCTGGGCGGAGAACCGCGCGGGGCCGCAAGACGCCGACGGCGCGCCGACGGTGGCCGGCGCGCGCTTCGTGGTGCGGTTGCCGGCGCTATGAGCGACGGCGAGCCCAGCGTTCACGCCTCGGCGGTCAAGATCGGAAATCTGGCGGTCCTGATCCGCGGCCCGTCCGGCGCCGGCAAGTCGCGGCTTGCCTTCGATCTGATCATGGCCGGGCGCGCCGGCGTCGTCGAAAACGCCGTTCTGGTCGGCGACGACCGTGTCCGTCTGGCGACAGTCGGCCACGAAATTCTGGTCCAGCCGGCCGGCATCCTGGCCGGCCTGATCGAGATCCGGGGCCTGGGAATCCGCCGCTGCGACTTCGTGGAGCATGCGACCGTCGGTCTCGTGGTCGATCTGGAGGCACCTGACGCGGAACGGCTGCCCCCGCCGGAAGCCCTGAAAACGAGCATTTTCGGTGTCGAGATACCGAGGATCCCGGTCCCCTCCGGCTATTCCCCCCTCCCTCTGGTTGTCGCGACTTTGATCACTACCAAGAGTTCATGTTCCATTAACCCTCCTGGTGATTGTTTGAAGGGAAATGGTAACCATATGAGTCCCACTATCGCGACCGAATAGACCGGCGAAGCTCCCCTCATCCATCCGTCTAGTTTCAGGGAGATACGCAACATCCCCTCTTGCGCGAGGGCGCTGGATGGTCAAAGTGGCGCGTTCGTGCGGCGCACCAAAAGCGCCCGCGAGGAGTTTTCCGATGATTGGTCTAGTACTTGTGACCCACGGGCGCCTTGCCGACGAATTCAAGGCGGCGCTTGAGCATGTCATGGGCCCGCAAAAGCAAATCGAGGCGATCACGATCGGCGCCGAAGACGATTCCGATCTCTGCCGAAGTGACATCATCGAGGCGGTTAACCGCGTCGATTCCGGCGATGGCGTCGCGATCCTCACCGACATGTTCGGCGGCACGCCGTCCAACCTCGCCATATCCTGCATGAGCCGGCCGAAGGTCGAAGTCCTCGCGGGCATCAACCTTCCCATGCTGGTGAAGCTCGCGAAGGTTCGCGAGGAGCGCTCGCTGCCCGACGCGATCGCGATGGCCCAGGAAGCCGGCCGCAAATACGTCACCATCGCCAGCCGCGTGCTCGCCGGCAAATGAGTGACGATGCACCGCTCGGAAACCAGGCCGGGACAGGTGTGCCTGCGAATGCCCTTTCCAAGGAGCTCCTGATCGTCAACAAGCGCGGCCTGCACGCCCGCGCCTCGGCGAAATTCGTCCAGACGGTCGAGCGCTTCAACGCGCAGGTCTGGGTGACGCGCGGCGGCGAGACCGTCGGCGGTACCTCGATCATGGGCCTGATGATGCTCGCGGCGGGGCCGGGCACGACGATCACCGTCGCCGCCGCCGGCGCCGATGCCCAAGCCGCGCTCACGGCGATCACCGAACTCGTTGAAAGCAAGTTCAACGAGGAAGGAATCTAGTCCTCTGCCGTCATGGCCAGGCGGTACGGCAGCACCAGACCTGCAATCTCGTTTCTCCGGTGCGCCATTGCGCACCAGCACTCCATGCCACGCATCTCCCCGACAACGCCTTCGGTCACTTCTGCGGCGGGGCGATGTAGATGTTCCAGGTCATCGACGGACCGGCCTTGCCGTGGGTGAAGCGGCGCGTCGTCATCACCACGCGCTCGGCGTTCGGCGCGGTCTCCGACACCCATTTCTCGAATTCGGGGAGACGGCCGTCGGTCGGATCGAACACGCCGATGAATCCGTATTTCCTGACGTCGTCGAGCGAGGTCAGCCCCGAACTCCACGGCTCGTTGGGCGTGAAGGCGGCGGGGTGGTCGGGGCTGTAGAACACCATCGGCTGGATCGACTCCATGGTGCCGGCGACGATCGCCCAGCGTGACGCAAAGCGCGTGTGCCAGGCCTGGGTCAGTTCGCGCGCGAGCTCGGAGCGCGCGCCATAGGTTGCGGTGTTGCCGGCGTTGGCTGCCATCTCGCGCGCGGCGATCCACGGCGAGGCGGCGAGCGTGGCCACGCTCAGCACCAGCCAGATCACGACGATGTTGAACAGCGTCGCGCTCTGCACGCGCAGCACCGGGATCGCGACCAGCGCCAGCGGCACCAGGAAGAACAGCGAGATGCCCCAATCGGTCTTCATGTAGATGCTGAAGACCAGCGCGCCGAGCGGCGGCCCGAACGCGACGATGATCTGGATGATCCAGACGTTCAGCGCCTGCGGCAGGTTGACGCCGGAATTGGCGCCGCGCGCCCAGGCGCGCGTGACGATCCGCGAGGGCGCGCGCAACAGCAATCCGAACCATGGCGGCACCAGCGCCATGGCGAGCGCCGCGAGCGCGACCGGCAGCGCCAGCAGCGCCAGATTATGCAGGGCATAGCCGAACACGAGCTGATGCACGAGGCGGCTGTCCTCGATGCTGTAGGTGTCGCCGGCATAGGTCAGCGGCACGAAATGCGCATCCGCCAGCCAGACGATGTGCGGGATCATCGCCACGACCATCGTTGCGATCGCGACCCACGGCGCCGGCGAGCGCAGGAAATTCAGCCGGTCCGGATGGATCAGCGCGGCAAGGCCAATGGCGCCGATCATGGTCAGCACCCAGTATTTGGTCATCAGCGCCAGCGCGCCGGCCAGCCCGAGCCAGATCCCGGACCGCCAGCTCCGCTTCTCGAAAGCATTGAGATAGGCCAGCACCAGCAGCGGCAGGGTGACGAGCTGCAGCAGGTCCGGATTGTACTTGAAGCCCTTGAAATTGAAGATCGGGTAGAGCGCGATCATCACCACGACCAGGAACGCGCGCCTGGAATCCACCACGCGCCGGGCGACGAACCAGCAGATCACCATGCCGACGCCGACGGTCGCCAT
Organism: Bradyrhizobium sp.; assembly: GCF_047605465.1. Taxonomy (GTDB): domain Bacteria; phylum Pseudomonadota; class Alphaproteobacteria; order Rhizobiales; family Xanthobacteraceae; genus Bradyrhizobium. Next base: position 634 of record NZ_JASGFS010000063.1, on the reverse strand, counting down.
CGCGAGCGCATAGGTCGCCCAGTCCGCCGCGGGGAACAGCTTGAACCAGACGCCGGCGATCCAGCCCGACAGCGGCGGGTGCTTGCCGTAACCGAGCAGGAATTTCTGGCCCCAGCCATAGGCTTCTGCGACGTCCATGTGAACGTCCTGCGCCGCCTTGAGATTGATCAGGATGAAGGTCCAGAGCACCGCGTGCAGGATGGCGAGCTGGATCACCAGCCACGGGCCGGGCTCCGGCCGGGTCGCGCAGGCGACCAGCCAGGCCCGGAAGCGGTTGTAACTCACCCGGGTCTTCGCCCGGGCGCGCGCGGATGGGATCGAGGTCGTTGACATGAGCCGTTGCGTAGCGCGTTTTCGGCTCCCGTGGAATCAGCTTGGCGTGAAGAAAGGCCCTGAAAATACAGCAATATGGTTGCCGCACGGGGACGTGAGTGGTATCCCGCGCCCATGACGACCGTCCCCATTTCCAACATCCGCAATTTCTCCATCGTCGCCCACATCGACCATGGCAAATCGACGCTCGCCGACCGCCTGATCCAGATGACGGGCGGCCTCTCCGACCGCGAAATGGCGGGCAAGGAGCAGGTGCTCGATTCCATGGACATCGAGCGCGAGCGCGGCATCACCATCAAGG
>NZ_JASGFS010000062.1:0-39891 GCF_047605465.1 Bradyrhizobium sp. | reverse complement strand
GCTCGTTGATGATGCGCAGCACTTCAAGGCCGGCGATCTTGCCGGCGTCCTTGGTCGCCTGACGCTGGGCGTCGTTGAAGTAGGCGGGGACGGTGATGACGGCCTGATCGACCTTCTGGCCGAGATGCGCTTCCGCGGTCTCCTTCATCTTCTGCAGGATGAAGGCGGAGACCTGCGAGGGCGAATAGGTCTGGCCGTCGGCCTCGACCCAGGCGTCGCCGTTCGAAGCCTTCACGATCTTGTACGGAACGAGCTTCTTGTCCTTCTCGACCATCGGGTCGTCGTAGCGGCGGCCGATGAGGCGCTTCACTGCGAAGAACGTACGCTCTGGATTGGTGACGGCCTGACGCTTGGCGGGCTGGCCGACGAGGCGCTCACCGTCGTCCGTGACGGCGACGATCGAAGGCGTCGTGCGCATGCCTTCCGAATTCTCGATGACTTTGGCGTTCTTGCCATCCATTACGGCGACGCACGAGTTCGTGGTGCCGAGGTCGATCCCAATGACCTTTCCCATGGTCCTGATATCCTTCTTTTTGCGGCAGGTTGGTTGGGCCCAGAAGGCACCCGATCCAAAACCCCCTAAGATCAAACATCCGCGATATTGCGATGGTTGAGGCTCATATAGGAGGGGGGGAGGGGGCCGCAAGGACCGAACGCAAGTTTCAGCCGTGAAAACATTGGGTTTTGGAAGATCATATCGGGGCGGCGCCGCCCTTGCGGGTGAGGAAATATTAACAGGTTGGGTCCCACCCGACATCGCCGCCGCGATCCGCCCCACCCTGTTGCGACCGGACCAAACCCGCTAAAAGGCGGGCGGCCGGACAGGCGGCGCGAGACTGCTTCGCGCGACAAAGCGGCCCGGCAGCCCACCATCGAACGGCCTCAATGTGAACCAATCAGAGTGCCCATGAAGCTCATTCGCCCCCTCGCCGCGCTCGCCCTCCTCGCCGCCTCCCTGCTTCCGGCCAGTGCCGCGGACGCCGTGTTTCCCCCCGGGCTGCGCCTCGGCATGGTGCCCCTGATCGGCCTCAGCACGGCCAAGACCTTTCCGGGGTTCGAGAGCGAGGATGGTGGCGTCAAGGTGCTGATCACCGAGCTGCCGCCGGCGGCCTATGGCGAGGTCGTGGCCGCCTTCAACGCCAATCCGGCGGGCACCAACGGCATCAAGCAGGACAAGATCGAGACCCCCGCGGGCCTCGCCTATTTCACCACCGAGACCGGCAAGGCCGGCGATACCCCGGTGCGGCGCTATTCCATGATCGTGCCCGGCGCCGGTTTCTCCGGCTATGTCGCGGTGCAGATCCCGGAGAACGCGACCAAGATCTATTCCGACGAGGCGGTGCGGCAGATGTTTGCGAGCGCCGTCACCCGCAGGGAGGTGTCGGCCGACGAGCAGATCGCGCTGATGCCGTTCAAGATCACCGACCTCGCCGATTTCAAGGACGTCCGCACGCTGGCGCCGGGCAGCAGCATCATCCTGGCCGACGGCAACGAGGGCACGGGCTACGAATCGAAGCCGTTCATGATCCTCGGCCTGATCGGCGCCACCCCGCAGCAGGCCGACGACCGGGCCCGCTTCGCCCAGGAGGCGGCGCTGCAGATTCCCGGCGTGCGCGAGTCCCGCATCACCATGTCCGAACCCATCCGCATCAACGGCCAGCAGGGCTTCGAGACCCGGATCGACGGCGTCAGCGGCAAGGACAAGACGCCGGTGACCGTGGTGCAGTGGATCCGCTTCAGCAGCGGCGGCGCCTCGCTGCGGATCATCGCCAGCGCTCCGCGCGACCAATGGTCGACCGCCTTCACCCGCTTCCGCGCCGTGCGCGACGGCATCCAGCCGAAGGGCTAGATCGCCCCCCAACGGGGCCGGTTGCATTTTCAGGCTTCTGTTCGCACACCGGCGGAACTAGGCTTCGCCTCCATTGGCTCACAAGGGGAGGCGAACGATGCTCGATCGACGACAAATCCTCACTGCGCTCGGGACGACGGCGCTCGCGACTCTCGTGCCGACCGCTCTCTTCGCAGCCGCCGCGATCAAGCCGGACGACGCCTCCGCGCTGCTGGTGATCGACGTCCAGAACTGCTTCCTGCCCGGCGGCAGCCTCGCCGTAAAGGAAGGCGAGCAGGTGGTGCCCGTCATCAACCGGATCGCCAAGGCATTCGCGAACGTGGTGATGACGCAGGACTGGCACACGCCGGGCCACGTGTCGTTCGCGTCGGTCCATTCCGGCAAGAAGCCGTTCGAGACCATCGACCTTCCCTACGGCAAGCAGGTGCTGTGGCCGGACCATTGTGTCCAGGGCACCGACGGCGCGGCGCTCTCGAAGGACCTCTCGATCCCGCAGGCCGAGCTCATCATCCGGAAGGGCTTCCACAAGGACGTCGACAGCTATTCGGCCTTCCTCGAAGCCGACGGCAAGACCTCGACAGGCCTTGCCGGCTATCTCAGGGGACGCAGAATCAAGCGCGTCTTCGTCGCCGGCCTCGCCACCGACTTCTGCGTCGCCTGGACCGCGCTCGACGCGCGCAAGGCAGGCTTCGAGGTCTATGTGGTGGAAGACGCCTGCCGCGGCATCGACACGCAGGGCTCGCTGGCCAAGGCATGGGCCGACATGGCCAAGGCCGGCGTCAAGCGGATCCAGTCGGCGGATATCGCGGTGAGCGCGTAGGAAGGGCGGAAAAACCGCAAGACCCTCATCCTGAGGAGCGCGCCTCTTCGCGCGCGTCTCGAAGGATGAAGGCCGAGCTGACGGACCCGGGCCTGCATGGTTCGAGACGGCGCTTGGCACGCCTCCTCACCATGAGGATGACGGGCCGTCCCGCTCAGTTCGCTTCGTTGCTGTTGGCGGCAGGCGCGGCCTTGGCGCCGCCCTTGGCAACGCCGACCAGAGCCGGGCGCAGCACGCGCTCGCCGATCGTGTAGCCGGCCTGCATGACCTGCACCACGGTGCCAGCGGGCACCGACGGATCGGGCACCTCGAACATCGCCTGCTGGAAGTTCGGGTCGAACTTCTGGCCCTGCGGATCGAACTTCTTCACGCCGTGCTTCTCCAGCGCGTTGAGCAGCGAGCGCTCGGTGAGCTCGACACCCTCGATCAGCGAGGTGAGACCGGGATCGGCGGCGGCACGTGCCTCCGCGGGAACGGCATCGAGCGCGCGCTGGAGGTTGTCCGCGATGTCCAGCACGTCGCGCGCAAAGCCGGTGATGCCGTAGAGGCGGGCGTCGGCGACTTCCTTGGTGGTGCGCTTGCGCAGATTTTCCATCTCGGCCAGCGTCCGCAGCATGCGGTCGCGTGCCTCGGCGGCTTCCTTCTGCAACAGCTCGACCGAGCCCGGCTCGGGATCGTCGGGCATGATGTAGGGCTTCGACACCACGGGCTCGCCGGTCGGCTGGGTCGTGTCGTCGGGTTGCCGGTCTCGATCGGTCATCGGCTGTTTTCTCGAACTCGTCTCAAGGGATTTTTTCTGGCCCGGATATCGTGCTTCGGGCGCCGAAAATCAAGCGCCCGTGATCGGCCCAAAACGCGGCTCAGCCACCCAGCAGGCGGCTGACGATGCGGGCGGCGTAGTCCACGGTCGGAATCACGCGGGCATAATTCAGCCGCGTCGGCCCGATCACGCCGAGAACGCCGACGATATGGCCGGCGGCATCCCGATAGGGCGAGATGATCGTGGACGAGCCGGACAGCGAAAACAGCTTGTTCTCGCTGCCGATGAAGATTCGCACGCCTTCCGCGGTCTCGGCCCGGCCGAGCAGGTCGACGACCCCGCGCTTGGTCTCGAGATCCTCGAACAGCAGGCGCACGCGCTCGAGATCCTCCAGCGCGTGCAGATCCTCGAGCAGATTGGCGTGGCCCCGGACGATGAGCTGGCGGTCCTCGTTCTCGCCCCCGGACCAGCTCGCGATGCCGGCCGAGATCACCTTCTGCGTCAATTGGTCGAGCTCGGCGCGGGCCTCGCCGAGCGCGGTCTCGAGCTCGAGTCGCGCCTCGGCCAGCGTCCGGCCCCGAATCCGCGCGTTGAGGAAATTGCCCGCCTCGGTCAGCGCCGAGGATGGAACTCCGGGCGGCAGCGTCAGCACGCGGTTTTCGACCTGGCCGTCCTCGCCGACCAGGATCACCAGCGCCTGCTCGGGTTCCAGGCGAACGAATTCGATGTGCTTGAGCCGGGCATTCGACTTCGGGGTCAACACCACGGCGGCGGCGCGGGTCAGGCCCGACAGCCGCGTCAGCGCCTGGTCGAGCGCCGCCTCGACCGACTGGGCCTGGCCGACGGAGGCGAGCTGGCTCTGGATCGACTGCCGCTCGGCCTCGTTGAGGTCGCCGACCTGCATCAGGGCATCGACGAAGAAGCGCAGGCCGAGTTCCGTCGGCAGCCGGCCCGCCGAGGTGTGCGGCGCATAGATCAGCCCGAGCAGTTCCAGATCGGCCATGACGTTGCGGACCGAGGCCGGCGACAGCGGCGTGGCGATCAGGCGCGAAATGTTGCGCGAGCCGACCGGCTCACCGGTCGCCAGATAGCTTTCGACAATTTGACGAAAGATGTCGCGGGAGCGCTCGTTGAGCTGGGCGAGGCCCGCGCGCGGCGCGATCAGATGGATCGGATCGTGATGGGCCACGGACGTTAACTCCTCTCAGACGCTCATAATTTGTCGATCCTGACCGGTTCTGACAAGCGCGGTTTTCGCAAGGCGATTCCGAAGGTGGAAAAAGCCTCGTCCTCCCCCCTTGCCGCCCACCCTCACCCCACCTACAAGCACCCCCAACAGCCTTTTCCCGTGAGTTTTGGAGGACTTCCCATGCGGCCAAGCCGCCGTGCGCCCGATGAATTGCGCCCCGTGACGCTTGAGCGTGGCGTGGTCAAATATGCGGAAGGCTCGTGCCTGGTGAAATTCGGCGACACCCACGTGCTCGTCACCGCCACGCTGGAAGACCGCCTGCCGCCGTGGCTGAAGGGCCAGGGCCGCGGCTGGGTCACCGCCGAATACGGCATGCTGCCGCGCGCGACCTCGGAACGCACGCGCCGCGAGGCATCGGCCGGAAAGCAGAGCGGCCGCACCGTCGAGATCCAGCGCCTGATCGGCCGCTCGCTGCGCACCATCATCAACCTCGAAGCGCTCGGCGAGCGCCAGATCACGGTCGATTGCGACGTGCTCCAGGCCGACGGTGGCACGCGCACGGCCTCGATCACCGGCGCCTGGGTCGCGCTTGCCGACTGCGTGAACTGGATGAAGACGCGCAACATGGTCAAGGCCAACGTCCTGCGCGACAACGTCGCCGCGATCTCCTGCGGCATCTACAACGGCACGCCGGTGCTCGATCTCGACTATGCCGAGGATTCGGAGGCCGAGACCGATGCCAATTTCGTCATGACCGGCGACGGCCGCATCATCGAGGTGCAGGGCACCGCGGAGCGCGAGCCGTTCACGCAGGACGAGTTCCTGGCGCTGATGGCGCTGGCGCGCAAGGGCGTCGCGCGTCTCGTGGACTTGCAGAAACTGGCGGTGGCGTAGTCAATAGGCCATGCACCGCCGAATCACCGGAAAGCTCGTGATCGCGACCCACAATCCCGGCAAGCTCGCCGAGATGAAGGAGTTGCTCGCGCCTTACGGCATCGAGGCAGTATCGGCCGGAGAGCTCGGCCTGCCCGAGCCCGAGGAAACCGGCAACGACTTCCGCAGCAATGCCGCGATCAAGGCGATCGCCGCGGCGCAGGCGACGAAGCTGCCGGCCTTCGCCGACGATTCCGGGATCGTGGTCGATGCGCTCGACGGCGCGCCCGGCATCTACAGCGCGCGCTGGGCCGGGCCGACCAAGGACTTCACCGCGGCGATGACGCGGATCGAGCGCCTGCTGCAGGAGCGCGGCGCGACCATGCCCGACAGGCGCACGGCGCATTTCGTCTCCGCGCTCTGCGTCGCCTGGCCCGACGATCATCTCGAAGAGGTCGAGGCGCGCGTCGACGGCACACTGGTATGGCCGCCGCGCGGCACCGCCGGCTTCGGTTACGATCCGATGTTCCTTCCCGACGGTCACGACCGCACCTTCGGCGAGATGACCAGCATCGAGAAGCACGGCCTGCCGCCGCTCGGCCTCGGCCTGTCGCATCGCGCCCGCGCCTTCGTGAAACTGGCGGAGATCTGCCTTGAGCCGCGCTAAGGAAGCCTTCGGCGTCTACGTGCACTGGCCGTTCTGCCTGTCGAAGTGCCCCTATTGCGACTTCAACAGCCATGTCCGCCACGCCGCGATCGACGAGGCGCGCTTCGCCGCCGCCTTCGCGCGCGAAATCGAAACCACCGCGCAGCGCGCGCCGGGCCGCGAAGTCACCTCGATCTTCCTCGGCGGCGGCACACCGTCCCTGATGCAGCCCGCAACCGTCGGCGCCGTGCTCGACGCCATCGGCAAGCACTGGAGCGTGTCCCGCGACGTCGAGGTCACGCTCGAGGCGAACCCGACCAGCGTCGAAGCCACGCGCTTCGCCGGCTATCGCGCGGCCGGCGTCAACCGCGTCTCGCTCGGCGTGCAGGCTCTCGACGATGCCTCGCTGAAGGCGCTGGGCCGCCTGCACAGCGCGCGCGAGGCGCTCGACGCGGTCGCCATCGCCCGCCGCTCGTTCGACCGCTATTCATTCGATCTCATCTACGCACGGCCCGACCAGACGCCGGCGATGTGGGCGGGCGAGTTGCGCCACGCCATCGACGAAGCGGCCGAGCATCTGTCGCTCTACCAGCTCACCATCGAGGAAGGCACGCCGTTCTTCGGCCTGCACCAGGCCGGCAAGCTGAAGACGCCGGATGAAGCGGTGGCGCGCGCGCTCTACGACGTCACGCAGGAAACCTGCGACAAGCTCGGCCTGCCCGCCTACGAGATTTCCAATCACGCGCGCCGCGGCGCGGAGTGCCGGCACAATCTCGTCTACTGGCGCGGCGAGGAATATGCCGGCGTCGGCCCCGGCGCTCACGGCCGGCTCGACATCGACGGCGTGCGCCATGCCATCGCCACCGAGAAGCGTCCCGAAGCCTGGCTGATGCGGGTCGAGAGCAACGGCCACGGCGTCGTCACCGACGACCTCCTCAACAGCGAAGAGCGCGCCGACGAATTCCTGCTGATGGGATTGCGTCTCGCCGAAGGCATCGACCCCGATCGCTACGCCGCGCTCTCCGGCCGCGTGCTCGATCCGGGCCGCATCGCGCTGCTGCGCGAGGAAGGCGCGATCACCGTGGACGCGACGGGACGCCTGCGCGTGACGAGCAGCGGATTCCCCGTGCTGGACGCCGTGGTCGCCGATCTCGCGGCCTAGCGAGATGCGTTAAGGCGGGCAAAGCGAGGCGTGCCCACGCATTCCATGCGATGTCGTCGAGAGTCGTCGGGCATGGCGCGCGTGCGCCTTTGCCCATCCTGCGACAGCTACGAAACCATCAAGCCCCGAAGCTCTTCGGCGAGCCCGCGACCGCGACACCGCCGCCGCTCGTCACCTTCATCACCGCCAGACCGCGTTCATTGGTGCCGTCGGGGCGGAAGCGGAACAGGCCGTCGATGCCGGCGAAGCCCGAGGGATTGGTGAGCACATCCGACGAGAAGCGGGTGGTGCCCTGCGTGCGCGCGAGCGCGGCGACGAGGGCGACCGCGTCATAGGCGAGCGTTGCGGTGCGCACCGGCTCGGCGCCGTATTTGGTGCGGTAGCGGCCGGAGAAGGCGCGGAAGCCGGCCGGATCGGGCGCGGCATAGAGGCCGCCCTGCAGTGCGGCACTGGCATAGACGCGCGGGTTGTCCCAGAGCCCGGTGCCGAGCAGCTGGATGTTGCGCAGGTTCGCGCCCGCCGCGGTGAGCGCATCCGCCACCGCGACGACGGCGTCGCCGTCATCGGCGATGAACAGCGCATCCGCGCTGCCGAGCTGCTGCGCCAGCGTGCGCGCCGGCGCGGCGCGATCGGCGCCGTATTTCTCGAAGGCAACGACACGCCCCCCGCGCCGCGGCGCGGCCGCCTTCAAGGCCGCCTCGACGACGTTGCCATAGGCATTGTCGGGCACGAGCGCCGCGAAGGAGCGCTTTCCGACGCTCGCGGAATATTCGACGATGCGGTTGACGTCGGACTCCGGCAGGAAGCTCAAGAGATAGACGCCACGGCCGGCGATGCTGGAGTCGGTCGAGAATGCGATCACCGAAATGCCGCGCGTGCGCGCCACTTGCGCCACCGCGGGCACCGATTGCGCGAACAGCGGCCCGAGAATGATCTCGGCGCCTTCATCGACCGCCTGCTGCGCGCCGGCTTGCGCACCTTGCGGGCTGCCGTTGTCGTCCTTGATCAGCAGCTGGATGTTCGGGTTCTGGAACTCGGCCAGCGCCATCTCGGCGGCGTTGCGCATGGATTGCGCGGCGAGGCCGGCATTGCCGGAGGCCGACAGCGGCAGGATCAAGCCGACCTTCACCCCGCCGGTACCGGCGGTCGTGGCCTGTTGCGGCGGCCCTGCCGGCGCGGCCGGCGGCGCGGAACTGCCGAACGGGCTGGAGAACTGGCTGAGGCTCTGCTGCACGCCGGTGCAGGCCGAGAGGATGGGCGCGCCGAGCAGAAGGCCGAGCGCGCTCCGCCGGGTTGCCCCCGACAATCGAGGCCCCGGAGCGGGAGACTCCTCCGAAGCGGAGGATCTGGGATATCGCGGGCCCACCATGGCAACTCTTCCTTTGACCGGCCTCATCGGTCGGTCAGACCTCGTCGTTCCCCGGCAAAAGCCGCGGATTCACGCATATTGTCGGCAAATAGTTAACCAAAACAAAAGGATAATGCCCCCTTAACGCGGCCGTCCCTCACGTCTCGGCGAGCTGTCGCCGTCTGTCCGCAGCATCAAATCAGGATTTTTGCCGCGAATATGGCGTGAGTGCTTCCCTCCCCCTCGAAAGTGATCCCATGTGGATCACATTCCCGTCCCCCTCGGCCCCATCGCTCCGTATCCTGGGCGCAGTATCCTGGCCCGGAACCGGGTCTCGTTACGATCTTTTTCGGAGGACCGGTTCCCTGCCCTCCCGATCATGCCTAAGTTCATCCCATTATGCGCGCAAAGCCGGCCCCGATAAATACGACTGAAGCTACGGACGCCGCCCCGCGCGGTTTCTCCATCGACGCTCACCGTCTCGCAGCCCCGAAGGCGGCACCGGGGCTCCATCTGGTCGCGACCCCGATCGGCAATCTCGGCGACATCACGCTGCGCGCGCTGCAGACGCTCGCCGGTGTCGATGTCATCGCCTGCGAGGACACCCGCATCACGCGGCGCCTGACCGAGCGCTACGCCATTGCGGCCCAGCTCAAGCCGTATCACGAGCACAACGCCGAAGCCGCGCGTCCGAAGATCCTGGAGGCACTGGCGCAGGGCGGCTCGGTCGCGCTGGTGTCCGACGCCGGCACCCCGCTGATCTCCGACCCCGGTTTCAAGCTGGTGCGCGAGGTCTGCGCCGCCGGCCACGCGGTGTTCGCGCTGCCCGGCCCCTCCTCGGTGCTGGCGGCGCTGACGGTCGCCGCGCTGCCGACCGATCGCTTCTTCTTCGAGGGATTTCTGCCGGCGAAATCGGCCGCGCGCCGCACGCGTCTTGCCGAGCTCGCCCGCATCGACGCGACGCTGGTGATGTTCGATTCCGGCAACCGCGTGCAGGAAACCCTTGCCGAACTCGCCGAGATCATGGGGAGCCGCGAGGCCGCGATCTGCCGCGAATTGACCAAGCTGCACGAGGAGATTTCGCGGGCACCGCTTCCCGAACTCGCGCGCGACGCCGCGACGCTGGAGACGCGCGGCGAATTCGTGCTGGTGATCGGCCCGCCGCCCGCCGATGCCGAGGTGCTGACGTCGGATGCGCTCGACGGCCTCCTCCGCGAACAGCTTGCCGCGCACAGCGTCAAGGACGCCGTGGCCCATGCGGTGGCGCTGTCGGGCCGGCCGCGCCGCGAGGTCTATGCCCGCGCGCTCGAGCTCGCCAAAGGCCTGCGGGGCGACGATGGCGAAGACTGAGGGAGCCGGGGAACAGAAAGCCCCTTCGCCCGAGCGTGTCGCCGCGTTCCAAACCGGGATCTCGGCCGAGAGCCGCGCCGCGGCCTATCTGATGGCCAAGGGCTACCGCATCCTCGCGAAGCGTTACCGCACGCCGCATGGCGAGATCGACATCGTGGCGCGGCGCCGAAGCCTGATCGCCTTCGTCGAGGTCAAGGCGCGCCCCACGCTCGACGACGCCGCCTATGCGGTGACGCCACGCCAGCAGCAGCGCATCGTCCACGCCGCGCAAGGCTGGCTCGCAGCACATCCCGAGCATGCCGAATTCGAATTGCGATTCGACGCCATGCTGATTGCGCCGAAGCGACTTCCGCGCCATGTGTTGGCGGCATTCGACGCCTCGAGCTGAAAGGCAGACCATGAAACTCAACGTCGCCGTCCAGATGGACCCCATCGCCCGCATCAACATCAAGGGCGATTCCACCTTTGCTCTGCTCCTCGAGGCGCAGAAGCGCGGCCACGGCCTGTCTTATTACACGCCCGACAAGCTCTCGATGGTCGGCGAGGAGATCGTCGCGCCGGTTCAGCTTTTGACCGTCCGCGACGAGTTCGGCGATCACTTCACCCTCGGGGAGCCGCGGCGCGAGGCGCTGAACGGGTTCGACGTCGTGCTGCTCCGCCAGGATCCGCCGTTCGATCTCGCCTACATCACCTCGACGCATCTGCTCGAGCGCATCCATCCGAAGACGCTGGTCGTCAACGATCCGGCCTCGGTGCGCAACGCGCCGGAAAAGCTGTTCGTGATGAACTTTCCGCAGCTGATGCCGCCGACCCTGATCTCGCGCGACCTCGACGAGATCAACGCCTTCCGCGACCGGCACGGCGCCGTCGTGATGAAGCCGCTCCACGGCCATGGCGGCGCGGCGGTATTCCGCGTGATGCCGCAGGACATGAATTTCGGCTCCTTGTTCGACATGTTCTCGGTGACGTTCAAGGAGCCCTGGGTGATCCAGCAGTTCATCCCCGAGGTGAAGCACGGCGACAAGCGCATCATCCTGGTCAACGGCGAGTTCGCCGGCGCGGTCAACCGCGTGCCGGCCGCCGACGACCTCCGCTCCAACATGGTGCGCGGCGGCGCGGCTAAGGAGACCGAACTCACCCCGCGCGAACGCGAAATCTGCGAGACCGTCGGGCCGGCGCTGCGCGAGCGCGGCCTGCTGTTCGTCGGCATCGACGTCATCAACGGCAACCTCACCGAGATCAACGTGACCTCGCCGACCGGCATCCGCGCCATCGCGCGGCTCGGCGGCCCGGACGTGGCCGCGAAGGTCTGGGACGTGATCGAGCAGAAGCGGACGAAATAAGCCGCCGGGCTTTTCAGCTCACGCCTTCATCCCGAGGAGCCGCGCGTGCGCGGCGTCTCGAAGGGCGAGGCAGCCCTTCGGCTTTCATCCTTCGCGGCGCTTGCTTCGCAGGCTTCCCAGGATGAGGAGCACGCAACGCGCTGTCGCTTTCTCATCGCGGGCACGCGCCCCGACATCACTAACCACCCGTTCACCATGACGCCGAAGCGCGTCATTCGAACGCAGGATCTCTGCTGCGTGATTCTACGGGCGCCGGCCTGCGCGGATAACGCGGCATTCACCATGCGCCCAAAACGCGCCGCGTGACCGGCCATCACACTCGGCCTCGCAACACCCCTTATACTTTTACTCCCTACTCATCGACGCAGGGGAACCCGCCACGTGCGGTTCGAGTGCCCCGCGTAAGAGTAGAAGCGTATGAATACCGCACGCATTGTCGTTCTGGTCATCGCGCTCGGCGCCGGCGGCGTCGCCGCGTATCTGGCGAGCGGCTATGACAACAAGCCGGCTCCCGCCGCGCCGGTGGCCGAGAAGCTGCCGACCGTCGAGGTGCTCGTCGCGAAGGCTGACATCGGGCTCGGCCAATATGTCAAACCCGAAGACCTGCAATGGCAGGCCTGGCCGGCGGCGACCGCGAGCGGCGCCTTCATCCGCCGGGACAACAGGCCGCAGGCGCAGACCGAGATCGTAGGCTCGATCGCGCGCGTGCCGATGATGCAGGGCGAACCGATCCGCGAGCAGAAGCTGGTGAAAGCCGAAGGCTCCGGCTTCATGGCCGCGATCCTGCCGTCGGGCATGCGGGCCGTGTCCACCGAGATTTCAGCCGAGACCGGCGCCGGCGGCTTCATCCTGCCGAACGATCGCGTCGACATCGTCCTGACCCGCCGCACCAAGGCTCCCGACGGCGTCGCCGGCTCCGACAGCGTCACCTCCGAGCTCGTGCTGTCCAACATCCGCGTCCTGGCGATCGATCAATTGCCCAAGGAGAAGGATGGCCAGAACAGCGTGCTCGGCAAGACCGTCACGCTCGAACTGAAGCCCGAACAGGTGGAGACACTCTCCCGCGCCCGCCAGAGCGGCCAGCTCTCGCTCGCATTGCGCAGCCTGGTCGACGCCAACGCGATCGAGAAAACCGACGACGAGAAGCCGGCCAAGCGCGGCGCGAATGTGAACGTGGTCCGCTACGGCGTTCCAAGCACGACGTCACAGAAGTGATGGGGATACCCAAGATGAGCTACGGGGATGATCGGACGGGCTCGCGCATTCGGGGGAAGCGCGCGCGCTCGTTCTGGACGGGGGCGATGCTGATGCTGGGGCTGGTCGCAGCCTCTGACCGGGCGGGCGCCGCGGATGCGCAGGTCGGGGACCAGGCACCGATGCAGGCTCCGGATCTGGGCGTCGCACCGGTTGCGACCGTCGCACCGGCGAGAACGCGCTTCCTGTCGCTCGGCGTCGGCAAGTCCGTCGTCATCGACCTGCCGCGCGAGGTCAAGGACGTGCTGGTGGCCGATCCCAAGATCGCCAATGCGGTGATCCGCTCGGCACAGCGCGCCTACATCATCGGCGGCCAGGTCGGCCAGACCAACGTCGTGTTCTTCACCGCCGACGGCCAGCAGGTGGCGTCCTACGACATCGCGGTGAAGCGCGACCTCAACGGCATGCGCACCGCGCTGCGCCAGTCGCTGCCGGGCGTGCAGATCGAAGGCGTCGGCGACAGCGTGATGCTGACCGGCTCGGTGTCGAGTCCGGTCGAGGCGCAGCAGGCCGGCGACGTCGCCGCCAAGCTGGTCGGCGGCGCCGACAAGGTCGTCAACAACATCGTCGTGCGCGGCCGCGACCAGGTGATGCTCAAGGTGGTCGTCGGCGAAGTGCGCCGCGACATCGTCAAGCAATTGGGCGTCGATCTCAGCGCCAGCCTGAACGCCGGCACGGCGGTCGTGAACTTCAACAATTCCAATCCGTTCACGGTCAGCGGCGGACCGCTGGTCAGCAGCAACGGCCTCGGCGTCAGCGGCCTCGCCAAGGGCGTCGCCACCGTCAGCGCCACGATGCGCGCGATGGAGAGCGCCGGTGTCATGCGCACGCTGGCCGAACCGAGCCTCACCGCGATCTCCGGCGAGTCCGCCACCTTCATCGCGGGCGGCGAGTTTCCAATTCCCGCGGGCTATTCCTGCGATCCGACCACCCATGTCTGTACCACCCAGATCACCTACAAGAAGTTCGGCATTTCCCTGAACTTCACGCCGGTCGTCCTCAGCGAGGGCCGCATCAGCCTGCGGGTGATGACCGAGGTCTCGGAGCTGTCGAACCAGAGCGCGATCACGGTGACGCAGGCCCTGTCATCGACCTCGACCAACTCGATCACCATTCCGTCGATCCAGACCCGCCGCGCCGAGACCACGCTCGAGATTCCCTCGGGCGGCTCGATGGCGATGGCCGGCCTGATCCAGCAGCAGACTAAGCAGGCGATCAACGGCCTGCCCGGCGTCGACCAGGTGCCGATCCTCGGCGCGCTGTTCCGGAGCCAGGACTACGTCAACAACGAGACCGAGCTGATGGTGATCGTGACGCCCTATGTGGTGCGCGCGGTCGCCCAGAAGGAATTGTCGCGGCCCGACGATGGCTTTGCGCCCTCCTCGGACGCGCAGTCCGCGCTGCTCGGCCGCATGAACCGTCTCTATGGCATCGCGCGGCGCGTCGATCCCATCAACGGCTACCAGGGCGATTTCGGCTTCATCATCGACTGAGGCACGCGGACGACGGGGACTCGGTGACGAGGGCGAGGAGGGGGATGACGCGATGACGAACACAGTGGCCGACCGCCGCCGCAGGCTGCGCATCGCGCTCGCGCTGGCGGGACTCTCCGTCACGCTCGGCGCGTGCAACACCACCGGCGAGATCGTCACCCAGACGGTGCCGACCGACTATCGCCAGCGCCACCCGATCGCGGTGGAGGAAGCCAAGCGCTCGATCGTGGTCTTCGTCGGCAAGGCGCGCGGCGGTCTCTCGGCCTCGCAGCATTCGGACGTCGCCGGCATCGCCCGCGACTGGGTGCGCGAAGGCACCGGCGCCGTCGTGGTCGACGTTCCCATCGATTCCACGAACTCCCGCGCGGCGGCCGCGACCTATCAGGAAATCCGATCCGTGCTGGCGTCCGGCGGCGTGCCGTCGCGCGCCATCGTGCAGCATCCCTATCGTCCCGAGGATCCCGCGCTGCTGCCCACCATCCGGCTCAGCTATTCCAGGATCGCCGCGGTCGCCGGCCCCTGCGGGCTGTGGCCGGAAGACATCGGCCCGTCCATCCTCGACCCCGGCTACAACGAGAACCGGCCCTACTTCAATCTCGGCTGCGCGACCCAGCGCAACCTCGCGGCGATGATCGACAACCCGGCCGACCTCGAGCAGCCGCGGTCGGAGACACCGGCCTATACCGCCCGGCGCGCCATCGCCTTCGACCGCTACCGCAAGGGCGCGACGACCACCACCGCCTATCCCGAGGCCGACAAGGCCAAACTCAGCGACACCGGAAAATGACAAGCGTCCACGACGAAGAAGCGGACGACCCGCGGCATCCCGAGGAACACATCGCACCGGTTCCTCGCATCTCCGTGCAGGCATTTTGCGAGACCGAGCAGACCCTCGCCGCGGTGACCGCGGCGGGACAGGACCGCCGTCTCGCCAAGGCGCATCTGACCGCCAAGAACGGCGGGCTGGCGGCGGCCATCGAAGTCTATGACACGATGCCGACGCCGAACGTCATCGTGATCGAATCCGACGGCACCCGCGACATCCTCGAAGGCCTCGACGATCTGGCCGGCGTCTGCGATCCCGGCACGCGCGTGGTCGTGATCGGCAATCCCAGCGACACGGCGCCCTATCGGGAGCTCGTGCGCCGCGGCGTCAACGACTATGTGGTGGGCCCGGTCGAGACCATCGACGTGGTGCGCTCGATCTGCAGCCTGTTCTCGGCCTCGGAAGCCATCATCACCGGCCGCGTCATCGCGGTGGTCGGCGCCAAAGGCGGCGTCGGCGCCTCCACCGTCGCACACAATGTGGCCTGGACCATCGCGCGCGACCTGTCGCTGGATTCGGTCGTAATCGATCTCGACCTGGCGTTCGGCACCGCGGGTCTCGACTACAACCAGGATCCGATGCAGGGCATCGCCAATGCGGTGCTGTCGCAGGACCGGCCCGACACCGCGCTGATGGAGCGCCTGCTCGCCAAATGCACCGACCGTCTCAGCCTGCTCGCGGCACCTGCGACGCTCGACCGCGTCTATGATTTCGGCGCCGAGGCGTTCGACGCGATCTTCGACACGCTGCGCATGACCACGCCCTGCATCGTGCTCGACGTCCCCCATCAATGGTCGGGATGGACGCGGCGCGCGCTGGTCAACGCCGACGACATCGTGATCGTGGCCGAACCCGATCTCGCCAATCTGCGCAACACCAAGAACATGCTGAACGTGCTGAAGGCGGCGCGGCCGAACGACCGGCCGCCGCTCTACTGCATCAATCAGGTCGGCATGCACAAGCGCGCGGAGATCGCGGTCAAGTCGTTCGCCAAGACGATGGAAAGCCAGCCGATCGCGGTGATCCCGTTCGACTCGAAGCTGTTCTCGACCGCCGCCAACAACGGCCAGATGATCGCGGAAGTCTCCAAGAGCCACCGCACCACCGAGCTGTTCCAGAACATGGCGAACCGCCTCGCCGGGCGCGGCGAGGTCAGGAAGCCGAAGCGTTCGCTGCTCGGACCGCTGCTGAAGAAGCTGAAGGGCAGGGCAGGGCGCGGGCCGGCCCCGCATCGCAAGGCGTCCTAGCCGCAGCAGCGTTATCGAGCGACGTCGCGACCGGTTCACGCAAGGACGGCGCGCCGGGACCGGACGAAGGGCGGATTATTTGTTGTCCGCCCGCTGCTGCTGCTGTTTCTTCACCAGCAACTGGCGCAGTGCCGTGACCTTCGCCGCGGCCTGGTCCGGCGGCAGATCGGCCTTCACGATGGCTTCGGCCTCGGCCTGCTTTCCCTGAAGACCCAGCACGAGCGCAAGGTTGGCGCGGACGCGCGCATCGGCGGCGTTGCGCTCATGCGCGCGGCGCAACGTCTCCTCGGCCCGCGGCAAATTGTTCTGCAGCACGTAGGACAGTCCGAGATTGGACAGTACCGACGGCTCGTCGGGCACGATCTTGAGCGCGGTCGCGTAATATTGCTGCGCTTCCTCGTTGCGGCCGAGCTGATCGAGCACCGCGCCCTGGGCCGAGAGGATGCGCCAGTCGGGATCTTCCGGCGTATGCGCGCGGCTCAGCACGTCGAAGGCCTGCTGGAAATTGCCGTTGTCGGCGAGTGCGCGGCCATAGCCGGCGAGCAGCGGCTTGTTGCTGGGATGGACCAGCACCGCCTGCTCCAGCACCGCGACGGCCTGCGCGCGCTGGCCGGTGTCGCGCAGCGCGCGGCCGTATTCGATCGCGGTGTTCGGATCGTTGGGCTTGGCGCGATAGCGCTCGCGCAGGGCGTCCATGTCGGGTTTCGAATCCGCTTTCGCGGCCGTTTCCGATTTACCGCCGAGCGCGCCCGTCACGTCATCGAGTGTCGTGGTCTGGCAACCACCGAGGGCGAGCACCATCAGTGCAGGAAACAGGACTCTCGCCGGATGAGGGGCAAGGAAGAAGCGCTTGGACATGCTCTGATCACTCGGCAACTGATCAGAGATGCTGACCCATTAACGCTAAAGTCCCGTTAAGGAGCGGCGCCCGTTGCGCCTAGTCGACGAATTCCGCACCGAATTCGCAACCGATGCGCCAGCGCAGGCGGCATTGCCGGGAATAATCCGGCGCGAAGATGATGGTGAATTGCGGCGGCACTTCCAGAAATTCCGCCACTACCTTCACACCGCCATCGGAGATGTCCGTGATCGTGCAGTCCCGCGGAAGCGACCCGGCGCCAAAGTGGATCTTGGCGAGCCGACTGCACACCCGACGTTCGCTTCTCCGGCGATTTGCAAGCATTTCGATTGTTCACTTGTTAGATCACGGCCCATCCCGCACGTTTAGGAGTAGCGAACATTCGTTGGAATGTGCTGAGCACAGCCGTTCGCATTCGAGGCTTAGTGTCTCCTCCGCGTTCACGGCTGGTTAGGAATTGCGCCGCCCGCAGCCGATGTTCCCGTATTGTTCTTGCCTCACCGATCAAGCCCTGCTACCGTTGATTGTGGGAGAGAGAGAGGCAGGCTGGTTCGGGCATGGTTCAGCGGGTTTCCACCGTCGCCTTCGAAGGGATCGAGGCCCGCGCGGTCGACGTGCAGGTGCAGGTCGCGCCGGGCCTTCCGGCCTTCGCCATCGTCGGACTTCCGGACAAGGCCGTGTCGGAGGCGCGCGAGCGGGTCCGCTCGGCGCTGATCGCCTCGGGGCTGGCGCTGCCGGCGCGGCGAATCACCGTCAACCTCGCACCCGCCGACCTGCCCAAGGAAGGCAGCCATTACGATCTGCCGATCGCGCTCGGCCTGATGGCGGCGATCGGCGCCATTCCGCCGGATGCGCTGACGGGCTTCACCGTGCTCGGCGAACTCGGCCTCGACGGCTCGATTGCGCCGGTCGCGGGCGTTCTCCCCGCGGCGATCGGTGCCAATGAGCGCGAGGAGGGGTTGATCTGTCCGGCTGCCTGCGGATCGGAAGCGGCCTGGGCCAGCCCCGACATCCAGATCATCGCGGCGCACTCGCTCATCCAGATCGCCAATCACTTCAAGGGCACGCAGGTGCTGTCGCGGCCCTCGCCGAAGGTGCACCAGGCGCCCGCCTCCACGCTCGACCTGCGCGACATCAAGGGCCAGGAGAGCGCGAAGCGCGCGCTGGAGATCGCGGCCGCGGGCGGACATCACCTGCTGATGATCGGCGCACCCGGCGCCGGCAAATCGATGCTGGCCGCGCGCCTGCCCTCGATCCTGCCGCCGCTGTCGCCGGGCGAACTGCTCGAGGTTTCGATGATCGCATCGGTCGCCGGCGAGATCGAGGGCGGCGCGCTGACATCGCAGCGGCCGTTCCGCGCGCCGCATCATTCCGCGAGCATGGCCGCGCTGACCGGTGGCGGCATGCGCGCCAGGCCGGGCGAGATCTCGCTCGCGCATCAGGGCGTGCTGTTCCTCGACGAGCTGCCCGAATTCGATCCGCGCGTGCTGGATTCGCTGCGCCAGCCGCTCGAGAACGGCGCGGTCGCGGTGTCCCGCGCCAATCATCGCGTCACCTATCCGGCGCGCTTCATGCTGGTGGCGGCGATGAATCCCTGTCGCTGCGGCAACGCCTTCGAGCCCGGCTATGCCTGCAAGCGCGGCCGCATCGACCGCTGCACGGCGGACTACCAGGCGCGAATCTCGGGACCGCTGATGGATCGCATCGATCTGCGCATCGAGGTGCCCGCGGTCACCGCGGCGGACCTGATCCTGCCGCCGCCGGCGGAAGGCTCGGCCGAAGTCGCCGCGCGCGTCGCGGCGGCACGCGACATCCAGCTCGGGCGTTATGCGGATGCGGGCCTGCCGCACATCCGCACCAATGCCGAGGCGCCGGCCTCCGTGCTGGAGGAGATCGCAAGGCCCGACGCGCAGGGCCAGAAACTGCTGCGCGACGCGGCCGAGACCATGCGGCTGTCGGCGCGCGGCTATCACCGCGTGCTGCGGGTGGCGCGCACGCTCGCCGACCTCGACGGCACCGAGAAGATCGGCCGGCTGCATCTCGCCGAAGCGCTGTCCTACCGCGCACTCGCGGAGGATGTGCGGCAGATGGCGTGACGGCGTCGCGCATCAACCCGGCGGTAACGAGTTTCCTTTACCCTCTGCAAACCATAAGGCCCACGCGTTCCCGTTCGAGTTCCCAAGGGCCGGTGAGTAGAGTGTCATGTTGCGTTTCAAGATCCTGGCCTCGGTCGTTCCCTTGATGGCGGCTGCGGTGTTCGCCCGCAGCGAGATCGGATCGGCCTCCCATCCCTGCATCGCTCTCGGCGAGACCTCGGTCGAACTGACGTCATTGTTCTGGACCGCCGGCATCCAGGTCGGCTTCACCGATGATCCCGCACGGGCCTCGGTCCGGGTCCAGATCACCGACGATGCCGATGCCGCGGATTTTGCGGTGGTCGACGACGGCACCAGCGAGGAGACGGGCGCCTGCGAGGCCAGTGCGACGACGCGTCGCGTCGCGATTTCCACGCATGCCGGCGGCGACCAGCCGCTGATCTATCTCTCGACCGACGGACCGGCGGACTACCGCATCTATGTGCGCTCGAAGACGTTTTCCCAGCGCGAGGCCGCGGCATTGATCGTCGGCGCCCATCGCGATCATCGCCACATGCAGGCCGCCTCGCTCTGAGCCGTTAACGGCTCGTCAACCCTGTTTGGAGGCGGCACCGAAACCTCAAACTGTTCGCAAGGTCGGCGGGGACATCGTCGCGGCCGGCGGTCACGGGGCTTTCGGAAATAAAGGTCGGTTGCGATGGGACGGACGTTCCGGATCAAGGTACGCATGCGCCGCTTCAGGCGCCGCTACCCCAAGACCGCCTTCGCGATCCGCTCCTTCATGATCTTCTCGGCGACGTTCGGTGCCGCCTATGGCTTCGTGTCCGGCAGCCGATCCGAGAACTCCGGCTACGATCCCAACGCGTTCGCGATCGGCGCGAGCTTTCTGTTCGCGATCGCCTGCCTGGGGCTGGCGACGCTGAGCATGCGGCTGCGTTTCGTCAACAAGCGGCTGCGCACGCTGGCCACCCACAACGAGGCGCTGATCGATCGCAACTGGGAGCTGAAGGAAGCCGAGGAGCGCGCCCGCAGCCTGTTCGAGCAACAGGGCGACCTCATCGTGCTGCGCGACCATCAGGGCCGCATCACCTTCGCCAACGATGCCTATTGCGCGCTGGCGGCACAGACCCGCAGCGCCCTGGTCGGAACGCGTTTCGATTTCGACGTGCTGGAGCAGGGGGACAATGCGCGCGAGAGCGCCGGCACGCGCATCCACGACCAGAAGATCGCGACACCCGTCGGCGCGCGCTGGATCGCCTGGCGCGAGGGGTTCGTGCGGCTCGATGCCGGCCAGCCCGCGGAATTGCAGAGCGTGGGGCGCGACGTCACCGACCGCACCGAGACGGAACGGGCGCTGTCGGACGCACGCGATCAGGCCGATGCCGCCAACCGCGCCAAGTCGCGTTTCCTCGCGATGGCCTCGCACGAGATCCGCACGCCCCTGAACGGCATCATCGGCATGGGCGGGCTGCTGCTCGACACCACGCTGACGCCGGAGCAGACGACCTATGCCAGGGCCGTCAAGACGTCCGGCGAAGCGCTGATGGCGCTGATCGAGGAGCTGCTGGACTATTCCAAGATCGAGGCCGGCAAGCTCGACCTCGACCGGCGCCCCTTCGCGCTCGCGGCGCTGGTCGAGGAGATCAGCGAACTGCTGGCGCCGCGGGCCCAGGCGAAGAATCTCGAGATCGCCGCCTATGTCGACGAACGCCTGCCGCTCGAAGTCGTCGGCGACGCCGCGCGGCTGCGACAGGTGCTGCTCAATCTCGCCGGCAACGCCATCAAGTTCACCGCGACCGGCGGCGTCGCGCTGATCGTCGAGCCCGGCATCTGGCCGAACGAGATCAGCTTCCTCGTCCGCGATACCGGCATCGGGATCGCGCCCGAGGCGCAGTCGCGCATCTTCCGCGAATTCGAGCAGGCCGACGAACGTGTCGCCCGCGTCTATGGCGGCACCGGTCTGGGGCTCGCCATCAGCGAGCGCATCGTCAAGCGCATGGGCGGCCGCTTCACGCTGGAGAGCGAGCCGGGCAGGGGCTCGACCTTCGAGGTCGCGGTTCAGCTGGCCGCCTCGGATGCGAGCGCCGGTCAAACGCCATTCCCCTGCCCCGATCTCACCGGCAAATCGATCCTCCTGATCGCGGAAGGTATCGAAGCCTCCCTCATCGCCCGGAGGCTGGAGCGCTGGGGCGGCCAGACCTGCCTGGTCTCGGATGCGACGGTCGCCGAAGCCCTGCTGCCGGAGCGATCGTGGCACGCGGTGCTGATCGATCGCGCGCTCGGAGCCGCCGCCGACAGTCTCGGCGAGGCGGCCCGCAGGCATGCGACGCAGCGCCTCGTCCTGCTGACGCCGAGTTCGCGCCATGACAAGCTGTCAGCTGCCTTCACCGGCTATCTGGTGAAGCCGCTCCGCACCGCATCGCTCGCCGCGCGCCTGGCGCTCGCGCCGGAAGTCGCCTCGCCCGATCTCGCGCCGGAGCCGCCGGTCGAGGCCCGGCCCGGCCCGACGCCGGCGAAAGGCCTGTCGATCCTGGTCGCCGAAGACAACGAGATCAACGCGCTGCTGATGCGGTCGCTGCTGACAAAGCTCGGCCATCGCGTCGTCATCGCGGTCCATGGCGAAGCCGCGCTGGAATCGTGGCTCGCGGCGACCTCGGCGGGGACGCCCTACGATCTCGTGCTGATGGACATCCAGATGCCGCAACTCGACGGCATCGAAACGACGAAACGGATTCGCGGACACGAAGCGTCCGCCGGCGGGCGCCGCACGCCGATCCTGGCGCTGACGGCGAACACGCTGGTGGAGGATCGCTATGCCTGCTTCGAGGCGGGCATGGACGGCTTCCTGATCAAGCCGCTCGATCGCGAGAAGCTCGAGGAAGCGCTGGCCGGACTCGCGGCGTCACGGCATCTGGCCGTATAGCGAGATCTTTTCCACCGTCATTGCGAGCGCCGCGAAGCAATCCAGGCTGCCGCCGCGGAAAGATTCCGGATTGCTTCGCTGCGCTCGCAATGACGATGTGGGTACAGGCGTTCGCCTTGCATCAATCCCGTAGGGTGGACAAAGCGCAGCGTGCCCACCACTCACGGCACAGCATATCGATCATCGTCCCGGCGTAAAACGGGCGCGCACCGCGTTACCTGCCCCGCGACGCCGCGGCCTACAGCCTTCGCAGCGCCACGCTCTCCACCACATGGTCGGCGCCCTTCTTCAGGATCAGCGTCGCACGGGGGCGAGTCGGCAGGATGTTGTCCTCGAGATTGGCGAGGTTGGTGCGTTCCCAGATCGCGATGGCGGTGGCGGTGGCTTCCTCGTCCGACAGCAGCGCGTAGCGGTTGAAGTAGGATTTCGGGTTGGTGAACGCGGTGTCCCGCAGCGCCAGGAAGCGCCGGATGTACCACCGTCGCAGCGCCGCTTCGTCGGCGTCGATATAGACCGAGAAGTCGAAGAAGTCGGAGACAACCGGCACCGCCTTGCCGTCGCGCGGCAGCTTGCCGGTCTGCAGCACGTTGACGCCCTCGACGATCAGGATGTCGGGCTGGTCGACCTCGGCCCACTGGTTCGGCACGATGTCGTAGGTCAAATGCGAATAGACCGGCGCGCGCACATGGCGGCGGCCGGCCTTGATGTCGGAGAGGAAGCCGAGCAGCAACGGCAGGTCGTAGCTTTCGGGAAAACCCTTCTTCTGCATGATGCCCTGCCGTTCGAGCACGGCGTTGGGGTAGAGAAAACCGTCCGTGGTGATCAGGTCGACCTTCGGGCGCGGCGACCAGCGCGCCAGCAGCGCCTGCAGCACGCGGGCCGTGGTCGACTTTCCGACCGCGACCGAGCCGGCGACGCCGATGATGTAGGGCATCTTGCGGTCGCGGATGTTGAGGAACTGGCGCTGCGAATAATAAAGCCGCTGCGTGGCATCGAAATAGATCGAGAGCAGGCGCGACAGCGGAAGATAGATGTCCTCGACCTCCTGAAGGTCGAGGCGATCGTGCATCGAGCGGAGCCGGTCGAACTCGCCGGGCTCTAGCGTCATCGGCGTATCGTCGCGCAGTCGCGACCACTGCTCGCGCGTATAGACGCGGTACGGATTATACTGCTGTTCGGGTGCGCGGATATCCATGACGCGACCTTCTCCGTTGGGATCTACTGGCCCTTGCGTGAAGCCTTCTCTTCCAACCCTGACATGGACGTGCGCTTGTCCAATGCCGCTTCCACCTCTTCCAGTCTTACGCCGCGCGCCTTGAGCAGCACAAGGAAGTGATAGAGAAGATCGGCGCTTTCAGCGATCAGATGCGCGCGATCGTTTTCGACTGCAGCGATTACGGTTTCGACTGCTTCCTCGCCGAACTTCTTGGCGCAATGCTCGGCGCCCTTGTCCAGCAGCTTGCGGGTATAGGAGGCCTCGCCGCCGGCTGCGGCGCGGGCGTCGATGGTTTCGGCCAGATCGTGGATCGTGAAACGCGGCATACGGATACTCGAAAACGCGCCCCGGCAGGTCGAGCCGGTCTCTTCCGGCTCATGTAGCACTTTTATGAACGGGAGTCGTCAGGCATCCAGGCGCATGGGTAACCCGCGCCGGGACATGTGCTCCTTGGCCTCGCGGATGGTGAATTCGCCGAAGTGGAAGATCGAGGCCGCGAGCACGGCGGTCGCGTGCCCGTCGCGGATACCGTCGACGAGATGATCGAGATTGCCGACGCCGCCGGAGGCGATCACCGGGACGGGAATGCTGTCGGCGATCGCACGGGTCAGCGGGATGTCGAAACCCTGCCGGGTGCCGTCGCGATCCATCGAGGTGAGGAGGATTTCGCCGGCGCCGAGCGAGACGACTTCCTGGGCGTATTCGATGGCGTCGATGCCGGTCGAATTGCGGCCGCCATGGGTGAAGATTTCCCAGCGATCGGAGCCGCCCGGACGCTTGACGCGCTTGGCGTCGATCGCGACCACGATGCACTGCTCTCCGAACTTTTCCGCCGCTTCCTTGACGAATTCGCGCCGCGACACCGCAGCGCTGTTGATCGAGACCTTGTCGGCGCCGGCACGCAGCAACGTCTTGATGTCGTCGACCTTGCGCACACCGCCGCCGACGGTGACCGGCATGAAGCAGGCCTCGGCGGTGCGCCGGACCACGTCCAGCATGATGCCGCGGTTCTCGTGGGTGGCGGTGATGTCGAGGAATGTGAGCTCGTCGGCGCCGGCGGCGTCATAGGCGATCGCCGCCTCGACGGGATCGCCGGCGTCGCGCAGATCGACGAAATTGACACCCTTGACGACCCGGCCGTCCTTGACGTCGAGGCAGGGGATCACGCGCACCTTGAACATCGTGGTCTCCTAGGCAGCGCGCGCGTTGCGGATCAAAGTGAGGGCAGCGGCGGGATCGAGCCGGCCGTCATAGAGCGCGCGTCCGGCGATGGCGCCGGCGAGCTTCTTCGCCCGCGACGTCAGCATCGCCTTGACGTCCTCGATGGAAGCAAGGCCGCCGGAAGCGATTACTGGAATGGAAATGGCATCCGCCAGCGCGATGGTCGCATCCAGGTTCAGGCCCTTGAGCAGGCCGTCGCGGGCGATGTCGGTGAAGATGATGGCGGCGACGCCGGCATCCTCGAAACGCTGGGCGATCTCCAGTACCGTCACCTGCGAGGTCTCGGCCCATCCTTCGACCGCGACCTTGCCGTCGCGGGCATCCAGCCCGACCGCGACGCGGCCGGGAAATTTCCGCGAAGCCGCCTTCACCAGTTCGGGATCGCGCACCGCGGCGGTGCCGATGATGACGCGGGTGATGCCCTTTTCGAGCCAGGCTTCGACGGTGGCGAGATCGCGGATGCCGCCGCCGAGCTGCACCGGAATCCGGATCGTCTTCAGCATCGCCTCGACGGCCTGCGCATTCACCGGCTTGCCGGCAAAGGCACCGTCGAGATCGACGACGTGGAGATACTCGAAGCCCTGCTCGACGAAGCTCTGCGCCTGCGCCGCGGGATTGAGGTTGAACACGGTCGCGCGCGCCATGTCGCCTTGCTCGAGGCGCACGCACTGGCCGTTCTTGAGGTCTACAGCGGGAAAGAGAATCACGGCTTCCATCGCAAGAAGTTCGAGATCAGGGCCAGGCCGAAACGCTGGCTCTTCTCGGGGTGAAATTGGGTGCCGATCGCGGTGTCCTTGCCGACGATCGCGGTGACCGGCCCGCCGTAATCGGCGCGCGCGAGCACGTCCGCCTCGTTGGCGGCGTTGAGGTGGTAGGAGTGCACGAAGTAGGCGTGCTGGCCCTTCGGTCCGAGCGGCAGCTTGTTCAGCACCGGATGCTCGCGCAGCAGATCGAGCGTATTCCAGCCCATGTGCGGGATCTTCAGGCTCTCGTCGCGCGGCGCGATCTTCTCGACGTCGCCGGCGATCCAGTTCAGGCCCTCGGTGACGACATGCTCCTTGCCGCGGGTGGCGAAGAGCTGCATGCCGACGCAGATGCCGAACATCGGCCGCGCCTTGACGCGCACCGCTTCGGTGATCGCCTCGACCATGCCGTTGACCGCGTCGAGCCCGCGCCGGCAGTCGGCGAAGGCGCCGACCCCAGGCAGCACCAGACGATCGGCGCCGTAGGCCTGGTCCGGATCGCTGGTGACGAAGACCTTCTGCGGATTCTCGAGGCTGCGCGCGGCGCGCTCGAAGGCCTTGGCGGCGGAATGCAGATTGCCGGAACCGTAATCGATGATGGCAACGCTCATCGTGACCCTCCCGGCTCTGGAAACAACCCGATAATGCCGCCCGCAGGCAGCGGCGGCGGATTCGAGAATTGCTGACCCGGCATGTTGCGGGTCGGCGGCGGGCCGCCACGGTCGACCGCCCACTGATCGTTGACGATGCCGCGCTGCTTCTGGCTCCAGCGCTCGAAGAAGCGGCGCTCGGCGGTGTCCTCGTCGTCGGCAATCACGACATCGAGCTGCCGCCACTTGCCGCGCGAAAACGTCCAGCGGCGCAGGGTCGAGGCCTCGAATCCCATCAGCAGCGCGATGACGATATCGGCGAGCAGAATCGAGCCGCGGCCGACACCGATGCTGGAAAGACCCGCATGGACGGCAGCGACCACGATCACCCAGCCGATCAGCGCCAGCCAGAGCCGGTGCCAGGCCAGCCAGAACGGGCCGAAGATCATCGCCCAGAAATGGAAACCGTCGCGCACGAAGACGAATTTGTCGGTCGCACGCAGGTCGGCCCCGCCGGGGGAGGGAGCGTGAACTGTATAGGCAGGCATTTTCGATGCCCCGTTCTCTCAGGATTCAGTGATATCGCCCGCGACGCCTCGGCGCCGCCGACGCAAGATCTCAGCCGCCGAGCGAGCCCTTGGTGGACGGGATTTCACCCGCCGCCTTCGGATCGATCGCGACCGCGGTGCGCAGCGCCCGCGCCAGCCCCTTGAAGCATGACTCGGCGATATGGTGGCTGTTATCGCCATATAGGGTCTCGACGTGGAGAGTCACGCCGGCGTTCATGGCGAAGGCCTGGAACCACTCGCGCACCAGCTCGGTGTCGAACTCGCCGATCTTGTCGCGGGGAAATTCGGCCTTGAACACCAGGAACGGGCGGCCCGAGATGTCGATCACCACGCGCGACAGCGTCTCGTCCATGGGCAGGTGCACGTCGGCATAGCGGTTGATCCCCGCCATGGTGCCGAGCGCCTGCCTGACGGCCTGGCCGAGCGCGATGCCGGTGTCCTCGGTGGTATGGTGATGATCAATGTGCAGGTCGCCCACCGCCTTGACCGTCAGGTCGATGCGGGAATGGCGGGCGAGGAGATCGAGCATATGGTCGAAAAAGCCGATGCCGGTCGCGATTTTGGACACGCCGGATCCATCGAGGTTGACGGTCACCTCGATGTCGGTCTCCTTGGTCTTGCGCTTGATCGTCGCGGTGCGCATGGATTCGAACTTTCACTCCAGTTCGGGCCGAAAACGCCGGTCTTTTAACAGCCAAATGACGCCTTCGCTACTGCGGGATGGCCTGATCTGGCCCCTACTTCTGCCTATGGTGAGCGGATTCAAGCGGAAATGCGCCCGTTGTGCCCCGGCTCCCGACCCCCTAAATCAGGCCGGACAACGAGGTATTTCATGCAGGATTCCCAGAACAGCTCGCCGGGTTGGCACGGCACCACGATTTTGACGGTCCGCAAGGGCGGCAAGGTGGTGGTCGGCGGCGATGGCCAGGTCTCGATCGGCCAAACCGTGATCAAGTCCAATGCCAAGAAGGTCCGCAAGCTGGGCAAGGGCGACGTCATCGGCGGGTTTGCCGGGGCCACCGCCGACGCCTTCACGCTGTTCGAGCGGCTCGAATCCAAGCTCGAGCAATATCCGGGGCAGCTGATCCGGGCCGCCGTGGAGCTCGCCAAGGACTGGCGCACCGACCGCTACCTGCGGCGGCTGGAGGCCATGATGATCGTGGCCGACAAGGACGTTTCCCTGGTCCTGACCGGCACCGGCGACGTGCTCGAACCCGAATCCGGCGTGATGGCGATCGGCTCCGGCGGCAATTACGCGCTGGCGGCGGCGCGGGCGCTGCTCGACACCGACAAGGACGCCGAAACCATCGTCCGCCGCTCGCTCGACATCGCCGCGGACATCTGCGTCTACACCAACCGGAATCTGACCATCGAAAGCCTGACGACCGGCTAGGCGATGGTGCCTGCCTACACCTTCCGCCCGATGTCCGCGGCCGATCTGCCGCTGATCGGGCGATGGCTGGGCGAGGCGGCGATCCGGACGAGCAGCTTGCGCTCGTCAGCGGCGACCTCGTTGAGCCGGCCATGGACCAGTTCATCGTGTTGGCCGGCAACCGGCCGTTCGGCTATCTTCAGTGCTATTGCCTGACCGCCTGGGATACGGGCTTCGGGCCGCAACCGGAGGGCACGCGTGGGATCGATCAGTTCATCGGCGAAGGCGACATGATCGCGCGCGGCCACGGCTCGGCATTCATCCGCCAGTTCGTCGACGAGAGCTTCCGTCGAGGCCTGCCGCGCATCGTCACCGATCCGGACCCGCGCAATCTGCGTGCGCTGCGCGCCTACGAGAAAGCCGGTTTCGTCCGCGAGCATCTGGTGGAGACACCGGACGGCCCGGCACTGCTGATGGTGCGTGAACCGTGACACCGATACAGACGAACGAGAGCAGGGCCGGGGTGCCTCCGCTCGCCTGGGTCGGCATCGCGCTGCTGCTGCTGGCGCTGCAGGCCTCCATCCTGTTCGCGATGGGACGCGTGCCGATCTGCACCTGCGGCTACGTCAAGCTCTGGCACGGCGTGGTGAACAGCTCGGAGAATTCCCAGCACATCGCCGACTGGTACAGTTTCTCGCATGTCCTGCATGGGTTCCTGTTCTACGGATTGACCTGGCTGCTGTTCGTCCGCCTGCCGTTCCTGCGCCTGTCCTGGCCGACGCGGCTGATCATCGCCATGCTGATCGAAGGCGCCTGGGAGATCGTCGAGAACTCGCCCTTCATCATCGAGCGCTACCGCGCCGCCACGATCTCGCTGGACTATTTCGGCGACAGCATCGTCAATTCGGTCTCCGACACGCTGTTCATGGTGCTCGGATTCCTCGCCGCGCGCGTGTTGCCGGTCTCTGCAACCGTGGCGATCGGGCTTGCCTTCGAGGTCATGCTTGCGCTTCATATTCGCGACAATCTGACCCTGAATATCCTGATGCTGCTCCATCCGATCGACGCCGTGAAGCAGTGGCAATCGGGTCCGCCGATCATCTGACGCCGAAAAATGCAGCTTGTCCTCGGCCACCTCCAGCCCTAGCTAACAGACATGACAGACTTTTCTCCTCGCGAAATCGTATCCGAACTCGACCGTTTCATCGTTGGCCAGGCCGACGCCAAGCGCGCCGTCTCGATCGCGCTGCGCAACCGCTGGCGGCGGCAGCAGCTCGAAGGTTCCCTGCGCGAGGAGGTGTTGCCGAAGAACATCCTGATGATCGGCCCCACCGGCGTCGGCAAGACCGAGATCGCGCGGCGGCTCGCCAAGCTCGCGAATGCGCCGTTCCTCAAGGTCGAAGCGACGAAGTTCACCGAGGTCGGCTATGTCGGCCGCGATGTCGAGCAGATCGTGCGCGATCTCGTCGAGGTCGCCATCGCCCAGGTGCGCGAGCGCAAGCGCAAGGACGTGCAGGCGCGCGCGCAGCTTGCCGCCGAGGAGCGCGTGCTCGACGCGCTGGTCGGCGCCAATGCCAGCGCCGCGACGCGCGAATCCTTCCGCAAGAAGCTGCGTGCCGGCGAACTCAACGACAAGGAAATCGAGATCGAGACGCAGTCGTCGGGCGGCGGCATGCCGATGTTCGAGATCCCGGGCATGCCGGGCGCGCAGATGGGCGCGATCTCGATCGGCGACATCTTCGGCAAGCTCGGCGGCCGCAGCAAGACGCGGCGGCTGACGGTCGAGGGCTCGCACGAGATCCTCGTCAACGAGGAATCCGACAAGCTGCTGGACAACGATCAGTTGACCCAGGAGGCGATCGGCGCGGTCGAGAACAACGGCATCGTGTTCCTGGACGAGATCGACAAGATCTGCGCGCGCGACGGCCGCGTCGGCGGCGACGTCTCGCGCGAGGGCGTGCAACGCGACCTGCTGCCGCTGATCGAGGGCACCACGGTCTCGACCAAGCACGGCGCGGTGAAGACCGACCACATCCTGTTCATCGCCTCCGGCGCTTTCCACGTCGCGAAACCGTCCGACCTGTTGCCGGAACTGCAGGGCCGCCTGCCGATCCGCGTCGAGTTGCAGGCGCTGACCCGCGACGACATGCGCCGCATCCTGACCGAGCCCGAGGCCTCGCTGATCAAGCAATATGTCGCCCTGATGCGCACCGAGGGCGTCACGCTCGACATCACCGACACCGCCATCGACGCGCTCGCCGACGTCGCGGTGGCCGTCAATTCGACGGTCGAGAACATCGGCGCGCGCCGGCTGCAGACCGTGATGGAGCGGGTGCTGGACGAGATCTCCTTCACCGCCCCCGACCGCAACGGCGAGACCATCCGGGTCGACGCGGAGTTCGTGCAGAAGCACGTCGGCGACCTCGCCAAGAACGCCGATCTCAGCCGGTTCATTTTGTAATTCGCCGGGCTCGCGCTATTCATTCCGGCGTCGTCCCGGCCGCGTGCGCAATTGCGCGCGGGGCCGGGACCCTACATCACCGGCGGTCCTCGTTGGAAAAGATGGCATCCCCAGCCCTGGCTCGAACGATCTCCCGCGATGGCCGATCCCGGGTCGCGCTTCGCTTGTCCGGGACCACGGCGAAGATGGCTCGCGCCGGTTCAGGTGCCGCGTGACGGCCGGCATCCTGAAGAATCCCTGGCGGCTCCTGCTCGCGATCAACGTCGCCGTCGTCATCGGCGTGTTCATCCACAAGGTCCGGCTGCCGCCTTACGTCCCCTACATCCACCTCCTCGTCGATTATCATTTCGGCTTCATCAAGCGCGCGCTGATCGGCGCGATCGTCGCGCTGTTCACGGACAAGGTGCCGGTGTGGCTGGTGTTCGCGATTGCCGGGGCGATGTGGCTGGCGACGCTCGGGCTTTACGCAAGGCTGTTCCAGAAGACGTTCGGCTTCACGGCGAGGACGCTGCCGCTGTTCGTCTTCATCGCCGGCTCGCCGTTCTTCCTGAAGAACTTCATGCACACGCTCGGCCATTTCGACATCTATGGCTGCGCGTTCGCGCTCGTCCTGCTGCTGATGCCGGCGCGCTCGCTGCTGTTCGTCGCCGCGGCCGCGGTGTTCTCGGCCATCCTCGTGCTGATCCACCACATTCACCTGCTGATGTACGTGCCGACGATCATCACCATCGTCGTGATCAGGCATTACCTCACGCACGGCATCACCCGGACCAATGTCGCGTTCGGCCTGGTGGCGCTGCTCGGCGTCAGCGTGCTGTTCTTCGCGGCACAGTTCCTCGGGACGATGCCGATCCCGCAAGCCGATTTCCTCGCCTATCTGAAGAGCCGGATGGCCGACCCGTCCCGCGAGAACCTGCTGCAGTTCGCCTACATCTGGTACCAGCCGCTATCGAAGGAGATTTCCGACACCTGGTCCTGGCTGCCGCACAACAGCCTCGGCCTGCCGGTGTTCGCGCTGCTGATCTGGCTGCATACGCCGCTGTGGCGCTATTTTGCGGACCTCGTCCACGCCCTCGCCAGCGACTTGCACCGGCACCTCGTGATCGCGGCCCTGATCGGCATCAGCCTCGCCTATCTCGTGATGTTCGCGATGGTGTTCGACTATTCGCGCTGGATCTCGAACTGGGCGGTCTGCATGTTCCTGGTCCTGCACGCGGTGAAGATGCTGCCGGCCGCGCGGGAGACGCCGCCGATTCCCGCGGAGGATCAGAAGACAAATCTCTTCGGCCTGTTCGTCACGCTGATCCCGCGCGTCGGAATCGTGCGGCCTTTCTAGTTCGCTAATGCTTCCTACGAGACGCCGGCCTCGCCGCGGTCAAAACCTCGCCCGGCGGATCCGCACGTAAAGCGCGCCCTCGCCGCCGTGGCCGATATGGGCCTCCTCGAAGCCGACGACGAAGCCGCGGAATTCCGGCAGGCTCAGCCATTCCGGCACCTGGCGGCGGAGCACGCCGCTTTCGCCGCCGCTGCGGCCCTTGCCGGTGATGACCAGCACGAAGGTCAGGCCGTCGTGATGGGCCCGCTGCAGGAAGCCGGTCAGGGCGCGATGCGCGCGCATCTGGGTCATGCCATGCAGATCGAGCCGCGCTTCGATCTCGCTGCGGCCGCGCGACAGCTTGGTCCGCTCGCGCTTGCCGAGCGGGGCCAGCGGCGGGATCGCGGGTTTGGCGACACGGACCGGCGGCGGCGCGGCAACGGGCCGTGGCGACGACGGAGGCCGCGTGGCGGGTGCCATGGGAGCAGGCTCGGCGCGCGGCACGGCCTGAGCTTTTGCCGCGCGATGCTTCTTCAGCGGCTTGACCTGTTTCGCGACGAGGTCCCACAGCGCGCGCTCCTCCTCGCTCAGCGCGCGGCGGCGCGGCGAGGGACGAGACTCCAGCACGGGCGGACGGGACGATCGCTTCATTGCCGATTGGAACGACGATTCACGCGCTTGCGCTGGTCGCGGTCGGACTGGATGTTGGGACGCGGCTCCGGCAGCGGCACCGGACTTGCCACCGCGACGGTGGCATCATTGGCTTGTGACACGGTGGCGGGGGCCGCGCCAGCCTTCCCGGTTTCGGACTTGCCGGTCGCAGCCTTGCCGGGATCTATCTTGCCGGCGTCAGCCTTGACGGTATCAGTCTTGCCCGCTTCGGCCGGCTTCCTGGCGGGATCGGTCTGCGGAAACAGCTTTGCGATCTTCTCCGACGGCCGTGGATCCGGCACCGGCAACCGCGCGGCGCGGACTAGTGGATCGAGGCTCTTCGGCACCAGCATCACGAAATGCATGCTGTGGCGGAGACGGCCCGAAACGCGGCCGGCGTCCTGGCCGGCGCCGAAATAGAGATCGGCGCGCGCCGGGCCGATGATGGCCGAGCCAGTGTCCTGCGCGATCATCAGGCGATGGAACGGCGTCTTCGCGCGCTCGGAATCGATCGGCAGTTCGCCCTCGATGAAGAAGGGCGTACCATAGACGTGCAGCGACTTGTCGACGGCGATGGAGCGGCCGGCGGTCAGCGGAATGCCCTGCGCACCCACCGCCTCGTCCTTGTCGGAGAGATTGACCTCGCGGAAGAAGATGTAGGCGCGGTTCTGGCGCCGCAGCTCCTTGGCGCCATCCGGATTCTGCGCCATCCACTCCCTGATCTTCTGCATCGACATCTCCTCCTTGGGGATGATGCCGCGCTCGATCAGGATGCGACCGACAGCCGTGTAGGGATAGCCGTTATAGGCGTCGTAGTTGAGCCGGATGGTCGAGCCGTCGTCGAACTTGATCCGGGCCGAGCCCTGGATCTGCGCGAACAGCAGATCGGTCGGATCCTTCAGCCAGCAGAGCTCGAGACCACGACCGGCGATCTTGCCGTCCTCGATCTCGCCGCGATCGTAATAGGGCACGAGCTTGCGGCGGCCGATCTTGCGATAGACCGGGCCCTTGTTGGGCAGGCTGACCGAGTCCTGCTTGTAGCCGCGCACGAACAGGTTGGAGGGACGGCGATAGACCGGAACGTTGAAGACATCGGTCTGAGTGCGCGAGCCTTCCAGCACCGGCTCGTAATAGCCGGTGACGAATCCGTCGGGCTCACCGAGCCGCGAGATGCGGAGCGGCGAGAAATTCTCCTCGAAGAAGGCTTTCGCCTTGGCGTCGTCCGCGGGCCCGAGCGATTTGGCGATCCGGCACGGCTCGCCCAGCGAGCCACCCAGCGCCTTCGGCTCGGCCGCGCCGGTCTGCGCCGCGATCGAGCGGCAGCTCGCGCGAAACGTCGTAAAGGCCGCGAGATGATCGTCATCGCTCCAGCCCTTCACATCCGCCCAGGTCAGAGGCAGATATTGCGCGCCGGGAATTTCGAAGGGGAGAGGGAGCTGGGGATAGGGCAGCGGCCGCGGCTGGATCACCGCTGTTTCCGGAGGCCGGGGATGATGGCTGCGATAGTGGCGGCGCGCAGCTTCAGCGCCGAGCGAAAACGACGACAGCGCGACGATACCTGCGCACAGCGCCGTCACGCCATTCCCGAGGAGAGCTCTAATTCGCGCTTCCGGTGCCAACCAACTTCCAGTTCGGATCGCGAGAGGTGGTGTCGCGGGCGAAAGTCCAGATATCGGTGATGTCGGCAACCTTGTCGGCGCTGCCGTCGACGATGGTGCCGGCCTTGTCGCGCGTGGCCGAGATCATCTGCGAGACGAAGCGCACGGTGAGTTGCGCGGTGCGATCGCGAAGTTCCGCGCCGACGAGCTCGGCCTTGTCGATCGAAACGAAACGCGTCTCGGTCTTCTGCTCGTTCTTTTCGCGCTCCTTGATCGCGGCTTCGAAGCTCTCATAGACCTCCGACGACAACAGGTCGCGCAGCGCGCGGCGATCGCCATTGGCGAATGCCAGCACGATCATCTCGTAGGCACCGCGGGCGCCGGAAAGGAAGTGACGCGGATCGAACGTGGAGTCCCGGTCGACGATGGCGTCGAGACCCTGGGCCAGCGCGGTGCCCGGCTCGGTCAGACCCTTCCAGCGATCGGAGGGCGGAGCCGGCTCCGCGGTCGGCGCCAGCGGGGCCTGGTCGATCACCTTGCCCGGCATGGTCACGACGTTCTTGTCCTGGGCACCGCCCAACGCATTGCGGGCGGCGGTGCGGTCGAAAGGCGGCCGCTCGTTGCCGGTCCTTTGCCCGAGCACGCTGCGCAGCCGCAGGAAAATGAAGACCGCAAGCGCCAGGAAGATGATGGTGTAGATATCCACGTCGTATTCGCTTTCTGGTCTTTTCGAGAAGGAGCCTTCGCCGGGAAAATCAATCCGGCCAGTAGACCGTTCCATACGGGAACGGCAAGTCTACATCACCATTTTAGGTCCGCGCACTCAGGTCCGTGGGATGTAGGCACGAAATCTGGCCCGGCCAATGGCGCCTTTTGGCACAGCGCCGAGTGTAGCGCGTTTTATGCTTAAGGGGAAACCCGATCCTGCCCGGAAATCGCGCATCTTCAATCGTTTAAGGCGCAATTGCGCCGGAAGGGCAGGCCGGACGTCACAGTTGCGGGCGCGGCCTGGTGACCCGATCCGGGGCCGTTCGTCCTTGTGGAATGAGGCAGCCCTATGTTAGCCAACCGCCGCGAATTTCAGCCCAAATCGGGTAAGGAGAGACTTTCATGACCAACGGCAACGGCACCCCTCCCGAGGCGGCCCAGGCTCCCCAGCTCAACGTGCTGGCGCAGTATACCAAGGACCTCTCGTTCGAAAATCCGAACGCTCCGAGCTCGCTTCAGTCGCAGGGTCAGCCGCCGCAGATCAACATCCAGATCAACGTCAATGCCAACAACCTCAGCGAACAGGAGTTCGAGGTGACGTTGTCGGTCGAGGGCAAGGCCGAGAGCGCCGGCAAGGTGATGTTCTCGTTCGAACTGGCCTATGCGGGCGTGTTCCGGATCGTCAACGTGCCGAAGGAGAACCTGCATCCGCTGGTCATGATCGAGTGCCCGCGCCTGCTGTTCCCGTTCGCCCGCGAGATCATCGCAACCGCAGTCCGCGACGGCGGGTTCCCGCCGCTGATGCTGGATCCAGTCGATTTCGTCGGTCTCTATCGTCAGAACGTCGAGCGGCAAATGGCCGCCGGTGGTCAGACCGGCCAGGCCTAACCGGCCGGAGGGGTCGCTGGAGCGGGCAGGAACTCGTTCCAGATCGCCTTGTCGCCGAGCGTCGCGATGAAAGCCCTGTGGGCTTCGCGCTCGGCGTCGGAAATCCGCGGCGCAAGCGGCATCGGCCGTTGCCGCCGCGGCGCGTCGCCGGTCGCGTTGACGCGAATATCCTCGGCTTCGGAAGCCAGGATCAGTTGCGACTGCCTCGCTCCGATCAGATCGACATACACTTCGGCCAGAAGCTCGGCGTCGAGCAACGCGCCATGCTTGGTGCGGTGCGAATTGTCGATCGCGTAGCGCGAGCAGAGATCGTCGAGCCGGTTCGACACGCCGGGATGCTTGCGCCGCGCCAGCAGCAGCGTATCGACCAGGCGCTCGCGCGGAATCGCCACGCGCTTGATCTTGTCGAGTTCGGCATTGATGAAGCTGATGTCGAACGAGGCGTTGTGGATCACCAGCGGCGCATCGGCGATGAACTCCAGAAACGCATCCACGACCTCGTGGAACAGCGGCTTGGTCGACAGGAATTCCGCTGACAGCCCGTGCACCGCAAAGGCTTCCGCCGGCATGTCCCGTTCGGGATTGATGTAGACGTGGTACGTCTGTCCCGTCGGCATGCGGTTGAAAATCTCGACGCAGCCGATTTCGACCAGGCGATCGCCGCGAAGGGGATCGAGGCCTGTGGTTTCGGTATCGAGAACGATTTCGCGCATGATGTGAGATGCCGTGTAATGCGACGAATCAGGCTCGCCGCTGCGGCATCTTAACGACCTCGGCCAGGATGTGCGCGATTTGCGCGCGCACGGGCTCGAGCCCATGGGACGTATCCACCACGAAATCGGCGCGCCGGCGTTTCTCGGCATCGGGCGTCTGCTTGGCGATGATGGCGTCAAGCTTGGCCTCGTCCATGGTGCCGCGTGCCAGCACACGCTCGCGCTGGAGTTTCGGCGAGGTCGACACCACGACCACCGCATCGACGCGTTTCTCGCCGCCGGTTTCGAACAGCAGCGGAATGTCGAGCACCACCACCGGCGCGCTCACCGCTTCGGCGTCGGCAAAGAATTTCTGCCGGGAGGCACCCAGCATCGGATGGACGATCTGCTCGAGCAGCTTGATCGCGGCAGGGTCGTGCACGACGCGCGCGGAGAGTTTCGGCCGATCGACCTTGCCGTTCACGGTGGTGCCGGGGAAAGCGGCCTCGATTGCGGGGGCAGCCTCACCTTCGTACAGCTGATGGACGGCGGCATCGGCGTCGTAGACGGGAACGCCCGCCTCCGCGAACAGCTTCGCGGTGGTGGATTTCCCCATCCCGATCGAGCCCGTCAGTCCAACGATCCGCATCAGCACCCGGCCATGTCCGTCATCTAGATCGCAATTAGCTGCTCGCGCCGCAGGAACGCAAGCAGCGGCAGAAGCGGCAGGCCGAGAATAGTGAAATGGTCGCCCTCGATACGCTCGAACAGATGGATGCCCAGCCCTTCGAGCTGGTAGGCGCCGACGCTCGTGGTGACCGCGTCCCCGGCCGCATCGAGATAGGACATGAGCTCGGCGTCGGTCATGTGCCGCATGGTCATGCGGGCCACCGAGACATCCTCGAAGACGATCTTGCCGTCACGCGCCACCGCGACGGCGGAATTCAGTGCGTGACTGTTGCCGGCGAGATCGCGCAACTGCGCCAGGGCCTGCGCACGTCCGGCGGGCTTGTTGAAGAGACGGTCGCCGAGAGCCAGCGTCTGGTCGGCACCGATCACGTAGCTTGTGGGATGACCGATCGAAACCGCCTTCGCCTTTTCACGCGCCAGCAGCAGCGCGATCTCGCGCGGACCTGAAAGGCCCGAAGCGGACTGGATGCCGCGTTCGTCGATATCGGCCGTGATGGCCTCGAATGCGAGGCCGGCATTCGCCAGCAGCATTTTCCGCGCACGGCTTTGCGATGCCAGAATCAACGGAGATTTGCCGCGCCAGAGGGTCATCGCCGATCCTCACTCGGAGGGACGGTTGCGCTGGCGATCGCTGTAGAGCTTCATGATCGCCGCCGCGGTTTCCTCGATCGAGCGGCGCGTGACGTCCAGCAGCGGCCAGTCGTGCTTGGCGCTGAGCTTGCGCGCGAACGCGACCTCCTCGGTGACCGACTGCTTGTCGGTATAGGTGTCGCTGCCGGAATCGGCACCCATGGAGAGCAGGCGATTCTGGCGGATCTGGATCAACCGCTCGGGCGTCGCGTGCAGACTCACCACCAGCGGCCGCGTCAGCGTCTCCAATTGCGCCGGCACGGGGATGCCCGGAACCAGCGGAACGTTGGCGGTGCGGATGCCGCGATTGGCGAGATAGATCGACGTCGGCGTCTTCGAGGTGCGGGAAACGCCGACCAGGACCACGTCGGCTTCTTCAAGCCCTTCGACGTGCTGGCCGTCGTCATGGATCATCGTGTAGTTCAGCGCGTCGATCCGCTTGAAATATTCGGCGTTGAGCACGTGCTGGGCACCGACGCGGCCGGTCGTCGCGGCGCCGAGATAGGCCTCGAACAACTGCATCACGGGGCCGATGATCGACAGGCTCGGAACATTGATCTCCTTGCACTTGTCCTCCAGCCTGGAGACCAGATCCTTCTCGAGCAGCGTGAACAGCACGATGCCCGGCGCTTCCTCGATTTCGTCGAGCACACGATCGAGCTGCTTCTGGCTGCGCACCAGCGGGTAGACGTGCTCGACCGGAGTCACGTTGGCGTATTGCGCGGCGACCGCGCGCGCCACGGTGATCAGCGTCTCGCCGGTGGAGTCGGAGACGAGGTGCAGGTGGAAGTAATTGTTCGAGGTCGGCACAAAAACTCTTTGTATGACGGCGGGGCAGTTTGTGGATTTCTGTGGAGCTTAACCCCTTGGAAAGGGATGTGCGACACCAGGAGCGGGACAACGGCCAATTTTCTTCACACCGCTGCCCGTCAGAACAACTCCGCCGCCCCGGCTCGGCGGAAACGGGATTGCGCGGACAAGCCCCTTGATAAGCTGCCGACAGAGCGACGCAAGCCTTTGAAGTCGACCGACTTATCCGGAATGGCGAAGGCCGTCCGGGATATGTTGATGGATGTGAACAAGCGCGCGTGAACTGGCGGACGGAATTGCGTGAGTCCAATCCACGGTCACTAAGACTCAAACCTTAAGAATCTAAGATTCTAGATTTGAGAAGGGCGCTACGGACGGATATGTGTGCAGGTAAGACCTTAACGAGTTCTTACTATCCCCAGCGATCCCTCTGCTGGGCATAATCCGGATGCAGAACCATGGCCGAAGACCTCTATCTCTGGATCAAGGCGCTGCATGTGATCGCCGTCATCTCCTGGATGGCGGGCATGCTCTATCTGCCGAGGCTCTTCGTTTATCACTGCGAGGCCGAGATCGGCTCCAAGCAGTCCGAGACCTTCAAGGTCATGGAACGCCGGCTGCTCAAGGCGATCATCAACCCGGCCATGATCGTCACATGGCTCGCCGGGCTCTATCTCGCCTGGTTCGGCCACTGGTTCTCATTCGGCTGGATGCACGTAAAACTGGCACTGGTCCTGGCTATGTCCGGGGTCCATGGCTTTTTTTCCCGCTGGCTGAAGGATTTCGCTGCCGACCGGCGCCCGCGGAGCCAGAAATTCTATCGAATTATCAACGAGGTGCCGACGATTTTGATGATTTTCATTGTCATCATGGTGATCGTGAAACCGTTCTAGGCAATGATCGTGAACGATCGCTCAGCGCTTCGGCTTGCGGAGTGGAAAGCGATTTTCTATATTGGGCCTATCCCACCCAACGCAGGCGGATGTGGTCGTGTCCGAGCTTTTGAAGGCCGGACGCCGCATCGGGTTTGAAGCCCTCCGGCACTCACCTTGCTAGACCTGCGGACCTTATCTGCACCTGCTCGCGTCCGCATTTCAGAGCCTCCTCGCACCCCCCTCTCCAAGGTTACCCCACAGGACCACCCCAATGCGGGAAATTAAACTCCAGGACCTCAAGTCGAAGACCCCGGCCGAGCTCGTCTCGTTCGCGGAAGAGAATGGGGTCGAGAATGCCAGCACCATGCGCAAGCAGGAGCTGCTGTTCGCTATCCTCAAGCAGCTGGCGCTCGCCGAAACCGACATCGTCGGCGAAGGCGTCGTCGAGGTTCTCTCCGACGGCTTCGGCTTCCTCCGCTCGCCCGACGCGAATTATCTGCCGGGCCCGGACGACATCTACGTGTCGCCCTCGCAGATCCGCCGCTTCGGTCTGCGCACCGGCGACACCATCGAAGGCCACATCCGCAGCCCGAAGGAAGGCGAACGCTATTTCGCGCTGCTGAAGGTCAACACGCTCAATTTCGAGGACCCGGAAAAGGCCAAGCACAAGGTCAATTTCGACAACCTCACGCCGCTGTTTCCAAACCAGCGGTTCCGCATGGAGATCGACGATCCCACGCGGAAAGACCTGTCCGCGCGCGTCATCGACATCGTCGCGCCGATCGGCAAGGGCCAGCGCGCGCTGATCGTGGCGCCGCCGCGCA
>NZ_JASGFS010000061.1:0-40671 GCF_047605465.1 Bradyrhizobium sp. | reverse complement strand
CTCGGCGGCATCGGCGCCTTGCCCTGCTGGATCAGCGCGGCACGTTGCGCCACCGCCTGCGGCACCGCCGGACCGGCCGGCGTCGCACGCCCGGCGACGGCCGGTGCCAGGCTTCCCGGCGCAACGGCCGCAGCGGGTGCAGGCGGACGGTTGATGACGTTGTTGATCACCGTGGTGTTGTGGATGTTCTGGTAGATGATGTTGTTCGGCGGCGGCGCGACATAGACCGGCGGCCTGAAGAACACCGGGATTGGCACGAACACCGGCTGCGGCAGCACGAACAGGCCGACCACGGGAAGCGGCGGCGGCAGCACGACGAAGTCCGGCGGCGGCGGCGGCAGATAGTAGATCGGCGGCGGCGGTGGCGGCGCGAAACCGAACACGGGATCGCTGAACATCAGCACGGGACGATCGACATAGACCACCTCGTCCGGCGGCGGCGGCGGCACGTCGTAGTCGATCATCGCGAAAGTCGGCGGCGGCTCGACCGGCGCAGTCAGGATCGCGAGGCGGCGGCGCGCATCGCCCGCATGAGGTCCGCGCGGATAGCGACGCAGATACGACCAATAGGCCTCGGGCGTGTCGGTGCGATAGGTCCGCCGCCAAGTGATGGCCTCGCGCCGCGCCGCCACGATCGCCATCACGCGCTTGGAGAGCGGGTCGCCGGGATAGGCGGCGAGAAACTCCTCATAGGCGGGCAGCGTGTCGCGCTCGAGCGCAGCGGCATAGGCGTCCTGCACGCCGAGATCGCGGATCGGCTTGTTGCGGAGCGCGGCGACCTGGTCCGGGCCCGCCTCGGGCGGCGGCGCGTCCGGGCCTCGCTCGAAGAAGCTGAACTGCGCGCTGATCTTCTGCTCGTCCCAGGGCACCTGCGCACCCTTGCTGTTCTCGTTGACACGCAGGCGAACGCGGTCGAAGACCTCCGGCAGCGACAGGCCGCCGGTGCGGATCATTTCGGCCAGAGACTGTGCGTAGATGCCGTAGGGGCCGGGCTCCTCGGGAGCCACCGTGCCGGGCGCCGCGTTGAAGGCGACCAGCATGTTCGGCTCCGGCTCGACCAGCGCGAGTCCGCTGGCGATCGACTGGCCACCCTCGACGAAGGGCTGCGCCCGGGCAGCGTCGAGCACCACGATGTTGGCCTTGAGCGGAATCGCGGCCAGCTGGCGGACATAGTCGCTGACGCGCAGGCCTTCGGTCGGAACGTCGGTGTCGCGCGCGATGTTGGAATCGACCGGGATGAAATAGTTCTCGCCGGCAAGCTGGATCCCGTAGCCGGCCAGGTAGATCATCGCGACGGTGCCCGGGCCGGAGGCCTGCGCCTTCTGGATGAAGTCGCGCAGGCTCTTGCGCAGCGTATCGCCGTCGAGATCGCGCGCGCCGACCACATCGAATCCCGCTGCCTGCAGCGTTTGCGCGATCAGGCCGGCATCGTTCGCGGTCGTCGCCAGCGGCGACTTGGCGTAGGCGCCGTTGCCGACGACGAGCGCGATGCGCTTTTCCTGCTGCTGCGCATGAGCCGCTTCCGGCGAGCCGGCGGCAACGAACAGGATCGGCAGGAGAAGGCAAATGAAGGTCTTGAGAGTCCCACGCATGGCTTGCTTGCCCGCAATTGTTGTTGAAACGCCAGCTCGCATGAGACGCACGGCCGGCTGAACGGCAGTTGAACGAAAGGCTGGGATTGAGGCGGCGGCATGGCGCCGGGCTCCGGCGTCAGCCCCGCGTCAGCTTCAGGATCACGACGGCGGCGCGCAGTTCACCCCTGCGCGACCAGCTCCACCGTTCCCGTCGCGAGCCGGTAGATGCCGCCCACGACCTTCAGCTTGCCCTGCTCCACGGCGGCATTGAGAATCGGCGCGGCCGATTTGAGCTTGGCGACGTTGTCCACGACGTTCTGCCGGATCGCACTGTCGAGCACCTCCCCGCCCTGCTGCATCGCCACCTTGGCCGACGGCGCGATCGCGTCGACCAGCGAGGGAATATGACCCGGGGGCGACTTGCCATCCTTGAGCGCCTTCAGCGTCGCATCGACCGCACCGCAACTGTCGTGCCCGAGCACGAGGATCAGCGGCGTGCTCAGCACCGCGACCGCATATTCCATGCTGGCGACGGTCTCGGTGCCGGCGAAATTCCCGGCGACGCGGCAGACGAAGAGATCGCCTCGGCCGGTATCGAAGGCGTATTCCGGCGCGATGCGAGAATCGGCGCAGCTCAGCACGGCCGCGAACGGATTCTGTCCGCCGGCCAGCGCCTCGCGCTCATGCTTGAAATCGTGTCGGCGCGACACGCCGCTGACATAGCGCGCGTTGCCTTCGATCAGGCGCTTCAGCGCCGCATCGGGCGCCACCACGTTCTGCGGCTTGGGGGGCGCCTTGGCTTCCTTCGCGAGCGCGCGACCAGTGAAGGCCACGCCGAGCGCGGAGGCGGCAAACAGCATCGCCGTTCGCCGCGATGGCGTCTTCCAGGTCCAATCGGATTCACGGCACGTGTCGCACATGTCCCGCCTCCTCCCAGCGCCACCGCTCGCTTCCGCGGCGGACGACCTGCATTCTCGCGATCATAGCTGCGATGGCCCGGCGAAACCAGACCGCCGCGCACGGCATGCGCCATGCGGCCGATCGTCGGTCAGAGCTGTTGCACGTCCACGACGCCGGCAACCGCCTTGATGGCGCCGGCGATCTGCGGCGACACCTTGAAACGGCCGGGCAGCTTCATCTCGACCTCGGTCTCGAGGTCGAGCATCATCACCAGCGAGACCTCGCCGTCGCCATTGGAGCGCGGCGCGATGCCGGGACTGCCGACCTTCGGCGCAGCGCCGTTGGCCGGAGCCATGTCGGGACCGGCGAGGCGCCTGGCGATCGACTCCAGAGGCTTGGTGTCGCGCAGGAAAATGCGCAGCCCCTTCTGGGTCTTGG
Source organism: Bradyrhizobium sp. (assembly GCF_047605465.1). GTDB lineage: Bacteria > Pseudomonadota > Alphaproteobacteria > Rhizobiales > Xanthobacteraceae > Bradyrhizobium. The sequence continues at coordinate 37,759 of NZ_JASGFS010000061.1, read as the reverse complement.
CGGCCGCGTCGTCCAGCGGCTCGGCATGCAGCACGCGTGCGCGGACGTCTTCGCCCTGCAGCTCGGCCCCGAGCTGTAGCAGCACGGCGGCACCCGGCTCCAGCACGTCGCGATATTGCGCGAGGCCCTCGGAGAACAGCACCGCCTCGAAATGGCCGGTCGGATCGGACAGGCCCATGATGCCCATCTTGTTGCCGGTCTTGGTGCGCCGCTCCATGCGCGAGACCACGGTGGCCGCGACCTTGCCCGCGGTCGCCCCGGTCTTCACCGCGCGCGAGAATTCGGCCCAGCTCTGCACCCGCAGCCGTTTCAGGACGGTGGCGTAATCGTCGAGCGGATGGCCGGACAGGAAGAAGCCGATCGCGTCGTATTCGCGGCGCAGCCGCTCGGCCGGCAGCCAGGGCTCGACCTGCGGCAGCATGATGCTCGGCGCATCGGCGGAGCTGCCGAACATGTCGTTCTGGCCGATGGTCTCGGCCTGATGCGCGCGCTGGCAGGCGGCGAGGATCGAGTCCGCGCCGGCGAAGACGCGGGCCCGGTTCGCATCCAGCGTGTCGAAGGCGCCGGCAGCGGCGAGACTTTCGATGATGCGCTTGTTGATCGCACGCGGATTGACCCGCGCGGCGAAGTCGGCGAGCGAAGTGAACAGCCCGCGCTTGGTGCGCTCCTCGATGATCTGCTCGATCGCCTGGATGCCGACGCCCTTCAGCGCCGCCAGCGCATAATAGATGACCTTGTCGCCGACCTCGAAGGTCGCCCCGGACCGGTTGATGTTCGGCGGCTCGACCTTGATGCCGAGGCGCTGCGCCTCGGAGCGGAATTCGGAGAGCTTGTCCGTGTTGTTCAGATCGAGCGTCATCGACGCCGCGATGAACTCCACCGGGTAATGCGCCTTCATGTAGGCGGTGTGGTAGGACACCAGCGCATAGGCCGCCGCGTGGCTCTTGTTGAAGCCGTAGTCGGCGAATTTCGCCAGCAGCTCGAAGATGGTCTCGGCCTGCCCCTTCGGCACGCCGTTCTTCACCGCACCCGCGACGAAGATGTCGCGCTGCTTGTCCATCTCGGCGCGGATCTTCTTGCCCATGGCGCGGCGCAGCAGGTCGGCGTCGCCGAGCGAATAGCCCGACATCACCTGCGCGATCTGCATCACCTGTTCCTGGTAGATGATGACGCCGAAGGTCTCCTTCAGGATCGGCTCCAGCACGGGATGGAGATATTCGGGCTCCTCGTCGCCGTGCTTGCGCGAACAATAGGTGGGGATGTTCGCCATCGGACCCGGGCGATAGAGCGCCACCAGCGCGATGATGTCCTCGAAGCGGTCGGGGCGCATGTCGACGAGCGCACGCCGCATGCCCTGGCTTTCCACCTGGAACACGCCGACCACTTCGCCCCGCGCCAGCATCTGGTAGCTTTCGGCATCGTCGATCGGCAGCGTTGCGAGATCGATGTGGATGTCGCGCGGCTTGAGCAGCTTGCACGCGACGTCGAGCACGGTCAGCGTCTTCAGGCCGAGGAAGTCGAATTTCACGAGGCCGGCCGGCTCGACCCATTTCATGTTGAACTGGGTCACCGGCATGTCCGACTTGGGATCGCGGTACATCGGCACGAGTTCGCTCAGGGGGCGATCGCCGATCACGATGCCGGCCGCGTGCGTCGAGGCGTGGCGGGTCAGGCCCTCGAGACGCTGGGCGATGTCGAAGGCGCGCGCCACCACAGGGTCTTCGTCGCGGAAGGCCTGGAGCTTGGGCTCGCTCTCGATCGCGGCGGCGAGCGTCACCGGCGCGGCCGGGTTCTGCGGCACGAGCTTGGTGAGCTTGTCGACCTGGCCGTACGGCATCTGCAGCACGCGGCCGACGTCGCGCAGCACGCCGCGCGCCTGCAGCGTACCGAAGGTGATGATCTGCGCGACCTGGTCGCGGCCGTAGCGCTGCTGCACGTACTGGATCACCTCGCCGCGGCGGTCCTGGCAGAAGTCGATGTCGAAGTCCGGCATCGAGACACGTTCCGGATTGAGGAAGCGCTCGAACAGCAGGCCGAACTTGATCGGATCGAGATCGGTGATGGTCAGCGCCCAGGCGACCAGCGAGCCGGCGCCGGAGCCGCGGCCCGGTCCGACCGGGATGCCCTGCGACTTCGCCCATTTGATGAAGTCGGACACGATCAGGAAGTAGCCCGCGTACTTCATGCGCATGATGACGTCGAGCTCGAACGCCAGGCGCTTGTTGTAGTCCTCCTCGCTCGTGCCCTGCGACAGGCCATGGACGCGCAGGCGATTGGCGAGCCCCTCCTCCGCCTGCCGCTTCAATTCGGCGGCCTCGACCGCGGCCGCATCGGAGCTGCCGGCGGCGCCGACCGTGAAGAACGGCAGAATCGGCTTGCGCGTCATGGGGCGGAACGAGCAGCGCTCGGCGATCTCCACCGTCGAGGCCAGCGCCTCCGGAATGTCGGCGAACAGCACCGCCATCTCGGCGCGCGTCTTGAAGCGGTGATCCGGCGTGAGCTGCACGCGATCGGTCTCCGCGATGAGCCGGCCGCCGGCGATGCAGAGCAGCGCGTCATGCGCCTCGTAGTCGTCGGTCGCGGCGAAATACGGCTCGTTGGTGGCGACCAGTGGCAGGCCCTTGCCGTAGGCGATGTCGATCAGCGCGCTCTCGATGCGCCGCTCCTTGTCCAGACCATGGCGCTGCAGCTCGATGTAGAGGCGATCACCGAACAGGCCGGCGAGACGTTCGCAGCGCAGGGCCGCGACCTCGGCCTGCCCCGAGGCGAGCGCCAGCGAGATCGGCCCGTCCGGCCCGCCCGTCAGCACGATCAGGCCTTCGGTCTCGCCTTCGAGCCAGTCGAACTTGATGTGCGAAGCGTGGGTGTCGGGCGTCTCCAGGAACGCGCGCGAATTGAGCCGCATCAGGCTGCGATAGCCGCGCTCCTGCGCCGCCAGCAGCACCACGCGCGCAGGCGGCAGCGCGTTGCGCGCGTTGGGATCCTGATCGCCGAAATCGATCGCCAGCTCGCAGCCGACGATGGGCTGGATGCCGGAGCCCGCCATCTTGTCGGAGAATTCCAGCGCACCGAACATGTTGTCGGTGTCGGTCAGCGCCAGCGCCGGCTGATGGTCCTTCTTGGCGAGCTCCGCGAGCTTGGCGATCTTGATCGAGCCCTTGAGCAGCGAATACGCCGAGTGAACGTGAAGGTGGACAAATCCGGCGCTCGGCATGGTCGCGTAACGGCCTCTTGCAGGTGGGATGAAGCGGTCGCCGGCATCATGCGCTGGTCCGGCCGACTCGCATCACAATGGTGGGGTGTCGCAGCGGCAGAGTCCACGCCGGAGCGGCCGATCCGGCACGCCGTCCTGCTTTTCCCCAACAGCCCCCATCCCAACGGCACCCACGATGAGATCCCGGGAGGTCCCGACCATCGGTTTTGTAAACCGCAGGTCTAGAGCTGGGGAATCACCTGCGCCCAGATCGCGATCATCCCGACGAACAGCGTGATCGACGCCAGGGCGGCCGCTTCTTCCACGAAAATCCTGAACATGGCTTGCTCCATCGCTAGAACGTATGAAGAACATTGTTCTCATTTCGTTCTCGGGAGTCAAGCCGTCGCGGACATCGCCGAGGAGAATGGTTAACCCGCTGGATTCAAACAACAAAAAAGCCCCGGCCGGGGCCGGGGCTTTCGAGGCGCGCTTCCTGCGAAGCGGCTTATTTCAGTACTGGATCTCAGTACTTGGCGACGATCGGGCCACCGAACTTGTAGTTCAGGCGGACGAGGCCCATGTCGACGTCCTGGCTGACGTGAACCGGCAGAACGCCGACGCCGCCGGTCAGGTTCTGGTCGTTGCCGCCCAGGAAGATGTGGTTGTACTCAGCGCCGATCGACCAGTTCGGAGCGAAGCCGAACTCGATGCCCGCGCCGACCGTGCCGCCCCAACGGGTGTCGTTGGCCGAAGCCAGCGTCACGCCAGCGAGCGAGGCGTTGTACTTGGTGCCGACCACAGCCGCACCGCCCTTGACGTAGAGCAGGACGTTGTTCCAGGCGTAGCCGACCTGACCGGTGATCAGACCGAACGAATCGATCTTGGTGCTGTTGGTGAAGCCGGAGATCGCGCCGACGCTGCTGCCCGAGAAGTCAGCCCAGTTGCCCTGGCCTTCGAGGCCGAACACGAACTGACCGGACTGCCAGCGATAGCCGACCTGGCCGCCGACGGTGCCGCCGGTCGCGTTGTGCGAGCTGTCACGGCCAAAGCCGACGAGGTCCCAGCTCGCGTGCGACGAGCCGCCACCACCGTTGATACCGATGTAGAAACCGCTCCAGTCGTAGATCGCGGCAACCATCGCAGGCGCCTTGGTGTAAGGCCGCGCCGCGAGATCAGCAGCCACCGCCGGAGCAGCCGCGCTGAGCGCGACGAGGCTGGCAGTGACAAGCAACAAATTCTTCTTCATTTGAATCCCGTTCCAGTTTCTTTCAGAAGGCCCCCGGGCCATCGCGTTCTCTTAGCAGCGCTCGCTGGAATTGCTGTAACCTCGACGCAACAGTTGAGCCCAAAGGCCCTCGCTTCATTAATGAAAATTTAGTTCCGCGCGCGGGAAACCCTTTGAAACAAGAGTTTTCTGCAGTTCCAATGTGCTCGACGCATTTTGCGTGGCACATGTGCGTCGATCATCATCGCGCACATTCGCGTGAACGGAGAATCCTTGATGCGTGGATCTGTTGCATTCCCAATTGTCGCCACATTTGCACTCGCGTTCGGCGCAATTTCGCCGGCGCACGCCGTCGGAATCAATCATCCGTTCTGCCTGACGGGAGATGAATGGCCGGGTCTGAGCAATTGCCGATTCGACAGCTACGCGCAGTGCCAGGCCAGTGCATCGGGACGCGCGCTGAGCTGCATCGCGAATCCCTATTTCGCCGGACAGAGCGACGACCCCTACGCCTACCCGAATCGCCCGCGTCCGCAGCTCGGGCCGTTCTCGCCGCCCAATGCCGCATGGCCGCGATGACGATGCGCAGCGCCCTCCTCGGATTCGTCGCAGCCGGCCTGATCCTCGCGAGCGGACACGCCCGCGCCCAGACCTACGATCCCGACTATCCGGTCTGCATGCAGATCTACGGCCCGGTCGGCTATCTCGACTGCCGCTACGCATCGCTGCAGCAATGCCGGTTTCTCGCCGTCGGCCGCTCCGCCAGCTGCCTCGAGAACCCGTATTTCGCCGCGCGCAGGAAGGGCCGTCCCCTTCCCTCCGGCCGCGACGATCGGCGGCGCGCACCCCAGTAGCGGCCAAACCCAAATCGGAAGGCTGATATGCGCCCCGCCTCGCACCGAGGCTCCGGTGTTGACGCGGGCCGATCCGGGTCTAAGTACAGCGGACAAAGTCTGCAGGGGTGGCGACGTTCGCTGGGCTGGTTCCCGTTGACGCCACCAATGCAGGACACATGACGCCCTCGCCCCACGCGACCGCCGCCGCGCCCCCTCCCCATCTCGGAATCGTCCTCTTCTCGCTCGCGATGGGCGGGTTTGCGATCGGAACCACCGAATTCGCATCGATGAGTCTGCTGCCGTTCTTCGCAGCCGACCTCCGAATCGACGAGCCGACCGCGGGCTACGCGATCAGCGCCTACGCGCTCGGCGTGGTGCTGGGCGCCCCCATGATCGCCGTGCTCGGCGCGCGTTTCGCCAGGCGCACGCAGTTGCTGGTGTTGATGGCCGTGTTCGCGCTCGGCAACGGGCTCACGGCACTCGCGCCGAGCTACGGCTGGATGATCGCGGCGCGTTTTCTGTCGGGATTGCCGCACGGCGCCTATTTCGGCATTGCCGCGCTCGTCGCCGCCTCGCTCGTCCCGTACGATCGCCGCTCCCAGGCGGTCGGCCGCCTCATGCTCGGCCTGACCTGCGCCACGATCATCGGCGTCCCGCTGGCCAATCTGGTTGGGCAGGCGATCGGCTGGCGCGCGAGCTTCGGCCTCGTTTCGCTGCTGGCGCTGCTCACGGTGCTGCTCTGCGCGCTGTTCGCGCCGCGCGACCAGGCCGGCAGGTCGGATCCGTTGCGGGAACTCGGCGCCCTGAAGAGCGGCCGCGTCTGGATCACACTGGCGATCGGCGCGATCGGCTTCGGCGGCATGTTCGCGGTCTATACCTATCTCGCGACGACACTGATCGAGGTCACCGGTGTCAGCACCGCCGCCATTCCGTTCTTCCTGGCGATCTTCGGCATCGGGGCCACGCTCGGCAATCTGTTCGTGCCGCGCTTCGCCGACCGCGCGCTGATGCCGACGGCGGGCTGCATCCTGTTGTTTTCGGCGGTCGCGCTTCTGGTGTTTCCGCTCGCCGCCCGCAATCCCTGGCTGCTCGGCATCGACGTCTTCGCGATCGGCGCGGGCGTCTCGCTTGGAGCCGTCCTGCAGACGCGCCTCATGGACGTCGCGGGCGACGCCCAGGCACTCGCGGCCGCGCTCAACCATTCGGCGTTCAACACCGCCAACGCGCTCGGCCCGTTCCTCGGAGGACTCGCCATCCGCGAGGGGCTGGGCTGGACGTCGACCGGTCCCGTCGGCGCGGGCCTCGCGCTGCTCGGCTTCCTGATCTGGATCGTCGCCGCGCGCGATGCCGGATCCGCTCCAGCCAAGGGAAGCAGCACGGCTCCGCCGGACAACGCGCCCGTGCGGCCGGCACCGCCACTCGCACCGGCGCGCCACAGCCGATCGGATCGCCCCAAACATCCGGTGGCCTGAGGTCCGCCATCTGATCCAGAGCCCGTCGCCAGGCGTATATACGGAGAAGCAATTTCCGGAGAGCGCGATGGCCTATGTCGCCGGCTATTTCACCACGCTGATCGTCTTTGGCGCAGTCGACGCCGTCTGGCTGACCTTGATGGGGCCAGCGCTCTACCGTCCGACACTGGGAGACATTCTCCTGACCGACCTCCGGATCGGGCCGGCGATCGCGTTCTATCTGATCTATCCGGTGGGATTGCTCGTCTTCGCCGTTCTGCCCGGGCTGAGATCGGGTTCTGCGATGGCGGCCGCCGGATCGGCGGCGCTGTTCGGCGCGATCGCCTACGCCACCTACGACCTCACCAATTTCGCCACCCTGCGCAACTGGACGCTGCAGATCACCGTGCTCGACATCGCCTACGGCGCGGCCGCCTCGGCTCTTGCGGCCTATGTCGGCCTTCTGGTCGTTCGCGCCGTTTCCAATGCCTGACGGCTCACGCCGGTCGTGACGGCGTCAGCAGATAATGGCTGACGCCCCATTCCCGACCGGACGCATGACCGAACAGGCCCATCGTGGCGAGGAAGAACAGGCGCCATCGCCGCTGCCAAAGACGTGCGTCGTTGCCGTAAACCTGTTTCAGCACCTCGAAGATCTCGGTCCGGTTCCGATCGTAATTGGCCAGCCAGTCCCGGGCGGTCCTTTCATAGTGCCGGCCGTTCCATTGCCACTCGGCGCTCACGTCGAAGATGTCGTGATACTGCCGGATCAGCCGGTGGCTCGGCATGATCCCGCCGGTGAAGAAATGCTGCGCGATCCAGTCCGCGCGGTTCTCGGCGGAGAAACGGTAAGAGCCGGATTTGTGCGTGAAGACGTGCAGGAACAGCCGGCCATCGGAGCGCAGCGCAGCTCGCATGCGGGTCAGCAGCGGCCGCCAGTTGACCATGTGCTCGAACATCTCCACGGAGACCACGCGGTCGAATTCTCCGCGCGGCACGAATTCGTTCATGTCGGCCGTGACGACGGAGAGATTGCGGATGTTCGCCGCATCGGCCTGACGAAGGATGAAGTCGCGCTGCGATGCCGAATTGGAAACCGACGTGATGCGAGCACCCGGATAACGCCGCGCCATCCAGAGCGACAACGAGCCCCAACCGCAGCCGAGTTCAAGGATATCCTGCCCATCCGCCAGCCCGGCGTGCCCGGCGGTGACGTCGAGCGCACGTTCCTCAGCCTGCGCCAGCGTATCGCGATCGTCGTCGTAAAGGCAGCAGGAGTATTTGCGCTGCGGACCGAGGATCAGTTCGAAGAACCGCGCCGGAATCTCGTAATGCTGCGTGTTGGCCTCGGCGGTATTGATCGCAATCGGCAGCGCCGCCATCGCGCGCGAGAAGCTTGCATCCGACCCGCCCGGAGATTGCGCCAGATGGCGCCGGGTACGTTCGACCATGCGGTTGATGACCGCAGCGCTGACGCTGTCGGGCCACGGCAGCGTTTCGCCGAGCCGGATCGCGGTTTCCGTCAGTGTCAAACTAGCCTCCTGCAGGCGCTTTCGGTGGCCCCGGAAAGAATACGTTCGTGCTCATCTGGTATCTGCGAAAGGCCTCACCGCGAGCCGCCAGCATGTGCTCTTCCAACGGCGGAATGCCCGACACATGGACGAGAAGCCAATACATGCAGAGCGGCGCTCCAAGCGCGAAATACCCCCAGGGGTTGTTTCCCGCGAGGTCGATGGCCAGGACGGGATAGGCCAGCCACCCCAGCCATTCGAAGAAGTAATTGGGATGACGCGACCATCGCCAGAGCCCCGCGTCGCAGACCTTTGCCTTGTCCGCCGTAACCTGACGAAACCGCCGAAGCTGCTCGTCGGCGATCGCCTCGCCGGCAATCGCCACGACGGAGATCAGGATCGCGATCGCGGTCTGCGGCAGCGGCATCGAGGCGGGAGCATTGGCCGCGAGCCACATCGAAAGCGCGAGTGGAATGCTGACGATCGCCTGCTTCTGCAGCAGCCAGAACATGCGCGGTGACGCCTCCGCGCCCCACTCCCGGATGAGCTTGGCATAGCGGGGATCATCCGTGATGCCGCGCGTGCGGCGCGCGATGTGCGACCCCAGCCGAAGCGACCAGATCGCAGCCATGGCGGCGACCAGGTAGGCATGAAGATGCATGGGCCACGTCGTCACTGCGCCGACAAGGCCGACGCAGCCGAGCCCGAACGTCCAGATGGTATCGACCCATCCCGAGTTTCTCGACCCGCGCCAGACCAGCCAGGCCATCGCCATGATGATCGAAAGCGCCGCCGAGAGACCGATCAGGCCGAGGATGAATTTGGAAGCCGTCATTCGTTGTCCCGGGGCGGATGGTTTCTACAGCCGTTGGCTTGCTTCACAAACGAACGAAAGGCTGCAACAGCTTGCCGAGCCAGCCACGCAGCTCGAGATCGCCCTGCATGGCCACGAGGCAGATGCACTGGTCTCCCTGCTCGACAAACGGAGTGTGATCGACGGTGTCGTCCGCCTCGTCGAAGTCACCCGGACCGTACCGTCCGAAATCGTGACGGAAGGCGCCTTGCAGCACGCAGGTCCACTCGATCCCGGAATGACCGTGATGGGGCAGCGATGATCCCGGCGCGGCCTTCAGCATGAACACGCGCGTTCCCTCGCTCTGAGGAACCTCAACCTTCCTCCAGTAGACGCCAGGGCCGATCCATCGCCATGGTCCGACGTCGTAGGGCGCGAGCACGCCGGGGCAATCCGGTCGCGCTTCGCGGATGACTGGCGCCGGCGGAGCGGCCTCGTCCAACCGCGCGAGCGCGTCGTCCAGCGCGCCGGACCGCGAAGCGGCCGGCAACGTTCGCTCGACCAGTGTGCCCGCGACCTGTTCGAACGCCGCGACCTTCGCACGGCAATTCGGGCAGAGCGCAACGTGAGCGGCGACCACGACGCTGCGCGGCTCGTCAAGAGTCCCCGCTGCGAAGGCAGCCAGCGTTTCGTCACCCGGGTGATGCGTGATCGTCATGAGTTCTCACCAAGGAAATCGCGCAAGCGCGCCATGGCCAACCGCAACCGGGATTTGACTGTCCCAAGCGGGATGCCGAGCTTCCTGGCGATATCGCCATGGGCGTTGCCTTCAAAGAACGACAGTTCGACCACCCGGACCTGTTCTTCCGGCAGACCGTCCAGCGCCGCCCGCACGCGGCTTTCGCGTTCGACGGCCTCGAGCGGCACGTCGGGCGGCGCGGTCTCGGCCGGCAGCATCAGCTCGTACACCTGATGAAGCTGGGCGCGCTGATCCCTGCGAAACCGGTCGATGCGAAGGTTCCGGGCGATGGTGAAGATCCACGCGGACACGGTGGCACGCCCGGGATCATAGCTGTCGGCCTTCCGCCAGACGGTGATCAGCGTTTCCTGCGCCAGATCCTCGGCCATCTCGCCGGTCGCACCACCCTTGATCAGCACCGCCTTGATCCGGGGCGCGTAGAAATTGAACAGCTCCTTGAAGGCCTCGCGGTCGCGACGCGTCGCAATGGCCCGAACGAGGTTGGCGGCCTCCTGCGACGCGATCGGTTCAGCCTCGTAACGCATGGTGGCCTTCGGCCGACTGTCCCATCGTCGCCGTCTCTCCCGTGGTACCGGCCGACAATCGCCGTACCCTAGCCTAGCTGCTGCACCGGTGGTTTGCATACACCCCGATACGTTCGCCATTCGGCTTTGGATCACCGCCGCAGACGTGATCCAAAGCCGCGTCTCATCCGTATCTGTCATCGGCCGCGGGAATCAGCGGATCGAAGGGCATGACCACGAGGACGGCGCGGATGCAAAGCGAGCGCGGAGCGCGAAAGCGGATTGCGGTTGTTGGAACCGGCATATCCGGGATGTCTGCGGCGTGGCTCCTGAGCCAGCGGCACGACGTGACCGTCTACGAACGGGACGCGCGGCTGGGCGGCCACTCCAATACCGTCGAGGTCGACACGCCTGACGGGGTCGTTCCGGTCGATACCGGCTTCATCGTCTACAACGAGAAGACCTATCCCAATCTCACGGCGCTGCTCGCCCATCTCGGCGTGCCGACGCACCCGTCCGACATGTCGTTCGCGGTCTCCCTCGAAGAAGGCGAGCTGGAATATTCAGGAAGCAGTCTCAATGGGCTGTTCGCCCAGCGCAGGAACGTGTTTCGTCCGCGCTTCTGGTCGATGCTCAACGATCTCTGGCGCTTCTATCGCGAAGCGCCGCGGGATCTGTCGTCCCTCGACGATCTCTCCTCGTTGGAGCAATATCTCGACGCCGGCTATTACGGCGAAGTTTTCCGGAGCGACCATCTCCTGCCCATGGCCGCCGCGATCTGGTCGGCGTCGCCGAGCCTCATGCTGCAATATCCGGCGGCGTCGTTCATTCGTTTCCACGACAATCATGGGCTGCTGCGCCTGCGCAATCGACCGCAATGGCGGACGGTGATCGGGGGTAGCCGCGTCTATGTCGGCGCGCTGACCCGCCGCTTCGGCGACGCGGTCCGTCTCGCGCGAGGCATCCTGGCGATCCGGCGCCTGCCCGACAGTGTCGAGGTCATGGACTACGACGGTCACACCGACCATTTCGACGACGTCGTCATCGCCACGCATGCCGACCAGGCTCTGGCCTTGCTGGAGGAGCCGACGGCACGGGAGCGGAGCCTGTTGGGGGCGTTCCGCTACAGCCGGAATCGCGCCGTCCTCCACAGCGACACCGCCCTGATGCCCCAGCGCAAGGCAGCCTGGGCAAGTTGGAATTACATCGGCGGCAGAGGCACCACGGAGCAACCCACCGTGACCTACTGGATGAACGCCCTCCAGCATCTGCCGACAGCACAAAACCTGTTCGTGACCCTGAACCCCCTGGTCGAACCCAGGCAGATCCTGCACGAGGAATATTACGACCATCCGATCTTCGACACCGCGGCGATGAGCGCGCAGCGTGGATTGTGGTCCCTGCAGGGGCAGGACCGCCTGTGGTTCTGCGGTTCGTATTCCGGCGCCGGCTTCCATGAAGACGGCCTGCAATCGGGCCTCGCCGTCGCCGAGGCACTCGGCGGCGTCCGGCGGCCATGGCAGGTGGAAAACGAGTCCGGCCGCATCTACATCGACAATGCCATCCGTCACCAAAACGGACAGATCGCCGCATGACGTCGACTGCGTGTCTCTACACCGGCCAGGTGGTTCACCGCCGTTTCGAGCCCAGGCAGCATCGCTTGCGCTTCCGGGCATTCTGGATGTTGCTCGACCTCAACGACATCGACAGCCCTTCGCGACATCTCAGATTCTTCTCGCGCAACCGCTTCAATCTCACCAGCTTCTTCGATTCCGACCATGGCGACGGCAGCGACCTTCCGCTATCGCAGCAGGCTCAAGCCCTCCTCAGACGCGCCGGGTGCCAGACGGACCAGCTCACGATCAGGCTGCTCTGCATGCCGCGGATCCTGGGCTACGGCTTCAATCCGCTGAGCGTCTATTTCTGCCACAGGCCCGACGCTTCGCTCGAAGCCATCATCTACGAGGTCCACAACACCTTCGGCGAGCGGCACAGCTACGTGATACCCGTCCGCGGCGACGCGACCGATATCGTCGAACAGCATTGCCTCAAGGAGTTCTATGTCTCGCCGTTTCTCGGCATGGACATGTCGTATGGATTTCGTGTCAGGCCTCCGGCCGCGGAGGTGAGGGTCGCCATTCAAGGCAAGGAAGACGGCAAGACCGTCATCGCGGCATCGCTGCAGGGAACGCGGCAGGATCTGACCGACCGCGTCCTGATCTCGGCTCTGGCCCGCCACCCCCTGCTGACGCTGAAGGTCATTGCCGGAATCCACTGGCATGCGCTGCGGATGGTGCTCAAGGGATTTCGCTTTCACGGGCGCGCGCAGGCCGTGCCGGGCATGGCGAAACAATCCACGGCGGACAAGTGAGACCATGACGGGTGGCGCCCCCGGACATGGTGACGTCGCCCTCGCATGTGCACCGGCGCGTCCGGTCCGCTCCCCGATCTGGTGTCAGGCATCGAGAACGCCAGCCGGCTTGCGGCCGGGCTCGCACCGACCGACAGGATATGACGGTCAGGCGCCCTTGACCGGCGTGTAGATCACAAGCTTCAGCGCCGGATCGTCGTTCGCCTGGAAGCTCGTGTGCTCGAAATGCAGCACGCCCAAGGTGGGATGAGACATCGTCTTCAGCCCCGATGCGGTGCTGCGGATTTCGTGTGCTTCCCACCATTTGACGAATTCCGGACTGCCCTGCCGCAACCGCGTCAGCAGTTCGGCGAATGCGGGATCACCGGCCCAGACGTCGTGGGTGGCGCGGAACATCGCGACCATGCGTTTGGCGACGTCCGCCCAGCCCGCGCCATAGGCCTTTCGCGTCTGCTTGTTCGTCATCATCAACAGCATCGTGTTGCGGTCTTCCTCGGGCAATCGCCCGAAGGCGAACACCTGCTCGGCGGCACCATTCCAGGCCAGCACGTCCCAGCGCCGGCCGGTCACGTAGGCCGGATGCGGCAGGCTGTCGATCAGCCGCAGGATCGCCGGCGGCACGATCTCGGGCGTGAACGCCCGCCTGTCGCCGTCGCGCGCCAGGGCCTTCAGATGCGCATGCTCGGCCTTGTTGAGACGCAGTGCACGCGCCAGCGCATCGACCGTCGTCACTGACGGGCTGACGGTGCGGCCCTGCTCGAGGCGGATGTACCAGTCGACGCCGATGCCCGCGAGTTGCGCCACCTCCTCGCGGCGCAGGCCCGCGGTACGCCGCCGCCTGCCGGCGGGAAGCCCGACGGTCTTCGGCAGCAGCTTTTCGCGGCGGGACCTGAGAAAGTCGCCGAATTCGACGCGGCGTGGGTCGGCCATGGCTTGCTCCCGCGATGGAGGGTCGATGGAATACTAGGATAATACCAGGCCTTCTTGTCCGCTCCAAGGCGGCGCATATGGGCTTCACCCGACCTTGAGGTGACCATCATGAAAGCTGCCGTTCTCAAATCCTTCGGATCGCCGCTCGCGATCGAGACCGTCCCCGATCCAGTGCCGGGCACCGGCGAGGTGATCGTCGACGTCGTCGCGACGCGCGTGCTGTCCTACGCCAACGAGGTCTTCAGCGGCGCGCGCAAATACGCGCTCGACCTGCCAGTCATCCCCGGCCCCGGCGGCATCGGCAGGGTCCGCGCGATCGGGCCGGATGCGACCAGGCTTGCGGTCGGCGACTGGGTCTTCTGCGATCCCACCGTGCGCGCCCGCGACGACGTGATATCGCCCGACATCACGCTGCAGGCGTGGAGCGCGCGCGACGAAGGTGGCCTACGCCTGCAGAAGCACTTCCGTCACGGCTCCTTCGCCGAGCAGATGATGGTGCCGACGGAGAACGTGAAGCGCCTCGGCACGATCACGTCCGAGCAAGCCACGCAATGGTGCGCGCTCGGGACGCTGCTCGTGCCCTATGGCGGCTTCCTCGCCGCCAGGTTGCAGCCCGGCGAAACCGTGCTGGTGAGCGGAGCCACCGGAAATTTCGGCAGCGCCGCCGTGTCGGTCGCGCTCGCGATGGGCGCCGCCTGCGTGGTCGCGCCCGGCCGCAACGATCGCATCCTCGCCGACCTCGTCCGCCGCTTCGGCGACCGGGTGAAGCCGGTGAAGCTCACGGGCAACGAGAATGACGACCGCGAAAGCATGAAGCGCGCCGCATCAGGTCCGATCGACTGCGTGTTCGACATCATGCCGCCGTCGGTCGGCACGACCGTGGTGCGCGCGGCGATCATGGCGGTGCGTCCCTACGGGCGCGTCGTGCTGATGGGCGGCGTCGGCATGGCCGGCGGCGCGGGCCTCGACCTGCCCTACCCCTGGATCATGCGCAACTGCATCACCATCCACGGCGTCTGGATGTATCCGCCGGATGCCGCAGGCCGCCTGATCGCGCTGGTACGCGCCGGGTTGCTGCGGCTGGAGGAGTACGAGGCCACGGCCTTCGACCTCGACCATGCCAATGACGCGGTGGCTCACGCCGCTGCCAATGCCGGGCCGTTCAAACTGACGGTGCTCAGGCCCTGACACGCGGCAAGCCGCGGCGATGCGCCATTGCCGCGGCTTTGCTCGTCATTTCAGACGGCTGGCGCGCGTCACCCCGATCAGTAGCCGGCAACGGCCGGCTACTGTGCATGGGGTTGTTTTCGCGATTTTAAGTTGGGACAGCCTGGGAAGGCATCGACGCGCACCTCTCCCCGCCGGGGAGCGGTGGACCGAGCCGCAAGAGGCGGTTCGACAAATGCGCCAGTTACTCGAGCTCGATGACCTGGCCGTTGGACAGCGAGACGCGGCGGTCCATGCGGCCGGCGAGCTCCATGTTGTGGGTCGCGATCAGCATCGAGACCCGGGTCGCCTTCACGAGCTGCATCAGCGCCTGGAAGACGTGGTCCGCCGTGTGCGGATCGAGGTTGCCGGTCGGCTCGTCCGCCAGCAGCACACGCGGCGCATTGGCCACCGCACGCGCGATCGCGACACGCTGCTGCTCACCGCCCGACAGCTCTGCGGGACGGTGCGTGATGCGGTCGCCGAGCCCGAGATAACCCAGGATCTCCTTGGCGCGCTTGACGCATTCGGACTTCTTCAGGCCGCGGATCATCTGCGGCAGCATGACGTTCTCCAGCGCCGTGAACTCCGGCAGCAGCCGGTGCGACTGGTAGACGAAGCCGATATCGGTGCGGCGAAGCTGGGTGCGCTCGATGTCGGGGAGCTGCGAGGTCGGGGCGCCCCCGACATAGACCTCGCCGGAATCGGGGGCCTCCAGGAGGCCTGCGATATGCAGCAAAGTCGACTTGCCCGAACCGGACGGTGCCACCAGCGCCACCGACTGCCCGGCCCACAGCGCGAGCTTGGCGCCATCGAGGATGGTCAGCGGCGCTTCGCCTTGAAGGTATTGCCGCTTTATCTCGTGGAGATAAAGAACCGGCACATCTTCCGCCCCCTGCTGCTCCATCAGCCCCTCACTCGTACCGGAGCGCTTCGACGGGATCGAGGCGCGCGGCGCGCCAGGACGGATAGAGCGTCGCAAGGAACGACAGCGTCAGCGCCATGATGACAACCGCCGTGGTTTCGCCGACGTCAATCTCGGCGGGCAGCTTCGACAGGAAATAGAGCTCCGGCGAGAACAGCTCGGTGCTGGTGAGCCAGGACAGGAATTGCCGGATCGATTCGATGTTGAGGCAGATCACAAGCCCGACGAAGAAGCCGACCAGCGTGCCGACCACGCCGATCGAGGCACCCGTGATCAGGAAGATGCGCATGATGGAGCCTTGCGAGGCGCCCATCGTGCGCAGGATCGCGATGTCGCTGCCCTTGTCCTTCACCAGCATGATCAGGCCGGAGACGATGTTCAGCGCCGCGACCAGCACGATCATGGTCAGGATCAGGAACATCACGTTGCGCTCGACCTGGAGCGCGTTGAAGAAGGTGGAATTGCGCTGCCGCCAGTCGACCAGGAACACCGGGCGCCCGGCGGCCTCCGTCACCGCCTTGCGGAACGCGTCGATGCGATCGGGGTTCGTCGTGAACACCTCGATCGAGGTGACGTCGTTGCTGCGATTGAAATAGGCCTGCGCTTCGGCGAGCGGCATGAACACGAAGCCGAGGTCGTATTCGGACATGCCGATCTCGAACACGGCCACGATCTTGTACGGCTTGATCCGCGGCGTCGTGCCCATCGGCGTGACGGCGCCCTTCGGCGCCACCAGCGTGATGCTGTCGCCGGCGTGCAGCGACAGCTGGTCGGCGAGGCGCCGGCCGATCGCGACACCCTGTCCGTCGTCGAAGCCCTCGAGCGAACCCTGCTTGATGTTCTTGGCGATCGAGGTGAGGTTGTTGAGGTCGTCGGAGCGGATGCCGCGCACCAGCACGCCGGAGGCGTTCCACGGCGAGGACGCCAGCGCCTGGCCGTCGACCACGGGCGCGGCAAGCCGGATGCCCTGCACCTGGCTGATGCGGTCGGCAACTTCCTTCCAGTCGGTCAGCGGAGATTCCAGCGGCTGCACCAGGATGTGGCCGTTGAGGCCGAGGATCTTGTCGAGCAGTTCCTTGCGGAAGCCGTTCATGACGGCCATGACGATGATCAGCGTGGCCACGCCCAGCATGATGCCGAGGAACGAGAACCCGGCGATCACCGAGATGAATCCCTCCTTGCGGCGCGCCCGCAAATAGCGCGCCGACAGCATCCACTCGAAGGGCGCGAAAGGCGCGGTGTGTACAGGTTCGGTCATGGCCTCATCCATCGCTCGATAATCCCATGATTCGGGGTCAATTGTGGCCGGATTGGCGGCCTCGATATCGGGCGATGAACAATATTCAGCCGGCGAGGCGCGCGACCACGTCGGCGGGAGACAGATTCTCGCGAGAACCGTCGCTGCGACGTTTGAGCTCGATCTTGCCGTCGGCAAGCCCCTTCGGCCCGATCATGATCTGCCAGGGAATGCCGATCAGGTCGGCTGCGGCGAATTTGGCGCCGGCGCGCTGGTCGGTGTCGTCATAGAGCACGTCGACGCCCTTGGCCGAGAGCTCGGCATAGAGCTTCTCGCAGGCCGCATCGACCGCCGCGTCGCCCTGCTTGAGATTCAGCACCACCGCCCGGAACGGTGCCACCGCTTCCGGCCATTTGATGCCGGCATCGTCATGGCAGGCCTCGATGATGGCACCGAGCAGGCGGGAGACGCCGACGCCGTAGGAGCCGCCGTGGATCGGCACG
Source organism: Bradyrhizobium sp. (assembly GCF_047605465.1). Lineage (GTDB taxonomy): Bacteria > Pseudomonadota > Alphaproteobacteria > Rhizobiales > Xanthobacteraceae > Bradyrhizobium. The sequence goes on along the minus strand of NZ_JASGFS010000061.1, from coordinate 20,312 downwards.
TCGACGCCGTCGGGGCCCGCCACCAGCGCCTTCATCGCGTCGGAATATTTGGTGCCGAAATAGAAGATCTGGCCGACTTCGATGCCGCGGGTGTTCACGCGCTTGTCGGCGGGCACTTCCTGCTCGAAGCGCGCGGCGTCGTGGACGTCTTCCGTCGCCGCATAGACCGAAGTCCATTGCTTGATGATCGGCGTCAGGTCGCTGTCATAGTCGACGTCCTCGCCCGGCACCGGCAGGCCCAGCACATCGCGGTTGATGAAGACGCCGGATTCGCCGGTCTCGGCGAGCACGATGAATTCGTGGCTGAGATCGCCGCCGATCGGGCCGGTCTCGGCGCGCATCGGGATCGCCTTCAGCCCCATACGCGCGAAGGTGCGCAAATAGGCGACGAACATCTTGTTGTAGGCGATGCGGGCGGCGGCTTCGTTGAGGTCGAAGGAATAAGCGTCCTTCATCAGGAATTCGCGACCGCGCATCACGCCAAAGCGCGGACGCTGCTCATCGCGGAATTTCCATTGGATATGATAGAGATTCAGCGGCAGGTTCTTGTAGGACTTCACATAGGCGCGGAAGATCTCGGTGATCATTTCCTCGTTGGTCGGTCCGTACAGCAGTTCGCGCTTGTGACGGTCCGCGATGCGCAGCATCTCCGGACCGTAAGCATCGTAGCGGCCACTCTCGCGCCAGAGGTCGGCGAGTTGCAGCGTCGGCATCAGCAGTTCGAGCGCACCGGCGCGGTCCTGTTCCTCGCGCACGATCTGCTCGATCTTCTTCAGCACGCGAAAGCCGAGCGGCAACCACGCATAGATGCCGGCGGCCTCCTGCCGGATCATGCCGGCACGCAGCATCAGCCGATGCGAGACGATCTCCGCCTCTTTCGGATTTTCCTTCAGGATGGGCAGAAAGAACCGCGACAACCGCATGGAGACACTCGAGGAATCAGTAAGGGGTTGCAGTGAAACCGGATTGGGAGCGAAAACACAAGACCGGGAATGAGGAAAAGCCGCTAACGCGTCGGAATTCCTGTCATTTTTCCGTCGACTTCAGGTTCCGCTCGAACCTTCGATCTCAGGGCGGCGCGACCTCGAGTTCGTCTTCGAGCGTGATCTTCTCGAAATCGGTCACCAGTGCGTCAATCCGCACATGCCAGCGACCGGCGAAGGGCAGCTCGACGCGGCGCAGATGCCAATAGCCGTCCGGTCCGAGTTCGGCGCTCCGTTCCATCGGCTCGATGCCGCGTTCGGGCAGGCTCAGGGTCAGCGTCACCTCCTTGGCGATCAGCGGCGCCGCGTCAGCTGTCATGAGCTGGAGCACGAAATCGTCGAGGCCGGCCTTGCCCGGCGAGACCAGGACCTGGAACATTGCCTTGTCGGTGTGAATGTGAAGCGCCAGCGGCGTCTCCGGCATGATGGTCCGCGGCGGCGGCGTGAAGCGCCATCCGGCCACGACGGCGAAGATGCCCAGCGCGATTACGCATTCGAACTGGATCGACCGCTTCAAGGCCGGCGCGGCCTTGATATTCCCTGCCAGAGCCGGGGTCAGGCGAAACCGATTGAGCGCAGCGAGCGCGAGCAGCGCGAGGACCAATACGAGCTTGACCACGAGAACGAGGCCATAGCGGGTCTCGATCAATGCCGACCATTTCTCGACCTGGATGATCGCAATGGCAAAACCGCTCAGCGCCAGGACCGCGACCACCGGCATCGCGATGCGCGAAAAACGGTTCACGATCGGCAAGGCCGGCGCCGCCGGTTTCGACACCAGCACGGCGAGCGGCGCGAGTGCGCCGATCCAGAAGGCGACTCCGAGGCCGTGAACGAACATCGCCGGCCGCGTCAGCACCTCAGGGGACGCCGTCGCGGCGTGCCCGGTCATCGCGAGCGACAGGCCGACGCCGACGAAGGCGGCGGCCGCAATGACGCGCGCACGCCATGCGCTGACCAGCGCCAACCCGGCGAGCAGCATCGCGGCGATCGCGACCAGCAATGCCGGGCCGGCACTGGTCGCGAACGCGATCTTCCAGGGAGCGACGGTCGCAAGCGCCGGCAGCGGCAAGCCGAGAAGATCGAGGCCGAGCGCGCCAAGTGAAGCAATGCCACCTGCAAGACCGATGGCGAGCGCTACGCGCGGCACGGTCGTTCCCGCCGTTGAGCCCGCAATCCAGCGAGCGAAGAACGCACCGCCGACGCCGACGAAGAGCCCGAGATAGAGGCCGACCCGCGCCAGCCAGATCAGGCCGTTCACCCCGCCATCTGAAGTAGCCTGCGGCTTCGTGGCGGTCGGCGCGCCGACCGAGAAGATCACCGATCCCGCAACGGGATGGCCATCCTGCGAAATCACACGATAGCTCACCACCGCGGTGCCCTCCGGCAAATCCGATGGCATCGCGATCGAGAGGGTTTCGTTGGCGACGCTGACGCGCGCGTCCGCTCGCGCCCGGCCCGCACCGTCGATCAGCCGGACCGCGCCGGGCGTCACGGCTTCGTTGAAGCGCAGTTCAACCGCCTTCGGCGCACTCTTGAGGATGCTGCCGCTGGCGGGGTCGACCGAGACGAGCGCCGCATGCGCCGACGCACCGGTCGCGAAGCCGACAACGAATAGCAGCGTCGCGAGCGCGGCGAGCAGGCGCATCAGGACTTCGGCAAAAGCTTCACGCCAGGCGCCGGCGATTTGGATTCAGGCGAATGCCCAGCTCCCTCCGGCGGAATTTCGATCCAGCGGCTCACGCCGGTCTCGCATTCCTGAACGACCGGGAAATACAAGGTCGTGTTCGGCTTGAGCGTGTCGGTCAGCACGGTGTGCATGACGAACTCGTCATAGTTCTTGTCCGACAGCTTGCCGCCGGACCAGACCACCTCCTTGGCTCCGGAGGAAAGCTTGTTACCGTGATAGTCGTACTCGCTGGCATATTTGCCTTCGACGACATCAACGTTCCAGCCCGCCTTCGGCATCGGCTTCACCGCGATCACGCCCTCGGGAATCTGCACGCGGACCTTGACCGTGGGCGAACCCGCGCAGCCATGCGGCACGGCGAAAACGGCCTTGTAGGATGCTCCAACCGTAGCCTGCTTGGTCTCGAGCGTGATATGCGCCGCCGCCGGCGAAGCGGCGAAAGCGGCTATCAGGATCAGGCAGGATCGTCTCGACATGTTCGGCCTCTTCGATATCGTCATTTGATCAGGATCGGCGATTCCACGCTGACGTGATCCGCCTCGGAGATCGAAATTCCGAGCCCGAGCATCCAGCGTCCCGGCGTCAACTGCGCCACCTTCACGCGCCAGGCATCATCGCCATCGCGCGCGGCCTCGACCGGGGCGAGCTTCTTGCCGGTCTGCGTGTCCACCAGTGTGACCGAAACGGCTTTTGCCGTGAGCGGCGCCTCATCCGTCGTTTCGAGCTGGATGGTGATCTCGACCGGGCCGGCACGGCCCGGCGACACCGTGACGTTGGCCATCGCCTTCGCGGTATGAAGATGGGTGAAGAAGCTGTCGTCGTCGGTCGCCGCTGCGAGCGGCGCTGCCGACAGCGACAGCAAAGCTGCCGCTCCGAGCGCAAGACCCTTGATGATCCGAGGCGTGGTCATGGGAGACTTGATCGCCTTCATCACATTTTCATTCCCGAGTGATCCGGCGTTTTCTTCATTTCCATGTGACCGGATTGTCCGGCATCGCCCGGCGCCTGCGCGCCGACGCCCTGGACGTCGAGGGAAATCGCGACCTTGCCGGCCTTCTCGAACTGCAACGTGACCGGCACCTTCTCGCCCTGCTTGAACGGGCCCTTCAGCTCCTGGAGCATCAGGTGGTAACCGCCCGGAGCAAGCTTGACCGTCTTGCCGGGTTCGATCACGAGCCCCTTGTCGAGCGCGCGCATTTTCATCACGCCGTTGTCCATCGCCATCTCGTGGACCTCGGCCTTGCCGGCGATGTCGGCGGAAACAGCGACCAGCTTGTCCGCCGCCACCCCCTTGTTCTCGATGGTGAGATAGCCGCCGGCGACTTTCGCACCGCCGGGCGTCGCCCGGCTCCACGCCTGCGAAATGACGAGGTCGCCCGCCTTGACGTCGTCGGCGCGCACCGGCGCGGCTAACATCACAGCCGAGAGCGCTGCGAGTGCGAGGATGTGTGAGAGCTTTTTCATGTCGTTTGCCTTTCTTCTCGTGATCGTCATCGCTCCGCCCGTCAGAACGTGTACTTGCCGGCAAGAACGAAAGTTCGTCCCGGGAACGGGTGGAACAGGAAGTACTGCTCGTTGAAGAGATTATCGATGCCGAAATCGAACGCGAAATTCTTCGTCGCGTTGTAGTGGATCTTCAAGTCCACAACGAAAAAGTTATCGAACGCACCATAGACGTGCGAGACGATGTCGGTGTTGTCCAGCGTGGAATATTGCTTGCCGCTGTAGCGCGCAGCGACCGTGTAGGCCCAGCTGTCGTTCGGCCGATAGGTGACGCCGAACCTGGCGCGCCAATCCGGGACGTAAGGCACGCGCTTGCCGACGACCGTGGTCGGCAGACCGGTGAGCGGATTGGTCCCGGCCCAGCTCGCATCCGCCAGGATCCTGGAATCGACATAGGTCACGCTGCCGAACAGCTGAAGACCGGAGACGAGGACATTGTCCTTCTCCGCCGACAGCTCCACGCCCTGCATCCGGATTGCGTCGAAGTTGCTGATCACCGTGGTCGGCGTCTGCGCCTGCGTCACCGGATTGGTGACGAGGTTGGTTTGAGAGATGATCGCGTTGTTGGTGTGCTCCCGGAACACGGTCAGGCGAACGCGACCGTCGCTCCATTTGCGCTCGATGTTCAACTCGCCGGTGAAATCCTGCTCAGGGAGCAGGTTCGGATTGGCGACCGTCGCCACACCTCCGACCGTCAGGTTTTGATAGAGCTCCATGACGGTGGGATAGCGGTAGGCTTCACCGAAATTCGCGGTGATGTTCCAATCCTTGTTGGGATCGAAGGACAGCGAGGCCTTCGGCGAGAAGTTGGTGGAGGACAGACCCGGCTGCTGGATCGTGGCTACGGACGTGATCGCGCCGGCGCTGCTCGTCGTGGTGCTGATGTTGAACCCGTCCTGCGCCCGCCATGTCTCGAGCCGCCCACCGAGCGTCAGCTTCAGGTTGGGCACGATCTTCCAGGCATCCTGAATCCAGAGTGCGCCGGTGCGGGTCTCGCCCTCACCTTGCGAGTAGAGTGAACCGGTGCCGGTATCGCTCGTCGTATTCCAGACCGATGATGCGTAGACGGGGCTTTCCAGCCGGTAGCGATCGCCGTGCAGGCCGAAGCTGACTTCGTGCGGTCCGTCATAACCGAACGGCCGCCAGATGCCCTTGGCGTCTGCGTTCTGCCAGTTGGTACCGTCCATCCGCGTGATCTTTCCATTCAGGGAATAGCCGACGCCGGTCGGCGTGACCGTGAACGGATTGAGCTGGATGTCCTGCAGATAGTTGTAGCTCGAGGCCGACAGGTCGAAATCGTAGGTGCCCTTGGTATCGCTCTTGACCGACACGGCGTTGCTGATGTGGGTCTGATCCCAGACATATTTGCCGGACGCAAAGCCGGACAGGCCCGCGAATGTGGCAGCACCGGTTGCCGAAGACTTCAGATAGGTCTGGGGATCGGAGACCTGATGGTTGTTCCAGACCCCGAACGAATAAGTCGCCTGCACCTGCGCCGTCACGTCATAGGCAAGGCGGATGTTGCCGGAGGTCTGCTGCGAATGGGCGAGAATACCGGTCCCCACCACATTGGCCGCAACACCCTGCTTGTTCAGCGCGGGAAACGCGCCGGTGGTGCCCGCCGGAATCGTTCCGTTGGTGGTGTAGGTCAGCGGCTGCTGGTAGCTGTCGAGATAATTGGCGCTGACCAGCCATGACAGGGCACCGTCGCGGTTGCCCGCGGCCGCGCTGGTCTGGCTCGTCACATAGGTATCCTTGGTGCCGTATTGATTCCACGGCATCACCGAGACCGTCTCCTTGGCGACGGCAAACGGCTTGTCCGGCATCTTGGACGAAATCAGCAATACGCCGCCGATCGAATTTCCCGGATAGGCCGCGGCGAAGGGGCCGTTGAGGAAATCGATACGGCCGATCGCTTCGGGGGAAATCAGGTTCCACTTCGGCGAGGCGCTGGTGTTGTTGTTGCCGATCAGCGCGGAGATCAGGAGATCGTCGTAGTAGATCAGCGTCCGGGAGCTGGAATTGACGCCCCAACTGCGGGTGGCCAGCACCGCCATGTTGTCGCCGTCGTTGCGCTTCCGCACGAACAAACTCGGCATGTATTTGATGGCATCCTCGGGGTCCTTGAGATTGATCGTCTCGTCGACCTCCTTGGCGGTGATGCTGAAGGATCGTTGCGGCAGTTGATAGCGCGCCACGGCCGCCGGGGCGTCGAGCGAAGGATGTGCGCCGCCCGCCCCTTCCCCGCCGACGGCAACGGGAGCTGCGCGCTCCGCCATGTTGGCCGGCTTTGCAGACGGATTCCTGGCACCGGCCGCCTGCACCACGGGCTTGCGGGTTTTGGGCTTGGCTGCAGCGGGAGCCTCGACGGTCACCGCGGGCAACGCCCTTTCGCTGCTCTGGGCAAGGACTCCGCTGCTGGACGACGCAAGCAGCGCGGCCTGAATGGCAACGATGCTCACGCCACGGCGGGCATGACAAGGTAACATGGGCACTTCCTGACGCCGGCTTTCTGTCCGGCCATTCGACAGCATCAATCGCCGGCGGACGGCCGCGGCGATCACGAGGGTCGTCAGGAAACTTGCGGAGGTGCGCGTGCCTGGGCGCTCGAGCCCCTGGGGGCCATGACAGCGGACGCATCCGCCGCATGCCACACCACGCGCTCGGCGTGGCGGAAGGGAATGGAGAACGGAAGCTGCGGCGGCGAATCGAGCGACGCGTTGGCTTGCGCCAGGCAACAGAGCGCACACGATCCGGTATGCGCCATCGGCGCGCCGGTCTGGTCGTTCAGTCCACCCTGCTCGCTGATGCTGTGGCAGATGACGCCGGCCTGGAGCGGATCGGCAACGGCCTGCCCTGCCGCCCAGCACGCGGCAATCGGCGCCAGCACCTGCATCACCAATGCGAGCAGGACGATGGGAAGGAATTTTTGCAGCCGTGCGCGCATCCGCCGAACCATTCGTTCGTCTGCTAACTAAACACCGCGTCGCCCCTGAGTCGAGGTCAGTTCCGACGCTTGATCAGCCCGGCGCAAATTTCCCGAAAACTGTGCCCGCCGCGCCCCATCGGGACCGACGTCCGGCTTTTGAGGCAACCGGTCAATCCTGACCCATCCACATATTTCTTATATTTGTCATATGGTTACAAGGTAAACAGCCCGATCATTTCGTCAACTGCTCGAATTTTGAACAATCGTTGCCGAAAATGATGACAAGCGAGAAAAGTTGATCTAGCATCCTCTTGCTCAGGCTGGCCGCGAGGTCGAAGTCTGGTGGTCCAAGTCTCGGGAGGAGCCCCTGACGCGCAGCATGCAGCGTCGCCCCGCCAATCAAGAGCAAATCTTAGAACGGGGATAATAGGGTCGACACAATTTTTGAGCGGGGCCAGGGCCCCGCTCTTTTTTTGCCTCCATGGGCTCTCCGCCGATGAGCGATTCCGCCAATCCGATCGAACTGAGCTTCGAGCTTGCGGCCTCGCGCTGCGCGGATCTCACGCCTTCCGTCTATCAGCGTCTGTTCAGCATGCATCCCGAAGCGCAGGCGATGTTCCGCTCGCAAGGCAGCGGGCTCGTGCAGGGATCGATGCTCGCGCTGACGGTCGAGGCAATCCTCGACTTCGCCGGTCCGCGCAGCGGGCACTTCCGGCTGATTGCCTGCGAAGTCGCCTCGCACGAGGCCTACGGCACGCCGCGCGAGCTGTTCATCGCGTTCTTCATGGTCATCAGGGATACGCTGCGCGATCTGCTCGGCGATGAATGGTCACCCGACATCGCGCGGGCCTGGGACACGCTGCTCGCCGAGATCGACGCTTTCGCCGTCGCTCCGACATAACGCTTTGCGGTGCACCAACGCGCCGCGGGATCAATTCGCGCGATTGCAGATTGAGTGGCGTGAACTCCTCGATTGTGAGACACTTTCCGTATCGGCTGTGCAAGCAATGACGCGCCGACGAAAAAACATATGGGAGCGAGCGATGTCCGGGACGAAAGATTTCTCGACGACGAGGCGCGATCTTCTACAGGCGGTAGCGACCGCCGGCGCCGCGACTGCCATCCTCGGCAGCATGGGCATAAACCCCGCACTTGCAGCCGAAATGGGACGATCCGAGAAGCCGCTGAAGGCGGCGTTCTCCAATGCGGGCCTCCAGGCGACCTGGTGCGCGCAGGGCAAGCAGGCCGCGGAATTCTGGGGCAAGCTGTTCAATGTCGAGGTGACCTGGTTCGACGGCCAGCTCGACGCCGTGAAGCAGCGCGCGGCGATCGACAACATGGCCTCGCAGAAGTGGGACTTCGTCGCGATCCAGGCCTTCGGCATCGGCACCCTCACCCAGCCCGTGCAGAAGATGATCGACGCGGGCACGCCCGTGATCGACATGGACACGCTGATCGCACCGCTCGACCAGATCAACGTCCACTCCTTCCTCGCTCCCGACAACGAGTTCATGGGCGCCTCGGTGACGCAGGCGCTGTGCAACGCCATGGGCGGCAAGGGCAAGATCATCATGACGCAAGGCGCGCTCGGCCACACCGGCGCGCAAGGGCGTGCCAAGGGCTTCAACTCGGTCGTCAAGCAGTTCCCGAACATCGAGGTGCTCGACACCCAGCCGGCCGACTGGGACGTCTCGAAGACCGCCCGGCTCTGGGAAACCTACCTGACGAAATATCCGCAGATCGACGCGGCCTTCTTCCACAATGACGACATGGCGCTCGCGGCCTACAACATCATGAAGGCGCGCAACCGCACCAACATCCTGATCGGCGGCGTCGACGCCATGCCGCCGGCGATCCAGGCCGTCAGCGAAGGCCGGATGTTCGCGACCGTGCGCAATCCGTCCTGCCGCATCCATGGCGGCGCGATCATCGCGGGCGTCGCGGCCGTGGCCGGCGGCGAGAAGAGCGGCCAGGGCATCCCAAAGAACGTCGTCACCGACGGCCCGGTCGTGACCAAGGCCAATGCTCCGGGCATGCAGTGGATGGAAGACCATTTCCTGATCTGATCTTCCATGCCTGAGGGACAACGGCCCATCCTGGAACTGCAGGGCATCACGAAGAGCTTCGGCGGCGTCGAGGCGCTTCGTGGTGTCGACTTCGCGCTCTATCCCGGCGAGATCCACGGTCTCGTCGGCGAGAACGGCGCCGGCAAGAGCACGCTGATGAAGATCATCGCCGGCGTGCACACCGAATTCTCCGGACGCTTCCTGATCGACAGACAGGAGACGCACTTCCGTTCGGCCCGCGATGCGCGTGCCGCCGGCATCGCCATGGTGCATCAGGAACTTAGCGTCGCGCCCGATCTCACGGTCGCGGAGAACGTCTTCCTCGGCAATCAGCCGACCAACCGGCTCGGCCTCGTGCAGTGGCGCCGGATGGCGCGCGAGGCCGGCGAGCAACTCGCCCGCTTCGGCATCGACGTCGATCCGATGTCGCGGCTCGGCGATCTGCCGATCGGGATGCAGCAGCTCATCGAGATCGCGCGTGTGCTGTTCTCCGGCGCACGCATCGTCATCCTGGACGAACCGACCTCCGCGCTCTCCCCGCCCGAGGTCGAACGGCTGTTCGCGACGCTGCGGCGGCTGCGCGAGGAAGGCACCGCCATCGTCTTCATCTCGCACTTCATCGAGGACATTCTGCGGGTGTCCGACACGGTGACCGTGTTCCGCAACGGCCGGAAGGTCGCCGAGACCGCGGCCTCCGCGACCAGCAAGGGCGCGCTGATCGAAGCCATGATCGGCCGCGGCGGCGAGGCGCTGGAGCACAGCTACAGCGACGATCTGATGCTGCCGCAGCCGAGCGCCAGTTCCGTCGTGCTCAGGGCCGACCAGCTTTCGCTCGCGCGAAGCCTGCAGGACGTCTCCTTCGAGGCGCGTGCCGGCGAGGTGCTCGGCATCTACGGCTTCATGGGCTGCGGCCAGCAGGAATTGTCGCGCATCCTCTTCGGCAAGCTGAAGCCGGACGCCGGCACCCTCGCCGTCGAGGGGACGCCGAGGACCTTCGCCAGCACCGCGGCGGCACGGCGCGCGGGCGTGGCGCTGGTGCCCGAGAGCCGGCGCGCCATGCTGTTCCACCAGGAGCCCGTCTACAAGAACATCTCGATCAGCATCCTCGACCGCATCTCGGCACTCCTGCTCAAGCCGGCGCAGGAGCGCGACATCGCCAAGCGCCAGGTCGAGCAACTCCAGATCAGGCCGCCGGTGGTCGGCCTCGACCTCGGCATGCTCTCGGGTGGCAACCAGCAGAAGGTCGCGCTCGCGAAATGGCTGACCTATCCGCCCAAGGTGCTCGTGCTGTGCGAACCGACCCGCGGCATGGACGTCGGTGCCAAGAACGACGTCATCAACATCGTGCGCGATCTCCGCGCCAAGGGCCTCGCCATCATCGTGCTGTCGACCGAGCCGGAAACGGTGCTGTCGCTGGCCGACCGCATCCTGGTGCTCAAGCGCGGTGCGGTCGTGCGCGAATTCAGGAACGAGCCGGTCAGCAAGGACCGCCTGCTGGAGGCGGCGTGACGGAGAAGCACAATGGCGAGCAGTGAGACGGCTCCGGCGGCGGGTCGGCAGGCGGGGGGCCTTGCACCCTTCCTGCGCTCGCAGATGCGCAATATCGCGCCGTTCCTGACGCTGATCTTCCTGTCCGCCTTCTTCGCCTTCGCCAGCCCATCCTTCGCGACGCTGGACAACCTCGGCAACATCCTGACCCAGGTCTCGGTCACCGGCATCATCGCGGTCGGCCTCACCTTCGTGATCCTGTGCGCGGAGATCGACCTGTCGATCGCCAGCATCGCCAACGTCACCGGCATCGCGGTCGCCTACTTCACGCTGCAGGAGTCCTACGTCAACATCGCCAATCTGCCGCTGCCGGGCGCCGTCGCGATCCTGCTCGCCATCCTGCTCTGCGCCCTGCTCGGGCTCGTCAACGCCCTCGGGCTGACCGTGATCGGCATCCCCTCCTTCATCATGACGCTGGCGATGATGCAGATCGCGGCCGGCATCTCCGCGCTGCTGGTGCGCGGCCAGATCGCCTACAAGGTGCCCGACCTGATCGCGACGCTCGGCTCCGGCTCGATCGGCGGCATTCCCTGGATCGTCATCGTCGCCGCGGTGATGCTGCTCGGCGGCCATCTGGTGCTGACCTACACGCGCTTCGGCCGTTACATCTACATGGTCGGCGGCAATCGCGAGGCGGCCGAATATTCCGGCCTCAACGTCAAGCTCATCCTCGGCGCGGTGATGGTGATCTCGGCCGTGTGCTCCGGCATCGGCGGCATGCTCGGCGTCGCCCATTTCGGCAGCGCGCAGCAGAACGAGTTCGACACCTACCTGCTCGACTCCATCGCCGCCGTCGTCGTCGGCGGCACCAGCCTGTTCGGAGGCCGCGGCGGCATCGGCAATACCATCGTCGGCCTGTTCGTGCTCGGCGTGCTCAACAACGGCCTCGACCACGTCAACATCGACAGCTTCCTGAAGATCCTGATCCGCGGCCTGATCCTGCTGGCGGCCCTGATCATCAACGTCTACGCGCAACGGCTGAGGGAGAAAGCGGCGGACTAGGCCCCGTCCGCAAAAATCGCGAAAACAACCCCATGCACAGTAGGAAGCATTGAAGCATTCGGCGCGGCCTGTTCGCCCCATTGCCTGAACAGGATTTGACACGTCGGGCAAAACAGGAGCACGGTGGCATCATGGTCATCACCTGTCGGGTGGACCATGGACTCCGACCTGGCGACGTCGTTGAGCGAAGCCGCGCGCTTTCAAACCTTCCCTGACGGTCGCGCATTCGTCGAACAAAAATGTCATCTCGGTGGTGGAGGAACGGTCATGCGAGCCTCGTCACTCATCTACGGCGCACTGGCGGCCGCGGTCATCTCACTTGCACCGGCCAATGCGCAGAAGACCACCCCAAACACCACGGACCCGGTCAAGCGCGAAAAACCCCTGAGGCAAGCGAAAGCCCAGGCACCAGCGCAGGTCTACTGCAAGGCCAGCTTCCCCTGCCGCGCGGTGATGAAGGGCTGTCATCTCGAGCATAACGGTCCGGGGGGATTCAACGAGGAAGTCTGCAACTGACCGACCGGTCCCATCCGACATCACGCGGCCGAGGATCAGTGAACGGTTTTCGTTTCCATTTGCGTTCCGCGACAATCCCTCTCCCGTCATTGCGGGCGTTGAGAGGCAATCGAAAGTAACGCCGCAGGCGCACTCCGCGTCACCCGGCTCTGCTCGATCATTCCTGCCGCCAATCCCGCAGTTTTCGCGCGGCGTTCGTGACATCCGCGATGGCCGGAAATGCGCCCGTCTCCACCATCATCGCGCGTGCCAGCCTCACGGCGCGGGCCTCGCTGATCGCACGCTTCTGCGGATCCTCGATCAGTTCGAAATCGATGTTGTGGGCGAGACCGAAGATGCGTCGGATGGTCTTGGCCGCGGCAAAGCCGACCGTGTCGGCGAAGAGACGCTGCATGTAGGCTTGCCGCTCGGCCTCCAGCCGTGCGGCGCCCTTCTCCCCGGGAAAGAGCGAGACGGGATAGGCATCGCCGGCCGCACCGTCGCGCCAGAGATCGAGGAATTTGCGGGAAAAGCCGTCCCACACCTTCTCGACCGTCTCGAGAACCCAGGCCTCGAACGCGCGTCGCTCGCCCGGCGAGCGCTCGTGGCCGGCGGATGCGAAATAGGCCATCAGGAGGTTCGCGATGACCGCGCCGATATCGAACCCCATCGGGCCATAGAACGCGAATTCGGGATCGATCACGCGGGTCTGGCTGTCCGTCACCATGATCGAGCCGGTGTGCAGGTCGCCGTGAAGCAGCGCTTCGGGGCTCGCCAGGAACTTCAGCTTCAACCGGGAGATCGCGACGTGGAGATCCATGTCCTCACGCAGGCCGGCGGCCAGACCGTCGAGCTGAGGCGAGGTCCAGCGGTTCTGCTCGGCGATACGATAGGGGTCGGTGAAGATCAGGTCTTCCGTGATCTTGCACAGCGCATGATTGCCGGCGAAGGCCGCGATCCCCTCCTTCTTTCCCGCAGCCGGAAGCGCGAGATCGGAGGTGAAGAACAGCGTTCGCGCCATGAAAGTGGTGATGTCGTCGACGAAGCGCGGATACTGGGTCCCCGCCACCATTCCCTTGCGCATGATGATGTGGGGTTCGAGCAGTTCCATCACGGTCAGCGCCAGCGCCTCGTTGTGATGCAGCAGCGCCGGCACCAGGCCGGGCGCGAGTTCTGCCTGCTTCGACAGAGCCAGATATTCGTAATGGGCGCGCGACAACGGCAGCGGCCAGCTTTCGCCCACGAGACGGACGTAAGGCAACGCCTGTTTGACGGCGATCCCGCCGCGGGCGCCCTTCACGATGAAGACGAGGTTGAGATTGCCGTCGCCGACCTCGGCGACCGACCATGAGGCGGGCCCGCCGCCAAGCGCCGCCGCCAATTCCGGAACGCCTGCGAGATAATCCCGCAAGGCCGCCTCATGCAGAATCCGATAGTCCCCGGGCCGGCCCTCGGTCATGACGATCCCATCCCACGACAAGGCGCGATGAGATCGCGCTCTGGTTTGCTATTCGAGCATGATCGTCCCGGAAAACCGCGTCGCACTGGTCCGGATCATGCCCTTGGCACGGCCGGATCGTTACTCCCGCTCCAGGAAGCTCGAGCCGATCTCGGCCTTTCGTTGGATCGGATCGTAATCACAATAAACGCTGTCCGCCACCAGCGTGTAGCTGGCACTGACGGTGTTTTTGTCGAGCTTGACGGAGTTCAACCCGATGATCGCGGTGCTCTTGCCGCCGTTCCATTTGAACGGCGTCGAACTCTGCGCCCGCTCGCAGGCGACGACGGCCTCATTGAAAACGTAGCCCTCGACGAACGCCTTGAGCGTTCGCACCTGCACAGCCATCTTCCATTCGACATAGCCGATGGCGCCGATCCCGGCGACGATCAACACCAGAAGCGCAATGACCATCCTTTGAAAAGTCATTCGTTCCCCCCGAAAAATATTGCTGAAAAGACAGAACAACGATGGTGCGCCCATCCCCCGCTTGCGGGACAGGACCGGGACCAAGGTATCTCCGAAATCGCGAACTCCCAAGAGAGGAACGCCCCCACCCGCGATGGGCCGGCCGGCGGATTCGCCGGGTGCCGGCGACTGGATCGACGCCGACCAGGCTGGAAACCCGCACCGGGAGATGGCACTGTTGGTGGCATGAACGGCAATCGGTCACGCGTTTCCGCGAAATTTAGCACCACCCATTCGGTGGCGGGTTAGCGCGCGTTCCCTGTGTTCACGCCCCCGCCCTGGAGGCGGCTTCTGTATCCGTCTCCGACTCCACGATGATGGAGACAAGAATGCTCGCAAAGCCGATCACGGTCAGGCGCGCCAGGGCCGATGATTCAGCGGCCGTCCATGACATCACGTTACGGGCGTTGCGCGAAACCAATGCCAGGGACTATCCGGCGTCGGTGATCGACCGACTTGTTCTGACGTTGCCGGAAAGGGTCGCGTCGACCCTCGATACGGGTCACGCCTTCGTTGCCGTCGTCGAGGGCCGGGTCATCGGGACCGCAAGCCTCAGCGGCGATAGCGTCAAATCCGTCTTCGTCCACCCCGACTACCAGCGCGGCGGCGTCGCAACGAAGCTGATGGATGCGGTCGAAAACGCCGCCCTGGCTCAATCCATCGGTGCGTTGCATGTCCAGTCTTCGATCACCGCACAGCCGTTCTATGCGAAGCGAGGCTTCAGGACTGTTCGGGAAGAGGTCTACGACGAGGAGCGGACAATCGTCATGTCGAAAGCCATGTCCGGCACGTCGTCCTGACGTCGGGGGCCTTCACCGCAGGAGGGGCGCCGAAGGGCATCCCGCTGAAAAGCAATCGCGGGGCGGCCCCGATCCGCTTCAGGTCTGATCTCCGCCACGCGTCAACCGACGCGCTCCGGCAGGCTGCGCGGCCGTGCCCCAATGGGTCCGCGAGCTAGAACGGCATGCCCATCAATTTCGACAGACGTTCGATCTGCAGATATCCGGCGTGATAGGCCACCATGCCGAGACCATAGACGATCGCCGAGATGATCGTGGTCCAGATCAGCTTGCCACCCATCCGCGTCAGGATCGGTGCACCGGGATCGGTGCCGGGCGCACCGACGCCGTCTTCGTGCTGGCTGCGCACGCCGAACGGCAGCGTCACGAACAGCGCGATCCACCAGATGACGAAGTAAATCGCGATCGCAGTTGAGATCTGGACGGCCATGATCCGACCTAGGCCTGCTCGATTTCGACCAGCGCGCCCGAAAAATCCTTCGGATGCAGGAACAGCACCGGCTTACCGTGGGCGCCGATCTTCGGCACGCCGTCGCCGAGCACCCGCGCGCCCTCCTTCACCAGCGTGTCGCGCGAGGCGATGATGTCGACCACCTCGTAGCAGATATGATGGATGCCGCCATCGGCATTGCGTTCCAGGAATTTCGCGATCGGGGAGCCCTCGCCATAGGGCTCGATGAATTCGATCTTGGTATTGGGCAGCGTCACGAACACGGTAGTCACGCCGTGCTCGGGCAGCGCCACCGCTTCCGAAATCTGGGCTCCGAACGCCGCGCCGTAGATCTTCGCAGCCTTGATCGCATCCTTCGTGGCAATCGCCACATGGTTGAGCCGACCCAGCATCTTTCTCTCCCTCAGAGCATGATCCGGAGACGCGCGAAGCGATCTTCCGGGAGGACCATGCGCCTCAACTAGACTGTCAGCACATGTACCAGACAGGGGGGCTTTTTACCCCAATGTTCGTTGATGACCGCACGGACAGCGCGTCGCACCGACTCGGCCAGCGCATCCGGATCGCGCCGGCGCGCCCGCGGCAGGCCCTCGATGGTGGAGACCACCGCGTCGAAGACGAGGTCGTCGAAGGGCTCGCCGGCCCTGTTCTTCTCGGGGATACCGACGAGATCGACCTCGGGATCGTCGGCGAGCTCGCCCTGCTCCGTCATCGCGACGGCCACGAAGGCGCAGCCGGAAAATGCCATCCGCCGCCGTTCGACCACCGCGCGGGACTTGGAATCCTCCAGAATCGTGCCGTCCTTGTAGAGACGGCCCGAAGGCACTTCACCGATGATGCCGGGATCGCCGGGACCGAGCTTGACGAGGTCACCGTTGCGGCAGACCAGCACACGCGGCACGCCGGCCGCGCGCGCGAGCTTGGCGTGCTCCTGCAGATGCAGGGCCTCGCCATGGACGGGAATGAGGAGCTGCGGCTTCGTCCAGGCGATCAGGTCGCGCAATTCGTCGCGGCGGGGGTGGCCGGACACGTGGACCAGATGGTCGCGGTCGGTGATGATCTCGACGCCCTGCAGCATCAGATTGTTGATGATCGAGCCGACCGCCTTCTCGTTGCCCGGGATGGTACGCGAGGAGAAGATGACGCTGTCGCCGCGGTTGAGCGTGATCTCGGGATGGTCGTCGTTGGCGATGCGGGCGAGTGCCGCGCGCGGCTCGCCCTGGCTGCCGGTGCAGAGCGCCAGCACCTTGTCCTGCGGGAGATGGCCGTAGACCTCCGGCGAGCGGAAGTTCTGCACGCCCTCGAGATAACCGCTCTCGCGCGCGACCTGCACCACGCGTTCCATGGCGCGGCCGACCACGACGACCTCGCGGTCGGCGGCCCTGGCCGCGTCGGCCACCGCCTTGATGCGGGCGACGTTGGAGGCGAAGGTCGTCACGGCGACGCGGCCCTTGGCCGCCTTCACGAGATCGATGATGGTCCTGGCGACCTCGGCCTCGGACGGCGAGCGTCCGTCGCGCACGGCGTTGGTGGAATCGCCGATCAGGGCGAGCACGCCTTGCCCTCCCAGCTCGCGCAACCGCTTCTCGTCGGTCGGCCTTCCCAGCGTCGGGGTCGGATCGATCTTCCAGTCGCCGGTGTGCAGCACCGTGCCGGCCTCGGTGTGGATCGCGAGCGCGTGCGCTTCCGGAATCGAATGCGCGACCGGAATGAACTCGACGTTGAACGGGCCGACATCGACGCGGCCGCCGGACGGGATCACCGTCACCGGGATGTTCGGCGCGTTGCGCTCGGCGGCGCACTTGGCCTCGAACAGCGCCGCGCTGAACTTGGTCGCGTAGATCGGGCACTGCAGTTTCGGCCAGAGGTCGATGATCGCGCCGAAATGGTCCTCGTGGGCGTGGGTCAGCACCAGGCCCATCAGGTTCTTGCGTTCCTTCTCCAGGAAGCTGATGTCGGGCATGATCAGGTCGATGCCCGGCAGGTGCTCCTCGTCGCCGAAGGAGACGCCGAGATCGACCGCCATCCAGGCGCGTTGATGGCGGTTGCCGAGGCCATAGATCGACAGGTTCATGCCGATCTCGCCGACCCCGCCGAGCGGCGCAAAGACCAGTTCGTCGGGCCTTGCCATCAGGCAGCTCCTACGGAGGCGACCGGCCCGAAGAACACGTCGCCCGCGGCCACGGGCACGTAGCGGCCCTCGACGGTGCGGACGATCAGGCAGCCGGTATCGTCGATGGTGTCAAAAATGCCTTCCAGCGTCATCGTTCCCGTGTTGATCGCGACCCGCTCGCCAAGACCCGCGGCACGTTCCAGCCAAAGCCTGCGGATCTCGGCAAAACCCCGGCCATTGTCCCAGATGCCGCGAAACTCGACCCAGGCGTCGGACAATGCCGAAAACAGCTCTTCGGCACTGATCTGGACCCCCAGCGCGGCCAGCGACACCGCGGGCGTCGGCGTGCCTTCCGGTGCCGCCACGACATTGGTTCCCATGCCGACGACGACGGCCAAGCTGTTGCCGATGAGCTCGGCCTCGAGGGCGATGCCGACGAGCTTCCTGCCGCCGGCAAGCACGTCGTTGGGCCATTTCAGGGCGTAGCGCGGACGGCCGGGGCCGAGACGCAAGGCGGCTTCGAGGCTGACCTTCTCCAGGGCGGCCTCCTCGGCGAGCCCCGCCGCGAAACCGAGCGTGGCCGCAACGGCGGGCGGCACGTCCATGACCTCGAGAATGCTGGCCGCGAGATTACCGCGCGGCGCGATCCAGGCGCGCTGGCGGCGGCCGCGGCCCGCGGTCTGCTCCGAGGTCACGAACCACATCGGACCGCGCTCGCCGGCCCGGGCGCGTTCCATCGCTTCGGTATTGGTCGAGCCGGTCCGTTCGAAAGCGGCGAGCCGGTAGCCCGCCGACGATGCGCGAGGACCGAGCGCGAAGCTCATCCTAGAACAACGACTTTGCCGCGGCCGAAGCCACGCTCACCACCGGGCCCGCGAACAGCGCGAACAGGATGTTGAACAGGCCCGTAACCGCCAGCACCGTCCGCACCTCGAAACGCACGGGATCGACCTGGCCGGCCGGCTCGTCGAAATACATCGTCTTGACGATGGTGAGATAGTAGTAGGCGCCGACCACGCTGCTCAGCACGCCGATCACGGCGAGCGTGAACAAATTGGCCTTGATGGCCGCGACGAAAACGTACCATTTGGCGAAGAAGCCGGCGAGCGGCGGAATGCCGGCCAGCGAGAACAGCAGCATCGCGAACATGAAGGCGAGCAGCGGATTGGTCCGCGACAGGCCGGCGAAGTCGCTGATCTGCTCGACGGCCTGGCCGTTGCGCTTCATGGCGAGGATGACCGAGAACGAGCCGAGGGTCATCGCGACGTAGATCACGATGTACATCAAGACGCCCTGCGCGCCTTCGACCGTGCCGGAGGCAAGGCCGACCAGCGCGAAGCCCATGTGGCCGATCGAGGAATAGGCCATCAGGCGCTTGATGTTGGACTGGCCGATCGCGGCGAAGGAGCCGAGCGCCATCGAGGCGATCGCCACGAACACCAGGATCTGCTGCCACTGGGTGACGATGCCCGGGAACGCGGTGAGCGTGACGCGGGTGAAGACCGCGAGCGCGGCGACCTTCGGCGCGGACGCGAAGAAGGCGGTCACCGGCGTCGGGGCGCCCTCGTAGACGTCGGGCGTCCACATGTGGAACGGCACGGCCGAAACCTTGAAGCACAGGCCGGCGAGCAGGAAGACCAGGCCGAACACCAGGCCGATATTCGACACGGTCGCGGCCGCGGCGATGCCGGCGAAATTGATCGTGCCGGTGAAGCCGTAGACCAGCGAGGCGCCGTAGAGCAGCATGCCCGACGACAGCGCGCCGAGCACGAAATACTTCAGGCCGGCTTCGGTCGACTTGGCGTTGTCGCGGTTCGAAGCCGCCACGACATAGAGCGCGAGCGACATCAGCTCGAGGCCGAGATAGAGCGAGATCAGGTCACCGGCCGAGATCAGCACCATCATGCCGAGGGTCGAGAGCAGCACGAGGATCGCGTATTCGAAGATGCGGCGCGAGGGATCGGACAGGAACTCGGTCGACAGGACGAGCGTCACCGCCGAGCCGACCAGGGCCAGGATCTTCATGAAGCGGGCGAAATCGTCGACGATGAAGCTGCCGCCGAAGGTCACCTGCTTGCCGGCGGGCTGCAGGTACACGAGCACGCCGACGACGACCAGGAGCAGGACCGCCAGCGTCGTGACCGTCCTCGTCGTCCCCTGCCCGCGATAGGCGCCCAGCATCAGGAGCGCCATGGCCCCGATGGCGAGCACCAGCTCGGGCAGCACCGGCGCCAGTTGATATCCTGCAGTCTCAAAGCTCATGGCGATATCCTGATCTGCCCGCTCACTGGAGCAGTGCGGCGGCCTTCACGGCCGTCACCGCGGTGTTGTAGTTGTTGACGAGTTGCTGGACCGAGGCGGCCGACATGTCGAGCACCGGCTTCGGATAGACGCCGAACAGGATCGTCAGCGCGATCAGCGGGAACAGCGTCACGCATTCGCGGAAGGTCAGATCCTTGATCGTCATCAGCGACGGCTTGACCAGCGCCCCGAACACGACCTTGCGGTAGAGCCACAGCGCATAGCCCGCCGACAGGATCACGCCGAAGGTGGCGAAGAAGGCGGTCGGGATCGAGGTCTTGAAGGTGCCGAGCAGCGTCATGAACTCGCCGACGAAGCCGGAGGTGCCGGGCAGACCGACATTGGCCATGGTGAAGACCATGAAGGTCAGCGCGTAGAGCGGCATCCGGTTGACGAGGCCGCCATAGGCCGCGATCTCGCGGGTGTGCATGCGGTCGTAGACGACGCCGACGCAGAGGAACAGCG